>JBGAIH010000002.1:0-231760 GCA_044225675.1 Burkholderiaceae bacterium
GCCCCTGGGGCCGGGGCGCGCCTTCTGGGGCGCCGAGGAACGGAGGTCTTGCGGGCGCGCGCGCAGCGCGCTTCGTCATCTGACTCGGTGCCGCTGTCTGAGCGCAGCGCGCAGCGCGTAGCGAGTTCGGCACCGGCCCGCAAGAGCGAGTACCGCAGGGCAGTCGGACACGCAGTGCCGACCGCCCCAGCCAAGCGCCCCGGCCCCAGGGGCTGGCGGCTTGGCTGCGCGAGGTCCAGGCAAACGAAAACGCTCAAAGCAACAGACGCTGCGCTCGGCATAACGAGACAGGGCACAAGACGCTCCAACACCCCCACACCAGCGCCGATTCAGTGGAAACCCTAGAATCGAGCTGTGCCCTCCATCCTCAACGCCGACCTCCACTGCCATTCGGTCGTCTCCGACGGAACCTTGACGCCCGAAGCACTGGCCGCGCGCGCCAAGGCCAACCAGGTGGAACTGTGGGCCCTCACGGACCATGACGAGGTCGGCGGCCAGCACCGCGCCCGGGCCGCAGCAGCCGAGCTGGGCATGAAATACCTCACCGGCGTGGAGATCTCCATCACCTTCGCCAACCAGACCGTCCACATCGTCGGCCTGGGCTTCGACCCCGACAACGCGCAACTGCGCCAGGGCCTGTACGACACGCGCGGCGGCCGCGGTGCGCGGGCCATGGAGATGGCCGAGCAGCTGGCCCTCGTCGGCATCAAGGGCGCCTATGAAGGCGCGCTCAAGTTCGTCGGCAATCCGGAACTCATCTCGCGCACCCACTTTGCGCGCTTCCTCGTCGAATCCGGCGTCTGCAAGGACACGCCCGAGGTCTTCCGCAAATACCTCACCGAAGGCAAGCCCGGCTACGTGCCGCATCGCTGGGCCACGCTGGCCGACTCGGTCCGCTGGATCACCGAGGCCGGCGGCGTGGCGGTCATCGCGCACCCGGCGCGCTACAAGTTCAGCGCCAACGAGGAATTTGCGCTCTTCAGCGAATTCAAGGCGCACGGCGGGCGCGGCGTCGAGGTCGTCACCGGCAGCCATACGGCGGCCGAGTACGTCACCTATGCCGACATGGCGCGCGAGTTCGGCCTGGCCGCCTCGCGCGGCAGCGACTTCCACAGCCCGGACGAAAGCCACGTCGACCTGGGCACCCTGCCCTACTTGCCCGGCGGACTCACGCCGGTGTGGGAACTCGTCGCCGACAGAATCCAGTGAAGGTCGTCGCGTGAGCCGTCTTCCCAGCGCCGTCGCGGGCATCGCGCTCGTGGTTCTGGCCACCGCCTGCTTTGCGGTACTCGACACCACCACCAAGTTCGTCACCCTGAGTGTGCCCCTGCTCATGGCGCTGTGGGTGCGCTACATGTTCCAGGCCGTCCTCACCACGGTCGCCGTGCTGCCGCGCCGGGGCCTGGCCCTGCTCCGGACGGCCCACCCGAAGTTCCAGGTTCTGCGCGGCGTGCTGCTGCTGGCCACCAGCCTGTTCGCGTTCCTGAGCCTCAAGCATATGCCGGTGGGCGAGTTCACCGCCATCGTCATGGTCACGCCCCTGGTCATCACGCTGCTGGCGGCCACGCAGCTGGGCGAGCGCGTCTCGGCGCTGCGCTGGGCGCTGGTCGCGGGCGGCTTCACCGGCACCCTCATCATCATCCGGCCGGGGGACGACGCCTTCGACTGGGCGGCGCTGCTGCCGCTCGGTCTGGTCGCCTGCAATGCCTGGTTCCAGGTGCTCACCAGCCGGCTGGCCCGCACCGAGGACCCCGTCACCATGCACTTCTACACCGGCTGGGTCGGTGCCCTGCTGGCCTCGCTGCCGCTGCCCTTCGTCTGGCAGCACCTGAACGACAACGCGCTGTGGCTCGGCCTCGTCACGATGGGCGTTCTGGCCACGGTGGGCCACTACCTGCTCATCCTGGCCTACCAGCGCGCGCCGGCGGCGACGCTCACGCCGTTCCTCTACACCCAGATCGGCTTTGCGATGATCGGCGGCTGGATTGCCTTCTCGCACGTGCCGGATCGCTGGTCCGTCATCGGCATGGCGCTGATCGCCGTCTGCGGCGCGGCAGGCGCCTGGCTCACGGTGCGCGAAAGCCGGGTGGTGGTGGAACCGGTAGAGTCCTGACATGGCCCAGTACTTCGAAGTCCATCCCGACAATCCGCAGCCGCGGCTTCTCAAGCAGGCCGTGGCCCTGCTGGCGGCCGGCGGCGTGGCCGCCGTCCCCACCGATTCGAGCTACGCCCTCGTCTGCCACCTCGACGACAAGACCGCCGTGGACCAGCTGCGGCGCATCCGCGGCGTCGACGACCGGCACCACCTGACGCTGCTGTGCCGCGACCTGAGCGAGCTGGCCAACTATGCGCGCGTGGACAACCGGCAGTACCGGCTGCTGAAGTCGGCCACGCCCGGGCCCTACACCTTCATCCTGGAGGCCACGCGCGAAGTGCCCCGGCGCGTGAGCCATCCGCACCGCAAGACCATCGGCCTGCGCGTGCCAGAGCACCGCGCGCTGCAGGAGCTGCTGGCGCTGCACGGCGGGCCGTTGCTGGCCACCACGCTGATCCCGCCGGGCGAGACCGAGCCGCTCAACGACCCGGCCGACATCCGCTCGCGCTACGAGAAGGTGATCGCCGCCGTGATCGATGCCGGCGCCTGCCCGCTGTCACCCACCACCGTGGTCGACCTCACGCCCATGGGCACGGGCGGCGATGCGGTGGTGCTGCGCGAAGGCGGCGGCGACGTGGCGCGTCTGGGCCTCTGACGGGTCTTTGATGAGCCTCGGATGGGCCTCTGATCGGCGTCGGCCTGTCTGCGACCACCCGATGATCTTCCCGTGATCCCCGACGCAACCCGGGGCGACCCCGGCGCTGCGGGCGCCGGCCCTGCGGCCGTCTGAGACAATCGGCAACGTGGACTTCGCCAACATCATCCAGACCATCGCCATCTACGCCCTGCCGGTGATCTTCGCCATCACCCTGCACGAGGCGGCGCACGGCTACGTCGCGCGGCATTTCGGCGACAACACCGCATGGGCCCAGGGCCGGGTGACGCTCAACCCGATGAAGCACATCGACCCGGTGGGCACCATCCTGATGCCGATCATTCTGTACGTCGCCACGGCCGGCACCTTTCTCTTCGGCTACGCCAAGCCGGTGCCGGTGAATTTCGGCGCGCTGCGCCACCCCAAGCGCGACATGGTGTGGGTGGCGCTGGCCGGCCCCGGCTCCAACCTCTTTCAGGCGCTGCTCTGGGGCGCGCTGTTCATCGTGGTGTCGGGCCTGGGCGTGAACGAACGCTTTGTCCTCGAAGTGTGTCGCGCCGGCGTGCTCGTCAACGTGGTGATGTTCGTCTTCAATCTGTTCCCGCTGCCGCCGCTGGACGGCGGGCGCGTGCTGGTGGGCCTGCTGCCATGGCGGCAGGCAATGTGGGTCTCGCGCATCGAGCCCTGGGGCTTCTTCATCGTGATGGGCCTGGTCCTGCTGGGCGTCGTGAGCACGCTGTGGATGCGCCCGCTGATGGACCTGACCTACGGCCTGCTGAACCTGCTGCTGACGCCGCTGAAATTCCTGCTGAACTGAACGACGACATGACGACCACGACGAAAGAACGAGTCCTCTCCGGCATGCGCCCCACGGGCGCGCTGCATCTGGGCCACTACCACGGCGCCCTGAAGAACTGGGTGCGCCTGCAGTCCCTCATGGAGTGCTACTACTTCGTGGCCGACTGGCATGCGCTCACGACCCACTACGAGAGCCGCGAGGTGATCGGCCGCAACGTCTACGAGATGGTCATCGACTGGCTGGCGGCAGGCCTCGATCCGGACCAGTGCACGCTGTTCCTGCAAAGCCGCCTGCCCGAGCATGCCGAGCTGTTCACGCTGCTGGCCATGGGCACGCCGATCGGCTGGCTCGAACGCGTGCCGACCTACAAGGACCAGCAGGAAAAACTCAAGGACAAGGACCTGTCGACCTATGGCTTCCTGGGCTATCCGCTGCTGCAGGCCGCCGACATCCTGATCTACCGCGCCAACTGGGTGCCTGTGGGCGAAGACCAGGCCAGCCATGTGGAACTCACGCGCGAGGCCGCGCGCCGGTTCAACCACCTCTACGGCCGCGAGGCCGACTTCGACGAACTGGTGCAGGCCTCGCTGGCCAAGCTCGACAAGGACAGCCTCAAGCGCCTGGAGAAGTCGCGCAAGACCTGGCAGGAAAAGGGCGAAGCCAAGGCGCTTGAAGGCGCCCTCGGCTTCATCGCCAGCCACCCCGCCTGGGATGCGGCCGAGCGCGAGCGGCTGGAGAGCTGGCTGCGCGGCACCGGCCGGCAGGTGCTGGTCGAGCCGCAGGTGCTGCTCACCGAGTCGAGCAAGCTGCCGGGCCTTGATGGCGCGAAGATGAGCAAGAGCTACAACAACTCGATCGCGATGCGCGAGGACAAGGCCTCGATCGAGCTGAAGGTGCGGCGCATGCCCACCGACCCGGCGCGCGTGCGCCGCGAGAACCCCGGTGATCCCGACAAGTGCCCGGTCTGGCAGTTCCACCTCGTCTATTCCGACGAGGGCACGCGCCAGTGGGCGGCCTCGGGCTGCCGCAGCGCCGGCATCGGCTGCCTGGAATGCAAGCAGCCGGTGATCGACGGCATCCTCAAGGAGCAGCAGCCCATGCTGCAGCGCGCCGAGCCCTACGTGAGCAATCCGAAGATCGTGCGCGACATCATGGATGCCGGCACCGACCGGGCCCGCGCCGTGGCGCGCGCTACCATGGCGGATGTTCGCGCCGCCATGGGCCTGGACTACTGAGACGCGAATGCGCCGCCGTGCGGCATGCCGCCGGCCAATCTCTGGCACGAAGGCCGCCCGTCAACGTGGCCTTTTGAATTAAAGCGCCGCCCCTGCGCGGCCCATAGACCTCATCGCAATGGGGCGTCAGTCTTCGGGAGCGGCCAGCCGCTCCCGAATCGGGTTATCCTTGAATGCTGTATACAGGAAACGGACGAAATGACTTTTTACGTGATCGATGACCATCCCCTCATGCGTGAAGCCGTCGTGATGCTGCTGCGCCGCACCCGCGCGGGCGCCGAGGTGGTGGAACTGGACCGGCTGGGTGGTGTCGAGGAGGCCGTGAAGGCCCGTGGCGAGCCCGAGCTGTTCTGTCTGGACCTGAAGCTGCCCGACACCATGGGCGTATCGGGCGTCATCGAACTCAAGACGCGTTACCCGAACACGCCGCTCGCCGTGCTGTCCGCCTCGCCGTCGAGCGACGCCGAGGAGCAGTGCATCGAAGCGGGCGCCGACATCTACATCGAGAAATCCTCCGGCGCGAGCGAAATCGGCGCCGCATTGCGCGCCCTGCTCGTGGCCGATGCCGGCTTCGAGGAACTGGCCCCTTCCGACAACAAGCTGTCCAAGCGCCAGAAGCAGCTCATCGTCATGCTCGACCGGGGCCTGTCCAACCGCGAGATCGCCGAAGAACTCGGCATCAGCGAGCACACGGTCAAGGTCCACCTGTGGCGTCTGTTCCGCCGCCTGGGCGTCAAGAGCCGCACCCAGACCATCCACTACGCCCGCACTCACGGCATGCTGGGCGCCTGATCGGTGGAGGCCGACGACGCGGCCCGCTGTGCAGCCTGCACCGGGTCCGTCGGATCGAGCACCAGCCGGAACATCGAGCCGCGCCCCGGGCGCGAACGCAGCTCCAGCGGATGGCCCAGGATGCCGGACAGCCGCGACACGATGTACAGCCCCAGGCCGAAACCGTCTTCCGTGCCCTTGTGCACGGGCACCTTGTAGAACTCCCGGAAAATCTCGCGCTGGTACTCCACAGGGATGCCCATGCCGGTGTCCCAGATCTCCACGCACATGCGCTTGCCGCGTCGCCGCGAGGCCACGAGCACGCCGCCGCGCGCGGTGTACTTGATGGCATTGGAGATCAGGTTGCCCAGCGTGCGCTGGACCAGGATGTGGTCCGACATGGCCGAGCCCGGCGTGATGCGGATGCGGAATTCCAGGCCCTTGGACTCTGCGAGCGGCCGGTACTGCAGCTCCAGGTCATGCAGCAGCTGGCGCATGTTGACCGGCTCGATGTTCAGGCGGATCTTTCCCGAGTCCAGCCGGGCCAGGTCGAACAGCGAGTCGAACAGCGCGTTCACCGCCTTGGTCGACTCCACGATCTTGGGCGCGATCTCCTTGACCAGCTCCGGTTCGCTGCCCAGCCAGTCGGCATAGAGGCCGAGCGCATGAACCGGCTGGCGAATGTCGTGCGCCGCGCTCGCCAGGAACCGGTTCTTGATCTCGACCGCATCGAGTGCCGCCTGGGTCTGCCGGGTGAGCGAGTCGATCAGCTGGGCGTTGCGGTACTGCAGCTCGAAGTTGCGCCGGTGCGTGCGGTGCAGCCGGCGACCGGCCTGCAGCAGCAGCTGCCAGAAGATGGCCACCAGCACGAGCAGCCACACATGGTAGGCCTGCACCTTCACCTGCGGATCGAACACCATGCGCCACAGCATGGCGGTCACCATGCTGGCGGCCAGCGCATTCAGGTACGCCTCCATGGTGCGGATGTGGGTCGAGAAGGTGTTGATCGAGAACATCGCCAGGCCCGTGAGGATCAGCCAGCAGATGAACTGGTCGGGCAGCGGCGCGCGGTCGAAGTGCAGCAGCGTCGACGAGCCCCAGATGATGGCGCCGAGCGGCCAGGTGAAGCCATAGCGGCGCATGAACAGGGTCTGGCCTGCCGCGTCCGCCGCCGAAACCGTGGAGGCATAGCGCACCATGAACCACATGCGGTAGCCCGACATCAGGGCCGCCGAGACGGACCACAGCAGCAGCTGCCAGTGCGGCACGTCGCGAAACAGCACACCGAAGACCACCGGGATGAGCAGCAGCGACGCGTACTGCGAGGTACGCGCATTGAACATCAGATTGCGGATCAGCTCGCCGTTGACCCAGTCCTTCTCGGAAATCTGCTGGGGCGCGGGCAGGGTGTGCTCGGTCATGCCGGGAGTCTATCCCGGCACGGCGACGACAGCCGAAGCGGCTAGGGACGCTGAAGCTGCCGCAGGATGCCTTCTCGCGTTGCCGCGATGTCGGCCGCGAACGGACTCTTCAGCGCCGCCGCGCGGTCGATCACGGCCAGCGCCTCGGCGTTGTACCCCATGTCCGACAGCACCTGCGCATGGTTGTTGAGCACCTCGGCCGCCTGCGGGTGCCGTTGCGCCGCCTGCGCGAGCACCGCCTCGGCCAGCGCCAGATGACGGGCCTGGTAGTAGCGGTTGCCCAGCGCCAGGCTCGCCAGCGGATTGCCGGGCCAGCGCGCGAGAAACGACTCCCATGCCGCGAGCGATGCCTGCGGGCTGGCCGTGCGGTCGAAGGCGGCGACGGCCTGCTGGAAGCCCGTCTCGGTCGCGGTGGCGGGGATGCGTCCGGGCGGCACGACCACCATCGCCCAGTAGTCGCCGCGCTTCCAGGTCAGCTCGAAGATGGTGAAGGGCAGTGCCTCGCGCCGCGTCGTCCCCGAACGCAGGTACAGCTCGCCGGCCTCGTAGTCGAATCCCACGACCACGGCATAGTGCCACTGCTGCACAGGCCAGATGCCCAGGTCCTGCAGCACCAGCACCGGGTTGCCGGCCGCCACCTCGCGCAGCAGCGCATCCATGCGGGCCGGAATCTGCCAGCCGATCAGGCCATGGCGGCGCGGGGCGGCCAGCATCTCCACCTGGAGGCTGCCGCGACGCGCCGGCAGGTAGACGTCACGCGCCAGATCGTCGGGCGACACCTTGCGCCCGGCCGCGTCGAGCACGGTGGACAGCGCCGCCGGACCGCACTGGTACTCCGTCTGCGGATGGAAGACGACGTCGCGCAGCTCCACCGCACGCGGCACGCCATCGGGCCAGGCGCTGCGCAGTTCGATGGTCTGCGGCACGAACTGGGCGCAGCCGGACAGCAGCAGCGCCCCCAGAAAAAGAAACAGCAGGTCCAGCCGGAGCCGGACCTGCTTCAGGAAGACGGAGGCTGCCGCCAGGGCAGCCGGTCGGGACGCCGCGCGCGGCCTGCGTAACAGAGGGCGCGGCGCCAGGATCACCGGGGCGTGTCCCCGCTTACTTGCGATACCAGACGAACCAGACCACCAGGGCCAGCACGATGGCCACGGCCCAGCCGCTGGAGGCGCCGGCGGGAGCGCTGTTGATGCTGGAGGCCAGGGTGCGGACTTCCTCGTCGGTCATGGCGGCGACACGGTCGCGTGCCTGGGCCGGATCGAGCCCCTGGGCCTGCATTTCGCGGGTGACGTCGCTGCGGCTCAGCGCGGCCATCACGGCGGCGCGGTCAGCCTGCACGGCAGCGGCTGCGGCTGCCTGATCGGTTCCGATGATGCCGGCACTGGCCATCTGGAAGGAGCCCATCAGCAGGGCCAGGACGAGGATGCGGCAAAGCACGTTCTTGAAGAAGGATTTCATGGATGGTTTTCCTTTTGCGCGTTGTGAACCGAAGTGGATGAACGGGCCCCGGCCTTCATGTCTCCTCGGCCATTGCCCGTAACCATCATAGGCTTTCTGCATGGGGGGTCAATGTGCTGTGCCGCACGCAGCGCAAGGCCGCGTTGCCCGCCTGCGACACCGCCCGCCGCCACCCCCCGCGAAGCTGACCGGATGCCGACCGCCCCGGGCCGTCAAGGCGAAGGCCGGCACTGCGGCGGCAGCGGGTGCCCTGGGCACATTGGGTATCCTCTGCCTCATGTACGCGCAATTCTTCGGCCTGGCGCACGAGCCTTTCTCGATCGCGCCCGACCCCCGCTATCTCTTCATGAGCGAGCGGCACCGCGAGGCGCTCGCCCACCTGCTGTATGGCGTGGGCGGCGGTGGCGGCTTCGTGCTGCTGTCGGGCGAGATCGGCACGGGCAAGACGACGGTGTGCCGCTGCTTCCTGGAGCAGATCCCCGGCAACTGCAACGTCGCCTACATCTTCAATCCCAAGCTCACCGCCGAGGAGCTGCTGCGCTCGGTCTGCGACGAGTTCCATGTCGCCTATGGCGCGAGCCAGCCGGGTGCGGCGCCCTCGGCCAAGGACCTGGTCGATGCGCTCAACGGCTTCCTGCTGCGCGAGCATGCGGCGGGCCGCAACAACGTGCTCATCATCGACGAGGCACAGAACCTGTCGGCCGACGTGCTGGAGCAGCTGCGCCTGCTCACCAATCTGGAGACGAACGAGCGCAAGCTGCTGCAGATCATGCTGATCGGCCAGCCCGAGCTGCGCACGATGCTGGCCCGACCGGAGCTGGAGCAGCTGGCCCAGCGCGTGGTGGCGCGCTTTCACCTGGACGCGCTATCGGAGGCCGAGACGCTGCAGTACATCCAGCACCGTCTGGCCGTGGCCGGCCTGCGTGGCGCGATCCCGTTCGATCGCAGGGCGGTGCGGCGCATCCATGCGCTGACCGGCGGCGTGCCGCGGCGCATCAACCTGCTGTGCGACCGCGCCATGCTCGGCGCCTACGCCACCGGCCAGGCGAGCGTGAATGCGCAGATCGTCGACAAGGCCGCCGCCGAAGTGTTCGAGACGCGCACGCCGGGCCCGGGGCGCCGCACCGGCGGCCGCCTGCCGGCTTCCGGCCTGCTCGCGCTCGGGGTGGTGGCGGGACTGGTGATCGCCGCCGCTGCCGCATGGATGGCGGCCGGGCTGTGGCAACGCACCGGCACCGGCACCATCACCGGACTGGCGCAGCCAGCCGCGTCGGCACCGGGCGGCAGGACGGACGGCAGGACGGACGGCAGGACGGACGGCAGGATGGGCGGGGATGCGGCAGCGGCACGCGGCGCGACCTCGGCCGCCGCCAGCGGGTCGGCTTCCAGCGGCGAAGGATCGACCGCTGCGACCAACCACCTGCGCGCCAGCTGGGCGCAACTGCCGCGCGCCGAAGATGAGGCCCTGCGCCAGCTCGCGGCGCTGTGGAACCTGCCCCTGCCAGAAGGCGACCCCTGCGAGGCCGCCGCGCGCAACCAGATCCAGTGCTACCGGCAAAGCGGCAGCCTGGTCACGCTGCGGCAGCTCGATCGCCCGGTCATCCTCGCGCTGCGCGACGAGACCGGCCAGGAAGCCTTCGCCGTGCTCTCCGGCATCGGCCCGCAGACGGCCACGCTGCGCGCCGGCACGGCCACCTTCACCGTCGCGCTCCCCGCGTTGGCCGGCATGTGGCAAGGCGGCTTCCGGACCCTGTGGCGGGCACCGCCCGGCTATGGCGCCAAGCGGGGCGACACGGCAGGCCCGCTCGTGGACTGGCTCGCCGAGAGGCTGGCCATGGCCCAGGGCCAGCCCGCACCGCGCGGCCGCCAGCAGCTGGACGCGGCGCTGCGGGCCCGGCTGCAGACCTTCCAGCTGGCTCAGGGCCTGGCGCCCGACGGCCGCCCCGGGCCCATGACCCTCATGCTGCTCAATCGCGCCACCGGTGTCGACGAGCCGCGCCTTTCGACGGACCGATGAGCCATGTCCTACATTCTTGATGCACTGAGGCGGGCCGAGGCCCAGCGCGACCGGGGCGCCGTGCCCGGCCTGCACACCCAGCCGCAGGCCACGCTGGCCGGTGGGCCGGCCGGCCGGCGCGGCCGCACCGCCGCCTGGGCCACGGCCCTCATGCTGCTGGTGGCGGCAGCCGCCGCGACTGCCTGGTGGCTGCTGGCGGGCTCGCCGCGCAAGTCGCCTGCTGCGCCTGCTGTGCCTGCTGTGGCTCCATCAGCGGCATCGTCGACGACATCATTGCCCGTGCCATCGCCAGCACCCACGCAGGCGCCCGAGCAGGCACCGGCGCCGTCGCCACCACCCACTCCGAGCCCGGAACCTGCGGCGGCGCCGACCTCACCGCCGCCGGCAACGGCTGCATCGCCTTCGCCGTCCTCGCAGCCTCACGCGAAGCCGTTGCCTTCTGCGCAGACGCCCTCTGCGCAGACGCCTTCCGCACAGCCCGCAACAGGGCGCGCACCGGCCGCAGCTGCGGCATCCGGACCCGCTCCAGCGCCCGCCGCCGCAGCGGCACGTGCAACAACGCCTGCAAGCGCAGCAGCGACCTCCGCGTCACCGGCCGCCGCTGCCGCCCTTGCCGCCCCTGCCCCCGCGGCGCCTGCCCCGGTGGCGGCTGCACCCGCCGAGCCGCGCGTACAGACGCGCGAGGAGTTGCCGGCCGATGTCCGCGCGGCGCTGCCGCCGATGGCCGTGAGCGGCTCCACCTATTCCAGCAACCCGGCCCACCGCATGGTGATCCTCAACGGCCTGGTGCTGCACGAGGGCGAGCGGGCCTCCGCCGAGCTGGTGGTCGAGCAGATCCGGGCCAAGGCCGTCGTGCTCGGCTTTCGCGGCTTTCACGTGCTGGTGCCGTTCTGACGACGGCATGCCATGGACCCGCACGGCGCACCCTCTCCCACCACCCGATGGCTGCCGCCCGGCGGCTGGCTGCTGCTGGCCTTTCTCTACGCATTCGCGCTCGCGGCCACGGTCATCACCCTGGCCACGCAGCAGCCCTGGCTCGGGCTGGAGCTGCGCTGGGACGCGGCGGCCGGCGGCGCGGTGGTGCGCAGCGCGCAGGGCCCGGCGGCTGCGGTGCCGACCGGCGCGGTGCTCGTGCGGGTCGACCCGGCCGGCACACGTGACGGCGGAACGGCCAGTGCGGGTGCGGCCGGCATCGCGTTCGAGCGCGAGGACTTCATCGCCGAGCCCGCGTCGGCGCTGCAGACCTACGCGGACTACGACCGCTTCCTGGCCCGCCAGGGCGAGATCGCTGCGCTGCAGCGCGGCGGCACGCTGGTCTTCATCGACAAGTCCGGCGCGCGCCATGCGGTCGCGCCCGAGGCCTCGCGGCCGATCCGGCACCTGCCGGTCGAGTTCTGGGTGCAGGTGGCCGTCGGCGTCTTCGCCTGGCTGATCGCGGCCGCCGTCTGGACCTTCCGCCAGAACGAGGCCAGCGCGCGCTACCTGCTGCTGTCGGGCTGGAGCACGGCCCTGTTCGCCCCCTTCGCGGCGGTGTACAGCACGCGCGAGCTGGCCCTGCCCATGGCGCAGTTCCGCTGGCTGTGCGACTTCAACTTCTACGGCGGCTGCATCTACGTGGCCACCATGGTGGCGCTGCTGTGGTACTACCCGCGCCGCCTCGGCCGCTTCGCGCTCGGGCCGCTGCTGGTGGCGATCTACACCGCCTGGTGGTTCGCCCAGCAGGGCCGGCTGATCGAGACGCTGCTCATGGGCCGGCGCTCGCTGGTGTTCGCCGGCCTGATCGCCACCTTCGTGCTCGGCGTGGTGCAGTGGCGCGGCACCCGGCGCGACCCGGTGGCGCGCGCCGCGCTGCAGTGGTTCCTGCTGTCGTGGCTGGTGGGGGTGAGCCTGTTCAGCGCGCTGATCTTCGTGCCGCAGATCTTCGGCGTGAGCACCGACCACCTGCAGGGCTACGCGTTCTCGCTGTTCCTGCTGGTGTATGGCGGGCTGGCCTTCGGCATCCTGCGCTATCGCCTGTTCGACCTGGGCGACTGGTGGTTCCGCATCCTGCTGTGGATCACGGCCGCAGCCCTGTTCGTTGCGCTCGACCTGTTGCTGCTGCTGGCGCTCGGCCTGTCGTCGACCGTGTCGCTGAGCCTGGCGCTGCTGGTGTGCGGCTTCATCTGGCTGCCGCTGCGCGGCTGGCTCTGGGGCCGGCTGGTCGAGCCGCGCACGCTGGGTCGCCAGGAGCTGTTCCGGCGTGTCGTGGAGGTGTCGCTGGCGCCGACCCGGCAGGCCCGCTTCGCCCGCGGCCGCGAGCTGCTGGATGCCTTGTTCTCACCCCTGCAGGTCGAGCTGGCCGACGACGTGCCCAGCGTGACCGTCACCGACGACGGCCTGGTGATGCGCATGCCCGCACGCGGCGACACCCCGGCGCTGCGACTGGCGTACCCGGGCGGCGGGCGGCGCCTGTTCACCTCGCGCGACCGGGCGCTGGCCGAGGACATGCTGGCCATGCTGCAGCAGGCCGACGCGAGCCGCGACGCCTACAACCAGGGCGTGCTGGAAGAGCGCGCCCGCATCGGCCGCGACCTGCATGACGACATCGGCTCGCGGCTGCTGACCGGCCTGTACCAGGGCAGCCTCGACGAGACGCGCCAGGCCATCCGCCATGCCATCGCCGAGATGAGCACCATCATCAACGGCCTGAGCGGCCGCGACATGGCGCTGGAGGAACTGATCGCCGGCATGCGGCACGAGACCGGCCTGCGCCTTGAAGCGGTGAACATCGCGCTGGACTGGCCGCTGCACGCCGAATTGCCCGGCGTGACGCTGGACTACCGGCTGTACCGCAACTACATGTCGGTGCTGCGTGAGCTGATCAGCAACGTGCTGCGCCATGCCGGGGCGACGCGCGTGCGGGTGGAGGTGCGCGTCGAAGCCGGCGTGCTCGTCACCGAGGTCGAGGACGACGGCTCCGGACTGCCCCAGCCGTCGGCCACCGTGCGGCAGGGCCATGGCCTCGAGAACCTGCGCCGGCGCCTGGCCGATCTTGGTGGTGACGTGAAGTGGAGCAGCTCGGCCGCAGGCACCCGCGTGTGCCTGCATCTGCCGCTGGCCGGCGCAGCGCCTGTCGGCGCCGGCTGACAGCACGGCGCGCCCGCGCCTTCCAGCCGCCACGCTGTGACGGGGCGATGATGGAAGCCCTGCCGCCCTTCCCGCAGCCTCGCCGCTGCCCTGTTGCCCACCCGCGCCATGCCCCGAGTCGATCCGCCGCACACAGATCCGCTGCACACGTATCGCGCCAAGCGCGACTTCAGCGCCACGCCCGAGCCGCGCGGCGACCGCGCGGCGCCCGGCAAGGCCCTGCGCTTCGTGATCCAGAAGCACTGGGCCAGCCATCTTCACTACGACTTCCGGCTCGAACTGGACGGCGCCATGAAGAGCTGGGCCGTGCCCAAGGGCCCGAGCCTGGACCCGGCCGACAAGCGCATGGCCGTCCAGGTGGAGGACCACCCGATCGCCTACAACCGCTTCGAGGGCACCATCCCCAAGGGCCAGTACGGCGCGGGCCGGGTGATCATCTGGGACCGCGGCACCTGGGTGCCCGAGGGCGACGCGGCGCGCGGCCTGCGCGAGGGCCACCTGAAGTTCACGCTCGAGGGCACCAAGCTGCGCGGGCGCTGGGCCCTGGTCCGCATGAAGGACCGGGGCGAGCGCCAGCCGTCGTGGCTGCTCATCAAGGAGCGCGACGCGCAGGCCCGGCCTGCGGCGGAATTCAGCGTCGTGGACGCGCTGCCGGACAGCGTCGGGCCCGGCCCTGGCAGCTCGGACAAGGCTGTCCGCTCGAGCCACTCCGCACGCAAATCCGAACGCAAGTCGGCAAGCAACTCCGCACGCAACGCTGGCAGCGCCAGCAGCTCCAGCAAAGCTCGCAGCTCTGGCAAGCCTGGCGAAGCAGGCGACGTCGCCCCGCCACCGGCGGGCGCACGCAAGACCCCGCTGCCCGCAAGCTTCGCGCCCCAGCTCGCCACGCTGGTGGACGCCCCACCGGCCGACGACGCAGGCTGGCTCTACGAGATCAAGTTCGACGGTTACCGGCTGATGGCGCGGCTCGACCACGGCGAGGTCCGGCTGTTCACCCGCAACGGCCACGACTGGACCGCCAGGCTCGGCGCACTGGCGCGGGCGCTTGCGCACATTCCGCTCGACACCGCCTGGCTCGACGGCGAAGTCGTCGCGCCGGGCGAGTCGGGCACGCCCGACTTCCAGCGCCTGCAGAACGCCTTCGACGCGGGCCGCACCACCGACCTCGTCTACTACCTCTTCGACCTGCCCTATTGCCACGGCCATGATCTGTCGGACGTGCCGCTGGTGCAACGGCGCGCGATCCTGGCCGAAGCGGTTCGCCGCGCGGGCGCCGGGCCGGCCGTGCGCGTGAGCGAAGCCTTCGACGCCGGTGCGAAGGACGTGGTGCAATCGGCCTGCGCCCTCGGTCTCGAAGGCGTGATCGCCAAGCGCCGCGACGCGCCCTACGTGCAGCGCCGCTCGCCCGACTGGATCAAGCTCAAGTGCGGCCGGCGCCAGGAGTTCGTCATCGGCGGCTTCACCGAGCCGCAGGGCAGCCGCACGGGGCTGGGCGCGCTGATGCTGGGCGTGTTCGACGAACGCGGCCGGCTGCATCACGTGGGCAATGTCGGCACCGGCTTCAGCGAAGCCACGCTCGGCAGCCTGCGCCGCGCGCTCGACGCGCTCGGCGCCCCCGCCAGCCCCTTTCACGACCTTGCCGCCGTGCCGCGCAAGGTGCATTGGGTCAAGCCGCGCCTCGTGGCCGAGGTGGCCTTCGGCGAGTGGACCCGCGAGGGACGCATCCGTCACCCGGTGTTCCACGGCCTGCGCACCGACCGCGATCCGAAGTCCGTGGTGCGCGAGGAGCCGCAGGCCCGCCCGGCCGCGCAGCGCCGCTCCGACGCCCCCTCTGCATCGAAATCCGGCAGCGCGACCGCAAACGCAGCGACAACGGCAACCCCAACCCCAACCCCAACCCCAACCAAAACCAAAACCACAAACGCAAACGCAACAGCGCCGGCCACCGCCGGCCGCACCCGCATCACGCATCCCGAGCGGGTGGTCGACGCGGCCAGTGGCATCACCAAGCTCGACCTCGTGCGCTTCTACGAACAGGTCGCGCCGGTGATGCTGCCGCATCTTCGGGGGCGGCCGGTGGCGCTCGTGCGCGCGCCCGACGGCATTGGCGGCGAGCTGTTCTTCCAGAAGCACCCGGACACGCGGCGCATGCCGGGCGTGCGCGCGCTCGACCCGGCGCTCGATCCGGGCCACGCGCCTACCGTGGAAATCGCCACGGCGACGGGGCTCGTGAGCGCAGCTCAGTTCAACGTCGTGGAGTTGCACACCTGGAATGCGGTGAAGACGCGCATCGACCGGCCGGACCGCATGAGCTTCGACCTCGATCCCGGTGAAGGCGTTTCGTGGTCGCAGATCCAGGAAGGCGCCCTGCTCGTGCGCACCCTGCTCACGGAGCTGGGCCTGCCGGCCTTTCTCAAGACCAGCGGCGGCAAGGGCCTGCATGTGGTGGTGCCGCTGCGCCGGCTGCATGACTGGGACACGGTCAAGGGCTTCTCGCAGGCCATCGTGCAGCACCTCGCACGCACCGTGCCCCAGCGCTTCGTGGCCCGCAGCGGGCCGAAGAACCGGGTGGGACGCATCTTCGTGGACTACCTGCGCAACGGCTTCGGCGCCACCACGGTATGCGCCTGGTCGGCGCGGGCGCGGCCCGGCATGGGTGTGTCGGTTCCGGTGACCTGGGACGAGCTGGCCTCGCTCACGGGCAGCGCGCAATGGACGGTAGCGACGCTGGGCGAGCGCATCGGCGTCGGCAACCAGCCCTGGGCCGACTACGAGGCCAGCGCCACCGGCCTGGCGGCGGCGATGAAGACCCTCGGCTTCGAGCCCTGAGAGGCCCGGCCTCGGAACGTGGAGGCCTGGCCTCGGGCCCTGGAGGCGCGGCCTCGGACCCCGAGGATCAACCGAGCAGGCCGACGGCGACGCCGGCAATCACCCCTGCCACGGCAGAGGCGCCGAACATCGCGGCGGCGATCAGGCCGTACTGGACCATGCCGACCGCCACGACGCGCAGCTGGCGCAGATGGCGCTGGGGCAGGGGCGGCAGCAGGCCGGCGAGAAGATTCGAGGGGGACTGATGGCGGGCGACGATCATGGTGTCCTCACGTGGCGTGTTCGTTCAGGCGGCGACGGCTGCGGCCCTTGGGATGCTCGCTCTTGCCTTCCTGGGGCAGCGATTCCTTCTCCGGATTGGCCTGGCGCCGCAGGTTCAGCGGCGGCTCGGGCGAGGGAGGCGACGGTGGCGGGTTGTCGATCATGAGGTGCTCCTGGACTGCCCTGCCATGGTCGCGCCCGCGCCAGCGGCGCGCAGCAAGGCGGCGCCGCAATCGCCTGTCGGCGCAGGCCTACAGGCACTGGCCCGCACTCGCTGGCTTGTCCTACACCCAAGGGCGCGGCGGCGCGCCACCATGCTGCAAGTCCCCCGGCACATCACGCCGGAACGCAGGCACCAGCAGGCAAGCATGCATGCACGCGAGCAGGCACACACGCACAGGAAGCTAGCACCATGGCAACAAGCACCCGCGCCCTCTGGAAGGGCGCCATCACCTTCGGTCTGGTCCATATCCCGATTTCGCTGCATCCGGCCACCAGCGACAGCGGCCTGGATTTCGACTGGCTCGACAAGCGCAGCATGGACCCGGTGGGCTACAAGCGCGTCAACAAGCGCACCGGCCGCGAGATCACGCGCGAGAACATCGTCAAGGGCATCGAATACGAGGACGGGCAGTACGTGGTGCTGACCGACGCGCAGATCGCCGCTGCCTACCCGCGTGCGACGCAGACCATCGAGATCGAGGCCTTCGTGAAGAACGTCGACCTGCCCTTCCTCTACCTCGACCGGCCCTACTACGTGGCGCCCATCGCCAAAGGCGCCAAGGTCTATGCGCTGCTGCGCGAGACGCTGCACAAGACCGGCCGCATCGGCATCGCGCGCGTCGTGATCCAGACCCGACAGCACCTGGCGGCGCTCGTGCCATCGGGGCCCGTGCTCGTGCTCAACCTGCTGCGCTGGGCTGAAGACGTGCGGCCGCTCGACGCGCTCAACCTGCCGCCCGAAGGCGCCAAGGCCGCCCACCTGACTCCGCGCGAGCTGGACATGGCCCGGCAATTGGTCGAGGACATGAGCGCGGACTGGAACCCGGCCGACTACCGCGACCTGTTCAAGGACGAGGTGATGAAACTGGTCGAGGCCAAGGTCAAGGCGGGCCAGACCGAGTCGGTCGAGCAGCCCGAGCCGCTGGAGACAGGGACGGGTTCGGCGCAGATCGTCGACCTCACCGAGCTGCTGCAGCGCAGCCTCAAGGGCGGCAAGGCCGCCAAAGCTGCCAAAGCCGACAGCGGCGCGTCCGTCAGGCCGCGCCGATCTGCGGCACCAGCGCGCCGGCCGGCTGCCCGGACTTCTGCGCGGCGGTGAAGGCCAGCATGCGGTCGATCGGCAGGCGCGCGCGCACGCCGAGGGCCGGGTCCACCTGCACTTCGTTGGCGCCGGTCTCCAGCACCCGCGCCAGCCCGGCGAGGCCGTTCATGGCCATCCACGGGCAGTGCGCGCAGCTCTTGCAGGTGGCGCTGTTGCCCGCCGTGGGGGCTTCGTAGAACACCTTGCCCGGGTTGAGCGTGCGCAGCTTGTGCATCATGCCGTTGTCGGTGGCGACGATGAACTCGCGCGCGTCCATCTCGCTGGCCGCACGCAGGATGCCCGAGGTCGAGCCCACGGCGTCGGCCAGCGCCACCACCGCAGCCGGCGACTCCGGATGCACCAGCACCTTGGCCTTCGGATGCTCCTTCATGAGCGCTTCCAGCTCGAAGGCCTTGAACTCGTCATGCACGATGCACGAGCCGGTCCAGAACACCATGTCGGCGCCGGTTTCGCGCTGGATGTAGCCGCCCAGATGCTTGTCGGGCGCCCAGAGAATCTTGTGGCCCTTGTCCTTGAGCGCGCGCACGATGTCGAGCGCGCAGCTGGAGGTGACCAGCCAGTCCGAGCGGGCCTTCACCGCCGCACTGGTGTTGGCGTAGACCACCACCGTGCGGTCGGGATGGGCATCGCAGAAAGCGCTGAATTCGTCGATGGGGCAGCCCAGGTCGAGCGAGCAGGTCGCGTCCAGGTCGGGCATGAGAACGCGCTTTTCGGGCGAGAGGATCTTGGCCGTCTCGCCCATGAAGCGCACGCCCGACACCGCCAGCGTGGACGCCGGATGGTCGCGGCCAAAGCGCGCCATCTCCAGCGAGTCGCTGACGATGCCACCGGTCTCCTCGGCCAGGTCCTGCAGGTCCGGATGCACGTAGTAGTGCGACACCATGACCGCGTTCTTCTCCTTGAGCAGGCGGCGGATGCGCTCCTTGAGCTGCGCGCGCTCGGCCGGTCCCGGCTCGACGGGCACACGGGCCCAGGCATGCTGCGTGGGGCAGCTCGGCTGTTCGTATTCGACGTTGATGACGGCGTTCATGGCGTGTGTCTCAGAGGTCCTGCATGCGCATGGAAAAGTCGATGGCCTTGACGTCCTTGGTCAGGGTGCCGATGGAGATGCGGTCGACGCCGGTCTCCGCCAGGGCGCGCAGGCCGTCGAGCGTGACGCCGCCCGAGATCTCCAGGATCGCCCGGCCGGCGTTGATGCGCACCGCCTCGCGCAGCGTGGGCAGGTCCATGTTGTCGAGCAGGACCATGGTGGCACCGGCGTCGAGCGCCTCGGCCAGCTGGGCCAGCGTCTCGACCTCGATCTCGACGAAGCTCGCCTGCGCCGCGACGCGCGCCGCAGCGGCCAGCACCGGACGGATGCCACCGGCGGCGGCGATGTGGTTTTCCTTGATGAGCACGGCGTCGTACAGGCCGATGCGGTGGTTCACGCCGCCGCCGGTGCGCACCGCGTACTTCTGCGCCAGTCGCAGGCCGGGCAGGGTCTTGCGGGTGTCGACGATGCGCGCGCGCGTGCCCTGCACCACGTCGGCATACAGCGCCGTCTTGGTCGCCACCGCACTGAGCAGCTGCAGGAAGTTGAGCATGGTGCGCTCGGCGGTCAGCAGCGCGCGCGCCGTGCCTTCCACTTCAAGCACCACCTGATCGGCGGCGCAGCGCCCGCCCTCCGGCACGTGCCAGGAAATCCGGGCGGCCGGCTCCAGCCGGCGCAGCGCAGCATTCACCCAGGGCGCGCCGCAGATGATGGCCGATTCGCGGGCCAGCACGCGGGCCCGCACTCGCCGCCCCGGCTCGACCAGGCCGGCCGTGAGGTCGCCACCGCCCACGTCCTCGGCGAGCGCACGCGCGGTGTCGGCGTCGGCCAGCGCCTCGATGGCGGCAGCGGAAAAATCGAAAGCAGTCGTCATGTGCAGAGCATAGCGCCATGCGCAGAAGCCGGCCGGCGCATGGCTATCGGACCATGGCTATCGGACGACAGGCCCGGCGCGCCGGCACACCGCGCTTCAGGGCCGCAGCGCCAGCCCGAGCGCGCGCAGCAGCTCGCCATAGCGGTCATGCAGGCGGCGCAGGGTCGCCATGTAGTGCTCGGGCGTTCCGCCCACCGGCTCCTGGCCGGCCTGCCGCATGCGCTCGGCCACCTGGGGATCGGCCAGCGCCTGGTTGAAGTCGCGGTTGATCTGCTGCACCCGCGCGGCGGGCGTGCGCGCCGGCACCATGATGCCGTAGGCCCCCTCCATCAGCAGGCCCGGCCAGACCTCGGTGAACACCGGCACGGCCGGCATCGCACTGCCCGCCCGAGCCGACTGGGCGAGGACGCGCGCCCGCCCCGCGTCCACGGCCTTGGCCACCGCGTCCTGGTTGGCAAACATCAGGTCCACATGCCCGCCCTGCAGCGCGTTGAGGGCGGGCGCGAGTCCGCCGTAGGGAATCGTCGTGACACGGCCGGTGCGGGCCTTGAGCTGCTCGCAGCCGATGGTGGTGGCGCCGGGGACGGCGCCGCAGTTCCAGCCGCCGGGGCGGTCGGCCGGCAGGCGGTCGAGATCGCGCACCGAGGTGATGCCACTGTCGATCGATGCCACCAGCACATAGCGCTCCTGCGACAGCTGGATCACCGGCAGCAGGTCCTCCAGCGGCGAGAAGCTGGTGCGGACCATGGCCGCGTTGGTGACGATCCCCGAGCCCGTGAACAGCAGCGTGCGGCCATCGGGCGCCGAGCGCACGACGTACTCGGTGCCGACGATGAGGCCGGCGCCCTGCCGGTTTTCAACGATGTGAGGCTCGCCCGTCTGGGCCGAGAGCTTCTGCGCGAACAGACGCGCCGACGCGTCCAGGGTGCCGCCGGGCGGCGCAGGCACGACGAGCCGCACCACCGCTCGCCCGTCGGGCAGCAGCCGTGCCTCCGGCGCTGCCGGCGCGCGGGCATCGGGCGACTGGGCGCGGGCGGCGGCCGCAACGAGCCAGACGATTGCAGCCATGCCGCGCAGCGCAGCCGGCCACCAGGCCCGGCGCGTGCTGCCCGCCAGCTTGCGTGCTGCCCCCATCCGCGCCGCCGTCATTCGAAACGCAAGGCGTCGTCCGGCGCGGCGGGCCGGGCGTCCGGTGCGGCGGGCCGGGCGTCCTGTTCGGGCGCGGCCTGCGCACGGGCAGCGGGCGTTGCGGGAGCGTCCGTGCCCTCAGCGGGCTTGCGGCCCACCCGCAGCTGGCTGCGCAGCACGTCGCGCTGGATCTTGCCGCCTGCGTTGCGCGGCAGGCCGGGCACGGTCACGACGCCGCGCGGCTGGCAGTTGGCGCCCAGCCGGTCGGCGCAGCGCTTCATCAGTGCCTGCGCATCCGCGCCGTTCGGCGCCACGATCACCGCAACCAGCATCGGCGCGCCGAGATCGTCGGCCACGGTCACGACGGCCGACTCGACGATGGCCGGGTCCTCCTCGATCACCGCCTCGATCCGCGCCGGATCGACCTTCACGCCCAGCAGGTTGAGCACGTCGTCTTCACGGCCGTCGAGCAGGATCACGCCGTCGCGCGTGATCACGCCCACGTCGTTCGAATGGAACCAGCCGTCGCGGTACGCGCCGGAAGCCGCAGCGTCGGCGCCGCAGTAGCCGCGCGACATGGCCGGGGACCGAAAACGCAGGCGTCCGCGCTGGCCGGGCGGCAGCGGCTGGCCCTGGGCATCGAGCGCCTGGGCCTCGACCCAGGGCAGGAGCCGGCCCACCGCCTGCGGCATCTGCTCGAGCAGGGCCGAGTCGGCCAGGCCCACCATGCCCATCTCGGTCGCGCCGTAATTGCTTTGAACGTCGGCGCAGACCGACTCGCGCAGCGCCGCCTGCATCTGCGGCGACAGGGTGGCGCCGCCAACCGACAGCCCGCGCAGGTGCGGCATCGGGGTGGTGAGACGGTCGCGCTCGCGGCGAATCCGCAACACGGCCAGTGCGTTGCCGGTGGTGGCCACCATCTGGGTCGGCTGGTGCTGCTCGCAGGCCTGGAGGATGTCCTCCGCCGCCTTGCCCGCAGGAAAGACGACGCAGCCGCCGGCCACCAGCACGCGCAGCGCATTGTGCAGCGCGAAGTTCATGGCCGGATCCAGCGCGAGCAGAACCTTCTCGCCCGACTGGGTGGGCATCACGCCCGCGCGCAGGCCGACGATCAGCACCGAGGCGCCGTGCGTCCATTCGATGCCCTTGTGGGCGCCCGTGGTGCCGGACGACAGCGACACGCGCCACAGTTCGCCCGGATCGCACTCGGCGGAGAACGGCACGCGCAGGCCGGGCTCGGGCGGCTGGCCCAGCGGGCCGAAGGCGAGTTGGCGCTGCGCCGGAACGCAGCCGATCGCGTGCGGCTGGCTGCGGCCGTGCACCAGCCACTGCATGCCCGTGCGCTGGCCGATCGCATCGAGGTCGGCGTCGGGCAACGGAACGGGCAGGCTGATGGAAACCGCGCCGATGTGGGCCAGCGCGAATGTGGTCGACAGGCTCGCGGCGGGATTGGCCAGGCCCACGCCCACCCGGTCGCCGCGCTGCACACCGGCCGCCACCAGGCGGGCCGCCAGCACGCACACCATGGTGAGCAGCTCCGCGTGGGTGGCCTGGTAGCTGCCGACGACGAGCGCGGGATCGTTTTTGCGCTGGAGCGCGGACCGCTCGAATGCTTCAATGACGTTCATGGAATCAACACCTCTCTCCGGCCCCGATTGTGTAACAGATCGTCCCGCGCGCGATCGCAGGGATGTCCGGCCGCGACGGCTCAGCGCTCTTCGCGGGCCTGGCGGCTCATGAGCGCGGCAACCGCCGCCTGCGGGTCGAGCCGGCCGTCCAGCAGGGCCACCACGGCGCGCGCGATCGGCATGTCCACGCCCAGCCCTTCGGCGCGCCGCACGACGGTGCGGGCGCAGTACACCCCTTCGGCCACATGCCCGAGCGATTCGACCGCCTGCTGCAGCGTGCGGCCCTGCGCCAGCAGCAGGCCGACGCGTCGGTTGCGGCTGAGGTCGCCGGTGGCCGTGAGCACCAGGTCGCCCAGGCCCGACAGGCCCATGAAGGTTTCGGCCCGGGCGCCGAGCGCGACGCCCAGCCGCGTCATCTCGGCCAGGCCCCGGGTGATGAGCGCAGCCCGGGCGTTGAGTCCGAGGCCGAGACCGTCGCACAGGCCGGTGGCGATGGCCAGCACGTTCTTGACCGCGCCGCCCACCTCGACGCCGACGATGTCCTCGTTGCCGTAGACCCGCAGCACCGGGCTGTGGAAGGCTTCGACGAGCTGCTCGCGCACCTGCGGGTCGGCGCTGGCAGCCACGAGCGCCGTGGGCTGGCCCCGCGCGACCTCCTGGGCGAAGCTGGGCCCGCTGAGCACCCCGCTGGCCAGCGCGGGCGCCACCTGGGCGCGGATTTCATGGCCGAGCAGGCCGTGCGCGTCGTCGGAAGCCTCGAAGCCCTTGCTGAGCCAGGCCACGGGCGCCCGGCTGGCCTGCAGCCGCGTCAGCCATTCGCGCACGCCCGCCATGGGCGTGGCGACGATGACCAGGTCTGCGTCGGGTGCGGGATGGGCGTCGGTGGCCGCAGGCAGGGCGAGCACCGCCAGATCGGCAGGCAGCGGGATGTCGGGCAGGTACCGCTGGTTGCAGCGCGCGTTGCCGATCGCCTCGGCCTGGGCGGCATCGCGCGCCAGCAGCCGCACCTCGTGGCGCCCGCAGGCGCTTGCAGCCAGCGCCGTGCCCCAGGCACCGGCGCCGATCACCGCGATTTTCATGGCGCAGCGCCTGCCTGCAAGAGGGTCGCCGGCCTCAGGCCGTGACGATGCGCGGCGCGTCGGCGGCCGCTTCGGCCTGCTGCTGTTCGTACATGGCCTGGAAGTTGATCTCGGCCAGGTGCACGGGCGGAAAGCCCCCGCGCTGGATCAGGTCGGCCACGTTGCCGCGCAGGTAGGGGTAGACGATCTGCGGGCAGGCGATGCCCAGGATCGGGCCCATCTGCTCCTGCGGCAGGTTGCGGATCTCGAAAATCCCGCCTTGCTTGGCTTCGACCAGAAACACCGTGCGCTCGCCGATGCGGGTCGTGACGGTGGCCGTCACCGTGACTTCGAAGATGCCTTCGGCCACCGGCGTGGCGTCCACGCCCAGCTGGATGTCGACGGAAGGCTGGTCCTGTTCCAGCAGGATGCCGGGCGAATTGGGCTGCTCCAGCGAAGCTTCCTTGAGGTAAACGCGCTGGATCTGGAATACGGGGTCGAGTTGGTCAGCCATGAAGGTCTTTCGGGTCAATGATCGGGCAGGTCCCGCCGGCGGGCACCCTGCGGGCTTGCGGGAAAAGGTCAGCCGGTGATTATCGCCCGGGCGCCAGCGCGCCTGGCGCACCGGTGCTGCAGGGGCTCAGGCGGCGTTGAGCAGGGGCAGCAGGCCGCCGCGCCCGTCCAGCGCCATGAGGTCGTCGCAGCCGCCCACGTGCGTCTCGCCGATGAAGATCTGGGGCACGGTGCGCCGCCCGGTCAGCTCCATCATCTTCATGCGCTCGGCTGGGTCCATGTCGACGCGGACCTCCTCGATCTGCGCCACGCCGCGGGCCTTGAGGATCTGCTTGGCGCGGGTGCAGTAGGGGCACACGGCCGTGGTGTACATGCGGACGTTCTGCATGGCGCGCCTCAGGCCTTCTCGACCGGGAGATTGGCCTCTTTCCAGGCCTTGAGACCGCCGGCGAGCACCTGGGCCTGCTCGTAGCCGAGCTTCTTTGCCGTGGCGAGGGCCCGGTTGGCGCGCGCGCCGGTGGCGCAGACCAGGATCACGGGAACGCTCTTGTTCTTCACCGTGTCGGCCAGCCGCTCCTCGAGCTGGTTGAGCGGCACGTTGCGCGAGCCGCCGACGTGGCCGGCCGCGTACTCCTCGGTCTCGCTCACGTCCACCACCACCGCCTTTTCACGGTTGATGAGCTGGACCGCGGCATTGGCCGTGAGCCCCGCTCGGGCGCCCGACACCAGGGCGGGCCACAGCAACATGCTGCCGGAGGCGATGGCCACCACGAACAGATACCAATTGTCGACAACGAATTTCAAGGGAGGCCTTTCTTGGGCGGGCTTCGGGGCCCGGGTCGGCGGCAATTTTAGAATGCCGGGTCGCCGCGCGCGGGCGTGGCCGAAAATCGCACAGACATCCGAAGGACAACATGCACAAGCTCGTTCTGATCCGCCACGGCGAATCCACCTGGAACCTCGAGAACCGATTCACCGGCTGGACCGACGTGGACCTCACGCCGACCGGCGTCGAACAGGCCAAGGCCGCCGGCCGCCTGCTCAAGGCCGAGGGCTACGACTTCGACGTGGCCTACACCAGCGTGCTCAAGCGCGCCACCCGCACCCTGTGGCACTGCCTCGACGAAATGGACCGCACCTGGCTGCCGGTGGTCAACAGCTGGCGCCTCAACGAGCGCCACTACGGCGGCCTGCAGGGCCTGAACAAGGCCGAAACCGCCAAGAAGTACGGCGACGACCAGGTGCTGGTCTGGCGCCGCAGCTACGACACCCCGCCGCCCCCGCTGGAGCCGGGCGACCCCCGCAGCGAGCGGGGCGACCCGCGCTACGCCCGCCTCAAGCCGGGCGAGGTGCCGCTGACCGAGTGCCTCAAGGACACGGTCGCGCGCGTGCTGCCCTTCTGGAACGAATCCATCGCGCCGGCCCTCAAGGCCGGCAAGCGCGTGGTCATCGCCGCGCACGGCAATTCGATCCGGGCGCTCATCAAGTACCTCGACAAGGTCTCGGACGAGGACATCGTCGGGCTGAACATTCCCAACGGCATTCCGCTGGTGTACGAGCTGGACGACGCGCTGCAGCCGATCCGCCACTACTACCTGGGTGACGCCGAAGCCGCCGCCCGGGCTGCGGCCGCCGTGGCCGGCCAGGGCAAGGGCTGAGCGGCGGGTCCGCGCGAGCGGTGTGCGGACCGGCCCGGTTTCTGCAAAGGTGCGGTAAAGCCGGACCGCACCCCGCCGACCCCGCCCGCCAGCCTGCGGGCGAAAAGCCCCGAAAAGTGCCGGGATCGCAGCCCTTTTCGGGGTAAGCCCCAGGGAACCATTCCCGCAACTGTTCGTTCTATACTGGAATGACGAGGTGCCTTATGGGTCAAAAACTGAAAATCGCGGGCTGGGTTTCATTGGGTGTGGTCGCCGGTGCGCTCACCACCGTATCGCTGCAGACGGTGGCACGCGGTTCCCTCGCGCCGCTGCCGCTCGAAGAGCTGCAGCAGCTCGCGGCGGTGTTCGGCATGGTCAAGAGCGACTACGTCGAGCCGGTCGACGAGAAGAAGCTGATCTCCGACGCCATCTCGGGCATGGTCGCGAGCCTCGACCCGCACTCCCAGTATTTCGACAAGAAGTCCTTCAAGGAATTCCGCGAAGGCACCACCGGCCGCTTCGTCGGCGTCGGCATCGAGATCACGCAGGAAGAAGGCCTGGTCAAGGTCGTCTCGCCGATCGAAGGCTCGCCGGCCTACCGCGCCGGCCTCAAGCCCGGTGACCTGATCACCAAGATCGACGAAACCGTCGTCAAGGGCCTCACCCTGAACGAGGCCGTCAAGCGCATGCGCGGCGAGCCCAACACCAAGGTGATGCTCACCATCTTCCGCAAGGACGAGAACCGCTCCTTCCCCGTGACGATCACGCGCGAGGAGATCCGCACGCAGTCGGTGCGCGGCAAGGTGGTCGAGCCCGGCTACGCCTGGATCCGCCTGAGCCAGTTCCAGGAACGCACGGTCGACGATTTCGCCCGCAAGCTCGAAGAAATCTACAAGGCCGAACCCAACCTCAAGGGCCTGGTGCTCGACCTGCGCAACGACCCGGGCGGCCTGCTCGACGCCGCCGTGGCGGTGTCTGCGGCCTTCCTGCCCGAGAACGTCACCGTGGTATCCACCAACGGCCAGCTGCCCGAGAGCAAGTTCGTCTACAAGGCCGCGCCCGACTTCTACCAGCGCCGGGGCGGCGCCGACCCGCTCAAGCGCCTGCCGGCGGCCGTCAAGAACGTGCCTCTGGTGGTGCTCGTCAACGAGGGCTCGGCCTCGGCCAGCGAGATCGTCGCCGGCGCCCTGCAGGACCACAAGCGCGCCACCATCCTCGGCAGCCAGACCTTCGGCAAGGGCTCGGTGCAGACGGTGCGCCCGCTCGGCCCCGACACCGGCCTGAAGCTCACCACGGCGCGCTACTACACGCCGTCGGGCAAGTCGATCCAGGCCAAGGGCATCGTGCCCGACGTGATGGTCGACGAGACCGAAGAGGGCAATATCTTCGCCGCGCTGCGCACCCGCGAGGCCGACCTCGAGAAGCACCTCAACAGCGGCCAGGGCGCCGAAGTCAAGGACGCCGCGCGCGAGAAGGCCCGCGAGGAAGCCCGCAAGCGCCTCGAGGAAGAGGCGAAGAAGCCCGCCTCCGAGCGCAAGGTGCCGGAGTTCGGCAGCGACAAGGACTTCCAGCTGGCGCAGGCTCTGAACCAGCTCAAGGGCCGTCCGGTGCTCATCAGCAAGACGCTGGTCGAGCGCAAGGAAGAGAAGAAGGAAAATTGATTCCCGGCGCCGCGATGCGCCGCGTCGGCACGCGCCCATGAACGACGCGCAGCTGCTGCGCTACTCGCGGCACATCCTGCTCGACGAGGTCGGCGAAGAGGTCCAGGAGCGCTGGCTCGCCGCGCGCGCGCTGGTCATCGGCGCAGGCGGCCTCGGATCGCCTGCCGCGCTGTACCTGGGCTCCGCTGGCGTCGGCCACATCACCCTGGTCGACGACGACGTCGTCGACGTCACCAACCTGCAGCGCCAGATCGCCCATGCGATGAGCCGCGTGGGCCAGCCCAAGGTCGAGTCCGCTGCACAGGCCGTGGCCGGGCTCAACCCGGAAGTGCAGGTCGAGGCCGTGATCGCGCGCGCCGATGCGGCGCTGCTCGAACGCCTCGTGCCGCAGGCCGACGTCGTGCTCGACTGCAGCGACAACTTCGCCACGCGCCATGCCGTCAATGCCGCCTGCGTGCGCCACGGCAAGCCGCTGGTCTCGGGCGCAGCCATCCGCTTCGACGGGCAGATCGGCGTGTTCGACCTGCGCGACGCCCGCTCGCCCTGCTATGCCTGCGTGTTCCCACCCGGTGAAGCGTTCGAGGAGACCCGCTGCGCCATGCTCGGCGTGTTTGCGCCGCTGGTGGGGATCATCGGCGCGATGCAGGCGGCCGAGGCGCTCAAGCTGCTCGGCGGCATCGGCACCTCGCTCGCGGGCCGCCTGCTGATGCTCGACGGCCGTGCGATGCAATGGACGCCGCTGCAGGTGCCGCGTGACCGGAACTGTCCGGTGTGCGGTGGCCGCGCGAGCGGCGAGCGCTCAGCGGGACATTGAGCGGCGCATCGAGAGGCGCAGCCCAGCGCCTCGGAGCTTCAGAGCGGTCGCAGCATCACTTGGGCGTCGGGCCCGCCGCAGCATCACTTGGGCGTCGGGCCCGCCGCAGCATCCTTGGGCGTCGGACCCGCCGCAGCATCCTTGGGCGTCGGGCCCGCCGCCCTGGCCACGCTCGACAGCACCTGCGAGCAATCGGTATCGGCACCCGGCCCCGTCTCCACCGTCGCGGCAAGGGCGAGCAGCGGGTTGACCAGGCCCAGCGCCAGGGCGGCGCCCGCGCGGCCGGCCAGCGCGGCCTTGTCGGGCGAGGCCGACGGAGCGGCGAAAGTGCCTCCGATGCGCAGCGGCGAACGCAGGCTGAGGATGCTCATGTCCTTGGGCTGGGGCCGGAACACCAGGTCGAGCGATTCGCGCGACAGATCGATCTGCCCGGCGCCGTAGATCACGGTGTCGGCGGTGTCGAGCACGATGGACTGGGTGCTCATCAGCCCCTTCTTCACGTCGAACACGCCAGCGGCACAGCGCAGCTGCACGTTCTGGTCGCCGCGCACCAGGAACTTGATGATCTCGCCGCCGTCCAGCCCCATGAACTCCAGCAGGATGTTGCTGATTCGGCCACGCCCCATCGCGACACCCACGCTGCCATCGGCCGTGGCCAGCATCTGTGCGGCGGAGTTTCCGCGTCCCGCCACGTCGATCCGTCCGTAGAGCTTGCCGAGGCTGGAGCGGGTCAGCTCCACCGTCGGAAACAGCTGGTTGAGCTGCAGCGCGCGCGCGTCGAGGCGGGCGCTCACGCCTGCCGGCTGCGTTCGGGCATCGATCGCCAGGCGTCCGCCCAGCCGTCCGCCGGCCACGCCCAGGGTGAGCGGGTCGAGATTCAACAGGCCGTCCTGCAGCCGCACGTGCACGCTGCCACTGTCCAGCGGCAGCGCCGGCGCGCGACGGATGTCGGCCGCGCTGTACCAGACGTCGGCATTCATCGCATGCAGGCGCTCGAAGTCGAGTGTCGCTGTCGGCAGCACACGGCCCGCGCGGGCCTGTGCACCAGCCTTCGCTGCGTCAGCCTTCGCTGCATCAGCCTTCCGTACGCCAGCCGCAGGCACGTCAACCGCCGTTCCGCCCGCCACCGACGCGCGCGCGGCAGGAACCGGCGTGACCCGCGCCTGCGCCTGGCCCGGGCCCGTTACCGTGACCCGCGCCACGGGTTGCGCCGGACCGGCGCCGATGACCGGCCCCAGGTCGTCGAAATTCAGCACGCGCGAATGCACCTTGCCACGCAGCAGGGCCACGGGCTGCGAGCGGTCGTAGTCGAGATCGCCCGACAGATCGGAGCTGCCGAGCCGCCCCTGGATGCCCTGCACCTTCCACACGTCGCCCTGCTTGTCGAGGCGGCCGCGCAGCGCATACTCGGGCGTCGAGGGGAGCACCACACCGAGCAGCTTGTACAGGTCGGCGAGATTGGCGCCGCGCAGGTCGAATCGCGCCTTGGCACCATCGAGGGCGCCCAGGTTGGCCACCGTGCCGCTGGCCTGGAGGGTCGTGCGGCCGGCCGAGGCGCTGACCTCCAGCGGAAACGGCGCCGGTTCAGCCCCCTCGTTCATCTGCGCACTCAGGCGCAGCACGCTGCCGGTGCGGCCCTGCGCCTTGAAGGCTTCCTTCTTCCAGGTGCCCTTTGCATTGAACTGGAGCGGAAGGCCGTCGCCGCGATCGGCGATGGCGAAGTCGGTGCGGATGTCCGCCCCCAGCGCGCTGGCCAGGAAGTCGAGCGATCCGTTGTCCACCACCAGGCGGCCGATGTGCGGCACGGAGGCGTCGCCCCCACTGTCCTGCCCGAGCGCCCAGGTGCGCCGGCCGTCGGGCTCCATCTGCAGGCCCAGGCGCGGCCGCGTGAGCTGAAGCTCGGGCAGCTCGATGCGGCGCGACAGCAGGGGCCACAGGCGAACCTGCACGCTCGCCGCGTCCGCCTGCAGCAGATACGGCTCGCGTGCCCATGCGGGGTTGGCAAACTCCACGCCATCGGCCAGCACGGTGATCGTGCGGCCGAGCTTCACGTCCAGGTGCCGGGTGATGGCGAAATGCCGCCCCGTCCTGTCACTCACATAGCGGTTGAGCGGCTCGCGCAGCAGGTCCCACGGGAAGAATGCGACCACCAGGGCGAGCAGCGCGAACACCGCCACCAGCGCCCCGAGCACCAGCGCGACGCGCTGACCGGCAGAACGGCCCGTGCGTGCAACCGGCGCCGCGCTGGACGCGCCTGGCGGTGGGGTCAAGGTCGCGGCTACGGAGCCAGATGCTGCAGCACCTGCAGGACGGTCGGAATTCATGCTGCCGAGTGTGCAGCCGGCCCGCGCCCCGCAGCGTCGTCGGCAAAGGCCAATCGGTGTCAGCCAAAGCCTACAGAGTGACTCGGGCAGGGTTGCGCAAGCACCCGTAGGATGCGTCCTACATGGGGACCCCTTGCCCGCTGGCACAATGAATTGAAAGGCACTGCCATACTCATGTCGCCAGGTTCGAGCCGCGAAACTCCTCAGCGGGACTGGATGCCGTACGCACCGATGGACCCAACGTGGGACTCAGAACATATATCGTCGAAGACAACGCGACCATCCGCGAGAACCTGATCGGCACGCTCGAAGAGCTGACGCCCGTTCAGGCCGTGGGTGTCGCCGAGACGGAGAGCGAAGGCAGGACATGGCTCACGCGCAACAGCGCTGACTGGGACTTGGCCATCGTCGACCTGTTCCTGCGCCAGGGCAGCGGCCTGGGCGTGATCGAAGCCTGCCGCGAACGCTCGCCCCGGCAAAAGGTCGTGGTCCTGAGCAACTATGCAACGGCCGACATGCGGCGCCGTTGCGAACAACTGGGTGCCGATGCCGTCTTTGACAAATCCAACGAGATCGAGGCGCTGGTGGACTACTGCATTGCGCAGCAGAACGCCGCAGCCAGCGGGTGACGCGGTGCGCCACCTCACACTGAGCAGCCACCCGGCCTGCGGAAGACCCTCAAGAGGCCCGCAAAGCGGGCGCAGGACCGCCTCAGTCGATCAGCTTGTTCTTGAGCGCGTAGTAGGTCAGGTCGCTGTTGGAGGCCAGGCTCATCTTCTCCATCAGGCGCGTGCGGTAGGTGCTCACCGTCTTCACGCTCAGCGAGAGCGACTTGGCGATGTCGCCTGCGGTCTCGCCCTTGGCAAGCTTGAGAAACACCTGGAACTCCCGCTCCGACAACTGCTCGTGGGGCGCCGCGCCCTCCTTGCGGTTGAGCTGCTGCGCCAGCAGTTCGGCCACGGCCGGCGAGATGTAGCGGCGGCCCAGCGAGATGGTGCGGATCGCGTTGACGATCTCCATCGGGTCGCATTCCTTGTTGAGGTAACCACTGGCCCCCTGTCGGATCAGGTTGACCGCGTAGTGCTCCTCGGGGTAGCCCGAGAGGATCAGGATGCCCAGGTCGGGCGCCTTCGCGCGGATCATGCCCAGCGCGTCGATGCCGCTCTGGCCCGGCATGGACAGGTCCATCACGAGGACGTCCATTTCAGTGTTGCGCACCAGGTCGATGGCCTCGCGTCCACTGGCGGCCTCGCCCACAACGCGGAGATCCACGTGGTCGGAGAAAAACTGCTTGAGGCCGGAACGCACGATGGCGTGGTCGTCCACAATTCCGATTTTGATCATGTCATCTCTTTCGTTGATGTCCGCCGCACGGCGGGTTCCACGGCTGCCCTTGTGTGCGCTGACGCACACAGCGGCCCGCAGCAAAGTGGCATTGATTATTCCCCAATTCCCGACCTTGTTGCCAGCAGGAGTTCATGATGCGCTGGTTCAGCATGCCCCGGTTCCGGATTCCCAAGATGGCCATCAGCCTGCCGCTGGCAGTGCTGGCCACCTTCACGCTCATCGGCGTCAACGAGGCCGGCTACATCGGCTCGACGCGCGCTGCCGAGAACTTCGCCAAGGCGCAGGAGACCAGCAGCGCGATCAACAAGCTGCTGCAGTACGTGCTCGATGCCGAGACCGGCTCGCGCGGCTATCTGCTCACCGGCGACCCGCGCTACCTCGAACCCTATGACGTGGCGACTGCCGACATCGGGCGCGTGCTGGAAGAACTGCGCCGCCTGTATGCGGGCGACAAGGCCCGGCTGGCCGAGTTCGTCACGCTGTCGGGCAGCGTCTCGCGCAAGCTCGGCGAAATGGACGTGAGCGTGCGCCTGCGCAAGCAGGGCAACGAGGACGCATGGAAGTTCGTCCTGACCACGGATGTGGGCAAGGAGCAGATGGACGCGATCCGCACGCAGTCGGCCGGCCTGCTGATCGCGACCGAGCGCGACATGAGTTCGAGCCAGCTGGAGACGGCGCGCGCGCTGAGCCTGTCGCGGCTGGGCATCGCTGCGATCGCGCTGGCGGGCCTGCTCGCCTTCTACATGTACCTGCGGCAGACCAGCGCGCTCGCGCAGGCCGGCCTGCGGGAGCAGGAGTCGCTCAAGCGCGAACGGGACATGCTGGAGCTGCAGGTGCGCGAGCGCACGGCCTCGCTGGCCGAGCTGGCCACCCATCTGCAGCAGGCGCGCGAGGACGAACGCGGCCATCTGGCCCGCGAGCTGCACGATGAACTCGGCGCGCTGCTCACGGCCGCCAAGCTCGATGTGGCGCGCCTGAAGTCCCGCCTGCCGACCGATGCGCCCGACGTCGTGCAGCGGCTGCAGCATCTGACCGAGACGCTCAACAGCGTGATCGCGCTCAAGCGCCGCATTATCGAGGACCTGCGGCCCTCGTCGCTCACCCACCTGGGGCTCGTGTCTTCGCTGGAGATTCTTGCGCGCGAGTTCTCCGAGCGCTCGGGCATCGAGATCACGACCGATCTGGAGCCCGTGGAGCTGGACGAGGCGCGGCAGCTGACCGTCTACCGGCTGGTGCAGGAGTCGCTGACCAACATCGGCAAGTACGCCAAGGCCCGCCGCGTCGAGATCAGCCTGCAGAACTTCGACTCGCACGTCACGCTGGACGTCAAGGACGATGGCCAGGGCTTCGACACCGCGAAGATCCGCCCGGCCACGCACGGCCTCGCGGGCATGCGCCACCGGGTGGAAGCCAGCGGAGGCCGCCTGACGGTGCGCTCGGAACCGGGCAGCGGCGCACAGATCAACGCCGTGCTGCCGCGCGCGCTGTAGCTACGGCGCGGCCACGGCGCGCCGCCTGCGTCGGCCGAGTCCTACAGCCGCGCATCGCACCGGCCCACACGCCATGGCGCCTCTGGCCGATGAACATCTGCTCACAGCTTTCTTAACCTTGTCTCCAGGCGTTCGCGAAGCGGACACCCGAGACAAGGGCCAGCGACATGGCCCCCAACCCCTCAAGGAATTGCCATGCTGCACTACACCGTTGTCTTCCTCGTCATTGCGCTGATCGCAGCCGTGTTCGGCTTTGGCGGCATCGCTGCCGGCGCCGTCGAGATCGCCAAGATCCTGTTCTTCATCTTCGCCATCATGGCCATCGCCAGCTTCATCCTCGGCCTGATGCGCCGCGGCAAGTAAGCAGGCGCAGCCGGCGCCTCGTGCCGAAGCACCACGCCCCTGCGCGAACCCTCCTTTACTTCAACGACTTCCGAAAGATCCGACCATGAACGCACGCACCACCCTCGAAAAGAATCTCGCTGCCATCTCCGATGACGCCCATCGCCTCACGCCCGAAGCCGTTCTGAAGTCCGCTGAAGAGGCCATGGACTCCGTGCGCGACATGGCGCGCAAGGGCATCGAGGCTGCGGCCCAGACCAGCGCCGATGCGCACCGGGCCCTCAACCGCTGCGCCAGCGCCACCACGCGCTATGTCGCGGACCAGCCCGTCAAGTCGGCGCTGATCGCTGCCGCAGTGGGCGCCGCCGTCGCGGCCATCGTGATCGCCGCCCGCAAACGCAGCCGCTGATCGCCGGACAGCGCGACCGCCACCACAACAACAAGCACAACCTGACCGGCAACGCAGCATGTCCATGCTTCATCCCGTTTTCTCCGTCCTCATCAAGCGACCCGATCTCGTCGCCGAGCATCTTGCAGGATATGCCCAGTTGCTGCGCGACGAAGCGCAGGACGCAGGCACCCAGTTCGCGGGCCGTGCCCTGGCCTGGGCCGTGGTCCTGGTCGCCGGCGCGGTGTTCCTGATGCTCGCCGGTGTCGCCGTCATGATGGGTGTGATGTTCGAGCGCTTCAACTGGGTGCTGGTGCTCGTGCCGGGCGCCGTGCTCGGCCTCGCGCTGGTCGCCGCAGCTGCAGCCCGCAAGCCGATGCCCGACAACAGCTTTGCCGGATTGCGCACGCAGCTCGACGCCGATGTGCAGGCGCTGCGCGTGGCCGGAGGCCAGTCATGAGCGCCGCCCTGCCGCCGCAGCTGTCGCCTGCCGAACGGCTCGCACGCAGCCGCGAAGCGATTGCGCTCACGATGCGCCGCCAGAGCGGCCGCGACGAACGCGACGATCTGGGCCCGGAATGGGGCCCTTCCGAGCCCGAGCCGGGGCAGGCCGGCGAGCGGCGCGCAGGTCACGGCTGGTGGCCGGTGATGCGCAGCTTCGCGCGGACCTGGTGGCGCCGGCACCCGCTCAACACCATGGGCCAGATGGCGGTGCCAGCCCTGAGCGGCTATGCGCAGCGCGAACCCTTCAAGCTGATGGGCTATGCCGCCGTGGCCGGTGCCGTGATCGCGATCGTCCGCCCGTGGCGGCTGATGTCGGCCGGCGCGCTGCTGGCGGCGGCCCTGCGGCCTTCCGAGATTTCGGCTTTCGCGATGACGATGCTGGCATCGCTCCATTCCTCGCTCGATGAGGACGGGCGCGGCATCGGCAGCGAGCGCGGCCGCGAGAACGCCCGCGGAGGCGACAAGCCATGACTTCGATTTTTTGCAAACCGGTGAGTGAGGGTGCGGCTCATCGGCAAGCTTTTTTCTGCCTGCACCAATAATTTTTTTAACCTGAAGGATCCATCATGAACTACGCCCGTGCCATCGCCATTACCGCCCTCGCCGGCCTCACCGTCATCTCCGCCGGTCTGACCACCGGCTGCGCCGTCGCCCGTGAACAGCAGACCGTCGGCGCCTATGTCGACGACGCCGCCATCACCACCGCCGTGAAGGCCAAGTTCGTCGAAGACAAGACGGTCGCCGCCAACGCCATCAGCGTCGAAACCCTGAACGGCACGGTCCAGCTGTCGGGCTTTGCCAAGACGCAGGCCGAGAAGTCGCAGGCCGAAAACCTGGCACGCAGCTCCAAGGGCGTGCGTGAAGTGCGCAACAACATCATCGTGCGTCCCTGATCCACGACCGGCCTGACGCAGCCTGCGGGCTGCGGCGCTGACCGCAGGGGCGGGAGCGGGCGCCCTGGCGCCGGCTCCCGCCCTTTTGCGTGGTGCCTCCTGCCTTGATCGCAACCACACTGGAACCTCGCCGTCCACCCCGGCGCAACCGACCATGAGAATCTTCAGCTGCAACCATTGCGGCCACACGCTGTTTTTCGAGAACGTGCAGTGCCTGAACTGCGGCAGCCAGCTCGCCTTCCTGCCCGATCGGCTCGCGCTGTGCGCCATCGAGCCCGCTGGCGACGAAGCGCAGGAACTGTGGCGCGTGATCGGCGAGAACGACGGCCCCACCTGGCGCCAATGTCAGAACCAGCTGGCGCACGGAGCCTGCAATTTCGCGGTCGCATCGGACGACCCGCAGCGCATGTGCGTGTCCTGCCGGCAAACCCGGCTGGCGCCCGACCTGTCGGTGCCCGGCAACACCGAGCGCTGGATGCTGATCGAGGTCGCCAAGCGGCGGCTCTACTACGCGCTTGCGCGACTGGACCTGGTGCGGGACCATGGCGCCAGCCTGGTGTTCGAGTTCCTGGCGGACCTGCCCGGGGGGCCTCCCGTGATGACGGGCCACCAGGGCGGCGTGATCACGCTCAACGTGGCCGAGGCCGACGACGATGAGCGGGCCCGGCGCCGCGTGGCGCTGCGCGAGCCGTACCGCACGCTGCTGGGCCATCTGCGCCATGAGTCCGGCCACTATTTCTGGGATCGCCTGATCCTCCAGCAGGGCCGCGTCGATTCGTTCCGCGCCCTGTTCGGCGACGAGCAGCAGGACTACGGCACCGCACTGGCGAACTACTACAGCCAGGGGGGCGCCACGGACTGGCAGGGCGCCTACGTGAGCGGCTACGCCACCGCCCACCCCTGGGAGGACTGGGCCGAGACCTGGGCCCACTACCTGCACATGGTGGATCTGCTCGAGACCGCAGCGGCCTACCGCACGACGCTGACGGTGCCCGGCGACGGCAACGAACGCACGCCGGTGGCCGACCCGTTTGCCGCCGGTCCGACCGACTTCGATGCGCTGGTTTCTCAGTGGACGCCGGTCACCCTGCTGCTCAACAGCCTGAACCGCAGCCTGGGCCAGGGCGATGCCTATCCGTTCGCACTCACGCCCGGCGCGCTGCAGAAGCTGCGCTTCGTGCACGACGTGATCACGGCACAAGGCCAAGGGGCCGGCGCTGCAGACAGCCCGGCCCCTGGACAGGGTGAGGAAGGCGGCGACGCCGAGGGCAGCGCCGCTTCCGTCTCCAACGACGATCAGCCCGCCTTGACGACCAGCTGATTCTTCACCGACGTCACGCCCTTGACGGACTTGGCGATTTCGGTGGCCCGGTCCTTGGCGGCGGGCGTCGGGGCCGGGCCCATCAGCGTGACGGAGCCGTCCTTGGTATCGACGTTGATCTTGATCGCGCTCAGGTCCGGATCTTTCGCAAAGCCGGCATTCACCGACGCAGTGATGGTGGCGTCGTCGATCTTCTCGCCGATCGTGGCGGCGGTCTGCTCGCTGCTGGCCTTGGCTTCTGCGGTGGCCTCCTTGACCTCGGCCTTCACTTCCGAAGCCTTCTCCTCGGTCTTGGCGATGGCAGTGTCGAGCTTCTGGCCGGCGGTCTGTTCATCGGCGGTCTTGCTGCAGGCGCCCAGCGCGAGCATCAGGGCGACCGCGGAGGCGACGGCCACGACGCGGCCGGTATGGGGTTTGGATTGAAAGTTCATGATGAAGACTCCTTCGGAAAATGGGTGGATGAATGAACCGGCGCGGCAGAGCCTGCGCCGGCGCCCGAGATGCACTCAGGTCTTGAGGGGAACAGGCTGCGGCGTGTCGGGCTCGACCGGGTCCTTGACGGGCAGCGGCGGCTCATGGGCCGGTGCACGCTGAGGCACCGAGACGTCCGGGTCTTCCGGCGTCACCGGCTCGGTGGCTCCGGGACCCTGGATATTCGACATGGCAGCCTGTGTCATGGAAAGGCAGGCCCGCCGGCTCAGAGCTTGTCCACGAGCTTCTGAGCGGCGTCCTTGACGTTCTCGCGCGCATCGCCCACGGTGGACTTGAGCTTGCCCGATACCTGATCGGCCAGGCCTTCGGTTTCCAGGCGTTCATTGCCGACCGCACGGCCGGCGACTTCCTTGATCTTTCCCTTGGCCTCTTCGGCACGTCCCTTGATCTGATCCTTGTTCATGGTTGGTCCTTTGGTAAGTGAATGTTCGGCAGCGCAAGGTCGCGCCCTACCGTGACCATCACTTTAGGACCGGGCTGCGGTGCTGGCTGTCGGCGGGCCCTGAAGCTGGTGTAGGACAGGACGCGCTTGCGCGCCTTCGCAGCCAGGCGGGGCGTCGGGACTCGATGCGCACGACCCGCGCAGAGGGTTGGCAGCTCATCCGGGCGCCGGCGGCATGTCGGCCAGGATGCGCTCCAGCCGCGCCGCCAGCGATTCGGTGCTGAGCTGCTCGCGGAAACGCTCGACCATCAGCGGCAGCGACATCGGGCTCGGCTGGCTCAGCGCGCAGACGCGGATCTTCTTGCGCCGGATCGCCGCGAGCGCCGCCGCCAGCCGCGGGATGTCGAGCTCCTGGCTCAGCACCTCGCCCTCGGCCTGGCCCAGCAGCAGGTTGGCGCGGTCGTACTTGCGGAACACCTCGAAGAACAGGCTGCTGGAGGCCTGAAGCTGCCGCGTGCTCTTGGGCTGGCCCGGATAGCCGGTGAACACCAGGCCCGCCACCCGGGCGATCTCGCGGAACCGCCGCTGTGCCAGTTCGCTGGAATTGAGCGAGGCGAGCACGTCGGCCAGCAGGTCGCCCGCGGCAAAGACGCGCTTGTCGCGCAGCGCCGCGATGTCCACGTCGCGTGCCGACAGCAGCTCGAAGCCGTAGTCGTTGACCGCGATGCTGAAGGTGTTGGGCTGATCGCGCGCCAGACGCAGCGCCAGCAGGCTGGCCAGCCCGAGATGCACATGCCGGCCCGCGAACGGGTAGATGAACAGATGATGGCCTTCGCGCGAGACCTGGGTCTCGACCAGCAGCGCGTCCGGCGTCGGAATGAGCGACAGCCGCGCCTGCGTCTGCAGCATCGGGCGCGCCGCCTCCAGCTCGGGCTCGATCCATTCGCCGCGTGCGGCGTGCTGCATCAGCTCCAGCACCGCGTCGCCCATCTCGGGCGTGAGCGCCATCTTGCTGCCCTGCCAGGTGGGCACGGTGCCGCGCTTCTTCGTGGAGCGGCGCACATAGGCATTCATGTCCTGCACGCGGATGAACTCCAGCAGCCGGCCGCCGAAGTAGAAGGCATCGCCCTTGCGCAGCCGCGAGATGAAGCCCTCCTCCATCGTGCCCAGGCGGGCGCCGTTGAGGTACTTGACCTGCATGGAGGCGTCGCTCATGATGGTGCCGATCGACATGCGGTGGCGCCGGGCGATGCCGCGGTCGGGAACCCGCCACAGACCCTGCGCGTCCTGCCGGATGCGGTGATAGTCGGGGTAGGCGGTGAGGCTGTCGCCGCCACGCTCGCAGAAGGCCAGCGCCCAGTCGAACTCGGCCCGCGTGAGCTTGCGGTAGGCCCAGGCGCTGCGAACCTCGGTGAACAGCTCAGACGCGCGAAACCCGCCGCCCAGCGCGACGGTGACGATGTGCTGCACCAGCACGTCGATCGGCTTGTCGGGCGACTCGCGCTTTTCCACGCGGCCGGCCTGGGCTGCGCGCCGCACCGCCGCCGCCTCGATGATCTCCATGGTGTGCGTGGGCACCAGCGTGAGGCGGCTGGCGCGGCCCGGCGCGTGGCCGCTGCGACCGGCGCGCTGCACGATGCGGGCCACGCCCTTGGCCGAGCCGATCTGCAGCACCCGCTCGACCGGCAGGAAGTCCACGCCCAGGTCGAGCGACGAGGTGGCCACCACCGCGCGCAGGCTGCCGTCCTTCAGGCCGCGCTCGACCCAGTCGCGCACCTCGCGGTCGAGCGAGCCGTGGTGCAGCGCGATCTGGCCGGCCCATTCTGGGCGTGCGGCCAGCAGCAGCTGGTACCAGGCCTCGGCCTGCGAGCGGACGTTGGTGAACACGAGTGTGGTGCCGGAGCGCTCGATCTCGTCGATGACCGGCTGCTGCATGCGCGCGCCCAGGTGGCCGGCCCAGGAGTAATTGCCGGGGTCGGGCGGGATCAGCGTGTCGAGCACCAGCGTCTTGTCGATCCGGCCGCGCACGAGCGTGCCTTCGGCCGGGCCGCACAGCACCTGCATGGCTTCGGCGAGATTGCCCAGCGTCGCGCTCAGGCCCCACACCACCAGCGCCGGGTTGAGCCGGCGCAGCCGCGCCAGCGCGAGCTGCACCTGCACGCCGCGCTTGCTGCCCAGCAGTTCGTGCCATTCATCGACGACGACGAAGCGCACCGTGGCCAGCTCCTGCGGCGCGTTGTCGCGCGCAAGCAGGAGGCTGAGCGACTCGGGCGTGGTCACCAGGACGGTCGGCATGCGCCGGTCCTGCCGCGCCCGCTCGGCCGACGCCGTGTCGCCGGTGCGCTGGCCGAGCGTGGCGCGGGGCAGGAGATCAGCCAGCGGTTCGGCCAGCGCCCGCGCCGTGTCGGCCGCGAGCGCCCGCATCGGCGTGAGCCACAGCACCGACAGCGGCGGTGCGCCCCTGCCTGCGGCGCCTGTGCCACCTGGGCCTCTCGCGGTGCCTGGGCCGCCAGATTCTTTGCTAGCCGCTCGCCCGGCTCCCGCCGCTTGCCGATCCTCCTCAGCGCCGGAGGGTGCGGCCAGAAGGCGCTCGAGAATGCCGAGCCAGACCGCGTAGGTCTTGCCGGCGCCCGTTGTCGCATGCAGCAGGCCGCTGCGTCCCTGCGCGATGGCCGCCCAGACTTCGTGCTGGAAGGCAAAGGGCTGCCAGCCGCGGGCGGCCAGCCATCCGGTGACGCGAGGGCTTTGCATGACCTGCCATTGTGCTGCGGCGTGGCCCACCCTGCCGTCCACTACCATAGAGCCCATGAGTTCCATCCGCCGGTGGCTGCCGTTCCTGGCCTGGCCGCGCCCCGATGCCGCGCTGCTGCGCGGCGAAACCAACGCGGCCATCACCGTCGCGCTGGTGATGATCCCGCAGTCGGTGGCCTATGCCTCGCTGGCCGGCATGCCGCTCGTGACGGGGCTGTACGCCACCTTCCTGCCCATGCTGCTGGCCGTGATGTTCAGCGCGTCGACCCGGCTGTCGGTCGGGCCCTCGGCGCTCACGTCGGTGCTGGTCGGCGCCTCGCTGCTCGGCATGGCCCAGCCGGCCAGCGCCGACTGGATTTCGCTGGCGGTCTGGCTGGCCCTGATGTCGGGCGGCATCCAGCTCGCGCTCGGCGCCAGCAACGCGGCCTGGGTGCTCAACCTGGTGAGCTGGCCGGTGCTCGCCGGCTTCAGCCAGGCGGCCGCACTGCTGATCATCGGCTCGCAGATCCCGGCCCTGATCGGCCTTGATGGCCCGCTGGCCAGTCTGCTGACGGCGCCGCAGTTCGACCTGGCCGCCATGGCGTTCGGGCTGGTGAGCCTGGCCCTGTTCGTCGGCGGCAAGCGCTGGCTGCCGCGCGTGCCGATGGTGCTGCTGGTGCTCGCCGCGGCCGGGGTGATCAGCTGGGCCAGCGGCTACTCGTCGCACGGCTCGGTGATCGGCTCCCTGCCCGTGGGCCTGCCCCACCCCTACCTGCCCGGCTTTCCGGGCTGGGAGGCGCTCGGCTCGCTGGTCGCGCCGGCGCTGGTGATCGCGCTGGTCAGCTCGCTTGAGATGGCCTCCAGCGCCAAGATCGAAAGCCAGCGTGAAGGCAAGCGCTGGGACGCCAACCAGGACCTGATCGGCCAGGGCATGGGCAAGCTCGCCTCGGCCCTGTCGGGGAGCTTTCCGACCAGTACCTCGTTCTCGCGCTCGGCGATCACGCTGTACGCGGGCGCCAAGACCGGCTGGGCCACGGTGGTGGCCACCGTGTTCGTGCTGATCGTGCTGCTGTTTCTCACACCGCTGCTCAGCCACGTGCCGCGCGCCGTGCTGTCGGCCGTGGTGGTGGCCGCCGTCGCCAGCCTGTTCAAGCCGCAGATCGTGCGCACGCTCTGGCGCATCGACCGGGTCGAGGCGATCACCGCGACGGTGACCTTCGCCGTCACCATCCTGTCGGCGCCGCGCATCTACTGGGGGGTGATCACCGGCGTGCTGATCGGCCTGTCGTACTTCCTCTACCACCGCCTGCATCCGCGCATCATCGAGGTCGGCCTGCATCCCGATGGCAGCCTGCGCGACCGCCACCTGTGGAAGCTGCCGCCGCTCGCGCCACAGCTCTACGCGCTGCGGATGGACGACGAGCTCGACTTCGCCTCGGCCAGCGCGTTCGAGCGCGCGGTGGTGGAGTTCCTCGCAGCCCACCCCGACACGCGCCACGTGTGTCTGTTCGCGCAGCCGATCAACCGGATCGACGCCAGCGGCGTGGACAGCTTCTCGCAGCTCATGGCGATGCTGCATGCCCGGGGCATCACGCTGCACATCAGCGGCATCAAGCTGCCGGTGGAGAATGTGCTGCGCAAGGCCGGCGCGCTGCCCGACAGCCCGCTGCTGCGGATGTACCGCACGGACGCGGAGGCCTTGCAGGCGCTGGCGCAGCTGGACAGCCCGGGCGCTGCGCCTGCGCAGCATGGAGAGGATGTGCCGGCGCAACAGGGAGAGGCTGCGCCCGCGAAACATGGGTAGGCTGCGCCCGCGAAACATGGGTAGGCTGCGCCCGCGAAACATGGGTAAGGCTGCGCCCGCGCAGCGGGGATAGGCTGCCCCCGCAGCCAGCGCGATCGGGCCCGGCACATCCACCGGGCGCTGCGGCGCGAACCGGCTCAGGCCGTGACGATCCAGCCTTCGAGCCGGTCGAAGTCCGCCGGCAGGCCGTAGAGTGGCGCGCCCTGCCGCTCGGCCCAGGCGGCCTGCACCATGCAGAGCACGGCATCGAGGCTGTCGCCCGAGGCGTCGGCCACGAGCGCGTCGCGCTGCGCATTCGTGAGCTTCAGGCGCAGGGCCAGGCGCGTCTGGCCGTTCTCGAGCGCGGTGAGGATGTCCTTGCGCGCGATCAGGCGCTCGGGCGTCTGCTTGGCGCGGTCGTCGGACTTGTAGCTGCGCCGGCCGATCAGTTCGCGCGCCAGCAGGCCCGGGTAGGCCTCCAGCGCGACGCGGCGCGGGCGGCCCTGCGCATCGCGGTCATCGGCGCGCCCCTCGTGCAGCCCGGGCAGGTGCACCCCTGCTGCCAGCAGCGCAGGCACACCGGCGTGGAGCATCCAGGCCACGGGCGGATTGACCCATTTCATGGACGGGCTGGCATCGGCCGGCCGGTCGGTGGCGCGGTGGGCGAACTTGCCCCCCACGGGGCGCGCATCGCAGAAGGCGGCGAAGGTCGCGCGGATCTCCTCGCGAGACAGACCCGCGTAGTGGGCGATGCTGTCCCGCCACTGCAGCGGCCAGCCCAGTGTGACCAGCAGTTCGCGCGGCAGGCCGAAGGGAAAGTCGAAGCCGCCGATCCAGTCGCCGGGCGCCGCCAGCCACTGCGCGAAGGCAGTCTCGCTGGCCAGCGGCTGCAGGCGCTGCAGCAGGACGCGGCCGCCCGTCTGCTCGCCCAGGGCCAGCACGATGGGCTTGCGGGCGGTGGGGCGGCTGGAGAAGTCGCAACCGACGAGCTGGGCCATGGGGGTGAGAGACGGTCGGGGGAGGTGGGGAACGGTCAGGCCGAGGGGGGCATGGCCTGCACATCGGCCAGCACGGCGCTCAGGCCGCGAACAGCGCCTTGAGGTCGTCGCCGATCGGCATGCCGCGCAAGGGCGTGCCCGGCCCGTCTTCGTAGCGGCACCAGACCCGCGTCTCGGAGCCGATGGCCAGGCTGCGGCCCTGCGCGTCGACGATCGCGTGCGCCACGGTAAAGGACTTGCCGCCCCAGCGCACCACCTGCGACTGCACGGTGCAGGCGTCGCCGAAGGTGGGCGAGCGCTCGAAGGTGCAGTCCGCATGCACGAGCGGCAGGCTCAGCTGCTCGCCGCGGATGCGGGTGGCCGGATAGCCGGCCTGCGCGAACATGGCCCAGGTGGCGGCATCCATCCAGCGGTAGTAGGTCGGGTAGTAGATGATGCCGGCCGGGTCGCAGTCGCCCCATTGAACCGTGCATTGCAGCCGGAACACCGCCGTGCCGGGCCCGCCGCCCTCGGCCGGCGCGGCAGCGACGCGCGCGGCGCCGGGTGCCGACGCGGAGCCCGCCATGCGCCTCAGACCCGCCCGACGATGGAGGCCGTGGCCATCAGCTCCTCCAGCAGGGCGAGCGAGACCTTGCCGGAGACGGAGTACGGATCGAGCTCGGGCTTCTCGGAGTACTTGAGCAGGATGGAGTGGTTGAGCTTGGACAGGTTGACCTGGCCCATGGTCCAGCCGCCAAAGCGCCGCTCGGAGATTTCCTCGTAATGCAGCAGCGCGACGTCCTTGTGGCGGGCGTCTTTCTGGATGTGACCGTAAAGCTCGCTGACGGCCATGCGTCCGCCCTCGATGGCCTGCAGGAAGATGCCACCGCCATAGCAGAGGATGCCGGTGATGCCGCAGGTCGGATTGTGCTGGCGCGACTGCGCGAGGATGGCTTCGATCGCCGCCGGCGAGGTGTCGACGGCGCGGCTTGCATAGAGAAGGCGAACCAGCATGTCAGTGCTTTCCGGGAATGAGCGAGAGGAATTCGCGGCGCAGGTTCGGGTCCTTGAGGAAGACGCCGCGCATGACGGAGTTGATCATCTTGCTGTCCATGTCCTTGACGCCGCGCCAGGCCATGCAGTAGTGGCTGGCCTCCATGACGATGGCCAGGCCGTCGGGCTGCGTCTTTTCCATGATGAGGTCGGCCAGCTGCACCACCGCCTCCTCCTGGATCTGCGGGCGGCCCATGACCCACTCGGCCAGCCGCGCGTACTTGGACAGGCCGATCACGTTGGTGTGTTCGTTGGGCATGACGCCGATCCAGATGCGGCCGATGACCGGGCAGAAATGGTGGCTGCAGGCGCTGCGCACGGTGATCGGCCCGACGATCATCAGCTCGTTCAGGTGCTCGGCGTTGGGAAACTCGGTGATGCTCGGCGCCTTGACGTAGCGGCCGCGGAACACCTCGTTGACGTACATCTTGGCCACGCGCCGCGCGGTGTCGTTGGTGTTGTGGTCGCCCTCGGTGTCGATCACGAGGCTGTCGAGCACGCCGCGCATCTTGGACTCGACCTCGTCGAGCAGCAGTTCCAGCTCGCCGGGCTCCACGAACTCGGCGATGTTGTCATTGGCATGGAAGCGCTTGCGCGCCGCTGCAATCCGCTCGCGGATCTTCACGGAGACGGGGGTGCCTTCGTCGCTGTCGGAGGGATTCATGTCAGGCTGGGACTTCATCAACATCCGAAGATACTACCAGCGAACGGCGCCGGACGCAGTCGCGCCGAGCAGGCTCTCCAGCTCCTGCAGCGTGCCGGCTTCGTGCAGGGGCTTGTCGTCGCGGATGCGCAGCATGCGCGGAAAGCGCACCGCGATGCCGCTCTTGTGGCGGCTGCTGCGCTGGATGCCCTCGAAGCCCAGCTCGAACACGAGCGACGGCCGCACGCTGCGCACCGGGCCGAACTTCTCGAGCGTGGTCTTGCGGATCACCGCGTCGACGCGGCGGAATTCCTCGTCGGTCAGCCCGGAATAGGCCTTGGCGAAGGCCACGAGCTGCAGCGCGCCCGGCTCGGCCGGCTCGCGCCGGGCGATCGCGTCCACCACCGCCTGCGCCTCCTGCGGCCCCGAGGGCGCGCGGCTCCAGACCGCGAAGGTGTAGTCGGTGTAGACGGAGGCGCGCCGGCCATGGCCGGCCTGCGCGTAGATGAGCACGCAGTCGACCGTCATCGGATCGATCTTCCACTTCCACCACAGCCCGTCCTGGCGCGTGCGGCCGGTGCCGTAGGCCGCGTCGCGGTGCTTGAGCATGAAGCCTTCGACGCCGCGCTCGCGCGACTGCGAGCGCAGCTGCGCCAGCGCAGCCCAGGACGGTGCCTCCACTCTCGGCGACAGGACGATGGAGGTGCCCCGAAGCACAGCCTCCAGCGCCTCGCGCCGGGCCTGCTGGGGCCGGGCGCGCAGGTCCTCGCCCCGCAGCTCCAGCAGGTCGTAGGCGATGAAGCCGGCCGGTGCCTCGGCCAGCACCTTGCGCGTGAGCGTCTTGCGGCCGATGCGCTGCTGCAGCAGGGCAAAGGGCGCCGGCTGCCCGTCCTTCATGACGAGGATTTCGCCGTCGAGCACCGTGCCGTCGGGCAGCGGCTGGGCCAGCGCCACGATTTCGGGGAAGCGCTCGGTGACGAGTTCCTCGCCACGCGACCAGATCCACACCTGCCCGGCGCGCTTGACCACCTGCCCGCGGATGCCGTCGTACTTCCACTCGACCAGCCAGTCACCCACCGGGCCGAGCCGGACGTCGAAGTCTTCCAGCGGCGCATCGAGTGGATGGGCCAGGAAGAAGGGATAGGGCTGGCCGGCGTCGCGGGTGTCGCCACCGCCGACCTCCGCCGTATCGACCAGCGCGGCAAAGCGCTCGGCCGTGGGCATCGCGCGCGCGTCGGTGTAGCCCATCATGCGCTGGGCAATGCGCCGCGCATCGACACCCGAATGAGCCGCCAGCGCGCGCTGCACCAGCAGCTTGCTCACGCCGACGCGAAAGCCGCCGCCCACGAGCTTGGTCAGCAGAAAGCGTCCTTGCGCATCGAGCTCGCGCCACCAGGCCTGCACGCGCTGCGCGACCTCGTCTTCGGGCAGGCCGCGAAGCGGCAGCAGCCGCTCCTCGATCCACGCCGCCAGGCCCAGCTCCGAGCCGGCGCCCGCGTCGGGCAGGATGAGCGCGATGGTCTCGGCCAGATCGCCCACCGCCTGGTAGCACTCCTCGAACAGCCATTCGGACAGCCCGGCCGCCTCGCGCGCCAGCTCGCGCAGCCGTGCGGTGGCCACCACCTGGCGCGGCTTGCCGCCCGAGAGAAAGTACACCGCCCAGGCCGAATCGGCCGCGCTGGCATCGGCGAAGTAGCGCGTGAGGGCCTCGACCTTGGCCAGCGTGGACGTGGTCGCATCCAGCTCGTTGTAGAGGCGGGCAAAACGCTTCATGGGGTCAGCGCTTCATGCGGTCAGAGCAGCGCGGCGCGCCCGACCATCAGCGCGAACAGCACGAGCATGCCCGCGAAGGCCGGCCAGCCGAGGATGAACCAGAGGCGAAAGCGCGCATGGAAGCGCGCATCGAGCGCGCCCACGTCCGTTGCAGCCAGCGCCGCGTCACGCAGCCGGATCTGCAGCACGACCACCGGGAGCCAGCACAGGCCGACGAAGCCGTAGACACCGGCGACCCAGAGCAGCCATGGGCTGTGCCAGGAGCCGCCCGCCGCATGCCACAGCGCCAGGCCGGTGACGGGCTGCAGGACGGCCGCCGTGGCGGTGAACACCGTGTCGGCCACGACCGTCAGGCGCAGCACGCCCTGCAGCAGGCCGAGGTTGCCGGTGCGCAGCGCCTGCCGGTAACCGAACCAGGCGAAGAAGGCGATGCCCAGGCCTGTGCCAAACAGGACGGCGGCGCCCAGCAGGTGCAGCCACTTGAGGACGAGATAGCTCACCGGTCGCCCTCCTCCACCAGGTCCTGATCCATGCGCCATTGCGAGAACAGGGGCGCGAACTCTTCCAGCCGCAGCAGGCCCATGCAGGCGCGCGCACCGGGCGCCCAGGTTTCGCCGCGCGCGAGCCGGCGTGCCAGCAGGATCGCGGCCATGCACGGGATCTCGGGCCCGTCATGGTTGCCGGCGGTGATGTGCCAGGCCAGGCGCAGCCTTCGGCCGTCGCGGCCCTGCCCCGCCATGCGCACGAACATGCCGCCCACGGGCGTGCCCAGCGGGTCGAGCAGGCGGCCCGCGCTGTCGAGCAGGCCGGCCAGCACGCGCGGCGGGCCGATCAGGCGCCGGCTGCGCAGCCAGGCCAGCGCCGCGAAGCCGGTCTGCGACAGGCCGACTTCAAGCGCCGCACGGAACATGACGTTGCGCACGCCCGCGTAGCGCTCGGGCAGGAGTTCCAGGTCGGGGATGTCGCACAGCGCGGCGCGCCGTGCGGGCATGCGCGCGAACTCGACGCGGCGCGGCTGCGCCCAGCCTGCCTCGTTCTGCCAGCGGCCGTCGCGCCACACGCGCACCGGCTCGCCGCAGTAGCTGAGCACCGCCGCCAGCGTGGCCCGGCCCCGGGGCGCCTGCTGGGCGGGGGCGATGCAGATGTCGATGTCCTCGAGACGTTCGAAACGCGGCAGGCAGTGGTCCACCACGGCCGACGACAGCGCCGGCACGGTGCTCGCTCCCGCGACCGCGCAGCGCGACGCGGCGCGAAAGGCGTCATCCAGTGCGCGCGGAAAGTCGCAGACGAAGCGGCGGCCATCGGCCAGGTCGATGTAGTGGCAGCCGGCGGCGGCCACGGCCCGCGCCACGGTCCATTCCTGCCCCTGGAACGGGCCGGCCGTGTGAATGACGAGCTGCGCGCCGAGGGCGGCCAGGCGCGCTGCGAGATCGGGTGCGCCGGTGTCCAGGGCGATGCCGCTTGCGCCGAGCGAGCGGCCCAGAGCCTCGGCGCGCTGCACGTCGCGCCCCGCCACGATCAGGTCGACGGCCGGATCGGTCGCCAGCGCACGGCTGATGCGCGCGCCGAAGTTGCCGTAGCCACCGAGCACCACGACCTTCATGCCATCACCTCCATGCCTTCTTCATGCCGCAGCCCTCATGTCGCAGCCCTCATGTCGCAGCCTCCTCGATGCGGTCGTCACCGTATTCGGTCTCGAAAGCTTCGGCCTGCAGGCCCTGTTCCGCGAGATGCCGCACCATCACCGGCACGCTGCCGTGCGTGACGATGATGCGCCCGGCGCCGGTGGCCGCGATGGCGCCCATGAGCCCAGGCCAGTCGGCATGGTCCGACAGCACGAAGCCGCGGTCGTAGCCGCCCCGGCGGCGGGCGCCGCGCAACTGCATCCAGCCGCTGGCGAAAGCGTCCGACAGCTCGCCGAAGCGGCGGATCCACGGGCTGCCGCGCGCCGAGGGCGGGCACAGCACCAGGGCCCGGCGCACAGCCGCCTTGTCGGTGAGCTCGTCGACCGTCAGCGTCGCAGGCAGTGCCACGCCCGCTGCCCGGTAGGCCCGGTTGAGCGGCTCGACGGCGCCGTGCACGACGATGGGCCCGATGGCCGCGTCCACGCCGCTCAGGATGCGCTGGGCCTTGCCGAAGCTGTAGCAGGCCAGCACGCTCGCGCGGCCGGCTGCGGCATTGGCCTGCCACCAGGCATTGATGTCGGCGAAGATTTCGTCGTCGGGGCGCCAGCGGTAGATGGGCAAGCCGAACGTCGACTCGGTGATGAACACGTCGCAGCGCACCGGCTCGAACGGCGCGCAGGTGCGGTCGGGCGCGACCTTGTAGTCGCCGCTGGCGACCCAGACCTGCCCGCCATGTTCCAGCCGGACCTGCGCCGAGCCGAGCACATGGCCCGCCGGATGCAGCGAGACCGTGACGCCGTTGTGTTCAATGCGCTCGCCATAGGCCAGCGTGTGCAGCGGCACGTCGCCCAGGCGGGCGCGCAGCACGCCCTCGGCCGGTGCCGCCGCGAGGTAGTGGCCGTGACCGGTGCGCGCATGGTCCGCATGCGCGTGGGTGATGACGGCCCGGTCGACCGGCCGCCAGGGATCGATGTAGAAGTCGCCGGGCGGGCAGTACAGGCCCTGGGGGCGCTGGACCACGAGGTCCTGCCGCGCGCCGCCGGTGCTCGTTCCAGTCGTCATGCGGGCGGCGTCCTCAATACTGCTTGCCCTGGACGAACAGGGCCAGCCGCATGACGGCCAGGGCCAGCCGCTCCTTGGCGCGCTGGGCCCAGGGCCGGTTGGCATACAGCGCCGGATCCATGCGCCGGCCGCCCGCCGCGATGGCCTCAAGGAGCGCCGTGCGCAGGCCGGCCGCGAAGTCCGCATCCTCGACCACTACGTTGGCCTCGCGCGCCAGCAGCAGGCTCAGCGGATCGAGATTGGACGAGCCGACCGTGGCCCAGTGGCCATCGACCACCGCGACCTTGGCGTGCAGAAAGCTCGGCGAGTACTCGTGGATTTCCACGCCGGCGGCCAGCAGCGCGTCGTAGACCGGGCGGGCCGCGTAGTACTGCATGAAGTACTCGTACTTGCCCTGCAGGAGCAGGCGGACCTGGACGCCGCGCCGCGCCGCCTCCACCAGCGCGCGCCGCAGCTTGGCGCCGGGCACGAAGTAGGCGTTGGCGATGATGATCTCCTCGCGCGCACTGCCGATGGCCTGGCGGTAGGTCTTCTCGATGCGGGTGCGGTGGCGCAGGTTGTCGCGCAGCACCAGCGCGGCGCGCGTGCCGGCCGCGCCCTGCCGGGCCGCAGCCAGGGCCTGCGGCGCAGGCGCGGGCGGCCTGATGCGCATGCTCTCGCGCAGCATCCGCCAGGCGCCGGGCAGGTCACGCTGGCGGGCGCTGCGCAGGCCCTGCAGGCGGTCCCAGAGCTGGGCCATGGTCTGCTCCACTTCGTCCACCAGATGGCCTGTGGCGCGCACCGCGAAGTCCAGGCGCGGAAACTCCAGCGCGCCGTGGTTCGGATCGTGGAAGTCGTCCAGGATGTTGATGCCGCCGCAGAACGCCACGCGGCCGTCCACCGCGCACAGCTTGCGGTGCAGCCGTCGCCAGGCGCTGGGCAGCAGCAGGCCGAAGCGCCCCGGCTGCCGGTAGATGCGCCAGAGCACGCCCGCCTCGTCGAAGCGTGTGCACCACTCGGCAGGCAGCGGGCCGGTGCCGAAGCCATCGACGACCAGCATGACGCAGACGCCGCGCCGCGCGGTGCGGATCATCGCCTCGGCGACCTCGGCGCCGCTGCCGGTGAAGTCGAAGATGTAGGTCTCCAGCCGGACCTGACTCTCGGCCGCGTCCATGGCGTCGATGAGCGCCCCGAAGAACGCCTCGCTGCCCTGCAGCAGCTGCACGTCGTGCCCGGTGCGCAGGGGCGTGGCCACGTCAGATCTCGAACTCGGCCACCAGGGGCAGATGGTCCGACATGCGCCACCAGATGCGGCCGCGCGGAATGTCCACGCCCAGCGGCTTGAGGCCGCGCGCATAGACGAAGTCGAGCTGGCCGAGCGGCAGGCGCGAGGGAAAGGTAAAGAGCCGCTCGCCGACGAAATCCCGCAGGCCCAGCGCATTCATGGCCGGGCGCAGCTTGGCGCCCCAGTCGTTGAGGTCGCCCGCGACCAGCAGCGGCTCGCCGCGCGGCACCTCGCGCTCGATGTAGCGGCCCAGCTGCATGATCTGGCGCATGCGGCTGGAGGCGATCAGGCCCAGATGCAGCACGATGACGTGGATCGGCGTGTCGTAGGCATTCACATGGACGTGCAGCAGGCCGCGCTGCTCGAAGCGGTGGTCGGACATGTCCTCGTGGCGGTGCGAGATCACGTCCCAGCGCGACAGCAATGCATTGCCGTGCTCGCCATGGCGGGTCACCGCATTGGTCTGGTAGATCGCGTGGTAGCCCTCGGGCGCCAGGAACTCGGCCTGCGGCAGCTCGGGCCAGCGGGTGAAGTACTGCTCCTCTCGGCGGTGCAGCTTGCGCACCTCCTGCAGGCAGACGATGTCGGCGTCGAGCTGCTCGACCGCATGGCCCAGGTTGTGGATCTCGAGCCGGCGCACCGGCCCCATGCCTTGCACACCCTTGTGGATGTTGTAGGTGGCGACGCGCAGCACATTGGTCATGCGGCAAATTGTGGCAGCAACAGAATGGCTTCGGCGTTCGAAGGAGAAAAGCAGCGGTCCGCCGCCTCGCGCCAGGGCAGCCAGCAGAATTCCGTGTGTTCGCGCGGATGGAGCGTGACGGGTGTGCCCTGGGGCACAGACAGGCCGAAGACATGCTCGGTGTTGCGCGTGACGCCCGGCGCGTAGCGATGCTGCCAGCGCGGGTAGATGTCGTAGACGTTCTCCAGGTGCCAGTCGCGCAGGCCGCCTGCGAGCGGCGTGCCGGGCCGCGCGTCGATCCCGGTCTCCTCCAACACCTCGCGAGCCGCCGTGGTGGCGAAGGGCTCGTCGGGGTGATCCTTGGCGCCGGTGACCGACTGCCAGAAGCCGGACGCATCGGCCCGGCGGATGAGCAGCACGTCCAGCGCCGCCGTGTGGATGACGACGAGCACGGACTGCGGAATCTTGAAGGGCCGGGCAGGCAGGGCGGGGGCGGACATGAAAAAGGGCGCTCGAAGCGCCCTATTCTGCCTGCAGCCCGCAGGCGCCAGACCGTGCCGCCGGCGCGGCTCAGGCCTTGATCGCGTCGGGGTTGCGCAGCCGGATGTGCAGCTCGCGCAGCTGCTTCTCGTCGACCGGGGCGGGCGCCTGGGTCAGCAGGTCCTGCGCGCGCTGGGTCTTGGGGAAGGCGATCACGTCGCGGATGGATTCGGCGCCGGTCATCAGCGTGATGATGCGGTCCAGGCCGAAGGCCAGGCCACCGTGCGGGGGCGCGCCGTACTGCAGCGCGTCGAGCAGGAAGCCGAACTTCTTCTGCGCGTCCTCGGGGCTGATCTTGAGGGCGTCGAACACCTTCTGCTGCACGTCGGCACGGTGGATACGCACCGAGCCGCCGCCGATCTCCCAGCCGTTGAGCACCATGTCGTAGCCCTTGGCGATGCACTTCTCGGGCGCGGTCGCCATCCAGTCCTCGTGGCCGTCCTTGGGTGCGGTGAAGGGGTGGTGCACGGCGGTGTAGCGCTGCTCTTCCTCGTCGAATTCGAACATCGGAAAGTCGACCACCCACATCGGCCGCCAGCCCGCCTCGAACAGGCCATTCTTGCGTCCGAACTCGCTGTGGCCGATCTTGATGCGCAGCGCGCCAATGGCGTCGTTGACGATCTTGGCCTTGTCGGCACCGAAGAAGAGGATGTCGCCGTCCTTCGCGCCGGTGCGCTTGAGCACTTCGGCGATGGCCTTGTCATGCAGGTTCTTGACGATGGGCGACTGCAGGCCGGGCCAGCGGTTGGCGCCTTCGACCGGGCCGTTGCCCGCTTCGTTGACCTTGATCCACGCCAGGCCCTTGGCACCGTAGATCTTGACGAATTCGGTGTAGGCGTCGATCTCGCTGCGCGGCATGCTCGCGCCCTGCGGCACGCGCAGCGCCACGACGCGGCCGCCCTTCATGGTGGCGGGGCCGGAGAACACCTTGAAGTCGACGTCGCCCATGACGTCGGTGAGTTCGGTGAACTCGAGCTTGACGCGCAGGTCGGGCTTGTCGGAGCCGTAGCGGTGCATCGCCTCCGAATAGGCCATGACGGGGAACTCGCCGAGGTCGACATTGAGCACGTTGCGGAAGACGGTCGCGATCATGTCCTGGAACATGTCGCGGATGTCCTGCTCGCCCAGGAAGGAGGTCTCGATATCGATCTGGGTGAACTCGGGCTGGCGGTCGGCGCGCAGGTCCTCGTCGCGGAAGCACTTGGTGATCTGGTAGTAGCGGTCGAAGCCCGCGACCATCAGCAGCTGCTTGAAGAGCTGGGGCGACTGCGGCAGCGCGAAGAACGAGCCGTCATGCACGCGGCTGGGCACGAGGTAGTCGCGCGCGCCTTCGGGCGTGGACTTGCCGAGCATCGGCGTCTCGATGTCGATGAAGCCGTTGGCGTCGAGGAACTTGCGCACCTCCATGGCCACGCGGTAGCGCAGCATGAGGTTGTTCTGCATGTAGGGGCGGCGCAGGTCGAGCACGCGGTGCGTCAGGCGCGTGGTCTCCGACAGGTTGTCGTCGTCGAGCTGGAACGGCGGCGTGACCGAGGGGTTGAGGACCGTCAGCTCATGGCACAGGATTTCGATCTTGCCGCTCTTGAGGCTGTCGTTGGTCGTGCCTTCGGGGCGCGCACGCACCAGGCCCTTGATCTGGATGCAGAACTCGTTGCGCAGGCCTTCGGCCGCCGCGAACATCTCGGGACGGTCGGGGTCGCACACCACCTGCACGTAGCCTTCGCGGTCGCGCAGGTCGACGAAGATCACGCCGCCGTGGTCGCGGCGCCGGTTCACCCAGCCGCAGAGGGTGACGATTTGGCCCGTCAGGGCTTCGGTCACGAGACCGCAATAGTGAGTACGCATGGCCATGGGTAGTGCAGCGCCGGCTTCGGGCGCCCTATGGTGAGTCCGGCCGGGCGGCCGGGGGAGGCGAGTCCGGCGTGAGGGCCGGGGTGGGTTGGTCCATGGGCACGACGACGCCCATGGAGATGATGTACTTGAGCGCCTCGTCCACCGACATGCGCAGCTCGATGCAGTCGCTGCGGCGGAGCATGACGAAGTAGCCGCCGGTGGGGTTGGGCGTGGTGGGCACGTACACCGTGAGGTAGTCGCCGTGCAGGTAGTTGGCGGTATCGCCGCCCGGCACGCCGGTGACGAAGGCGATGGTCCACATGTTCTCGCGCGGCCACTGGATCAGCACGGCCTTGCGAAAGGCGTTGCCGGAGTCGGAGAACAGCGTGTCCGACACCTGCTTGACGCCCGAGTAGATGGAGCGCACGACCGGAATGCGGTGCAGCAGCACGTTCCACCAGTGCACGAGCCGGCGGCCGAAGAAGTTGCTCGCGACCGCGCCCGCAACCAGCAGCACGGCCAGCGCCAGCAGCACGCCGAAGCCGGGGATGTGGTAGCCGAGGAGCTTGTCGGGCTGCCAGGCCGCCGGCAGGATGAGCAGGGTCTGGTCCAGCGTGCTGATGAACCACTCGAGCACCCAGATGGTGATGGCCAGCGGCACGATCACCAGCAGGCCGGAGAGCAGCCACTTGCGCAACGCGGCCATCACGGCGTTCATGATCCGGAGGTCGCAGGTTTGGCGCTGGCGTCGGCCGGCGCCTTGGCGCCAGAATCGGTCTTGGCGGCAGCATCGGTCTTGGCCGAGCCTTCGCTCTTGCCGGCGCCGGACGGCTCAGCCTTGGCGCCCGAGGAAGACTCCGACGCAGCGCCGTCGGCCGCAGGCGCTGCGGCCGGCGCGCCAGAGTTGCCGCCGCGGAAGTCGGTGACGTACCAGCCGGATCCCTTGAGCTGGAAGCCTGCGGCGGTGACCTGCTTGGCAAACGTGGCCGCGCCACAGGCCGGACAGACGGTCAGCGGCGCATCGGAGATCTTCTGCAGCACGTCTTTGGCGTGGCCGCAGGACTCGCACTTGTAAGCGTAGATGGGCATGGCTTGTGAGGGAAGGGTCTGTCGGGGAAAAGCCTTCAATTATAGGCGGAGGGCCCAAAACAAAGCCCCGCCACTGGCGGGGCTGGGAGCCGGGCGGAGGGCGGCCCGGTGCGCTCAGTTCAGGCCGGCCAGCCGGTGGTGCGAGCCTTGCTGGTTCCTGAGCGCCTGCGGGCCCAGCGAGCCGATCACCATGCCGACGAGGCCCGCCAGGATACCGGCCAGCTGCCCGGGAAACTCCTGGCCCGCCGGCGTCACCATGAACAGCAGCCAGGTCAGGATGCCCAGGACGATGGAGAAGATCGCACCCTGGGTCGTCGCCTTCTTCCAGTACAGGCCGAAGACCAGAGGCACGAAGGCCCCCACCAGGGTGACCTGGTAGGCCCCGGAGACCATCTCGTAGATCGACGTGCCCTGCATGGCAATGGCATAGGTCAGCACGAAGGCGCTGAACACCAGCACCGTGATGCGCATCGTCTTGAGTTCCTGGCGGTCGCTCATGCCGGGCTTGAACTGCCGCCAGATGTTCTCGACGAAGGTGACGCTGGGCGCCAGCAGGGTGGCCGAGGCGGTGGACTTGATGGCTGACAGCAGTGCGCCGAAGAACAGCACCTGCATGATGAAGGGCATCTTCTCGAGCACCAGCGTCGGCAGGATCTTCTGCGGATCGTCCTTGAGCAGCGTGGCGGTCTGCTCGGGCATGATGATGAGCGCGCTGGCCACGAGGAACATGGGCACGAAGGCAAACAGGATGTAGCAGACGCCGCCGATCACCGGCCCCTTGGTGGCAGCATTGACGCTGTTGGCCGACATCACGCGCTGGAACACGTCCTGCTGCGGGATGGAGCCGAGCATCATGGTGATGCCGGCCGCGAAGAAGAACACCATGTCCTTGAAGTTCGGCTCCGGCCAGAACTTGAACAGATCCTTGCTCACGGCCAGCGAGATGACCTTGTCGGCGCCGCCCGCCATGTTGCCCGCGAACACGGCCAGGATGGCCAGGCCGCCGACGAGGATGATCATCTGGATGAAGTCGGTGATGGCCACCGACCACATGCCGCCGAACAGCGTGTAGGCCAGGATCGAGACGACGCCGATGACCATGCCCACCGGGATCGAGATCGCGCCGGCCGACAGCAGGTGGAACACCAGACCCAGGGCCGTGACCTGCGCCGAGACCCAGCCGAGGTAGCTCAGCATGATGATCAGCGAGCAGGCGACCTCGACGGTGCGGCCGAAGCGCTCGCGGTAGTAGTCGCTGATGGTCAGCAGCGTCATGCGGTAGAGCTTGCCCGCGAAGAACAGGCCGACGAGGATCAGGCAGGTGCCGGCGCCGAAGGGGTCTTCGACCACGCCGTTCAGGCCGCCGTCGACGAACTTGGCCGGGATGCCCAGCACCGTTTCCGAGCCGAACCAGGTCGCAAAGGTGGTGGTGACGATCATGACCAGCGGCAGGTTGCGCCCGGCGATGGCAAAGTCCGCCGTGTTCTTGACGCGCTTGGCGGCATACAGGCCGATGCCGATGGTGATCAGCAGGTAGACGATGACCAGTGTCAACAGCACGTTCTTCTCCTCGCTCCGGTAACCGGCGTTGTCATGAAAGTCGGGATGGCGTCAGAACAGGCGCACACGCTGCCAGATCTGCCAGAGCTGGACGGCGAACAGGCCCAGAGCAAAACCGATGCCACCATAGATCAGTGCCTGGAACAGCCGGTTGGTGCGCCGCTGCTCGACCAGCAGCTCCCTGAGTTCGCGCCGGTCGTCGGCCGGCTTGTGCTGCAGGTAATCGTACAGCAGCCGGGGCAGCTCGGGCAAAAGCCGGGCGTAGCGCGGCGCCTCGGCCCGCAGCTGCTCGAACAGTTTCTGCGGCCCGATCTGCTCGACCATCCACTTCTCGAGGAAGGGCTTGGCGGTGTTCCACAGGTCCAGCTCGGGGTCGAGTTCGCGGCCCAGGCCCTCGATGTTCAGCAGTGTCTTCTGCAGCAGCACGAGCTGGGGCTGGATCTCGACGTGGAAGCGCCGCGAGGTCTGGAACAGGCGCAGCAGCACCATGCCGAGCGAGATCTCCTTGAGCGGCCGGTCGAAGTAGGGCTCGCAGACCGTGCGCACCGCCGCCTCGAGTTCGTCGACCCGCGTGCCCGGCGGCACCCAGCCCGACTCGATGTGCAGCTGCGCCACGCGCTTGTAGTCCCGCCGGAAGAAGGCGGTGAAGTTCTGCGCGAGGTATTCCTTGTCGTGCTCGGTGAGCGTGCCGATGATGCCGAAATCGAGCGAGATGTAGCGCCCGAACGTGGCCGGCTCGACGCTCACCTGGATGTTGCCCGGATGCATGTCGGCATGGAAGAAGCCGTCGCGGAAGACCTGGGTGAAGAAGATGGTGACGCCGTCGCGCGCGAGCTGGCGGAAATCGACGCCCGCCTCGCGCAGCCGCTCGACCTGGCTGATCGGGATGCCCTTCATGCGCTCCATGACGATCACGTCGGAGGCGCAGTAGTCCCAGAACATCTCGGGGATGAGCACGAGGTCGAGGCCCGCCATGTTGCGGCGCAGCTGCGCGGCGCTGGCGGCTTCGCGCACGAGGTCGAGCTCGTCGTGCAGGTACTTGTCGAACTCGGCCACGACTTCGCGCGGCTTCAGGCGCTTGCCGTCCGCCGACAGGCCCTCGACCCAGCCGGCCATCATGCGCATGAGCGCCAGGTCCTTCTCGATCACGGGCCGCATGCCGGGCCGCAGGACCTTGACGGCGACCTCGCGCTCGCGCCCCTGCCGGTCCAGCAGCGTGGCGAAATGGACCTGCGCGATGGAGGCGCTGGCCACCGGCGTGCGCTCGAAGCTCACGAAGATCTCGCCGACGGGCCGGCGGAAGGCGCGCTCGATGGTGGCGACGGCAATGGCCGAGTCGAAGGGCGGCACGCGGTCCTGCAGGCGCGCGAGTTCGTCGGCGATGTCGGTCGGCATCAGGTCGCGCCGGGTCGACAGCACCTGGCCGAACTTGACGAAGATGGGGCCGAGCCGCTCGAGCGCGAGGCGCAGCCGCTGGCCGCGCGGGGCGTCGAGCCTGCGGCCGAAGGACAGGACCCGGGCGAGCGAACGCAGCCAGGGCTTGCCCAGACTCGACAGCACGAGTTCGTCCAGGCCGTAGACCCAGACCACCCAGACGATGAAGATGCCGCGGTGAAAGCGGGTCATGTGTCGGCCCCGGCACGGGCCGGCGGCGGACGCGATGCGACGAACGACCGCAAGGCCTGCAGGACGCGGCGCCCGACATCGCCCAGAGCATGGGCGGGCGCGTCGCCAATGATGCGCGAGAGGTCCTCTTCGGCATCCCAGCGGACGTTGTCGACCAGCCAGTTGATCTCGGCGGCCAGTTGCACGTCGCCTTCGATGCGCACCTGGGGCTTGTCGCCGCGCAGAGCGGCCTGGGCGACCCCGGCCGGCGACTCTTCCGTGACGGTGAGCACCAGATCGGCACGCGCTGCGGCCGGCGCGATGTCCAGCAGTCCGGCCGGCGTGGCCTCGACCTTGAGGTGGAAGCCGCGCCACTGCGCGAGGACGATCCGACCCTTCTGCCGGGCCAGGCGCTCCTGCGCCTGCGGCTCCTGCATCAGCACGTGATTGGCAAACAGGACGATGCGGTGCTGGACTTCGTCCACCACCCAGGCGGGCGGCTGCAGCGAGGCTGCGAGCTTGTCGAGCAGGCCGTCCAGAAAGGGAAAGGGGGACTGTGTTGCCATGGTCCCCCGATTATTCCCTGAATATGCCAGCAACGGCGGCCCGCGCGGGCGCTGCGGCGCCTTATTGGAGGGCCTGGACGCCTGCCACCAGCCAGCCGCTGCTGCCGCTCTTGGGCTTGGTCATGTTCCAGACCTCGCGGAAGGGGCTCGGGCCGGCCGAGGGCTCTTCGCGGATCATGCCGGAGAACTCGACGCTGGCCATGTAGTCATCGCCGATGTCCTCGATGCCCAGGAGTTTCGCCTCGAGCATGACGACGTCGGTCTTGTTGGGCTGGCCGGCCAGATGCGATTCCCGCTCCGAGAGCTGGGCCTGGATTTCGGAGACCATGCCGTCGGTCATCATGGAGCGCAGGGTGGCGATGTCGGCGCGGTCCCAGGCATCCTGCAGGGTCACGAAGTTGCGACGCGCGGCAGCCAGGAAGCCGGCCGTGTCGAAGCCCTCGGGGATGCCCCAGTTCTGCGAACCGGCCAGGGCCGACCCGATCATCGAGCCGCCGGCTGCCTGATACTTGGAGGCATCGAACGACATGCTGCTGCGCTCCCAAGGGCGGGCCGACGCATCGTTGCCCACGTGGTCGGGGCTGTACTCACGCGGTGCATACGGTGTGGCAGGCGAGGCGCCTGCGCCGGCGGCAGCGCCCTGGAACGCGAACGGGCCGGCAGCCGGCTGCGCCGATGCGGGCCGGCGCGCACGCATGATCATGCCGATCACGACCATGACCACCAGGGCCAGCAGCGCAATCAGCAGGAACTGGCCGAAGGCCTCGCCCAGGCCGAGCGAGCTGGCCAGCCAGGCGAGGCCCAGGCCGGCGGCGAGACCGCCGAGCATCGCGCCCCAGGGGCGCTTGGGCGCGGCAGCGGCGGCCGGGGCCGCCGCGGCGGGCTTGGCGGCTGCATTGGTGGCGTTCTGGGTCGGGGCGGCCTGGGTGTTGCCCGGCGCGGCAGGCGTGGCCGGCGCTGCGTCGCGCTTGGTCACGTTGCCGGACTGCTTGCCGATCGACATCCCGCCACCCAGGCGGCGCGCGGCTTCGGCGTCCAGGCTGGCGAGTGCCAGCACACCCGCGAGAACCACGGTCCACAAACGGGGCGATCCCATCCACGTATTCATCATGCTGCTCCTGTTACTTCCGGGCTGCGCAACGCGCGCGTCAACACTTGATTCCAACATGCAGGGCGACCACACCGCCCGTCATGTTGTGATAGTCCACATGACCGAAACCGCTTTTCTTCATCATGGCCTTGAGTTCCTGCTGGCCCGGATGCATGCGGATCGATTCGGCGAGGTAGCGGTAGCTCGACTCGTCGCCCGCCACGGCCGCCCCCAGGCGCGGCAGCACCTTGAAGGAATACCAGTCGTAGATCTTTTCAAGCGGACGCGCGACCTTGGAGAACTCGAGCACGAGGAGCTTGCCGCCGGGCCGCAGCACGCGGCACATCTCGGCCAGCGCGGCTTCCTTGTGCGTCATGTTGCGCAGGCCGAAAGCCACGCTCACCACGTCGAAGTGGTTGTCGGGCAGGGGCAGCTTTTCGGCGTCGCAGACCAGCGTCGGCAAGGCCACGCCCGCGTCGAGCAGGCGGTCGCGACCGGTGCGCAGCATGGCTTCGTTGATGTCGGTGTGGACCACCTGGCCGCTGGCGCCGACCTTGCGCGCGAATGCCAGGGCCAGGTCGCCGGTTCCGCCGGCAATGTCGAGCACCCGGCTGCCTTCGCGCACGTTCGCCACCATGACGGTGTAGGCCTTCCAGGCGCGGTGCAGACCCATGGACATGAGGTCGTTCATCACGTCGTATTTCGGGGCCACGGAGTCGAAGACGCCGCGGACCCGGCGGGCCTTGTCAGCCTCGTCGACGGACTGGAAACCGAAATGGGTCGTGCTCATGATTTTGAATGCTAGGACTGAAATGGTGCCCGCAAGGGCACAACCCCGCACCAGATCGGGGAATGTGTCGTGATTTTGATGAAAGCCGGGCGCGCGGGCTCAGTGGCTTGCGCAGCCATGGCCGGCGGCCGGCGCCATCGGTGCGTCGCGTTCGACGCCTGCGGCCGCGAGCCGCGCCTCATAGTCGGCCCACAGCTGCGCCTGCTGGGAGCCGAGGAAGTACAGGTAGTCCCACGAGAAGATGCCGCTGTCGTGGCCGTCGGAGAACGTCGGCTGCACCGCGTAGTTGCCCACCGGCTCGAGCGCCGCGATGTCGACCTCGCGCTTGCCGGTCTGCAGCACCTCCTGGCCCGGGCCGTGGCCCTGGACCTCCGCCGAGGGCGAGTAGATGCGCATCAGCTCGAACGGAATGCGAAACGTCGCGCCGTCGGAGAAGCCGACCTCCAGCACACGGGACTGGCCGTGCACCGTCAACGATTCGGGCGTCGGAGCGCCCGCCTTCAGACCTGCCATGGAGACTTTGCCTTGGGAGCGCAGGATGCGCTCAGAAACGGACCGAGAGATTCAGGTGGAACTTGCCGTCGCCCTTTTGCGGCGAACTGGAGTTGACCGTGAGCGGCACCACGCTGCCGGTGGTGATGCGCCCATAGTCGGCCGAGACGGCGAACCGCTGCGAAGAATACCGCATGCCCAGACCCACGCTGTTGATGCGGTCACTCGACGGCTTGGTGGTGCCGTTGGGATTGTGATTGGCCAGCCAGCCCGCGTCGAAGAAGCCGAGGAATCGCAGGCCCGGCGCCAGTTCGGGGGTATTGACCTCGACCGAGGCGAACAGGCCGCTGTCTCCCGAGATCGGGCGTTCGCCGGTGCCGCGCACCGACGAGGCACCGCCCAGGCCGAACTGCTCGCCGGCGATCAGCGCATCCGGGCTGTACTGGAACTGGGTGCGCGCGCTCCACAGCCACTTGTTGCCGAAGCCGGCCAGGTAGCTGCCGCCGGCGCGCAGGGCGCGCCAGTGCAGCCGGCTGACCCGCGGATCTTCGCTGGTGTAGGACGCCAGGTCGTTGTTGGCGCCGCTGCCTGTGTTCATCGCGAACTCGGCGTTGTAGGTCCAGTACGAGTTGTCGGACTCGCTGCGCGCGGTGTAGCCGACGCTCAGCGGCCGGCTGCGGCGGTCGGTCTGGCCGGCCAGCGGCACGCCATTGATCTGGGTGACGTCGAAGACCTTGTCGTCGAAGCCGAAAGTGAAGTAGCCGCGGTAGCCGCCGTCCGGCGGCAGGTAGTGGGTGTAGTTGAGCCCGAAGGTATGGCCGGCGCCGGTGCTGGAGAACGCACCGAAGTTGCCCACCACGTCGGAGCGGGTGTAGCTGGCGCCGATCACGCCGCCGAGCGCGTACAGCGGGACGCGGTAGTTCAGGCCGACCTGCTTGACGTCGCCGGGGCGCTCGAGCGAGGTGGTGTACGCGCCGACGAACTGGTGGTCGAGGTTGAACAGGTTGGAGTGACCACCGGCGAATGTGAGGCGGTCCCGGCCCGAGGACTTGGAGCCGGTGTTGCTCACGTTGACCGAGAAGTTCCAGGGCTTGCTTTCCTTGACGATCAGATTGGCGTCGATCTTGTCGGGCTCCTCCGACTCCTTGAGCGACACCTGGATCTGCTTGCCCTGGTTCTCGTTGGCGATGGCCGTCTGCACGGCCAGCGTGCGGAAGTTGGGCGTGCTGCCTTCGCGCAGTTCGGGCACGCTGCGGCGGATGTTGCCCTCGTCCAGGGCGTTGCGACCTTCGATGCTGACCTTGCCGATCGCGAACTTGACGATGTTCAGGGTGACGGTGTCACCGACTTCCTGCGGTGGCAGCGCGACCCGGTGCAAGCCGAAACCCTTGTCACGCAAGGCGCCTTCGAGCGCTGCCGTGGCTTTCTGCAGGGTGTCGATGGTGGCGTCGGCCCGCAGGTACGGCGCCAGGACGCGGGTGGTGTCCCCGTCGCCGAGCGGATTCTCGCCGGTGATCTTGAAGCCCTTGATGGCAAAGACCGGCGTGGCGGCAGCGGGCATGGGCGCCGCCGGGGCCTGGGCCAGGCCGTGGCCGCCCACCGCAAGCAGGAGCACGGCAGCCGAAATGGCCCGGACGCATCCAGGCGGGAGGGACGGCTGCGGCATGGTGGGGGACCCTGAGTTCATTCCTTGTACCCGTTCTTGTGCTGAGGCAGCAGGGGTGATGTTGAGAATTGTTACATCAGCGCACGAGGCTTGTCACTCCCCGCATCACGCGGCAAGCCCGTCAGTTGCACTGGTTGTTGGGACGAATGCCGCTGTCTCCGAGGATGCTCGCCAGCATGGGGTTGCGGCTGTTGGGCAGCGGCAGCCGGTCGAAGTCGAGGAACTTGGGGATCTGGCTGGGCCGTGCAGTGCCGCCGTTGTCGGCGGCGAAGCCCGCCTCGCCCTTGCCGAGGTGCAGCACTTCGCGCGAGGTGCTCACTTCGATGTGACCATCACGCACGAAGACGAACAGGCCTTCCTGATCATCGGAAACTTCGTTGCTTGAAAACAACTGTCGCATGTCCACATTGACGCCATCGGGGCGCTGCAGGTCCTGCAGGGTCGGCACGGTGAACGGACGGATGCCCGATGCGCCCACGAACAGGCCCTGCCCGGCGGTGAGGGCTTCCAGGGCCGTCTGCCCCGTGGGCGTCACGACGATGGAGCCGAGCCAGGTGAAGAAGCTGCAGCCGTCGTCGCCGCAGTCGAGGTCCAGGCCGGTGCCGCGGATGCCGATGGTCGCGGTGGACGTGGCAAACCCGACGTTGCGGGTGTTGGCCTTGCCGATCAGGCCGGTGAGCGCACGCACGGAGCCGCGCAGCAGCGAGACGAGGAAGCGGCCTTCGCCGGGGTTCTTGTCGTCGAACACGAAGTTGTCGACCCGAAAGCGCGTGCCGCCGCCCAGCGTGACGCGGCTCTCGTCGCGAAAGGCCAGCACGGCCTTGGTACCGGTGGAGGTCTCGACCAAGTCACCCGGGTAGACGCTGCCGCCGTCGACCAGGCGGCGGCGCGTACCTGCGCCGTCCACGGCTTCGAGCTGACCCTGGGCGGACACGACCTTGGCGCTGGCCTGGACCGCGTTGGGACGGGCCCGTTCCGCCACGCGCGAGGATTCGGTGCCGCAGTCCCGGGCGCAGACGCGGGCGTCGAAGTCCGTGCCGCGGATGCCGATGGTGGCGGTGTTGGTCTGGATGCGCGCGGCATTGGGAGACGACTTGGCGATCAGGCCCGTGATGGCGCGCATGCCGCCGCGCAGAAGCTGCATCACCATGCTGTTGTCGGGCGAGTTCTGGGCGAACTTGTACTGCTGCAGGACGATTTCGGAGTTGGGCCGCACCGTCATGCGCGTGCCGTCCTCGAGCTTGATGATGGCCGAGCCGCCGTCAGAGGTGGTCAGGCGGTCCCCCTCGCGCAGGGGCAGGCCCTTGCCCAGCGTCCGCGGAACCTGACCGGGCGTCTGGGCAAAGCCGACGCCGCGCGAGAACTCGACCTCGCCGGCATTCTGGGCCGCTGCCCCGGACACCATGAGCAGTGCCGCCAGACCGGACAGGACACCCGGCAGGACGGCCTGCAGAGCGGACCTGCACGGCTTGTTCGGGATCAATCGGGCAATCATCGGAAAAACCTCCTGAGCTGACGGGCGGGGCTCCGGTTCTGCAACAAACGGTTGCCGGACTTACCGCCCCTCTCCACACCAACTTCTTACTTTAGGCGTTTTCCCGGAATTGGCATAGCCCGCATCTGAGGGGTGCGCAACACCCCCGAGGCATACAAGCGTGAGAATTTCACGCTGCGGACGGATTTGCCCTTGCGTTCGATCCCGCCCGCGTCAGACGAGAACGCGTTCGATCCCGCCCGCGTCACACGAGAACGCGTTCGATCCCGCCCGCGTTGGCGGCCGCCACATAGTCGGGCATCCAGCTGTCGCCCAGGATGCGGTTGGCCATCTCGACGACGATGTAGTCCGCCTCCAGCAGGCCGTTCTGCAGGTCGTTGCCATAGCGGCTGAGGCCCTGCAGGCAGCTCGGGCAACTGGTGAGGATCTTGACGTTCTCGCGGGCCGGCAGCTGGGCCATCTCGCGCAGCCGGGTAGCGTCGCGGTTGAGCTCCTCCTCCTTGCGAAAGCGCACCTGGGTGGAGATGTCGGGACGCGTCACGCCCAGGGTGCCGGACTCGCCGCAGCAGCGCTCGGCCTTGAGGACCTGGTCGCCGACCAGCGCCTTGACGGTCTTCATCGGCTCCTGCAGCTTCATGGGCGTGTGGCAGGGGTCGTGATAGAGGTAGGCACCGGCGCCGTCCAGGCGGATGCCCTTCTCGAGCAGGTATTCGTGGATGTCGATGATCCGGCAGCCCGGGAAGATCTTGTCGAACTCGTAGCCCTGCAGCTGGTCGTAACAGGTGCCGCAGGACACGACGACGGTCTTGATGTCCAGGTAGTTCAGGGTGTTGGCCACGCGATGGAACAGCACCCGGTTGTCGGTGATGATCTTCTCGGCCTTGTCGAACTGGCCGCTGCCGCGCTGCGGGTAGCCGCAGCACAGGTAGCCCGGCGGCAGCACGGTCTGCACGCCCGCATGCCAGAGCATGGCCTGCGTGGCCAGCCCGACCTGGCTGAACAGCCGCTCCGAGCCGCAGCCCGGGAAGTAGAACACCGCCTCGGTCTCGGGGGTGGTGGCCTGGGGATTGCGGATGATCGGGACGTAGTCCTTGTCCTCGATGTCCAGCAGCGCTCGCGCCGTCTTCTTGGGCAGGCCTGCGGGCATCTTCTTGTTGATGAAGTGGATCACCTGCTCCTTCACCGGGGCCTTGCCCACCGTGGCGGGCGGCTTGGCGGTCTGCTTGCGGGCCAGGCCGCGCAGCAGATCGTTGGCCAGGCGCTGGACCTTGAAGCCGATGTCCACCATCGCCGAGCGCATCAGCTTGATGGTTTCGGGGTTGGTCGCGTTGAGGAAGAACATGGCCGCCGCGTTGCCGGGCCGGAACGACTTCTGGCCCATCTTGCGCAGCAGGTTGCGCATGTTCATCGACACGTCGCCGAAGTCGATCTTGACCGGGCAGGGCGACAGGCACTTGTGGCAGACCGTGCAGTGGTCGGCCACGTCCTCGAACTCCTCCCAATGCTTGATCGACACGCCGCGGCGGGTCTGCTCCTCGTAGAGAAAGGCTTCGATCAGCAGTGAGGTCGCCAGGATCTTGTTGCGCGGGCTGTACAGCAGGTTCGCGCGGGGCACGTGCGTGGCGCAGACCGGCTTGCACTTGCCGCAGCGCAGGCAGTCCTTGACGCTGTCGGCGATCGCGCCGATGTCCGACTGCTGCATGATGAGCGACTCGTGGCCCATGAGGCCGAAGCTCGGCGTGTAGGCATTGGTCAGGTCGGCGGGCAGCGCCGCATCCTTGAGCAGCTTGCCCTTGTTGAAGCGGCCCTGCGGATCGACGCGCCGCTTGTAGTCGGCAAAGTCGTGCATCTCGGCGTCGGTCAGGAACTCCAGCTTGGTGATGCCGATGCCGTGTTCACCCGAGATCACGCCATCGAGGCTGCGGGCCAGGTCCATGATGCGTGCCACCGCGCCATGGGCGGTCTGCAGCATCTCGTAGTTGTCGCTGTTGACGGGGATGTTGGTGTGCACGTTGCCGTCGCCCGCGTGCATGTGCAGCGCGACCCAGACGCGGCCCTTGAGCACGCGCTGATGGATGGCGTTGCACTCGTCCAGGATGGGCTTGAAGGCGACGCCGCTGAAGATGTTCTGCAGCTCGGCGCGGATCTGCCTCTTCCAGCTGGCGCGCAGCGTGTGGTCCTGCAGCTGCGGGAACAGCGTGTCGATGCCGTCCAGCCAGCCCTGCCATTGGGCCCGCACCTCGCGCACGAGCGCGATCGCCTGTGCGACACGGTCTTCCAGCAGTTCGGCCGAGGGGATCTCGCTGGCGTCGTCCTGCTTGCCCAGCGGCAGGTTGCCCTGGGCGAAGAAGCGCTCGAGCGCATCGGCCAGCTCGATCTTGTTGCGCAGGCTCAGCTCGATGTTGATGCGCTCGATGCCCTCGGTGTACTCGCCCATGCGCGGCAGGGGAATCACCACGTCTTCATTGATCTTGAAGGCGTTGGTGTGGCGCGAGATGGCGGCCGTGCGCTTGCGGTCGAGCCAGAATTTCTTGCGGGCCTCGGGGCTGATGGCGATGAAGCCCTCGCCATTGCGGGAGTTGGCAATGCGGACCACCTCGGAGGTGGCGCGCGCCACGACGTCAGGGTCGTCCCCCGCGATGTCGCCCACCAGCACCATCTTGGGCAGCCCCGAGCTGGAGCCGGCCGCCACGGCCCGCTTGGACTTGGTCGCATAGCCGACCGCCTTGAGGTAGCGGTCGTCCAGGTGCTCAAGCCCCGCGAGGATCGCGCCGCCGCGTTTGGCCTCGGCGAACATGAAATCCTTGATCTCGACGATGCTGGGCACGGCGTCGCGCGCGTTGCCGAAGAACTCCAGACAGACGGTGCGGGTGTGCGCCGGCATGCGGTGGACGATCCAGCGGGCCGACGTGATCAGGCCGTCGCAGCCCTCCTTCTGGATGCCCGGCAGGCCCGAGAGGAACTTGTCGGTGACGTCCTTGCCGAGGCCCTCCTTGCGGAAAGTCCGGCCGGGAATGTCCAGCCGCTCGGTGCGCACCGGCGTCCTGCCGTCGGCCTCGAAGTACCTGAGCTCGAAGCTGGCGACCTCGACGTCGTGGATCTTGCCGCAGTTGTGGTTCAGGCGGGTGACTTCGAGCCACTGCGCATCGGGCGTGACCATGCGCCAGGAAGCCAGGTTGTCGAGCGCAGTGCCCCAGAGAACCGCCTTCTTGCCGCCGGCATTCATGGCGATGTTGCCGCCGATGCAGGAGGCTTCTGCCGAGGTCGGGTCCACCGCGAAGACGAATCCGGCCCGCTCGGCGGCGTCGGCCACGCGCTGCGTGACCACGCCGGCCTCCGTCCAGACGGTGGCCACCGGGCCGTCCACACCGGGCAGCGCCACGTGCTCGACTTCGGTCATGGCTTCGAGCTTCTCGGTGTTGATGACCGCGCTCTTCCAGGTGAGCGGAATGGCGCCTCCCGTGTAGCCGGTGCCGCCCCCGCGCGGAATGATGGTCAGGCCCAGCTCGATGCAGGCCTTGACGAGGCCGGCCATCTCGGCCTCGGTGTCCGGCGTGAGCACGACGAAGGGATACTCCACGCGCCAGTCGGTCGCATCGGTGACGTGCGACACCCTGGACAGCCCGTCGAACTTGATGTTGTCGCGCGCGGTGAAGCGGGCGCAGGTGCGCTGCGTGCGGCGGCGCAGCTCGGCCGCCTCGCGGAAATTGGCGTCGAAGGCGGTAACCGCCTGACGGGCGGCTTCCAGCAGCTCGCCCACCAGCGCGTCGCGGGCCGGATCGGCCTCGGGCGTGCGGCGCTTGCCGACCTCGGCCAGCCGATGATGCAGCGCCTCGACCAGCTGCGAGCGGCGGCGCGGATTGTCCAGCAGGTCGTCCTGCAGATAGGGGTTGCGCTGCACCACCCAGATGTCGCCCAGCACCTCGTAGAGCATGCGGGCGGAGCGGCCGGTGCGCCGCTCCTCGCGAAGCTGATTCAGCAGGTCCCACGCCCGGGAGCCCAGCAGGCGGATCACGATCTCCCGGTCGGAGAACGAGGTGTAGTTGTAGGGGATTTCACGCAGGCGCGGCGCGTCGTCAGCCGCGGCCATCATCTGGAGGAGCGTTGTGGGAGCGTTCATCGTGTCCTGAGGGGTCAGCCAGAACAGGGCACCCGGCTGAAAACGGATGTTACCGCAGCGCAGCATGGCACGCCGGCCCTCATGGGAAACCCCGTTGCGAGCGGCGGGCGGGGCATCGTTAAATCCGTGTCACAAAGATCCCGTAATCTGTCGCATCCAATCAGGAGTTCGTCCAAATGAAACTGAAATTCACAGCCGCCGCGCTGGCCATCGCCTTCGTGCTGCCGGCCCAGGCCCAGACCGAGATCCAGTGGTGGCATTCGATGGGTGGTGCCCTTGGCGAGTGGGTCAACGACCTGGCCAAGGACTTCAACGCCAGCCAAAAGGACTACAAGATCGTGCCGACCTTCAAGGGCTCGTACGACGAGTCCATGACGGCCGCCATTGCCGCCTTCCGCGCCGGCAACGCGCCGCACATCCTGCAGGTGTTCGAGGTTGGCACCGCCACCATGATGGCCGCCAAGGGCGCGATCAAGCCGGTGGCCGAGGTGATGAAGGACGCCGGCCAGAAGTTCGACCAGACCGCCTACGTGCCGGCCGTCGCGGGCTATTACACCGCGCCCAATGGCCAGATGCTGAGCTTCCCGTTCAACAGCTCCACGCCGGTCTTCCACTACAACAAGGACGCGTTCAAGGCCGCCGGCCTGGACCCGGAAAAGCCCCCGACGACCTGGCCCGAGGTGGCCCTGGCCGCCGCCAAGCTCAAGGCCTCGGGCCACAAGTGCCCCTTCACCACCAGCTGGATCAGCTGGACCCAGCTGGAGAGCTTCTCGGCCTGGCACAACGTCCTGTTCGCGACCAAGAACAACGGCTTCGGCGGCCTGGACACGCGGCTGGCCTTCAACACGCCGCTGCATGTGCGCCACATCGAGAACCTGGCCAACATGGCCAAGAACGGCCTGTTCATCTACAAGGGACGCGGCAACGCGGCCGACGCCACCTTCGTCTCGGGCGAATGCGCCATGGCCACGGGCTCGTCGGCGCTGTACGGCAGCGTGACGCGCAACGGCAAGTTCGGCTACGGCATCGGTACCCTGCCCTACTACCCTGACGTTCCGGGCGCGCCCCAGAACACGGTGATCGGCGGCGCCAGCCTGTGGGTGATGAGCGGCAAGAAGCCGGCCGAGTACAAGGGTGTGGCCGCGTTCTTCGCGCACCTGTCCAAGCCTGACGTCGCGGCCGCCAGCCACCAGCGCACCGGCTACCTGCCCGTCACCAAGGCCTCGTTCGAGCTGACCGACAAGTCCGGCTTCTACAAGAAGAACCCCGGCACCGACGTGTCGGTGACGCAGATGATCCGCAAGACCACCGACAAGTCGCGCGGCGTGCGCCTGGGCAACTTCGTGCAGATCCGCACCATCATCGACGAGGAACTCGAAGGCGTCTGGCAGGGCAAGAAGGCGCCCAAGGAAGCGCTGGACGCGGCGATCAAGCGCGGCGACGAGCAGCTCGAGCGCTTCCAGAAAGCCAACAAGGGCTGACCCCCGGCCTGGCGCCCAGGCGCTGGCCTCCCGGCCGCCGTGCGTGTATAACCCGCGCACGGCGGCCTTCTCGCATCCGGCCGCCCCAGCTTCATCATGGAAAAACGCGTACTTTTCAAATCTGCCTGGCTGCCCTGGGCGCTGATTGCGCCGCAGATGGCGGTCATCCTCGTGTTCTTCTTCTGGCCGGCGGGCCAGGCCATCTACCAGAGCCTGCTCCTGCAGGACGCGTTCGGCTCGTCGACGGAATTCGTCGGCCTCGACAACTTCCGGCGCCTGTTCAACGACCCGAGCTATCTGGCCTCCTTCAAGACGACGGCGGTGTTCTCGGCCCTCGTGGCCGTGGCGGGCCTGACGATCGCCCTGCTGCTGGCCGTCATGGCCAACCGCGTGGTGCGCGGCGCGGCAATCTACAAGACCCTGCTGATCTGGCCCTATGCGGTCGCGCCCGTGGTGGCCGGCGTGCTGTGGGTCATGATGTTCGCCTCGCCCTATGGCACGCTGGCCTACGCGCTGCGCGAGCTGGGCCTGCCCTGGGACCATGTGCTCAACAGCAACCATGCGATGGCCCTGGTGGTGATGGCCGCGGTGTGGAAGCAGATCTCCTACAACTTCCTGTTCTTCCTGGCCGGGCTGCAGTCGATCCCGCATTCGCTGATCGAGGCCGCGACGATCGACGGCGCCTCGCCGTGGCGGCGGTTCTGGACCATCGTGTTCCCGCTGCTGTCGCCCACGACGTTCTTCCTGCTGGTGATCAACGTGGTCTACGCCTTCTTCGACACCTTCGCCATCATCGACGCCGCCACCCATGGCGGACCGGGCAAGGACACCTCGATCCTGGTCTACAAGGTCTACTACGACGGCTTCAAGGCGCTCGACACCAATGGCTCGGCCGCGCAATCGGTGGTCCTGATGGTGATCGTCATCGCCCTCACGGTCCTGCAATTCCGCTTCGTCGAGAAGAAGGTCCAATACTGACGCGAGCCGCCTGCCATGATCCAGCGCAACCCCATCCTCGACTTCATCTCCCACCTCGTGCTCATCCTGGGCGTGCTGGTGGTGTTCTTCCCGATCTACGTGACCTTCATCGGCTCGACGCAGACGGCCCAGCAGATCCAGACCAGCAACCCGCTGTCGCTGCTGCCGGGCAACAACTTCATCGAGAGCTACCGGCTTGCGCTGTTCGGCGGCAAGACCGGCGCAGGCGCGACCATCGGGGCCGCCTTTCCGATGATGATGATCAGCCTGGGCAGTGCGCTCATCATCGCCATCGGCAAGATCATCATCTCGCTGCTGTCGGCATTCGCCATCGTGTACTTCCGCTTTCCGGCGCGCAACATCGTGTTCTGGATGGTGTTCGTCACCCTGATGCTGCCGGTGGAGGTGCGGATCGGCCCGACGTATGAGGTCGTCTCGAGCCTGGGCATGCTCAACAGCATGGCCGGGCTCACGATTCCGCTGATCGCGTCGGCGACCGCGACCTTCCTGTTCCGGCAGTTCTTCCTGACGGTGCCGGACGAGCTGGTCGAGGCCGCCCGGATGGACGGCGCCGGCCCGATGCGCTTCTTCAAGGACGTGCTCCTGCCGCTGTCGCGCACCTCGATCGCGGCGCTCTTCGTGATCCAGTTCATCTACGGCTGGAACCAGTACCTGTGGCCGCTGCTCGTGACGACGGACGAGTCGATGTACCCGATCGTCATGGGGATCAAGCGGCTGATCTTCGGCGAGATCTACATCGAATGGAATGTGGTCATGGCCACGGCCATCCTGGCCATGCTGCCGCCGGCCATCGTGGTGATGCTGATGCAGAAGTGGTTCGTCAAGGGCCTGGTCGACACCGAAAAATAAGCGCGAAAGTCCGAATCAACATGGCTGCCATCCAACTCAAGAACGTCATCAAGCGCTACGGCAAGGGCAAGCAGGAGCTGCAGGTCATCCACGGCGTCAACGCCGACATTGCCGACCACGAGTTCATCGTCATCGTCGGGCCGTCGGGCTGCGGCAAATCCACGCTGCTGCGCATGGTCGCCGGGCTCGAGGAGATCAGCGACGGCGAGATCAGCATCGGAGGCCGCGTGGTCAACCAGCTGGAGCCGGCCGAGCGCGACATCGCCATGGTCTTCCAGAACTATGCGCTGTACCCGCACATGACGGTGTTCGACAACATGGCCTATGGCCTGAAGATCCGCAAGGTGCCCGAGGCCGACATCCGCACCCGCGTGGACAAGGCCGCGAAGATCCTGGAACTCGCCCATCTGCTCGACCGCAAGCCGCGCCAGCTCTCGGGCGGGCAGCGCCAGCGCGTCGCCATGGGCCGCGCGATCGTGCGCCAGCCCCAGGTGTTCCTGTTCGACGAGCCGCTGTCCAACCTCGACGCCAAGCTGCGCGCCCAGACCCGCCTGGAGATCCAGAAACTGCACCGCGAACTGGGCATCACCTCGCTGTTCGTGACGCACGACCAGGTCGAGGCGATGACGCTGGCGCAGCGCATGATCGTGATGAACGCCGGCGTGATGGAGCAGTTCGGCACGCCCGAGGAGGTCTACAGCCGGCCGGCCACCACCTTTGTCGCGAGCTTCATCGGCTCGCCGCCGATGAACCTGCTCAGGCACTCGCCCGACGGCCGCGCGGACACCATCCTGGGCATCCGGCCCGAACACTTCAGCGTGGCGCCGGCCGCCACCGACGGCAGCTGGCCGCTGCTGGTCGAGACGTCCGAGATGCTCGGCGCGGAGCGTCTGGTCTACGGACGGCTGCCCGGCGGGCCGGACGGCGAAACCATCATCGTGCGCACGGACGAGAGCCACGTCGCGCCGGCCCCGGGCTCGACGCTGCACGTGGTGCCGCGCCGCGAACGGCTGCACTGGTTCGATGCCGCAAGCGGCAAGCGGATCGAGGCCGGCGCATGACGGACGCGGCCTGGCCCTACCCCCGCTGGATCGCGCACCGCGGCGCCGGCAAGCTGGCGCCCGAGAACACGCTCGCGGCCTTCCGCCTGGGTGCGGGCTACGGTTTTCGCATGTTCGAATGCGACGCCAAGCTGTCGCAGGACGGCGTTCCCTTCCTGATGCACGATGCGACGCTGGAGCGCACGACCAACGGGCGCGGAACGGGCAGCGACTTCAGCTGGGGCGCGCTGGCGCAGCTGGATGCCGGCGGCTGGCATTCGCGCAGTTACGCCGGCGAGCCGCTGGCGACGCTCGAGAGCGTGGCGCGCTTTTGCCTGCGCAACGGCCACTTCCTGAACATCGAGATCAAGCCCACGCCCGGCGATGAGCGGCGCACGGGCGAAGTCGTCGCCGACCATGCCGCGAGGCTGTGGGCCGACGCGGCCGTGCCGCCTTTTCTCACCTCGTTCCAGCCCGCCGCGCTCGAAGGCGCGCGTGCGCGCCAGCCCCGGCTGCCGCGCGGACTGCTGCTCGACACGCTCTGGACGGGCTGGCTGGAGACGGCGCTGACGCTGGAATGCACCGCCATCGTGTGCAACCACGCGCTGTGGGACAGCTCGTCGGTGACCCAGGCCAAAAGCGCCGGCTTTCGCCTGCTGAGCTACACGGTAAATGATGAATGGGCAGCCGAGCGGCTGATGGCGCTGGGCACGGACGGCATCATCACCGACCGGGTCGACCTATTTGCGCCAGCCGCCGAGCAGTAGCCACTGGCTGGTGGCGCACAGCACCACGAGCGCTGCATAGGTGGCCATCTTTCCGTCCCGGCCGAAAAGAATCAGACCCGCCACGAGCGCCAGCAGGCCGGCGGCGCTGTTCCAGCCCGCCTGCTTCCACAGCGCCTGGCGGCTGCGGCCCGGGTAGAGCCACTTCGCGAGCACGGCGAGCAGGCCGCCCACCACACAGGCCGGTGCGACGAAATTCAGCAGGTGGTTGAGAAGATCCAGCGGGCCCATGTGGCAGATTGTTGGGTGTGCCTGGCACTTGCCAGCGGGCTGGCGGACGGTCATGCCCGGGCCCGGCCGGAGGCGGGCCGACCCCGCATTTACCCGGCTGATGCACAAATTTTATAATCACCGACATGGCAGTCTGGGCTTTGGGCATCAACCACACGACCGCCCCGCTGGACTTGCGGGGCCGGTTTGCGTTTGCCATCGACCAGATCGAGCCGACGCTCAAGGGCTTGCAGGCCTCGCTGGCGCGCCGGCCGGAGGCCGCCATCCTGTCGACCTGCAACCGCACCGAGATCTATTGCGCGGGCGACCAGCAGCAGATCGACCACACGCTCGACTGGCTGGCCCAGACCGGCGGCGTCTCGCCGGCACTGCTGCGCTCGCATGCGTATACCCTGCGCGACGGCCAGGCCGCGCGGCACGCCTTCCGCGTCGCCAGCGGCCTCGACTCCATGGTTCTCGGAGAACCGCAGATCCTCGGGCAGATGAAGGACGCGGTGCGCGCCGCCGACGAGGCCGGAGCGCTGGGTTCGACGCTCAACCAGATGTTCCAGCGTTCGTTCGCCGTCGCCAAGGAAGTGCGCACCTCCACCGAGATCGGGGCGCACTCCATCAGCATGGCGGCCGCGGCGGTCCGGCTGGCCGGCCAGCTGTTCGAGGACCTGGGCCAGATCCGGGTGCTGTTCGTTGGTGCCGGCGAGATGATCGAGCTGGCCACCACGCATTTCTGCGCCCGCAATCCCAAAGGCATCGCCATCGCCAACCGCACGCTTGAGCGTGGCGAGAAACTGGCCACGCGCTTCGGCGGGGAGGTCATGCGCCTGGCCGACCTGCCGTCGCGCCTGCACGAGTTCGACGCGGTCGTCAGCTGCACGGCCAGCACCCTGCCGATCATCGGGCTGGGCGCTGTCGAGCGGGCGCTCAAGGTGCGCCGCCACCGACCGATGTTCATGGTCGATCTGGCGGTGCCGCGCGACATCGAACCCGAGGTCAAGGCGCTCGAGGACATCTATCTCTACACGGTGGATGACCTGGCCGCCGTCGTGCAGACCGGCCAGGCCAACCGGCAGGCCGCCGTGGCGCAGGCCGAGGCGATCATCGATGCCGGCGTGCAAAGCTTCATGCACTGGATGGACCAGCGCGGCGCGGTGCCGCTGATCCAGCAGCTCAATGCACAGGCGGACGAGTGGCGTGCCGTCGAGATCGCCCGGGCGCGCAAGCTGCTGGCCAAGGGCGAGGATGTCGAGGCCGTGCTCGAAGCCCTGTCACGCGGGCTGACCCAGAAGATGCTGCACGGCGCCATGGCCGAGTTGCACGCGGGCGACGCACAGGCGCGGGAGCGCGCGAGCACCGCGATCCACCACTTCTTCCTGCGCAAAGAGCGTTAGCGACGCCGCCTGGCTCCGCGCATCGCGGTGGCGCGCGCCCAGGGTGCCCGCCCCGTTCTTTCAAGCCCCTTCGCCGGCATCTCCAGCCGGACCTGGCAGGACCCCATGAAGCCCTTTCTCCGCCAACAGCTCGACCGGTACGCCACGCGGCTCGAAGAGCTCGACTTCTTCCTGCAGCAGGGGGATGTGGCCCAGGACATGGACCGCTACCGCGCCCTCACGCGCGAGCACAACGAGGTGAGCGAGGTCGCGGCAGAGTACGCCCGCTACCGCCGCCGGGAAACCGATCTGGCAGGCGCCCGGGCCATGCTGGACGAACCGGAGATGGCGGAACTCGCGCGCGAGGAAGTCCAGCAGGCGGAGGCGGACATCGCCGTGCTGGAAGACGAACTGCAGCGCCTGCTGCTGCCGAAGGATCCGGACGACGTGCGCAACACCTTCCTGGAAATCCGGGCCGGCACCGGCGGCGACGAATCCGCGCTGTTCGCCGGCGATCTGCTGCGCATGTACACCCGCTACGCCGAGCGCCAGGGCTGGCGCGTGGAGATCGTGAGCGAGTCCCTGGGGGAGGTCGGCGGCTACAAGGAGGTGGTCGCCCGCATCGTCGGGGACGGCGTCTATGGCAAGCTCAAGTTCGAGTCGGGCGGACACCGGGTGCAGCGGGTTCCGGCCACCGAGGCGCAGGGGCGGATCCACACCAGCGCCTGCACCGTGGCAGCGCTGCCCGAGCCCGACGAGACGCAGGCCGTGCAGATCAATCCGGCGGACCTGCGCATCGACACCTACCGCGCCAGCGGCGCGGGCGGCCAGCACGTCAACAAGACGGACTCGGCGGTGCGCATCACCCATCTGCCGACCGGCATCGTCGCCGAATGCCAGGACGACCGGTCGCAGCATCGCAACAAGGCGCGTGCGCTGCAGGTCCTGGCTGCGCGCATCCGCGAGAAGGACCGCTCCGAACGCGCCGCGCGGGAGGCCGCCACGCGCAAGGGGTTGATCGGCAGCGGCGACCGCAGTGACCGGATCCGGACGTACAACTTTCCCCAGGGACGACTGACGGACCACCGCATCAACCTAACCCTCTACAAGCTCAGCTTCGTGATGGAAGGCGAGCTGGACGAGGTGATCGAGTCGCTGCTGCTGGCACGCAAGGCGGAGCAGCTGGAGGAACTCGAAATGGGCGCGCCGCGATGAACGCCCCGGCATCGACGGTCGAGGCCCTGCTGCGCGAAGCGGCAGCCAGCGGCATCGACCGGCTGGACGCCGGCCTTCTGATGCTGCACGCCTTGCGCCGGCCGCTGCATGACAGGGCGTGGCTGATCGCCCACGACACGGACCCGGTGGCAGCCGATGCCGCCGCGACCTTCGCCGCGCTGTGCAGGCGGCGGCAGGCGGGCGAGCCGGTGGCGTATCTGACGGGACGCAAGGAATTCTGGGGGCTCGACCTGGCCGTGGACGCACGGGTGCTGACGCCTCGCGCCGACACCGAAACACTGGTCGAGTGGGCCCTGGCATTGATCGATGGCACCGACCGGCCGCGGGTCCTGGACCTGGGCACGGGCAGTGGCGCGATCGCGCTGGCCTTCAAGTCGTCCCGGCCGGACGCCGTGGTGGAGGCCGTGGACGCGAGCAGCGATGCGCTGGCGGTGGCGCGCGGGAACGCCCGTGAGCTCGGGCTGGAGGTGCTTTTCCAGGCGGGCGACTGGCTTGAGCAGGTCAGCGGGGTCTATGACCTCATCGTCTCCAATCCACCGTACATCCCCGAGGCCGACCCGCACCTTCCGGCCCTCGCCCACGAACCGCTGCAGGCGCTCGTGGCGGGTGCAGATGGCCTGGATGACATCCGCTGCATCGTCAGCCAGGCCCCCGGGCGCCTGGTCGCCGGCGGCTGGCTGCTGCTGGAGCACGGCCATGACCAGGCCCGGGCCGTGCGCGAACTGCTGACGGCGGCCGGGCTCGCCGGCGCGGTCAGCCGCAGGGACCTCGCGGGCATCGAGCGCTGCTCCGGCGCACAATGGCCGGGACGGGGATAATTGGCACCTGTCCCGTCTTTCGAGCCTTCCAGGAGCCATCCATGAGCGACACCCAAAAGCGCATCGACGATCTCGTCAAGTCCAACGACATCCTTCTGTTCATGAAGGGCAATGCCAGTTTCCCGATGTGCGGCTTCTCGGGCCGCGCCATCCAGATCCTGAAGGCCTGCGGCGTCGATCCGAAACAGATCGCCACGGTCAACGTGCTGGAAGACCAGGAAGTGCGCCAGGGCATCAAGGAATACAGCAACTGGCCCACCATCCCGCAGCTGTACGTCAAGGGCGAGTTCATCGGCGGCTCCGACATCATGATGGAGATGTACGAAAGCGGCGAACTCCAGCAGGTGCTGGGCGCGACACAGTCCTGAGCTTCGCGCAGGCGCACTCCGTCATCCGCCTGCGCGCACCACACAGAGCTTGCGCCCTCCGTCCTCCGGCAGTCCGCCCTGGCTGTTGGCAGTCGCCTCCTGCGGCTGCCAGAGCGACGACACTGCGAACACGCGAATAGTGCGCAGGAACGCCCTCTTCTCCCGATTGAATGCTGGCACGGCTTATGCTGAAATGAATCGTGCCTTTTTCGTCAGGAGTGGTCGATGGAATCGAGAAGCCTTGTCCCCCAGTCGTCGCTGAAGCTGCCGATCGCCAATCTGCGCAGTGTCTACCGCACGCACGATGTCGAGCGCAAACTGGCCAAGCTGCCACAGCGGGAGTACGAAAACCTGCGAACGACCTATGAACGCATGCTCGAACGCGGCCCCGAGCGCTTTCAGGTCAAGCCGTCCGGCATCCCGGACATGGCGGCGCTCTATGAACAGCTTCCCAACTTCAATGAGCCGCTCGACGACGTCAAACGGCATGTGGCGCTGAGCCAGGACAGCCGGGACGGTCTTGAAGTCACGCCGATGCTGCTGCTCGGGCCGCCGGGCATCGGCAAGACGCATTTCGCGCGCAAGCTCGCTGAACTCCTGGGCACGGGCATGAGCCTGGTGCCCATGAGCTCGATGACCGCAGGCTGGCTGCTGTCGGGCTCGTCGTCGCAGTGGAAGGGGGCCAAGCCCGGCAAGGTGTTCGAGGCGCTGGTCGATGGCCAGTACGCCAACCCGGTGATCGTGGTCGACGAGATCGACAAGGCCAGCGCGGACGCGCAGTACGACCCGCTGGGCGCCCTCTACAGCCTGCTGGAGCACGACACTGCGCAGTCGTTCATGGACGAGTTCGCCGAAGTCGCGATCGATGCAAGCCAGGTCATCTGGATCACCACCGCCAACGACGAGCGCAGCATCCCCGAGCCCATCCTCAACCGGATGAATGTGTACGAGATCGAGGCGCCGTCCCATGAAGAAGCGCGTCGCATCGCCGGCAACCTGTACGCAGCCATCCGCAGCGAGCACGGCTGGGGCGCGCGCTTCGCGCCCGGGGCATCGGATGCGGTGCTGGATCTGCTCGCGGAGCTGGCGCCGCGCGAGATGCGCCGGGCGCTGATGACCGCATTCGGCAACGCCAGGCTCGCCGGTCGCGACGAGATCGCCGCAGACGATCTGCCGCGCGCCACGGCGACCCGGACCCGCATCGGGTTCGTGCAATAGGCCCCGAGACGGCCGTCAGCGGCCGTCAAACTCCCACTGCCGCCGCGCGCCCAGCACGGCGTTGGGGTACGGCGCCTTGCCGCGGCTGCCGTTGTAGCGGCCGAGCGCCATGAACAGGTCACCTCGCTCGCGGTCCAGGTAGTGCCGCAGAATCACGCAGCCGAACCGCAGGTTGGTCTGCATGTGGAACAGCTTGCTCGCATCGCCGTCACCGATGACGCGGGTCCAGAACGGCATGACCTGCATGTAGCCGCGCGCGCCAACCACGCTCACCGCAAACTTGCGGAAATTGCTCTCGACCTGGATCAGGCCCAGCACGAGGGCCGTCTCCAGCCCCGCACGGCGGCTCTCGTACCACACCGTCTGGAGAAATTCCTTGCGGACCTGCCAGTCGGGCTTCCTGCGCTTGAGCCGGTCGCTCATGGCACCCAGCCAGCGCAGATGCTGCAAGCGCGCCTCCGTGCTGTGGAACTCCGGAATCGGTGGTGCACTGTTGGCAATGGCCGAACTCAGCGCGGTGCGCACCGAATCGGCCAGCGGTTCCTCAATCTGCCCTCCCGCCATCGCGGCACCGGGCCAGGCCGCCAGGCCCAGGCCTGCGCCGGCAGCCGTGAGGCAGGCGCGGCGCCCGATCACGCCGCGAGCCGGCTTTTCAGGAAGGCAAAGACTTCCCCTGCCGGCACCTTGGTTGCCGCCGCATCGCGCCGATGCTGGTACTCCACCTGGCCTTCCTTGAGACCGCGATCGGAGAGGACGACGCGATGGGGCACGCCGATCAGCTCCCAGTCGGCGAACATGGCGCCCGGGCGCTCACCCCGGTCATCGAGGATCACGTCGATGCCTGCGCCCAGCAGATCGGCATGCAGCTGCTCGGCCGCCTGCCGGACGGCGTCGCTTCGGTCCATGCCGATGGGACACACCACGACCGTGAACGGCGCCAGAGCGTCCGGCCAGATGATGCCCCGGTCGTCATGGTTCTGTTCGATCGCGGCAGCCGGCAGACGGGTGATGCCGATGCCGTAGCAGCCCATTTCCATGAACTGCGGTTTGCCGTTTTCGTCCAGGAAAGTCGCGTTCATGGCCTTGCTGTACTTGGTGCCGAGGTAGAAGACATGCCCCACTTCGATGCCGCGCTCGATCGCGAGTTGGCCCTTGCCATCGGGCGAGGCATCGCCCGCCACCACGTTGCGGATGTCGGCCACGATGGCAGGCTCAGGCAGGTCCCGGCCCCAATTGACCCCTGTGAGGTGATAGTCCGCTTCATTGGCGCCGCAGATCCAGTCGGCCAGCACCGCGACCTCCCGGTCGGCCACGATCTTCACCGGCTTGCGCAGGCCAATCGGCCCCAGATAGCCCGGCTTGCTGCCGAAATGCTCTTCGATCTCGGGCACCGTGGCAAAACGGAACCCGGCGTCCAGGCCAGGCACCTTGCCGACCTTGATTTCGTTCATGTCGTGGTCGCCGCGCAGCAGCAGCAGCCAGACCTGCACCTTGACGATCTCGCCGTGCTCGTTCAGCTCGTCCGTCGCCAGCACCAGCGACTTGACGGTGCTTTGCAGCGGCACGGACAGCAGGGCCGCCACGTCGGCGCAGGTGCTCTTGCCGGGCGTCGGCGTGCGCGTCAGCGCCATGGCCGGCTGGGGACGCGCCGCAGCCGGCGCCAGCGCTTCGGCCTTCTCCATGTTGGCGGCGTAGTCGCTGTCGGGGCAGTAGACGATGGCGTCCTCCCCTGTCGCTGCGATCACCTGGAATTCTTCGCTCAGATCGCCGCCGATGGCCCCGCTGTCCGCTGCGACCGCACGATAGCGCAGCCCGAAGCGGTCGAAGATGCGGCGGTAGGCCTGCGCCATGACCTGGTAGCTGGCCTTGGCCGCCGCGACGTCGCGGTCGAAGCTGTAGGCGTCCTTCATGATGAACTCGCGTCCGCGCATCAGGCCGAAGCGCGGACGCCGCTCGTCGCGGAACTTGGTCTGGATCTGATACAGGTTGCGAGGCAGCTGCTTGTAGCTGCGCAGTTCCTGGCGGGCGATGTCGGTGACCACCTCTTCGCTGGTTGGCTGAACGACGAAGTCCCGGTCGTGCCGGTCCTTGATGCGCAACAGCTCCGGGCCCATCTTGCCGAAGCGGCCGGTTTCCTGCCAGAGCTCGGCTGGCTGGACCACCGGCATGGTAAGTTCGACAGCGCCCGCGCGGTTCATCTCCTCCCGCACGATGGCTTCGACCTTGCGGATGACGCGCAGCCCCATCGGCATGTAGGTGTAGATGCCTGCGCCCAGCTTCTTGATCATGCCGGCGCGCATCATGAGCTTGTGGCTGACCACTTCGGCATCGGCCGGCGCTTCCTTGAGAGTGGAGACGAAAAACTGGGAGGCTTTCATGGGTATGGGCGCTGCTGGGACGGGCGACCCCTTGTCGCACTGGCCGCGCCGTGCATAATGGGATCAGTTCAAAATTTGGGGTTTGATTATGCTTGACCGGGACGGCTTTCGGCCTAACGTCGGCATCATCCTGCTCAACCAGAAAAACCAGGTGTTCTGGGGCAAGCGCATACGCACCCATTCCTGGCAGTTTCCGCAGGGTGGCATTGACCGGGGCGAGACACCCGAGCAGGCCATGTACCGCGAGCTGCATGAAGAAGTGGGGCTGATGCCCGAGCATGTTCGCATGCTGGCCCGCACGCGTGACTGGTTGCGCTACGAGGTGCCTGACCGGTACATCCGCCGGGATGCACGTGGCCACTACAAGGGCCAGAAACAGATCTGGTACCTGCTCCAGCTCGTCGGCCACGACTGGGACCTCAACCTGCGCGCGACCAACCATCCCGAGTTCGATGCCTGGCGGTGGAACGACTACTGGGTTCCGCTCGACGTGGTGGTGGAGTTCAAGCGCGGCGTCTACGAGATGGCCCTCACCGAGCTGGCAAGGTATCTGCCGCGGCACGACCATCGCAATCGCTACCTGCGTGGCGGAATGCGGTCGCGCGACACCGACCCGGCCGACTCCGCCGAAGCGGGCGCGCCTTTCGAGCTGCCGCCAGGGGCCACGTTCGAGCCCGACCCGCAGGCCAGCCTGCGGCACGATGATCAGGAAAAAACTCATGCGTCTTCCTAAGGGCTGCGCAGCGGCCGTGGCCTCTGCCTCCTTCATCGCCGTCTTCGCCGCCTCGGTGCTGGCCCCGCTTCACGCATCGGCCCAGGGCCGGGTGGAAGAGCGCGAATGGAAGGAGGTCGAGGCGCCGCCCCCGCCAGCGTTCGACGTGGGACGCCTGATCCCTTTCGAGTCGAACCTCAGTTCCAGTCTGCAGTTCGGTGTGGACCCTGCGACATTGAGCATCGGGGCGGACGGCGTGCTGCGCTACGTCGTGGTGGCCCGCTCACCGAGTGGCACGATCAACGCGATGTACGAAGGCATCCGCTGCAGCTCCGGCGAATACAAGACCTACGCGCGCTACAACCCCGGCAGCGGCTGGAACCGCGTGAGCGATCCGCAGTGGGAGATGATGCGCAACAGCGCAAACACGCGGCACACGCTTCAGCTGGCGCGCCAGGGTGGCTGCCCTCAAGGCGGCACGCCCGTTCGGGTCGACGAGGTCATCTTCGAGCTCAAGCGCCAGACCTACATCCGCTACGACCACAACTGAACCTGCCCCCAGGCAGCGCCCGGCCGTGTCAGCGCGTCAGCACGAGGTTGTCGCGGTGCACCATCTCCGGCTCAGCCGTATAGCCCAATAGCTTCTCGAACTCCGAAGACGGCTTGCGACAAAGCAGGCGGGCCTCGGCGCTCGAATAGTTGGCAAGGCCCCGGGCGAGTTCCACGCCCGAGCCGTCTCGCACCGCGATCACGTCCCCGCGCGAGAAGTCGCCCTCAACGGACGTCATGCCGATGGGCAACAGGCTCTTGCCCTCCTGACGCAGCTTGGAAGCCGCGCCATCGTCGACGGTGACGGCACCGCGCAGCTGGAGGTGGTCGGCCATCCACTGCTTGCGAGCCTGGGTCTTCTGTGTCTGGGCCACGAGCAGGGTGCCGATCGCTTCGCCCCGTGCCAGACGCACGAGCGCATCCGGCTCGCGCCCCCAGGCAATGACGGTCGACGCTCCCGAGCCGGCTGCGCGCCGGGCCGCCAGGATCTTGGTGATCATGCCGCCCTTGCCGATGCTGGAGCCCGCACCGCCCGCCATCTCTTCGAGCAGCGGGTCACCGGCCTTGGCTTCATGGATGAAGGTCGCGGCGGGGTCCTTGCGCGGGTCCGCGCTGTACAGGCCCTTCTGGTCGGTCAGGATCACCAGCGCATCGGCTTCGATCAGGTTCGCCACCAGCGCGCCGAGCGTGTCGTTGTCTCCCACCTTGATCTCATCGTTGACGACGGTGTCGTTTTCGTTGATGACAGGCACCACCCCCAGCTTGAGCAGGGTGAGCAGGGTCGAGCGCGCGTTCAGGTAGCGCTCCCGGTCCGCGAGGTCGGCGTGAGTCAGCAGCACCTGTGCAGAACCCAAGGCGTTTTCCCGCAGCTTGGTTTCGTACATGTGGGCCAGGCCCATCTGGCCGACCGCCGCAGCCGCCTGCAACTCGTTGATTTCGTGCGGGCGCTCGCGCCAGCCCAGGCGCTTCATGCCTTCGGCGATGGCGCCGCTGGAGACCATGACCACCTCGCGCCCATCACGCGCGAGAAGAGCCAGCTGGCGGCACCACTCGCCAATGGCGGCTTCGTCGAGGCCGCGGCCTTCATTGGTGACGAGGCTGGAGCCGACCTTCACCACGATGCGCCGGGCATCGCGAAGCACAGTGGAAACAAGGGTTGTCTGGTTCATGCTGGAGAGACGAGAGGCGGCGGGCCCGCGCCCTCGGGATCAGTCGGCAGGATCGCCGGAAAAACGCGGGTCGACCTCAGCCGGCTGCAGCGCGACCTGCTCGGCCTTGACGTGCTGGTAGATGGCCTGCACCAGCGGCTCGCAACCCTCACGGGTCAAGGCGGAAATCTCGAACACCGGCCCTTTGAAGCGAAAGCGCTTGACGAAGTCCTTGACGCGTGCGGCCCGCTCGTCGGCGGGGACCATGTCCAGCTTGTTGAGCACCAGCCAGCGCGGCTTGTCATACAGCGCAGCATCGTACTTGCGAAGCTCGTTGACGATCGCCTTGGCCTGGGCGACAGGATCGACCCCATCGTCGAACGGCGCCAGGTCCACGATGTGCAGGAGCAGACGCGTGCGCTGCAGGTGGCGCAGGAAGAGATGCCCCAGCCCCGCCCCTTCGGAAGCACCCTCGATCAGGCCCGGCAGATCGGCCACCACGAAGCTCGCCTCCGGACCGACGCGCACCACGCCAAGATTGGGATGCAGGGTGGTGAAAGGATAGTCGGCAATCCGGGGGCGTGCATTGGACACGGCCGTGATGAACGTCGATTTCCCTGCGTTGGGCATGCCCAGAAGACCGACGTCCGCCAGCACCTTGAGTTCGAGCTTGAGGCTCTTGCGCTCACCGGGCCAGCCCGGCGTCTTCTGGCGCGGCGCGCGGTTGATGGAGCTTTTGAAGCGCATGTTGCCGAAGCCGCCGTCGCCGCCTTTGGCGATGGTCACCACCTCGCCAGGCACCAGCAGTTCGTGCAGAACTTCGCCAGTCTCGGCATCGCTGATGATCGTGCCGACCGGCATCTTGAGGGTGATGTCGTCGCCGGCTGCACCGAACATGTCCGAGCCCATGCCATGCTCGCCCCGCTTGGCCTCGTGGCGCCGCGAGAACCGGAAGTCGACGAGCGTGTTGATGTTGGCGTCGGCCACGGCATACACATGCCCGCCGCGCCCGCCGTCGCCGCCATTGGGGCCGCCGAATTCCTTGTACTTCTCGTGGCGGAACGAGACGCAGCCATTGCCGCCGTCGCCGGCGGCGATGTCGATGAATGCCTCGTCTACGAACTTCATGATGCCCAGTTTAAATAGGTTTGTGCACCAAAAACAAAGCCCCGGCAAGGCGGGGCTTCGATGGGTGTCGAAGTGACTGACTTACGCCGGGGTCACGCTCACCGTGTGCTTGTTGAGAGAACCCTTGACCGCGAAGGACACATGGCCGTCCACCAGGGCGAACAGGGTGTGGTCCTTGCCCACGCCGACATTGGTGCCGGGGTGGAACTTGGTGCCGCGCTGGCGCACGATGATGGAGCCTGCGCTGATCAGTTGGCCGCCGAAGGCCTTCACGCCAAGCATCTTGGGCTGGGAATCCCGGCCGTTTCGCGTCGAGCCGCCGCCTTTTTTCTGTGCCATGACCTTTGCTCCTTATCCAGCGATGGCGCCGATTTGCAGCTCGGTGAACTGCTGGCGATGGCCTTGGCGCTTCTGATAGTGCTTGCGACGACGCATCTTGAAGATGCGAACCTTGTCATGCTTGCCATGCGACAGCACGGTAGCCGTGACGGTTGCGCCGGACACCAGGGGCGTGCCAACCTTGAGATCGCTGCCGGTGCCGACAGCCAAAACCTGGTCGATCACGATTTCCTGGCCTACGTCCGCAGCAATCTGTTCTACTTTAATTTTCTCGCCGGAAGCAACGCGATACTGCTTGCCACCGGTTTTTATGACCGCGTACATGTGAGACCTCGTGAAATGAGTTCCTGCGGACGGATTTCCGCAGAGCCCAAGAGTATAGCATGGTTTGCAGGCACTAACATGCCTTTGTCCTGGGGCGCTGAGCCGGCCGCCCGGCATTCCTATAATCAGTCTCCTCCCGGATGTCCCGGGATCTTCTGCAAGCGCACCTCTTGGCCGTCAACTCTTCCAGCACCGCCACCGTCCTGTCCCTGATCGCTGACGACATGCGCGAGGTGGACGCCGTGATCAGCGCGCGGCTGGACTCCTCGGTCCCCCTGGTGGGACAGGTCGCCCGGTACATCATCTCCGCAGGAGGCAAGCGCCTGCGTCCTGCACTGCTGCTGCTGGTCAGCGGCGCTTTGAGCTTTCGCGGCGCGCAGCGCTTCAACCTGGCCGCGGTGGTGGAGTTCATCCACACCGCAACGCTGCTGCATGACGACGTGGTCGACGATTCCACGCTGCGCCGCGGTCGCGCCACCGCCAACGAGACCTTCGGCAATCCGGCCAGCGTGCTGGTGGGCGACTTTCTCTACTCGCGCGCCTTCCAGATGATGGTCGACAGCGCAAGCATGCGCGTCATGGAGATCCTTGCCGAAGCGACCAACGTGATCGCCGAAGGCGAGGTGCTTCAGTTGATGAACATGCACGACGCCTCGCTCGACGAAGCCGGCTACCTGCGTGTCATCCAGTCCAAGACGGCCAAGCTCTTCGAGGCCAGTGCGCGCCTGGCCGCCATTCTTGCCGGCAGCGATGCCCGCACGGAGCAGGCTTGCGCGACCTACGGCCAGGCACTCGGAACCGCCTTCCAGGTGATCGACGACGTGCTGGACTACGAGGGCGACGCAGCCGTGATGGGCAAGAATCTCGGCGACGACCTTCGCGAGGGCAAGGCCACACTGCCGCTGATCATTGCGATGCAGCGCGGCAGTGCAGCTCAGGCGGCCATCATCCGCAATGCGATTGAATCCGGAGGGATCGACTCCCTGCACGACATCGTGGGCATCGTCCGCGAAACGGGCGCCCTCGACGCCACCAAGAACGCCGCCGCCACAGAGGCACAGCGAGCGATCGAAGCGATGGCCGAGCTGCCGCGCAATCACTACACCGAGGGTTTGCTACAATTGGCGGCTCAGCTGCTGCAACGTCGGGCTTGACCCGGCTTAGTCAGCATCAAGCCACACGCGGGGTGTAGCTTAGCCTGGTAGAGCGCTACGTTCGGGACGTAGAGGCCGGAGGTTCGAATCCTCTCACCCCGACCAATTCTTCTTTTCGCCGCCGCCTTTCCAGGTGAGACGCGCGCACTCGTAACCAGTTGCAAGCAGGTCCGGGCAGATTCCTGCGGGGGTCCCGCATCGCGTCCCAGCCGGGGCTGAGGCCATAAGGCCGGGCAAGACCACGCACCCGGTTTTGCATTTACAGCATCGGAGCAATCAGCGATGATTGGCAATTCCCATTTCCGTATTGCAATCGCCTTACATGGCCGCTGTTGACACCGTCGTCCAGGACGCTCCCACGATGGCCCTTCCGGGCTTGGGCCGCGCGCTCGTCGCCGCGGGCAAACTGGGCCAGAAATCCGCAGAAGACATCTACCGCAAGGCGCAGAGCAGTCGCACCAGCTTCATTGCAGAGCTGACCGGCTCCGGGGCGGTTTCCGCGTTCGACCTGGCGCACACCATGTCGTCGGCCTATGCGGCCCCCCTTCTGGACCTCGAGGCGATCGACACCCAGAGGCTGCCCAAGGGGCTCCTGGACGGCAAGCTGTGCCAGGCCTACCGGGTGGTGGTCCTCAGCAAGCGCAACAATCGTCTCATCGTCGCAACAGCCGACCCCTCCGACCAGGAAGCGGCGGAAAAGATCAAGTTCTCGACCCAGATGGGGGTGGACTGGGTCATCGCCGAGTACGACAAGCTCAGCAAGATGGTCGAGGCGAATGCCACGACGGCTGCCGAAGCGATGGACAGCATCATCGGCGACGACTTCGAGTTCGACGAGTCGACCGTCGACGCGGCCACCAACGACACGCCCGACCCGTCAGGCTCCGAGGTCGAGGACGCGCCAGTCGTCAAGTTCCTGCACAAGATGCTGCTGGACGCTTTCAGCATGCGGGCATCCGACCTTCATTTCGAGCCCTACGAACACAATTACCGCGTGCGCTTCCGGATCGACGGCGAGCTTCGCGAGATCGCTTCACCGCCCGTTGCCATCAAGGACAAGCTGGCATCCCGGATCAAGGTGATCTCTCGGATGGATATTTCCGAGAAGCGCATCCCGCAGGACGGCCGGATGAAGCTCAAGGTCGGTCCTGACCGCGTGATCGACTTCCGGGTCAGCACGCTGCCCACGCTGTTTGGCGAGAAGATCGTGATCCGTATCCTGGATCCGAGCAGCGCCAAGCTGGGGATCGATGCCCTGGGCTATGAACCCGAGGAAAAAGAGCGTCTCCTGCATGCGATCGGGCGGCCCTACGGCATGATTCTGGTCACGGGACCGACGGGCTCGGGCAAGACGGTGTCGCTCTACACCTGCCTGAACCTGCTGAACAAGCCGGGCGTGAACATCGCGACGGCCGAGGATCCGTCCGAAATCAACCTGCCCGGCGTCAACCAGGTCAATGTGAACGAGAAGGCCGGCCTGACGTTTGCGGCCGCACTCAAGTCGTTCCTGCGGCAGGATCCCGACATCATCATGGTGGGCGAAATCCGCGACCTGGAAACAGCCGACATCTCCATCAAGGCCGCCCAGACCGGCCACCTGGTCCTCTCGACGCTGCACACCAACGACGCCCCCACGACGCTGACCCGGATGCGCAACATGGGGATCGCGCCGTTCAACATTGCCTCCAGCGTCATCCTGATCACCGCGCAGCGGCTGGCCCGGCGCCTGTGCCTCAACTGCAAGGTGCCGGCCGACATTCCGCGCCAGACGCTGATTCAGGCAGGGTTCAAGGAAGAAGAAGTGGATGGCTCCTGGACGACCTACCGTCCGGTGGGGTGCTCCATGTGCAATGGCGGCTACAAGGGCCGCGTCGGCATCTATCAGGTCATGCCGATCTCCGACGAGATCCAGCGAATCATCCTGCGTGACGGCAGCGCCATGGACATTGCCGAACAGGCGACCAAGGAAGGGGTGCGTTCGCTGCGGCAATCGGGTCTGCACAAGGTCAAACTCGGGCTTACCTCGCTTGAGGAAGTCCTCGCCTGCACGAACGAATAAAAGAAAACAGGGAACCGCAAAGGAGCACCATGGCAACGGCAGCATCCAGAAACATCAAGGACTTCGTCTTCGAGTGGGAAGGCAAGGACCGAAATGGCAAGCAGGTCCGGGGAGAAATCCGTGCCGGCGGTGAGAACCAGGTCCAGGCTTCGCTGCGCCGCCAGGGCGTGCTGCCGACCAAGATCCGCAAGCGCCGCATGCGTGCCGGCAAGAAGATCAAGCCGAAAGATCTGGCGATCTTCACCCGTCAGCTTGCCACGATGATGAAGGCTGGGGTCCCCTTGCTCCAGTCCTTTGACATCGTCGGGCGGGGCAACTCCAACCCCAGCGTCACAAAGCTGCTCAATGACATCCGGCTGGACGTCGAAACCGGCACCTCGCTGAGTGCGGCCTTCCGCAAGTACCCGATCTACTTCGACAATCTGTATTGCAACCTGGTCGAAGCCGGCGAGGCCGCCGGTATTCTGGAGCAGCTGCTGGATCGCCTCGCCGTCTACATGGAAAAGACGGAAGCCATCAAGGGCAAGATCAAGTCGGCGCTGATGTATCCGATCTCGGTGGTGGTGGTGGCCTTCGTGGTGGTGGCCGTGATCATGATCTTCGTGATCCCGGCGTTCAAGAGCGTGTTCACGGCTTTCGGCGCCGATCTGCCCGCGCCCACTCTGTTCGTCATCGCGATGAGCGAATTCTTCGTGGCCTACTGGTGGCTCATCTTCGGCGGCATCGGCGGTGGCTTCTACTTTTTCATGCAGGCTTGGAAACGCAACGAGAAGGTCCAGATGTTCATGGATCGGCTGATGCTCCGCGTCCCCGTGTTCGGGGCGCTGGTGGAAAAGTCCTGCATCGCCCGCTGGACCCGTACCCTGGCCACCATGTTCGCCGCCGGTGTTCCGCTGGTGGAAGCCCTGGACTCGGTCGGCGGTGCGGCCGGCAATTCGGTCTACTCGAAGGCAACCGAGAAGATCCAGGCCGAAGTGTCCACCGGCACCAGCCTGACCGCTGCCATGGGCAATGCCAACCTGTTTCCCTCGATGGTCCTGCAGATGTGCGCGATCGGCGAGGAGTCAGGCTCCATCGACCACATGCTGGGCAAAGCGGCCGACTTCTATGAAGCCGAGGTGGACGACATGGTCGCAGGTCTGTCGAGCCTGATGGAGCCGATCATCATCGTGTTCCTGGGTACCTTGATCGGCGGCATCGTCGTGTCAATGTACCTGCCGATCTTCAAGATTGGCTCGGTGGTCTGATCGACGCGGATGCTGGTGTTTCCCTTGCTCGATGCCGTCGTGGCCGGCCTCGCCGGTCTGCTTGTCGGCAGCTTCCTGAACGTCGTCATCCATCGCCTGCCGCGGATGATGGAGCGCCAGTGGGCGGCAGAGTGCGCTGAAATCTCGGGCAAGGAGCCCGCAGCGGACGACGCGCCTTTCAATCTGCTTGTGCCGAGGTCGCGCTGTCCGCAATGCGGTCATCTGATTCGCTGGTACGAGAACATTCCCGTCCTGAGCTACGTGGCCTTGCGCGGCAAATGCTCGGCCTGCGCCACGCCCATCAGCTTGCGCTATCCCGCAGTGGAGCTGGTCACCGGCGGGCTGTTCTTCTTCTGTGCCTGGCACTGGGGTGCGACACCCACGGCCTTAGCCTGGTGCGGCTTTTCCGCCGCCATCGTGGCTCTGGCCTGCATCGACTGGGACACCACGCTGCTGCCTGACGACATCACCCTGCCGCTGCTCTGGGCCGGCCTGCTTGCGTCGCTGTTCAACTGGACCGGCGTGCCCCTGGCCGTTGCGGTGCTGGGCGCGGTGGGTGGCTACCTCTCGCTGTGGACCATCTACTGGGCATTCAAGCTGCTGACAGGTCGCGAGGGCATGGGCTACGGCGATTTCAAGCTTTTCGCAGCCCTGGGGGTGTGGTTCGGCTGGACGGCCCTGGTGCCGATCATTCTCATGGCATCCGTCATCGGCGCCATCGTGGGCATCACCCTCAAGTTCACCAGCGGACTGCGCGAAGGTGGCTACGTGCCTTTCGGTCCATTCCTCGCGGGAGCCGGCCTCACGGCCATGGTATTCGGACCGCAATCGATTCTGCGGGTCATCGGGCTCTGACATCATGCCCGCAGTGCTGCGCCTCGGCCTGACAGGAGGGATCGGCAGCGGCAAGAGCACGGTGTCGCAAATGCTCGTCGCGCTGGGCGCCGCCGTCATCGATGCGGACGCCAATGCGCGGGCCGTGACTGCAGCGGGCGGGCCGGCCATCGAAGCGATCCGCGCAGAGTTCGGACCTGCGTTCATCACCGCAGACGGCGCCATGGATCGCGATGCCATGCGCGCGCTGGCTTTCTCCGATCCCAGTGCGAAGGCCCGCCTGGAGGCCATCGTTCATCCGCTGGTCGGAGAGGTGGGCGCCGCGCAGCTGAAGGCGGCCACCGAGGCAGGCCATCGCTGCGTCGTCTTCGACATTCCCCTGCTCGTCGAGTCGGGCCGGTGGCGCAGGCAACTGGACCGCGTGCTCGTCATCGACTGCCTGCCGCAGACCCAGGTGGCACGCGTGATGGCGCGCAACCAGCTGCCTGCGGCCGCCATCGAGAAAATCATTGCCGCACAGGCCAGTCGTGAGCAGCGCCTTGCCGCCGCTGACACGGTCATTTTCAATGAAGGCCTGAGCCTGGATGCCCTGCGCGCCGAAGTCGCGCAGCTGGCGCCCTCCTTCGGGCTATCATTGGGCTAATGGAATGAGCAGCGTGATCCTGTACGAATACCCCTTCAACGAGCGCATCCGCACCTACCTCCGCCTGGAGCATCTGTTCCGCCGCCTTGGCGAACTGGTTCCCCGCGACCATCCCATCGACCATCACTTTGCGCTGACCACGATTTTCGAGGTGATGGACGTCGGCGCCCGGGCCGACCTGAAGTCCGACGTGATGAAGGACCTCGAGAAGCAGAAGAACGTCCTCAACAGCTACCGGGGCAATCCGGCGATTGCCGAAAGCGTGCTCGACGAAGTCGTCGGGCAGCTCGATGCCTGTTTCAACGCGCTCAATACGCAGCCCGGCAAGGCCGGCCAGTCGCTGACCGACAACGACTGGCTCATGAGCATCCGCAGCCGCGCCGGCATTCCCGGAGGCACGTGCGAGTTCGATCTTCCGGCCTATTACGCCTGGCAGCACATGGATGCCGCCTCACGTCGGGCCGACCTGCAGCGCTGGGCGGGCACGCTGGGCGCACTGGCCGAGTCGATCCACATGCTGCTCAAGCTGCTTCGAGATTCCGGCAGCCCCCAGAAGATCATGGCCACGGCCGGCCAGTTCCAGCAGACGCTGCCTCAAGGCCGGACCTTTCAGCTGCTGAGGCTGAAGATCGACCCTTCGCTCGGACTCGTCCCCGAGATCAGCTGCAATCGCCTGATCGTGTCCGTCCGGCTCATGGCGTATGGCGCCGACGAGCGCCTGCACGCCTCCACCGGCGACTCGGCATTCGAGTTGACCTTGTGTTCCTGAGCCGGCCCTCAGCAAGTCCTCATGGCCTCGCAGCAGGAACCCCGCCGCATCGTTCGCTGTCCCGCCTGCGGTGGCGACAGCATCTATGCGAGCAGCAATCTGTTTCGTCCGTTCTGCAGCGAACGCTGCAGGAACATGGATCTCGGCGCCTGGGCCAGCGAGAGCTTTCGCGTGCCGGCCGAAGCACCGCCTGAAGACGGCGTCTTCGGCGACCCGAAATTGCAGTAGCTGATCGCTACACGGCTGGCGTCAGGTGGCCGCGTCTTGGGCAAATCAGGTCGGCGTGTGCGTCGATGCAGTGAAGCCACGCTCCGCCGCAAACCAGCTCAGCACCGGCACCGTTCCCGGCAGCACGGGCGTCACTTCGACAGGAAGGCGCTGCCAGGCGAAAGTCTGGCCCTCGCGCATCTGGAGCTCGCCCTGCCAGTCATGGACCTTGCAGAAATTGAGCCGCACGAGCGCATGCGGATAGTCGACCAGTTCGGTCCGCCAGGGATGGGCCGCCCCGATGATGACGCCGATCTCCTCGATCAGTTCGCGCCGCAACGCGGTCTCCACCGTTTCACCCGCCTCGAGCTTGCCGCCCGGAAACTCCCAGTAGCCGGCGTAGACCTTGCCGGGCGGTCGGGACGTGAGCAGGAAATCGCCATCGGAGCGGATCAGCACACCGACCGCCACATCCACGACTGGCCGATCGGCGCCGCCCTCGCGCGGCCGGTCGGCGTCAGCGATGAGTGTGGCCATCCTCACGTGCCCGCTGCGTGGCGGCCGGCGTAGTCCCGGGCGAACTGGTAGGCCACCCGCCCGCTGCGCGAAGCCCGCTCGAGCGCCCACACCAGTGCCTCGGGGCGCGCGGCCTCGATCGACGCGGCAGCCACTCCGAACGAGGCCAGCCACTGGCCCACGATCACCAGATACTCCTCCTGGCTGAACGGATAGAAGCTCACCCACAGGCCGAAGCGCTCGGAGAGCGAGATCTTCTCCTCGACGACCTCACCCGGATGCACCTCGCCATCGTCGGTATGGGTGTAGGTCAGGTTCTCCTTCATGTACTCCGGCAGGAGGTGCCGCCGGTTGCTGGTGGCGTAGATCAGGACGTTGGGCGTCGAAGCGGCCACCGAACCGTCCAAAATTGACTTGAGCGCCTTGTAGCCAGGTTCACCATCCTCGAAACTCAGGTCGTCGCAGAAAACGATGAACTTTTCGGGGCGCGCAGCCACCACCTCGACGATATCCGGCAGGTCCACCAGGTCGGCCTTGTCGACTTCGATCAGACGCAAGCCCAGCGGTGCGTACTCGTTGAGGCATGCCCGGATCAGCGAGGACTTGCCCGTGCCACGTGCGCCCGTCAGCAGCACATTGTTGGCCGGCGCGCCCTGCACGAACTGCAGGGTGTTGCGCTGGATTTTTTCCTTCTGCCCGTCGATCTCGCGCAGGCTGGCCAGACGCATGGCGCCCACATGACGGACCGGCTCCAGCGTGCCATGCCCCGACGATCGCTTGCGGTAGCGCCAGGCGATCGACGCCGCCCAGTCAGGCTCGCCCAGCGGCTGCGGAAGAACCGCCTCGATGCGGCTGATCAGCGCGTGTGCACGCTCGATCAGATGTTCGAATTTCTCGTTCATGTGGCACGCGCCTCTCAGGACCGGTAGTCGGCATTGATCGTGACGTAGTCATGGCTGAAATCGCAGGTCCAGACCGTATCGGAGGCTGCGCCCCGGCCCAGCACCACGCGCACCGTGATTTCGCTCTTCTTCATGACGCGCTGGCCATCCTCTTCCCGGTAAGCGGGATTGCGTCCGCCGCGAACCGCCACATGAACGTCGTCAAGGAACAGATCGATCCGTGTCTGGTCGAGGTCTTCGATGCCGGCATATCCAACGGCAGCGAGGATGCGACCGAGGTTCGGGTCGCTCGCGAAGAAGGCGGTCTTGACGAGCGGTGAATGCGCGATCGCATACGCCACCTTGCGGCATTCGGCGCCATCGCGGCCACCGTCGACCTGAACGGTGATGAATTTGGTTGCCCCTTCGCCGTCGCGCACGATGGCTTGCGCCAGCTTGCGGGCGACGTCAAGCATTGCGGACTTCAGCGCCTGACCGTCGGCCGTATCGAGCGACTTGATCGGTGCATGGCCGGCGCGGTTGGTGGCAATCACGACGAAGGAGTCGTTGGTCGACGTATCTCCGTCGACCGTCACGCGATTGAAGGAGCCCTCGGCGAGTTCGAGAGCCAACTGCTGCATCACGCCCTGGTCGACACAGGCATCGGTTGCCATGAATCCGAGCATGGTCGCCATGTTGGGACGGATCATGCCCGCCCCTTTGCTGATGCCGGTGATGGTGACGGTCTTGCCGGCCAGCACCACCTGCGCGCTGAAGGCCTTGGCAACGGTGTCCGTCGTCATGATGCCCTCGGCGGCGCGCAACCAGTTGTCGGGCTTCGCATCGGCCAGTGCAGCGGGCAGGCCGGCTTCGATGCGATCGAGCGGTAGCGGCTCCATGATCACGCCGGTGGAAAACGGCAGGATCTGTTCGGGTGCGAGGTTCAGGTGCCGCGCCAGCGCGATACAGGTGGCGCGGGCACGCGCCAGACCCTCCTCGCCGGTTCCGGCATTGGCGTTGCCGGTGTTGATGACCATCGCGCGGATGCCCATGCCCCGCTGCAGATGGTCACGGCACAGCTGCACGGGCGCAGCGCAGAAGCGGTTCTGCGTGAACACCCCCGACACGCTGGCGCCTTCGTCCATCAGAACCACGGTGAGGTCCTTTCGGTGGGCCTTGCGGATGCCGGCCTCGGCAACGCCGATCTGCAGTCCGGCCACGGGGTGAAGGTCGCTTGACGCGGGAGGAAGAAGGTTGACGGGCATGGGGTGTCTTTCTGAAAACCTGGAGAGCGATTATCCGGAAATCGGCAGCCGCTCGCCTTCGGGCCTGGCGCACCAAAAATGAAGGCGGCACCAGGCCGCCTTCATCGGACATGTCAATGCACGTCAGGCCAGCTTGCCGTGGCAGGCCTTGTACTTCTTGCCGCTGCCGCAGGGGCAGGGATCGTTGCGTCCCACGCGGGGAACGGTCGAGCCCTGCAGCACCTGCTGCTTGTTGCGGGAGTCCTCGTCGACCAGCGTCTCCACGCCGCCGTCAGCAGTGGGCGCCGTGTAGGTCACGTTGGCGATGTTCTCGGCGCGCGATTCCATGTCGCTGGCGACCTGGCCGATTTCCTCGCTCGACTGGACCTTCACGGTCATCAGGATTTTCGTGACCTCGTTCTTCACCGAATCGAGCAACTGGCCGAACAGTTCGAAGGCTTCGCGCTTGTATTCCTGCTTGGGCTGCTTCTGCGCATAGCCCCGCAGATGGATGCCCTGCCGCAGGTAGTCGAGCGCACTGAGGTGGTCGCGCCAGTGCGTGTCCATGCTCTGGAGCAGCACGATGCGTTCGAACTGGGTGAAGTTCTCGCCGCCGGCGGCCGCGACCTTTTTCTCGAACGCCTCGTTGGCCGCCTTCAGCACCTTCTCGAGAATGTCCTCGTCGGTGATGGCGCTGGCCGCCTGGATCTCCTGTTGCAGCGACAGGTCGATCTGCCATTCGTCATGCAGGACTTTCTCGAGACCCGGGATGTCCCACTGCTCCTCCACCGACTCGACCGGCACGAACTGGCGCGTCAGGTCGGTGAAGCAGCCTTCCCGCAAGGACGCAATCTGGGCCGACAGGTCGGAGGCGTCGAGGATGTCGTTGCGCTGCTGGTAGATCACCTTGCGCTGATCATTGGAGACGTCGTCGTATTCGAGCAGCTGCTTGCGAATGTCGAAATTGCGCGCTTCGACCTTGCGTTGGGCGCTTTCGATGCTGCGCGTGACGATGCCCGCCTCGATGGCTTCGCCGTCAGGCATCTTCAGGCGCTCCATGATGGCCTTGACGCGGTCGCCCGCGAAGATGCGCATCAGCGGATCGTCCAGGCTCAGGTAGAAGCGGGACGAGCCCGGATCACCCTGGCGGCCAGAGCGGCCGCGCAGCTGGTTGTCGATGCGGCGGGACTCGTGGCGCTCCGTGGCGATGATGCGCAAGCCGCCCTGCGCCTTCACCAGCTCATGGTCCTTGGTCCATTGCACGCGCAGCCGGTCGATCTGGTTCTGGCGGCTCGCCGCATCGAGCGTCGCATCCTGCTCAAGCGCCTCAATGGCCTTTTCAAGATTGCCGCCGAGCACGATGTCGGTCCCACGACCGGCCATGTTCGTGGCGATGGTGATCATCTTGGGCCGCCCGGCCTGCGCGACGATGTCGGCCTCACGAGCGTGCTGCTTGGCATTGAGCACCTGATGCGGCAGTTTCTCGCGATCGAGCAGGCCGGAGATGATTTCGGAATTCTCGATCGAACTCGTGCCCACGAGCACCGGCTGGCCACGTTCGTGGCAGTCCCGGATGTCCTTGATCGCGGCCTCGTACTTCTCGCGCGTCGTCTTGTAGACGCGGTCGAGCTGGTCATCGCGGCGGCTGGGCCGGTTGGGCGGAATGATCACGGTCTCGAGCCCGTAGATCTCCTGGAACTCGTAGGCCTCGGTATCCGCCGTGCCGGTCATGCCGGCGAGCTTGCGGTACAGACGGAAGTAGTTCTGGAACGTGATCGAGGCAAGCGTCTGGTTCTCCGGCTGGATCGCCACGCCTTCTTTCGCCTCCACCGCCTGATGCAGGCCTTCGCTCCAGCGGCGACCCGACATCAGCCGTCCCGTGAACTCGTCGACGATGACGATCTCGCCTTCCTGCACGACATAGTGCTGGTCGCGGTGATACAGGTGGTTGGCCCGCAGCGCCGCATACAGGTGATGCATGAGCGTGATGTTGGCCGGGTCGTACAGCGTGGCCCCTTCGGGAATGAGGCCGAGATTGAACAGGATGCGCTCGGCGTTCTCGTGACCCTGCTCGGTGAGAAAGACCTGATGGGTCTTTTCATCGAGCGTGAAATCACCCGGCTTGATGATGCCTTCACCGGTGCGGGGATCGGCTTCGCCTTCCTGGCGCTGCAAAAGAGGAACGACCTTGTTCATGGCAAGGTACAGGTCTGTGTGATCCTCGGCCTGCCCGCTGATGATCAGCGGCGTGCGCGCCTCGTCGATCAGGATCGAGTCGACCTCGTCGACGATCGCGTAGTTGAGCATGCGCTGCACGCGGTCGCGGACTTCGTACACCATGTTGTCGCGCAGGTAGTCGAAGCCGAATTCATTGTTGGTGCCGTATGTGATGTCGGCGTTGTAGGCGGCCTGCTTTTCTTCACGCGGCATGTTCGGCAGGTTAACGCCCACCGTGAGGCCGAGAAAGTTGTAGAGGCGCCCCATCCAGGTGGCATCGCGATGGGCGAGGTAGTCGTTCACCGTCACCACGTGGACGCCCTTGCCTGCGAGCGCGTTCAGGTACACGGGAAGCGTCGCGGTCAGGGTCTTGCCCTCGCCCGTGCGCATCTCGGAGATCTTCCCGTTGTGCAGCGCCATGCCGCCCAGAAGCTGGACGTCGAAGTGACGCATCTTCATCACGCGCTTGGAGCCTTCTCGAACGACGGCAAATGCCTCGGGGAGCACGGCGTCCAGCGACTCACCGGCTGCGATGCGGTCCTTGAAGGCCTGTGTCTTGCCGCGCAGCTCATCGTCACTCAGCTTCTCGAACTGCGGCTCCATCGCATTGATGCGATCGACGACCTTGCGGTATTGCTTGAGCAGCCGGTCATTGCGGCTGCCGAAAATCTTGGTCAGGATGTTGTTGGCCATGAATGCAGGACCGCCCTGCAGCCCCAAAAGGGCCCGCAGGGCAGCGCCATCCTTTTTTATTCAGTCAAGTCAGGGATATGAGGGCGGGTCGGACGCAATGCAACGTCCGCATTGCCGGCGTCCGACGAACCCGCGATTTTACCTGTGCCCCGGCATCGGGGGCGCAGGCGCGGCAGTGGCAACCTGCGGCGGGGCCCGGGCCGCCTGCGGCGATGGCAGGTTCTGGCCGGCGGTGAGGAATTTCTGAGGGTCTTGCGGAACGCCCTGGACCAGCACCTCGAAATGGAGATGCGGACCGGTCGAGCGACCTGTCGTCCCGACCTCGGCAATCTTCTGGCCCCGCTTGATAAGGTCACCCTTCTTGACCATCACGCGGGACGCATGCGCATAGCGGGTGATGAGGTCATTGCCATGGTCGATCTCGACCATGTTGCCGTAGGCGGGATGGAATTCCTGCGTGACGACGATGCCGCCTGCCGCAGCCAGGATGGCCGTACCGGGCTCCGCCTGGAAATCCAGCCCCGTGTGAAGCGCGGAGCGTCCGGTAAAGGGGTCGATGCGCCAGCCAAAGGAGGACCCGAGATTGCCGCCCAGGAGCGGCTGCTGGGTCGGCACCATCATCTTGCGGATCTTCTGGTCGAAAAGCCGCGACTCGACCACGGTGAACAGGTCGGCGCGCTGATCGGTGAGGCGGTCAAGGTCGGCCAGCGTCGCCTGAAGCTCTTCCATGGTGAGCGGGCGACCCGATACCAGCGCGCCACCGCGCCCGGGAGGCGCCTTGATCTCGGTGGGCGCCACGCCTGCCAGGCCTGACACCCGCTCTCCGAGGGACTCGAGCTGGACAAGCTTGGCCTGCATTTCGCCCAGCTTCCTGGCCATGGCGTCGAGGTTCTCGCGCATGAACCGGTCGCGCTGCTCGAACTCGTCCTTGACCATCAGGCGGACCAGGGTTCCGATCACGGGCCAGCCTTCGCGGGCGCCTTTGAGGAAGACCCAGTGGTAAAGGCCCGCAGCAACGAGCATGAGTCCCAGCGACAGGGAAAGGCCGGCCAGAACCAGCTTGGTGCCGCTCAGGTGTATCGCCCTGCTCCTGGCCAGCCAGGCATCCGTGATAATCAAATGCAATTCGATACCCCTCAACGAACACAAGCCCAGAGGCCCCATGGACCGGCGACTACGCCCCTTCACCGTACAGGAAGCGGCAGAGCACTCCCCCACATTGGCACGCCTCACGGAGCTGGCGCGCGAATCGAGCGACCGCCTCAAGGCTGTGGAAATGCTCATCCCGGCCCAACTCAGGTCTGCCGTCCAGGCCGGGCCCATCGAGGGCGGGGACTGGTGCCTGCTGGTGCAGGGCAACGCTGCAGCGGCGAAACTCAGGCAGCTTCTGCCCTCGCTTCAGAGCCATTTGCGTGGCCGGGGGTGGGAGGTTAACTCAATCCGGCTGAAGGTTCAAATAGCCAGCAAGTACTAGGCCATCAACTCGCTTGCAAACTGACCGGAATCTGGTGCCGATTATCGGATTCGAACTGATGACCTACCGCTTACAAGGCGGTTGCTCTACCAACTGAGCTAAATCGGCGTCTTCTGGAATTCTAGCGGTGCGTGCGGGCCACGCTGAACTGATGCTATTTGATGCGCTTGAGGGACGGCCGTGCACCCCCGGCAGGCGGCGGACGCGGGGGCTCGGGATCGCCGGCCGTGCCAGAATCCGCCGGCGCGAGCTGGACCACCTTGAGGTCCGCCTCGGGCGCCTTGCTGCTTTCAGGAACGCTGGTCAGTGCTGCCGGCAGCTTGGGCGCTTCCTCCCCGGATGCCGGCGGAACCGGCACCGGGAACGCCATGCCTTGCCCGTTTTCTCGCGCGTAGATGGCAATCACCCGATTGACCGGGACCATGATCTCGCGAGCCGTGCCCGCAAAGCGCGCCCGGAACTCGATGAATTCATTGCCGAGCTTGAGCGAACTGGTGGCATCGAAGCTGATGTTCAGGACGATCTCGCCGTTCTTGACGTACTCGCGCGGCACCTGGACGGTCTCGTCCACCAGAACGGCCACATAGGGCGTGAAGCCGTTGTCGGTGCACCAGTCGTACAGCGCCCGGATCAGATACGGACGCGTGGAGGTGGACTCCAGAGCGTTCATCATGACCGCCGTCTTACTTGCGCATGACCTTTTCGGACGGGGTCAGCGCTTCGATGTAGGCCGGGCGGGAGAAGATCCGCTCGGCGTACTTCAGCAGCGGCGCCGCGTTCTTGCTCAGCTCGATGCCGTAGTAGTCGAGGCGCCACAGCAGCGGCGCGATCGCGACGTCGAGCATCGAGAAGTTCTCGCCGAGCATGTACTTGTTCTTTAGGAACACCGGTGCCAGCTGGGTCAGCCGGTCACGGATGTGGGCGCGCGCCTTTTCCAGCGCCTTCTCGTTGCTCTTGGCGGCGCGGGATTCGAGCGTCGTCACGTTCGTGAAGAGTTCCTTCTCGAAGTTCAGCAGGAACAGGCGCACACGAGCACGGTCGACCGGGTCGCCGGGCATGAGCTGCGGATGAGGGAAGCGCTCGTCGATGTACTCATTGATGATGTTCGACTCGTACAGGATCAGGTCGCGCTCCACCAGGATCGGCACCTGCCCATAGGGATTCATCACATTGATGTCTTCGGGCTTGTTGTACAGGTCGACGTCGCGGATCTCGAAGTCCATGCCCTTCTCGAACAGCACGAAGCGGCAGCGATGGGAAAACGGGCAAGTGGTTCCTGAATACAGCACCATCATGGTGGAAGCTCCTAAAAATCAAAAGAGTGGGCGCGCATCACGCGACCCACTCTGAAACCGTGTGCGCGAGGCACGCGACAGGCAACGTCCTTACTTGACGTCTTTCCAGAACGAGGCGTTCAGGCGCCAGGCGATTGCGGTGAATGCCACCAGGAACAGCAGAACCCAGGCACCCACGCGGACACGGGTGTTCTGAGCGGGCTCACTCATCCACTGCATGAAGTTCACGATATCGCCGACGGCCTGGTCGTACTGCACGGGCGTCATGGCGCCGGGCTTGACCTGTTTCCAGCCGGTGAAGATCTTGACCTTGTGGCCATGCTCTTCGCGCTCATCGAACAGGGGCTCGCGCTCGCCTTGCAGTTCCCACAGGACATGGGGCATACCCACGTTGGGGAAGGCCAGGTTGTTCCAGCCCGTCGGCTTGGTCTCGTCGCGGTAGTAGGTGCGCAGATAGGTATAGAGATAGTCGGCGCCCGTGCCCTTGCCCGCAGCCGAGCGCGAACGCGCCACCAGCGTCAGATCGGGCGGATTGGCGCCGAACCATTCGCTGGCCTGCTTCGGGTCGATGGCGGCCTTCATGGTGTCACCGACCTTTTCGGTGGTGAACAGCATGTTGTCCTTGATCTGCTGCTCGGTCAGTCCGATGTCTTTCAGGCGGTTGTAGCGCATGAAAGCGGCAGAGTGGCAGTTCAGGCAGTAGTTGACGAACAGCTTGGCCCCGTTCTGGACGGAAGCAAGATCGGTCGTCTTGCCGGGCGCCTTGTCCCAGGCGATGGTGTCGGCGCCGGCAGCGTGGGCGGCGCCCGCGAAGCCGAGAACGAGGCTGGCTGCTGCAATGAGGCTGGCGATGCGTGTTTTCATTGTTGTTGCTCCAGCTTAGTGCGCAGCGAACGTCACGCGATCCGGAACGGCTTTGGGTTCACCCAGGCGGCTCCACCACGGCATCAGCAGGAAAAATCCGAAATAGAACAGGGTCCCGACCTGGGAGACGCGCTCACCCACCGGCGACGGCGGCTGGACACCCAGGTAGGCCAGAACCACGAAGTTGACGACGAAGACGCCGTAGACGTACTTGTGCCAGTCGGGGCGGTAACGGATCGACTTGACCGGGCTGTGGTCGAGCCAGGGCAGGAAGAACAGGATGATGACGGCAGCGCCCATTACCACGACGCCCCAGAACTTGGCGTCGATGCTGAGCATCAGGACCGCCACCACAGCGGCTGCCCCGACGATCACGCCCTTGAACAGCGCGGGCATGCGGAACTTCCAGACGCTGAACCCTGCGGCGCCGACGACGCACAGCACCAGCACGTACATCATCTCGCTCGTGATGGCGCGCAGCATCGAGTAGAACGGCGTGAAGTACCAGACCGGGGCAATGTGAAGCGGCGTCTTGAGCGGGTCGGCCGGGATGAAGTTGTTGTACTCCAGGAAATAGCCACCGAACTCGGGCGCGAAGAAGATGATCGCGGTGAACGCCATCAGGAACACCGACACGGCGAAGATGTCATGCACGGTGTAGTAGGGATGGAAAGGCACCCCGTCGAGAGGAATGCCGTTGGCGTCCTTGTTGGCCTTGATCTCGACGCCGTCAGGATTGTTGGAGCCCACTTCATGCAGCGCGATGATGTGCGCAGCGACGAGGCCGAGCAGGACCAGCGGCACGGCGATAACGTGGAAGCTGAAGAAGCGGTTCAGCGTGGCGTCGCTCACCACATAGTCGCCGCGGATCAGCAGGGCCAGATCAGGGCCGATCAGGGGAATCGCGGAGAACAGGTTCACGATCACCTGGGCGCCCCAGTAGCTCATCTGGCCCCAGGGCAGCAGATAGCCCATGAAGGCTTCAGCCATCAGGCACAGGAAGATCGCGCAGCCGAAGATCCAGACCAGCTCCCGCGGCTTGCGGTAGCTGCCGTACAGAAGGCCGCGGAACATGTGCAGATAGACCACGATGAAGAAGGCCGAGGCGCCCGTGGAGTGCATGTAGCGGATCAGCCAGCCCCACGGCACATCGCGCATGATGTATTCGACGGAGGCGAAGGCCACGGCCGCATCCGGCTTGTAATGCATCACCAGGAAGATGCCGGTGACGATCTGGATGACGAGCACCAACAGCGCGAGAGAACCAAAGACGTACCAGAAGTTGAAGTTCTTCGGTGCGTAGTACTCGCTCATGTGCTCCTTGTAGAGCTTGCTGGCCGGGAACCGGTTGTCGACCCAGTTCATGAGCTTCTCGCCGTAGCTGGCGTTGGGGGAGATTTCCTTGAATTCAGCCATGTTCGTCGTCCTCAGGCCTTCTTGTCTTCGCCAATCAGCAGGCGGTTGTCGGACAGGTACATGTGCGGCGGCACTTCGAGGTTGTCCGGCGCCGGCTTGTTCTTGAAGACGCGGCCGGCGAGGTCGAAGGTCGAGCCGTGGCAGGCGCAGAGGAAGCCACCATTCCACGAGTCCGGCAGCGAAGGCTGAGGTCCGGGCACGAACTTGTCGGAAGGCGAGCAGCCCAGGTGGGTGCAGATGCCGACCGCCACGAAGATTTCCGGCTTGATCGAGCGGTTCTCGTTGGCGGCATAGGGGGGGGTGAGTTCGCCGCGCTTGCGTTCGGACTTGGGGTCCGCCAGCAGGTCGTCGTTCTTGGGCAGCGTCGCAAGCTGCTCCGGGGTGCGGCGAATGATCCAGACCGGCTTGCCGCGCCATTCCACAGTGACCTTCTCACCCGGCTTGATGGCGCTGATGTCCACCTCCACCGACGCCCCGGCCGCGCGAGCGCGTTCGGACGGCTGGAAGCTGCTGACGAAGGGTACGGCGGTGGCTACGCCGCCCACAGCACCAGCGCAGGTGGACGCGATCAACCACGTCCGTTTGCTGGTGTCGACTGGGGTGTCACTCATGGGGATCCTCAACTGGAACGTCGCTTGTTAGGGTCAACCCGTGATTGTAGCTGACGCCCCGAGGCAAATTCAACGCGGCGGGGCGGCCCTTGACAGCCGATGGCACCGGTCGATACTGCAGACTTCAACAACGAGGAGCAGGCCACATGGGCATGATGAAAGAGTTCAAGGAGTTCGCCGTCAAGGGCAATGTCATCGACCTGGCGGTCGGCGTGATCATCGGGGCGGCCTTTGGCAAGATCGTCGACTCCGTCGTGGCCGACCTGATCATGCCGATCGTCGGCATGGTGTTCGGAAAACTCGACTTCTCCAGCCTGTTCGTGGTCCTGGGCAGCGTTCCGCCGGGCACGGCCATGACGGTCGATGCCTTGCGAAAGGCCGGCGTGCCCGTGCTGGCGTACGGCAACTTCATCACCGTGGCGGTCAACTTCGTCATTCTGGCCTTCATCATCTTCATGATGGTGCGGCAGATCAACAAGCTCAAGCGGGAGGCCCCGCCTGCGCCCGCCGCACCGGCCGCCCCGCCGGAAGACATCCAGCTGCTGCGGGAGATCCGCGACAGCCTCAGGAAGTAGCCGCGCCAGCCGCCAGCTGCCGCGCCATCCTGATGGCTGCGGCCAGGCTGGACGCATCGGCCCTGCCCTGGCCAGCGATGTCGAATGCCGTGCCATGGTCGGGGCTGGTGCGCACGAACGGCAGCCCGAGCGTCACGTTCACACCCTGTTCGACACCAAGGTATTTGACGGGAATCAAACCCTGGTCGTGATACATCGCGACGACCACGTCGAACTCCGCCTCGCGCCCGGGGACCGCCCTCGCCCGCATGAAGACCGTGTCGGGCGCATAAGGTCCGAGCGCATCCACGCCCGACGCGCGGGCTGCGGCGACCGCAGGCGCGATGATCTCGGCCTCCTCGCGTCCGAACAGCCCCCCCTCGCCGGCATGGGGATTCAGGCCCGCCACTGCGATGCGCGGCGCCCGCCCCAGCACTGCGGTCAAGGCCCGATGGGTGATGTGCACCGTCTGCAGGACCCTGTCAAAAGTCACGGATTCGATCGCTTCGCGCAGCGACAGATGAATGCTGACCAGCACGGTCCGCAACTCGTCGTTCGCCAGCATCATGCGCACGGGCATCTGCTCGACCGGCAGCCCCCGATGCGCCGCCGCCAGAGCCTGGAGCAGCTCGGTATGCCCCGGGTACGAAACGCCCGCTGCGGCCAGCGCTTCCTTGTGCAGGGGCGCCGTGACCACCGCCGCCACTTCCCCGCGCAGCGCAGCGCGAGCCGCCCACTCCACGCTGGCGGCCGCCATGGCGCCTGCGGATGCGCTGACGACACCGATGGGCGGCAGCGGACCCGCCTCCATGGCCTGCAGGACCGGGATGCAGCCGGGCGGAACGCCGGGCTGCTCCTCAAGCCGCGCCACTTCGGCCACCGGCACCGACGGCTTTCCGTCACCCGCCATCGACCGGGTCGCCCGGCGGATCGCCGATACATCCCCGATCACCACCGTGTCGCGCAAGAGCTCCGGCTGCTCGCGATACAGCCTGGCGATGATCTCGGGCCCGATGCCGGCCGGGTCGCCCATGGTGAGGGCCAGGGGTCTGAGCGCCAAGGGGGTGAGGGCCAAGGGTCGCAGCGCCATGGTCAGGCCGGATTGTCGATGTCGATGAACTCATGGGCCAGTCCGAGCATCTGCGCGGCATGCGCCCCGACGGCCTGCGCGCCGTACCGCTCGGTGGCGTGATGCCCGCACGCCAGGAAAGCGACGCCGGTTTCCCGCGCATAGTGCGCTTGAGGCTCCGAAATCTCACCGGTAAGGAACGCGTCAGCGCCCGCCGCGATGGCCGCCTCGAAGTACCCCTGGGCGCCCCCGGTACACCAGGCCACCCGCCGGATGGCGCGCCCATCGCCCGGAACCAGTACGGCCGGGCGGGCCAGCGCCGCCGACACATGCCCGGCCAGCGTCTGCGAGTCGGCAAAACTGCTGCCGTCCGCACGCCCGCCGATGAAACCCAGATCCTGTTCGCCGAAGCGTCCCTCGGCCCGCAGGCCGAGCCGCAATCCAAGCTGGGCATTGTTGCCGAGCGTCGGATGCGCATCGAGCGGAAGATGGAACGCGAACAGGTTGATGTCATGGGCCAGCAGGGGCGCCAGCCGGTGCTTCATCCACCCGGTGATCCGGCCATCCTGGCCGCGCCAGAACAGACCATGGTGCACCACGATGGCATCGGCCTGCGCGGCGATGGCCGCTTCGATCAGGGCCCGGCTGGCCGTGACGCCCGAGACGATCTTGCGGATCTCCTGCCGCCCCTCGACCTGCAGGCCGTTCGGTCCGTAGTCCTTGAAACGGGCGGGTTGCAGGAGCTCGTCAAACACCTGCTGAAGTTGCTGCTGGCTGGCCATGCGGACGATCCGGAGTCGAAAGAAACCGATTGTCGACCAATTCGTGCGGCGCGCCGCACGGCCGCCGCATCTACACTGGAGGCTGTTCTCCTCTTCGCCGGGCCTCCTCCACATCATGCGTCGCTATTGGCTGATCTTCTCCCAGGCTGTCACCGTCGTGCTGGCGGCTTATTTCGTGGTGGCCACGCTGCAGCCCCAGTGGCTGGGCAAGCGCTCGCCCGGCGGCGTCATCGACACGGTCCCGCTGGTCCAGGCCCCCGCCGGATCGGCGCCGCCGGCGGGCAGCTTCCGGGCTGCGGCGCAGAAGGCGTCGGCCGCCGTGGTCAGCGTCAGCACGAGCAAGGCCGCTTCGCGCAATCCCCAGAGCGAGGATCCGTGGTTCCGGTTCTTCTTTGGCGATCAGGGCCAGCAGGCCCAGACAGGCCTGGGCAGCGGGGTGATCGTGAGCAGCAGCGGCTACATCCTCACGAACAACCACGTGGTCGAAGGCGCCGACGACATCGAGGTCATTCTCAACGACAGCCGCCGCGCGCGGGCCAAGGTCATCGGCACCGATCCGGACACCGACCTGGCCATCCTGAAGATCGAACTCGACCGCCTCCCCGTGATCGTCCTGGGCAACTCCGACGCGCTGCAGGTGGGCGACCAGGTCCTGGCCATCGGCAACCCGTTCGGCGTCGGCCAGACGGTCACGAGCGGGATCGTCAGCGCGCTCGGCCGCAACCAGCTGGGCATCAACACCTTCGAAAACTTCATCCAGACCGACGCGGCCATCAATCCCGGCAACTCCGGCGGTGCCCTGGTGGACACCAACGGCAATCTGCTGGGGATCAATACCGCCATCTACTCGCGCTCGGGCGGCAGCATGGGAATCGGCTTCGCCATCCCGGTGTCGACGGCGCGCCTGGTGCTGGAAGGCATCGTGAAGGATGGACAGGTCACGCGCGGCTGGATCGGCGTCGAGCCGGCCGAACTGTCACCCGAGCTGGCGGAGACCTTCGGCGTGAAGACCACCGAAGGCGTCATCATCACCGGCGTGCTGCAGAACGGTCCGGCCGCCCAGGCCGGAATCAAGCCCGGGGACGTGATCGTCAAGGTGCTGGACAAGCCCGTTGGCAATGTCGCCGAGCTGCTTTCGGCTGTCGCGGCTCTCAAGCCCGGCGCGCCGGCGCGCTTCGGGCTGCTGCGCCGCGATGCCCGGGTGGAAGTCGATGTCACGCCGGGCGTCCGGCCCCGGCCGAACCGGGTGCGGCGCTGACGGCAAGGAACGTCAGGAGCCGGCGGTTTCGCCGTCCGGCGCCGTGGTGGCCTTGACGAATGCCTGGGCGCAGAGGATGCCCACCTCGTACAGGCCGCCGACGACCGCCAGCAGGATCAGCATCGAGCCGGCATCGGGCGGCGTGACCAGGGCCGTCGCCACCGCTGCACAGACCCAGAAATAGCCGCGGTACTCCCGCAGCTGCGCCGTGGTGACGACGCCCATGCGCACCAGCAGCACGACGGCCACCGGCACCTCGAACGCCAGCCCGAACGCCAGGAACATGCCGAGCACGAAGCTCAGGTACTCCTCGATATCCGGCGCGGCAGTGATCGACTTGGGCGCAAAGCTCTGGATGAAGGCAAACACCTTGCCAAAGACGAAGTAGTAGCAGAAGCCGACGCCGATGAAAAACAGCAGCGTGCTCGAGATCACGAGCGGCAGCACCAGCCGCTTTTCGTGCGAGTAGAGGCCGGGCGCCACGAAGGCCCACAGCTGGTAGAGCACCACCGGCAGCGCCACCAGGAACGAGGTCATGAAAAGAATCTTGATCGGCACCACGAAGGGCGAGACCACATTGGTGGCGATCAGGGTGGCGCCCTTGGGAAGCGTCGCAATCAGCGGCGCGGCAAGAAAGTCATAGAGGGCCGCAGGCCCGGGCCAGATCACGCCCAGCACCAGCGCCACGACACCGATGGCCAGCACGGCCTTGATCATGCGGTCGCGCAGCTCCACCAGGTGGGCCACGAAGGGCTGCTCCGTGCCGGCGAGTTCGTCTTCCGGGGATTTGGGGGCGTCGGACATCAATTGAACTTGTGCGGACGGAAACGGGCCACCCGCGCGGCGCCTGACAGCGCCTTGGTGCGGACCCCGGCACGCGCCTTGTACCACTGGGGCGTGGCCCCCTGCTTGAGCCGCCAGTTCTTGCGCGGATGCTTGTATTCCGGGTAAGCCGGCGGCGGCTCCACCAGGGGCGTTGAAGCCTCGCCGGTGGTTTCGGCCCACTGCTTCTCGAAGTCGCTCGCACTGGTCTGGATGGAGCTCTCGACGTCGCGGGCTGCCGTCTCGACCGTTTCCTTCATCTTGCGAAGCTCATCGAGCTCCATGGATCGGTTGACTTCGGCCTTCACGTCGGCAACGTAGCGCTGCGCCTTGCCGAGCAAGGTGCCCACCGTGCGCGCCACGCGCGGCAGCTTCTCCGGGCCGATGACGACCAGAGCCACCGCGCCGATCAGCGCGATCTTGGTGATGCCGATGTCGATCACGAACCGCTCAGCTCTTCTGGCGCGCTTCCACGTCGATGGTGGCCTTGTCGGCTGCGGCGTTGTTGACCTGAGCCGGAGCCGGCGTCACCGCCGGCTTGTCGTCCGCCGAAGCGGTGCCGTCCTTCATGCCATCCTTGAACCCCTTGACGGCGCCGCCCAGGTCCGAGCCGATGTTCTTGAGCTTCTTGGTGCCGAAGACCATCACGACGATCAGCAGCACGATGAGCCAGTGCCAGATTGAAAAGGAACCCATGAAAAATCTCCTGGTGTAAACGGTGGCGGCGCCGGCGAGAAACAGGTCCGGCAATCCCGCGACCGAGTCTGAAGCCGATTTTAGTGTCAGGGCGTCAAACACCCCATGAAAAGCGGATAACCCCGCCAGCCCTCATCCCTTTGCCCAAGGTCGCGGGCCGCCGATCACGTGGATGTGCAGGTGATGCACCTCCTGATGGCCTTGCGCGCCCGTGTTGATGATCACCCGGAATCCCCCCTCGGGATAGGGCTCGCAGCCTTCCTGCGCGGCCAGGGTGGGAATCAGGGTCATCATCTTGCCCATCAGCGCGGCATGGCCCGTGTCGACCTGGGCCATGGAAGGAATGTGCTGCTTGGGAATGACCAGGAAATGGACAGGCGCCCAGGGATTGATGTCGTGGAATGCAAGAATGTCTTCGTCTTCGTAGACCTTGCGCGAAGGAATCTTGCCTTCGACGATCTTGCAGAAAATGCAGGAGGGATCGGTCGTCATGCGTCGGATGGGATGAAGCGGATGCCTGGCGGGTCAGGCCGGCCGATTGTCGTTGAAACGCAGCCAGCCGCGGATGCAGCGGTACAGGTACCACAGGCCGACGATGCCCCAGGCGACCGCCCCCGGGAAGAGGAACAGCAGCCACAGGGGCGAGGTCACCACCAGCCACAGAATGGTCCACCAGAAGGTGGAAATCATGTAGTTGTGGTGGCTCAGGTACAGCACGTCGGCCTCGTCGGCCCGCTTGATGTAGTTCACGATCAGGGCAATGACGGCCAGCGTGCCCATGCTCGCCCAGGCGATGGTGTGCAGCCCGTAGAGCACATGCATGACCGTGCGGTCATTCGCGGTCTTGGGCGCCTCGAAGGCCTGATAGTCGGTTTCGCTCATTCACCACTTCCTTCGCGTTGCTGCGCCTTGCGCAGCGCCTTTTCCTCGATGCCGCTCGTGCCTTCGCGGCGTGCCAGTTCGGCCAGGACGTCGGCCGGCCGCAGGCCGAAATGGGCCAACGCCACCATGGTGTGAAACCACAGGTCGGCCACCTCGTTCACGATCTTGCGCCGGTCGCCGCCATGGTCGGCGTCCTTGGCCGCCATGACCACTTCGGTCGCTTCTTCGCCGATCTTCTTCAGAAAGGCATCCGGCCCCTTGGACAGAAGGCGGGCGATGTAGCTGGCAGCCGGATCACCTCCTCGGTCGGGGCGGCGGCTTTCAATGACGTCGGCAAGGCGCTCGAGAGAGTCTTCGGAGGGCATGCAAGTCCTAGTTGTAGATGGAGCCGGGATCCTTGAGGACCGGCTCCGTCACCTGCCAGCCGCCGTCCGCCGGCCCGCCGGTCCGGCCGTCGCGATAGAGCTGGAAGAAGCAGCTGTGACGGCCGGTATGGCAGGCGATGCCGGGCTCGTGGCCGAGCTGGGTGACCTTGAGCAGCAGGACGTCGTTGTCGCAGTCCATGCGGATCTCGTGCACCTGCTGCACGTGGCCCGACTCCTCGCCCTTGAACCACAGCTTGCCGCGCGAGCGGCTGTAGTAGACGGCCCGGCCGAGTTCCGCAGTCTTCTGCAGGGCCTCGCGATTCATCCACGCGAACATCAGCACGTCGTTGCTGCCGACCTCCTGCGCGATCACCGGAATCAGGCCGTCCCGGTCCCATTTCAACTCATCAAGCCAACTCATGCTGCGTATTGTCGGCCATAACCCGGGCCTCAGAGGCGTACGGGAATTCCGCGCTCGCGCATCCGCGCCTTGGCCTGCCCAACGGTGTACTCGCCGTAGTGGAAGATGCTGGCGGCCAGCACGGCATCGGCGCCGCCCTGCTGGATGCCATCGGCCAGGTGATCCAGATTGCCGACGCCGCCGGAGGCGATCACCGGCACATCCACCGCGTCGGTCACGGCGCGCGTGAGCGCCAGATCGAATCCGGACTTGGTGCCATCGCGGTCCATGCTGGTCAGCAGGATCTCCCCGGCGCCAGCCTCGGCCATCTGGCGCGCCCAGGCCACGGCGTCGAGTCCGGTGTTCTTGCGGCCGCCGTGCGTGTAGACGTCCCAGCCACCCTGGCCATTGCGCTTGGCGTCGATCGCCACGACGATGCACTGGGCGCCGTACTTCGCCGAAGCGTCGCGGATCACCTGGGGATTGGCCACGGCGGCCGAGTTGAAGCTGGTCTTGTCGGCGCCCGCATTGAGCAGCCTGCGAACGTCTTCCACGGTCCGCACGCCACCGCCGACGGTCAGCGGAATGAACACCTGGGACGCCACGGCCTCGATCATGTGCAGGATCAGGTCCCGGCCGTCGCTGGTGGCGGTGATGTCCAGAAAGGTCAGCTCGTCTGCGCCCTGCTCGTTGTAGCGTGCGGCGATTTCGACCGGATCGCCCGCATCGCGCAGTTCGACGAAGTTGACGCCCTTGACCACGCGGCCACCGGTGACGTCGAGGCAGGGAATGATGCGTTTGGCGAGCACGGGCGGCGGCGATCCGGCTCAGCCAGCGAGTTCGTCGGCCCGGGCCTGGGCCTGGGCAAAATCCAGGTCGCCGGAGTAGATGGCGCGCCCGCAGATCACGCCCTCGATGCCCTCGTCTTCCACGGCGCAGAGCTTTTCGATGTCGGCCATGCCGGCGAGCCCGCCGGATGCGATGACCGGAATGGTCAGGGCCTGCGCCAGCTTGACGGTGGCTTCGACGTTGATGCCCGACAGCATGCCGTCGCGCCCGATGTCGGTATAGATGATGGACTCGACGCCCCAGTCCTCGAACTTGCGCGCCAGATCGACGACCTCGTGGCCCGTCAGCTTGCTCCAGCCGTCCGTGGCCACCTTGCCGTCCTTGGCGTCCAGACCCACGATGATGTGCCCGCCGAAGGCCGTGCAGGCATCCTTGAGAAAGCCGGGGTTCTTGACCGCTGCGGTGCCGATGATGACGTAGCGCAGGCCGCCGTCGATGTATTTTTCGATCGTGTCCAGATCGCGGATGCCGCCTCCGAGCTGCACCGGGATGTCGTCTCCGACCGCGCGGAGGATCGACTTGATGGCGGAGAAATTCTGCGGCTTGCCGGCAAACGCGCCATTGAGATCGACGAGATGCAGCCTGCGGGCGCCCTTGTCGAGCCAGGACTGCGCCATGGCAGCGGGATCCTCGCTGAACACGGTGGATTGGTCCATGTCGCCCTGCTTGAGGCGAACGCAATGGCCATCTTTCAGGTCGATCGCAGGAATGAGAAGCATGGTGCCAACGGCAGATGGTCGAAAGAAAGTCGGGCGAGGCAGAAGCGTCAGGGAGCCCATTGCAGAAAATTGCGGTACAGGGCCAGGCCGTGCGCCGCGCTCTTCTCCGGGTGAAACTGGGTCGCGAAAATATTATCGCGCGCCACTGCGGCGGTAAAGCGCCCGCCATAGTCGGCTTCGCCCACGCTGTGGCGTGCATCTGACGGTCGGGCGTAGAAGCTGTGGACGAAATAGAAATAGCTCGCGTCGGGGATGCCCGACCACAGCGCATGGGGCCGCGCCTGCACCACCTGGTTCCATCCCATCTGCGGCACCTTGAAGCGGCTGCCATCGGGCTGAAGCCGTCCGGCCAGCTCGAAGCGCACCACTTCGCCACCGAACAGCCCGAGTCCGTCGGTCGGGCCCTCGCTGCTGCGATCCAGCAGCATCTGCATGCCCACGCAAACGCCGAACAGGGGCTTGGCGGCGGCGGCCTCCAGCACCGAGTCGCGCAGGCCGGATTCGGCCAGCTCCCGCATGCAGTCCGGCATGGCACCCTGGCCCGGCAACACCACGCGTTCGGCGGCGCGCACTTCCTCGGGCCGCGAGGTGACGATCACCTCGAAGCCGCTGCCCTGGGCCGCAGCCTGCACCGCCTGCGACACCGAGCGCAGGTTGCCCATTCCGTAGTCGACGACGGCAACCGTTTTCAGAGCGAGCCCTTCGTGGACGGAATCGTGCCTGCGGCACGCGGATCGAGTTCCAGGGCGGCACGCAAGGCCCGGGCGAACGCCTTGAAGACCGTCTCGGCCTGATGGTGCGCGTTTTCTCCGCGCAGATTGTCGATGTGCAGGGTGACGAATGCGTGGTTCACGAAGCCCTGAAAGAACTCGTGGGCCAGCTGGCTGTCGAACGTGCCGATCATGCCGCTCTTGAAGGGGACGTTCATGACCAGTCCCGGCCGGCCCGAGAAGTCGATCACGACACGGCTCAAGGCCTCGTCCAGAGGCACATAGGCGTGGCCGTAGCGACGAATGCCCTTCTTGTCGCCGACGGCCTTCGCCACGGCCTGGCCGATCGTGATGCCGACGTCTTCGACGGTATGGTGCCCGTCGATGTGCAGGTCACCCTGCGCCTCGACCTCCAGGTCGATCAGGCCATGCCGCGCGATCTGGTCGAGCATGTGGTCGAAGAAACCGATGCCGGTGGAAAGGCGTGCAGCCCCCGTGCCGTCCAGATTGACGCGCACGCGAATCTGCGTCTCGGCGGTGTTGCGGCTGACTTCGGCGATGCGGGGTGTGGTCATAGGGAGGCCTGGAGAGCAGCCAGCATGAGCCTGTTTTCGTCGGGTGTACCGACCGTCAGGCGCAGGCAGTTGGCCAGCAAGGGATGCATTTTAGAAACGTTTTTGACCAGGACCCTGCGTGCCTTCATGCCTTCGAAGGCCTTTTGCGCGTCGGGCACCCGCACCAGGATCATGTTGGCCTCGGAGGGGAAGATCGTCACGCCGTCCAGGGCGCCCATGGCCTGCATCAGCCAGGCGCGCTGCTCGCGCAGTTCCGCCGCCTGGGCCGCGAACACCTGCGCGTGATCGATGGCAAACAGGGTGGCTTCGGCATTGAGCGCACTGATGTTGTACGGCGGGCGAACCTTGTCGATCTCGGCGACCAGGGCCCTGGGACCGATCAGGTAGCCCATGCGCACACCCGCCAGGCCGAACTTGGAGAGCGTGCGCATCAGCAGCACGTTGGGGTGCTGCGTGAGGCGGCCGATGAAGCTGCGGCTAGAAAAGGGCTGGTAGGCCTCGTCGATCACCACCAGGCCGGGCGCTGCGTCGATGACGGCCAGGACGTCGGCATCGTCCAGCAGGTTGGCTGTGGGATTGTTCGGATAGGCCAGGTAGATCAAAGCCGGCTGATGGGCACGGATCGCCTCCAGCATGGCCGGCATGTCCAGTTGGAACTGCGGCGTCATGGGCACGCCCACGAAGTTCAGGCCCTGCTGGCGCGCCGCCATCTCGTAGAACACGAAGCTCGGCATCGGCGCCATCACCGTGGCGCCAGGCAGGGCCAGCACCATGCTCAGCATCGTGATCAGTTCGTCCGAACCGTTGCCCAGCAGGATGTCGCACCCTTCGGGCATGCCGGCATACCGTGCGATGGCCTGGCGGACGTCTGCCACGCAGGTCGTCGGGTAACGGTTGATGGCGACGGCGCCGAGCCGGCGCCCCAGTTCCGCTTGCAGTTCGACAGACAGGCGGTAGGGATTTTCCATCGCGTCCAGCTTCACCATGCCGGTGGCGTCCTGGATCGCATAGCCGGCAATGGACTGAATGTCCTGCCGGATGAATCGTTGAACCAGATCGGGAGCGGTGGCAGGCGAGGCGGGAGACACTGAGGCGACGGCGGTCATGCCCTGATTGTCCCGCAATTCGCGAACCGGCTGGCTTGGCGTGCCACGAAGCCCGCAGCGGCACGCAGCGGGCCGAACCGGCCATCCACCGCCTTTCGGCTCAGGGGCCGGCTCCCCACTGGCTGTCCAGCCACGTGAGCCGCCGCTGCAGCCACCAGCGCAGGTATTCCACTTCTCCCGCGTGGCTGCCCGTGACGACGAGGCTCGGCCACCCCGGCTTGTCCAGCACCGGCCAGCGCGCGAAGTTGTTGGCCTGGCTCGACGCCAGCAGGCCGGCCTGGCCGTCGAGCCAGGAAGGCAGCCCCATCAACGAACTGCGCAAGGCCTGCCAGCGGGCCCGGACCCTCGCGACGAACGCAGGGTCCTGCAGCAGCCGCTGGTACCAGCAGGTCTGGCCGAGGCGGCTCGGACGCGTCGGATCGCCGGGGTCATCGGCATACATGATGGGGTTGTTGCCCATGGCGAGGTCGTAGTCCCAGACCGGCCCGATCGACAGTCTGGCGTTGCGGTCCTTGGAGAGCCAGGTGCTGCCCCGGAACGCATCCGCATTGACGGCCAGTTCATTGACGATGTACCAGTCCACGAACGCGTCCACGTCGAGCCAGGCCGCGTAGCCGGTGGCCGGGTCGGCAAAGCCGGCACCCAGGAGCGCCGACTCGAGACCGTCGAGGTAGCTGCGGATGTAGGCGCCTTGCGCCGCCGTCGGCGATTCGGGCGTGTCCAGACGCAGGGCCAGCCGACAGGAGGCGGTGGTGAAATCGGTTTCCTCGCTGCGCCAGTCGAGCTCCAGCAGGTAGCCGCCCGTCACCGCTGGCGCGGCATCGTCCGCCCCTCCGAGCGTCGCCAGGGCGACCCGGCTGGCCGCGACGCGGATGTGTTCGGCAAGCTGGTAGTTGCCAAGGTAACTGCCGTTCATGAAGACCTCGACGAAGCGCCCACGCGGCGTCCACGCCAGGCCGGCGCGCCGGCTTGCCTCGAAGACCGTTTCATTGCGCAGCAGGCTGCGGTCGCCATGATTGGCCAGCAGCACCCAATGCCGGCTGGCGGGCATGCCGAGCACCGATGCGGACGCATCGAGCCGGATGCGGTAGGGCTTCTTGGGGAATTCGGTCCAGGTGGAGTTGCCCCGCCCCCGGATATCGAGCCGGCCCGACAGCATCGCTGACGAAGCCTGGCGCGCCGCCGAATCGGCATACAGCGAGAAGGCCGCACCCAGGTAGTCGTCGCGCGAGACGACCGCAGCCGCACCGTCGGTCTGGATGTCGAGCACCGGCAGGTCGATCGCGGACGGCACGAACGCCGGGTTCTCGCTCGCACCGGTGCCCGCCGTCGGGACCGGCGAAGCCACCGCACCCGCCGTCAACTGGCGAGTGCCGCCTGCAAGCCGCCCCTTGACCCAGACCCTGTAGCGCCGGGAAGCATCAAGCGAAGTGATGGTGTGGACCCGCCCGGCCGCCGCAGCGATGTCACCCCGCGAGAGGCGGACGGCGTCGGTCCCCACCTCCTGCCACCAGACTTCATAGTCCGTCGCGCCGGCCATCGCATCCCAGTAGATCGTGAGATGCCGGTTTCCGGTGACGACACGAGGCGCCGTCCCCGCAACAAAGGTGGGCAGGGCCGGGAACAGGATGGGCGCGCCGACCTGCGACACGGGCACCGCGAGCCTGTACAGCCCGCTCTCATGCGAGTAGGTCGCCGCCTCGCCCGCGTCGCACGCCCGGTTGGCGTTGGCGTCGAAGCACGCCAGAGGACGTGAGGACGATGCGGGTGCGCCATCGGGGCCCGGAACCGTCAGCAGGGCGAGCAAGGGCGCAGTGGCCGGCCCGCTCCAGCGCACCAGGTAGCGGCCCGTGGCGTCCGCCAGCGCCGAGGCCGTGGCCTGTTCGGCAGGTTGGCACAGTCCATCGGCATTGAGGTCAGCGCACACACGTACGTCAGGCAGTGTCGTGCCGGATGCCGCCTGCGGCCCGGAGCGCGGCTCTGGCGCGGGGTCTGATACGCCCCCGCCGCCTCCCCCGCAACCACCGATCACCAGCGCCGCAGCCGCCAGGATCGTCCGCACGCTTGCGGCGAAACATCCACCTGCGAGCGTGCGGTACTGCATGGCCTGAACCCTAGGGCTTGCGCAGCCGCATTTCCGCAGCCTGGGCGTGGGCCTGCAGCCCCTCACCGTAGGCCAGTTCCGCCGCGATCCGACCGAGCCCCTGGGCGCCGGCCTCGCTGACTTCGATGAGGCTGCTTCGCTTCTGGAAGTCGTACACCCCGAGCGGCGACGAAAAGCGCGCGGTGCCGGAGGTGGGCAGCACGTGGTTCGGCCCGGCGCAGTAGTCACCCAGGCTCTCGCTGGTGTAGGCCCCGAGGAAGATCGCACCGGCATGCCGCAGGCGCGGCTCCCAGCGATGCGGCTCGTTGCTCGACACTTCCAGGTGTTCAGGCGCGATGCGGTTGCTGATCTCGCAGGCCTCCTCCATGCTGCGGGTGTGAATCAGTGCGCCACGTCCGGTCAGGGACTTCGCAATGATGTCGGCACGCGGCATGGTGGGCAGCAGCCGGTCGATTTCAGCCTGCACCCGATCGATGTACGCGGCGTCGGGACACAGCAGGATGCTCTGTGCCAGTTCGTCGTGCTCGGCCTGGCTGAACAGATCCATGGCGACCCAGTCGGCCGGTGTGGTGCCGTCGGCCAGCACGAGAATCTCGCTCGGTCCGGCGATCATGTCGATCCCGACCTGGCCGAAGACCCGCCGCTTGGCGCTGGCCACATAGGCATTGCCCGGCCCGGTGATCTTGTCCACCTTCGGGATGGTGGCCGTGCCCCAGGCCAGCGCGGCCACGGCCTGGGCGCCGCCGATCGTGAAGGCCCGGGTGACGCCCGCCACGCAGGCTGCCGCGAGAACGAGAGGATTCTTCTCGCCCCCCGGGGTCGGCACGACCATGATGATCTCGCCCACGCCCGCCACATGGGCCGGAATGGCGTTCATGAGCACGCTGGAGGGATAGGCGGCCTTGCCGCCCGGCACATAGATGCCGACGCGGTCCAGCGCCGTCACCTTCTGGCCCAGCAGGGTGCCATCGGCGTCGCGATAGCTCCAGCTTTCGCCGCAGGCGCGCTTTTGCGCCTCATGGTAGCTGCGCACACGCGCAGCCGCCGCCTCCAGCGCTGACCGCTGGGCGGCCGGCAGGCCCTCCAGGGCGGCCCGCAGTTCAGCCTGCGAAAGCTCAAGGTCGCGCATGGACCCGGCAGGCAGGCGGTCCCAGCGGGCCGTGTACTCGATGACCGCCGCATCGCCGCGGCGCTGGACGTCGGCCAGGATGTCGCCGACGCTCTTTTCGATGGCGGCATCGGTGTCGGCGGCCCAGTGCAGGCGCTCGCGGAACCGGGCTTCGAAGTCGGCCGAGGCGGTCGAGAGGCGCAAGGGCAGTGCCTGGAGCGTCATGGACTCAATCCTTCCCGACCGCCCCGGCAAAGGCGTCGATCAGCGCCCGAAGCGGCGCCTGCTTGAGCTTGAGCGCCGCCTGGTTCACGACGAGGCGGGAGCTGATGTCCATGATCCGCTCCACCTCGACCAGATGGTTGGCCCGCAGGGTGGAGCCGGTGGACACGAGGTCGACGATGGCATCGGCCAGGCCCGTCAGCGGCGCCAGCTCCATCGAGCCGTAGAGCTTGATGAGGTCGACGTGCACGCCCTTGGCCGCGAAGAACTCCCTTGAGATCGCCACGTACTTGGTGGCGACCGTCAGCCGCGAGCCCTGCTTCACTGCTGCCGCGTAGTCGAAGCCGTCGCGGACCGCGACGCTGATGCGGCATTTGGCGATCTGCAGGTCGAGCGGCTGGTACAGGCCCTGGCTGCCCGACTCCAGCAAGGTGTCCTTGCCCACCACGCCCAGATCCGCGCCCCCGTATTGCACGTAGGTGGGCACGTCCGTGGCGCGCACCAGCACCACGCGAACATCCGGGCGGTTGGTGGCGAGGATGAGCTTGCGGGATTTTTCGGGGTCCTCGAGGACTTCCACGCCGGCCGCCTTGAGCAACGGCAGAGTCTCGTCAAAGATGCGTCCCTTGGACAGCGCCAGGGTGATCATCGGCTGCTGCATCACTTGACCCTCTCGATGTCCGCGCCAACGCCGCGCAGCTTGTCTTCCATCCGGTCGTAGCCGCGGTCGAGGTGGTAGATCCGGTCGACCAGCGTCTCGCCATCGGCCACCAGTCCGGCAATGACCAGGCTGGCCGAGGCACGCAGGTCCGTGGCCATTACCGTCGCGCCGGACAGCTTCTCGACGCCTTCGACCAGCGCCACCTTGCCGTCGATCTGGATGCGCGCCCCCAGCCGAACCAGTTCGTTGACGTGCATGAACCGGTTCTCGAAGATCGTCTCGGTGACTTTCGCGGAACCATGGGACACGGCATTGAGCGCCATGAACTGGGCCTGCATGTCGGTGGGGAAACCCGGGTACTCGGTGGTGCGGAAAGACTGGGCCTTCAGCCGGCCCTGCGACTGAACCCGGATGCCGCCGTCCACCGCCGTGACGGTGGCGCCGGCCTCGCGCAGCTTGTCGATGACCGCGTCGAGATGATCCGCTCGGCCATGCCGGAGCACGACGTCGCCGCCGGTCGCTGCGACCGCGCAGAGGAAGGTGCCGGCCTCGATGCGGTCCGCCACGACCTGATGGCTGCAGCCCTGAAGGCGATCGACCCCCTGGATCCGGATGCGGCTCGTGCCATGCCCCTCGATCTTCGCGCCCATGCGGATCAGCATCTCGGCCAGATCGGGGATCTCGGGCTCCTGCGCCGCGTTCTCGAGCACCGTCTCGCCTTCGGCGAGGGCCGCGGCCATGAGGAAGTTTTCCGTGCCGGTGACGGTGACCATGTCGGTCGTGATGTGCGCGCCCTTGAGCCGGGTGCGGCCCGGGGGCAGGCGCGCGATCATGTAGCCGTGCTCCACCACGATCTCGGCGCCCATGGCCTGCAGGCCCTTGATGTGCTGGTCCACCGGCCGGGAGCCGATCGCGCAGCCGCCGGGCAGCGACACCGTGGCTTCGCCGAAGCGGGCGAGCAGCGGCCCGAGCACCAGCACGGACGCGCGCATCGTCTTGACCAGTTCGTAGGGCGCCTCGGGCGACGAAAGGCGGGCCGCATCGATGCGCACCCGTCCGCTGTCGTCGCGCTCTGCCGCCACGCCCATGTTGCGGATGAGCTTGAGCATGGTCGCCACATCCTGCAGCTGCGGCACGTTGTCGAGCGTCACGGGCTGGTCGGTCAGCAGGGCGGCACACAGTTCGGGCAAGGCGGCATTCTTGGCGCCCGAAATCGTCACCTCGCCCTGCAGCGTGCGGCCGCCGCGAATCAATAGCTTGTCCATGTCGGATCGGTGTTGAAGGCCGCCTCGCGCGGCGGCGGAACTGTCAGGGTAGCGCCGCCCATTCGGCCGGCGTGTAGGTTTTCATCGACAGGGCGTGGACCTCGTCGGTATGCATTCTCGCACCCAGCGTGGCGTAGACGCGCTGATGGCGCTGGATCGCGCGCTTGCCTTCGAACTCCGGCGACACGATCACGGCACTCCAGTGCCGGCCGTCACCGTCCAGTTCGATGTGGTGGCAGTCCATGCCGGCGGAAATGATGGCGGTGAGTTCACTGGCGGTCATGTCAGCCCCTGATCTTGTAGCCGATGCGCAGGAGATGCACGGCGATGCCGCTGACGATGGCCAGGGCGGTGCCCACCACGGCGAGGCTGAACCAGGGCGAGACATCGCTCACGCCGAAGAAGCCGTAACGGAAGCCGTCGATCATGTAGAAGAACGGGTTGAGGTGGCTCACGCCCTGCCAGAAGGGCGGCAGCGACTTGATCGAATAGAAGACGCCCGACAGGAAGGTCATGGGCATGATGATGAAGTTCTGGAATGCGGCCATCTGGTCGAACTTCTCGGCCCACAGGCCGGCGATCACGCCCAGGCTGCCGAGAATCGCCGCACCCATGAAGGCAAACACCAGGATCCACAGCGGCGCGACGAAGCTCAGCTTGGCAAAGAAGGCCGTCACCACGAACACGCCGGCGCCCACCACCAGCCCCCGCGCGATCGACGACCCGACATAGGCGACAAACCAGCTCCAGTGCGACAGCGGCGTGAGCAGCACGAACACCAGGCTGCCCATGATCTTGCTCTGGATCAGCGACGACGAACTGTTGGCAAAGGCGTTCTGCAGCACGCTCATCATGACGAGGCCGGGAACGAGAAAAGCCGTGTAGGCCACCGTGTCGTAGACCTTCACATGGTCTTCCAGCACGTGGCCGAAGATCATGAGGTAGAGGACTGCAGTGAGCACGGGCGCGGCGACAGTCTGGAAGCCGACCTTCCAGAAACGCAGGACTTCCTTGTAGAAGAGGGTCTGCCAGCCGCTCATGACGCTGCCTCCGCCGCTGCCTTGAGCGCATGGCGCGCCATGCGACGGGCTTCGTCCGAGGCGCCGGCCATGACGTCGAGAAACACGTCTTCGAGATCGGCCTTGCGGATCTCGATGTCCTCGGCCTGCAGACCGGCCTCGCGGATGGCGGCGAGGTACTGCTCGACCTCGCGTGCGTCATGCGCCGGCAACTGCACGATGCGCCCGGTCACCCGCGCCTTGTCGGCCAGGTGCGGCGGCAGTTCACTGTCGATCTTGAATCGCAGAACGTTGCTGGAAGCGGCCTTCAGCAGTTCGGACGTGGCGGCCAGAGCCACCATCTGCCCCTGCTTGAGCATGGCGATCCGGTGGCACAGCGCCTCCGCCTCCTCCAGGTAATGGGTGGTGAGCAGCACGGTATGGCCCTGCTTGTTCAGGCGGGCGATGAATTGCCACAGGGTCTGGCGCAGTTCGACGTCCACACCCGCCGTCGGCTCGTCCAGGACGATGACCGGGGGGCGGTGCACCAGAGCCTGCGCCACGAGAACCCGGCGCTTCATGCCACCGGACAGCTGCCGCATGTTGGCGTTGGCCTTGTCGGCCAGGCCCAGGCTTTCCAGAAGCTCGTCGATCCAGGCCCCGTTGTTCCTGACGCCGAAATACCCGGACTGAATCCGCAGGGCCTCACGCACGTTGAAGAACGGGTCGAACACCAGCTCCTGGGGCACCACACCGAGCTTGCGCCGGGCATTCGCGTAGTCGGTGACGACGTCGCTGCCCTGCACGAGGACTTTGCCCCCGCTCGCGCGGGACAGCCCCGCCAGAATGCTGATGAGCGTGGTCTTGCCTGCGCCATTGGGGCCGAGCAGGCCGAAAAACTCGCCCTCGCGGATGTCGAAACTCACGCCGTCCAGGGCCTTGAGTGGACCTCGGGCAGAGTTGAAGGTCTTGGAAACGTGCTGGAAGGAGATGGCGGGCATGTAAGCCCATGATTCTACGGCGCGCCCCTGGATCACGCAGCGGCAGCTGCCGACGGCCCTTCGGCGGCCGCCGGAGGCAGCCGCTTCAGGCGGGACTGTCCGGCAGGAGGTCGAGAACGCCGTACAGCCCGGCAAGCTCGATGAGCCGGGACGGCATGCCCGTCACGGTGAACTGCCGGCCCTGGGCCAGGGCTTCGCGTCGGCATTCAAGCAGGACCGCCAGGGCGGAGGAGTCGAATCGCTCGAGCGCCGATGCGTCGGCCACGGCGGGCGACTGCGGCGAAGCCTTCAGACCCTGAACGAGCATGCGCAGGCAGGCCGTGGCCTGGACCTGCGTCAGTTCAGCGGGCAGGACCAGCATCGCGGCGGCCTCAACCCTTCTTGGCGACCGAATTGGCCTGGTTGCGTGCCTGGAGCGTGGCGATCAGACCGTCGATGCCCTTGGCATTGATTTCCTGGGCGAACTGGCTACGGTACGTCTCGACGAGCCAGACGCCGAGCACGTTCAGGTTGTAGATCTTCCAGCCGCTGCCCTGCCCGGGCGTTTTCTCGAGCCGGTAGTCGAGCTGGATCGGGTCACCGCGGCCACGGACTTCGGTACGGACGATCACGTCGGTGTCCGTCGGCGCGGCGCGCAGCGGCTTGACCGAGATGGTCTGATCGTTGACCTGAGCCAGCGCGCCGGAGTAGGTCCGGATCAGCAGGGTCTTGAACTCGTCCTGGAGCTTCTTCTTCTGCTCCGGCGTGGCCTGGCGCCAGCCCGGGCCGACGGCGGACGCCGTCATCCGCTCGAAGTTCATGTTGGGCAGGATCTTGCTGTCCACGAGCGTCACGATCTTGCTGACGTCACCGGCCTGGATGGTCTTGTCGGCCTTGATGCTGTCGAGCACGTCGGACGACAGGCGCTTGACGAGCGCATCCGGCGCCTCGTCGGCAGCATGCACGGAAGGGGCTGCCACGGTGGCGAGCGCGACGGCGAGGCCGGCGAAAAGGGAAGCGAGTGAGCGGCGATTCATCATCAATGGGCTTTCAGAGCGGGTACATCACCCGATATCTGCATTGGAGACCTCCAACTGCATACGGATTCCATCGGGATTGTGCTCGATTGCAACAGTATGCAACGTCAGCGGGCCGGACTGGGCGTGGACGCGGGCGACGCCGGCTCGGCGGCAGGGTTTTCAGGCGGGGGTGGATCGGCGGGCGTGTCGGCGGCATCGGGCGGATCGCCGTCGAAAATCTCGGCCCGGCGATACTGCAGGAACACGTCGCGGGTGAAGGTGTACTTGTCCAGCGCCGCCTGATCCAGCACGTTGCCCGAGCGCAGCAGGTTGGCGCGCGCGTCGACCGCGCGCAGCCCGTACAGGAAGTAGCGATGCCCGTCGTCCCGCACGTAAGTCACCGGGTTGCCTTCCCGGTCCAGGGTCAGCGACAGGGTGTCGCGCAGCGTCGACGGTCCCAGAAGCGGCAGCACCACATAGGGCCCGGTCGGAACGCCCCAGCGACCGAGCGTCTGCCCGAAGTCTTCCTTGTGGCGCTGCAGGTCCATCTCGCTTGCGATGTCCAGGACGCCGCCCAGACCGAAGAACGTGTTCACGTTGAAGCGGAAGAAGTTCTCCAGCGCGTTCTGGCCCTTGAGTTGCAGCGCGCTGTTGACGGCCGACCACAGGTCGCCCAGGTTGCTGAAGAAGTTGCTCACGCCAGTACGCGCCATCGGTGGCACTGCGGTTCGATAGGCCGTGGCCACCGGCTTGAGCACGACTGCGTCGACGCCTTCATTGAACTTCGACACGCTGCGGTTGAACGGCTCCCAGGGATCACGCGTGACGGCATGGGGGTTGCTCGCGCAGCCGGAGATGGCGAGCACGACCAGCAGGAGGGGCGCGGCGAGACGGGTCAGGATTCGTTCTGTCATTTTTTGGAGGCGCTGGCCGCATTGGCCGGGCCGTCTGCGGCCTTGCTGTAGAGAAACTGGCTGATGAGGTTCTCGAGCACCACGGCCGACTGGGTCGCCACGATCGTATCGCCCATCGCCAAGACCTTGTCATCAGCCCCGGCTTCGATGCCGATGTACTGCTCGCCCAGGAGGCCGCTCGTGAGAATCTTGAGCGAGCTGTCCTTCGGAAAGGCGTAGCGGCTCTGCAGGCCCAGCACGACGCGGGCCTGGAAGGTCTTGTCGTCGAAGGTGATGGACTCCACACGGCCGACCACCACGCCGGCGCTCTTGACGGCAGCCTGTGGCTTGAGCCCGCCGATGTTGTCGAAATTCGCGGAAACGCGGTAGGTCGACTGGAAATTCAGACCCAGCAGATTGGCCGCCTGGAGTGCGAGGAACACGATGGCGGCAGCTCCCAGCAGAACGAACAGGCCGACCCAGACATCACTTTTCGAGCGTTGCATGACACCCTCTTTTCATCAGATACTGAACATCATGGCCGTGAGCACGAAGTCGAGCCCGAGAACGGCCAGGGAAGCCACCACCACCGTTCGCGTGGTGGCGCGTGACACGCCTTCGGGCGTGGGCTGTGCGGTGTAGCCCTGCAGCAGCGCGACGAAGGTCACCGTCAGACCGAACACCAGGCTCTTGAGGACGCCGTTGCCGACGTCGCGAAGCACGTCAACGCCGCCCTGCATCTGGCTCCAGAAAGCGCCGGAGTCGATGCCGATCATGAGCACGCCGACCACCCATCCGCCGATGATGCCGACCGCGCTGAATACCGCTGCGAGCAGGGGCATGGCGATGACGCCCCCCCAGAACCGGGGCGCAAGAATGCGCCGGACCGGGTCCACCGCCATCATCTCCATGGCGCTCAGCTGCTCGCCCGCCTTCATCAGGCCGATCTCCGCCGTCAGCGAGGTTCCGGCGCGCCCTGCAAACAGGAGCGCGGTGATGACCGGACCCAGTTCCCGCACGAGGCTGAGCGCCACCAGCAGGCCGAGCGCCTCGGACGAGCCATAGCGCTGCAGTGTGTAGTAGCCCTGGAGCCCGAGAACGAAGCCCACGAACAGGCCCGAGACCGTGATGATCGCCAGCGAATAGTTGCCGAGGAAGTGGATCTGGTCACGCACCAGCCCGAAACGCCGCATGGCGGGGCCGAACAGCCGGGTCAGGCGCCAGAACAGACGCGCGCCATAGCCCAGGTCGGCCATCAGCCCACGCACGGCAAAGCCCACGTCGGCAGGTTTCCACCAGCTCATCGGGCGAGTCCTCCGCCGAAATCCTCGGCCAGTGAAGGACCGGGGTAGTGGAACTGCACGGGCCCATCGGCCGATGCGTGAACGAACTGGCGCACCAGGGGATCGTCGGAACGCATGACCTCGTCGGGCGAGCCCTGGGCCGCGATCCGGCCGTTCGCGAGGATCAGCACCTGGTCGGCGATCCGGAAGGTTTCCTCCAGATCGTGCGACACGACGATGCTCGTCAGACCCATCGAGTCATTGAGGCGACGGATCAGCTGCGCTGCGGTGCCCAGCGAAATCGGATCGAGGCCGGCGAAGGGCTCGTCGTACATCACCAGCTCGGGGTCGAGTGCGATGGCACGCGCCAGCGCCACACGCCGGGCCATGCCGCCCGAGACCTCCGCCGGCATCAGGTCGCGTGCGCCGCGCAGACCCACGGCATTGAGCTTCATGAGCACGATGTCGCGGATCAGCACTTCGGGCAGATCGGTGTGCTCGCGCAGCGGGAACGCCACATTGTCGAAAACGCTCAGGTCCGTGAACAGGGCGCCGAACTGGAACAGCATGCCCATGCGCCGGCGCACGGCGTAAAGATCCGTCTGGCCCAGCGAGCCGATGTCCTGCGCTGCGCCGGGCCCCGACAACAGGACCTGGCCGGACTGGGCTCGCACCTGGCCGCCGATCAGGCGCAGCACCGTGGTCTTGCCGCCGCCCGACGCCCCCATCAGCGCCGTCACCTTGCCACGGGGCACGGTGAATGAAACGCCGTCCAGGATCTTGCGCTCGCCATATCCGAAGGTGAGATCGCGCAGTTCGACGAGGGGTGCAGGTTGGAGGGGAGCCATGAATGACAAAAGCCGGAAGCTACTCCGGCTTTTGAATCATAAAGGATTCGAATACCCTCTACATGCGCTGGCCGCCACCTCAGCGCGGCAGTCACGCGGCAGTCAGCGCGGCAGGTCGCTGAACCCCATGAGGAACTCGTCCACCGCGCGCGCTGCCTGCCGGCCTTCGCGGATGGCCCAGACCACCAGGGACTGGCCCCGGCGCATGTCGCCCGCTGCAAAGACCTTCGGCACGTTCGTGGCATAGCCGCCGATGAATTCCGTGCTGGCCTTGGCATTGCCGCGGTTGTCCTTGTCGACCCCGAAAGCCTCGAGCACGCTGCCCACCGGGCTGACAAAGCCCATGGCCAGGAGGACGAGATCGGCCTTGAGGACCTGCTCGCTGCCCGGCACCTCGACCATCTTGCCGTCCTTCCACTCGACGCGCACCGTCTTCAGGCCGGTCACCTTGCCCTTTTCACCGAGGAACTCCTTGGTGGAGATGGCAAATTCGCGCTCGCACCCCTCTTCGTGGCTCGAGCTGGTACGCAGCTTGTACGGCCAGTAGGGCCAGGTCAGCGGACGGTTCTCTTCTTCCGGCGGCTGGGGCATCAGCTCGAACTGCGTGACGCTGACCGCACCGTGACGGTTGCTCGTCCCGACGCAGTCAGACCCGGTGTCGCCGCCGCCGATCACGATGACATGCTTGCCATCGGCGCGGATCTGGCCCTTGAGCTTGTCGCCGGCATTCACCTTGTTCTGCTGGGGCAGGAACTCCATGGCGAAATGGATGCCATCCAGATCACGGCCGGGAACCGGCAGATCACGCGACTGCTCTGCCCCCCCCGCCAGCAGCACGGCGTCGAACTCCTTCTGGAGCTGCTCGGGCGTGATGGTCTCCTTGGCCCAGTTGGTGACCTTGCTGTCCTTGGGCAGGCTGGCCACCATGACGCCCGTGCGGATCGTCACGCCCTCGGCCACCATCTGCTCGGCGCGGCGATCGATATGGGACTTCTCCATCTTGAAGTCGGGAATGCCATAGCGCAGCAGCCCCCCGATGCGGTCATTCTTCTCGAACAGCGTGACGTCATGGCCGGCTCGCGCCAGCTGCTGCGCTGCAGCCATGCCGGCCGGGCCGGAGCCCACCACGGCCACCTTCTTGCCGGTCTTGTGACGGGGCGGCTGCGGCTTGACCCAACCTTCGGCCCAGGCGCGGTCGATGATGGCGTGCTCGATGGACTTGATCCCGACCGGGTCATCGTTCACGTTGAGCGTGCACGCCGCCTCGCACGGAGCCGGGCAGATCCTGCCGGTGAACTCGGGGAAGTTGTTGGTGGAGTGGAGCACCGCAATCGCGTTCTTCCAGTCCCCGTTGTAGACCAGGTCGTTGAAGTCCGGAATGATGTTGTTGACGGGACAGCCGTTATTGCAGAACGGCGTGCCGCAGTCCATGCAGCGCGCACCCTGGACCTTGGCCTGCGCATCGTCCAGGCCGATGACGAATTCCTTGTAGTGCTTGAGCCGCTCGGGCACGGGCTTGTAGCCCTCCTCGATGCGCTCGAACTCCATGAAGCCGGTGATTTTTCCCATGGCGATTTTCCTCGTGGTTCTTGGGTCGCAGCCGCTTACTTGGCGGGCGCAGGTTCCTTGTGGGTGGCGGCTTCCGCGCGGGAGGTTTCCGTGGCAGCGGCCAGCTTGCGTTCATGCATCTCGGCCAGCGCCCGCTTGTACTCGCTCGGGAACACCTTGATGAACTTGGCACGGGCCTGCTCCCAGTTGTCCAGAAGCTCGCGCGCGCGCTTGCTGCCGGTCCACCGGTTGTGGTCTTCCAGGAGCTTGCGCAGCTGGGCTTCGTCGGTCTGCTCGCGGTGCCACGCCGTCTTGGACGAGCTGGCCTGCTGCTCGGTGCTGCTCACCACCTTTTCGAGCGCGACCATCGCAGTGTTGCAGCGCTTGGCGAACTGGCCGTCCTCGTCGTAGACGTAGGCGATCCCGCCGCTCATGCCGGCCGCGAAGTTGCGCCCCGTCTTGCCGAGCACCGCCACCGTGCCGCCGGTCATGTACTCGCAGCCATGATCGCCCGTGCCTTCCACCACCGCCGTGGCGCCCGATAGACGGACCGCAAAGCGCTCGCCAGCGACACCGCTGAAGAAAGCCTCGCCCGTGGTTGCGCCATAGAGCGCGGTGTTGCCGATGATGATGTTGCGCGTGGCCTCGCCCCGGAAGTCGATGCTCGGGCGCACCACCACGCGGCCTCCGGACAGACCCTTGCCGGTGTAGTCGTTGGCATCGCCAATCAGGTACAGGGTGATGCCCTTGGCAAGGAATGCGCCGAACGACTGGCCGCCCGTGCCTTCCAGCTGGATGCGGATGGAATCGTCGGGCAGCCCTTCGGGCCGGTGCTTGGTCAGTTCGCCCGAGAGCATGGCGCCCACCGAACGGTTGACGTTGCGGGCCTGCTCGATGAAGTGGACCTTCTCGTTCTTCTCCCAGGCACCGCGCGACTTGGCGATGAGCGCCTTGTCCAGCGACTTCTCCAGGCCGTGATCCTGGGTTTCCACGTGGAAGCGCGGAACGTCGGCGGGCACGCTCGGCTGGGCGAACAGGCGGCCGAAGTCCAGCCCCTGGGCCTTCCAGTGCTCGATGCCCTTCTTCATGTCCAGCAGGTCTGCGCGGCCGATCAGATCGTCGAACTTGCGGATGCCCAGCTGGGCCATGATCTGACGCACCTCTTCCGCGACGAAGAAGAAGTAGTTCACCACGTGCTCGGGCTTGCCCGAGAACTTCTTGCGCAGCACCGGGTCCTGCGTCGCCACCCCGACGGGGCAGGTGTTCAGATGGCACTTGCGCATCATGATGCAGCCTTCCACGACCAGCGGCGCGGTCGCGAAGCCGAACTCGTCAGCGCCAAGCAGCGCGCCGATGGCGACGTCGCGGCCGGTCTTCATCTGGCCATCGGCCTGGACGCGGATGCGGCTGCGCAGGCGGTTGAGCACCAGCGTCTGCTGGGTCTCGGCCAGGCCGATCTCCCAGGGGCTTCCGGCATGCTTGATCGACGACCAGGGCGAGGCGCCCGTGCCGCCGTCGTGGCCGGCAATGACGACGTGGTCGCTCTTGCACTTGGCAACGCCGGCGGCGATCGTGCCCACGCCCACTTCGGACACCAGCTTGACGCTGATGCTCGCATGCGGTGCGACGTTCTTCAGATCGTGGATCAGCTGGGCCAGATCCTCGATCGAGTAGATGTCGTGGTGCGGCGGCGGCGAGATCAGCCCCACGCCCGGCACGCTGTAACGCAGGAAGCCGATGTAGTTGCTGACCTTGCCGCCGGGCAGCTGGCCGCCCTCGCCCGGCTTGGCGCCCTGGGCCATCTTGATCTGGATCTGGTCGGCCGACGACAGGTACTCCGCCGTCACGCCGAAGCGGCCCGACGCCACCTGCTTGATGCGCGAGCGCAGCGAATCGCCGTCCTGCAGCACATAGTCGGCTTCGATCACGTCCCGGCCCACGATGTCCGCGAGGGTCTGCCCCTGCTTGATCGGGATGCCCTTGAGCTCCTGTCGATAGCGCGCCGGATCTTCGCCGCCTTCGCCGGTGTTGCTCTTGCCACCGATGCGGTTCATGGCCACGGCGAGCGTCGCATGCGCTTCGGTGCTGATGGAGCCCAGCGACATGGCGCCGGTGGCGAAACGCTTGACGATGTCCTTGGCCGGCTCGACTTCCTCGACGGGAATTGCCTTGGACGGATCGATGCGGAACTCGAACAGGCCACGCAGCGTCATGTGACGGCGGCTCTGGTCGTTGATGAGCTGGGCGTATTCCTTGTAGGTGCTCCAGTTGTTGGCGCGCGTGCTGTGCTGCAGCTTGGCGATGGCATCGGGCGTCCACATATGCTCCTCGCCCCGGACGCGCCACGCGTATTCGCCGCCGGCGTCCAGCATGCCGGCGAGGACGGGGTCGTCACCGAACGCCGCCTTGTGCATGCGGATGCCTTCCTCGGCGATCTCGAACACGCCGATGCCCTCGACGCGGCTGGCCGTGCCGGTGAAGTACTTCTGCACCGTCGCGCTCGACAGGCCGATCGCCTCGAACAGCTGCGCGCCGCAGTAGCTCATGTAGGTCGACACGCCCATCTTGGACATGATCTTGGACAGGCCCTTGCCGACCGCCTTGACGTAGTTGTAGATCGCCTTCTCGGCCGAGAGATCGCCTGGCAGATTGCGGTGGATCGAAGCGAGGGTTTCCATCGCAAGGTAGGGGTGCACCGCCTCCGCGCCGTAACCTGCGAGCACGGCGAAGTGATGCACCTCGCGCGCCGAACCCGTCTCCACCACCAGGCCTGCCGTGGTGCGAAGGCCCTCGCGCACCAGATGCTGGTGAATCGCCGACAACGCGAGCAGGGCAGGAATGGCCACCTGCGTGGGGCTGACGCCGCGGTCGCTGATGATCAGGATGTTCTTTCCGCCCTTGATCGCGTCCACCGCTTCGGCGCAGAGTGACGCCAGCTTGGCTTCCACACCTTCATGGCCCCAGGCCAGCGGGTAGGTGATGTCCAGCGTGTAGCTGCGGAACTTGCCTTGCGTGAACTTCTCGATGTCGCGCACCTTGGCCATGTCGTTGAAGTCGAGCACTGGCTGGCTCACCTCAAGGCGCATGGGTGGGTTGACCTGGTTGATGTCCAGCAGGTTCGGCTTGGGGCCGACGAAGGACACGAGCGACATCACGATCGCCTCGCGGATCGGGTCGATGGGCGGGTTCGTCACCTGCGCGAACAACTGCTTGAAGTAGTTGTACAACGGCTTGTTCTTGCTCGACAGGACGGCCAGCGGACTGTCGTTGCCCATGGAACCGATGCCCTCCTCGCCGGCCTGTGCCATCGGGCTCATGAGGAACTTGACGTCTTCCTGCGTGTAACCGAAGGCCTGTTGGCGATCCAGCAGAGACACTTCACTGGCCGGCGCCGTGCCGGTGCCTTCCACGTCGTCGAGCTTGATGCGCAGGTTCTCGATCCATTGCTTGTAGGGACGGCTGTTGGCGAGGTTGGCCTTGAGCTCTTCGTCGTCGATCATGCGGCCCTGTTCGAGGTCGATCAGGAACATCTTTCCGGGCTGCAGGCGCCACTTGCGCACGATCTTGTTCTCGGGCACCGGAAGGACGCCGGACTCCGACGCCATGATGACGAGGTCGTCATCGGTGACGCAGTAGCGCGAGGGGCGCAGGCCGTTTCGGTCGAGCGTGGCACCGATCTGGCGGCCATCGGTGAATACGATCGACGCCGGACCATCCCAGGGCTCGAGCATGGCGGCATGGTATTCATAGAAGGCGCGGCGACGCTCGTCCATGGTGGTGTGCTGCTCCCACGGCTCGGGGATCATCATCATCACCGCCTGGCTGATCGGGTAGCCGGCCATGGTGAGCAACTCAAGACAGTTGTCGAAGGTGGCGGTGTCGGACTGGCCTGCGAAGCTGATCGGGTACAGCTTTTTCAGGTCGGCGCCGAGCACGGGGGAGGACATGACGCCCTCGCGCGCCTTCATCCAGTTGTAGTTGCCCTTGACGGTGTTGATTTCCCCGTTGTGGGCCACATAGCGGTACGGGTGGGCCAGCGGCCATTCCGGGAAGGTGTTCGTCGAGAAGCGCTGGTGCACCAGCCCCAGCGCCGAGACGCAGCGCGGATCCTGAAGATCGCGGAAGTAGGTGCCGACCTGATCGGCCAGCAGGAGGCCCTTGTACACGACCGTGCGGCTGGACATGCTCGGAACGTAGTACTCCTTGCTGTGCTTGAGATGCAGGTTCTGGATGGCGGCGCTGGCGGTCTTGCGGATGACGTACAGCTTGCGCTCCAGCGCATCCTGCACGATCACATCGGCGCCCCGGCCGATGAACACCTGCCTGAGCACCGGCTCCTTCTCGCGCACGGCGGGTGACATCGGCATGTCCTTGTTGACCGGCACGTCGCGCCAGCCGAGCAGCACCTGGCCTTCGGCCTTGATTGCCCGCTCCATCTCCTGCTCGCAGGCCAGCCGTGAGGCGTGTTCCTTGGGAAGGAAGATCATGCCGACGCCGTACTCGCCCGGCGGAGGCAGCTCGACGCCTTGGCGCGCCATTTCTTCCCGGTACAGAAGGTCGGGCAGCTGGATCAGGATGCCGGCGCCATCGCCCATGAGCTTGTCGGCCCCGACGGCGCCGCGATGGTCGAGGTTCTCGAGGATCTTCAGACCCTGTTGCACGATTGCGTGGCTCTTGTCGCCCTTGATGTGCGCCACAAAGCCCACCCCGCAAGCATCATGCTCGGCGGCGGGGTCATACAGACCGTGTTCCTGAAGGAATTGTTGTTCGGCAGCCGTCGTCATGGTGCACTCCTGATAAATCAATCGCGGGACGCGAAGCATAGTGCACTGCAACAACAATGCCAAGCAATTTAATTGGGGTCAGATTCCAATTAAATTTCGAGAAATTTCGTCGATTGATAATTGGGGACACATTAAATGCGCACGTTCATGCCCCATTAAGCGCGATCTCAAACACTGGCTTTCACTCGGGGTCGGCCTGCCGACGTCTTCATGACGCGCCGAGGGGTCAATTTCTGGACCTCTTCCGCAAACTCGGCGTCGCCCAGCAGCCAACCCGCGTGAGCAGAATGGGTGAGATCCCGCTGCTGCTCCGCCGTGATCCCGCCACGCACCATTTCGGCGTACGCGGCCTCCCTGGCAAAGGGAGTATTGCCCAGCGTCCAGTACAACGGATGCGGCGTCACGAGCTTGTCATTGCGCAGGCCCGCGTAGTGTCCATAGGATGACCACGGATAGTTTTGCGGGTCCGACACGAGTCCTGCCCTCACGGGGTTGAGGTCCATGTAGGCCATGCAGGCCAGCAGGTAACGGTCTGTCTGGACCAGGGTCGAACGGTACCGCCCCTCCCACAGCGTTCCCGTTCTGCCTTGGACGTCGTTGAAGTATCTGACGTACCGCCGGCCGACAGCCTGCATCATCTGCGGCAAGCCATCGACAGTCTGCGGCGTTGCGAGAAGATGGAAATGATTGCCCATGAGAACGTACGCATGGACCGCCACACCGAACTTCTGCGCGTTCTCACCAAACAGGCTCAGGAGAAACGCACGATCGTCGTCCGACGTGAATATCGCCTGCCGGTTGTTGCCACGCTGGATGACGTGGTGCGGATATCCGGGGACCGTCAGTCGGGGGAGTCTGGCCATGGCGCAAGAGACAGGAAGTCTTTGCTCATGATAATTGGAATCTGACCCCGATTAGTGACTCAAGTCCGAATTCAGCGAGGATCGCCCGCAGGCGCTCCTCGGCGCTGCGCTTCTTGTGGCCCGTCCATGTCGCAAGAATCAGCTCATTCTTGAGGCTGTGCTCCCATCCGACCAGTTCAGTGACCGTGACCTGGTAGCCTGCAGCTTCCAGGTAGAGGCATCGCAGGACGTTGGTCAGCTGGCTGCCCAGTTCGCGCGTATGGAGCGGATGTCGCCACAATTCGGCCAAAGGGGTGCGGGCCAGAGCCAAGGCCTTGTTCTGGCGCAGGCAGCCGGCGACCTCTGCCTGGCAGCAGGGCACCAGGACCATCGCCCGCGCCTGCTTGTGGAGACCGAAAGCGATCGCATCGTCCGTAGCGGTATCGCAGGCATGCAAGGCTGTGACCACATCGATCCGCTCGGGCAGCGCCTGTGATTGAGCAGACTCGGCCACCGTGAGATTGAGGAAGGACATCCGGTCGAAACCCAGTCGTCGCGCCAGGTCACGGGACGACGCCACGAGTTCGGGGCGACTCTCGATGCCGTAGATATGCCCTCGCCCAAGACCCTTGAAGAACAGGTCATAGATGATGAAGCCCAGATAGGACTTGCCGGCACCATGGTCCGCGAGCGTCAGTTCCTCATCCTGCGGCGCCGTCTCGCGCAGCAGCTTCTCGATGAACTGAAACAGGTGATACACCTGCTTGAGCTTGCGCCGCGAATCCTGATTGAGCTTCCCATCGCGGGTCAGGATGTGCAGTTGCTTGAGGAGTTCGACCGACTGTCCCGGCCTGACTTCCGGCGGCAGTTCAGCCGACTGGGGCGATCCCGGGCGCAGCGCGGATTTCATCTTTCCGGCTCCTCCCGCGACAGATCGGCGCCCAAGGGGTCGCCGCGCATCACGCGGCTCCATCCCTCGTGCCCGAGTTCGCGCAGCGTCAGCATGTTGCGTCCGAAGATCTGCTCGGCATCTGCAAAGGCCGCGACGGCTCTGTCGATACTGGCCTCCCGAAGCAGATGCAGCGTCGGCCAGGGCGAGCGATTCGTGAAGTTGGAGACGTCATCCGCGTCTGCATCGGCAAACCGGTAGTCAGGGTGGAAGCTGGCAATCTGCAAATCTCCCTCGAAGCCCAGCTTGCGCAAAAGCGCATCGGCGCGCCCCAGGAAATCATTGAACGCCAGAAAATCGGTCAGGCAGCGCGACGCCATGAGAAGTGTGGTGTCCCGATCCTGGGGATCGGCCTGCGCCAGCGCAAGAAGTTCTGTGCGCAGGTCTGCCAGCAGGCCGTTCTCGTCACCGGCTTCGCTGACCGCATAGTGGATCTGTCCTTTCACATGGACCGACTTCGCGAACGGGCACAGGTTCAGGCCAATGACCGCGCGTTCGAGCCAGGCGCGCGTCTCTTGCACCACCCGGCCGGGATCAAGAACGCGGATGGGAGTATCAGACAAAGCGGCTCGGCTGACTCACGATGAGCTTGGCCAGTTCGTCCAGCACATCGGTCTGAAGCTTTGCAGCGGGCCAGGTCACATTCTCGACGCCGAAGCCGTTGGCATTCACGACGCGGAAGGCCATCATGCCATTGTCGTGGTCGGGCGTGATGGTCACGCTGCCGCGCGACTCGGTGATGTACTCGAACTTGAATGCCTGCAGGGTGTTCTTTTCGGGATGGCGCACTTCCTTGCGTTCATGCTTGATCATGCCGATGGACAGACGGGACTGAACGCGCTCCAGGTCAGGCGGGAAATTGACGCTCACGGTCCCGCCAACCGGAGCGCCCATCTGGGGAACGATCTGCCAACCCATGCCGATGTAGTCGTGGACCTCCTTGTTCCGCAGCATCTTCTTGCGGAAATCCGCCCGAAAATCGACCAGCTTCATCGCAGGCCAAGGGGTTTTTCCATCCAGTGTGAACTTCGGCCCCGCAGGCGCAATCACGTTGAGCTGCCGCGCAAGATCTGACACATAGTTCCAGACGGTTCTGCACGCGGCCTCGACCTGCGCCGTATTGGCCTCGAGGTTCTCATTTAGGGCACTCTTGTGGTCCTGCAGGGCACTGGCCTGGGACTTGAGTTGATTCAGGAAACTCACGGCTCCTCCGACTTCTGGGGCGGGTTTGTCAATGAATTTTACAGATTGCGCAGAAGCCGACCCAGGTGCCAGGCCAGAATGATCCCGACGACCGAGCATGCGCCCGTCACGAGCCCTGTCCACTCCCAGCCCCCCGTCTGGCTTGCGACCCAGGCGACCACGGGCGGCCCCGCGAACTGCCCCAGGGCCGAGCATTGCTGCATCCAGCCCACCGTCGTCGAGACCGTGTTGTCGCCCGGCGCCAGGCGCACCGCCAGCGTGAACAGCGTTCCGGGAATCATGCCGCCCACCATCGAGAATGCGACCACCGCCAGATACCGCACTGCCGGTGGAATGCCACCGGGCCAGGCAAACGCGAGCACCGCCCCTGCAGCCATCAGGACAAATCCTGCCATCAGGAGGGCCTGGGCGGGAACGCCACGTTGAAGCAAGCGACCTGCCGAGATGTTGCCCGCCATGTTCACTGCAGCCGCGAACGCGGTGAGCAGTCCAGTCAATCCCCCAGCCAGGCCTGCCTGCGCGTAGATCGACGGGAGAAATCCGATGACGGCCAGCCACTGCCCTGAATACATGGCGAACGAGCCGGCCACCAGCCACGGACCCCGCGAGGTCAGCGTCAGGCGCAGCCGATCAGTCCACGAACGATGTGCGCCCGACGCCGGGAGCCGCTCCTGCACAGGATCAGCCGGCACGCTCAACAGCATCCAGCCGGCCATCGCCAGCGATAGGCCGGCAATCAGCCACCACCATCCGGCCCATCCTGTTGCAGCAATGACCAGCGGACCGGCCAGCAAGGCCAGCGCGGTACCCAATGGCATGTAGGCACCCCACAGGCCGAGCATGGCGCTCAGACGTTCAGGTGGCACAAGACGACGCAGGAGACTCGGCGCGGGCATCGAAGCAAGAAGAAATCCGAAGCCCTCGACAGCGCGCAATGACAACAAGGCGCCGGCACTCGACACCAGGCCGCCGGCAAGTCCCGCCAGGCCAAGAATGACGAGCCCGGCCAGCATGCTGCGCCGCAGGCCCCAACCATCCGCAGCCAGACCCACCGCCAAGCCAAGCGTCATTCCTGCCAGCTGCACGAGCGAAAGCAGAAAGCCCGCCTGCACAAGAGAGATGCTCAGTGTCGACTGGAGCGCCGGCAAAGCCGCCGGCAACTTGCCCACATGCAATGCGGCGCTGACGCCGGCGAGGACGACTATCAGCGCCGGGCTGATACGAAAGCGACGCGGCACCGTAGCTTGCACGACCGGTTGAACTCAGACAAGGAGCTTGCGGCCCGTGATCCGCTCGTGCTCGCGTGCAGCAAAGCGGTCCGTCATGCCCGCAATGTAATCTGCCACCGCCCGGTGCACATGGGGCTGCGTCGCGTAAGCCGCAGGCATTTCAGCGGGCTGTGCGGTGTAGGCGCCGAAGAGTTCGCGCACGACGATTTTCGCTTTCGACGTCATGTCCATGACCTGCTCATGGCGGTACAGATTCTTGAGAAGAAATCGCTTGAGATCTGCGGACCGCCGCGCCATGTCGGCACTGAAGCGCACCAACGGCGCTGCCTGACGGGCCTCGTCAGCATGGGCTGGGTGAGCCTGCGCAATGGCGATGCGGGTGGCGTCGATGACGTCGTACACCTGTGCGCTGAGCATCCGACGGATGGCCTCATAGAGCACACGCCGCCCCTGGAGATCAGGGTGCTCGGCCAGCGCCTGCCGCCGATAGTGCTCGAACAGCTCGACCTGCGCCATCTGCTCGATCGTGATGAGCCCGGAGCGCACACCATCGTCGATGTCATGGGCGTTGTAGGCGATCTCATCGGCCAGATTGCACAACTGCGCCTCGAGGGAGGGCTGCGTCTTGTCCAGAAAGCGGCGCCCGACTCCGCCGGGATCGGAGACCTCGAGCTTCTGCGCATTCGAGCGCGAACAGTGCTTGAGGATGCCCTCGCGCGTTTCGAATGTGAGATTCAGACCGTCGAACTGCGGGTAGCGCTCCTCGAGCTCATCCACCACCCGAAGGCTCTGCAAGTTGTGCTCGAAGCCGCCATGCCTCTCCATGCACGCGTTGAGAGCGTCCTGGCCTGCGTGACCAAACGGGGTGTGCCCCAGGTCGTGTGCGAGGGCAATGGCCTCGACCAGATCCTCATTGAGAGCCAAGGATCTCGCGATGGAGCGGCCCAGCTGAGCGACTTCGAGCGAATGCGTGAGCCGCGTGCGAAACAGGTCGCCTTCATGGTTCAGGAACACCTGGGTCTTGTAGACCAGGCGCCGAAAAGCCGTGGAATGGACGATCCTGTCGCGATCCCGCTGAAAGGCCGTGCGGGTAGGCGCTTCGGGCTCGGGGTGGCGCCGCCCGCGCGAGGCAGCCGCATGGCAGGCGTAGGACGCCAGGTCTCGAGTCATGTCGAGGTCAGGCGCAGCATTGCTCGATGACGTCCCGGACCAGCGCGTCGGGCGCTCCGCGAACGGTCGCCTTGCCGGGCCCGTCAATGACAACGAACTTGATCTCGCCGCCTTCGGCTTTCTTGTCCACACGCATCAGTTCCAGGTACTTGTCCGAACCCAGACGAGGGCCTTTCACTGGAAGGCCTGCACGCACGATCAGATCGGTCAGGCGCTTCACAAATGCAGCGTCAACCAGGCCGAGACGGTTCGACAGGTTCACCGCCATCACCATGCCGCATCCGACGGCCTCCCCATGAAGCCATTCGCCATAGCCGAGGCCGGATTCGATCGCGTGGCCGAAGGTGTGCCCAAAATTCAGGATGGCACGGATGCCGGACTCCCGCTCATCCTGCCCCACCACCCACGCCTTGATCTCGCAACTGCGCTGGACTGCGTGTGCCAGTGCGTCAGAATCTCCTTGCAGAAGACTCTCCATGTTCAGCTCCAGCCAGGCCAGGAGATCCATGTCGGCAATCGGCCCGTACTTGATGACTTCGGCCAGTCCAGCGCTCAGTTCGCGCGGGGGTAGCGTCTTGAGCGTGTCCAGATCACACATCACCATGAGGGGCTGGTAGAACGCCCCGATCATGTTCTTGCCCAAGGGATGATTGATCGCTGTCTTGCCACCGACCGACGAATCGACTTGTGCCAGCAATGTCGTAGGCACCTGGACGAACGGCACGCCGCGCATGTAACTCGCCGCTGCAAAACCCGTCATGTCGCCAATCACCCCGCCGCCAAGCGCATACAGCACGGTCTTGCGATCACACGCCTTGGCAAGAAGCGCATCGAAAACCAGGTTGAGCGTCTCCCAGGTCTTGAATTTCTCGCCATCCGGCAGCGTCACGACGTGGATCTCAGCGTGCTGCTGCGCCAGTGCTGATCGAAGCTTCTCAAGGTAGATAGGGCCCACCGTTGCATTGGTGACCACCAAGGCACGGGACGTACGAGGCAGGCTGCTCCAGGTCTTTGCCTGGGACAGCAGATCGGTCCCTATGAGGATGGGATAGCTTCGATCGCCAAGCTCGATAGTGACTTGATGCAGGCGCTCATTCTTGACTGACAAACCGGAACATGACATGGCTCTAGTTTAGAGCCTGTTGCCCGCACTGGGCGGGCGCAGTGCGGCTGACTGTCAGCCGCACTGCGCCTCACCAGGTGCCTGTTCCCAGGGTCCGCTTGCCAGTTGAGTCCAGAGTCAGAACGCCGTCTTTCGCCTGGGGTGTCCCGCTGACCGGTGTAGCCGTCAAAGTGAAGGTCTGACCGGGTGTCGTCGGTACGAGACTGAGCGTATAACGGCTGTCGCCGGTCTTTCCCGTCGAGCCCAGCCCGCCCGTGGCGCGTCCGTTGTAGGCGGCTGTCAAGCTGCCGGTGTAGCTGTTTGAGTTCAGGTAGATTTTTTCCTGCAGGCTTGCGAGCTGAATCAGTTCGGCCTGCGCTGCGGACCTGCTCGACTTGATCACATACTGCTGATAACTGGGTATGCCAATGGCAGCCAGAATTCCGATGATCACCATGACGATCAGCAGTTCCACCAAGGTGATGCCCAAATGGCCACGCAGCGTCGTTCGTTGCATTTTCATAGCGGTTAGGGACTAGGTTCAGCGAAGTTGCGGAAAATCAGTCGCGCAGCCTTTGCCCCCAGGAAATGCGCCCAGTCCGAGGCAGTTTCCGCTTCTCGTCATTATTCTCCAGGCGGCCCGGGGACACAGTGCCTGACGTCGTATTCGCGCCATCGGTGTTGGTCCTGGTGGTGCTGACTGTCGTTCCGGTACGTGTTGTCGTTGTCGTCTGGGTCGTTCCATCGCTGAACCCGATCGTTGTGATCGTCGTGTTTCCATTCACGACCGTGTTGATCGAAACAACGGTGGTTCCACTGTGATCTGTTCCCACGGGATCGTCTGAGCCGGGCGTGCGGGGCTCCGACTTTCCACCATCGTCCAGATCTTGAGGCGGCCTGGAAGTCCAGCCCGAGTCTCCATAGCAGAGCTTGTTGGGGTGATGCCAGAAAACCGTATATTCGGCCAGTACCTGATTTGCGAAGGAAGCAGCGTTGACGCGCCACCCATACTCCGGGCGTCCAGCCACGTTCATCTCAATCTGGCTTGCCGTTGTGTTCGCCTTGATCACCTGGATAGTCAAAGCGCCGTTGTGTCGAGCTCCGAATCCGTTCACGCCCGGACCGCTGGAACTGTTGGCCGGAGGCGTCACCGCGTTGAACAGGAACGTGTCCGAGCCGTTGGCGTCCTTCACGCACTTTGTCTGAGTCGGATGCAGACCGACACGCTGTGTCCCAGCAGCAAAACCTGTCCCACCGGCCAACGTCCACCAGTCCTGGGCAACAAAGGCATTCCTGGGCATTTTGAACTCGAGAGTGAAGCCCGCGGAGGAGCGGGAGTATGTCGGCGCATTTGCAATGACATCCGCAGCAACCGTTTCTTTGGCGAGATTGTTGTACAGCTTCACGCTGGTGTGCGTGGCACCTCCAACGGACAGCGTTACAGCGGGGCTCAGATACTGGTTATGCACCAGGATCTTGAACTGGGTACCCCAGCCCGGAATCGCATTGCTCAGGTTGAACTGCGGATCGCTGGCGTTCAGCATGTTGACACCCGTGACGTCGTACTTGTCGTCGTACTCGTGAACGTGAGCCTTGCTGTTCCCGTCATACTTTGGATAGTAAATATCCACGTCGAAATGCCCGCCACTGACACCCACATCGGTCCTTGTCGTCACGGTCGAGGTCGACGACACCAATTGCATGCTCATGTCTGGATTGGTGTTGAACAAGGTGGTGTTCAGACGCGACAGTTGAACCAGGATCGGTTGCGAGATGACCCCTCGCGATATGAACTTTCCAACCGGCACACCCGTGGGACCCAAGTTCCGTTGACCGATTGCTCGACCTGCAGGAAGAGTATCTCCCGAGACATAGACCACTCGGTCATCGTCGTTGAGAATGCCATTCTTATCGAGATCGAAGAAGGGTTCGTTGACGACGCCGCCGGTCAGATAGTCGAGTTCCATCAGCCAGTTTTCACCGTTCGGCGTCGGCGCTGTGGCAGTGACCGTGGGGTTGGATGTGCTGAAGTAGAAGCGACCGTTTTCGATCAACGTGGAATCCCCGGTCACGCGCTCACCAGGCATGGGCAATGCAACCCGCCAACCTCGATGATTGGGCGTGCATGGAGATACGCATGGTATGGGCGTTGACGTCCATGTCGGCACGTTGACCGTTGAGACCCTGACACGCTGGGTCGAAGTTCCGTTCACGAAGGATCGCTCCACGAGCGTCTGTGACAACAGCGCCGTATTCCCTGCAGGCGCTGCGTCCCAGATCCCATAGACGTAATGCATGCTTCGGTCAGAGAGGTCTGTTGGCGTAAGGATACGACCCGTCGCAAAAGTCACCATGTAGCCGCCATTGGGGTGCCGCGCCACGGCCGGCGTCGTGGTGATGGCCTGCGCGGGATTTGTGGCCTGCAACAGGGTCGCCGACCAGTCTGCAGCGTTCTTGCTCGTGAGGTCGAACTTCCACAATTTGCCATCGATGTCCCCTGCATAGCAGTAGTCGACCTGGCGATCACGATTCGAGTCGATGCAGGTCGGACTTGACAGCCCTCCTCCCGGATCGCCGCTTGTGATGACCTCACGGATCAGCGCGCCGTTCTGAACGTCGATGATGAACAGCGACGATGCAGAGCCGGAGTTATAGCCGTTACCGACAATAACGGCTGACTGACCCGACCCGCTGTTCACGTTGGCGATGACCGGAGCAGAATAGCTGAGTCCGAGATTGCCGTAGCCGGTCGTCTTGTTGCTGATTTCCCACAGTACTTGCCCTGCTGCAGCCAGCTCGTTACTGGGGCGAGGCGAAGATACGTCCAGGGCGAAGAACGCCCGTCCGCCGGCCCCCAGTCCTCCCACCAGGACGGGCCGAGTGCCCGAGGCGAGCTTGACGGGCGCGACATTGATTCCGCCGTCGACATAGTAGCGGTGCTGGTAGGGGTCGACGGTCAAGGCTGGCAGATTGGGCAGAACGGCGGCCGGGATGTAAGCCCAGAGTTCCTTGCCCCCAGTCTTCGATGTCTTTGAAGCATCCAGCACGTGCAGCATGCCGTCGTTGGCCCCCACGAAGAGAACTGGTGAGCCAGCATTTGCGTGGTAGAAGGGACGCGAGTGCAAAATGTCGCCAAGAACAGACACGCGATCACGCAACGTACCTCCGAACTGCTTCTCGCCCGCCCGGTTGCCGCGAATGTAGCTCAAGACCCTTTGCCCTGTCGCCGAGTCGTCGCCCAACATGGCTTGCTGGCTTCCTGACAGGTTGCTCCAACGGAACGGGACCGCCCGCCCCGAATCCGACATGGTGACGATGAAGCGACCGGTGTTCGGGTCTTGCTGGTCGATCTGCGCCGCGGCTCCGTCGTCCCACCATTGGCTCGCCACGCCGCCTGTCGGTGTCAGGGAGTAGGCCAGCACATTGCCATTCCAGGTGTCCCGTTGGTACTCCGTGCGGAACGCAAGCTCGGCACCGGAACCTATGTTGAAGTCGGTCACCTCGACCTGGCTGACGTATCCTACCGGCTGGCTCGCAGGGTCGAACGCAGTAGCTGCAAGCAGCACGCCAGTCGAAACAAGTGCCATGAGCACGAATCCCGCTTTGAGGTTCTTCAGGCCATGATTCATGGGATGCTCCTTGTTCAGCAGTTCAAGACGCTGTAGATGGACTGGATGAATTCGGTCGAGCCGCGGTTGCTTTCGCCACGGGCAACGATGCGGTAGGTATTGACCGTATTGCAGACTATTCCGCTTGCGTGAGAGCCAATGCTTTCGCCACTCGACATCAGCGTCTGGTTCTCGGCGAGCAGCTCAATCATGTAGCGTTGCTCGGCGCTGGGACCAGCTTCGGAAGTGGCGCTGTTCCAGACCATCGTCGTGGGGTCGCGGTTGATGCTTGCAAGATAGCCCGCTGGATACAGCCCGCCAGCCTTGGCACGTGTCTGGAACCTCGGATCGTCCAGATTCCCCGGCGTGGACAGCCACTGTTCCGCTGCAATCACGGCCGACTCTGCCGCGCTGAAAGCCATGGCCTTGTACTGCCCATTACCTGACAGACCGAACTGACCGCGCGAAGACATCACGGCAGCAATCCCGATGAACATGACGACGACCAGTATGACGAGCGTGCTGAACAGCGCGACCCCGCGCTGTGGTCGCGATTGAGTGCGGGAGGACAGGATGTGCTTCATGATCCGCGAGCAAGTTACTTGTTCCTGACCTGTACGACGGTACTGAAGACTTCCCGTTTGTAGCCGTCGTTGACAACGATCGTCCTGTCGCCCAGCGTGTAGGTTGCCGATCCGTTGAGACCCGTCTCGGCAACGCTCGACCTCAGCAGGAGCCAGAGCCGTACCGAAGTAACGTCATCCCATTCGCTTGGGTCTTTCGTCGCGTCAATGGCATTGGCGTTGAAGTATTGAACGGTCTGGTTCGCAAGGGTACGACCGTACTGGATCTGCAGGTCTTCGACATTGCTTGCGACAAGCGCGCGGGTCATTGCGGGGCCCGTTCCCAACGTGGCGCGATAGAGCGCGGGGATCCGGGGCACTTCATCTGCCGAGTTCGTATAGGGGCTGACGTAGAACACGTTAAGTTGCAGCATGTGGTCCTGCTGGGGTAGCTGCGTGAACAATAGAGGGGGATTCCCACCCAGGAAGACCTCGCCTTTGTCGTACGAGGAACGGAAGTACAGAGTCCCGGTCTGCAGCACTGTCGACGGCGCGACATTCGCATGCCAGATGGCCAGAATGTCGCCACGCGCATAGCCCGCAGAAGGAATGCAGGTGCCTGAGAACGGATTGCTGTCATTGCTGCCCCAGATCGTCCGGCCCAGGCTGATGGCGAACGTCGCACTGCAGTCTCCGGCCACAGTGGGCAGAACCGTGGTTGGGGTGGTGGGGACAGTCCATGTCAAGGCCTTGAAGCCGGCGTGAAGCAACTCTCTGCGCAAGGCGTCCATCGCATAGCGGCCGTTCGTGGCGAGCTCGGAAGTGCCGGTGTTGGACTTCTCGGCCGAGGAACTTGCGCTCAGCATGCCCGTTGCCACCAGCAGGATGAGCAATGAGATCGTGACTCCGACCATCAGCTCCATCAGAGTGAAGCCGGTCTGGAACGTGCGACGGCTCAGCCGAGCCACGGAGACGGTGCGTGATGAGGACGAGGTGAAGCTCATGTGCACCTCAGGGAGCGATGACTTTCGTGGCGGTGAGTGAGGCCGTTTCCTGCGCGCCAGCGGTTTCAAAGGTCACTCGCCGTGCGTTGTCACGGCGCTCCTGCCATGTGAGCATGATGGTGTAGGTCACGGGACTGCCGGCACGCGTCACCTGCCAAGTGGCACCGGGCAGGTTGCTGATGACGGCTGCCTCCCAGACCGAAAGGTCGAAGCTCGCGAGTTCGTCATTGCTGCATGCGCTGGTCGCGCAATTCTTGGCTGCGGTCGAGACGGTCGCCGATGCTGTCGGCACGACATAGGCCCCGGAGTTTGCCGCCACTCGATTGTTCTCCATCCGCTCAGCCAGTTCTGCCGCCAGAATGGTCGCTTCCATCCGGAGGCCTGCACCTTTGTTCAGCTTCAAGGCCGTCGTCAGCATGGAGGCTTGTCCGAGCAGAGCAACGGAAACGAGCAGAAGTGATATGAGCACCTCGAGCATCGTGAAGCCATGCTGTGAAGCCTGCGCGCCGCGCCCGGATGGGTGACGACGGCGCTTGTGCGTGCAGGGGCTCATGGCTTCGTCACCTTGACCTGGCCGCTCGCCGTGACGGATACGGGAAGCTCGGGAGCGCCGCTCCAGGTGCCACGGATCGCGATATCGACAGTTGAGGCGCCCGCGGCCCCTTGAGTGCCATCAGGATTGAACCGTATGGACGTCGCTGGCCCGGTGACGGACACCAGGTCGGCGTCGATCCCTTGTGTCACAAGGATGGGATTGGGAAGCGACGCCGTGGAAGTGTCGCACCTGCCGTTGCCATTGATGTCGTAGCAGACGAGCCACCCGTTCTGGGCCCAATCGGTTGACTGATTGCAGCTATCGGCCGCCGCGTTCGTCGCGCAGACCAGCACACGGCGATTCGCCTTGATCGCTTCGCTGCGCGCTTGCTGCAGGTTCGCAGCGAGTGAAGATACGACGGCATTGGTGCGGAACTTCCGTACCATCGTATTGAACGAAGGCAAGGCCACCGAAAGCAGCGTGGCGGTGATTGCGACGACCACGAGCGACTCGATCAGGGTGAATCCCAGGTGGGCGCAACTGCAGTTCAGCCGTTTCGTGTCCATTGCCATTGCCAGTGCCACAGAACTTCATGAAGGGGCCGCAAGGGTTTGATGCGGTTCAAGTCCAGTGGATGCTAATGACTGAGCACAAAACATCTAATCAGGCAAATGGTCTAGTTCCTATGGCCTATTTGATGCTGATCAGACCCATTCAGGTGTGTCCCGGGCCACCACAGCTGGCCTCGTTGCGCATGGCCCGCAATCAGCTCGGGCCCTGACGGGGAGTCCCTGCAGACGAGACGTCAGCGGGGCACGGAAACGCCTGCCAGTTCCAGCTGCATCTGGATCATGTTGGCCAGGGTGGCCACGGACGGACGGCCGGTCTCGATGACGAACTGCGCCGTTTCGCGATAGAGAGGATCTCGCGCAGCATATAAGTCCCGCAACCGTGCAAGCGGATCACCCACCTGCAGCAACGGCCGATTCGCATCATGCCGAAGGCGCCGGAACACCTCCTCCGGCGCAGATCGAAGGTAGACGACATGCCCCCGGTCGCGCAGATGTTGGCGATTCGCTTCCCGAAGCACGGCACCGCCCCCGGTCGCGAGAACGCCATCATGGGTACGGGTCAGTTCATCAATCACCGCTTGCTCGATATCGCGGAAGGCTTCTTCACCTTCGCGTTCAAAATAGGAACGGATCGAGCAGCCTAGACGCTGCTCGATCACGTGGTCTGAATCAATGAATTTGAGTCCGAGCCGCCGGGCGAGATGTCGCCCGACGGTGGATTTGCCTGAGCCGGGCAGGCCGACTAAGGCGACGAGGACCATTGCACTAGTTCGAGTTGGTGCAGTTCGGATCTTGTCCGTAGATGGCCGCAAAGAACGAACCTGTCCCGTCGTCTACATCAGCCTTCGCCGGCTTGAGGATATAACGGTAGGTTGCAGCGCCCTCTGAGCCCGATACGCCTGCAGTTACGGTGATCTTGACTCGCAACCAAGTCGCCACGTCCTGCGTGTAGTTGAGCTTCACTTGGGCAAGTCCCGTCGCACTCGTTCGATTGCCCGACACAAAACCAATAGACACGTCAGCTTGGCGAGGCGTGAGTTGCCCGTCTCCGTTAGTATCTTCGAACGGACTCGAGTCAAGGACTGTGTTTCGATTCAAGTCCTCATTGGGGCACCACTTGTACGTCCCGGATACGTCGCTGAAATCGTTCGTATTTAATGTAGGAACATTTGGAATGGCAGGTCCCTTCCAATAACCCTCAATGTCGACCAACACAGAGAGCAGCACATCAGATGCGTAGTTGCCAGCTGCGTTGACGGCCTGTATGTCGAATATCTTCGAATAGATACCTGCAGTTTTCTGGATGGTGTTGTCGGTACCAATCGACAAAGAAACAGGCGCAGACGCAACCGTAAGGGTGGTCGTTACATACTGCGGACATGTCCCGACAGCGAAGTCGGATCCAGAGTAACAGGCCTTAATCAGTACCCCGTTCGTCGGACTGCTCGTAGTAGGTGCGATGTAGCTCGTTTTGGCAGCGCCCGTGGAATCGCTGTAAACCACATTGGAACCAGACGATAGAGTTTCAAAGGGGAGAGCAGAGCTCTCGATCGAGAAACGAACACGGACATTAGATAGCGGAACATTGGCATTTGTCAAAAAGAGGGCCCGAACTTCAGCTTGGTTGGCAGAACTCCCCGAAGTGTTGGTCGCGAGGACTACGGGGTTAGCGATGATACTGACAGCAGCGATCGGGCTAGCGACTGGCGGAATTGCACCCGAGCCCGGAGTCAATACGATGAAGTCCGCCACCTGGGTAACTCCAGCTGCAGCAGCAGAGACTGGATATGTGCCGTCACTACTCGGAGCAGTGAACGTATTTGAAACCTCCCCCAGCGGATTGGTTACGCCGCCTGGCAAAGTGACTCCCGGGATACCACTAGCGGTGACTGCAACGCCGGGCATTGGGTTCCCGGCGGAGTCAACCACCTTGAACTTGATGGTGGTCGACTGCGAGGGCGTGGCGGCAGCCGGAGTCGTAGAGATAACAATGGAAGCGCCTTGGACAAGTATGGTTCCGACGCGCGTAAGACCACTGGCCGTTACGGTGTACTTAATCAGCCGGCTACTTTTGTCACTGCCAATTCCGATCGAACCTTTGAACTGACCTGCACCGTCCGAAACAGCCGCACCAGATCTTGTGAAGGTTGCACTTGAGTCAACCGCAACCGTAACGGTGACGCCAGACACAACATTTCTGTTGCTGTCCAGCGTGGTGACCGTAAGCAGTGATACTTCGGAACCAGAATTCTTCAGAACGCTCTTGTCAACATCCACTATGAGGTCGGAAGCAGTCGGGGCATCGGAACCTGTAGTGGTCGTCGTTGTTGTGGTGGGCGTAGAACCACCTGTGGTGGTCGTGCCAGCGCTACCGCCGCCGCCGCCACAAGCCACCAAAGCCATGGCAAGCACGGCAGCGAACGCATGTTTCAATATCTGCATGTTGATATCCTGATTCCCTGTTTCAACTATCTTTCGTCATTCGTCAGCGCGCAGCAGCGCGGTCCGAGATCATTTTCGGTGTGATGAACACCAGCATTTCCGTCTTGGTGCTGCTGCGAGTCCGCGACTTGAATAAATTGCCGACGGCGGGAAGATCGCCCAGAACGGGAACCTTGGCCTCAGAGTCGTTTTCCGTCTGCTCGAAGATGCCGCCAATCACCACGGTGCCACCATTTTCCACCAGGACCTGCGTCTTGATGTGCTTGGTGTTGATCGCAAAACCTGCCGGCGTGGACACACCCACGGTGTCCTTGTTGACGTCCAGGTCCAGAATGATGTTGCCCTCGGGCGTGATCTGAGGCGTGACTTCGAGCTTCAGGTTGGCCTTGCGGAAGGCAATGGACGTGGCCCCGCTGGACGTCGCGATCTGGTACGGCAGTTCCGTGCCCTGCTCGATCAGGGCCTTGGTCTGGTCGGCCGTGACGACGCGGGGGCTCGACACGACCTTGCCTTTGCCATCGGCCTCAAGAGCGGAAAGCTCAAGGTTGAGGAAGCGATTGGCCGCAGAACTGAAGAGCGACACGGCAAACGACGCAGGCGTTCCGAAGCCTTGCCCGTTGGCAGGCAGATTGACGAATGAGGTATTCAGCGTCGTTGGCACCGTCGCCGCCTCGCCGGTCGTACCCGACACGGCATCGTAGGAGCCGCCGAAAGCCACCCGGTTGCCCCCGCCCACGCTGTACCCGGCATCACCGCCGCGAATGCCCCTCAGGTCACTGCCACCGAGGCGAACACCGAGGGACTTGCCGAAGGTGTCGGACGCTTCAACGATGCGCGCCTCGATCAGAACCTGGCGCACCGCAATGTCGAGCTTGGAGATCAGTTGCTGGACCTGTTCGAGCTTGCTGCCGATGTCCGTGACGAAGAGCTGGTTGGTCCGGGGCTCTGCGATGACACTGCCCCGCGCGCTGAGAATCCGCGCTGCCGCGCTTCCGGTGCCTGTGGTAGCAGTCAGCTGTGTCGCGATGTCCGCCGCCTTGGTGTAGTTGAGCTGGAACGACTGCGTGCGCAGCGGCTCCAGACCCTGGATCGCCACCCGCGACTCGAGGTCCAGCTTTTCCTTCGCGGCGATCTCGTCCTTGGGCGCGATCCACAGCACGTTGCCGCTCTTGCGCATGCCCAGGCCCTTGGCCTGGAGGATGATGTCCATCGCCTGATCCCACGGAACGTCCTTCAGGCGCAAGGTCACTGCGCCCGTCACCGAGTCTGACGTGACGATGTTGAAGTTGGTGAAGTCCGCGATCACCTGCAGCAGCGATCGGACTTCGATGTTCTGGAAGTTCAAGGAGAGTTTCTCGCCGTTGTAGCCCGGGCCCTGCGTGAGCTTGGATGGGTCGACTTTCTGCTGGCGCACTTCCACGACGAACTGGTTGTCGCTCTGGTACGCGCTGTGCTCCCAGGCGCCCTTGGGCTCGATCACCATGCGCACGCGGTCGCCCGCCTGGAAGGTGGTCACGGTTTGCACAGGCGTTCCAAAGTCAGAGACGTCCAGGCGGCGACGCAGCCCTTCAGGCAAAGTGGACTTCAGGAATTCGACGACAAGCGTCTGCCCCTGCTGACGGATGTCGACACCCACCTGGTTGTTGGCAAGCTCGACGACGACTCGGCCCGCACTGTCGACGCCGCGCCGGAAATCCAGATCACGCAACGGAAAGCTGTCGCGATTGCGGCTTTCGGCGAAGGCCGGAGTTGCCGCCGTGGCGGCGGGAGCAGCGGCGACAGGGTCCAGCAGCACCAGAAGCGACTTGCCCTGCATCTGGGTCTTGTAGGCCGTGGCCTGCTTCAGGTTGAGCACGACACGGGTGCGATCGCCCGCCTGAACGACGTTGACCGAGCGCAGGTTGCCTTGGTTGATGTCGACGGTCGAGCGGCCCATGCCGTTGGACACACCGGGAAAGTCAAGCGCGATGCGGGCGGGTGCCTGAATGGCGAATCCTGCCGGTGGTGCTGCGAGCGCCTGCGAGAGATCGATCCGGATGACTTCGGAGCCGCCCTGGACGGAGCCCGTGACGGCTTCGATCACGCTCTGGGCATGCGACGGAAGGGCCACCCCCAACGCAAAGACAGCCAGCGCCGCGCGCCGAAGAATTTGCCACACCACACCGTTGTACTTGTTCATTTTTACCTCTCTTGCAGCTGCAACTTGGCAGTGCGCTCGATCCACTCACCCGCTGCATCCTGCACGATTTCACGCAAGGCAACTTCCGTCTCGCTGACTTTCACGATCTTTCCGTAGTTCTGGCCCAGGTAATTGCCCAGCCGAACCTGATAGAGCAGGTTGTCCACGCGCACGAGGGCAACGGGCTGGCCTTCCTTGATGAGGCTGCCCACCATGGCCATCGTGTCAAGCGGGAAGGCCTCCAGCGGTTCCTTGCGGCGCGCCAGCTCAGGCGCGATCAGGGCGGCATTGGCCGTAGCCTGCGTCGAGTCCCGCTTGAGCGCCTGCGTCAGTTTCTGACTGCTGAAGGGCTCCGTCGCGCCCTCCTGCGTGTAGGCCTGGGGCGTGAACTGCTTGGGCTCGGAAATCGGCGGTACCTTGGGGCGGGTCTGGTTGCGCTGCTCGGTCATCCATTGCTGGAGTTCGTCTTCGCCCGAGCCGCTGCAGCCCGCAAGCACGATGCCGGTCGCGACGGCGCATAGCACTCGTGTGAGCATCATTTCTTCGCTCCTGCGGGCGCCGCCGCCTTGCGCTGCGCCGCCACTTCGTCAGCATCCAGATAGCGGAAGGTCTTGGCGGTCGCGTCCATCGTGAGTGCGCCATCCCGGGCCGGCGTGATGGTGAGGTTGTTGAGCGTCACAATTCGCGACAGATTGGCGACGTCGGCCGCGAAAGCGCCCATGTCGTGATAGCGGCCCGTCACCTTCACGGCAATCGGAAGCTCGGCGTAGTACTCCTTGACCACGACATTGCCCGGGCGGAAAAGGTCGAACTGCAGGCTGCGACCCAGACCTGCCTGATTGACGTCGGAGAGCAATGCATCCATTTCGGCCTTGCTCGGCAACTGCTTTTCAAGTTGCGTGACGTACTGCTGCACCTGCTCGCGCTGCTTCTTCAGGACGTCCAGATTCACCGCCTGAGCCAGATTCTTCTGGTAGCTTTCTCGCAGCGTAATTTCCTTGGCGCGTTCGGCCTCGAGCTCGGCGTCGGACGTGCTGAGCCAGACGAACCACAGGGCCGCGATGACAATGATCGTGACCGCAACGCACAGCAGGTAGCGCGGAAGCGCAGGCCACGACGAAGGGTCGTTGGGATTGAGTCCGCGGAACTGTGCCTGCAGTTTTTCCTGCAGCGCGGCGAAATCGATGTTGATGGAGGGTTTTGTTGCCATGGCCTGGACCCGTTACGTCTTTGCTGCCGTCTTGGCCGATGCCGGGGCGGCGGCAGCCGAGGCAGCACTCGCCGCGCCGACAGGTTGGGCCACATCGCTGGCGCGCTTGAGCCTCACGCGGATGGTGAAGTTCGACACCCGGCGATTGTCGCGAGGAGTCAGTGCCACATTGGCGGCCACGATCTCCACCAGATCGGGGCGGGTGAGCCAGGCGCTGTTGTAGGCCAGGTTCCGGAGGACTTCGGAAACGCGCTCGTTCGACTGGGCCACGCCAGTGAGCGTGACACCCTGGCCATCCTGTCGCATCGTGCTGATGTACACGCCGTCCGGCAGTTGCCTGACCAACTCGTTGAGCAGATGCACCGGCAGATTGCGGTCGGACTGCAAGTCTTCCACCGCCTGCTGGCGGGCGCGCAGCGCAGCGATCTCGGATTGCAGGTTGGAGATTTCCTTGATCTGACCTTCAAGCCGCTTGATCTCGGAAGTCAGGTAGTTGTTCTTGCTCTGCTGCGACGATATCTGCGCTTGATACCAGAGATAAACGGCACCAGCGACCAATCCGCCGATCAGGGCGGCCGCCCCCAGCGAGGCATAGAACGCGTCGCGGGCACGCTTGCGCGCGGCCTCGCGGTGAGGAAGCAGGTTGATCAGGATCACTGCAGGAACCTCCGCATGGCCAGCCCGCAGGACGTCAGATACGACGGGGCTTCCCGACGCATCTTCTTCTCGCGGATGCCCTCGCCGATCTGCATGCCGTCAAACGGATTCACGAGGCTGCAGGCGAATGACGTCTGCTGGGTGACCGCCTCCGTCAGGCCTGGCAGGGCGGCCGAGCCGCCAGCGAGCATGACGTAGTCGACCTTGTTGTGCGGGGTGCTGGTGAAGAAGAACTGCAGGGCGCGGCCGATTTCCTGGGCCATGCTGTCGACGAATGGGCGCAGCACGCCTGAGTCGTAGTCGTCGGGCAGGTCGCCATTGCGCTTCTTGGTCTCGGCCTCCTCGGGCGAGAAGCCGTACTGACGCACGATCAGCTGGGTCAGTTGCGCGCCGCCGAACGCCTGGTCGCGATCGTAGAGCACTTCGTCGTTCTTGATCACCTGCATGCTGGTGGTGAACGCGCCGACTTCGAACAGAGCCACCATCGTGTCCACACCCTTGTTGGGCAGGCTTTCGATGAGGCGGCTGGTCGCGAGCCGGGAGGCATAGGACTCGACGTCGATGATGACGGGCTTGAGGCCGGCCGCTTCGGCCAGCCCTTGGCGATCCTGCACCTTCTCACGGCGCGATGCGGCAATCAGGACCTCAACGTCTCCGGCCGAGGTGGCGCTGGGCCCCACAACGCAGAAGTCGAGGCTCACTTCCTCCAGCGAGAACGGAATGTACTGATTGGCTTCGGATTCGACCTGGATCTCGAGTTCGGCCTCGGTCAGGCCGCCAGGCAGGATGATCTTCTTGGTGATGACGGCTGAAGGCGGCAAGGCCATGGCCACATTCTTGGTGCGGGTGCCACTCTTCTTGACGACGCGACGCACGGCTTCGGCCACCTCGTCGAACTTTTCGACGTTGCCGTCCGTGATCCACCCGCGGTCCAAGGGCTCGATGGCGCAGCGCTCGAGCACCAGATTTCCGGCCTTGTCGCGGCCCAGTTCCACCAGCTTGACGCTGGACGAACTGATGTCCAAACCCAACAATGGAGCGGGTTGGCGGCTGAATAAAGACCCCAAAGTGCTCAAGACAGTCCCCTGAAACCGACCGTAAAAAGGTCGACGAAACTTAAGAATTCACTTGAATGCTAGCAGTAAGCTCCTTGTCCGGCAAAGGTTTTTCCGGATTTTGAAGCCGTCAACCGTTGCCAAAAGCCGACGTTTGAGTAACAGGAGGTCAGGGCTTTCCGGCAAGCCCCGGCGACTGCGGCGGGCAGTTCACAATCACGGACCGCAAGCGCGGCTCGTGCCCGCGCAGGCCGATTTTTATAATGCTGACGCGATCTTACGCAACCCTCTATGCCCGACCACCAGCCGCCTGACTCTCCCACCCCGCCCAAGGCGGCCCGCCGTCCTGCCTGGCTGACCTGGCTGCTGAGGATCCTGCTGTGGATGATCGGGCTCGCGGCCGCCGGCGCATTGTGCGTTGCCATGGTGGTGGCGGTGGCGCTGTCGGTGGCGTATCCCAACCTGCCTGACATCTCCGAGTTGTCCGACTACCGCCCGAAGCTGCCGCTGCGGGTGTTCTCGACCGAGGGCGTGCTGCTCGGCGAGTTCGGGGAGGAACGCCGCAATCTGACCCCGATCAAGGATATTCCGAAAGTCATGAAGGATGCCGTCCTCGCGATCGAGGACACCCGCTTCTACCAGCATGGCGGCGTCGACTACCTGGGCGTGATCCGCGCCGGCCTGGCCAATGTCGGCCGCCTCAAGAGCCAGGGCGCATCCACCATCACGATGCAGGTGGCTCGCAATGTGTACCTCTCATCCGAAAAGACCTACACCCGCAAGATTTACGAAATTCTTCTGACTTTCAAGCTGGAACATCTGCTGACGAAGGACCAGATTCTCGAGATCTACATGAACCAGATCTATCTGGGCAACCGTGCGTTCGGGTTTGCCTCGGCATCCGAGGTCTATTTCGGCAAGCCGCTCAAGAACATTTCCATCGCCGAGGCGGCGATGCTGGCGGGATTGCCCAAGGCGCCGTCCGCCTACAACCCGATCGTCAATCCCAAGCGGGCTCGCTCGCGGCAGCTGTACATCATCGACCGGATGCAGGAAAACGGCTTCATCACCGCCGAGCAGGCCTCCGCCGCAGCCAAGGAGGAACTGAAGGTGCGGTCCGGGCCGGACAGCTCCCGCATCCACGCCGAGTACGTGGCCGAGACGGCGCGGCAACTCGTCTATGCCCAGTATGGGGAGGAAACCTATACGCGCGGACTCAACGTCTACACCACACTGCGAGCAGCCGACCAGGAAGCCGCGTACCGGGCGCTTCGCCGCGGGATCATGGACTTCGAACGCAGGCAGATCTACCGGGGACCGGAAAAGTTCATCACGATCCCGGCCGACCCCAAGGAGGCCGACGATGCGATCGACGATGCGCTGCTGGAGCACCCTGACAATGGTGACGTGATGTCTGCCGTCGTGCTCGACGCCAATCCCAAGAAGATCACTGCGGTCCGGGGAAGTGGCGAAAACATCGAGATCACGGGAGATGGCCTCAAGCCCGCGCAGTCGGGCCTGTCCGACAAGGCACCTCCCAACATCAAGCTTCGCCGTGGCGCCGTGATCCGCATCGTCAAGACGCCCAAGGGGGCCTGGGAGATCACGCAGTTGCCCGAGGTCGAGGGCGCCTTCGTCTCCCTCGATCCGCGCGACGGCTCGATCAAGTCGATGGTCGGCGGCTTCGACTACGACAAGAACAAGTTCAACCACGTCACGCAGGCCTGGCGCCAGCCCGGGTCGAGCTTCAAGCCCTTCATCTACTCGGCGGCGCTTGAAAAGGGCTTTACGCCCGCGACCGTGGTGAACGATGCCCCCTTGTTCTTCGACGCCGGCGTCACAGGCGGACAACCCTGGGAGCCGAAGAACTACGACGGCACCTTCGACGGGCCGATGACGCTGCGCCGCGGCCTCGCCAAGTCGAAGAACATGATCTCGATCCGCGTGCTGCAGGCCGTGGGCGCCCAGAATGCGCAGGACTGGATCGCCCGTTTCGGCTTCGACCCGGAGAAGCACCCGCCCTACCTCACGATGGCGCTGGGCGCCGGTTCGGTCACACCGATGCAGATGGCCACGGCGTATGCCGTATTCGCCAATGGCGGCTACCGCGTCAATCCCTGGCTCATTGCGCGGATCACCGACCAGAAAGGCAAGGTGCTGGTGGAGAACCAGCCGCCAGCGCTGACCGAAGCGGTCCGCGCCATCGATGCTCGAAATGCCTTCGTGATGGACAGTCTGCTCCAGGAAGTGACCCGCTCGGGCACCGCAGCACGCGCTCAGGCGACCTTGAAGCGACCCGACCTGTACGGGAAGACGGGCACGACCAACGATTCCATCGACACCTGGTTCGCAGGCTTCCAGCCCACCTTGGCCGCAGTGGTCTGGATGGGGTATGACTCGCCCCGCAAGCTCGGCGACCGCGAGACGGGCGGCGGGCTGAGCTTGCCGATCTGGATCAGCTACATGGAAACCGCGCTCAAGGGCGTGCCTGTCATGGAGCCGTCAGCGCCTGAGGGCGTCGTCAACGTGGGAGGCGAGTGGTACTACGACGAATATGTCAAAGGTGCGGGCGTGAGCAGCCTCGGCCTGGAAGGCGGCAACGCAGGCGGCCCCGGTGGAGCACCGGCAGAGGCAGCTCCGCCACGTCAGGCCCTGCCTCCGGCCGACGAGAAGAAGAACATCCTCGACCTGTTCCGGAACTAGCCGAACCGCAGGCTGACACCCGCCTGCTCGCTCGCGTGCCGGGACAGGCTGGCGAAGAACTCGCCCTGGCCCTTGGTGTCCATCCACTGGCCGCCGTCGAACCTGTAATGGAAGCCGCCCGCTCGTGCGGCGAGCCAGACCTCATGCAATGGCTTCTGCAGATTGATGACGATCTGGCTGCGATTGGGAAACGTCAGCGTGATCATGCCGCCGACCCGCTGGTTGTCCACATCGGCGTCCGTCTCATCATTGATGCGGTCGCAAGAGGCCTCGACCGCCTTGAGCAAGGCTTCGGCACGATCCTGGAATTCGAGGTCGGTCATTACAATTTGCGAATGTTGAATGTCCGACGAATTCTAGTCAGCGCGATTGCCCTTGCAGGCTTCGCGGTGGCAACCGGCGGCTGTGGCCAGAAGGGTCCGCTGTATCTGCCGACCGATCCGGCCGCTGCGCAACGGGCCACGCTGCCCGAAATCATCAATTCCACCCTGCCCCTGCGATCGTCCGAGCCTGCGGCGCCGCAGCAGGTGCCCGCCGCCCCCGCAGCCCCTGCGTCGTCCGCCCGATGAGTTCGCCCCTGCTTCCCGGCCACCCTCACATCGCCTACCGGGACGATGCGCTTTGTGTCGAAGGCCTGCCGCTTGCCGAGCTGGCGCGCACTCACGCCACACCTCTGTTCGTCTACTCCAAGGCTGCCATGCTGGAGGCCCTGGCGGCTTACCAGCGCGGCTTCGCGGGCCGCACGGTCCAGATCTGCTACGCCATGAAGGCCAACTCCTCGCTGGGCGTCCTGCAGGTCTTTGCGCAGGCGGGCTGCGGCTTCGACATCGTCTCGGGTGGCGAGCTTGATCGCGTCATCGCTGCGGGAGGCGACGTCCGCAAGGTGATCTTCTCAGGCGTCGGCAAGACACGGGCCGAGATGAAGCAGGCCCTGGAGGCGGGAATCGGCTGCTTCAACGTCGAAAGCGAGGCCGAACTGGAAGTGCTGAGCGACGTGGCAAGCCGCCTGGGCCGCGTGGCGCCGGTCAGCATCCGCGTGAACCCCGACGTCGACCCGAAGACCCACCCCTATATCTCCACCGGCCTCAAGGGCAACAAGTTCGGCGTGGCGCAGGAGCGCACGCTGTCCACGTACCGGCGTGCTGCCGCCCTGCCCGGCCTGCGGGTCGTCGGCATCGACTGCCACATCGGATCGCAGATCACCCAGGACGCACCCTACCTCGACGCGATGGACCGCGTGCTGGACCTGGTGGAGACGATCGAAGGCGCCGGCATTCCGATCGAACACATCGACTTCGGCGGCGGCTTGGGCATCAATTACAACGGCGACACGCCGCCTCAGGCCGACGCCCTGTGGGCGCAGCTGTTCGAGAAACTGGATGCACGCGGCTTCGGCCAACGCAAGTTCATGATCGAGCCCGGACGCTCCCTGGTCGGCAACGCCGGCGTGTGCGTGAGCGAAGTGCTCTACCTCAAGCCGGGCGAGCTCAAGAACTTCTGCATCATCGACGCCGCGATGAACGACCTCCCGCGGCCTGCGATGTACCAGGCTTTCCACGCGATCGTCCCGGTCTTGCCGCGCAGCGGGGCTGGTACCACCTATGACGTCGTCGGCCCGATCTGTGAAAGCGGCGATTGGATCGGACGGGACCGCGAACTGGACGTGCGCCAGGGCGACCTGCTGGCGGTGCTGTCTGCGGGGGCCTACTGCATGAGCATGGCCAGCAACTACAACACGCGGGGCCGTGCAGCAGAGGTGTTGGTGGATGGCACGCGGGCAACGCTCATCCGCGAGCGCGAAACAGCGGCCGACCAGTTCCGCGGCGAACGCCTGGTCAGTTGACGGCTTTGGCAGCCGGCGCGCGAGCCGGCGTCGCCTTCCATCGGTGCCATACGCGCCACCCCAGCAGCACGCCGATGATGGCTGCGTAGATTGCCACTTCGGCAAAATCGTTCTTGCCAGCCCGCATCCAGAAGAAATGCAGCAGGCCGAGGCCGGCGATCAGGTACACCAGCCGATGCAGCAGCTGCCAGCGCCGCGCGCCCAGCGCCCGGATGGCCCGGTTGAACGAGGTGGCCGCCAGAGGCGTCAGAAGCACGAAGGCGGCGAAGCCCACCAGGATGAAAGGCCGCTTGGCGATGTCCTTGGCGATGTCGCCGATGTCGAATCCCATGTCGAACCAGCTGTAGCTGAGCAGGTGAAGAACGACATAGAAGTACGTGAAGAGCCCCAGCATGCGGCGAAACCGCGCCAGGGCGGGGCTGCGCGTCATCACACGCAGCGGCGTCACGGCCAGCGTCACGCACAGCAGCCGCAAGGTCCATTCGCCCGTCGAACGGATCAGGTACTCGGCCGGATTGGCTCCCAGCCCGCCGCTGAAGGCGCCCCAGACCAACCAGGCCAGCGGCAGCAGACACAGCGCGAACAACAGCGGCTTGGCTGCAGGATGCAGCAAGGCCTTCGCCGGCAGAGCCATCTCAGTAGTTCTTCTTGAGGTCCATGCCGGCGTAGAGCGAGGCCACCTGCGCCTCATAGCCGTTGAACATCAGCGTCTTGCGCTTCTTGGCGAACAGCCCATCCTCGCCGATGCGACGCTCGGTCGCCTGGCTCCAGCGCGGGTGGTCGACATTGGGGTTCACGTTGGAATAGAAGCCGTACTCCTGTGCGGCAGCCTTGTTCCAGGCGGTGCGCGGCTCCTTGTCGGTGAAGCGGATCTTGACGATGCTCTTGCCGCTCTTGAAACCGTACTTCCAGGGAACGACCAGCCGGACCGGTGCGCCGTTCTGGTTCGGCAGCACTTCGCCATACATGCCGAATGCCAGCAGCGTCAGGGGATGGTTCGCCTCGTCGAGGCGCAGGCCCTCGACGTAGGGCCAGTCGAGCACGCGCGATCCGACGAACGGCATGGTCTTGGGGTCTGCCTGACTGATGAACTCGACGTACTTGGCGCCGGGGGCGGGTTCGACCTTGCGGATCAGCTCGCTCACCGAGTACCCGACCCAGGGGATGACCATGGACCAGCCTTCCACGCAACGCAACCGGTAGATCCGCTCTTCCTGCGCGCTGAGCTTGAGCAGGTCTTCGAGCGTGTATTTGCCAGGCTTCTTGACCATGCCTTCGATTTCAACCGTCCAGGGCTTGGTCTGGAGCGTGTGGGCGTTCCTGGCCGGATCCGCCTTGTCGGTGCCGAACTCGTAGAAGTTGTTGTAGGTGCTCGCGTCCTTGTAGTCGGTCACCTTCTCCATCGTGTTGGCGCCGGCCACACCCGACTTGGTCCCCGCCAGCGCGGCCAGCTTGCCTGGGCGGGCGACCTGCGCAAAGGCTTCCCGCGAGGCCCAGGCGGCCAGCGTCGCGCCCGCAGCGCCTGCCGCCATGAGCTTCATGAGGTCACGGCGCCCCTCGTAGACACCGCGCGGCGTGATTTCGCTGGGGATGCCGTGGTCGAAACCGTTCCTGCCTGTCTTGATCAACATGTGGGTTCCTTGGGAGATATGCCGTTGCGCGATGCTGTTGGTCTGAATACGCAGACTGTTCTTACAAGGATTCAGCCGCAGCTACAACGTTCCGTAGCTGTGCAGGCCGCTCAGGAACATGTTCACGCCGAGGAAGGCGAAGGTGGTGACCGCCAGGCCCGCCAGCGCCCACCATGCGGCGACCGTGCCGCGCAGGCCCTTCATGAGCCGCATGTGCAGCCAGGCAGCGTAGTTGAGCCAGACGATCAAGGCCCAGGTTTCCTTCGGATCCCAGCTCCAGTAGCCACCCCAGGCCTCGGCAGCCCACAAGGCACCGAGCACCGTGGCGATGGTGAAGAACGCGAAGCCGACCGCGATCGACTTGTACATCACGTCGTCGAGAATCTCGAACGACGGCAGCCGCGCTGCGATGCGCCGCCGCCCCAGGAGGATTCCAGCCATGATGGCGCCGGAAATCAGCAGATAGCCCGCCCAGTACATGCCGCCAGCTTCACTCGTCGTCTTGCGGAAAACCACCGGCACGAAGCACAGTACGATACCGAGCAGCAGCAGCGGCGTGAGCCGGTACCAGCGGGTTTCATCGGCCTGCTGCTTGATGAGATAGGCGAATGCCACCATGGCAGCGAGCGCAAAAGTGCCATAGCCGATGAAGTTGGCAGGCACGTGCAGCTTCATCCACCAGCTCTTGAGCGCGGGCACCAGCGGCTGGATCTCGTGGGCCTCGCGCACCACCGTGTACCACAGCAGGAAGCCGACCGCCGCACTGACCACCAGCATGACAAAGGCGCCCAGGGAGCGGGTGTTGTACTGCTCTTCGAAGTACAGATAGAAGGCCGCCGTCATCCAGCAGAACAGCACGAACACTTCGTACAGGTTGCTCACCGGGATATGCCCGATGTCGGGGCCGAGCAGGTAGCTCTCGTACCAGCGCATCATCGTGCCGATCAGCGCCATGGTGACGGCGACCCAGGCCAGGCGGGAGCCGATCAGTTCCATCGCGGCCGTCTGGCTGCGCGAGACCACGCCCAGCCAGTAGAAGATGGTGCTCATGAAGAACACCACGCTCATCCAGAGGATGGCCGACTGGCTGGAGAGAAAGTACTTGAGCCAGAACACCGTTTCGGCGCGGGCCAGGCTGCCCTGGTACGAGGCAATGCCCAGAAGCGAGAACCCCGCCACGACGAGCATGAGCACACGCAACGGCCGCCAGAACCATCCGAGCCAGATCGTCGCCGGGATGGCGGCCAGCAGGATGCCCTTCTCATACACATCCATCCACGCCGCATAGCGCGAGAAGGCAAACAGCCCTCCCGCTGCGACCAGCACGGCGAAGATCCAGTCGAACGCATTGCGCCGGGCCAGCCAGCCTTCATTGAGCAGGATGGTGTTCGATTGAGTGGCTGAGTTCATGATGTGACCTGCAGAAGTCTGGATTTCAACTGTTCGAATTCCTTGTCCCCGTCGAGCGTCTTGCGATTGGTCGACAGCGCCATGACGGCGCGGGAGGCACCGCCTTCACCCGAAGGCGACGGCGCGAGCCAGACCCAGACACGGCGCTCGCGAACATACAGCATCGCAAAAACCCCCAGAATGAGCAAGGCGCAACCCAGGTAGACAATGTTGCGCCCAGGGGCACGGGCCACCTGGAAGACGCTCGCCTGCACCTGGGTGAAGTCTGTCAGCTGAAAGGCCACCGGCGCGGGATACAGGTGCGCATCACTGAGCGACAACACGGCCTGGTTCATGAAAGCCTGGGTCTTCTCGCCGGGCTCCAGCGGGGCCAGCCCATTGCGCTCGCGCGACAGCTGCAGCAACTCGAACAGGGTTCCGTTGAGGATCCGAACCAGCACCTCCCCCGCCCTCGCGCGTTCGGCCTGCGGTACGTTGGCCTCCATGAAATCGGAGATGGCCTGCAAGCCGCCGCCGGGTTTGCCGTCCCGCCCGGCGCCCTCCGCTCCCGCAAACAGGCCAAGCGCGCGCGCGGCCGATCCCGCGAGCTGAGTCGCGAGTTCGGGACGCGTGCGGTCCACGGCCTTGAGCGAATAGCGGCGGACAGCCTCTTCGCGCAGAGCCGGATCGGCCAGCGCGGCGCGCAGCCTCATGAAGCCGTCCATGCTGCCCTGCTCATCGGCTGGCACCCGCAGATAGCGGAACGACTCGGCCGGCGTATCCCTCAGGCCCATCAGGAACACGGGGCCACCGCCGTCGCCCATGTCGACCGGCAACATGTAGTTGTGGAATTCCCGAGCCTGGCCCGCCGCATCGCGCAGCTTGTACGTGATGCTGGGCCCCACGTTGCGCAGCTCCTTGCGGGTCACGGTCTTGTTGGCGGCTCCCAGGCGCGAGCCGATCGACTCGCCCAGGTCGACCTTGCGCACGTCGGCCCCGGAGCCCGAAGCGCCGCCGAAGTTCTCGACGTTGATGACGCGCAGGCCGGTGTACTCGAGCGTCATCTTCTCCTGGCCGTTGGTGATGGCCGTGCTGCCACCGATGATGCCGTCCACCTCGAACGGGCGGGCGGCGGCGGCCATCGGAACAGCCTTGAGCTTGACGCTCGAGCCGCCGTCGTCGAAGCTCGACTGGTAGATCTCGACGCCCTTGTAGCTGGCCGGGTGGTTGACCTCCACCCGCGCCGGAATCTGCTCGCCCGTGGCGCGGTCATGGATGACGATCTCGCTGGCAAACAGCTTGGGCATGCCGGTGGAATAGTGCTCCACGATGAACTTCTTGAGCTCGATCGAGAAAGGCAGATCCTGCAGCAGGATGCCGCCAGGCTGGTTCAGGATGGCCGTGCCCGATTGCGTGCCCTCTGCCACCATCAGGTTGCCGCGAAAGGTCGGGTTGCGCTCGCTCAGCCGGTGTTCGGGCTTGACGTCCGCGATCATGCCGCCCCCGGTGTAGGGCGTCTTGCCATTGAGGAGCATCTGCGCCCGGACGACGAGGTCGCCGTCAAGCAGCCCGCCGATGCAGACCAGCACGATGGCACTGTGCGCGGCGATGTAGCCGACCTTGTTGGCAGCACCCGCCTTGGCGGCAACCATCCAGCCGGAGCCTTCGGCGGTGTCACGGCGCTGCAGCTTGACCTTCCAGCCGCCGCTGGCCAGGGTCTTGCCGATTCGCGTTGCCGCGGCCTCGGGGTCTTCGGCCAGTGCCGCCTCCGCCTTGTGCCCGAAGGCCTTGAGACTTTGCTCGCGGATGTTTTCCTTGTAGGCCTTGAGGTCCGCAATGATCTTGGGCGTATTGCGTGCAATGCACAGCGAGGTGCTCGTCACCAGAAAGGCAAGGATGAGCAGGAACCACCAGGCGCTGTACACCGTGGGCAGGTTCGCGGCCGAAAAGACGCCGGCCCAGAACGGCCCGAACTGGTTGACGTAGTTGACCGCCGGCTCGTTCTGCTTGAGGACCGTGCCGATGACCGAGGCGATGCAGATGACCGTCAGCAGGGAAATCGCGAACCGCATGGACGACAGCAGCTCCACCGCGCTGCGCAAGCCGCGCGAGCCGTGGTTCAGGCGAAGGCCATCGGTGGAGTCGGTCATGGGTTGCTCGTGTCCAAAGTCAAAGGGGCGGGCCCACCGATCGATGAGCCCGCCCCTCTTAGGGTTGGTTGGCCGCGTTAAGTTTCAAATCGCACAGCCCAGAGGCCCGCGATCAGCGCAGGCCCGCGATGTAGTCGGCCACGGCCTTGATTTCACGGTCGTTCATCTTGGCTGCAATCTGCGTCATCTGCACGCTGTTCTTGCGCACGCCATCGCGGAAGGCCGTCAGCTGGGCAGCGGTGTACACCGCGTGCTGGCCGGACAGGCGCGGAAACTGGGCGGGAATGCCGGAGCCATTGGGGCTGTGGCAGCCGGCACAGGCGGCGACCTGACGGTCGGGGATGCCGCCGCGGTAGATGCGCTCACCCAACGAGACCATGGCCTTGTCCTTGGCGAAACCAGGCTTGCCCTTCTGACCGGCAGCCCACCAGGAAATGTTCTTCATGTCCTCGTCGCTCAACGCAGAGGCGAACCCCTTCATGATCGCGTTGGCACGCTTGCCGGACTTGAACTCCTGGAGTTGCTTGACCAGGTATTCCGGATGCTGCTGGGCGAGCTTGGGGTTTTCGGCAATGCTGGAGTTGCCGTCAGCGCCATGACACGCCGCGCACACGGCGGCAAAGCTGGTGCCGCCCTTGGCTGCGTCGGGCTTGGCAGCCACATTGGCCGCGGGTGCTGCGGGCGCGGCTGCAGCAGGAGCTGCGGCCGCCGAAGCGGGCTGCGCTGCAGGCGTCGCCGAAGCCGCTGCAGCAGGGGTGGCTGGCTTTTCTTCCGCGGCGAACGTGGAAAAGGCGGGGGCTGCCAGCGAGGCAGCCATCAGCAAGGTAGCTAGCAACTTCATGTTGGGGATGAGTTTATATGCGCAAAACCTCGAGATTCTACAATGAGGCCTGCCGCCTCCCCCCTTTCACGCACGGAACGCCCCCCATTTCATGACCGCCACCCCTGATCATTCGGCAGATGCCAAAACCGCATCCGCCACCGCTTCGGGATGGCTGCACACCGCCCGCTTCCTGACCACCGCGCCGCAACTGCAATTCCTGCCGGCGCTCGATGTGCCTGAAATCGCGTTCGTCGGTCGGTCCAACGCAGGCAAGTCGACCTGCATCAACACGCTGACCCAGCAAAAGCGCCTGGCCTTCGCGTCCAAGACGCCCGGCCGCACGCAAAGCATCAACCTCTTTGCCCTGGGCAAGCAAGGCGCCACGGACGCCGTCCTGGCCGATCTTCCCGGCTACGGCTATGCGGCCGTGCCCAAGCAGGACAAACTGCGCTGGCAGCAGGTCATGGCCAACTACCTCATCACCCGAGAGAATCTGAAAGCTGTGGTGCTGCTGTGCGACCCCCGGCACGGCCTGACGGAACTGGACGAAATCCTGCTCGAAGTGATCCGCCCCCGGGTCGAGCAGGGGCTGAAGTTCCTGCTCGTGCTGACCAAGGCCGACAAGCTCAATCGCGCGGAGCAGAACAAGGCGTTGTCCATCGCCCGCCTGCAGGCCGGCGGCGGCGAAGTGCGGCTGTTCTCGGCCCTCAAGAAGCAGGGCGTCGACGAAGTCGGCTCACTCCTGTGGCAATGGGCTCATCCGTGATCGAGACCTTCCGGCGCGAGCTGCCGCACGGCATCACGCTGAGCTGCCGGGCGGCAGGCACACCCGGGCGGCCCCTGCTGCTGTTCGTGCATGGCTTCCCGGAAGGCGCCTTCGTCTGGGACACGCTCCTCGCACATTTCGCCCACCCCGACCAGGGCGGATTTCGCTGCGTCGCCCCCAACCTGCGCGGCTTCGAAGGCTCCAGCGCTCCTGGCGACGTCAAGGCCTATCGGCCCAAATATCTCGTTCAGGACCTGGCCGCCCTGATCAGGTCCGAAGGCGCTCCTGCCGCCTGCATCGTTGCCCACGACTGGGGCGGCGCCGTGGCATGGAATCTCGCGAACCAGCAGCCTGAACTTGCGCGCCGGCTGGTCATCGTCAATTCGCCGCATCCTGGCACCTTCCTGCGCGACCTGCAGAGCAACGCGCAGCAGCAGGCCGCCAGCGCCTACATGAACTTCCTGATCCGTCCGGATGCCGAGCAACTGCTGGCGCAGGACGACTACCGGCGCCTGTGGGCCTTCTTCGAGGGCATGGGCGCGACCGAGGGCCCCCGCGCCTGGCTCACGCCAGCCGTCCGGGACCGTTACCGGGACGTGTGGAGCCAGGGGCTCACGGGCGGATGCAACTACTACCGCGCCTCCCCGCTGCGGCCACCCACGCCTGAAGACCCCGCAGCGGCGGCCGTGACGATTCCGCATGAAGCTCTCATGATTTCCCTGCCCACGCTCGTCCTGTGGGGAATGCGCGATGGCGCCCTGCTGCCCTCGCTGCTTGAAGGCCTGGATGCCTACATCCCCGACCTCACGGTGCGCCGGATCGACGACGCGACCCACTGGATCGTGCACGAACAGCCTGAACGGGTGATCGACGAGATCGGGCGCTTCCTCGCGCGCTGAACCGCCCGCGCAGCGCGGGACCGCAGCACGCGCTCCACTCAGTAGAGCGAGGCCTCCCCGGGAGGACGCGTCTTGAAGCGACGATGCGTCCAGAGATACTGCGCCATGTCCTGATTGATGAGCGCTTCCAGATGCGCGTTCATGCGGCGCGTGTCGGCGATCACATCGGCCGTCGGAAAGTCGGGCCACGGCTGTCCCACGCGCACCTCGTAGCCCGTGGACGTCAGCAAGGTCTGCACCGTGACGACCCGGGCACGCGCCACCCGGCAGAAGCGGGAAAGCGAAGTCACGGTCGCGGCTGGAATGCCGAAGAACTCGATGAATTCCGATTGCGCCGCGCCGTAGTCGAGGTCCGGCAGCAGGTAAAGGACCGCGCCGGAGCTGACTTCGGCGGCGATCTGCCGCACGCCCTGCGACCTCGGAAACACCAGCACCTGTCCGAAGCGCACGCGGCCGGCCCGCACCCAGTCGTCGAGCACCTTGTTCTCGATGGGCATGTAAATGGTGGCGAACCTGCGCGGCACCGACTGGGTGAGTGCCGTCCAGCCCGCATCGAGTCCTACGAAATGCGGCGCAAAGACGATGACGGGCGCCTCGCCGGCGAAGGCGTCGACCGCGCCGGTGAGGGTGAGCCTGCGCCGCGCCCGCTGCGGATCACCATGCCAGAGCCAGCTGCGGTCCAGCCAGGCCTGCGCAAAGCAGACAAAGTGGTCACGCGCCACAGCGCGGCGCGCGGCCTCGTCCATCTGCGGCTCGCACAGGGCGAGATTGCGCAGCGCAATGCGCCGGCGCGACCGTGCCACGCCGAAGAGGAAACGGCCCAGCACCCAGCCCAGCGCCCGGATCCACGGCAGCGGCAGGCCGCTGAGCAGGCGCATGAACAGGACACCGAGACGGCTCAGCATGATGGCTCAGGCCTCCTGCCGGGGTTGCTTGTAGCGCGCATAGCCCCACAGGTACATGTCGGGCCGGCGGCGGATCAGTGCCTCCATCTGCCTGTTCAGCGCCGTGGCTGCCACTTCGTTGTCGGAGCCTTCGGGCAGCTGGATCGGTTCGACATGGATGTCGTAGCCCCGGCCATGCGGCAGGCGATCGCCCCAGACCATCAGAAGCGGCGCGCCCGTCTGGCGCGACAGGCGTGCGGCCAGCGTCATGGTGTAGGCCGGACGTCCGAAGAAAGGCGCCCAGACTCCCATGCCCTGCGGCGGCACCTGATCGGGCAGCAGGCCGATCATCCGACCCTCCTTGAGGGCCTTGAGCAGCACCCGCACCCCGGCGAGGGAAGTGGGCGCGGGCTGCAGGCCGGGCGCGGACCGCACTTCGCTCAGGATCGCGTCGAACCAGGGGGTCCGCGAAGGTTTGTAGAGGACGGTCATGGCACCGAATCGCGGCGCCAGACTCGCGGCAACAGCCTGCGCGGCTGCCTCGAACGAGCCCAGGTGCGGCGTCATGAGAATGGCGCCGTGTCCCTGCGCGAGCGCGGCCTCAACCCGTTCGATCCCCTTCCAGCCCAGGCGGGCCTTCTTGTCGGCCTGCGGTCTCAGCCAGAGCCATGGAATCTCCGTCACCATGCGGCCATTGCCTGCGATCGCGGCGCGGCTCTGTGCGGCGCTCAGACCGGCCAGCCCAGAGTTCTCCTGGAAGCGGCGCCGATAGGTGGGAGACGCCAGATAGACCAGCCAGCCCAGCAGGCCGCCAAGCGCATGGAGCAGGGGCAATGGCAAGCGGGCCGTCAGGCGAAAAAGCTGCTGCATGGATATAGAATTGTGCGGTCGCCGAGTTACTGAACTACTTGCAGGGCGACTTCCAGAAATTCTGCTAAAGCGTTCGCCCGGGGCTCCCAGTCCAAGGCAAAGCGCCTTGGCACCAACGGAGTTTATTCAAATGGCGAACGATTTCCTCTTCACGTCCGAATCCGTGTCCGAAGGTCACCCCGACAAGGTGGCCGATCAGGTGTCCGACGCGATTCTCGACGCGATCTTTGCACAGGACCCGCGCTCCCGGGTTGCAGCGGAAACGCTGTGCAACACGGGCCTCGTCGTCCTGGCGGGCGAAATCACCACCAACGCGCACGTGGACTATATCCAGGTCGCGCGGGACACCATCAAGCGCATCGGCTACGACAACACCGAATACGGCATCGACTACAAGGGCTGCGCCGTCATGGTGTGCTACGACAAGCAGTCCAACGACATCGCCCAGGGCGTGGACCACGCATCCGACGACCACCTCAACACAGGGGCCGGCGACCAGGGCCTGATGTTTGGCTACGCCTGCGACGAGACGCCCGAACTCATGCCCGCACCGATCTACTACGCGCACCGGCTGGTGGAGCGCCAGGCGCAGTTGCGCAAGGACGGACGCCTGCCCTTCCTGCGCCCGGACGCCAAGAGCCAGGTCACGATGCGCTACGTCGACGGCAAGCCGCACAGCATCGACACCGTCGTGCTGTCCACGCAGCACGACCCGAGCCAGAGCGAATCGCCGACCCGCATGAAGGCCAGCTTCAATGAAGCCATCATCGAGGAAATCATCAAGCCGGTGCTGCCCAAGGAGTGGCTGCAGAACACGCGCTTTCTGATCAATCCGACCGGGCGTTTCGTGATCGGCGGTCCTCAGGGTGACTGCGGCCTGACGGGCCGCAAGATCATCGTGGACACGTATGGCGGCGCCTGTCCGCATGGTGGCGGAGCCTTCAGTGGCAAGGACCCCTCCAAGGTGGACCGTTCAGCCGCCTACGCCGCCCGCTACGTGGCCAAGAACATCGTGGCGGCCGGACTGGCTCGCCAATGCCAGATCCAGGTGGCCTATGCTATCGGCGTGGCCAAGCCGATGAACGTGACCATCTACACCGAGGGAACCGGCGTCATACCCGACGACCAGATCGCCGCACTGGTCAACGAACATTTCGACCTGCGCCCCAAGGGCATCATTCAGATGCTGGACCTTCTGCGTCCGATCTATCAGAAGACGGCCGCATATGGCCACTTCGGCCGCGAGGAGCCCGAGTTCACCTGGGAGCGCACCGACAAGGCTGCGCAGTTGCGCGCTGCAGCCGGGTTGAAAGGCTGAGGAGGGCCACAGCGCCTGCGATCCGCTCAGGCGCTGCGCATCCGGTCGACCAGCGCATCGATCTCGGCGACCAGCGACAGCAGTTTTTCGGGTGGCTCCGTCGAAGCGCTGTTGCCGATGATCCGGCAAGCCGCCACCGCAGCCTCGAATCCCTGAAGCCCGGGACTGCCGCCCAGAAGATGGGCGAGTCGGGCGGCCTCCGCCCGACGGCCCGCCTCGATGGCCTGCCGCAACGCGACGACGAGGCTCTTGCGCGACGCCAGGTAGTCCGGCATGGCCCTGAGAATGGAGGGGTCGACCCACACGGCGTCACCGCGGGCGTTCTTCTCGGCGAGGGCTTGCCGCAGCAATTCTTCGATCGCACGACCGGCCTCGCCCTCTTCGATGCATCCGGCAAAGTCCGAGAACGCGAGCAGGGGCAGTCCGTCCCCCCGCGCCGCCCACAACAGCCAATCGGTGATGGGCTCCGCCGCCGACGCCTGCATCTCACGCACGAGGGCCATCGTGCGCCGCACCGCGTCCAGCCCCAGCGCATGTTCCGCCACGATGAAGTCGGGCCGCCGCTCGATCACGGCGTCCACGCACGCCTGTTCGTCAGCCGCCTGTCGCACGGAAACATCCCAGCCCTGGCAGGCCTGCTCGACCTGATGGCCGCAGTCGGCACTCCCCAGCACCACGATGTCCAGCACGCTTGCGGTTTCCTGATGCGCCGGAGCCGGTTCAATGGGCAGCATGAAGAAGAGACTCGCAGCGCCCGATGAAGCGGTGCCGAGCGTCAGGTCACCGCCTTGCGCGCGAGCGACCAGCCGTGCCGCGTAAGGCCCAAGGGGCAGCAGATCTTGCGACGGTGCCGGTGGATCGAAAAAACGGCTGCGCTGGGACGCCCTCATGGCATTGGCCATCCGCAGCTCGAGCCCCACACGCTCGGCGCGCTCCACCACCGCAAGGACAATGCGCGCGCCTTTGGGTGCGGACAAGACCGCCTCCCGACCCAGTGCCTCCAGCGCCTTGCCGGACATGGCGGCATCGCCCAGCGCCCGAACTCCCGGCGACTCGGCCGCCAGATCAAGCGTCACGGTGCGCAAGCGCGCAAGCGGCGCGAGCGCCGAGACGATGTCCATCGCAAGCACCCCCATGTCGATCGGTCCCCGCCGGGGCCGGTACCGTCCATCTTCGAGTCGGGACGCATCCAGAACCCATTGAAGGCGCCGGGTCGCATCGTCCAGATGCCCTTGCGCCAGCTCGATGAGCCCGGCCTGGCCTTCGGGCTGAGGCATCTGCCGCGTCAGCGCCTGCAGGTCCGTCAGACTCTTGCGCAGATCGAGCAAAGGGGCCTGAAACGCCAGACCGACCTGTCGCTCCAGTTCCACCTTGCCGTCCTGAGAACGCTGCAGCCCCGCCTTCGTGGCCGCAAGCTCGGTCGACTGCATCTGCATGGAACGCCGGCTGGCGACAAGCGCCTCCTGGGCCACGACCTCGGGCGTCACGTCCACGAAGGTCGCCACGCATTCGCTCGCGCGCCCGCCTTGCAGCCGCAGGCTCACGATGTCGGCCCGGACCCAGCGCCAGTTGCCGTCCCGAGCCACCAGCCGAACCTGCGCAGGCGTTCCCGACAGGGGCCGGCCCATGCGCGCGGCGCGGGTCTCCGCCCGAAACGCGCGCTCGAGCGCAGGGCGATCGGCGGAATGCACGAGGTCAAAGAAGTTGTAGGGTGTGCGACTCTTGCCGGCGCTGTAGCCCAACATCGCCTTGAAGGCCGGCGAGTACACCGTGGTCTGCTCGTCCGCATCCCAGCGCAGCGCAGACGCGCTGCCCCAGAGATGGGAGCTTGTCGCATGAGGCGTACTCGTGGGCGCATGCCAGCCCCCGCGCGCCTGCCGGGCGGCCAGGGCGACGCCTGAAGCGCATGCAAGCGTCAACGCGGCTGGCACCCCGCCCCCCGCATCGGGCCCGGCCAACATGGCGAAAACCCCTGCGAAAGCCATGGCAGCAGCCAGACGCGACGTGTCGACAAAAAGCATGATGGCCAATTGAACTGGCAGGACCCAGGCGAGTGATGCAGGCCCGAGCGCATGGGCGTGCAGGCCCGTCCACAGGACTGCCAACAAGGTTGTCAGGCTGTCCAGCGGACTGAATCCGCCAGGCTTGACCACTGACTGCAGCGCGTGACTCAGAAAGCGCGTTGCCAGCAACCAGCCGAAGAGACTGGCTGGATAACGCGCCGCGATGAGATCCCCGTAGGACGCCGATGCACAGGCACAGGCGGCACAGACGACGGCCAGCGCGCCAGCCTGCTGCGGCGAAATCGCTGTGCCACGCCGCCATTGGATGGCTCGTAGAAATGATCGGCCTGCCCCAGGGTTGCCCATGAAATTAACCGTTTCATCCTAATTCAATCCGATGGATGTTACATTTAAGATGACTTTGTCGAGGCCTCGACGGCCGAAAAGGCAGGCTGAACGTGGAAAATAGCATCAGCGAACGGATGCAATGGCTGGAATTGGCATTTGCCATGCGTGCGTCTCGCCCCTTGACGGTTGGATTGCTCCTGTCGCTCGCATTCACGCTGGCGCTGATCATGGGCAAGGTGCCCATGGCAACGGCCACTGCCTGGGCATTTGTCTTTCTGACCTATATCGTGACGCGCATTGCCGTCACGGCGCATTTCAAGGCAGATGATGGCCAACCCGTTGCCCGGCAGTTGCGACTGTGGCGAAGGGTCATGGTCGTTTCGGGCGCATGCATTGGACTGATCTTCGGCAGTCTCGCCCTGTTCGCGATGCCGATCCTGAGTGTGCCGGAGCGGGTCGTCATCACGGGCGTCATCAGCATATTCTGCGTCTCGGCGGCGAATCACGCCCTGTCCTCCCGCGCAGCTGTCCTGGCGACGAACCTCTGCGCCATGGTGCCCTTCGCGCTCGCCTGGATCATGCTGCCGTCGCCCTACCAGTTGGCAGGCTACGTTCTGCTTGCCGTGCCACTGGCCAGCAGCTACATCAGTCACAACCAGTACCTCGTCATGCGAGATAGCTGGAAAGTCATCATCAAGAACGAGCAGCTCGCGCAGGAGCTTCGGCGCGCCAACCAGGAACTCAACCAGCTTGGCGCCTCGCGCAACCGTCTCTTCGCCGTCGCCGGGCACGACCTGAGGCAGCCTGTGCATTCCATGGGCCTGGCCCTCGCCCACATCAATGAATACGACCCGCCACAGATCCTGCGGCAGCAACTCGACCGGCTGCAGGAGTCCTCGCAGGTGATCTCGGAGATGCTTCAGGATCTGATGGACATCAGCAACCTGGAGCGTGCGGACTATCAGGTTCGCCGCGAGCCCGTCTGCCTGGCGCCCCTCCTCGAGCAGCTCCGCGCAAGCCAGGAAGCGTCGGCGTCACGCAAGGGGCTCGATCTCGATATCCGCCCTGTTTCAAACCGGCTGGCCGTCACGACCGATGCCAACCTGCTGCGCAGAATGCTCTTCAATCTCGTATCCAATGCGATCAAGTACACGCTCCAGGGGAGAGTGACGGTGGAATGCCTGCCGCAGGGAAGCCAGGTGACCATCCGGGTGTCGGACACCGGTGTGGGCATTCCGGCGGACCACCTGGACGCGATTTTTCAGGACTACGTCCGGGTGAACGGGCCGCACCGCAAGGATGACGGATTGGGTCTGGGACTGTCGGTGGTGCGCAGGGCCGCGGACATCCTGGGTCACAGGATCACGGTGCGATCCGAGCCCGGCCAAGGGTCGGTCTTCGAGATCCAGGCGCAGTCGGCCACGGTCCACGCGCCCGAAAAGAAAAGGACTGACGTGGCCACAAGGAGCGCACCCTCACGGACGCAGTCCTCCGCTTCGGCTCGCGACAACAGCGAAGTCATCGTGGTCGTCGAAGACGACGAGTATGTGCGGCAGGCTCTCGTGGGCCTGCTTTCGCAATGGGGATTCGTGACCCTGGCGGGCGCGAGTGCCGCCGAAGCGCTCACCCGGCTTGAAGGTGCGATGAGCATCCAGCTGATCATTGCCGATCTCCAGCTCTCGATGCATGAAAGCGGGTTTGACGCCATCGAGATGATTCGCCAGAGAACGGGCAACATGGCGCTGCCCGCGCTGCTGCTCACGGGAGACGTGCGGCCGTCTCTGATACCGCAGGCGGCCGAACAGGGCATTCGCGTCGCACACAAGCCGATGCCGCCCCTGGTTCTCAAACAGCTCGTGCAGGCCCAGTTGGCCACGGTCGCGAGGACGGAGCCGCAGACATGAGGAACCCGTCCGTGATGTCCTGCGGCAGCGAATCGCGCGCCCGAACCCTCACGCGTTCGCGGCCGGATCGATGCTGCCACGGGTTGACGCTGATTCGGATTCCGGGATTGAACCACCTGGCCTTCGCTGCCAGAATGTCCTCTGGGCACGAATCCGGAGGTCGAAACGAGATGATCCGCCCCGCGTCGCGGGGCATGTTCGCATAAGGCATTTTTCATCATGCGCATCGCCATTCTCGACGACGACCCGGCTCAGATCGCCCACCTCGTGGCACATCTGAAGTGGCCCTTGATGCCTGGAGACGACCCCATCCACTGCGTGACCTTCGCGGAAGGCATGGCGCTGCGGAGGGCACTCAAGCACGAAGCGTTCGATCTCCTCATCCTCGACTGGAACGTGCCGGACCTCGGCGGCGTCGATCTTCTGCGATGGCTGCGCCATGAAAAGGGTGATGCCACGCCCGTTCTGATGCTCAGCTCCCGATCATGCGAGCGCGACGTTGCATCCGCACTCGCCCTCGGCGCAGACGACTATGTCGTCAAACCTTTTCGCCCGCTCGAGCTCAGGGCCCGCCTGGCTCGGCTGCACGCAAGACGCACCAGCGGGGCGGCGTTCTGCCCGGGGATGGCATGACCATGAATCCTTCGCCGACCATCCCGCCAGCGTCCCCTGCGCTCCACGTCGACACCCATCTGGTCATGAATGCCCTGAACCAGCTCGTGGCCCTGGACTCCTCAGGCGAAGGCCCGATGTCGTCCCTGATCTTCATGCTGTCGGACTACCTGCGGGAGTCCCTGTCCACCTTGGAATATCCCACCTTGCCCCTGTCCATGGAAATCGCTTTGGTCCAGGCGCACGTGCAACTCGCGGCAAGGGTGGCGCGGCAGACTTTGCATATGTCGGAGGTCGACGCACCTTCGGCCGATCCCCATGTCGCGCGCGGTTGCCTGTCGCAGGTGGGAACGGCCTTGATCAAGCTGATGCGCGGGGCGAACGAGTGCCGTCTCGAACTGGACCTGGACCCCACGACAGGCTTCAGCGACGACTGGGCGCGATGCAGCGTCACGGCCTACTCACCGGATCTGGTCGTCGGGGTGGACCCTCAGAACGTCGAGCGCAGGCTCGCCAGCGTCGCGGCCATCAGCGGGGGGCAGGTCGTGCTGGACGCTGCATCAGCCATCTCCACACCGGCGGCGGGCACCCGGATCGTCCTGTTCTGCAGGATTCGCCTGTTCGCGCCCGATTCGCAGCTCAGCGCGCCGGGAGATCCAGAAGCCGCATGAGCAGTTCCGCAAACAGGCTGCAGACGGCGATCGGAAGCGGGAGGCCCAGCAAAGTTCCCAGCACATAGTGCCGCAGCCGGACGCCCGACATGGCGAGCGCGTAGTTGAGTGGCGGCGCCACCATCAGAAAGGTCCTCAGAATGACGATGCTTGCGAGCGGTCGCTGATCCAGCCGCTGCAGCAGGCGCTGCACCCAGGGCCACCTGAGCTGCCTCAAGACGTCGCCGCCAATGGCGCGGATGACCAGAAAGCTGAGTGTGCAGGAGACCACTGCTGCGATATAGGTGACAGCACCTCCCAGCACCTGTCCAAGAGCCAGCACGGCGGCAAACAGAAACACCAGACCCGGAATGCGCAGCAAGCCACCCAGGCAGAACAGCAGCACGAAGATCAGCGTCCCGCGCAGCGGACGCTCCAGAAATTCACGGCGCAGGTAGTCGAGCTCGAAGCGCTCCGTGACGCCCGAGGCCCTGGCAATCAGGGCGAGCGCAACGACAAAGAGGAGCAGCAGCCCGAGCCGCGCGTAGGAACGCATACATCCTCCGTGGATTCGGCAGATGATAGCAACTCCCCCGCACGCACGGCCAACGCCGGGTACGGTGCCGAAAGACGCCGGTCGAAGATCAGAAGGGCTGCTGCTGCCGTTCGTACTCCGCGCGCTTCATCCGCAGGTATTCGTCCCACTCCAGCTCATGCAGCTGGCGGGGATACTGCTCCGTGGCATTGAACCAGTGCGTCAGACGCCTGTCGAGCGCACCAGGGCCCGGCGGCACACTCAGCCGGGTGTCGATCGCCAGGTAGTAGCGCATGGCGTTTCGCTCGATCACGCCGCGCATGCCGGCGATAGGCTGGGCGACCCCTGAGGCATCGCGCCCGACGGACGTGAATCCCACCTTGCCGCGCCCGGCGGTCGCCAGATAGGCGCGCATGGCCACGCTGCCGGCCACCCCATAGTCATAGGCATAGCGCAGGCGAAGGAACGTGCGCTTGCCGTCGATCGGGACAGCCTGCAGCGCGATGCGGTAGTTGCTGGTGCCCAGGGGGCCGTCCGGCGCTTCCAGTTGCACGTCCAGGAAGTCGGGGCTGGCCGCCACCTGCCGCCAGGCGAACTCGGCGCGATGCGCGTCTCGAAGCGGCTGCCCGGTCTTGCGTCCGATGACGACAACCAAGGTCGCGCCCGTGCCCCGCCCCGACGCCTTGCAGTACTTCGTGTTGATGTGGAGGAACAGGATCTCGCACCACTGGGACGGATCGGCCAGCACGGCCGCAGCTTCGGCAAAGGGATGGTTCATGACCGCGTCGATGTCGCCGCGAAGCCGCCCCTTCTCGTCCGCCGACTCCAGCAGCAACGGCCGTTTGAAAGGGCTTTGCGCCAGTTGATCCGCCAGTTCCGCATGCCGTGCCTTGAGCGCCGCAGGTCCGTCCTGCGCCATCACGGCGAAAGCCGATGCGACCAGCGCGCCTGCGGCTACACAGCGCGCCGCGCGGCCCCAAAATGAATGTCGGTCGGCCATGGGTTTTCCTTCTGCTTGAAAAGGCCAGACTAATGCGCTTGCACGAGGCGGCTCTGTATGCCAACGAACCTCTGGCGCGTTTCGAGGACAAGTTTCTGCCCCTGCCTTGAAACACGGCTCAAACGCCCTTATGATTAGCACTCGCAGGGGTTGAGTGCTAACAACACCGCCACGCCCCTCAAGTTAATGAGCACCAACTTTCGTTGAGGCTCCTTGATATCCCAAAGCCAATTGTCTTAATTCCTAGGAGATGCAATGAAACTTCGTCCTCTCGCCGATCGCGTGATCGTCAAGCGTATCGACAGCGAAACCAAGACCGCCTCTGGCATCGTCATCCCCGACGCCGCAGCTGAAAAGCCGGACCAGGGTGAAGTGCTGGCCGTCGGCCCGGGCAAGAAGAACGACAAGGGCGAGATTGCCGCCATGAACGTCAAGGTCGGGGACCGCGTCCTGTTCGGCAAGTACAGCGGCCAGACCGTCAAGGTCGATGGCGACGAACTCCTCGTCATGAAGGAAGACGACCTGTTCGCGGTGGTCGAGAAGTAATTCTCCCGCCAGTCTCAACTCACTGAATGAAGGAATCTCAAAATGGCAGCTAAAGACGTAATTTTCGGCGGCGAAGCACGCGCCCGCATGGTTGAAGGCGTGAACATCCTGGCCAACGCGGTCAAGGTGACCCTGGGCCCCAAGGGCCGCAACGTGGTTCTCGAGCGCTCGTTCGGCGCTCCCACGGTGACCAAGGACGGTGTGTCCGTGGCCAAGGAAATCGAACTCAAGGACAAGCTCCAGAACATGGGCGCCCAGATGGTCAAGGAAGTCGCTTCCAAGACCAGCGACAACGCCGGTGACGGCACCACCACCGCCACGGTGCTGGCCCAGGCCATCGTCCGCGAAGGCATGAAGTACGTGGCCGCCGGCATGAACCCGATGGATCTCAAGCGCGGCATCGACAAGGCTGTCGAAGCCCTGATCGCCGAGCTCAAGAAGGCTTCCAAGCCCACCACCACGAGCAAGGAAATCGCCCAGGTCGGCTCCATCTCCGCCAACAGCGACGTCTCCATTGGCGAGATCATCGCCAACGCGATGGACAAGGTCGGCAAGGAAGGCGTGATCACCGTGGAAGACGGCAAGAGCCTGAACAACGAGCTGGACGTCGTCGAAGGCATGCAGTTCGACCGCGGCTACCTGTCGCCCTACTTCATCAACAACCCCGAGAAGCAGTCCGCGATCCTCGAAAACCCCTTCGTGCTGCTGTACGACAAGAAGATCAGCAACATCCGCGACCTGCTGCCCACGCTGGAGCAGGTGGCCAAGAGCGGCCGTCCGCTGCTGATCATCGCTGAAGAAGTCGAAGGCGAAGCGCTGGCCACCCTGGTGGTCAATACCATCCGCGGCATCCTGAAGGTCGTGGCCGTCAAGGCGCCTGGCTTCGGCGACCGCCGCAAGGCCATGCTGGAAGACATCGCCATCCTGACGGGCGGCAAGGTCATCGCCGAAGAAGTCGGCCTGACGCTCGAGAAGGTCACGCTGGCCGACCTGGGCCAGGCCAAGCGCGTCGAAGTGGGCAAGGAAAACACCACCATCATCGACGGCGCCGGTGCTGCTGGCGACATCGAAGCCCGCGTCAAGCAAGTGCGCGTCCAGATCGAGGAAGCCACGTCCGACTACGACCGTGAGAAGCTGCAGGAGCGCGTGGCCAAGCTGGCCGGCGGCGTGGCGGTGATCAAGGTCGGCGCGGCCACCGAAGTCGAAATGAAGGAAAAGAAGGCCCGCGTCGAAGACGCCCTGCACGCCACGCGTGCCGCGGTGGAAGAAGGCGTGGTCGCCGGTGGTGGCGTGGCCCTGCTGCGTGCCAAGCAAGCGGCTGGCACCATCAAGGGTGACAACCCCGACCAGGACGCCGGCATCAAGCTGGTGCTCAAGGCCATCGAAGCGCCGCTGCGCGAGATCGTGGCCAACGCCGGTGGCGAACCGAGCGTGGTGATCAACGCCGTGCTGGGTGGCAAGGGCAACTACGGCTTCAACGCCGCCAACGACACCTATGGCGACATGATCGAGATGGGCATTCTGGACCCGACCAAGGTGACCCGCACCGCGCTGCAGAACGCCGCATCCGTCGCATCGCTGATGCTGACGACCGAGTGCATGATCGCCGAAGCGCCGAAGGACGAAGCCCCGGCCGGCGGCATGCCCGGTGGCATGGGCGGCATGGGTGGCATGGGCGGCATGGACATGTAATGTCTCCCGCCGGGCTCCGCACCCGACCAGCAAAAAGGGCCGCGCAAGCGGCCCTTTTTTCTTGGCGATCCGGTGGGGGAACGCTGCGCTTACTGCTCGCCGGGCGCCTTGGTCGCGTCGACAACAGCAGCGGGAGCGGCTGCGCCAGGGGCGGCACCCCAGGCATTGCTGCCTGCCTGGCTCGGCTGGATCGCCCAGTACAACAGCACCAGCCAGCCCACGAACGGGATCAGCCAGAGCAGCAGGAACCAGCCCGACTTGCCGATGTCATGCAGCCGGCGTGCACCGACGCCCAGCCCGGGCAGCAGCAGGGCCAGGCTGATGACGCCCTGCAGGGCGTTGCTGAACATGCCGATGATGACCATCAGCACAAACTGGAACAACGCAAACCACCAGAACTCCGGACGCCCGGCGCGCCCCTCGAAGTCCACGTATTTGGTCAGGCAGGTCTTGACCGCTTCTGTGAAATTCATGAACAGATCCTCCTCGCAGGTTGATGCGGGGCACGTGCCCCAGCCGCATGATACGGCGCGGCCGGCTCAGGCGGGCAACAGCGTTGCCAGCGCGTCCCCCAGTGCAGCCGCGGACTCGAACCGGATGCCATGCCAGCCGAGCTGGCGAGCTGCCTCCACGTTGGCAGGCATGTCGTCCACGAAGACGGTCTGGGACGGCTCCAGCCCGTGCCGGTCCGCCAGAAGGTCGAAGATCGCGCGGTCCGGCTTGACCAGGCTCACGTCGCCAGAGAACACGCCGCCGTCGAACCAGCCGATGAAGGGGTGGCGCTCTTCCAGCGCCCGCGCATAGGGCGCCGGCATGTTCGAGAGGTAGTACAGCCGCACGTCGCCCCGGCTCTCCCTGCGATCGCGCAGTCGGGCCAGCAGGTCGACCGTCGCCTCGATCGGCGCCATGCGCTCGCCCAACGGCGACAGCATGGCATCGAGCGGGGCATGAGGCAGATCCAGCCGCGCCGCCGTACGGTGCAGCATGTCCTCGAACCCGTGGCTGCCGCGGTCGAATCCGAGCCAGTCCTCATGGTCGAACAGCGCGCGAGCCAGCGCATGGGCGGCGTCCGCCGTCGGTGCCAGGTGGGCGAAATGCTTTTGCATCAGGCTCACCGGCTGCCATTCGAAAAGAACAGCGCCGAAGTCGAAGACGATGTTCTTCATCCACGCAAGCGCGCGAGCAGCCCTGCCGTCGATGCGTCCAGACCCTCGGTCCCGCGGTCCACGTCGGTCAGGCGCGGCTCCAGGTCACGTGCGAGGACCTTGCCCAGCTCCACGCCCCACTGATCGAAGCTGTTGATGCCCCAGACCGATCCGCTGGTGAACACGCGGTGCTCTTGCAGGGCGATCAAGGCGCCCAGGCTCGCCGGGCTGAGTTCATCGAGCACCAGGAACGTGCTCGGCCGATTGCCCGGGAAATGGCGGTGACCGCCGGGATCGGCCTGGCCGGCCAGGAGCGCCTGGGACTGGGCCAGCGCGTTGGCCAGCAACTGGGACTGGTGCCCGGCCAGCGCATGAGCCGCCCGACGCACCGCGATGAACTCCACCGGAATCACGTCCGTTCCCTGGTGCAGCATCTGGAAGAACGCATGCTGGCCATTCGTCCCCGGCTCGCCCCACAGCACGGGCGAGGTGTGAAACGGCAGCGCCTGGCCATCCCTGTCCACGCGCTTGCCGTTGCTCTCCATCTCCAGCTGCTGCAGATAGGCCGGCAGGCGGCGCAGCCCGCTGTGATACGGGGCGATGCTGCGGCTGGTGAAGCCATGGAAGTTGCGGTACCAGACGTCCAGCAGACCGAGCCGCACTGGCAGATTGCGCTGGAGCGGCTGCCGACGGAAGTGCTCGTCCATGGCATGCGCACCGGCGAGCAGATCGCGGAAGGCGGCCGCGCCAATGGAAATCGCCACCGGCAGACCAATGGCCGACCAGAGCGAGTAGCGCCCGCCGACCCAGTCGTGAAACCCGAACATGGTGGTCACGCCGAACTCGCGGGCGCCGGCCCTGTTCGTGGTGAGCGCCACGAAATGTCGCGCGGTGTCCTTGCCTCCTTCAGCCTCGAACCAGCTGCGCGCCGAGCGTGCATTGGTCATGGTCTCGATGGTGGTGAAGGTCTTCGAGGCGATGAGAAACAGGGTGCTCTCGGGACGCAGGCCGGCGAGCACGCCCGCCAGCTCGTGCCCGTCGACGTTCGACACGAAGTGAAACCGTTTGCCCCTGACGGCGTGGGCCTGCAGGGCCAGCGTGGCCATCTGCGGACCGAGATCCGAGCCACCGATGCCGATGTTGACCACATCAGTGATCGATGCATCCCCCCGCACCTGATCGGCATAGGCCAGCATGGCGTCCAGCGTCTGGTGAACGTCTGCCAGCTGCAGCGAATCGTCCGAGCCTCGGGGCTGACGCAGCCAGACATGGCCGACGGCCCGCCGTTCGGTGCTGTTGATGGCCTCGCCCGCGAACATCGCATCGCGATGCTGCTCCAGTCCGCATGCGCGGGCCATCTCGATCAGCAGGGCCTCCGCCTCGCGATCGATCAGGTTCTTGGACAGATCGGCAAAGACGTGCGGCGCATCCTGGCTGAAGTCCGCAAACCGCTGTGCGTCGGCCGCCAGCGCCTCGCGGGCATCGAAGCGGCGGCCGACCGCGTCGTAATGGGCCGCCAGCCGCGGCCAGGCCGCCGTCCGGTCACAGCGCACGCGTTCCATGGCGCTCAGGCCGCCAGCATGAGCTGCTCGAGCTTGACGGCATCGGCCGCGAACGCCCGGATGCCCTCGGCGAGCTTTTCGGTCGCCATTGCGTCCTCATTGAGCGCATAGCGAAAACCTGCTTCGTCGAAGTTCACGGCAGGCAGGTCCAGCGCCTGGGCAGCCTTCGGCTCCAACGCCCGCGACAGCGGCGCCTCGGATGCGGCCAGCTGGGCCAGCAACTCGGGCGAGATGGTCAGCAGGTCGCACCCGGCCAGCGCCGTGATCTGGCCGACGTTGCGAAAGCTCGCGCCCATCACTTCGGTCGCGATACCGAACTTCTTGTAATGGTTGTAGATCTGCCGGACCGATCGGACACCGGGATCGTTGGCGCCGGAATTGGCGGCTTCGTCCCACTTGTCGCCCGCGGACTTCTTGTACCAGTCGTAGATCCGTCCGACGAAAGGCGAGATCAGCTGGACCTTCGCCTGTCCGCACGCCACGGCCTGGCAGAAGGAGAACAGCAGCGTCAGGTTGGTGTGGATGCCCCGCTCCTCGAGCCGACGCGCCGCCTCGATGCCTTCCCAGGTCGCCGCAATCTTGATGAGCACCCGATCGATATGGATGCCCTGGGCCTGGTACAGCTCGATGATCCGCTCGGCCCGCACGAAGGTGGCGCTGGCATCGAAGCTCAGCCGCGCGTCGACCTCGGTCGAGACGCGCCCCGGAATGATCGACAGGATCTCCGCGCCGAAACGCACCAGCAGCCGGTCCATGACCTCGTCCAGCGGCTTGCCGCGAAACTGCCGCACCGTCTCCTCCAGCAGGGGCTGGTACTCGGGTTTCTGCACGGCCTTGAGGATCAGCGACGGATTGGTCGTCGCGTCCTGCGGCTTGAAGGCGTCGAGCTGCCGGAAGTCCCCGGTGTCGGCGACCACGGTGGTGAACTGCTTGAGCGATTCGAGTTGGTTCATGGACGCATTATCCGGCGCCGCGGCCTGCCGGTCGGTGAAGCGGGTTACGAAACCTGAACGACCGACACGCCGTGCGCGCCCAGGGTCAGCCCGGCGTCTTCACCCACCTGCAGGACCCGCGCCAGCTCGGGCGAGGTCACGAAGATCGAGCCGAGTTCGGTCTCGAAGGTGTACTCGAACAGGCTGCCCAGGTAGGCCGATTTGAGCAGGCGGCCAGCCAGGCCTGACCCCGGCGCCCCGATCTGCCAGGCCTCCGGCCGCACGGCCACCTTCACGGAACCCTGATGCACGCTCTGGCGCGGCACGATGCGCAGCGCCCCGAGGTGGACGATGCCCGATGCATCGGCCTGCGCGGGAAACAGCATCGCTTCCCCCATGAAGCCGGCCACGAACTCGGACTGCGGAAACTCGTAGAGTTCCTGCGGCGTGCCGCGCTGGGCGATCACGCCGTGATCCATCACGATGATCTGGTCGCTCACCGCCAGCGCCTCGCTCTGGTCGTGCGTCACATAGGCCACGGTCAGTTTCAGGCGCTGCTGCAGCGAACGGATCTCCTCGCGCATCTCGCGGCGCAGACGCGCATCGAGGTTGGACAGCGGCTCGTCAAAGAGCAGCACCGCCGGCTCCAGCACCAGCGCACGCGCCAGGGCCACGCGCTGCTGCTGCCCGCCGGACAGCTCGCTTGGCAGTCGGGTGTCGAAGCCGGTCAGGCCCACGCCCGCCAGGGCCTCGCGCGCGAGGCCCTCGGCACGGGCGCGCGCCATGCCGCTGACCGTCATGCCGTAGGCCACGTTGGCCAGCACATCCATGTGCGGAAACAGGGCGTAGCTCTGGAACACCAGGCTGACGTTGCGGTCTGCCGGGCCGAGCGTGGTGACTTCCTTGCCGTCGATGAAGATCTGGCCGCCGGTCGGCGACTCCAGGCCCGCGATCATGCGCAGCGTCGTGGTCTTGCCGCAACCCGAGGGCCCGAGGATGGTCGTGAGCGTGCCCTTGGGCACCTCGAAGCTGATGCCGTCGACCGCCAGCGGCGCTGCCGGGTCGGCTCCATAGCGCTTGCTGACGTTGCGGAATTCGATGCCTGCCGTGGACGATTGGCTCATGTCTGACCCTGGATGAACTTGATGGGAGGCTGCGTGGACGAGCCCGCCTTGCGCCGGCCGAGCCGCCGCTCGCCCACGACGAACTGGATGAGCATGATGGCCAGCGACATGAGGATCATGAGCACCGTGCAGTAGGCCAGTGCCACGCCGTAGTCGCCATTGCCGACGCGGCCGATGATGTAGGTCGTGGCGAGTTCGTTCTCCGCCGTGACGAGAAAGATCACGGCCGACACCGTGGTCATCGCACGCACGAAGCTGTAGACGAGCGCTGCCACGAGCGCCGGCTTGAGCAGCGGGAGCACCACCTTGAACAGCGTCTGCGCCGTGGAGGCCCGCAGCATCACCGAGGCCTCGTCCAGCGACTTGTCGAGCTGACGGAACGCTGCCGTGCCCGCCCGCACGCCCACCGGCAGATTGCGGAACATGAAGCACAGCACGATGATCAGGCCGGTGCCGGTCAGCTCGAACGGCGGCACGTTGAACGCGAGGATGTAGCTCACCCCCAGCACGGTGCCCGGGATGGCGAAGGCCAGCAGCGCGGCGAACTCGAAGAAGCCCTGCCCCTTGAACTCGGTACGTGCCAGCAGCCAGGCGATCAGCAGGCCGATGGCCGCGGTCGCAGGGGCGGCGATGCCGGCGAGCTTGACCGTGGTGAAGAACGAGTTCCAGGCCGTGCCGGCCCACACGAGGCCGAACTGGCCCCACTCCACCGCAAACGCGGTGCGAAAGTGCGCCAGCGTCAGCGTCCAGTCACGGCCCCAGGTCTGCACGAACCCGCCCGCGAACGCAAAGCAGTACACCACGACGGTGAAGGCCAGCCAGGGCAGCGCGACGGCATGGGTGAGCCGCCGCACACCGTCCGGCAGGGCCATGGCGATGCCGGCGTCGCCCTTGCCGCTGACGGTGGTGTAGTTCTGCCTGCCCAGCAGGCCGCGCTGGATCGCAAAGACCGCCAGCGCGAACAGCGTGAGAATCCACGCCAGCGAAGCGGCCCGCCCCTGGTCGTACTGCGCGCCGACGATCGCGAAGAAGATCTCCGTCGACAGGACCGAGAACTGCCCGCCCACCACGATCGGATTGCCGAAGTCGGCCATGCTCTCGATGAAGCCGACCAGGAAGGCGTTGGCCAGGCCCGGCTTGAGCAGGGGCAGCGTCACGGTGTAGAAGGTCTTGCGGCGATCGGCGCGCAAGGTCTGCGCCGCCTCTTCCAGACTGGGCGAGACACCCTGCACCACGCCGCGCATGATCATGAACGCGATCGGCGTGAAGGCGAACATCTGCGCGATCCACACGCCGAACATGCCGTAGAACCAGCGACTCGGCGTGATTCCGAACGCATATTCCAGAAACTGGTTGACCATGCCCGCACGGCCGAACAGCAGGATCAGGCCGAGGCCGACCACGAAGGGCGGCGTGATGATGGGCAGAAGAGCCAGCACCTTGAGCGGGCTCTGCCAGCGCAGTGCGCCACGCTCGGCCATCAGCGCCATCATCGTGCCCAGCACGGTCGTGCCGGCTGCCGTGAGCAGGCCCAGCATCAGCGTGTTCCAGGCCACGCCGCAGCGCACGCCACCTGCCACGCAGGACAGCGACCAGACCCGGTCGTTGCCGATGCGCGCATAGATCGCAGCCAGCGACCAGTGGCCCTCTTCATTGATGAACGCCCCATACAGGGCCTTGATGACCGGAAACGCGATGAACAGCAGCAGCAGCACCGCGCAGCCCACCACGCTCGCCGCCACGAACATGTCACCCTTGAAGTACCCCCGGCGCGCGATGCCGAAGGCCGTCAGCATGATGAGCGAGGTCAGCGCGAGGGCTGCGCCCGCCCCCATGCCGAACTGCTGAATGGCCAGTTCCCCGAAGCGCGCGTTGAAGAATTCGAACGACCAGCCCTTCGCCCCAATCAGAAAGCCGCTGGCTGCCAGCCCCACCCCGCCCACGAGGCCGCCGGCCAGCAGCCAGTTGGACTGCTGGCGCCCGGCGGGCATGCCGAGGGCGGCTGCCCCCATGACGAGGCCGACCAGCCCGACGAGCAGCCACTTGCGGCCATGAACGATGGACTGGACCAGGCCATTCGCGGTCTCAGGCCCGCCGAGCAGTTGCGGCAGCACGCTGTACCAGGCGCTGTCCTGCACCGCGTACCAGGGCAGCGCAAGGTAGGCGAGCAGGCCGACGACGACCCACAGGCGGATCGCCGCGTTGGGACTTCTCGCGCTCATCGCGGCAGGGAGTTGATGTCCTTTTCCCAGCGGGCGATCAAACGCCGCCGCTCGGCGCTGGCGCCGTACTTGGCGTAGTCATAGTTGATGAGCTTGATCTTCTTGGGGTCGGGCATGCGCGGGTCCAAGGCCGTGCCGGAGTTGCTCGGCAGCTGGAACTGCTTGGCCGCCACGCCGAATTGCTGTGCCCCGGGCGTCAGGGCCCATTCATAGAACTTCTTGGCCACGTCCATGTTGCGCGCACCCTTGACGATGCTCATCGAGCCGATTTCGGCGCCCGTGCCTTCGGAGGGCGTGGCCGAGCCGACCGGGAAGCCCTGGATCGCTTCCGTCGTCACGTCATGCACAAAGCTGATGGACACCATCGTCTCGCCCCGGGCTGCGGCCTTGATCGGCGCCGTGCCACTGCGCGTGTACTGGCTCACGTTCTTGTGCAGGGCCTTGAGGTAGTCGAAGGCCTTCTCCTCGCCCATGATCTGCACCAGCGTCGCGATGACGGTGTAGGCCGTGCCGCTCGAGGCGGGGTTGGCCATCTGCACCTCGCCCTTGTACTCGGGCTTGAGCAGATCGGCCCAGGATCGGGGCGCCTGCGCCTTCTTCTTGGCCAGCAGTTCCGTGTTGAAGCCGAAGCCCACCGGCCCGAGGTAGACACCCACGGTCCGGAACTTGGCGTCTTCGGCCTGCTTGCGTGCCCACGGGTACAGTTGCGGAAGCTGGGGCGACTTGTATTCCTGCGTCAGTCCCTGCTCGGCCGCCTGCAGATGCGGATCACCGGTGCCGCCGAACCAGATGTCGGTCTTGGGGTTGTCCTTCTCCGCGATGAGCTGGGCCAGAGCCTCGCCCGAGCCCTTGAGCGCCATGTTCACCTTGACGCCGGTGGTGCGGGTGTAGACGGTGGACATCATGTTGCACCAGTCGGCCTGGACCGAGCAGATGATGTTGACCTGGCCCTGGGCATGGGCGCCGGACGAAAGAGCGGCGAGCACCGCGACGGCGTAAAGCTTCTTCATGATGGTGTATGGGTAATTTGATTACGACTCAAGAATATCGGGCCCTTCAAGCGCACGTCATCGGGAAAACACCAGTCGCCTTTTGTCCAGCCAATTGCCTGGACTGCGGCGAGGCAAGCGATGCACTCCGCACCTGAAACTAAGTTACAGTACCGTTTCCACTTTCCGTGACGACATGAGCTTTGACCTCGTTCTGTTCGGCGGCACCGGCGACCTCGCCTGGCGCAAGCTGATGCCTGCGCTCTTCCAGGCGTTCCGCCATGGCACGCTGCCGCCCGAGGGCCGCATTATCGGCGTCGCCCGCGATGACCTGTCCGACATGCAGTACCGCGAGCTGATCCAGTCGCGCTTCGACCGGGTCGACCTCGCCAAGCGTCCCAGCCCCGAGGAGTTCGCGCAGTTCGCGCAACTGCTGCACTTCGTTCGCATGGATCTGTCGCAGCCCGCCGACTACGCCCGGCTGTCCGCCACGTTGGGACAGCGGCAGGCGGATACCGTCGTGATGTACCTGGCCACCGCGCCTTCGCTGTTCCCTGCGGTCTGCCAGCAGCTGGCGGCCGCGGGGCTGAACGCGCCCCACACCCGCATCGTGCTCGAGAAGCCGCTGGGGCATGACCTGGCCTCGAACCGGGCCATCAACGATACCGTGCTGGCCGGCTTCGCCGAGAGGCAGGTGTTCCGGATCGATCACTACCTGGGCAAGCCATCGGTGCAGAACCTGTTCGCGCTGCGATTCGGCAACGCCCTGTTCGAGCCCTTGTGGCGACGCGACACCATCGCCAACATCCAGATCACGATCGCCGAGGAACTCGGGGTCGAGAAGCGCGGTGCGTTCTATGACAGCACCGGCGCGCTGCGCGACATGGTCCAGAACCATGCGCTTCAGCTGCTCTGCGCCATCGGCATGGAGCCGCCGATCAACGCCCATGCCGACGCCATCCGCGACGAAAAGCTCAAGGTGCTGCGCTCGCTCAAGCCCTGGACGGCCGAATCGCTGTCGCAGCATGCCGTGCGCGGGCAGTATGGCGCCGGCAGCATCGACGGCGCGGCCGTGCCGGCCTACCGCAGCGAGCCGGGCGTGGACCCCGGCAGCACCACCGAAACCTTCGTGGCCCTGCGCACCGAGATCGCCAACTGGCGCTGGGCCGGCGTGCCGTTCTACATCCGGACCGGCAAGCGGCTTGCCGATCGTGACGCGCACATCGTGGTGAACTTCCGGCCTGCGCCGCATGCGATCTTCAAGTCGCCGGCCGGCGCCGCCAACCAGCTGGTGATCAATCTGCAGCCCCGCGACGGGCTGGAGCTGCATCTGCTGGCCCAGGGCGCCGACAACCGCCGGCAGCAGCAGGCCCTGAGCCCCGTCCAGCTCGATCTGGACTTTGACAAGCGCTTTGGCGCCGAGCGCGTGGGGGCCTACGAGCGGTTGCTGCTGGACGTGATCGACGGTCGGCTCAATCTCTTCGTCCGGCGCGACGAGCAGGAAGAAGCCTGGCGATGGGTCGAGCCCCTCATCGACGCGTGGCAGGCCGATGCCCAGAATCTGCGCAGCTACGCTGCGGGCACCTGGGGGCCGAGCGCGTCGAGCGCAATGATTGCGCGCGACGGGTTCTGCTGGAGCGAGGAATGCTAGATCGCATCAAGGCGTCGCTGCCGTCGCTGGCACCGGCGGAGCAGCGCGTGGGCAAGCTGGTGCTGTCCGACCCGCGCGCCTTCGCCAACCTGCCGGTGAGCGAACTCGCCGACCGCGCGCATGTGAGCAAACCCACCGTCGTGCGGTTCTGCCGCAGCATGGGCTACGACGGCCTGAGCGACTTCAAGCTCAAGCTGGCCGGCAGCGTCAGCGAGGGCGTGCCCTTCATCCACCGCAGCGTGGATGTGGACGACAAGACCGGCGACGTCCTGGTCAAGGTGATCGACAACACCGTCGCCGCCTTCCTGAAGTACCGCAACGACGCCAGCACCTTTGCCATCGAGAAGGCTGCCGAGGCCCTGGCCGAGGCCTGCCGCGACGGCAAGCGGATCGAGTTCTTCGGCGCCGGCAACTCGGGCATCGTGGCCCAGGATGCGCAACACAAGTTCTTCCGGCTGGGGGTGCACACCATCGCCTACAGCGACGGCCACATGCAGGTCATGAGCGCGTCCATGCTGCGGCCCGGGGACTGCCTGGTCGTGATCTCCAATTCAGGGCGCACGCGCGACCTCATGGATGCCTGCGACATCGCGCGCAAGAACGGTGCGACGACCATCGTCATCACCACCAGCGGCTCCCCGCTGGCCGCTGCAGGCACGATCCACCTGGCCGCCGACCACCCCGAAGGCTACGACCGCTACAGCCCCATGGTCTCGCGGCTCATGCATCTGATGATCATCGACATCCTCGCCACCTGTGTGGCGCTGCGCATCGGCAGCGGCAAGCTGCAGCCGCTGCTGCGCGAGATGAAGAACAATCTGCGCAACAAGCGCTACGCCTAGCTCAGCCGCCGGCCTGGATGCGCCCTTCTTCGACGGCGTGGCAGGCGATCTGGATACCCTGCAGGCGCAGGAGCGCCGGCCGCTCTGTCTTGCATCGCTCGTTGGCGTGCGGACAGCGCGGGTGGAAGGCGCAGCCCGTGGGCGGGTTGAGCGGATTGGGCACCTCGCCCTGCACGGGTGTACGCGCGCGGCCGGTGTCGTGCATCTTGGGAATGGCGTCGAGCAGCATGCGCGTGTAGGGGTGACGGGGCCGGTCGAACAGCTCGTGCTTGGGCGCGAGTTCGACCAGACGGCCCAGGTACATCACGCCCACGTGGTCGCTCACGTGCCGCACCACCGCCAGGTTGTGCGAGATGAACAGGTAGGTCAGGCCGCGCTCGCGCTGCAAGTCCTTCATGATGTTGAGCACCTGCGCCTGCACGCTGACGTCCAGCGCCGAGGTCGGCTCGTCGCACACCAGGAACTCCGGCTCCGTGGCCAGCGCCCTCGCGATCGAGATGCGCTGGCGCTGACCGCCCGAGAACTGGTGGGGGTAGCGGCTCATGTCGTGCGGACTCAGGCCCACGGACTGCAGCAGTTCGCCCACGCGGGCCCTGAGCTGCGCCGGATCGGACAGGATGCCGTGCTCCCGCAGCGGCTCGGCAATGATGTCCTCCACGATCCAGCGCGGATTGAGGCTGGCGTAGGGGTCCTGGAAGATCATCTGGATGCGCCGGCGCAGCTGGCGGCCGCTCGCGGACTTGTAGGCCGCATGGGCATCGCGGCCGTCGAACATCAGGCTGCCGCGCGACGGCTCGTACAGCCCGACGAGCAATCGCGCGACGGTGCTCTTGCCGCACCCCGACTCGCCCACCAGCGCCAGCGTCTGCCCCTTGTGGATCTCGAAGCTCACGCCATCGACGGCCTTGAGCGTGATGCGCGGCTTGCGCTCGATCACGCGGTTGAGCCACGGGGGCGACACGTCGAACGATTTGGCCAGATCCTCGGCCTTGACGAGGGGTGCAGCGCTCATGCAGGCACTCCGGTCGTGCGCGTGTCGTGCAGCCAGCACGCCGCGCGGGTCGCGCCTGCGTCGAGCAGGTCAGGGCGCTCCAGCTTGCACCGGTCCATGACTCGCGGACACCGCGGATTGAAGGCGCAGCCGGGCGGAATGGCATTGAGCCGCGGCATGGCGCCATCGATCTGATTCAGCCGCTCGCGGTCCACGCTCATGTCGGGAATCGCGGCCATCAGGCCGGACGTGTACGGGTGCGCGGGCTGGTTGATGACCTGATGGACCGGCCCGATCTCGGCCACGCGGCCGGCGTAGAGCACCGCGACGCGATCACAGGTTTCGGCGATCACGCCCATGTCATGCGTGATGAGCATCACGGCCGCGCCTCGCTCCTTGCACACGCGCTTGAGCAGGGAGATGATCTGTGCCTGGATCGACACGTCCAGTGCGGTGGTCGGCTCGTCGGCCACGATGAGCTTGGGCTCGGCCGCCAGCGCCAGTGCGATGACCACACGCTGGCGCATGCCGCCGGAAAACTGGTGCGGGTAATGGTCGATCCGCTGGGCCGCAGCCGGAATGCCGGTGTCTTCCAGCAGGCCGATCGCGCGTTGGCGCGCTTCCGCATCGCTCACGGGCAGATGCGTCTGGATCGTCTCGATCAGCTGCCGGCCCACGGTGTAGAGCGGGTTGAGCGACGTCAGCGGGTCCTGGAAGATGGCGCCGATCCGCCGGCCCCGGATGCGTCGCATCTGCTCATACGGCAGGTTGTCGATGCGCTCGCCTTCGAGCAGGATCTGCCCGCTCGCGATGCGCCCGGGCGGCTCGAGCAGGCCGATGATTGCAGCGCCCGTCAGCGACTTGCCGGCGCCGGATTCGCCGACCATGCCGAGGATTTCTCCGGGGGCGATCGAAAAGGAAATGTCGTCGAGCGCCCGCAGCGTGCCGTGGCGGCCCGGGAATTCGACGACGAGATGGCGGACGTCCAGAAGGCTCATGGGCACCTATCGAAGCCGCGGGTTGGTGGCGTCACGAAGCCAGTCCCCGAGCAGGTTGATGCTCAGCGCAATGGCCACGAGCATGGCGCCGGGGAACACGGTGATCCACCAGTTGCCCGAGAAAAGAAACTTGTTGCCGACCTGGATCAGCGTTCCCAGCGAAGGCGAGTTGGGCGGCACGCCCACACCGAGAAAGGACAGCGTGGCTTCGGTGATGATCGCCGTGGCCACCTGAATGGTCGCCAGCACCATCACCGGCCCGAGGATGTTCGGAAGCACATGCCGCACGACGATGCGCATCGGCGCCACGCCGACCACCCTGGCCGCCTGCACGTATTCCTTGTTGCGCTCGACCAGCGTGCTGCCGCGCACCGTGCGCGCGTACTGCACCCATCCGCTGCCGCCTGTCAGCGTGATGGACAGGACGAGCACCCCGAAGACCAGGATTTCCTGGGCATTGGGAAACAGCGCCCTCGAAACGCCGGTGATCAGAAGCGCCACGAGAATCGCCGGGAACGACAGCATCACGTCGCACACGCGCATGATGATGCTGTCGGTCCGCCCGCCCGCAAAGCCGGCCAGCAGGCCCAGACTCACGCCGATCAGCATCGACAGCAGCACGGCCGCGATGCCGACGAACAGCGAGATGCGCGCGCCATACATCAGGGCCGACAGGATGTCCCGCCCCTGGTCGTCGGTGCCGAGCAGGTATTTGGAGTTCCCGCCTTCAAGCCACGCCGGCGGCAGGAAGGCATCCGACAGCTCCAGCGTGGCGAGGTTGAACGGGTTGTACGGCGCCACCACGTTGGCGAACACCGCACAGAACACGCACACCCCCGCCACGATGGCCGCAGCGATCGCCATCGGTGAATGGCGAAAGCTGTAGCCGACGTCGCTGTTCCAGGCCCGGGAGAACCAGCCGCCTTGTCCGCCCTGCATCACTTGACGGTGATGTACTTCCACATCATGCCGTTGTCAGGCCACTGCACCACGTCGATGTTCTTCTTGGTGGCCCAGTTGAGCGCCTGCTGGTGCAGCGGAATGTGGCCGATCTCGTCCTGGTGGATCTTCATGGCCTCGCGGATCATTTCATTCCGCTTCTTGGCGTCGGTCTCGGAGGCGACCTTGTCGGTCAGCTCGTCCACCGTCTTGTTGCTGTAGGAACCCAGGTTGAACTGGCCCCGGCCGCCTTCGCCCGGCGTGGACAGGATCGGGTAGAGCACGTTGTGGGCATCGACCGTGCTGGCCGTCCAGCCCAGCATGTAGAAGCTCGTGTCGCGGCGCAGGATCTTGGGGAAGTAGGTGCCCTTGGTCTCGACTTCCAGCTTGATCTTGATGTTGGCACGCGCCAGGTTGGCGGCGACTGCCTGGCAGATCGCGCCGTCGTTGACGTAGCGGTCGTTCGGGCAGTTCATCGAGACCTCGAAGCCGTTGGGATAGCCGGCTTCGGCCAGCAGCTTCTTGGATGCTTCCACGTCATAGGGCAGGCGCTTGGCCAGATCCGGCGCATAGCCGTTGACCTGCGGCGGCAGCATGAGGGCGATCGGCGTGGACGCGCCGCGCATCACGGTGCGCTTGATGCCTTCGATGTCGATGGCCTGGTAGAAGGCCTGGCGAACGCGCTTGTCCTTGAAGGGGTTCTTGCCCTTCACGTTGGAGAACAGCAGTTCGTCGCGCTTCTGGTCCATGCCCAGGAAGATGACGCGCAGCTCGGGCCCCTGGAGCACCTTGAGCTTGCTGTCGGCCTTCAGGCGGTCGACGTCCTGCACCGGCACCGGCTCCATCAGGTCGATCTCGCCGGAGATCAGCGCGGCCACGCGCGTCGCGTCGTTGCCGATGACGTTGAAGATCACCTCGTCGACGTTGCCCTCGATCTTGCCCCAGTAGTTGCCGTTGCGCACGAACGTGGTCCGCACGTTCGGCTGGCGCTCGCGCAGACGGTACGGGCCCGTGCCGTTGGCACGGAACGATGCGGCGTTCTCGATACCCTTGCGGCGATCCACCGGCTTGGTCGCCTGGTTGGTCTCGCACCACTTCTTGCTCATGATGTTGAAGTGGGTGAACAGCTCGGGCAGGATCGGGAACGGCGCATTCGTGACGATGTCGATCGAATGGTCGTTGATCTTGCGGATTTCCTTGATCTGGCCGACGTACGCCTTCATGTCGGAGCCGTCGCTCTTGGCGCGCTCGTAGCTGAAGATCACGTCATCGGCGGTGAACGGGGTGCCATCATGGAACTGGACCCCCTTGCGCAGCTCGAAACGCCAGACCGTCGGCGACGACTGCTTCCAGCTCGTGGCCAGCACCGGCGTGAGCTTGTAGTTGCGGTCGCGCATGACCAGCGATTCGTAGACGTTCTCGTTGACGCTGATCTGCAGCGACTCATTGAGCGAGTGCGGATCCATCGACAGCGCGTCGCCCTGATTGCCGATCCTCAAGGTGACGGCCCCGGCGACGAAGCTGGTGCCGGCGAGTGCGCAGAATGCCGCGACAGCCACAATGGCGGGTTTGAATTTCATGAATCGACTCCTCTGTAAAAGCGTTGGAAGTTCACTGGAAAAAACTAGTCGGCCAAGGGCATCCACTGTTCCGCGAGGCTGGCATGCAGCGCGGAGCCCAGTGGAAGAATGTCATCGTTGAAGTCATATCGGCTGTTGTGCAGGAAGCAGCTGCCTTCGCCGCCCTGCCCGATGCGCATGTACGCGCCGGGCCGGGTCTGCAGCATGAAGGAGAAGTCCTCCGCACCCATGCTGGGCTCCATGTCGCGGACCACGTGCTCCGGCCCGACGAGCGCCGTCGCCACGTCACCAGCGAAGCGTGCTTCCTCGGACGTGTTGATGGTCGCGGGATAGATGCGCTCGAACTGCACGGTGGCGGTGGCGCCGAGGCCCAGCGCCACTGCGCTGCACAGCTCGGCCAGCCGCTTTTCGATCAGGGCCTGCACCTCGGCACTGAAGGTGCGCACCGTGCCGACGATGGTGGCCTTGCCCGGAATCACGCTCATGGCGCCGAGGTCGCCGGCCTGCATCGCGCACAGGCTGATGACGGCGCTGTCGATCGGGCGCACGTTGCGCGAGACGATGCTCTGGGCCGCCGTGATGATGTGCGCGGCCACCAGGACGGGATCGACCGCCAGATACGCATGGGCGCCGTGCCCGCCACGGCCCGTCACTTCGATCGTCACGCGGTCGGCCGCCGCCATCATCGGCCCGGGATTGATGCCCACGGTGCCCGGCTTCATGGCCGGCCAGTTGTGCATGGCGTAGACCCCGTCCACCGGAAAACGCTGGAACAGGCCATCCTCGATCATGGCCTTGGCACCGGCAAAGCCCTCTTCGCCCGGCTGGAAGATCAGCACGGCCGTGCCGTTGAAGTTGCGCGTCTCGGCCAGATAGCGCGCCGCGCCCACCAGCATGGCCGTGTGGCCGTCATGCCCGCAGCCGTGCATCATGCCGCTCCTGGCCGACTTCCATGCGAAGTCGTTGTGCTCGGTCATGGGCAGTGCGTCCATGTCGGCGCGCAGGCCGATCATGCGGCCGCTGTCGGTCCGCCGCCCCTTGATGACGCCGACGATGCCGGTCTTGCCGATGCCGGTGTGGATTTCATCCACGCCGCACAGCTTGAGCGCTTCGCGCACCCGGCCGCCGGTGTAGATCTCCTCGAAGCCCAGTTCGGGGTGCGCATGCAGATCCCGGCGCAGGGCGGTGAGCTCGGGATGAAAGGCCGCGATATGCGCGAATGCGCGGCCATTGGCCTTGAATCGGGGAGCCAGCATCAGTGTCCTTTGGCGCCGCCGACACGCAGGCGCGGATCGACGGCGAAGTAAAGCAGATCCACCACCAGATTGATGACCACGAAGATCAGCGCAATCAGGCACAGATAGGCCGCCATCACCGGAATGTCGGCGAAGGTGACGGCCTGGATGAACAGCAAGCCCATGCCGGGCCACTGAAACACCGTCTCGGTGATGATGGAGAACGCGATCAGCGTGCCCAGTTGCAGGCCGATGATCGTGATCACGGGGACCAGGGTGTTCTTGAGCGCGTGGCCGAAATGGATCGCTCGGTTGCTCAGCCCCCGCGCCCGGGCGAACTTGATGTAGTCGGTCCGCAGCACCTCGAGCATCTCGGCACGGACCAGGCGCATGATCAGGGTGAGCTGGAAGATGGCCAGGGTGACGCCCGGCAGAACGATGTGGTGCCAGCCGTCGCGGGTGAACAGGCCGCTGCTCCACCAGCCGATCTTGACCACGTCACCGCGCCCGAAGCTCGGAAACCAGCCGAGCAGCACGGCGAACACCAGGATCAGAAGAATGCCGATCAGGAAGGTGGGCAGCGACACGCCAAGCAGCGAGACCGTCATGAACAGCTGGCTCATGAAGGTGCCGCGCCGCAGCGCCGCATAGACGCCCATCGGAATCCCGATGACCACCGCCATGAGTGCCGCAATGCCGGCCAGTTCCAGCGTGGCGGGAAAGCGCTCGCCGATCAGGCGCGAAACCTTGGCCCCCTGGCGCAGGCTGAGGCCGAACTCTCCCTGCGCGGCATTGAGCAGGAAATGCCAGAACTGGACGAAGAAGGGCTGGTCCAGGCCCAGGTCCCTGCGCAGCTGCTGGATCTGGTCGGGTTTGGCGTCCTGCCCCAGCAGGAAGACCACCGGATCGCCAACGTACTGGAACAGCATGAAGGCGAAGAATGCCACCGCGATCATGACGATCACGGCCTGGATCAGGCGGCGCAAAATGAAGGCTAGCATCGGTGGGGGTCAACTGCCGCTCAAGGGCGAAGTCATCCTAGCAGAGCAAACTGTGTGCCGACACCCGGGATTTACGCGAAGCATCAGCAGCCGTCATGTGGCATGAAATGCAGTTTGCGAAGCGGCGGCGCCTCCGCGCGTGCCGGGCAGCACGAGGGCCGTCAACGGGACGCCGTGACGGCGAGCGCGAGCTTCACCGGGCCATACCAGGCCTTGACGGTCGACGAGGTGTTGTCGCTGTCCGTCATGATGCCGATGCCCACGAGTGCACCAGGGGCTTCACCGAACACGCGCTCGAAATCCTCACGGATATTGCGCTTGTAGTCGAGCCACTGGTTGAGCTGGCCGCTTCCCGACTGCACGACCAGCTTGCGGATGCGATCGGTGCGCGGATTGACGATCACGGTGCCCGGCTCACGCTTGTTGCACCAGACGTACATCAGCGTGGCATAGGGCATTTCCTCGCCCGTGAGCGCGCGAGACAGCTCGGAGAGCATCGCATTCTTGGGAGAGAAGCGGGAACGGTCGCCTTCGAACGCCAGGACGATGCGCACCGGCGAGTCGTCCGCCTCGCGCAGGGCCATGTCGGCCTCGCCGATCAGCGCAGGCACCTTCCAGGAGAAACGGACGCTGTCGAGCTGCGCAGGCTCGATCCGGACAGTCTGACGCAGCATGCTCGCCGATGACACGGCCAGCACCGCCATGGCATCACGCCCGTCCATGCGTGTGTAGTTGAATTGCGTGGCCTTCTTGCCGGGCAGACTGAAGTGTTTCCAGTCATGCTGCCCCTGCGGACCGCTCGATGCGGTTGCCCACGGGGAGGAAGACCACGACGTCTCCGCCGTGGGCCTCGAAGGCACGGAGCTGCACGCAGCCAGACCCAGCAGCGCAAGCAGCAGACAGCAGCGACCCCAAAGGCGATTCATCTTGAGTACTTCCAACGACGAGTCTGGCATGTTTGCCTGAACTCCACCGGAGACAGGACACACTCTCATGAAAAGAAAAAAGCCGCCAGATCCGGAGATCTGACGGCTTTCAGGTTCAGCTTCAATACTGACTTACGCCAGCATCAAATTAGAACGAGTGGACCACGCCCATGCCGAAGTACGTCGGGTTGGACGGGATGGCATCGCGGCCAGCAGCGGTAGCGGTGGCAGCCAGCGCGCCCACGGCGGCAACACCGCTCTGACGGCCGTAGTCGGCGTACAGCTTGGTGCGCTTGGACAGGTTGTAGCCAGCGAACAGTTCCGTGGCCTTGACCTTGGAGTCGCTGTTGCGAGCGTACTGAGCACCGACGTAGAAGGCACCGATGGGAGCCACGACGCCGATGGAAGCGCCCTTGCCGCCGTTGGCGGGGGTGGAGATGCTGCCAACGCCAACGGCGCCGACGACTTCACGACGGTTGTAAGCGGCGGAAACCTTGGCCACGCCAAAGTCGAACGACGCACCCAGAGCGTAGGCAGTGCGCTGCACCGAGGTGGCAGCGGATTCGACCACACCAGCGACCGACAGCGGGCCGTTGGCGAAGCCGAGACCCAGGCTGAAGCGATCCTTGGCGGCAGCGGGAACGCCGATACCGTTGTTGGTGGCGTCACCCTTCAGGGTCAGACCAGCGCGAGCCGTGAAGCCGCCCATGTTGGGGGAGGCATACTGGATCTGGTCGCTACGACGCGACGAGGAGTACCACGTCACGGCGGAAACGCCAGCGCGGTCCAGAGCGGAAGAGTAGGACGTGCCGTTCAGGTCGAACTGGCCCATGGTCTTGGCAGCGACGGAGCTGGAACGGCCGAACTGGACGTCACCGAAACCGCCGGACAGACCCACCCAGGCTTCACGGCTGAACTGCAGGCCGTTGGCGCCACCGGCCAGATCCAGACCGCCAGACTGCAGGTTGAAGTTGGCCTTCAGACCGCCGCCCAGGTCTTCGCTGCCGCGGAAGCCGATCACGCTGGTGCTGTTGAAGCCGTCCTTGCCGGTACCCGAGCCGCCCACGAAGGCAGCAGCGGCGGGCAGGCCGTAGCCTTCGCCGTTGTTCAGGCCGAACTTACCACCCTTGACCTTGCCGAAGCCGACGTCGAGCACGCCGTACAGGGTCACGGAAGATTGGGCAGAGGCAACACCGACGACAGCCAGGGCAGCCAGCGCAACTAGGGATTTTTTCATCATTGCAAGTTTCTCCAAGGTTAAACATAGGGCACCGGTGCGGGGGGTTCATTCGGATGCTGGCACCTTTGTGCTCCCGCCGGTTCCCCGGGCCAACCTCCCCTTCTGGGAAGTTGGTGTTATTGCACCAGAGCGCAGAGTTCTTCGCAAAGGATTTAACCTGTTTGAGGTCATTCCGTTGCACCCCTGCAACAAGAAACTTGGCACGTGTTGAAGCCCCGCAACGGGCGGGCGCGCAAAGTCTGACGCGAAATGAAAAGCATGATCTGTGCCACTAATGAAAATGGCCTCACTTCATCCTGCCGGTCTACTGTACCGGACTGCAACATCACAGCGTCCCCGCGACCATAATTCCGGCATGCCGCAATCACCTGCCGACGCACTCATCGGTCTTGCCGACTCCGCACTTCGCACCATGTTCGCCCCGGCCACATCCAGCCGTCCGTGTCCGACGGTGCCGGAGAAGGAAACGCAGCTGGCCCCCGCAGAACGTGAACTCTCGGGCGCGCTGATGCGCGTCAATCACGTGGGCGAGGTCTGCGCGCAGGCGCTCTACACGGCGCAGGCCTTTGCCACGGCCAATCCGCAACTGCGACGCCATTTCGAGGAAGCGGCTCGCGAGGAAACCGATCACCTCGCCTGGACGCACCAGCGTCTTGACGAGCTTGGCGCGCGGCCCTCGCTTCTCAATCCGTTCTGGTATGCGGGCGCCTTTGGGCTGGGCCTGCTGGCAGGCCGCCTGGGCGACCGCGCCAGCCTGGGTTTCGTGGTGGAGACCGAGCGACAGGTCGAGGCCCATCTCGAAAGCCACCTGAGCCGGCTGCCCGTCGGCGACCACGCCTCGCGCGCCATCGTCACGCAGATGAAGGACGACGAAGCCCGGCACGCAGCCCAGGCACGGGACGCCGGCGCCGCTGAACTGCCGGCACCCGTGCGGGCCCTGATGGCCGCAGCCGCCCGCGTCATGACAAGCACGGCACACCGGATCTGACCCTTTGGACAAACTTGTCAGGCAGGCCCGGCCCGACAGCCCGCCGGTTGCGGCCGCAGGGGCGCCAAGCAACCGCAGGTGAAGACGGCAACGCGCTGCTGGCACGCACCCCGTGCCGACCGCAGCAGTCCGCGGCTCAGGCTTCGACGACTTCGAAGCTGGTCGTGATGGTCGCCGTCTTGCCCAGCATGATGCTGGCCGAGCAGTATTTCTCGTGACTCATGGCAATGGCGCGCTCCACGGCCGCCGGCGGCACACCCTTGCCCGTGACGGTGAAGTGCATGTGGATCGCAGTGAAGACCTTCGGGTCCACCGCCGCACGCTCCGAGGTGAGCTTGACGGAGCAGCCGCGCACGTCATGGCGTCCGCGCTTGAGGATCAGCACCACGTCGTAGGCGGTGCAACCGCCCGTGCCCGCCAGCACCGTCTCCATGGGACGAGGCGCCAGATTCTGGCCGCCGTTCTCGGGCTTGGCGGTGTCGGGCGCGCCGTCCATGTTGAGGATGTGGCCGCTGCCGGTTTCGGCAACGAAGCCCATGCCCGAACGCGTCCCGGCTGCGCCGGTCCAACTCACTGTGCATTCCATCGGTTCACCTTTTCAATCAAATGCGCTTGATCTGAATAAATTTCGCTAATAAAGCGAAAAACGTCTCAATCTGATACGAGTTGCGATGTTGCGTCGCAGCAAAACTTCGCTACACTGCAGTCATTGCATGTCGTCGAATGACTTCTTCGGCATCACGATTGTCTCCTCCACCCTCCGAAAAGGTGGATTCAGCCCCGAATCGCAAGATTCGGGGCTTTTTTCTTGGGGGCGGCTCCCGGCTCTCCTCGCGCCGTCTGCCGGGGCTCTTCCCGACGGGACCTATGATCGCGCCTGGAAAGCACACCATGAAACCAGCCACTGCCCGACGCGTTGCCCGCCTCAAGCCGGCCGACTACCTCAAGAAAATCCTCACAGCGCGAGTCTATGACGTTGCGGTCGAGTCTGCCCTGGAGCCGGCGCGCAGCCTGAGCCGGCGCCTGCACAACAAAATCCTGCTCAAGCGCGAGGACCAGCAACCCGTCTTCAGCTTCAAGCTGCGCGGGGCCTACAACAAGATGGCCCACCTGAGCGCCGCGCAGCTGGCCAAGGGTGTCATCTGTGCCTCTGCGGGCAACCACGCGCAGGGCGTTGCCCTCAGCGCCCACAAGCTCGGAACCCGTGCCGTGATCGTCATGCCGGTCACCACGCCGCAGGTCAAGATCGACGCCGTGCGGGCCTTCGGCGGCAGCAGTGCCGAGATCGTGCTGCAGGGCGACAGCTACTCCGATGCCTACGAACACGCGGCGCGACTGGAAAAGCAGCAGGGCCTGACCTTCGTCCATCCATTCGACGACCCCGATGTGATCGCCGGCCAGGGCACGATCGCCATGGAGATCCTGCGTCAGCATCAAGGCCCGCTCGACGCGGTGTTCGTCGCCATCGGCGGCGGCGGCCTGGTCTCCGGTGTGGCCAACTACATCAAGGCGGTCCGTCCGGAGGTCAAGATCATCGGCGTGCAGATGAGCGACTCCGACGCCATGATGCAGTCGGTCGCCTCGCGCAAACGCGTGGCGCTGGCCGACGTGGGCCTGTTCTCGGATGGCACGGCCGTCAAGCTCGTGGGGGAAGAAACCTTCCGCGTCGCGCGCGACCTGGTCGACGAGTTCATTGCGGTGGACACCGACGCGGTCTGCGCGGCCATCAAGGACGTGTTCGTGGACACCCGCAGCATCGTCGAGCCGGCAGGTGCCCTCGCGGTGGCGGCCATCAAGCAGTACATCGCCCGGCACAAGACCCGGGGTGAGACCTACGCCGCGATCCTGTGCGGCGCGAATATGAACTTCGACCGCCTTCGCTTCGTGGCCGAGCGGGCCGAAGTCGGCGAGGAGCGCGAGGCGCTGTTCGCCGTCACCATCCCCGAGGAGCGCGGCAGCTTCAAGCGCTTTTGCGCCCTGATCGGCGACCTGCCTGGCGGGCCGCGCAATGTGACCGCGTTCAACTACCGCATCAGCGACGCCGCCCGTGCGCATGTGTTCGTGGGCCTGACCACGCACGGCAAAGGCGAGTCGCCCAAGATCGCGGCGAACTTCAAGCGCCATGGCTTCGACGCGCTGGACCTCACGCATGACGAACTGGCCAAGGAACATATCCGCCACATGGTGGGCGGCAGCTCGGCACTGGCACGCGACGAGCGGCTTTTGCGCTTCATCTTTCCCGAGCGCCCCGGAGCGTTGATGAAGTTCCTCTCGGCCATGCGGCCCAACTGGAACATCAGCCTGTTCCACTACCGCAACCAGGGCGCGGACTATGGGCGCATCCTCGTCGGCCTTCAGGTACCGGCTGCGGACGACAAGGCCTTCAAGCAGTTTCTTGCGACCCTGGGGTATCCGCACATCGAGGAAACCGGCAATCCGGTCTACCGGCTGTTCCTTCAGACCTGAGTGCCGGCGCCGCGCGCCGACGCGGCAAGGTCACGCGAACCTGCAACAATCGCCCGCGTGACCTTCATCCGCCACTTCCTGGTGGCCCTCCAGTTCTTCACCCGCATTCCCGTGACCGGGCGCCTGGCCGTCTGGGTCGGATACAGCCCGCAGATGCTGCAGGCCAGCGCCGCGCACTTTCCGGGCGTGGGCTGGATCGTCGCCCTTGCCGCCTGTGCTGTCTACGCGGCCATTTCGGCCTTCTGGCCCGCGACCGCCTTCACGCCCCTGGTCGCGGCCGTGCTCTGCACCGTCGCAACGGTGATGGTCACTGGCGGATTTCACGAGGACGGACTGGCCGACGTCGCCGACGGCCTGGGCGGCAGCCTGGACCGGCAACGGGCGCTCGACATCATGAAGGACTCGCGCATCGGCGCCTTCGGCGCCATGGCGCTGGTGCTCGCCCTGCTCGCCAAGGTGTCGCTGCTGGCCAGCCTGGGAGCGACGGCGCCCGAGGCAGCGCTCGCGGCGCTCGCCGGCGCGCACGTGCTGTCGCGCTTTGCCCCGCTCCTGCTGATCCGGACGCTGCCGCACGTCGGCGACAGCGCCACCTCCAAGAGCAAACCGCTCGCCGACCGCATCAGCCTGCCCGCGCTGGCGGTCGCACTGGCCTGGTGCGTGCCGCCACTCGCGCTTGCCTGTGCGGTCTGGGGCGCCGCTCCCACGGCCTGCGCCGTTGCCGCCACAGGCCTGGCGCTGCTGTGGATGGGGCGCCTGTTCGCCCGGCGGCTTGAGGGTTTCACTGGCGACTGCCTGGGTGCGACTCAGCAGGTCTGCGAAATCGCCTTCTACCTGGGTGCCTCGCTGGCCCTTGCCGCACCATGAAGCTGTGGCTGGTGCGCCATGCCCGGCCCCTGGTGGCAGACGGCACCTGCTACGGCGCCCTCGACGTCCCAGCCGACGAGCAAGCCACCCGAGCCGCCGCCCAGTCCCTTGCCAGCCTGCTTCCGGCCGGAGCCCGTGTGTGGACCTCGCCGCTGCGCCGCTGCCTGCAGCTGGCCGACGCACTCGGCTACGGACAGGGCCAGAACCAAGGAAGCGCAACCGCTGAGCCGCGCCTTGCCGAGATGGACTTCGGGGCGTGGGAGGGGCGTCCGTGGACCGATATCGGCGAAGCGGCCTTGAGTGCCTGGACGGCCGACTTCCCTCGCCATCGACCGGGCGGCGGCGAGTCGGTCTGTCTCTTCATGGAGCGCGTGGCCCGGGCGCTGGACGATGCACGCGCCGACCGTCACGCCCATCCCGCCGAGGCGGCGCACCCCGTCTGGATCACGCATGCAGGCGTGATCCGTGCGGTCCGTCTGATCGCAAGCGGCGTGCGCCGGATCGAAAGTGCGAGCCAGTGGCCCCGGGACGAGATACCTTTCGGCGCTTGCGTCTGCGTGACCTTGCCAGAGGAAGCGGGGGCCGCGCCCGTTCAGCAGCAACGCCCCTGAATCGAGACGCCGACGGAGGACTTCAGGGCGAAGGGGCAGGGGCCGGCGTTGCAGACGCCGCCTCGCCGCCGGGCCGGGAGCCGGCCGGCCGGCCGAAAGCCCGGCGACGCTCGGCCTCGGCCTGGGCCGACATGCCAGGAGCGGCCTGCGTGGGTTGAGCCGCAGGCGCGGGCTGCGGAGCCGGCATGGGCACGGTCGGCGCACCGGCGTAACGTGCAGGCGCGGCGCCCGCAGCACCGCCAGCCCCTGCACGGACGGGCATTTCCAGCAGCACCGACGGCGGGCCGTCCGCCGATGGCGCCAGGGCCGCCGAACGCGGCCCCACCGACTGCAGCACCAGGCTGCCATCCACCGTCGCACCCACGCGGAAGGGCTTGGCGGGCTTGCCGTCCACCGCGATCAGCGCGGCGCCCTGGCGTGACGATCCGGCCACCACACCCACCAGGGCAAAGCGGCTGGCAGCGGCCTGGGCAACCGGCGCGGCAGCCGCAGCAGGCACGGCACCGAGCAAGCGGGCCACCCGCTCGGGATCGGCCTGCGCGGCGGCTGCGGGCGGCACGACGGCAGCGGCAGGGCCCGCCGGGCTCGCGCCCAGGCGCAGCCCCCAGTAGGCGGCACTCGCCACCGCGAGCGCCCAGACAACAAATGTTGCAAGACGCAAACCCCACCTGCTTTGCGGAACAGTCAGCATGCGGGGATTATCATTCAGCGCAGATTCAGCATTCCCAGCCTCCCCATCCAGCCATGAAACACATCCAGACCCAACGACAACGCGGCTTCACCCTGATCGAGCTCATGGTGGTGCTGGTCATCATCGGGGTGCTGGCGGCGCTGATCGTGCCCAACGTCCTGGACCGCGCGGACGATGCCCGCGTCACCGCCGCCCGCACCGACGTCAACAACGTGATGCAGGCGCTCAAGCTCTACCGCCTGGACAACCAGCGCTACCCGACGGCCGAGCAGGGCCTGCAGGCGCTGATCGCCAAGCCCACCGGCGGCCCGATTCCCGGCAACTGGAAGCCCTATCTCGAAAAGCTGCCCAGCGATCCCTGGGGCCGCCCGTACCAGTACCTCAATCCGGGCGTCAAGGGCGAGATCGACGTCATGTCCTTCGGCGCGGACGGCCAGGCAGGCGGCGAGGGCAAGAATGCGGACATCGGCAGCTGGCAGTGAGGTGAGCCGCTGGCGCGCCACCCGCCGCTGCGGGCCGCGCAGACTCGGCTTCACCCTGCTGGAGCTGCTCGTGGTCATTGCCATCATCGCGCTCGGAAGCGCCGGCGTCACCTTCGCCATGCGCGACGCCTCCCAGACCCAGCTCGAACGGGAAGCCCAGCGCCTGGCCGCCCTGCTGGAATCGGCCCGGGCGCAGTCCCGCGCGAGCGGCCAGACGGTGCGCTGGCGCGTCACGCCCGAGGGCTTCCGCTTCGAAGGACTGGCCGTGGACACGCTGCCCCGCAGCTGGCTCGCGCCTGGCATCTCGGCCAGCGGCCCCGCCAGCGTGCAGTTGGGGCCGGACCCGATCATCGGGCGGCAATCGATCCTGCTGTCGGCTGCCGGCGGCCGCGTCCTGCGTGTGGAAACCGATGGCCTGCGGCCGTTTGCGGTGCAAGCCGGAGACTCGCCGTGACGCGTCTGCCCGGCTGCCTTGCATCCCGCAGAAGCCACGGCTTCACGCTCATCGAGATCCTCGTGGCGCTCGGCATCGTCGCCATTGCCCTGACGGCCGGGCTGCAGGCCACGGCCGGGCTGGCCAACAACGCGCGGCGCCAGTCCGACATGCTGCTGGCCCACATCTGCGCCGAAAACGAGCTGGCCAAGGTCCGCCTGGCCAAGCAGATGCCCGGTGTGGGTGACAGCACCGTCGTCTGCGAGCAGGCCGGCACCAGCTACAACGTGGCCGTCTCGGTGCTGCCCACCCCCAATCCCAGCTTTCGACGGGTCGATGCGCAGGTGTTCGACGGCAACTCGCCCGTGCTGAAGCTGTCGACCGTCGTGGGGAGGTTCTGATGCGCGGGGTCCGCTCCATCACCTCCCGGGCGGCGGGCTTCACGCTCATCGAACTGCTCGTCGCCATCACCATCATGGCGCTGCTGGCCGTGCTGAGCTGGCGCGGGCTGGATGGCATGGCCAGGGCGCAGGCGCAGACCCAGGCCCGGGCCGACGAGGTGCTCACCCTGCAGGCCGGCCTGGCCCAATGGGGCGCCGACCTCGACGCGGTGATCCAGATGCCGCGTCAGAACGCCATCGACTGGGACGGGCGCGCGCTGCGCCTGACGCGGCGCAGCAGCGGCGCGCCCTGGGACGGTGTCCTGGTCGTGGCCTGGACGCGCCGCAACACCGAAGCCGGCGGCCGCTGGCTGCGCTGGCAGTCGCCGCCCGTGCGCTCCCGCGGCGAGTTGCAGGAAGCCTGGGAACGTGCCGGCCTGTGGGCGCAGAACCCGGGGGCCGAGGAAATGCGCCGCGAGGTCAGCGTGACGGGCCTCGATGCCTGGCAGATCTTCTTCTTTCGCGGGGACACCTGGTCGAACCCGCTGTCCAGCGACGGCGCCACGCAGCCGGCCGCCGGCAGCACGGCCGAGATTCCGGACGGCGTGCGGGTGGTGCTGAGCCTGCCGGCCGGGCAGGCCATCAGCGGAAACGTCACGCGCGACTGGGTCCGGCCCACCGTGGGCGGGGGCAAATCGTGAGGGCCCGGCCGCGCCAGGGCGGCGCCGCATTGCTGGCCGCCATGCTCACCGTCACGCTCGTGGCCACCTTCGCCGCCGCCGCGATGTGGCAGCAATGGCGCAGCGTCGAAGTCGAATCGGCCGAACGCTCGCGCGTGCAGGCCGCCTGGGTGCTCACCGGGGCTCTCGACTGGGCCCGTCTCATCCTGCGCGAAGACGCGCGATCGGGCGGACCCGACCACCTGGACGAGCCCTGGGCCGTGCCCTTGCAGGAAGCCAAGCTGTCCACCTTCCTGTCGGCCGGCAAGCCCGGCGAAGGTGACACGACCGACGACGCGACCGATGCCTTCATGTCGGGGCAGATCATCGACCTGCAGTCCCGCATGAACGTCAACAACCTGGTGGAAGGCGGCCAGGTCTCGCCCGCCGCGCTGCGCAACTTTGCCAAGCTGTTCGAGCTGCTGGGCCTGCCACCGGCCCAGCTCACGGCCCTGGCCGAGAACCTGCGGTTCGCCTCCGACGTCAGCGCCGCGAACGGCTCGAGCCCGCTCGCGCCGCTTCAGCCGCAGCGGGTCGAGCAGCTGGTGTGGCTGGGTCTTTCGCCGCAGACGGTGACGCTGCTGCAGCCCTACGTCACGCTGCTGCCCGCGCGCACCCCCGTCAACCTCAACACGGCGCCTGCCGAGGTGCTCTATGCCACCGTGCCGTCGCTGGACATGGCAGGCGCCCAGCGACTTGTCGAGGCCCGCAGGCAGGCGCATTTCCGCTCGGTCAATGACGCGGCGCGCATCGCAGGCGCCGACGCCGGCGAGTTCGGCGACGGCCAGCACAGCGTCGCCACGCGCTTCTTCGAGGTCAACGGCCGGCTGCGGCTGGACCAGACCATCGTGCAGGAACGCTCGGTGCTGCAGCGTGACGGCCTGACGGTCAAGACGCTGTGGCGCGAGCGCGGGGCGGCGCCGTCCCCGGACGCCGACCTGCCGCCCGGGACAGCCCCCGCAGCGACCGGCGAGGCAGTGCCCACGGCCGAAGCCAGCGCACGCTGAGGCCAGCCAGCCCCGCCATCCGGCGAAGGCGCCTCGCGGGTTCTCTACAATGGCCGCCACTTCATGGCCACCCTGATCGTCCTCCTCGCGCCGCTGCCTGCCGACACTGCAACCGAGTACGGCTGCGTGCTCACGCCCGACGGCCGGACCATCGGCGACCATGCCACCGTTCCTGCCGCACTGCTTCCGGCCGCCGATGACGAAGTCGTGGCCGTGGTGCCGGCGCGCATGCTTTCATGGCACCGGGTCGAGCTGCCCAAGGGCAGCACCGCCAGCCCGGCCCGCCTGCGGGCGGTCCTCGAAGGCCTGCTCGAAGACCGCCTCCTCGACGAACCCGGCAACCTCCACTTCGCGCTGGAGCCCGGGGCGCGCGCCGGTGCGCCGGCCTGGGTCGCGGTCTGCGACCGCGCCTGGCTGCGCGGCCACATGCAGGCGCTCGAAGCCGCCGGCCGCCGAGTCTCGCGCATCGTCCCCGAGTTCGCGCCCGACGTCGAAGGCAGCGAGCCCACGGTCCACGTGACGGGCGAAGCGGGCGACGCCTGGCTGGTCACCACCCATGAGGGCGGCGTGATCTCGCTGCCGCTCACGCAGGCGCCGCAGGGCCTTCCCGACAACGCGGGCGTGATCGCCGAGCCCGGTGTCGCGGCCCTCGCCGAGCAGTTCACCGGACGCAAGGTGAGCCTGCGCCAGTCGGCCCAGCGCCACCTGCTGGCGGCCCAGTCGAACTGGGACCTGGCGCAGTTCGACCTCGCCTCCACCGGCGGCAAGCGCGCCCTCAAGAAGCTGTCGGCGCTCGTTCGCGAACTCCTCTCGGCGCCGCAATGGCGGCCTGCGCGCTGGGGCGTCGGCCTGCTGGTGGTCGCCCACCTGATCGGCCTCAACGCCTGGGCCTGGAAGGAGCAATCCGCGCTCACCGCCAAGCGCGGCGAGATCAACGGCACCCTCACGCGAGCGTTCCCGGGGGTCAAGGTCATCGTCGACGCGCCGGTCCAGATGGAGCGCGAGCTCGCGCGCCTGCGGCAGTCGACTGGCGCAGCTTCGGGCGGCGACCTGGAGTCGCTGCTGGGCGCCGTCAGTGTGGCAGCCCCGCCCGGGCGGCCCGTCACCGGCGTGGAGTACGCGGCCGGTGAAGTCCGCATCCGGGGCCTCGGCCTCACGCCCGACGAGGCTGGTGGCGTCACCGGCGCCCTGCGGACCCAGGGCTATGCGGGACGGCTCGAAGGTGACGTGCTGGTGGTGCGGCAGGGGGCGGCGCGATGAGGCTGCCTCCGGCACTCCAGACCCGTTGGGACAGCCTCGCGGCTCGCGAGCGCCTGCTCGTGCTGGCGGCGGCGGCGCTCATCATCCTCGCCCTCGTCTGGTGGGGGCTCGTCGGTCCGGCCCTGCGCACCGTTCGCACCTCGGCCGAACAGCACCGCCTGCTCGATGCCCAGCTCCAGCAGATGCGCAGCCTGGCGGCGCAGGCCCAGGCGCTGCAGTCGCAGCCGCAGGCCAGCTTCGACGAATCCCTGCGCGCCCTCGAAGCCACCACGCGCCAGCGCCTGCCGTCGGCCCAGCTGAGCGTCGTGGGCGAACGCGCCACCGTCACGCTGCGCGGCGTCGCGCCAGAGGCGCTGAGCCAATGGCTGGCGCAGGTCCGCGTCAATGCGCGGGCCTTGCCCAGCGAGGTTCGCCTCGTCCGCAGCCCCGCGCCCGGCGCCACCAGCTGGGACGGCACGCTGGTCCTCAGCCTGCCCCCGCGCTGAGGCTGGAGCCCGCATCCGGTGGCCCGCAGCAAGTCCCCGCGCCATGCGCAGCCCTTTGAGCCGCCCTGGGTCTGGGCGGCGACAGGCGCCCTGTGCGGCCTGCTGCTGGCCACGCTCGTCTTCGCGCCGGCACGCTGGCTCGTCTCGGCCGTGTCCGAAGCGACCGGCGGCCGCGTGATCCTCGCGCAGGCGCGTGGCACGGTGTGGAACGGCTCGGCCCAGCTTGTGCTTGCGGGCGGCGAAGGCAGCCGCGATGCCGCTGCGCTGCCGGGCCAGGTGCGCTGGCATCTGGCGCCGGCCTGGCTCGGCGTCCAGGCCCGCGTGGAGGCCGACTGCTGCACCGACCAGCCCCTGGGCCTGCGCCTGTCGGCCGGATGGGGCCGGGCGCGGCTCGACGTGACCAATGGCACTTCGCGCTGGCCGGCCATCGTGCTGGCCGGTTTGGGCACCCCCTGGAACACGCTGCAGCCCGAGGGCGATCTGCATCTTTCCACGCAGGACCTTTCAGTAGAATGGATCGAGGGTCGGCTCATCACGGCGGGTCGCGCGCAACTGGAAGCCCTGCGGGTGTCCTCGCGCCTGTCGACGCTGCGGCCCATGGGCAGCTACCGCTTCACGCTCACCGGAGGCACTACGTCAACGCTTCAACTCGAAACGATCGAAGGCAGCCTGCAGCTGTCGGGCAGTGGCCGGTGGGTCGGTTCACGCCTGCGTTTCGAAGGCGTCGCGACGGCCGCGCCCGAGCGCGAGGCCGCCCTGTCCAATCTCCTGAACATCATCGGACGGCGCAACGGCGCGCGCTCCATCATCACCGTGGGCTAGCAGCCATGAAACACCGCCTCGCCATCCTGACTCTTGCCGCCAGTGCGCTCCTTGCAGGTGCTGCGCATGCGCAGCGGTCCGGCGAACCCGTCACGCTGAACTTCGCCAATGCCGAGATCGAAGCCGTGGCCCGCACCATGGCCGCCATCACCGGCCGCAACGTGGTGGTGGACCCGCGCGTCAAGGGCACGATGAACCTCGTCACCGACCGGCCCGTGCCGCCGGCTGCGGCCTTCAACCAGTTCACCGCCACGCTGCGCCTGCAGGGCTATGCCGTCGTCGAGGCGGCGGGCCTGTACAAGATCGTGCCGGAGGCCGACGCCAAGCTGCAGGGCGGCGACGTCACGGTCGCCACGCCGACCGGTGGCGGCGCCGCCGGCAACCAGATCGTCACGCAGATCTTCCGCCTGAATCACGAGAACGCGAACAACATCGTGCCCGTGCTGCGGCCGCTGATCAGCCCCAACAACACCATCAACGTCAACCCCGGCAACAACTCGCTAATCATCACCGACTACAGCGACAACCTGCAGCGACTGGCGCGCATCATCGCGGCGCTGGACATCTCCAACGCCACCGACGTCGAGATCCTGCCGCTGAAGAACGCGCTGGCCTCCGACCTGGCGCCGCTGGTCAGCCGGCTGGTCGAGGCCTCGGGCAGCACGGCGGCCGCGCCCCAGGGCGGGGCCGCCGGCGGCGACGCGACGCGCACCACCATCGTGGCCGAGCCGCGCAGCAATGCGCTCATCGTGCGCGCGCCCAATGCGGCGCGCATGGCCCTGGTCAAGTCCCTGGTCGACAAACTGGACCAGCCCTCCACGCAGAACCCGGCCGGCAACATCTACGTCGTCTACCTCAAGAACGCCGACGCGACCAAACTCGCGGTGGCACTGCGCGCCGCGCTGGCGGGCATGTCGGCCACGCCGACGGCCGGCGGGGGCGGTGCGGTGGCGGCCGCGCCGGCGCAGGCTGCAGCGGCCGGCAACGGCGCCGCCAGCGCCGCGAACACGCCCGTGTCGGCCAGCGCCCAGCCCTCCACCGGCGGCCAGATCCAGGCCGACCCGGCCACCAACTCGCTCATCATCACCGCGCCCGAGCCGCAGTATCGGCAGCTGCGCGCGGTCATCGACAAGCTCGACGCGCGGCGCGCCCAGGTCTTCGTCGAAAGCCTGATCGCCGAGGTCAATGCGGACAAGGCCGCCGAGTTCGGCATCCAGTGGCAGGGCGTCTCGGGCAAGAAGGGCGACACCAACATCGGCATCCTGGGCACCAACTTCAGTATCGGCGGCACCAACATCTTCCAGCTGACCACGCAGGCCGCCACCGGTGGCGCCTCGCCCGCCACCGGCGCCAACTTCGGCGTGGCGCACCAGGTCAACGGCACCTACATCCTCGGCTTTCTCGCGCGCTTCATCGAGTCCAAGGGCGACGGCAACATCCTGTCCACCCCCAACCTGCTCACGCTCGACAACGAGGAGGCCAAGATCGTCATCGGCCAGAACGTGCCCTTCGTCACCGGCCAGTACACCAACAACAACTCCAGCTCCGGCTCGGTCAATCCGTTCCAGACCATCGAGCGCAAGGACGTGGGCCTGACCCTGCGCGTGAAGCCCCAGATCAGCGAGAACGGCACCGTCAAGCTGCAGATCTTCCAGGAGGTCTCCAGCGTGCAGGCCTCGTCGGTCAACTCCTCCACCGGCCTCATCACCAACAAGCGCTCGATCGAGTCGAACGTGCTGGTCGACGACGGCGCCATCGTCGTGCTCGGCGGCCTGCTGCAGGACGAATACTCGGGCAACCAGGAGAAGGTGCCCGGCCTGGGCGACGTGCCCGTCTTCGGCAACCTCTTCAAGACCGAGACCCGCAGCCGCAAGAAGACCAACCTCATGGTCTTCCTGCGGCCTGTGGTGCTGCGCGACTCGACCGCCGGTGACACGCTCACCATGGACCGCTACGAACTCATGCGCCTGCAGCAGCAGTCGGCCCAGCCCGTGCCCAGCGCGGCCGTGCCGGTGAACGAGGCGCCCGCGCTGCCGCCGCCCGCGGTGCTCAAGTCGGCGCCGGCCGTGGGCACACCCGGCACGCCGCTGCGCTGATCCGCGCCCCGAGGCACCGCCGATGCGCTACCCCCTGCCCTATGCCTTCGCCCGGACCCACCAGCTGCTGCTGGAGGAAGACGGCGACACGCTGACGCTGTGGCACCCGGAGGGCCCGGCCCACGGGGCGCTGGCCGAGGTGCTGCGCAAGTTCCCGGTGCGCAGCGTGCAGCAGGCCCGCGCGGCCGATCTCGCGCAACGCATCAGCGCGGCCTACGCCCAGGGCGAATCCAGCGCCGCCACCGTGGTCAGCGAGGTCGAGAACGACGCCGACCTCTCGCGCATGATGCAGGACCTGCCGGCCGTCGAGGACCTGCTGGAGACCGCCGACGACGCGCCCATCATCCGCATGCTCAACGCCCTGCTCACGCAGGCCGCGCGCGACGGCGCGAGCGACATCCACATCGAGCCCTACGAGCGCCACTCCAGCGTGCGCTTCCGCGTCGACGGCACGCTGCGCGAAGTGGTGCAGCCCAACCGCGCACTGCACGCCGCACTGATCTCGCGCCTGAAGATCATGGCCGAGCTGGACATCTCGGAAAAGCGCCTGCCGCAGGACGGCCGCATCTCGCTGCGCATCGGCACGCGTGCGGTGGACGTGCGGGTGTCCACCCTGCCCAGCGCCCACGGCGAACGCGCGGTGCTGCGCCTGCTCGACAAGAGCGGCGCCAAGCTCAGCCTGGAATCGGTCGGCATGCAGGGCGACACCCTGCAACGCTTCACCGGCCTGATCGCGCAGCCGCACGGCATCATCCTCGTCACCGGCCCCACGGGCTCGGGCAAGACCACCACGCTGTATGCCGCGCTCAGCCGGCTGGACGCCGGCAGCGCCAACATCATGACGGTGGAAGACCCGATCGAATACGAACTGCCCGGCGTCGGCCAGACCCAGGTGAACGCGAAGATCGAGCTGACCTTCGCCAAGGCGCTGCGCGCCATCCTGCGGCAGGACCCGGACGTCATCATGATCGGCGAAATCCGCGACTTCGAAACCGCGCAGATCGCCATCCAGGCCTCGCTCACCGGCCACCTCGTGCTGGCCACGCTGCACACCAACGATGCTGCCAGCGCCGTCACCCGCCTGACCGACATGGGCGTGGAGCCCTTTCTGCTCAGTTCCTCGCTGCTTGGCGTGCTGGCCCAGCGCCTCGTGCGCAAGCTCTGCGTGCACTGCCGTGAGCAGGTCGACGGTCCGGACGGCCCGGCCTGGCATGCGCGCGGCTGCGCGCACTGCGGCATGAGCGGCTACCAGGGCCGCACCGGCGTGTTCGAAATGCTGGTGACCGACGACGCCATCCGCGCCCAGATCCACAACCGCGCGGCCGAAGCCGACATCCGCGCCGCGGCGCTCGCCCATGGCATGACGCTCATGCGCGACGATGGCGAGCGCCTGGTGCGCTCCGGCGTCACCTCGCGCGAGGAACTGGTGCGCGTGACGCGCGACTGATCGACCCGCCCCCGCTGGGGGCGATGTCCCTACCCCGGAGAGACCGACCCATGACCCCTGAAGCCGACCACCCCGCTCCTTCCGACGCCGCCGCAGCGCCCCAGCGCCCCGCCCTGCCCGACCACCTCAGCGTCGACCCGCGCAGCCCGCACCACGTGGCCGCCGTGTTCGAGCACGACATCGGCATCCGCTTCAACGGCAAGGAACGCCGCGACGTGGAGGAATACTGCATCAGCGAAGGCTGGATCAAGGTGCCGGCCGGCAAGACGCTCGACCGCCGCGGCCAGCCGCTGCTCATCAAGCTCAAGGGCCAGGTCGAGGCCTTCTACCGCTGAACAAAGCCTCAAGCGACCGCTAACATCGCGCCATGCCCGCCTACACCTTCGAAGCGCTCGACGCCCAGGGCCAGACCCGCAAGGGCGTGATGGAGGCCGACACCGCGCGTGCCGTGCGCGGCATGCTGCGCGCGCAGTCGCTGGTGCCGCTGGCGGTCGAGCCGGTCACCGGCGGCGCGGGCGCCACCTCCGGCTCGGGCCTCAACCGGCGGCTGTTCGAAGGCCGCGTGTTCAATGCCACGGCACTGGCGATCTGGACGCGGCAACTGGCGGGCCTCGTGTCCTCGGGCCTGCCGCTGGAACGCGCGCTCACCGCGCTGACCGACGAGGCCGAGGACGAACGCCAGCGCAACCTCGTGGCCGCGCTGCGCGCCGAGGTCAACGCGGGCTCCACCTTCGCCAAGGCGCTCGGCCACCACCCGGCGGAATTCAGCGACATCTACATCGCCGTCATCGGCGCCGGCGAGCACAGCGGCAACCTGGGCCTGGTGCTCGAACGCCTGGCCGACGATCTGGAAGACCGCCAGGCGCTCAAGTCCAAGCTGATCGGTGCGGCGCTCTACCCGGCCATCGTCACCGTGGTCGCCATCGTCATCGTGCTCTTCCTCGTCGGCTACGTCGTGCCGCAGGTGGCCAATGTGTTCGCGGGCAGCAAGCGCGCCCTGCCCTTTCTCACCGTTGCGATGCTGGCCGTCAGCGGCTTCGTGCGCGACTTCGGCTGGGTGGTGCTGGGCGCGGCGGTGGCCGGCGCCGTGGCGCTGCGCACCGCGCTCAAGGGCGAGGCCTTCCGCCGCCGCTTCGACGCCGGCTGGCTCGAGCTGCCCGTGATCGGCAAGCTCGCGCGCGGCTACAACGCGGCGCGCTTTGCCGGCACGCTCGCCATGCTCGCTGCGGCCGGCGTGCCCATCCTCAAGGCCTTGCAGGCGGCCGCCGAGACGCTGGGCAACCGCGCCATGCGCGCCGACGCGATGGACGCGCTCGTGCTGGTGCGCGAAGGCGCGCCGCTGGCCTCGGCGCTCGCGCAGAAAAAGCGCTTTCCGGGCCTGCTGTCGATGTTCGCGCGCCTGGGCGAGCAGACCGGCACGCTGCCCGTGATGCTGCAGCGCGCCGCCGCGCAACTGTCCACCGAGGTGCAGCGCCGCGCGATGCAGCTGGCCACCATCCTCGAGCCGCTGCTCATCGTCGCCATGGGCGGCGTGGTCATGCTGATCGTGCTGGCGGTGCTGCTGCCGATCATCCAGCTCAACCAGCTCGTCAAGTAGCGCGGAACCACTGCCATGGGCGTCACCCTCGAAGGCCAGCTCGTCGTCGCGATCTCGTCGCGCGCGCTGTTCGACTTCGAGGAAGAAAACCAGATCTTCGAGCGCGGCGACGACCGCGCCTACATGAAGCTGCAGCTCGACCGGCTCGAGACGCCGGCCAAGCCCGGCGTGGCCTTCTCGCTCGTGCGCAAGCTGCTCGCCTTCAACAACCCGCCGGGCGACGAAGGCGAAGGCCGCCAGCGCGTGGAAGTGGTCATCCTCTCGCGCAACGACCCGGTCTCGGGCATGCGCGTGTTCCGCTCGGCCCAGCACTACGGCCTGCCGATCCAGCGCGGCAGCTTTACCCGCGGCCAGCCGCCGTGGAAGTACCTCAAGCCGCTCAACGCCAACCTGTTCCTCTCGGCCCACCTGAGCGACGTGCGCGCCGCGCTCGACGCGGGCGTACCGGCAGCGCAGGTCTACCCGCAGTCGGCCCGCGCGGGCGAAAGCCACCCCTATGAAGTGCGCATCGCCTTCGACGGCGACGCGGTGCTGTTCTCCGACGAGGCCGAGCGCGTCTACGCGGCGCAGGGCCTCACGGCCTTCCAGCAGCATGAGCGCGAAAAGGCCGCGCTGCCCCTGTCAGCCGGCCCCTTCAAGCCGCTGCTGGCCGCGCTGCACCGGCTGCAGCAGGAAGGCACGCCCGCCATGCGCATCCGCACCGCCCTCGTCACCGCGCGCAGCGCGCCGGCCCACGAACGCGCCATACGCACCCTCATGAACTGGAACATCGAGGTCGATGAGGCGATGTTCCTCGGCGGACTGCCCAAGGGCGAATTTTTGCGTGAGTTCGAGCCTGACTTCTTTTTTGATGATCAGACCGGGCACGTCGATTCGGCAGCGCTGCACGTGCCAGCCGGGCATGTGGCCAGCGGCGTGCGCAACGCCTGACGCCGCCGACGGGCTGCTCGCCTCGGCTCGTGCGCTTCAGCCCGCGGGCGGCAGCACCGCCTCGAACGCGTCCAGGTAGCCGAACAGCCCCACGCTGCCGCCGGTGTGCACGAACACGATGTTCTCGTCCTTGCGGAAGCGACCCTTGCGGATCAGGTCGATCAGCCCCGCCAGGCCCTTGCCCGAGTAGACCGGGTCGAGCAGGATGCCTTCGGTGCGCGCCATGAGCGTCACGGCCTCCACCATGCCCGGCGTCGGCACGCCGTAGCCGCCGCCGACGTAGTCGGTATTGGCCACCACACTCTCGCGCGCGACCGCGCCCGGCATGCCCAGCAGTTCGGCCGTGGCGCAGGCGAGCTTGTAGACATTGGCCTCCTGCGCTTCGCGCGGCGCACGCACGCCGATGCCCAGCACCGGGATGCCGCTGCGCATGCCCTGAAAGCCTGCGACCAAGCCGGCCTGGGTGCCGGCGCTGCCGGTGGCGTGGACCACGTGATCGACCCGCAGGTGCTGCGCATTGGCCTGGGTGAGGATCTCGATCGCGCAGTTCACATAGCCCAGGGCGCCGATCGGGTTGGAGCCGCCGCCCGGGATCACATAGGGCTTGCCACCGGCCGCGCGCACCTCGTCGGCGACGGCGGCCATCGCGGCATTCATGTCGGTGCCGCCGGGGTAGGTGCGGGTGGGCGCGTCCATCAACCGGTCGAGGAAGACGTTGCCGGAGAGACGGTAGGCCGGGTCCGGATTGCCCGTCCGGTCTTCGAGCAGGATCAGGCACTTGAGTCCGACGCGCGCCGCAGCCGCCGCCGTCTGGCGCGCGTGGTTGGACTGCGTCGCGCCTTGCGTGATCAGCGTGTCGGCGCCCTGCGCCAGCGCATCGGCCACGAGGAACTCCAGCTTGCGCGTCTTGTTGCCGCCGGTGGCGAGGCCGGTGCAGTCGTCGCGCTTGATGTAGAGGGTCGGCCCGCCGAGCGCCTTCGTGAGACGGGGCAGGGGTTCGAGCGGCGTGTCCATGTGGCCGAGGCTCACGCGGGGGAATCGGGAAAGATGCATGTCAGACCTTGGGAACGGAAAGGGAGGTGGGAGAGGCGGGTGGTGACTCCGATGCGGCGTGCTGCGCGCTACCAGGAACCACGTGCCGCGGAGAAGCAGGAAGCGCGTGCCGGAGAAAATCAGGTACCGCGTGCCGCGGGAAGGGTTCGACACCGCGCGCATACAGCACGCAGCGCCGCGCCAGGTTCAGGGTGGCATCAACCAGCGGAACGGGCGCGTCGTCGGCATCCAGCACCAGCGGCACTTCGGTGCAGCCGGCCACGATGAGGTCGGCGCCGGCCTGGGCCAGTCCGTTCGCCAGCCGGCGCATGGCCTCGCGCACGGCGGCACCGGTGTCGCCCAGCTTGATGCGGTAGAGCAGATCGGTGAATTCGCGCTGCGCCGCTGCATCGAGCAGCAGCACCTGCAGGCCGCGACGGCCGAGCGCCTCCTGGTAGAGCCCGGCCTCGACGCAGCCCGGCGCCGCGAGCAGACCGGCGCGGCGCACCCCCGGATGGCGGCGCAGGCACTCGTCACCCGCCTCCTCCACCATACTGACGAAAGGCACGCGAATGGCCGCGCGGATGGCCGGCTCGAACGCATGGGCGGTGTTGCACGCCATCACGATGAAGTCCGCGCCCGCGCGCTCCAGGCCGGCCGCCACGGCGGCCAGCACGGGCCCGGGGTCGGGGGCCTGCGGCGCCGTCTGCGGCGCTGAAGCCGAAGCCGTACGTGCGGCGATCGCGCGGTTGCGGTCGGGCACTTTCGGGTTGGAGTCGATCAGCACGCGCAGGTGGTCCTGCTCCGCCTGCACCGGCGTGACGGCCACCAGCTTGGCCAGAAAGTCTGCCGTCGCAGCCGGCCCCATGCCGCCGATGACGCCGAGGACGGCATCCGCCGCGCCCGCATCCACGGGAGCATGGGCCTGGTTCGGGAGGGTGCTGGAGGCGTTCATGGCAATGCAGGTTCGAGGCGCGGCCCGTCGGTCACGGCGCGGCCCGCCAGTCTACGCCCTCCCGGCCGGAATGCGCAGCGCACGCCGTGCGGGCCGCGCACTCCATGCGGGTCGCACGGGCCGTGTGGGCCGTGTGGGCCGCTACAGACCCAGCTGGCGCGCGGCCAGCTCCTTCATGATCTCCTCGGCGCCGCCGCCGATCATCATGACCTTGACCTCGCGGTAGATGCGCTCGCTGCGCGTGCCGCGCATGAAGCCCATGCCGCCGAGGATCTGCACCGCCTGGTCGGCGCAGAACTGCATGGTCTGCGTCGCGTGGTTCTTGAGCAGGCAGACCTGCGCCACCCAGTCGGGCGAGCCGTCGCCCGCATCCATGCGTGCGGTCACCGCGTCGAGCCAGGCCTGGGTCGAGCTGATCCGCATCTGCATGTCCATGAGCTTGTGACGAATGACCTGTCGCTCCACCAGCGCGGCGCCGAAGGTCTTGCGCTGCCGCGCCCAGTCCAGCGCCTCGTCGTGGCAGGCCTGGGCAAAGCCGAGCGCCAGCGCCGACATGGCCACGCGCTCGCCGTTGAAGTTGCTCATGATGTAGCGAAAGCCCGCGCCCTCCTCACCCACCAGGTGATCGGCCGGCACGCGCACGCCATCGAAGCGCAGATGCGCCGTGTCCGAACACCACCAGCCCATCTTGCTGAGCGCGCTGCGCGACAGGCCGGGTGCATCGCCGGGAACGACGATCATAGACACGCCCGCGCTGCCCCGGCTGCCGGGCTCGCCGGTGCGCACAGCCAGCGTGATCCAGTCGGCGCGCAGGCCCGAGGTGATGAAGGTCTTCTCGCCATCGATGACCCAGTCGCCGCCGTCGCGTCGTGCCGAGGTGCGCAGGCTGGCCACGTCCGAGCCGCCGCCGGGCTCGGTGATGGCCAGGGCGGCGATCTTCTCGCCGCGCAGCACCGGGGGGATCACGCGCTGCTGCAAGGCGTCGGAGCCATGCCGCAGCACCGGCGGCAGGCCGATGTTGTGCGAGAACAGGCTGGCGAGCACACCGCCGCTGGCCGTGTGGCGCGCCAGCGCCACCGACACCGCATTGCGCAGCACCTGCGACGCCGGCGTGCCGCCCAGCGCCTCGGGGTAGCCGAGCCCAAGCAGGCCGGCCTGCGCCGCCTTGGCATACAGCGCGCGCGGAAAGGACTCGGCCTCGTCCCAGGCGTGGATGTGCGGCGCGATCTCGCGCTCGGCAAAGCGGCGTGCGCTGTCGTACAGGGCCTCGCACAGGCCTGCATCACTCATGGCGCGGGCTCCAGCGAGACGAGCAGCTGCCCCGGCGCCACCTGCTGGCCGGGCGCCACCGCCACGGCCGCCACCACGCCGCCACGCACTGCCGACAGCGAATGCTCGAGCTTCATCGACTCCACGACGGCCAGCACGTCGCCCTGGGCCACGCGCGTGCCGACGGACACCGGCACGGCCACCACCTTGCCGTTGAACGGCGCACGCAGCTCGTTGCCGGCACCGGCGCCGCCCGCGCCTGCGGGCGGGTCGAACGAGGCATCCTCGATCACCAGATCGACAGCGCCCCGCTGCACGTGCCAGCTGCGCGGCCCGAGCGCGACCGCATGGAAGGCCTCGGCCACCGGTGCCGGCCTCTGATCCCCCGCCGCACCCGCGTCCGCCCCGCCGCCCAGTTCGATGCATTCGCCGCGGTGGCGCAGCCGCGTCGGCCGCGGAAACGGACAGGCCAGCGGCGTGGCAGCCGGCGCGCCGAAGGCCGCGCGAGCTGCGGCGCGGCAGACCGCACGTTCGGCCGCCGCCTGCTCCGCGCGAAGCGCCTCGCCATGCTCCGCCAGAAAAGGAATGCGTGCCTCGCCCGCAAGAAACACCGGATGCCGCAGGCAGGCCGCAAGCAGCGCGCGGTTGACCGGCAGGCCCAGCAGCACCAGCCGGTCCAGCGCGGACGCCAGCTGCGAGATGGCTTCACCGCGCGTCGGCGCGTGCGCCACCAGCTTGCCCAGCATGGAGTCGTAATACGGCGGGACGACCAGCCCCTCGAACAATGCATGGTCAAAGCGCACGCCTTCGGGCGGCACGAAGCGGCCCACCGTGCCCGCATGGGGCGTGAAGCGCTCGTCCTCGGCGCACAGGCGCACTTCGATCGAATGGCCGGCAAAGCGCAGTTCCTGCTGCGTCAGGGGCAGCGGCTCGCCCCGCGCCACCCGCAGCTGCCACTCCACCAGGTCCAGACCGGTCACGCTCTCCGTGACAGGATGCTCCACCTGCAGCCGGGTGTTCATCTCCATCAGGTAGAAGGCATCGCCTTCCAGCAGGAACTCCACCGTGCCCGCACCGACGTAGCCTGCGGCCTGGGCCAGCTCGACTGCGCAGCGCCCCATGCGCTCACGCAGCGCGGGCGACACCGCGGGGCTGGGCGTCTCCTCGATGATCTTCTGGTGGCGGCGTTGCACCGAGCAGTCGCGCTCGCCGAGGTGAATGCAGTGGCCGTGGGTATCGGCAAACACCTGCACCTCGACATGACGCGGCGCCAGCAGCGCGCGCTCGAGCAGCAGCTCGCCCGAGCCGAACGCCGCGTGCGCCTCGGCGCGCGCGCTCGCGAGCGCGCGCGGCAGCTGCGCCAGTTCGGTCACGAGCCGCATGCCGCGCCCACCACCACCGGCCGCCGCCTTGACCATCAGCGGCACGCCGATGCGCGCGGCCTCGGCCGCGAACGTCGCGTCGGCCTGGTCGGCGCCGTGGTAGCCCGGCAGGCAGGGCACCCCGCGCGCCTGCGCCAGCGCCTTGGCCGCACTCTTGCTGCCCAGGGTTCGGATCGCCGCCGGGGGCGGGCCGACCCAGGTGAGGCCGGCGTCGATCACGGCCTGCGCGAAGTCCGCGTTCTCGCTGAGAAAGCCATAGCCTGGATGCACCGCGTCGGCCCCGCTGGCACGCGCCGCTTCGATCAGCCGGTCGATGCGCAGGTAGCTGTCGGCCGACGCCCTGCCGCCGAGCGCCACCGCCGCGTCGGCTTCGCGCACGTGCAGCGCGCCGGCATCGGCGTCGGAATGCACCGCCACCGTGGCCAGGCCCATCCGCCGCGCGGTGCGGATGATGCGCCGCGCGATCTCGGCGCGGTTGGCGATGAGGAGCCGCTTCATTCCAGGCCGCCCGTCACTGCGGCAAGGGCTTCTTCGCGATGCCCATGATCTTCGCCAGAATGCCCAGCATCACCTCGTCGGCCCCGCCGCCGATGGAGGCCAGGCGTCCGTCGCGGTACATGCGCGAGACCTTGTTCTCGAGCGTGAAGCCCATGCCGCCCCAGAACTGCAGGCAGGTGTCGGGCACGATGCGGTTGAGGCGCCCGGCCTTGAGCTTGGCCATGCTCGCCAGCTCCAGCACGTCCTGCCCGCCCACGTACAGCTCGCAGGCGCGGTAGGTCAGGGCGCGCAGGCTCTCCACCTCGGTCTTGAGCTCCGCCAGCTTGAACTGCACCCACTGCTGGTCGGCCAGGGTCGCGCCGAAGAGCTTGCGCTGCTGCGCCCAGTCGATGGTCCACTCGATGCAGTTGGACAGCGACTGCAGCGTGCTGGCCGCGCACCAAAGCCGCTCCTCCTGGAACTGCTGCATCTGGTAGATGAAGCCCTGACCCTCGACGCCGATCAGGTTGCGCTGCGGCACGCGCACCTCGTCGAAGTAGATGAGCCCCGTGTCGCTCGAATGCATGCCGATCTTGCGGATCTTCTGCGCCACCTCAATGCCCCGGCGCAGCTTGCCGCCCTCGCGCATCGGCACGATGATCAGCGACTTGTTGCGATGCACCGGCCCCTCGCCGGTGTTGACGAGCATGCACATCCAGTCGGCCTGAAGGCTGTTGGTGATCCACATCTTCTGGCCGCTGATGACATAGTCGTCGCCATCCTTGCGCGCCACGGACTTGATGCCGGCCACGTCGCTGCCGGCGCCCGGCTCGCTCACGCCGATGCAGCCCACCATGTCCCCTGCAATGGCCGGCGCCAGGAATTCGCGTCGCAGCGCATTGCTGCCGAAGCGCGCGAGTGCGGGGGTGCACATGTCGGTCTGCACGCCGATGGCCATGGGCACGCCGCCGCAATCGATGTGGCCCAGCGTCTCGGCCATGAGCATCGAATACGAGTAGTCGAGCCCCGCGCCGCCATAGGCTTCGGGCTTGCAGAGACCGAGCAGCCCGAGCTGGCCCAACCCCTTGAACACCTCGTGCGCCGGAAAGATCTCGGCCGCCTCCCATTCGTCGACGTGGGGGTTGATGTGCTCGTCGATGTAGCGCTTGAGCGTCTTCTGGACTTCGAGGTGTTCGTGGGTGTACTGCATGGCCTTGTCTCCTGCGTCTGGATTCCGGTCTGGGTCTGCTCGTCTGATGTTGGTGCCGTTCGGTGTTCCGTCGCAAGCGCGCGCAGCGGCTTACATCCGCGCAACGCCGAACTGCATCGGCCGCGGCTGCACCGCCTGCGCCTGGGCGCATATGGCCAGGCACTGCGCGAGCACGTCGCGCGTATCGCGGGGATCGATGACGCCGTCATCCAGCACGAGGCCGGAGGTGTAGAACGCATCGGCCTGCGCCTCGAACATCGAGACGATCCGGTCGAACTGCTCCTGGGCCTGCGCCGGATCGGGCGTGATGCCCTTGCGGGCCAGCGCCGCCTCGGTGACGATCTGCATGGTGCGCGCGGCCTGTTCGCCGCCCATGACAGCCGTCTTCGCGCAGGGCCAGCTGAAGAGAAAGCGCGGCGCGTAGCCCCGCCCGCACATGCCGTAGTTGCCCGCGCCGAAGGATGCGCCGCATTGAATGGTGATCTGCGGCACCGTGGCATTCGTCACCGCCTGGATCATCTTGGAGCCATGCTTGATCATGCCGCCCTGCTCGCTGTCCTTGCCGACCATGTAGCCGGTGGTGTTCTGCAGGTAGATGATCGGGTGGCCGAGCTGGCACATCAGCTGGATGAAGTGCGCCGCCTTGTTGGCGCCGGCCACGTCGATCGGGCCGTTGTTGGTGATCAGCCCCACCGCATGGCCCTGCACCGCCGCCTGCGCGCACACCGTGGCGGCGCCGTACAGCGGCTTGAACTCCAGCAGGTCCGAGCCGTCGACGAGGCGCGCGATCACCTCGCGCATGTCCACCGGCTCGCGCAGGCTCTCGGGCATGAGAGTCAGCAGCTCCTCGCGGTCGTGGCGGGGCGGCTCGAACGCGGCTGCCTGCAGCGCCGCTCCCGGCGCCGCGCCGCCGCCCGCAGGCCGGGCCCAGGCGGCCTTGGCGATGACTTCGCGCGCGATGCCCAGTGCATGCCGGTCATCCTCGGCCAGGTACTCGCCGAGCCCGGAGACGCGGGTGTGCATGTCGGCGCCGCCCAGTTCCTCCTCGGTCGCCACCTCGCCGGTCGCCGCCAGCAGCAGGGGCGGGCCGGCCAGAAAGGCCCGCGAACGCCCGCGCACCATGATGACCACGTCGCTCAAACCCGGCATGTAGGCGCCGCCGGCCGTGCCCGAGCCATGCTGCACCGTGACGACGGGAATGCCGGCCGCGGACAGCCGCGCCAGGTTGCGGAACAGCGCGCCGCCGTGCACGAAGCCCTCGACCCGGTACTTCATGAGATTGGCCCCGGCGCTTTCGACCAGATGGATGAAGGGCAGCCGGTTCTCCAGCGCCATTTCCTGCACCCGCAGGATCTTCTCCAGGCCCATCGGCTGGATCGCGCCGGCCTCGATGCCGGAGTCGCTCGCCACCACCATGCAGCGCGTGCCGCTGACGAAGCCGATGCCGGCCACCATGCCGCCGCCCGGCACCGAGGCGGCCGGGTCCTTCACGTCCTGCAGAAAGCCGGCCAGGCTGCACAGCGGCAGCCAGGGCGTTCCCGGGTCGAGCAGCAGCGCCACCCGTTCGCGTGGCAGCAACTGGCCGCGTTTTCCGAACACCGGCCTGGAGCGGGCCGACGCCTGCGCGGCCCGATCTTCGAGCGCCCGCAGCTGGGCGATCCGCGCCAGCATGGCCTCGCGCCGTGCAGCGGCTGCAGCGCCCTGGGCGTTCCACGCGGACTCGAAGCGGCTCATGCGGCGTCCTCCGGGCCGCCGAACACGCGGGGCAGCCGGTAGCGGTGAAAGCCGTCGAAGGGCCGGACCGCATCGCGCGTCTGCACGTCTTCGGGAGCGGCGACCTGGCCCCATCCCATGCGGACCTGCGGCCGCGCGCCGTCGACCCGCAGGACCGTGCCGCTGATGAAGGACGCGGCCGGGCACAGCAGAAAAGTGATGGCCGCTGCCGTCTCGGCCTCGTTGCCGAAGCGGCCGGCCGGCACCGTCTCGCGCATTTCGCGCAGCATCGGGCCGGCCTCGGGCGGGTATTGGTCCATGCCGCTGGAGGCGATGTAGCCCGGCGCCACGGCATTGACCCGCACGCCGCTGCGCGCCCATTCGAGCGCTGCGGTCTCGGTGAAGCTGACCATGCCCGCGCGCGCTGCGCCGCTGTGGCCCATGCCGGGCATGGAGCCCCAGATGTCGGCAATGATGTTGACGATGGCGCCGCCATGCGCCTGCATGGACTGCAGGTAGCACTCGCGCGCCATCAGGAAGCCGCCCGTGAGATTGGTGGCGACCACGGCGTCCCAGCCCTTGGCGCTGATTTTCTCGAGCGGGGTGATGTACTGGCCGCCCGCGTTGTTGACCAGGCCGTCGATGCGGCCGTGCGCACCGACGATGGCGGCCACGGTGGCGCGGACCGCCTCTTCCTGGCGGATGTCGCAGGCATGAAAGCTCACCTGCCCGACATGCGCCGGCCCGCCGGGCTGCGCCGGCGCCATGCCGTCGGCGACGATCTCGCCAGCCACGTCCTGCAGCTTGTCGAGCTTGCGGCCGATCAGCACCACGTGGGCGCCGAGCGAGGCCAGCTCGTGCGCCGTGCAGCGCCCGATGCCCGAGCCGCCGCCGGTGACGACGATGATCTTGCCGGCGAACAGGCCGGGCTTGAAGACGGAGCGGTAATTCACGCGGGCTCCCTGAGAAACAAGGCCATGGCGGCCGTGGTGAGGTCGTCGAGCGAGGCCGTGCCGCGTCGGTTGAACCATTGGGCCGACCAGTTGAGCGCGCCGAAGATGAGCAGGCGCGCAAGCTTCACGTCGGCCGCGAGCTGCCCCGCTGCACGCAGCGCCGCAAGCACCGGGACCCAGTCGGCCTCGTACTCGCCCTGGAGGGCGGCGAGCGATCTGCGCTGCGCCGCCGTGAGCGAGCGCGACTCGTAGAGCATGACGGGAATGAAGTCGCTGCCCGGGCCGACGAGCACGTCAAAATGATTGCGGATGAGCGCGGCCAGCCGTTCACGGGGCGACGCGGCGGCGGCCAGCGACTGCAGCGCTGCACGTTGCCGGTCCATGGCCGAGCGCATGCCCTCTTCCATCACGGCGAAGAGGAGCGCGCCCTTGCTCTTGAAGTGGTAGAACGGCGAGCCGCTGCGCATGCCGACGGCAGCCGCGATGTCGCGCGTGCTGGTGCCGTCGAAGCCCTGGCGGCGAAACAGCCGCGCCGCGGCGCGAACCAGCTCGACGCGGCGGTTGCCGTCGTCGCGCTCGTCGAGCGTCTTGCGCGGCCGGCCTCTGGGGCGCGCTGCAGGGGTTTCGGGAGACATGGTGGGCGGACGATAGCAAAGCCGCTTATTTTTAGCAAGCAGGTGCTTGGTGAAAATGAGGGGCCTTGTGTCTTGCGGCGTTCGCTTGTCGTGTCACCTCGCGTCTCGCGGCGGGCGGCAGGCCGGTGGGGGCTCCTGCTGGAGCGGCCTGCGCTTCGCGCAGGCTCCGCTGCGGTGCTCAGGCGGGGATCGCATCGCACAACTCACTTCGCGCTGCGCGCTGCGTTCGGACAGCTTCGCGCAGGCTCCGCTGCGGTGCTCAGGCGGGGATCGCATCGCACAACTCACTTCGCGCTGCGCGCTGCGTTCGGACAGGTGCGATGAGAATGACACGAAGCGCGCTCACGCGCGCCGATCCCCGCCTTGCGCTCCTCGCCGCTCCAGAAGTCGCCCCCACCGGCCGGCCACCCGCCGCGAGACAGAAGTGGCGTATGTGGTCGCGTGGCAGATTCAGGGCGCCGCAGTTCGACGACTGCGAAAGCTACAGCTAAAGCAACTACAACTACAGCTACAACTGCGACTACAACTACAAATGCGACTGTGTTGCACACCGCGCGCCCATAACGGCCAAGCTACGCGCGGTGCCCCGTGCGAACAAGCCTCAGGCCCACCCACACGTCTCCCGGCAAAGTCGCGTGCCCCTGGGGCCGGGGCGCGCCTTCTGGGGCGCCGAGGAACGCAGGGCTTGCGGGCGCGCGCGCAGCGCGCTTCGTCATCTGACTCGGTGCCGCTGTCTGAGCGCAGAGAGCGAAGCGAACGCAGCGAGTTCGGCACCGACCCGCAAGACCGAGTACCGCAGGGCAGTCGGACACGAAGTGCCGACCGCCCCAGCCAAGCGCCCCGGCCCCAGGGGCACGCGACTTTGCCTCGCGCGGTATCAGAGCGCCGCAGGAAAAGCACTCCGACACCGAGGCACGCGACTTTGCCCAGCGAGGCGCAGGCATTCAACGGCGCGCACAGCGGGCACGCGGCCCCCTCAGTCGGCCCCGGAAGCCACCCGAACCGTCACCTTCGACGCGGCGAGCTTGGCATTCACCCGTGCCTGCTCCACGTCGTCGTCATAAGCGAGGGCCACCCCCATGCGGCGCTTCACGAAACTCTCGGGCTTGCCGAACAGGCGGATGTCGGTCTGCGGCACCTGCATTGCCTCGGCCACGCCGTCGAACACGACGCCCTGCGCTTCCACGCCGCCGTAGATCACCGCGCTCGCGCCCGGGCTCTTGAGCGCGGTGTTCACCGGCAGCCCGAGGATCGCGCGTGCGTGCAGCTCGAACTCGCTCTGCCACTGCGTGCACATCGTCACCATGCCGGTGTCGTGCGGGCGCGGACTCACCTCGCTGAACCACACCGCGTCGCCCTTGACGAACAGCTCCACGCCGAACAGGCCGAGGCCCGCCGGCTCGCCTTCGCGGCCGAGCCCCAGGTTGTCCGTCACTGCCTTGGCGATCTCGCGCGAGAGCTGCAGCGCCTTCGGCGCCATCGGCTGCGGCTGCCAGCTCTCCACATAGTCGCCGCTGACCTGCACATGGCCGATCGGCTCGCAGAAATGCGTCTCGATGCGGCCGTCGGCGCCGCGGGCCCGCACCGTCAGCTGCGTGATCTCGTAGTCGAAGTCGATGAAGCCTTCCACGATCACGCGGCCATGGCTCACCCGGCCGCCGGCCATGGCGTAGTCCCAGGCCTTCTGCACGTCGGCCGGCCCGTCGATGCGGCTCTGGCCCTTGCCCGACGAACTCATCACCGGCTTGACGATGCACGGGTAGCCGATCCGCCCGTCGATCGCCGCCTGCAGCTCGGCCAGCGAATCGCAGAACACATAGGGGCTGGTCGGAAGCCCCAGCGTCTCGGCCGCGAGGCGCCGGATGCCCTCGCGGTCCATCGTCAGGCGCGCGGCGCGGGCCGTCGGCACCACGCGCACCACGCCCGCCGCCTCCAGTTCCTCCAGCATCGGCGTGGCGATGGCCTCGATCTCGGGCACCACCAGCTGCGGCCGCTCCTGCTCGATCAGCGCCTTGAGCTGCGCCGGATCGCTCATGGTGATGGTGCGTGCATGGTGCGCCACCTGCTGGCCCGGCGCGTTGTCATAGCGGTCCACCGCCACCGTCTCCACGCCCAGGCGCTGCAGGGCGATCAGCACCTCCTTGCCCAGCTCGCCGGAGCCCAGGAGCATGACTTTGGTTGCGGAAGGGGACAGGGGGGTGCCGAAGGTGGTCATGGATGCGGAGGTCAACGGGTCATGAACAGAGCCGATCACGCTGCGCAAGGACGGACGCTCGCTATCGGGCTGCGGAAAACAAGAATCTAACCGATCTCAGTGCGGTATTTGCTTGGAGGCCGAAAGCAGATCCCGGTTCTGAGATACGAGCGTATAGATCGCACATGGCTGCGAGTCAGCAAAATTGCAGCACTTCGGACTCTCCGTCCGGTCCATCCTTTGGAATGTGAAAAATGACTCAGCCAATTCGCAACATACCGATCTCGTCCATTTTCGGGGCACGGGCCGCTGAAAGAATTGCCATCCGCGAAGAGCGAAGACAAGTTTCCAAGGCCAAGTCCCTTCCACGCAAAAGTCCGGTATGCAGCAAATGTTCAGGTGGCGCGCCACTGAGCACACGGAACCCCCAATGTACTCAAGCCTCATCGCCGCGCAATCCCTCCAAGCGCACCGTTCCCGAAACGACCGTGAAAAATTGCATCGAAGATATGCGCCACGCTCTTGATAATTTGAAGTTCAATACTTGGAAAGAATTGCAAAAGCCCCGGCTACGTCTTGCCGAACTGAAGGATGGCCGAGATACACGCGCCTATCTAAGCGCCCTGGCCGCAGCCTTGACCAAAGATGGCCCCCATCACGCCTCACTTCACAGCGGGGTGGCAACGGAGCTGGGATTGCTAGATAGTTCGCAGCTGCAGAAGGTGAAAGACAACCTCGCCGTCTATGGCGCGGTGCTGCAAGACAAGGTCTTGCGCGGAAAGATGTCGCCCGATCACATGGATTTCAATGCCTGGTCACTTCTCTCCAGCGTGGCGGACGAGATTGGCAAGGAAAAGGGCGGGAGCGGCGCTGAGTTGACGCCCCTCAAAAGTACGGAAACGCCAACGAATGGGACCTCTACGGCCGCTGCAGCAAGTCCGAAGCCAGCGGGGAAACCCGGCGCATTGTCAGCCTCCAGCAGCCTCCAAGATTCAGATGTCGTGGACAATCATAACGCCCAGGCTCTGCTGTTGGACTGGGCGAAAGGGCATGCAGGAGCAAGCACCCAGAAACAAAGCACTTCGGACATGGGGGCAGCTACAGGCTTTCTTCGTGATAACAAAAAATTCTTGATCGACCAGCTCCAAAAGCAACGCGAAGCAGCCAGTGAAAGTCGAATCAAAGACGCGGATCTGGTTTCGCTGCTCAAAGGCAAAACAGTAGCGCAGGCGAGAGCAGCCTTGAACAACGCCTTTGAGGCGACCCAGCAGGCCGCCATTGCCGCTACTGAGCAACAGGAACGCACGACCGCCGAGAGGCACCTCACCGCCCTCGGTCGCCAGCCCGCCAAGCATGCGGTGCCGAACAATGGTCATTGCCTGTACTACGCCTTGCGTGACTCTGCGACTGGTGAAAAGACAGTCGCAGACGAGAACGGAGCGCTGTCGACTCAACTTCGGCAGGAGATACTGACGACATACCTGAAACTGCGAGACGAGGAGCGCTCCAAACTTGAAAAGCTTGTAGGCGCGTCCGCCAATGCCTCTGCGAACAGTAGCGAAGGCTCGTTGAAAGCCATCCAAGCCCTCTATGACAGAATCTTCAACGGCATCGGCTTTCCCCAGACGACCTCAGAGAACTGGGGGGGCGTCGAAGAAGCTCATCTCTACGCTATCGCGAACAACCGGACTGTCGCTTACGTGGCTGGGGATGGCACGCGAATCTGTCGACCCGATGGCACCCGGATTCACGTCGGATCCTCAACTGACTTGGGGAGATACACAGTGCAGCTCAAAAACGCCGTCGTCATCTTGAACACCGGCTCCCACTTCGAAGCCACCGAACCCCTGACAACTCCCAAACCCTAGCCCCGCTAACATCCGTGCATGGCGACTCCCCTGTTCTCCGTGCACGACCTCACCAAGCGCTATGGCGATGCCACGGTGGTGGATGGCGTGTCCTTCGATATCGCGGCCGGTGAGTGCCTCGGGGTGATCGGCCCCAACGGCGCCGGCAAGACCACCACCATCCGCATGTGCCTGGGCCTGGCGGTGCCCGATGCGGGGCGCATCGCGTGGCATCCGCAGGCGCCGGGCAGCGCCGACGGCGCCCTGTCCATGCCGGCCGATGCGCTGGCGATCAAGGCGCAGCTGGGCGTGGTGAGCCAGTTCGACACGCTGGACCCCGACTTCACCTGCGCCGAAAACCTGCTGGTCTACGGCCGCTACTTCGGCATGAAGGACGCCGCCATCCGCGCGCGCACGCCCGGCCTGCTGGACTTTGCGGCGCTGACCCACAAGGCCACCGCCCGGCCCGGCGAGCTGTCGGGCGGCATGCGGCGGCGGCTGTCGCTGGCGCGCGCCCTGGTGAACGACCCACGCCTGCTGCTGCTGGACGAGCCGACCACCGGCCTCGACCCGCAGGCCCGCCACCTGATGTGGGAGCGGCTGCAGATGCTGCTGCAGCAGGGCAAGTCCATTCTGCTGACGACGCATTTCATGGACGAGGCCGAGCGCCTGTGCACCCGGCTGCTGGTGCTCGACCACGGCCGCAAGATCGCCGAGGGCCGGCCGCGCGAGTTGATCGCCCGGCACCTGGAGCCCGACGTGGTCGAGGCCTATGGCGTCGGTGCCCTCGCGCTGGCCGACGACGCCGCGCTGCGCCCGCTGGCGGCACGCGTGGAAGTCAGCGGCGAGACGGTGTTCTTCTACACCCAGGACGCGCAGCCCCTGCTGGCCGCGCTCGCCAGCCGCAGCGGCCTGCGCACGCTGCACCGGCCCGCCAACCTGGAAGACCTGTTCCTCAAGCTCACCGGCCGCCAGATCCGGGAGGAAGGATGAACCCGATGCACACCGCCACCCCTGCCCCCGCCCCCGGCCCCTCGTTCTGGCGCGCGCCGCGCCTGTCCCGGCGCTGGTGGCCGGTGTTCCTGCGCAACCTGCTGGTGTGGCGCAAGCTCGCCATCCCGAGCCTGATCGGCAACATCGCCGAGCCGCTGATGTGGCTGCTGGCCTTCGGCTACGGCCTGGGCGCGCTGGTGGGCCAGGTGAACGTTCCCGGGCCGGGCGGCGATCTGCGGGTGCCCTACATCCTGTTCCTCGCAAGCGGCTCGATCTGCATGAGCGCGATGAACGCGGCCTCGTTCGAGGCGCTGTACTCGGCCTTCTCGCGCATGCACGTGCAAAAGACCTGGGACGGCATCATGAACGCGCCGGTGCTGCTCGACGACGTGGTGCTGGCCGAGATGCTGTGGGCCGCCTTCAAGTCGGTGTTCACCACCACGGCCATCATGCTCGTGATGCTCGCGCTGGGCATCAGCCACAGCCCCAAGCTGCTGGTGGTGCTGGGCGTGCTGGCGCTCGCGGGGGTGATGTTCTCGTGCATCGCGCTGATCTTCAATGCGCTGGCCAAGGGCTACGACTTCTTCACCTACTACTTCACGCTGTTCCTCACGCCGATGATGTTCCTGTCGGGCGTGTTCTTTCCGCGCACGCAGCTGCCCGAGCCGGTGCGCGCCGTGTCGGACTGGCTGCCGCTGACGCAGGTGGTGGAGCTGGTGCGGCCGATGTTCATGGACCAGTGGCCGCAGCACCCGGTGCGCGGCCTGGTGATGATCGCGCTCTACACGGTGGCGGCCTTCTGGGTGGCGCTGGCCTTGACGCGGCGCCGCTTCCGGTCATGATCCGGGCATGAGCCCGCCCGCCGCGCCCACACCTCTGCCTCCTGCGCCAGCCGCGCCGGCTCGGCCTGCGCCGGCCGAAGCCCCTCCCGCGCTCCCGCCTGACCTGCTGGCGGCGATGCGGCGCGGCGTCTCGGCCATTGCGGGCTCCTGCAGCGCAGCCGGCCGGCCCGGCGTGATGCGCGCGGTGGGCACCGACGTGGCCGCCGACGGCTCCCGCGTCACGGTGTTCCTGTCGCGCCGCCAGTCCCGCCAGCTGCTGCTGGACGTGGCCGAAACGGGCTGGATCGCCGTGGTCTTCAGCGAGCCCTGGTCGCACCGGACCGTGCAGTTCAAGGCGCAGCGCCCGCACGTGCGCCCGGCCACCGCCGACGACCGGCCGGCCCTCGCGCGCTACCTGGCGTCGATGGAGCACGAGCTCGCCCAGGTGCAGCTGCCCGTGGCGCTGGCGCGTGCCATGCTCGCCTGGCAGCTGGACGACCTGGTGGCCCTGAGCTTCACGCCGTCGCAAGCCTTCGACCAGACGCCCGGGCCCAAGGCGGGGGCGGCGCTGCCGCTTTGCGCGGAGGGCACGGACGCTGCGGCGTCGGCGGCCACGGCCACGGCCACGGCCGCGGCCCCGGTCCCCGCACCCGCGCGCCCGCCCGCCGGCGCGGGCAGCGCCACGCCGCTCGGCGAGATCCGCGCCTGCCTCGAAGGCGTGATCCCCGCCATCATGGCGACGAGCGACCTCGAAGGCGTGCCCAACGTCGCCTACATCTCTCAGGTCTGCTACGTCGACGAGCGGCACGTGGCGCTGTCGTTCCAGTTCTTCAACAAGACGCGCCAGAACATTCTGGTGCGTCCCGACGCGACCGTGCTGGTGCTCGACCCCAACACCGCCGCCTTCCACCGCCTGCACATCCGCTACCTGCGCACCGAGAGCGAGGGGCCGCTGTTCGAGAGCATGAAGGCGCGGCTGGCCGGCATCGCCTCGCACAGCGGCATGGCGGGCGTGTTCCGGCTGCTGGGCTCCGACGTGTACGAGGTGCGCGAGATCGAGCGCGTGCCGGGCGAGCCCCTGCCGCCGCCGCCCCCGCGCTGCGGCCTGCTAAATGCGGTGCGCCGTTCGAGCGAGCGCCTGGCCCAGGCCGGCTCGCTCGACGAGGCACTGGCGGCGGTGCTGTCGATCGTCACCGGGGCCCTGGACATCCACCACGCCATGGTGCTGATGCTGGACCCGGGCACGCAGCGCCTGTACACCGTGGCGAGCGTCGGCTACCCGACCTCGGGCGTCGGCTCCGAGATCGACCTGGGCGACGGCGTGATCGGCGTGGCGGCGCGCGAGCGCACGCCGGTGCGCATCATGCACATGACCAACGCCTACCTCTACAGCCGCGCGCAGCGGCAGAGCCTGGGCGCGGAGGCGCCGCACCTCGCGATGGAGACCGACATTCCCTGGCCCGGACTGCCCGAGCCGCACTCCCAGCTGGCCGTGCCCATTCTCTCGGGCGGCCGGCTGCTGGGCGTGCTGTTCGCCGAAAGCCCGCAGGAGCTGCGGCTGAGCTTCGAGGACGAGGACGTGTTCGTGGCGATGGCGGGCCACCTGGGCGCAGCGATCGAGCTGCTGCACAACGCCAGCGACACGCCCGGGCCAGGGCCAGCGGCCGCGCCGCCACCCGCAGCGGGAGCAGCGGGAGCAGCGGGAGCGGCGGGAGCAGCGGTGCAGGTGCGGCACTACGCCGCCAACGACAGCGTGTTCGTCAACGGCAGCTACCTCATCAAGGGCGTCGCAGGGGCCATCCTGTGGAAGCTGCTGCGCGACCATGTCGCGCAGGGCCGCACCGAGTTCTCCAACCGAGAACTGCGGCTGGACCCGTCGATCCGACTGCCCGACCTCTCGGACAACCTGGAGGCCCGGCTCGTGCTGCTGCAGCGCCGGCTGGCCGAGTACAGCCCGCACATCCGCATCGAGAAGACCGGGCGCGGGCGCTTCCGGCTCGTGGTGGCGCGCCCGGTGGAACTCGAAGACATCGCGGCCGGCTGAGCACGGTGCGGGCACCGCCACTGTCACGGCGACCGGCCACTGTCGCCGACGTGATGGGCCGTCGCCACCGTGACTTCGTGCAGGGCCCGGCCTTGCCAGAATCAGCCCCATGGGAACCCTCTACCTCGTGCGCCATGGCCAGGCCTCGTTTGGCGCCGACGACTACGACCGGCTCAGCGATCTGGGCCATCGCCAGAGCCGGCGGCTGGGCGAGTACTTTGCCGCCAAGGGGCTGACGTTCGACGCCGTGCTCACGGGCACGCTGCGCCGTCATGCCGAAACCTGGGCCGGCATTGCCGAGGGCATGGGCCGCAGCACCGACGCGCTGGCCTGGCCCGGCCTCAACGAGTACGACAGCGAGGCCGTGATCGCTGCCATCCATCCGCACAAGCTGGAAAAGCCCACGTCACCCGAGCTGTACCGCCACCACTTCCGGCTGCTGCGTGACGGCCTCACGCAGTGGATGGCCGGCGTGGTGAGCCCGCGCGGCATGCCGGCGTACACCGACTTCGTGGCGGGCATCACCAGCGCGCTCGACCACGTGCGTGCCGAACACCACGGGCGCAAGGTGCTGATCGTCTCCAGCGGCGGCCCCATCTCGACCATCGTGGGCCACGTGCTGGGCACGAGTCCCGAGGCCACGATCGAGCTGAACCTGCGCATCCGCAACACCTCGGTCACCGAGCTGGCCTTCACGCCCAAGCGGCACATGCTGGTGACCTACAACACGCTGCCGCATCTGGATGCGGCGGCGTATGCGGACTGGACGACGTATTCTTGACGCCCCCCGATGCGACCTGCGGTCGCCTCCCCCCACTGGGGGGCGCAGCCAGTGGCCCGGCGAAGCC
>JBGAIH010000042.1:0-35871 GCA_044225675.1 Burkholderiaceae bacterium
GGGTGGAGGGGGTGGAGGAGGAGGTGATGGTGGCGGCGGCTCGACGATCGGGTTGATCTGCGCGACGGTCAGGCGCCCGTCGCTTGGGAAGCTGGACTCGCCTGTGTTGTAGATCTCATGAACGACGGCGGTGTAGCCGCAGGACAGGCCGCTGTCCTGCACCACCGGCAGCGGACGGATCTGGCAGTCGAACGGCGCCGCCAGGATCTGCGGGCCGAAGCTGTCGAGCCAGAACACCGGATATCCGCTGCCCCGGATGGACCAGTTGGTGTTGGCGTAGTCGAACAGCGCGTTCATCGCCGCCTGCGCGCTCGCGTGGCAGCCTCGCACATGCGGCTCGGCATGCTGAAGCAAGCCGGTCGTGCTCACGACGACCCAGCACTGACCGTTGCCACCCGAGCCTGCACTCTGGGCTCTCACCCCCGGCGCCAAGGTCCACAGGAGCGCGGCAGCCAGCGCTGCGGCGGCGGCACTCCGCAACCCGCAACGCCGAACGTGCGACCCGCCGCCGAAGCTGCGCGCGAAGACAGAAAAAAGTGCGAACGGGAACCGGGGGCAACGCGGCATGAAATGCTTTCTCCTTGGCAGTGGGGCGCTCCAGCCAGCGGAAAGCCGGCAGGTACTGCTCAAAGGGAACGCAAGCCCGTGGGGTGGACGACGATGATGCGAAAGAACGCGCGCAGTCTAAGGCGACGCGGGCCGATTCACACGCAAGTCAGCCTCGAATCAGCCCTATTCAGGTCTTAAGGATGAGAGGGATGAGGCCGTGCTGAATCTTTCTGTGGAGCCCACCGGTGTCAGGTCCTGGCGCGGATCCCGGGATTTTTTTCTCCTTTTCCATCTGAGCTTATGCCAAAGCCGTCTGAGTGCGGCGCGTTGTCCGACTTGAATCGGCCGTATATTGGGCTTACCTGCATCACAACACGCGCCGCGGCATCTCGCCGGGCGCATTCAACCAGGAACTCACCCAGGAGCCAGACCATGTCCCTTCGCATCAACGACACCGCGCCCAATTTCACTGCCAAGACCACGCAGGGCACGATCAATTTTCATGAGTGGATCGGCGACCAGTGGGCGATCCTGTTCTCGCATCCCAAGGACTTCACGCCGGTCTGCACGACCGAGCTGGGCTACATGGCGAAGATCGAACCCGAGTTCACCAAGCGCAATGCCAAGCTGATCGGCCTGTCGATCGACCCGGTCGAGAATCACAGCAAGTGGGCCGCCGATATCGAGGAGACGCAGGGCGCCGCCGTCAAGTACCCCATGATCGGCGACACCGACCTCCAGGTCGCCAAGCTCTACAACATGCTGCCGGCCGAAGAGCCGGGCAGCTCCGATGGCCGCACGGCCGCCGCCAATGCCACGGTGCGTTCGGTGTTCATCATCGGCCCGGACAAGAAGATCAAGCTGATGCTGACTTATCCGATGACCACCGGCCGCAACTTCGACGAGATCCTGCGCGTGCTCGACTCGATGCAGCTGACCGCCAAGTACAAGGTCGCGACGCCCGTGAACTGGAAGGACGGCGACGACGTGATCATCGCCGGCTCGGTGAGCGACGACGATGCCAAGACGCTGTTCCCCTCGGGCTGGAATGCACCCAAGCCCTACCTGCGCATCGTCAAGCAGCCGCGCTGATCGGCTCGCCGGCTGAGTCGCAGACGAAAAACGAAAAAACGAAAAACGGGGCCGTCAAGGCCCCGTTGTCGTTGGTGCGCCGACGCGACCTTCAGGCCGCCCTCAGGCCGGTTCGTCGTCGAAGATGACCAAGCCGGGGCGGCGCTGCAGAGGCTCAAGGTCGTCGTTGGCTGCAATGGCCGTGTCGGCGTGCTGCCACTGGCCGTGCCAGCCCGCCGTGGCCGCCATCGCGTCCAGGCCCTCGGCCCGGTCGAATCCTTCACTCCGGTCTGCTGCCATCAGGTTCATACGGCCTCCTGGGGGATGGGTTGCGCGCTGTCGTCGAGGAGTTCAAAGATCACGGGCGTCTCGACGCCCATTTCTGCGGCGGCAGCGGCATTGCCGGCCTGCACGGTGATGGCGGTCGCCGCCGTCGCCAGCACGGCGGCGGCGGCAAAGGCGGCAACGTTCCTGGTGGTGAGTCGATTCTTCATGGCGGGCTCCGTGGGTTTCGATCCAGCTCGGCGCGAAGCGCTTCGTGATGGGATCGACTGTAGGTCCGCCGTCGGCCGAAAGGTGTCGGCAGGCGTTGCCGCACGGTGTAGGACGCCGCCGTCTGGCGGCGGGCGCCCAGCTCCAGCCGAAACAAGCGCGCGTCAGGCGGCCTGCAGCGGCGTGCGCTCCGGGGCCTCGGCTGCAGCGCTCGGGGCCGGAAGCACGAGTTGTGCGGCCTTGGCGACCCGCACGCAGTCCTTCAGGTGCTCCTCGCCCAGATAGCGCACCGCCGTGTAGCCGAGCGCCGCCGCGACGGCCTGGCCGGCCAGCGGCACGTATTTGGCCACCTGCTTGGCCGTCAGGCGCACGCCCACATGCTGGGCCGCCCGGACGACGAGGTCGCGGGTGATGAACTTGCCGATCAGCACCGAGCCGACCATGGCCACGGCTTTCTGCACCTTCTCGCGCTTGCCCGGCGTGAGCCGGTCGAGCTGGGTCGGCGACAGGCCGAACTCGGCATTGATCTCGGGAATGAGGCGCGACAGCAGCGCCGCATCGACCAGCCAGTCCACCCCGGGCACGGGCACGGCGCTGGCGGCCGCACCGACCAGGGCGCGGCGGTGCAGCAGCTTGCGGCTGCGGCGGACGGCCTCCTGCAGTTGCGGGTGGCCGGCGGCGAGTTGCATGGCAGTGGGCATGAGCGGCATCGGGCGGGGTGGGGCGATGCAACCACTTTAGCGCGCCGGCCGGGCGAAGGCCAGACGGCCGCGCGCAAAACCATGCAAAGCTGCTGGAAAGCGTCGGGAAAGCCTCTGTGAAGCCCCGCCCGCAAGCTGCGGGCCGAGCCCCTCAGGCTGATGCCGCCTCGATCTGCGCGCTCAGCTCCAGCCAGCGTTCCTCGGCCGACGCCAGGCTGTCGTTCACGGACTTCAGGCGCTTGCCGGCCTCGGCCAGTTCTGCCGGCGCGATGCCGGAGGCCATGCGGGATTCGAGTTCGGCCTTTTCCTGGCCGAGCGTTTCCATGGCGCGTTCCGAGCGCTCCATCTCGCGCTTGAGCGGCTTGAGCCGGTCGGCCAACTGCTGGCGGCTGGCGGCATCGAGCCGGCGCTGGTCGCGGCTGCTTTGGGCGCTGGGTGCCGCAGCGGCTCCGACCGCTCGGGCGATTTGCACCGGCACCGGCTCCGGCGCCGGTTCGCCGCGCAGGGCTTCACGCGCTTCCTCGCGCTGGCGCTTGGCCTCGTCGAGCAGGTAGCGCTGGTAGTCGTCGAGGTCGCCGTCGAAGGGAGCCACCGCGCCCCGGCCGACCAGCCAGAACTCGTCGCAGACCGAGCGCAGCAGCGCCCGGTCGTGGCTCACGAGCATGAGCGTGCCCTCGAACTCGTTGAGCGCCATGGCCAGCGCCTCGCGCGTCACGAGGTCCAGGTGATTGGTCGGCTCGTCGAGCAGCAGCAGGTTGGGGCGCTGCCAGACCATCATGGCCAGCACCAGCCGGGCCTTCTCGCCGCCGCTCATGGTGCCCACGGCCTGCTTGACCATGTCGCCGGTGAAATTGAAGCTGCCCAGGAAGCCGCGCAGCGCCTGCTCGCCCGTGCCTTCCTTGCCCTGCGGGCCCAGCTCGCGCGCGAGGCGCACCATGTGCTCCAGCGGCGAGCTGTCGGGCGTGAGCACGTCCAGCTCCTGCTGCGCGAAGTAGCCGATCGACAGGCCCTTGCCTTCGGTGATGGTGCCGGCCAGGGCGCCCATCTCGTGCGCGATGGTCTTGACGAGCGTCGACTTGCCCTGGCCGTTGGCGCCAAGGATGCCGATGCGCTGGCCAGCCTGGATGGAGCGGCTCACGCCGCGCAGGATGACCTTCTGCCGGCCGTCCACGACGTAGCCGAAGCTCGCGTCGGTGATCGACAGCATCGGGTTGGGGATGTTGGCGGGCTCCTTGAACTCGAACTGGAACTCGGCCTCGGCCAGCAGCGGCGCGACCTTTTCCATGCGCTCCAGGGCCTTGACGCGGCTTTGCGCCTGCTTGGCCTTGCTGGCCTTGGCCTTGAAGCGGTCGATGAACTTCTGCAGGTGCGCGATCTTCTCCTGCTGGCGGGCGAAGGTCGCGGCCTGCAGTTCCATGGCCTGGGCCCGCAGCTCCTCGAACTTGCTGTAGTTGCCGCCATAGCGGGTGAGCTTGGCGTTCTCGATGTGCAGGGTGACGCCGGTGACGGCGTCGAGGAATTCGCGGTCGTGGCTGATGACGATCATCGTGCCCGGGTACTTCTTGAGCCAGGCCTCCAGCCAGACCAGCGCGTCCAGGTCCAGGTGGTTGGTGGGCTCGTCCAGCAGCAGCAAATCCGACGGGCACATGAGCGCGCGGGCCAGCTGCAGCCGCATGCGCCAGCCGCCCGAGAAGCTGTCGACCGGGTTGTCCAGCTCGGCGACCTTGAAGCCCAGGCCCAGGATGAGGGCCTGCGCGCGCGGCATGGCGTCATGCTCGCCGGCATCGGCCAGGTCGGAGTAGGCCTGCGCGATGGCCATGCCGTCGCCCGAGGCTTCGGCCTCGGCCAGCGTGGCGCGCAGCTCCGACAGCCGGGTGTCGCCGGCCAGCACGAAGTCGGTGGCGCTCTCGGAGGTCTCGGGCATGTTCTGCGCGACCTGGGCCATGCGCCACTGGCGCGGGATCGAGAAGTCGCCGCCGTCCTCGTGCAGCGTGCCGTTGAACAGCGCGAACAGGGTGGACTTGCCGGCGCCGTTGCGGCCGACCAGGCCGACCTTCTCGCCGGGGTTGATGGTGACGCTGGCCTGGTCGAGCAGCACCTTGGCACTGCGGCGCAGGACAACGTTCTTGAGGGTGATCATGAATGGAAAAACTCGTCGAGGGCTTCACGCGTGAGCAGCAGGACCTGCTCGTCGCCGGCGCTGGTGGGCAGGCCCACGGCCTCCAGTCCGGCAAAGGCGGCGCAGAAGTGGCCGAACTCGTTGCCGATCTCCAGCACCAGCACGGCGTGGGGCGCCATTGTCGCAGGCGCGGCGGCCAGCAGCGTGCGGATGAAGTCCATGCCGTCCGCGCCGCCGGCCAGCGCCAGCTCGGGCTCGGCCCGGTATTCGGGCGGAAGGGCCGCCATGCTGGCCGTGTTCACATAGGGCGGGTTGCACAGGATCAGGTCGTAGGGCCCCGGCGTGGCGGCCAGGCCGTCGGACAGCCTGAGCGTGATGCGCTCGCCCAGGCCGTGCCGCTCGACGTTGATGCGGGCCACCGCCAGCGCGTCGAGCGAGATGTCGGCTGCGTCCACGCTCACGTCGGGGAAGGCCATGGCCGCGAGCACGGCCAGGCTCCCGTTGCCGGTGCACAGGTCGAGCACGCGCCGCGTGTGTTCGCCCAGCCAGGCGTCGAAGGAACCGTCGGCCAGCAGCTCGGCAATGAAGGAGCGCGGCACGATGGCCCGCTCGTCCACGTAGAAGGGCACGCCCTGCAGCCAGGCTTCGCGCGTGAGGTAGGCGGCGGGCTTGCGGCTGGCGATGCGCTCGTCCAGCAGGGCCTGCACGGCCGCCTGCTCATCGGGCGTGACGTGGCGTTGCGCGACGCTGTCCAGATCGTCCAGCGGCAGGCCCAGCTTCCACAGCGCCAGCCAGGCGGCTTCGTCGAACGCATTCGTGGTGCCGTGGCCGAAGGCCACGCCGGCGTCGGACAGGCGGCGCGCGCCGGCCTCGATCAGCTCAAGCAGGGTCATGCCGAAAGCACGCTCATGGAGACTCACAGGGGTTCACGGGCGCTCACAGCGCCCGGTTGAGGTTTTCCAGCACGCGCCGGTAGATGTTCTTGAGGGGCTCGATGCCGCTGACGGGCAGGTGCTCGTCGATCTTGTGGATCATGGCGTTGACGGGGCCCAGCTCGATGACCTGCGGGCAGATCTGCGCGATGAAGCGGCCGTCACTCGTGCCGCCGGTGGTGGACAGTTCGGTGCGGATGCCGGTTTCGCCCTCGATGGCCGACTGCACCGCAGCCACCAGCGTGCCCGGCGTGGTGAGGAAGGGGCGCCCGCCGATGACCCACTGCAGGTCGTAGTCGAGGCCGTGCCGGTCGAGGAGGGCATGGACGCGCTGCTGCAGGCCTTCGGGCGTCGACTCGGTGCAGAAGCGGAAGTTGAAGTCGATCACCACCTGGCCCGGGATGACGTTGCTCGCGCCGGTGCCGCCGTGGATGTTGCTGATCTGCCAGCTGGTGGGCTGGAAGAACTCGTTGCCCCGGTCCCACTCGGTGGCCACGAGTTCGGCCAGCGCGGGCGCGGCCTGGTGGATCGGGTTGCGCGCCAGGTGCGGGTAGGCGATGTGGCCCTGCACTCCCTTGACGGTGAGTTTGCCGCTCATGGTGCCGCGCCGGCCGTTCTTGATCATGTCGCCGGTGCGCTCGACCGACGTGGGCTCGCCGACGATGCACCAGTCGAGCTTTTCGCCACGCGCCTTGAGCGCTTCGCAGACGACGACGGTCCCGTCCACGGCCGGGCCTTCCTCGTCGCTCGTGAGCAGCAGCGCCACCGACAGGGCCGGCGAGGGGGTGGCCGCCAGAAACTCCTCCATCGCCACCACGAAGGCGGCGATGGATGTCTTCATGTCGGCCGAGCCGCGCCCGTAGAGCTTGCCGTCGCGGTGGGTGGGCGTGAACGGATCGCTCGTCCACTGGTCCAGCGGGCCGGTGGGCACGACGTCGGTGTGGCCGGCAAACACCAGCAGGCCGCTGCCGGCCGTGCCCGGACGCTTGGCCCACAGGTTGGTCACGCGAAACGACTCGGGGCCGCTGACGATGCTTTCGCAGGCAAAGCCCAGCGGGGCGAGCCGCTCGGCCAGCAGGGCCTGGCAGCCGCCGTCGTCGGGCGTGACGGAAGGGCGGGCGATGAGTTGTTCGGTCAGGCGCAGCGCAGCGGACATCAGTGCTTCACGTCCAGCGTGATTTCGGTGAACGAGGGCGTGTCGTCCGGATCGTCTTCCACCAGCTCGGACTGCGAGGCTGCGGCGAAGTCGTTCTGCAGCCGCCACATCAGGTTGGTCGGCGAGTCGGCGTACAGCAGGCCTTCCTTGCGGTCGACCGTGCCCTCGATGATCAGGCGCGCGATGTCCTGCTCGAAGGTCTGCGAGCCCTCGGCCATGGACTTTTCCATGGCCTCCTTGACGCCCGAGAAGTCGCCTTTTTCGATCAGCTCCGACACCAGCTTGGTGTTGAGCATCACTTCGACGGCCGGCGCGCGGCTGCCGTGCACGGTGCGCAGCAGGCGCTGCGAGACGATGGCCTTCATCGCGGCGGCCAGGTCGCCCAGCATGGTGGGGCGCACCTCGACCGGGTAGAACGACAGGATCCGGTTGAGCGCCTGGTAGCTGTTGTTGGCGTGCATGGTGGCCAGGCACAGGTGGCCCGACTGCGCATAGGCGATGGCGGCCGACATGGTCTCGCGGTCGCGGATTTCGCCGATCAGGATCACGTCGGGCGCCTGCCGCAGCGCGTTCTTGAGCGCCGTCTGCAGCGACTGGGTGTCGGAGCCGACCTCGCGCTGGTTGACGATGGACTTCTTGTTGGTGAACAGGAACTCGACCGGGTCCTCGATGGTGAGGATGTGGCCCGTGACCTTCTCGTTGCGCGAGTCCATCATGGACGCCAGCGTGGTGCTCTTGCCGGCACCGGTGGAGCCGACCATGAGGATCAGGCCGCGCTTTTCCATGATCAGGTCACCCAGGATCAGCGGCACGTTCAGCGAGGCCAGCGGCGGGATGTCGGTGGTGATGTAGCGGATCACCGCCGCATAGGTGCCGCGCTGGCGCATCGCGCTGATCCGGAAGTTGCCCACGCCCTGGATCGGCAGCGCCATGTTGAGCTCGCCGGACTCCTCCAGCTCCTCGATGCGGGTCGGCGGCAGCACCTCGGCCAGCAGGTTGCGCGTGGCGTCGGGCGGCAGGATCTGGCTGTTGATCGGGATGCACTGGCCGTTGATCTTGATCATCGCGGGCGAGTGCGCCGAGAGGTAGACGTCCGACGCCTTCTTCTCGCCCATGAGGCGAAGAATCCGCTCCATCGTTCCCATCTGTGTGGCCATGATCTGTCCTTGTGCTCGTGGGTGCGTTCAATCAATCCCGGATGCTGTCGCTGGGTGCCGGCGTGCGAAGGAGCTGCCTCAGTCGCGCAGCAGGTCGTTCAGGCTGGTCTTGGCGCGCGTCTGCGCGTCGACCCGCTTGACGATCACCGCGCAATACAGGCTGTACTTGCCGTCGGCGCTGGGCAGATTGCCCGAGACGACCACCGAGCCGGCGGGCACGCGGCCGTAGGTCACGGTGCCGGTGGCGCGGTCGTAGATCTTGGTGCTCTGGCCGATGTACACGCCCATCGAGATGACGGAGTTCTCCTCGACGATCACGCCTTCGACGATCTCCGAGCGGGCGCCGATGAAGCAGTTGTCCTCGATGATGGTCGGGTTGGCCTGCAGCGGCTCCAGCACGCCGCCCAGGCCCACGCCGCCGGACAGGTGCACGTTCTTGCCGACCTGCGCGCAGGAGCCCACGGTGGCCCAGGTGTCGACCATGGTGCCTTCGTCCACGTAGGCGCCGATGTTGACGTAGCTGGGCATGAGGATCGCGCCCTTGGCGATGTAGCTGCCGCGCCGGGCCACGGCCGGCGGCACGACGCGCACGCCGGTTTCCTTGAGTTCGGCCTCGCTCAGGTGCGCGAACTTGGTCTGCACCTTGTCGTAGAAGCCCAGGTGGCCGGCCTTGATGACCTCGTTGTCCTTGAGGCGAAAGCTCAGCAGCACGGCTTTCTTGATCCACTGGTGCACCGTCCACTGGCCCACGCCCTGGCGCGTGGCCACGCGCAGGCGGCCGCCGTTGAGTTCGGAGATGACGTGCTCGACGGCGTCGGCCGTTTCCTTCGGGGCCGACTTGGGCGACAGGTTGGCGCTGTCTTCCCACGCGGCGTCGATGATGTTCTGGAGTTGCTGGGTCATGAATGGGACTTGAGGTTGACGACGTATTGAACGATCCGGGTTGCCGCTTCCACGCATTCGGCGGTCTCTGCGACCAGCGCCATGCGGATGCGCCCCGCACCGGGGTTGGCGCCGCCGGCCTCACGGGCCAGGAAGCTGCCAGGCAACACCGTGACATTGTATTGAGCCAGGAGGCCGGCGGCGAAGTCGGTGTCGCTGCCGGGAACGCCCGCCCACAGGTAGAAACCCGCATCGGGCAGGCGCACGTCGAGCACCTCGGCCAGCAGCGGCGTGACCTGGGCGAACTTCTCGCGGTAGAGCGCCCGGTTGTCCACGACATGCTGCTCGTCGCCCCAGGCGGCAATGCTGGCGGCCTGCACCGGCAGGGCCATGGCGCTGCCGTGGTAGGTGCGGTAGAGCAGGAACTGCCTGAGCAGGGCGGCGTCGCCGGCCACGAAGCCGCTGCGCATGCCGGGCACGTTGCTGCGCTTGGACAGGCTGGTGAAGGCGACCAGGTTGCGGAAGTCGGGCCGTCCCAGGCGGGCTGCGGCCTCCAGGCCGCCCAGCGGCGGCTCGTCGCGGAAGTAGATCTCGCTGTAGCACTCGTCGGAGGCGATGACGAAGCCGTATCTCTCGCTCAGCGCAAGGAGCTTCTTCCATTCCTCGATCGGCATCACCGCGCCCGTGGGGTTGCCCGGCGAGCACACGAAGATCATCTGGGTGCGGGCCCAGACGTCGTCGGGCACGCTGTCCCAGTCCACCGCGAAGTTGCGGGCCGGATCGCTCGGCGCGTAGTAGGGCTCGGCGCCCGCCAGCAGGGCCGCGCCCTCGTAGATCTGGTAGAACGGATTGGGGCAGATGACGACCGGCTTGCCGCGCGTGCCGCTTTGCGAGGCGTCGACCACCACCTGTGTGAAGGCGAACAGGGCCTCGCGCGAGCCATTGACCGGCAGCACCTGGGTGGCCGGGTCGAGCGCCAGGCCGTAGCGCGACTGCAGCCAGCCCGTGAAGGCTTCGCGCAGCCTGGGCTCGCCGGCGGTGGGCGGATAGCCCGCCAGGCCCGACAGCGCGCCGGTCAGTGCGTCCTTGATGAACTGCGGCGTGGGGTGGCGGGGCTCGCCGATGCCCAGGCTGATGGGGGCGTAGGCAGGGTTGGGCGTGACGCCCGCAAAGAGTTGCCGCAGCCGCTCGAAGGGATAGGGCTGCAGTTGGGCCAGCAGGGGATTCATGCGGACGATTATCCCTGCACGGCCCGCAGGCGGCCGGGGCGAAACATTTCCTGACCGCGCGGCGCCGGTGCGCAGGCGGGAGGGCGGCGGTGCTCGGGTAACATCATGGACCTCCCTGCGCCGGGGCTGCGCCACCGCGGCGCCCCCACGCCGGTCGGCATTTCCTTTGAAATCAACGGGTTAAACCAAGGCTCAGGCCAGCAACACAGGGTCTGTCGTGCGTCTCAATTCGATCAAGCTCTCGGGCTTCAAATCCTTTGCCGAGCCCACCAACTTCATGCTGCCCGGGCAGCTGGTCGGCGTGGTGGGCCCCAACGGCTGCGGCAAGTCCAACATCATGGATGCGGTGCGCTGGGTGCTGGGCGAGTCGCGCGCCAGCGAGCTGCGCGGCGAGTCCATGCAGGACGTGATCTTCAACGGCACCAACACGCGCAAGCCGGCCAGCCGCTCCAGCGTCGAACTGGTCTTCGACAATGCCGACCACCGCGCCGGCGGCCAGTGGAGCCAGTTCACCGAGATCGCCGTCAAGCGCGTGCTCACGCGCGACGGCACCAGCAGCTACTACATCAACAACCAGCCGGTGCGCCGCCGCGACGTGCAGGACGTTTTCCTCGGCACCGGCCTGGGGCCGCGGGCCTACGCCATCATCGGCCAGGGCACGATCAGCCGCATCATCGAGTCCAAGCCCGAGGAACTGCGCCTGTTCCTCGAAGAGGCGGCCGGCGTTTCCAAGTACAAGGAGCGCCGCCGCGAGACGGAAAACCGCCTCTCGGACACCCGCGAGAACCTGACCCGCGTGGGCGACATCCTGCGCGAGCTCAACGCCAACCTCGAAAAGCTCGAGAAGCAGGCCGAGGTCGCGCAGCGCTACAACGCGCTGCAGGCCGACGTCACGCTCAAGCAGCACCAGCAGTGGTTCCTCAAGCGGGCCGAGGCCGAGGCCGACCAGGCCCGCATCAAGGCCGATGCCGATCAGGCGGTGAACAACCTCGAATCGCGCATGGCCGATCTGCGCCGCATCGAGGCCGACCTCGAGACCATCCGCCAGGCCCACTACGCGGCCGGCGACCAGGTCAACCAGGCCCAGGGCATGCTGTACGAGGCGAGCGCCGAAGTCGGCCGGCTGGAGGCCGAGATCCGCTTCGTGGTCGAAGGCCGCCAGCGCGCCGAGCAGCGCCTCGCCCAGCTGCGCGAGCAGACGGTGCAATGGGCCGCGCGCAAGGACGACGCGCTGGCCGAGACCGAAACGCTGGCCGCCCAGGGCGTGGAGGCCGAGGAAAAGGCCGCCTTGCTCGCCGCCCAGGTCGAAGAGCAGGCCATGGCGCTGCCCGACCTCGAAGAGGCGCTGCGCCAAGCGCAGAACAAGGCCAACGAGCAGCGCACCGGCGTGGCCCAGGTGCAGCAGCAGATCCAGGTGCTGGCGGCCGACCAGCGCAACATCGAGGAACAGTCGCGCCAGCTCAACCTGCGGCGCGAGAAGCTCTCGGCCGACCGCAACGCACTGGCCGCGCCCGACGAGGCGCGCCTGGTCAATCTTCAATCCCAGCTGGACACCGCGCAGGAATCGGCGGCAGTGGCCGACGCGCGGCTGCAGGAGCTGCAGGAGCAGGTGCCCCAGCTCGACGAGGACCGCCGCGCCCGCCAGCAGCAGGCCAACGCCGAGAGCCACCGCCAGGCCGACCTGTCGGCCCGCATGGAAGCGCTCAAGGCGCTGCAGGAAAAGGTCAAGACCGACGGCAAGCTCGCGCCCTGGCTGGCGCGCCACGGGCTGGACGGCCTGCAAGGCCTGTGGAGCCGCATCCACGTGGAGCAGGGCTGGGAGAACGCGCTGGAAGCGGCGCTGCGCGAACGCATGAACTCGCTGGAGGTCAGCCGGCTGGACATGGTCCGCGCCTTCGGGCAGGACGCGCCGCCAGCCAAGCTCGCCTTCTACAGCCCGCCGCAGGCGGCCGTGACGGAGCCGGCTTCGGTGCTGCCGCGCCTGGCTGACCTGCTGCGCCTGCACGACGCCGGGCAGAAGGCGCTGCTGGCCGATTGGCTGCACGGCTGCTACACCGCCCCGAGCTTCGAGGAAGCGCTGGCCGCGCGCGACCGGCTGCAGCCCGGCGAGACGATCTACGTGCGTTCGGGCCATGCGGTCACCGCGCACAGCGTGAGCTTCTATGCGCAGGACTCCGAGCAGGCCGGCCTGCTGGCACGGGCCCAGGAGATCGAGAACCTCGACAAGCAGCTCAAGGCCCAGGCCCTCATCACCGAGGAGTCGCGCGCCGCGCTGATCCGCGCCGAGGCGGCCTACTCCGACGCCTCGCAGCGCCTCGTCACCGCGCGCCGCGAAGCGGCCGAGACGCAGAGCCGCGCGCATGAGCTGCAGGTCGAGACGCTGCGCCTCACGCAATTGGCTGAGCAGACGCGCGCGCGCAGCGAGCAGATCGGCGCCGACCTGGCCGAAGTCGACGGCCAGCTCGAAGAGCTCCAGGAGCGCCGCATCGCCGCCGAGGCCCGCTTCGAAGAGCTCGACATGCAATTGGCCGACAGCCAGGAGCGCCACGCCCAGCTCGACGAGCGCGTGATCGAGGCCGAGCGGCGCCTGGCCCAGTGCCGCGAGCAGCAGCGCAGCCTGGAGCGGCAGGCCCAGGAAGCGACCTTTGCCCAGCGCAGCCTGGAGGCGCGCCGCGCCGAGCTGGCGCGCGCCATCGCCACGGCCGAGCAGCAGGCTGGCTCGCTCGCTGCGGAAGAGCAGCGCGCCCACGACGAACTCGCGCGCCTCACCGATGCGGCCGCGCAGGCGGGCCTGCAGAATGCGCTCGCCCTCAAGTCCGAGCGCGAGGCCACGCTGGGCGCTCGCCGCAGCGAGTACGACGACCTCACCGCGAAGCTGCGCGCCAGCGACGAGCGCCGCCTGCAGCTCGAACGCGAGCTGGATCCGCTGCGCCAGCGCATCACCGAATTCCAGCTCAAGGAACAGGCCGCGCGCCTGGGCCTGGAGCAGTACGAGCAATTGCTGGCCGACGCGCACGCCGACCGCGAGGCGATTGCGCGCTCCATCGAGGAGGGCAAGGTCCGCCTGGCCGGCATGCAGGGCGAGATCGACCGCCTGCACCGCGAGATCGCGGCGCTGGGCGCCGTCAACCTCGCGGCGCTGGACGAACTCAGCTCGGCCCGCGAGCGCAAGCAGTTCCTGGACGCGCAGTCAGCCGACCTCACCGAGGCCATGACCACGCTGGAAGACGCCATCCGCAAGATCGACGCCGAAACGCGCGAGCTTCTGGCCGGCACCTTCAACACCGTCAATGGCCACTTCGGCAAGATGTTCCCCGAGCTGTTCGGCGGCGGCCAGGCCAAGCTGGTGATGACGGGCGACGAGATCCTCGACTCCGGCGTGCAGGTCATGGCCCAGCCGCCCGGCAAGAAGAACCAGACCATCCACCTGCTGTCGGGCGGCGAGAAGGCGCTCACGGCCATCGCGCTGGTGTTCGCGATCTTCCAGCTCAACCCGGCGCCGTTCTGCCTGCTGGACGAGGTGGATGCGCCGCTCGACGACGCCAACACCGAGCGTTATGCCAAGCTGGTCAGCTCGATGTCCAAGGGCACGCAGTTCCTGTTCATCAGCCACAACAAGATCGCGATGGAGATGGCCGAGCAGCTCATCGGCGTGACCATGCAGGAGCAGGGCGTCTCGCGCATCGTCGCGGTGGACATGGAGTCGGCCGTCTCGATGGCGGAGGCCGCGTGATGAGCAATCTCCAGCTCGGACTGGCCATCATCGGTGGCCTGGTACTCGCCGCCGTCATCGCCTACAACACCTGGACGTCGCGCCGCAATGCGCCGCGCCAGGCGCAGCCCGAGCCGCCGGCCGAGCCCGATTCGGCGGGGAGCGGGGGCTCCGGCGGCTCAGCGGGGCAGGGCGGCGCCGACGCGCTGGCGCGGCAGGAGCCGTCGTTCGATCCGGGCTTCGATCCAGCCATGGCGCCGATGCCCCTGCCCGTGCCCGAGAAGAAGCCCGGCCTGGACGCGCTGATCGACGTGATCGCGCCCATCGCGCTTGACGCGCCGGTTTCGGGCGACGCCGCGCTGGCCGCGCTGCCGCCGACACGGCGCGCCGGCAGCAAGCCGTTTGCCATTGAGGGGCAGAACATGGCGACGCAGGCGTGGGAGACGCCGGCGGCGGGGCAGCGCTACGGCGCCTTCCAGGCTGGCGTGCAGCTGGCCAACCGCACCGGTGCGCTCAACGAGATCGAATACTCCGAGTTCGTCATGAAGGCGCAGGCCTTTGCCGATGCGGTCAACGGTGCGCCCGAGTTTCCCGAAATGCTCGACGAGGTGGCCCGCGCGCGCGAGCTGGACCAGTTCGCCAGCGGCCATGATGCGCAGCTGTCCTTCACCCTGCGCGCCCGCAGCGCTGCCTGGAGTCCGGGCTATGTGCATCAGCATGCAGCCCGGCTGGGCTTCGTGCCCGGTGTGATCCCCGGCCGCATGGCCCTGCCGGCCACTGCCCAGGGCTCGCCTGCCGTGCTGGGCCTGTCGTTTGATACGCAGGCGGCCCTGGCCGACGACCCGGCTCAGTCGGCCATCCGCGACGTCACGCTGAGCCTGGACGTGCCGCAGGTGCACCGCTCGGAGCAGCCCTTCGTGCGCATGCGCGACGCCGCCATTGCACTGGCCGCCGCCATGGACGGCGTGATCACCGATGACAACGGCCAACTGCTGCGTGCCGAAACCATGGACGCCATCGGCGCCGACCTCGAGCAGCTGTACGACACGCTGGACGCGCGCGACCTCTCGGCCGGTTCGGGCCTGGCCCGGCGCCTGTTCAGCTGAGCCGGGCGCGTCGGAAGTTCCCGCCAGCAGCCGCTGCACAGTCCTTTCTCAACTGACATCGCCCCCACCCACGGAGCCCTTGCGCCATGCCTGTGACGCCGGCCATCCAGGAACGCGCCGAAGCCCTGCGCGCGCTGCTGCACCACCACGCCCACCGCTACTACGTGCTGGACGACCCCGAGATCCCGGACGCCGAGTACGACCGGCTGTTCCGCGAACTGCAGGCGCTGGAGGAGGCGCATCCCGAGCTGCACAGCGCCGACTCGCCGACGCAGCGGGTGGGTGGCAAGGTGCTCGACGGATTTGCCAAGGTGCGCCATCAGGTGCCGATGCTGTCGATCCGGACCGAGACCGACATCGAGGCCAGCGGTGCGCGCGCGTTCGACCAGCGGGTCCGGCGGGAACTCGGCCTGCCGCTGGAGGCCGGGCCCGATGCGCCGCCGCTGGAATACGTGGCCGAGCTGAAGTTCGACGGCCTGGCCATCAACCTGCGCTACGAGCGCGGCGTGCTGGTGCAGGCCGCCACGCGCGGCGATGGCGAGGTGGGCGAGGACGTCACGCAGAACATCCGCGGCATCGGCCAGATCCCGCTGCGCCTGCCGGCGGACGCGCCGCCAGTGCTGGAGGTGCGCGGCGAGGTCTACATGCGGCGAGACGACTTCGAGCGCCTGAACGAGCAGCAGCGCGAGAAGATCGCCCAGGGCCAGAAGAACGAGAAGACCTACGTCAACCCGCGCAATGCGGCGGCCGGCGCGGTGCGCCAGCTCGATCCGGCCATCTCGCGCCAGCGGCCGCTGTCGTTCTTTGCCTATGGCTGGGGCGAGATCACGCCGGCGGAGGCCGGCGGGCCGGACTTCGCGACGCACCATGACGCGCTGATGGCGCTGCGCAGCTGGGGCTTTCCGGTGTCGGACCAGACCACGCTGGCCAGCGGCGCCGACGAACTGGTCGCGTTCCATCAGCGCATCGGCCAGGCCCGCGACGGCTTGCCCTTCGACATCGACGGCGTTGTCTACAAAGTCAACAGCCTCGCACTGCAGCGCCAGCTCGGCTTCGTCACCCGCGAGCCGCGCTGGGCCGTGGCCCACAAGTACCCGGCGCAGGAGCAGCTCACCCAGGTGCTGGCGATCGACGTGCAGGTCGGCCGCACCGGCAAGCTCACGCCGGTGGCCAAGCTGGCGCCGGTGTTCGTGGGCGGCGTCACGGTCACCAATGCCACGCTGCACAACGAGGACGAAGCCCGGCGCAAGGACGTGCGCGTGGGCGACACCGTCATCGTCCGGCGCGCCGGCGACGTGATCCCCGAGGTGGTGGGCGTGCTGCCCGACAAGCGCCAGGGCGACGCGCCGGTCTTCACCATGCCGCGGCACTGCCCGGTCTGCGGTTCCGACGCGGTGCGCGAGGAGGGCGAGGCCGACTACCGCTGCACCGGCGGCCTGTTCTGCAAGGCCCAGCGCAAGGAGGCCATCCTGCACTTCGCCCAGCGCCGGGCGGTGGAGATCGAGGGCCTGGGCGACAAGCTGGTCGAGCAGATGGTCGACGGCGGCGTGATCCAGACCCTGCCGGACCTCTACCGGCTCGGGCTCACCGCACTGGCCAGCCTGGACCGCATGGCCGAGAAATCCGCGCAAAACCTGCTGGCGGCGCTGGAGAAGTCCAAGACCACCACGCTGCCGCGCTTCCTGTTCGGCCTGGGCATCCGGCATGTGGGTGAGGCCACGGCCAAGGAGCTCGCGCGCCACTTCGGCGCGCTCGACCGCATCATGGGCACGAGCGCCGAGACGGCCGCGACGGTGGAGCAGTTGCTCGAGGTGCCCGACATCGGACCGATCGTCGCGGAAAGCATCCACACCTTCTTCCAGCAGCCGCACAACCGCGAAGTGGTCGAGCAGCTGCGCGCCTGCGGCGTCACCTGGCCCGAGGGCGAGCCGGCCCCGCGCGCCGTGCTGCCGCTGGCCGGCAAGACCTTCGTCATCACGGGCACGCTGCCCAAGCTCAGCCGCGACGAGGCCAAGGACCTGCTGGAAGCCGCCGGCGCCAAGGTGGCGGGCTCGGTCAGCAAGAAGACCGACTACCTGGTGGCCGGCGCCGAGGCCGGCAGCAAGCTCGCCAAGGCGCAGGAGCTGGGTGTGGCGGTGATCGACGAGGCAGCCATGCTGGAGATGGTCCGGCCTTGACCCGAGGGCCAGGCCCTTGCCGTGTCAGGCGCATCGTTTTCTTGCTTCCTCAGCGGTGGATGCGAGCGTCACGGCCATCGGCCGATGGCTCCCCCCCGGTTCGCGCGGTATTCATCCGGATAGCTCCCATCGTCCGGAGCCACCGTCATAGTCCTGCCACTCCCGTGCGCAGACGAAAGGTAGATCCGGCCGATGTTTCCAAAGCTCTCTCAATGGATGACGTCCCTCCGGACACAGCCTGCATCGACGCGCGAGACCTCACGGGATGGCAAGTCGTTCGACGGTCCGCCCAGCCGGGTGGTTCAAGCCATGCCTGGCGCAGGACGCGTGCAGATGACGGATCGCGAGGCCATCCGTCATCTGCTGCGGCAGCCGCTGGCGCATCGCGCACCCATCGAGATCATTGCCGGGTATCTTTCCGACGACCCGATCGCGGGGACTGCGTGGTCCGAGGTCTTCGACGACCCGTGGATGCCGCCTGGACCTCAGCCGAAGCTTCAACTGCCCCGGGGCTGGAGCGCGGCGATCAGTCCAGCGGCCGAGCGGCTGTCCCTTTATTGCGACTTGCCGGCTCCCCCTGCTCTGATGCCTCTTCAGCGGGTCTACGTCGGCACGGCCCAGTTCGCCGAAATGGCGCTGGTTTGCGGCACGAGCGCCGGCCCCTACATTCAGCTGTATTTTCCGCGCCGGCCCGCTTTGCTGGATGAGTGGCAGGACATTGAAGCGATCGACCTTCCCCTGGACCAGGGAACGATCGTATCTCTGGAGAACTGGTCGGAGCGAGTCCTTGGATTTAGCTCCGAGCGGCAGGACACGTACACGCGGGAGGTGGAAGAGGGCCGGGTGAATCTCTGGCTGAGGCCGGGGCCTGACATGGGGCTTCTGGAACGGGCCGCCGCAACGCATCCGGAGGATTTCGTGGGTCGCGCGTGGGTCCTGCAACCGACAGGCCGCTGGGACAGCTCGCTGAAAATCGTGGTGGCCTCCCGTGTCGAAAGCAATCGCAAAGGTCAGCCGCAGCTGGTGGTGGAGAGCTGGACAGACCGGACGGACCGACGCCGGACTCTCCATGCCCAACAGCTGGCGAGCTTGCGGCCGTTGCCGGATCTGGCTTTCGGCACACCAGCGACGCCGGATGATCTGCTCTGGAAATGCCGGCGGGGGGATCCCGTCCAGCTCTTCGGAGTTGAATACACGTTCGTGGACCGGCAAGCCTACTGGACGGGCTTCGTCCTCGTCAGGCTGCAAACGCCGCCGCTGCCTGAATCCGGGGCCCGGCTCGCGGATGAACTGGGCGTGATCGGGTGCGCGCGCATTGCGCCAAAAGGTGGCCATGGGGATCTGAAGTCCGGCCTGCCCTCCGAGTCCGAATGGATCTACCAGATGGTCATGAAGAAGCAGGGAGCAGCCAATCGGCCGCTGACGAGGGACGATTTCTTCGTCCGCGACGATCTGGGCAACCATCTGCAGATCGGACTGTATGCAAAATACCCGCGGTTCACCGCGATGTTTGAAGCGGGAGAGAACATCGATCTGCGGGCGGGGCCTCAGGTCCTTGAGGCAGACCGGATGCACCAGGTCATCTACGTCACGGGAGCCGACACCTGTCCTGACCTGTCTTCGTACTACAAGGTGACGCGCGCAGAGCAGATCCAGCTTGACAAGCAGGAGCTTCACGGGGCCACTCAGGCTGATCGGAAGAAGTGGACCGGTGCAAAGGCCTGGAAAGTCTATGTGGATATGCCGCAGCCTTCGCCGCAGCCTTCGCCGCCTCCTCGTGCCGGCGTCGACAGGGCTTCATCGGTTGAGGGCAGGGACACCCGATCGGCGCCCGTGCAGGACGACAGGCGTGATGCAGGGCCCGCGCTCACAGATCGCAAGACGGCGGGGCAGGATCAGGAATCCACCATCAGGCTGCCGGCGCGGACCTACAACATGACGCAAGGGCGTGACTGGGTCGCCGAGGCACGCTCGCTTGACAACGTCAATGTCACTGCGTCGATCAGGGGTCTGCGCTTCATCAAGCCGGTTTCGGGCGGGATGCAGGACCACGACAAAGTGTGGCTGTATGACCTTGGCACGCAGACGCCCAGGGCGAGTCTGACGACGCTCGATCCGAGCGCGGGACAGATCTTCGAGTTCTCTGATCGCGCGATGGAGAAGATGGCATTGACGCAGGCGCAAGCGGACGAACTGCGCGGCATGCGAGCCGTCCGCTATGAGTTGCGCCTGTAACAGGAGGTTCGTGATGGATGGTTTTCGCGATGACGACCAAGGCGTGCTCGAGCACGCCAATCAGGTTCTGACGGCGTATGGCGCCTTGCTCGGCGCGGGTGATCTGAGCCTGGGACCGGCGCTTTCGTTGATGCTTGTGCTCGACGGGGATCTCGTCAACCTCGATCTTGATCCTCGCGCCGAGGCCTTTCAGCTGCATCTTCAGGTGGGGCTGGTGCCGGCGCGCGGGCGGGAACAGTTCTACCGCCAGCTTCTGCTGGGAAACTACTTTCACATGGCGACACACGGATCGACCCTGAGCGTCGATCCGTCAAGCGATGAAGTCGTCCTGTGCCGACTCATTCCCCTGCGCGGGCTGCAGGCGCCAAACCTGGCGATGTTCGTCGATCAGTTCATTTCGACGGCGAAGCACTGGAATGACCTGTTTGCCTCCGGGCAACTGCTTCATCCTCCGCAAACCGCCTCCTCAGGCGAACGGGCCTTCGGGGACGGCAACTGGCGGGCGTAAGATGGCTGGCGTCCGCCGGGCAGCACTGCCTGGCATTCACTGCCGATTGCCATGACCATCCACACCATCCTCAAGATGGGCGACCCGCGCCTCTTGCGCGTGGCCCAGCCCGTCACCGAATTCGACACCGACGAGCTGCACCTGCTCGTGGCCGACATGTTCGACACCATGCGCTCCGTCAACGGCGCCGGCCTGGCCGCGCCGCAGATCGGCGTCGACCTGCAACTGGTGATCTTCGGCTCGGACGCGCCCAATCCGCGCTATCCCGATGCGCCGATCGTGCCGCGCACCGTGCTGCTCAACCCGGTGATCACGCCGATCGGCGCGGAGGAGGAAGAGGGCTGGGAAGGCTGCCTGTCGGTGCCGGGACTGCGTGGCGTCGTGCCGCGCTGGTCGACCATCCGCTACACCGGCTTCGACCCGTACGGCGACCCGATCGACCGCACGGTGTCAGGCTTCCATGCCCGCGTGGTCCAGCATGAGTGCGACCACCTCATCGGCAAGCTCTACCCGATGCGGGTGCGCGACTTCACGAAGTTCGGCTACACCGAGGTGCTGTTCCCGGGCCTGGACGCCGCCGAGGACGACTGAGCACGCCGTGCCGCCGCGGGCATGGCCCCGGGCAGGCGGTGGAGCGGGCCGGCGCCCAGCACCGAGCGCCACCAGTCGGCCGAGCCCGGCGCAGGAATGCGCTCCAGGTCGGCCGCGCCCGCCGGTACGTAGTCGATGGTCACGCGGCGACGCCAGCGGGCGAGCTCCGGCCCGCCGCTTTCGATGGAAGGGCGCGCCTCGCCCACGCTCTGGATGCGCAGCTGGTGCCCCGGCACGCCGCAGCGTGCGAAGGCCTGGCGTACCGTCAGCGCCCGGCGGTCGCCCATGAACCAGAAGTAACGCTGGCTGCCGGTGCCGTAACTGTGGCCGGAGATCACGGCGACGAGGTCCGGGCGTTGCAGCAGGTACCTGGCATGGCTCTGCAGCAGCCGGGCGAATTCGTCGCCCACTTCCCAGGCGTCGGGCTCGAAAAAAACCTGGTGGGCGAGCGGGCGGCCGTCGTCGGCGCAGGCGCCCGACAGGCGCAGAAGCTGCTCGTTGGTGAGGATGTCGAGGATGCGGGTTTGCACGGCGGACTCCTTTCTGCGGCTTATTGTGAGCCGCTTTCCTGACCGTGTCCTGCGTGCCAGTGGACTTCTTTTGTAACTTGAAGAAACGCCGAAAGAATATTGATTCATATAAATATTTTCACAAAATCTTCATCAATTCCAGGGCCCGCCGCGACGACCGTTCGTCGGCTGGAGAAAAGGGCGTCGCGATCCGAAGGGACCGCGCGTCGCGGGCAGGCCGGTCAGGCGCCCAGCGCTTCGAGCAGTTCAGTCTCGATCTCGATCTGCGCGCGGTTCTGCTGCAGCTCGTAGCCGTCGATCAGGAAGGTGTCTTCCACCCGCTCGCCGAGCGTCGTGACCTTGGCCAACTGCAGATTGAGCTTGTGCCGCGCCAGAACGCGGGCCACCGAATAGAGCAGGCCCACCCGGTCGCTGGCCGAAATGCTCAGCAGCCAGCGCTGGGCCTTCTCGTCGGGCCGCAGCTCCACGCGCGGCGCGATCGGGAAGCTCTTGACCCGCCGCGAGACGCGGCCCTTGCCGGGCTGCGGCAGCGGCCGGCGTTCTTCGATGGTGGTGTCGAGTTCGGCCTCGACCATGCCGATCAGGTCGCGGTAGTGCTCGGGCGACATGGCGGTGACGACCTGGAAGGTGTCGAGCGCGTAGCCGTTGTTGGCCGTGTGCACGCGCGCGTCCAGGATGCTGAAGCCGGCCTGGTCGAAATAGCCGCAGATGCGGGCGAACAGGTCGGTCTGGTCGGGCGTGTAGACCAGCACCTGCAGGCCTTCGCCCACGGGTGACAGGCGCGCCCGGACGATGGCGTTGGCCTTGCCGACGAAGCGCGACAGCATGCGCGTGTGCCAGGCGATCTCGCCCGGGTCGTGGCGCATGAAGTAGCCCACGTCCAGCGTGTCCCACAGCGCCTTGTGCGACTCGTGCGGCATGGCGTGCAGCGCCAGCATGGCCAGGGCCTCGCGCTTGCGGGACTCGATCTCGGCGTCGGGGTCGGGCGCGCGCCCGCCGAGCATGCGCAGCGTGTAGCGGTAGAGGTCTTCGAGCAGCTTGCCCTTCCAGGCGTTCCAGACCTTCGGGCTGGTGCCACGGATGTCGGCCACGGTGAGCAGGTACAGGGCCGTGAGATAGCGTTCGTTGCCGACCCGCCGCGCGAAGGCGCCGATGACGTCCGGGTCGCTCAGGTCCTCCTTCTGCGCAATGCGGCTCATGGTCAGGTGTTCGTGGACCAGGAACTCGATGAGCGCGCAGTCTTCCGCGCTGATCTCGTGCTGCTTGCAGAAGCGCCGCACCTCCATGGCGCCCAGCTCCGAGTGGTCGCCGCCCCGGCCCTTGGCGATGTCGTGGAACAGCGCGGCCACGTAAAGCACCCAGGGCTTGTCCCAGCCGGCGGCCAGCTGCGAGCAGAACGGGTACTCGTGCGCATGCTCGGCAATGAAAAAGCGCCGAACGTTGCGCAGCACCATGAGGATGTGCTGGTCCACCGTGTAGACGTGAAACAGGTCGTGCTGCATCTGCCCGACGATCTTGCGGAACACCCACAGGTAGCGCCCGAGCACCGAGGTCTGGTTCATGAGACGCATCACGTGCGTGATGCCGGCCGGCGGCTCCTGCAGGATGCGCATGAAAGTGCGGTGGTTGACCGGGTCGGCGCGGAACTTCGCATCCATCACGTCGCGCGCGTTGTACAGCGCGCGCAGCGTGCGGGCCGACAGGCCCTTGATGCCCACCGTCATCTGGTAGAGCAGGAAGGTCTCGAGGATGGCATGCGGTTGCTTCACGTACAGGTCGTCGCTCGCCACGTCGATCATGCCGGCCTTCTCGTTGAAGCGCTCGTTGATCGCCCGTGGCTCGTGCGTGCTCGGGTACAGCCGCTCCTCGATGTTGAGCATGAGGATCTGGTTGAGCTGCGTCACCGCCTTGGCCGCCCAGTAGTAGCGCCGCATGAGCGCCTCGCTCGCGCGCTGCGGCAGCCGGGCGTCCGGGCTGTGGGCCTGGTAGCCGAAGGACTCCGCCACGGCGGTCTGCAGGTCGAACACCAGGCGGTCTTCACGCCGGCCGGCGATCAGGTGCAGCCGGGTGCGGATCAGGCTGAGCAGCGCCTCGTTGCGCTTGATCTGGCGCGCCTCGAAGGGCGTGGCCAGGCCGCGCCGGGCGAGTTCGTCCCAGCTGTCGCCCAGGCCCGCCGCCTTGGCCACCCACAGGATGACCTGCAGGTCGCGCAGACCGCCCGGCGACTCCTTGCAGTTGGGCTCCAGGGAGTAGGGCGTGTTCTCGAACTTGGTGTGCCGCTGGCGCAGCTCCAGCGTCTTGGCCACGAAGAAGGCCTGCGGGTCCATCTGGACGCCGAAGCGCAGCCGGAAGTCCTCGAACAGGGCCTGATCGCCGGCGATCAGGCGCGATTCGAGCAGCGAGGTCTGCACGGTGACGTCCTTGGCAGCCTCCGCCACGCATTCAGAGACGGTGCGCACGCTGGAGCCGATCTCAAGGCCCGTGTCCCAGCAGTTGCCGATGAACTGCTCGATGGTGCGCTTGAGCGCGGGCTGGCGCTCCAGGTCCAGGCCATCGGGCAGCAGCACCAGCACGTCAACGTCGGAGCAGGGGAACAGCTCGCCGCGTCCGAAGCCGCCGACGGCCACCAACGCACAACCAGGCGGCAGCGCCGCCGCCTTCCAGAGCACGCGCAGGGTGGCGTCGGCCTCGCGCGCCAGACGCTTGAGCAACAGGTGGATGCCGCGCGTGGAGTTGCCGCTACCGCGGGCCGATTCGAGCAGGGCGTTCTTGCCGGCGCGATAGCGCTCCCGCAGCGACGCGATGTCCAGCACCGGCTCGGCCAGCGGTCCGTTCATGCCCCGCTCCCGCCGCGCGGACCCGTCCGCTCAGGCATTGACGAAGGGCGGCGGTGGCGGGCTGCCGGCCGACAGCGTCATGACCTCGTAGCCCGTCTCGGTGACCAGCACGGTGTGCTCCCACTGGGCGGACAGGGAGTGGTCCTTGGTGACGATGGTCCAGCCGTCGTTGCCGAATTCCTTGATCTCGCGGCGGCCGGCGTTGATCATCGGCTCGATGGTGAAGGTCATGCCCGGCTTGAGCTCTTCGAGCGTGCCGGGCTTGCCGTAGTGCAGCACCTGCGGCTCCTCGTGGAAGACCTGGCCGATGCCATGGCCGCAGAACTCGCGCACCACCGAGTAGCCCGCGCCCTCGGCGAAGCGCTGGATCGCATGGCCGATGTCGCCCAGGCGCACCCCCGGCTTGACCCGCACGATGCCGTGCCACATGGCTTCATAGGTGATGGCGCACAGGCGCTTGGCGGCGATGGACACCTCGCCCACCAGGAACATGCGGCTGGTGTCGCCGTACCAGCCGTCCTTGATGACGGTGACGTCGACGTTGACGATGTCCCCCTTCTTGAGCGGCTTGTCGTTGGGGATGCCGTGGCAGACCACGTGATTGACGGAGGTGCACAGCGAGGCGGGATAGGCCGGGTAGCCCGGCGGCTGGTAGCCGAGCGTGGCGGACCGGGTGCCCTGGACCACCATGTAGTCGGCCGCAAGGCGGTCGATTTCGCGGGTGGTGATGCCCGGAACGATGTGCGGCGTGAGGTAGTCCAGCACCTCGGCGGCAAGGCGGCCGGCCGTGCGCATGCCCTGAATGCCGGCCTCGTCTTTGTACGTAATGCTCATGCCCCGGATTATCCACCGGCAGGCCAAATCATCGCTGGCCGCACAGGTAAAATGCGGCGGCCAGCCTCGGGTCCCAGTCAGCGACCCACCCAGACCATCCCAATACCAGGCCACCAGCGTGACCCATCACATCACCCAGTTCGAAGGCGGCAACGCCCTGAGCGACTTTCGCGTCCAGCAGCTTCTCCCGCGCCTGTCGGCCCTCGGCAGCGTCCAGCCCGGCACCATCACCGGCATTGCGGCCCGCTACGTGCACCTCGTGGCCACCGATCACGCCCTGTCGGCCGACGAGCAGTCGCGCCTGGCCGCGCTGCTGACCTATGGCGACCCGTACGCCGGCCCGGCCGAGGGACCGTTGATCGTCGTCTCGCCGCGGCTGGGCACCGTCTCGCCCTGGGCGTCCAAGGCGACCGACATCGCGCGCAACTGCGGCCTGGTGCTGCACCGGGTCGAGCGCATCACCGAGTTCCGCCTCACGCTCAAGGCCGGGCTGTTTGGCCTGGGCGCCAGGCCCACGCTGGGCGAGGCGCAGCTGAGCGAAGTCGCGTCCCTGCTGCACGACCGCATGACCGAGTCGGCGCTGCTCGACCGCGCACAGGCTGCGGCCCTGTTCAGCGACGTGCCGGCCGCGCCCATGGAGCAGGTCGACGTGCTTGCCGGTGGTCGCGCTGCGCTGGAGGCGGCCAATGTCCGCTTCGGCCTGGCGCTGGCCGACGACGAGATCGACTACCTGGTGGATGCCTTCCGCAGCCTCGGCCGCAACCCCACCGACGTCGAACTGATGATGTTCGCCCAGGCCAACAGCGAGCATTGCCGCCACAAGATCTTCAACGCCAGCTTCACCATCGACGGCGTGCCGCAGGACCTCAGCATGTTCGGCATGATCCGCAACACCCACAAGCTTGCGCCGCAGCACACGGTGGTGGCCTATTCCGACAACGCCTCGGTCGTGGAAGGCAGCGCGGTCGAGCGCTTTCTTGCGTACGGCGACGACGGGCGCGCCGCCCGCTACGGGGCCCGCGACGCACTGGCCCATGTGCTCATGAAGGTGGAAACCCACAACCACCCGACGGCGATCTCGCCGTTTCCGGGCGCCTCCACCGGCGCGGGCGGCGAGATCCGAGACGAAGGCGCCACCGGGCGCGGCTCGCGGCCCAAGGCGGGCCTCACGGGCTTTACCGTCTCGCGCCTGTGGCCGGACGGGCAGGGGGGCGACGGCGGTGGGGCGGCGGGCGGATTCGGCAAGCCCGAACACATCGCCAGCCCGCTGCAGATCATGACCGAGGGGCCGCTGGGTGGCGCGGCCTTCAACAACGAGTTCGGCCGGCCCAACCTGCTGGGCTACTTCCGCGAGTACGAACAGACGGTGGGCGGCGTGCGGCGCGGCTACCACAAGCCCATCATGATCGCCGGCGGCCTGGGCACCATCGACGCCGGCCTCACGAAGAAGATCGAGTTCCCCGCCGGCACGCTGCTGATCCAGCTGGGCGGGCCCGGCATGCGCATCGGCATGGGCGGCGGCGCGGCCAGCTCCATGGCCACCGGTGCCAATGCGGCCGAGCTGGACTTCGACTCGGTGCAGCGCGGCAATCCCGAGATCGAGCGGCGCGCGCAGGAGGTCATCAACCACTGCTGGGCACTGGGCGACGCCAACCCGATCCTCGCCATCCATGACGTCGGCGCAGGCGGCCTGTCCAATGCCTTCCCCGAGCTCACCAACGACGCCGGGCGCGGCGCGCGCTTCGACCTGTCGGCCGTGCCGCTGGAGGAGTCGGGCCTGGCGCCCAAGGAAATCTGGTGCAACGAGAGCCAGGAACGCTACGTGATGGCCATCGCGCCGGAGTCGCTGCCGCAGTTCCAGGCCTTCTGCGAGCGCGAGCGCTGTCCGTTTGCCGTGGTCGGCGTGGCGACCGAGGAGCGCCAGCTCGTGGTGGCCGCCGCAGATCAGCCGCTGGCCCCGGTGGACATGCCGATGAACGTGCTGCTGGGCAAGCCCCCGCGCATGCATCGCGACGTGGCCACGGTACGCGTTGCCACCGAGCCCCTGCCGCTGTCGGGCATCGACCTGCAGCAGGCCGCAATCCAGGTGCTGTCGCATCCGACCGTGGCCTCCAAGCGCTTCCTGATCACCATCGGCGACCGTACCGTGGGCGGGCTGTCGCACCGCGACCAGATGGTCGGCCCCTGGCAGGTGCCGGTGGCCGACTGCGCCGTGACCCTGGCCGACTACAAGGGCTTCGCGGGCGAAGCCATGAGCATGGGCGAGCGCACGCCGCTGGCGGCGCTCGATGCGCCAGCCTCCGGCCGCATGGCGGTCGCCGAGGCGATCACCAATTTGCTGGCGGCGCCGATCGAGCTGTCCCGCGTCAAGCTGTCGGCCAACTGGATGGCCGCTTGCGGCGAGCCGGGCGAGGACGCCGCCCTGTACGAAACCGTCAAGGCGGTGGGCATGGAACTGTGCCCCGCGCTCGGCATCTCGATCCCGGTCGGCAAGGACAGCCTGTCCATGCGGACCCAATGGACCGACGGCGCCGAACGCAAGAAGGTCACCTCGCCGGTGAGCCTGATCGTCAGTGCCTTTGCCACCCTGGCCGACGTGCGCGGCACGCTCACCCCGCAGCTGGACAACACGGAGGACACCACCATGGTGCTGGTCGACCTCGGGCGGGGCCGCAACCGCATGGGCGCGAGCATTCTGGCGCAGGCGCGCGATCTGGCCGGCGGCGAAGTGCCCGACCTCGATGACCCGCAGGACCTCGTGCGCCTCGTCGCTGCGGTCAATGCGCTGCGGGCGCAAGGCCGCATCCTGGCCTACCATGACCGCAGCGACGGCGGCCTGTTCGCCGCCGTCTGTGAAATGGCCTTTGCGGGCCAGGTCGGCGTGGCCCTGAATGTGGACATGCTCGTCACCGAAGGCGACGGCATCAGCGACAGCCGCATGGACACGGGCGACGCCAAGAACTGGGCCGGCCAGGTCAGCGCGCGGCGCGAGGAGGCCACGCTGCGGGCGCTGTTCAGCGAGGAACTGGGCGTGGTGCTGCAGGTGCGCAGCGGCGAGCGCGACGCTGTCATCGAGGTGCTGCGCGCGCATTCGCTGAGCCGGCACAGCCACATCATCGGCAAGACGCGGCCCGCATCCGCGCCGATCGACGCGGGCAAGGGTCAGATCCAGATCTGGCGCGACACCAAGGTGGTGTTCTCGGCCAGCCTGTCGGACCTGCATCAGGTCTGGGACAGCGTGAGCTGGAAGATCTGCCAGCAGCGCGACAACCCGGCCTGCGCCGACGCCGAGCATGCCGCAGCGGGTGACCCGGCCGATCCGGGCCTGCACGTGCACCTCACGTTCACGCCGGGCACGCCTGAAGCGCCCGGCAGCGCACCGGCGCTGGGCCTGGCGCGGCCGCGCGTGGCCATCCTGCGCGAGCAGGGCGTCAACTCGCATGTGGAGATGGCCTACGCCTTCGACCAGGCCGGATTCGAATCCTGGGACGTGCACATGACCGACCTGCAGACGGGGCGCGTCGACCTGGCGAACTTCGCAGGCGTGGTGGCCTGCGGCGGCTTCAGCTACGGCGACACGCTGGGCGCGGGCATCGGCTGGGCCCGCAGCGTCACCTTCAACCCGGTGCTGTCGGAGCAGTTTCAGGCCTTCTTCGGCCGCAGCGACACCTTCGGCCTGGGCGTGTGCAACGGCTGCCAGATGTTTGCGGAATTGGCCGACATCATTCCGGGCGCGCAGCACTGGCCGCGCTTCACCACCAACCAGAGCGAGCGCTTCGAGGCGCGGCTGTCGATGGTGGAGGTGCTGGAGTCGCCGAGTCTCTTCCTCCAGGGCATGGCCGGCAGCAGGCTGCCGATCGCGGTCGCGCATGGCGAGGGCTATGCGAACTTTGCGCACCGGGGCGACCGCTCCAAAGTGGTCGCCGCCATGCGCTTCGTGGACAACCGGGGCGAGGCGACGGAGCGCTACCCCTTCAACCCCAATGGCAGCGCGGGCGGCCTCACGGGCGTGACCACGGCCGACGGCCGCTTCACGGCGCTCATGCCGCACCCGGAGCGTGTCTTCCGCAACATCCAGATGAGCTGGACGAGTGGCGACGCGAGCGCACACAGCCCCTGGATGCAGATCTGGCGCAACGCGCGGCGATGGGTGGGGTGACAGGGCGTACGCGCGCCGCGCCGAGTATTTCAACGGTTACGTGCTGCTGGAAAACCCCGATGAGTCGTCGCTGCTGCGTCCGAGGAGGTGGTACTCCGTCACGTCAAAATGTTGGTGCTTGGCCGTCGTGGTTCGGAGAACACCGGCAGATTTCACTGCATCATGAGTTTGCGCACTCGCGTGAGTCGGCACGGCGATGACGACCGACTCCTGACCTGTGATGTCATCTTTGAAGCGGCCTCTATAAAGGACGGGGTCAGGCACAGCGTGCATCTCGCCGCGCCCGCTGCGTACTTCCACTTGAATGTGAAGCAAGCACGGGTTCCTGCTGTCAAGATATGGCAGGTTCTTGCTGTCAATTGCCACAATCGACAGCGGCGCTTTCACGGAGCCAGAGGCGGAGGAACTCGATGTCACGGCGGGAGGGCTCGATGGCATCGAGACCGATACACCCGATCGCGTTGGCGGTGCCGCCTCGTCCGACTCCTCCTCGTCCTCGTCCTCGTCCTCGTCCTGGGTAGACGCCGCTGCCGGTGCCCTTATCAAGGGTGGTTCGCCAACCTCGGGGACAGGGATCGTTTCATCGTTGGTCAGACGGGACAGTATCGGCGCCTGGTTCAAGGCTGGGTCCACCTGGATGTAGAAGTGGATGGACTCGGCCGAGTGCGCTTGCTCGAAGACCTGGAAAGCCTCCTTTTCAAGAGCCTGGTAGATGGCCGGATCGATCGGAGGGCGTGCCGCGATCACGAGAGCCCTGTCGCCGGATTTCCGATCCGTCACAACATGGCTCAGCCGGAGTGTCGCCTCAACCACATCCTCTTGCGGATGCTGCGGGTCAAAGGTGGTGAGCTTGAAGCGACTTCCGGTCACGCATTTTTGTGCGAGAGACCGTATCTCAGACATCTGGATGGTGGGTGTCGGGAGGGTGCGGAACTCATGTCCTTCGAAAGCGACTTTAGTCCACTTGTTGGCCTTCAAAACCGTGCCGTCCAGCCTGGTAATGTCTTCGTACGGTCGAACTTCGACGCACGATGACTTGGACTTGATGGGTCCCAAGGTGTCTTCTTCCTCGGGCCAGTCGTATGGAAAATCTGGGATAGTCACCTCCGAGAGATCAACGGCAACCCCGTCCATCGAAACCGGTATTCGGTCCCTGACGTAGGCTGACATCTTTGTATCCATCAGCAGTGGGGGGCGGCCGGTGACGAAATTCCCCTCTCGCGCGGAAAGAAAGTGCAAGGGCACCCAGTAAAAGAACTTGTAGCCGAGATCGGGTGTGTCCGCCGTGCTTAGATATGCGCTGAGCCATGGCACAGGCTGGTGGCTGCCGATGCCCGCATGTTCATTCTCCCCCGCGCTAGGGTCCTTCAGCAAGACTGCATCGACCGATTCGCCACCGGGGGAGGTCAGCCGGATGTCCGTGGGCTCAAACACCTGAAAGACACTCATGTCGTTGCCCTGGAGCGAGGTGTCGGAAAAGCTCGCATCCAGCGTCTCAAGGCTGATCCAGATCAGCCCTTCTCCGTCTTGCCCGGCAGGGGGAGAGGTGATGTATGGCGTGAGATCGTGCGGCATGTCCGTGCCGGAGGCAATGGCGACGTAAGCTACACCATCACGCACGGTGGAGCGCGCCAGGATGAAGACCGGCGCACCCTTGATATCGAACCTCACTTCGTCCCCGGGTCGCGCCTTCAGACAGCTCGCCAGAACTTTGTTGCGCGGTGGGAGATGATGGAAAATCGGGTCCACGATGGCATAGACCTCTTTCCGCTTGTTGGAGCTGTGCACCTTCGATGTCAAAGGGGGCAAGCCTTCGAGAGAACTGGTGTTCCTGCCGACCCCTTCGATCATCAACACCATGCCCACGTCATCTATGTCCCTTTCATAGACCAGTCGATCCCACATCACACTGGGAGATCCGCCGTCACGGCCAGCCAGTTCGCCCTTTTTGTCCGAGACTGGAGTGGAGGACGGATACGCGTTCAGCCGGCGGAGCTCAACGGTCTCGAGCGCCAGCACATACACATACGAGCCACTGGTCGTGCGGTAGCTGCACTTGCTCGCGTCGATCCGAGGCGCCGTTGTGGCATTCGGGCTTCGCGGCAGTGGCGTCTCGGAGACTCGGGACGTGCCTGGCCTCAGAAATTCCACGACTTCCTTACTAACATTTGTGTCGACCATGTCCAAGGCGTGGGGGCCGGCTGGCGACAGCGCTTTATCCAATAGCTCGATGTTTCTTTTCGCCAACCTGTCCTTCCAGGTCTGATCGTTCATGACATGGGCCAGTCCCGCCAGACCCAGAGCAACAGACGGGCGCGTGCCAGGCGTTTTGACGGCAAGCAGGCCGCGGCTCAGATCAACGTTGAGCAAGGTGACCTCTCGTGTCTCGGTATCGGCGATCTCAGCCGATCGCAGGCGAAGGAAGACGCTGTGGCCGACAAAGTCAGTGAGTTCCGAGTCCAGGAGTCTCGTTGTCCTAGGGGGCGCAGTTGGACGGAGTTTGCCGAGGCTGGTGAGACTTCCGGGGGAGGGCCCTTCATGCAAAGGGGCGATATGGCCGGGCATGTGACTTTGCGAGGGCACAAGGCGCTTCGTCTCCAGTCCCAGCTTTTTCTGGGGGCGGCCCAAGAGGTCGCCTGACTCTGCGTCTCCCTGCGCAAGCGGGGCCGAGGAGTCGATGCTGGTGCGGTTGCCAGTGGGGAGTCTGTCGTCACGAAGCGCAGTGAAACGGATCGGCTCGGTTGTGGCCGCCCCAGGAAGCGTCCGGCTGCTCAGCTGCGGCATCGACGAGGACGTCGTGCTGGTTTTGCTGTCACTTGAAGGCGCCTTGGGTTGGCCCGAGGCCATACCCTGGTTCCGGGCGATGGCGTGCCAGATTCTTGCAGGCATCCACGCGAGGTCACTCCAAGTATCGAGGCCCGACCTCTCTTGCTCCGAGGGGCGTGCGTACTCCACATCTTGAATCGTGACGCGTGCGGAGGATGAAGCAACATCGACTCTTTCAACGAGATACTGTTCTTCAGGCACGGTGCTCGTACTGCCCTCGAAGGGCGCTGTCTTCGTCAGCCCGGTAAATCGAAGCTTCCCTTCAGAGATCGCAATCTCTTTGGACCGAGTCGGCGTTGTCATTGTGACCGCTTCGGTCGGCTGTGCCGTGGAAGCCCCCGGGGTGGTTTTGACACGACGCTGTGAGGGGGCCGCTGTGGAGGAGGGGGCGCCGGTCGCCTGCGGGCTACTGCGCTTTCGGCTTGATGACGGGCCGGACGAATACCTGATCTGTGATCGCACGACGTCGGCGGGAATCCAGGCGGTGTCTCCAGAGACCTGCATCCCTTCACGATCTTCGACGCTCGCCTTGCCGAACATTCTTCCCGCGAAGGAGACGTTGTGCGAGGACGAGCTGCTGTCGAAGGTCACCAGGTAGTCGGCCCGAATGAATGTCAGGTTCTGTCCTGACATGACCGGGATGGTCGTGCCTGGCGCAAAGCTCGGCCGTGCCTGGGAGGCACTGCGCGAGGTCAGCGGGGTGCTGGCGGGCGGCAGGGGTTGCGACCTCAAGCCAGGCAAGCGGGCAAGGGAGGGTGGCGCGGGTCGGGGCAGCAGGCCTGGCGTTGCGACGGGCGTTGTCTGCGCATGAGAGGTGACCGAGGATGAGGAGGTCGAGTCGGAACGCGCGGGGCGATGCGTAGCAGAGGAGGGGCTGATGGACATGTTGGGAGACGATGAGTCAAAGATGTGGAACAGCATCCATCGCGTCCCAGGGGGCGGGATGGCCCGCTACGCGATGGTGATCAGACAGCTGAGCGATGCTATCTGCGGGATACCCGCTTCTGCCCTATACGTGGGTCTTGCCGGACGTCGTCGCTGCGGCGTCCGGCAAGACCCGCCTCTCGATGGTGGAGGTGATCTGGCGCAATGCGCGGCGCTGGGTGGGGTGACAGGGCGTGCGCGCGCCGCGCCGCGTATTTCAACGGTTACGTGCTGCTGGAAAACCCCGATGAGTCGTCGCTGCTGCGTCCGAGGAGGTGGTACTCCGTCACGTTGACACCGTCCATCGTGGTCGTCGTGGTTCGGAGAACACCGGCAGATTTCACTGCATCATGAGTTTGCGCACTCGCGTGAGTCGGCACGGCGATGACGACCGACTCCTGACCTGTGATGTCATCTTTGAAGCGGCCCTCATAAAGGACGGGATCAGGCAGCGTGTGCATCTCGCCGCGACCGCTGCGTACTTCCACTTGGATGTGAAGATAGCACGGGTTCCTGCTGTCCATGTACGGCAGGTTTTCATGGTGAATCGTCCCAACCGAAAGGTGCGCTTGCGTGGAGCCAGACACGGCCGAACTCGATGCGATGGCCGACTGGCTCGATGGCATCGAGATTGATGCGCTCCCTGCCGGGGGCGAAGACTGTGCCTTGAACGCAGAGTGGGTTGCGTCGTCGACAGGGTTCTGGTCTCCACTCTGACTGCGGGCGCGGGTTTCATCACGTCCATTGTCCTCGCCAGTGGATTCGTCCGAGTCCGAGCTGGTCAGCGCTCTCAACTCCGCTGCCATTGCTGGTATGAGATAAAAATGCTGGGAGGTGATGGGCGATCCAGGGCCGGTGAACAGTTGCTTGCAGTGGTGCAAGCGAGCCCTGCAGATTCTTGCTAGGTCAGGTGTTTCTTCAGAGGTTTGAACCAGGACGGTGTTCCATTGAAACCCAAAGTCTGTGCCCGTAAGCAGGTCATCAAGATCATCTATGGTCCTGCCGCTGTCCAATCGTACCCAGTCAGGCAAAATGCGTTTGTCAAACATGACGTCATGATCGAAGTTGAACAGAAACGTCGCTTGATGGCCCGCAACCAGAATCTGGTCTCCGGTTTGAAGATCTTCTGGTTGCACAATCGGAGGATATTCAGGGTCCAGGTGGCCCCAGCGCAGCGACGCGAGGGCGTAGGGCATTTCATATATGTGACGGTAGGTGGTCGGAAAAGATTTGGCGTATTGGGAGTTGACGAATCGGCTCTCGTAGCCCGCGAACCACGGTATGGGCTCATGGCTTCCCAAAGTCACATGGTTTTCGGATGCACAATCGCAGGAATCAATCTTGACGGAGAGAACGACAACAGAACGTTTTTCTCCAAGTCGCGAGACGGTGTGGGCATCGAGTTGCTCCCCCCCGGTGTGTTTCAACCCGTCCCGAACTTGATTGAAGCTTGCGTTGAGCTTGGCCAGGCTGATCCATTTGAGCTTGTGATCCCTTTCTCCTGGGTGTGGTGGAGCCACCTGATGTCCCAGCAAAGCTTTCGGAAGTGCCCGATACGGGGGAATCGCCACATAGCCGACCCCTCCACGCACGGTGCCTCGACTCACAGGAAACTCTCCCCCAATGCCGTCGAACCGCACGTCGTCACCAGGTCGCGCACGCAAGCAGGCGAGAAGCAACTCCTGGCGGGGCGGAAGCGGAATGCTGAAGGCGGGGTCGATCTGGTGGGTCGGATAATCCGGGGTGCCTACCACCCCCAGCAGGCGTGGAATGCTGCTGTCTCCGTTTCCCCGTGGATAAGGCTCGATATTGAATATCCCGGAGTCTCCGACAAGCACCTTTCGGTCCCAGAGTACGATGCTACGCTCCGTAGGGGCTTCGCCGAGTTCCTGAATGCTTCTGTCAGAGATGCTCTCCCTGAGGTCTAACGTCAGGCCTAATCTCCTGGGCCGGGCGCCCTGTGCAACTGCGATCTGGGCGGCCTCCAGGTTCACCGCATAGTGGTAGGTCCCCTTTTCGCTCCTGTACCAGCTGTTTTTCCACCCTATCCCGTACTCTGGTGATTCCGCCCTCGTCAAGGCCAGTGTGCCGCCGGCACGACGCTGGGGCGTGGTCCCCAGGAATTTTTCCACGATGCCAAGGGAGTCGCGGATTCCTGGAACGCGGGCTACCAGTCCCCTGAATGCCCAGCGATCGACGGCGTCCTGAGCACGCCTGGCAATTTCCTGGCCACATGACCGAGAGCCCAGGTAGGCTAGGTCAATGCTCCACTCGGCCGAAGCAAGCTCGACGGTGCTGCGCTGGGTGTCGACATTGAGGAGCACCGCGTGGCCCACGGCGGCGTTTCGCAGCGTCACTTGCTGGCCCAGCCAGTAAGGAAGCTGTTGGGCCGTGGGGTAGTCAAGACCGTGGGCAACGGTCGTGCCGGGTATCAAGCGGGGGCTGGACCCGTCATCCACTGATTCAGTTTCTTTGTGAAGGACGCGATTCACCATCGTGATGGCAATGCATCCCTTCTCAAGCTCTCGCCCTTCCGATTCCGGCATCTGTCCGTTCAGCGTCCCCGTTCTGGTCAAGGTGGCGCCACGATTCAATACGAGTTGGTCGCCGCGAAATCGGATGAACTTCGCAGTCTCGCGGGACTGCCCAAGAATGACCTCATCGCCTGTTCTCAGGAGCCCGCGCGCCTGTTCGATCGACTGAAATGGGCGTCTCGACTGTGCAGGATCGTACATTCGAAAAGGGTCCGGCAGTTCGGCAACCAGCAGCGTATGGCCGCTCGGAATGAAACTCTCCGCCGAACGAGTTTGCTCGTCCCGCTTGCTCTTGCTGGGATAGCCGAAGCTGTCCGTCCGCCGGGCTGGCCGAGCCTGTGGATCGGGAGTGTCTCGGAAGTGCTTGTATGTCGGGAACGGGTCATCTGTCATGGAAGACACGTCGGTTGCCTGCGCATGACGGCGCTTGCGACTGGAGGACGGACCGGCCGAATACCTGATCTGCGACTGCACGACGTCGGCGGGAATCCAGGCGGTGTCTCCAGAGACCTGCATCCCTTCACGATCTTCGACGCTCGCCTTGCCGAACATTCTTCCCGCGAAGGAGACGTTGTGCGAGGACGAGCTGCTGTCGAAGGTCACCAGGTAG
>JBGAIH010000003.1:0-222721 GCA_044225675.1 Burkholderiaceae bacterium
CTGCGCCGCAACGGTGTGACGCTGCCGGACCTGCCGGTGGTGCTGAACCTCGCAGGTGAGCACAACGTGCTCAACGCGCTGGCAGCCATCGCCGTGGCGGTGGAGCTCAACGTGCCCGACGATGCGGTGCGCAAGGCGCTGGCCGAGTTCAAGGGGGTGGGACGGCGCTTTCAGAGCTACGGCGACCTGCCGGCGCGCGACGGCGGCCGCTTTACCGTGATCGACGACTATGGCCATCATCCGGTCGAGATGGCGGCGACGCTGGCGGCCGCGCGCGGCGCCTTTCCGGGGCGGCGCCTGGTGCTGGCGTTCCAGCCGCACCGGTACACCCGCACGCGCGACTGCTTCGAGGACTTCGTCAAGGTCGCGGGGATGGCCGACGCCGTGCTGCTGGCCGAGGTCTACGCGGCGGGCGAGGCGCCCATCGTGGCGGCGGACGGGCGCTCGCTGGCGCGCGCGATCCGCGTGGCCGGCAAGGTCGAGCCGGTGTTCGTCGACGACATCGCCGGCATGCCGCAGGCCATCATCGACAACGCGCGCGACGGCGACGTGATCCTGAGCATGGGCGCCGGCTCGATCGGCGCCGTGCCGGCCCGGCTGGTGGACATGCTGGAGGAAAAGGCATGACGGACAAGGCAGCTCTTTCTCCAACCCGGGCCTCAGACGCCGGCCGGCGCGACTTCGGCAAGGTCGCCGTGCTGATGGGCGGCACTTCGGCCGAGCGCGAGGTCTCGCTCATGTCGGGCACGGGCGTGCTCAAGGCGCTGCAGTCGCAGGGCGTGGACGCGCATGCGTTCGACCCGGCCCAGCGTGGCCTGCACGAGCTCAAGGCCGGCGGCTTCGAGCGCTGCTTCATCGCGCTGCACGGCCGCCATGGCGAAGACGGCACGGTGCAGGGCGCGCTGGAACTGCTGGGCATTCCCTACACCGGCTCGGGCGTGATGGCCTCCAGCGTGGCCATGGACAAGGTCATGACCAAGCGGGTCTGGACGGCCGACGGCCTGCCCACGCCGCGCTACGTCTGGCTCGCACCCGACCAGCAGGGCCGCGAGCGGGTGCGCACGGTGCCCGACGAGCTGGGCCTGCCGCTGATCGTCAAGCCGCCGCGCGAAGGCTCCTCGATCGGCGTGACCAAGGTCCAGGGCTACTCCCAGATGCAGGACGCGGTGCGCCTGTCGGCCGGCTACGATCCCGACGTGCTGTGCGAGGAATTCATCGAGGGCGAGGAAGTGACCTGCCCGGTGCTGGGCGAGGGCGCCTCGGCGCGGGCCCTGCCGGTGATCCGCATCGTGGCGCCGGGCGGCGCCTACGACTACCAGAACAAGTACTTCACCGACGACGTCAAGTACCTGTGCCCGAGCGGCCTGCCGGCCGCAGAGGAAAAGGCGATCCAGGACATCGTGGTGGCCGCTTACCGCTCGCTGGGCTGCCGCGGCTGGGGCCGCGCCGACCTGATGATCCGGGCCAGCGACCGCAAGCCCTTCCTGCTGGAGATGAACACCTCCCCGGGCATGACGGGCCACTCCCTCGTGCCGATGTCGGCCAAGGCCGCCGGCATGAGCTACGAAGACCTGTGCCTGCGCATTCTCGCGTCGGCCGCGCTCGACGCCGGAGGCAAGGTCCGCGCATGACCGAGACGATGGCCGCCCCCTTCGACGTCAAGCTCATGAACCTGACCGCTGCGGTCCTGTTCGCGGGGCTGGGCGTCTTCATGCTGGGCGCGGCTGTCTGGTGGGTGTTGCGCAACCCGGCCTTCGCCATCGCCGGCATCACGGTGCAGGGCGAGGTCACGCACAACAATGCCGTCACGCTGCGGGCCAATGTGGCGCCGCGCCTGTCGGGCACCTTCTTCACCGTCGATCTGTCGGCCACGCGTGCCGCGTTCGAGAGCGTGCCCTGGGTGCGCAAGGCGATGGTGCGCCGCGAGTTCCCCAACCGCCTGAAGGTGACGCTGCAGGAGCACGTGCCGGTGGCCTACTGGGGCGAGGAGGGCGACTCCACGCTGCTCAACAGCTTCGGCGAAGTGTTCGAGGCCAACATCGGCGACGTCGAGACCGACAACCTGCCGCGCCTGGCCGGGCCGGTGGAGCAGGCGCCGCAGGTGCTGGCGATGTACAGGCGGCTGCTGCCGCTGCTGGGCCCGCTGGATGCCGCGCCCGAGTTTCTTGAGATGTCGGCGCGAGGCAGCTGGCGCCTGCAGCTCGACAGCGGCGCCACCGTCGAACTCGGGGGCGGCTCGCCGGACGAGGTCGCCGCGCGCGTGCAGCGCTTCGTGCTCACGCTCACCCAGGTGGCCTCGCGCTACGGCCGCAAGCCCGATGCGCTCGAATCGGCCGACCTGCGGCACAGCGACGGCTATGCGCTGCGCCTGCGGGGCGTCACGACCACGACACCGGCCGACCCCGACAGGAAGCCCAAGACCCAAAACAGGACGAATACCAACAGGTGAACCTATGGCAAAAGAGTACAAGGACCTCGTCGTAGGACTGGACATCGGCACCGCCAAGGTGATGGCCGTGGTGGCCGAGGTGCTGCCCGGCGGCGAGCTCAAGCTCGCGGGCCTGGGCGTGGCGCCGAGCAACGGGCTCAAGCGCGGCGTGGTGGTCAACATCGATGCCACGGTGCAGAGCATCCAGCAGGCGCTCAAGGAGGCCGAGCTGATGGCCGACTGCAAGATCACGCGCGTGTACACCGGCATCACCGGCAGCCACATTCGCGGCATCAATTCGAGCGGCATGGTCGCCGTCAAGGACAAGGAAGTCACGCCGGCCGACGTGGCGCGCGTGGTCGAGACCGCCAAGGCCATCAACATCTCCACCGATCAGCGGCTGCTGCTGGTGGAGCCGCAGGAGTTCGTGATCGACGGCCAGGACGTCAAGGAGCCGATCGGCATGAGCGGCATCCGGCTGGAGGCCAAGATCCATATCGTCACCGGCGCACAGAGCGCGGCCGAGAACATCATCAAGTGCGTGCGCCGCTGCGGCCTGGAAGTGGAGCAGCTCATGCTCAACCCGCTGGCATCGAGCCTCGCGGTGCTGACCGAGGACGAGCGCGAGCTGGGCGTGGCGCTGGTGGACGTGGGCGCCGGCACGACCGACGTGGCGATCTTCACCAATGGCGCGATCCGGCACACGGCGGTGATTCCCATTGCCGGCGACCTGATCACCAGCGACATCGCGATGGCGCTGCGCACACCCACCAAGGACGCCGAGGACATCAAGGTCGAGAGCGGCTTTGCCAAGCAGCTGCTGGCCGACCCCGAGATCCAGGTCGAGGTGCCGGGCCTGGGCGACCGTGGCCCGCGCATGCTCAGCCGCCAGGCGCTGGCCGGCGTGATCGAGCCGCGCATCGAGGAGATCTTCTCGCTGGTGCAGCAGGTCATCCGCGACTCGGGCTATGAGGAAGTGCTGTCTTCGGGCATCGTGCTGACCGGCGGCAGCTGCGTCATGCCCGGCATGGTCGAGCTGGGCGAAGACATCTTTCTCAAGCCGGTGCGCCGCGGCGTGCCCAAGTATTCGAGCGCGCTGTCGGACATGGTGGCCCAGCCGCGGGCGGCCACCGTCATGGGCCTGCTGGAAGAAGCGCGCCTGGCGCGCCTGCGCGGCTTCAAGGTCGCACAGAAGAACGGCTCCATGAAGACTGCGTTCGGCCGCTTCAAGGACTTCATCGTGGGGAACTTCTGACCATGTGGATCCCCCGCACGCTGCACTACCTGGCCCGCGGCAGTCCGCCCCGATGTCGATGGCGGGGCTCGGACCCGCCTTCATGATTCCGGCCCCACGGCCCCATTTCAGATTCACAACATTCAAGGCAACTGCAGGATTCAGGAGATCAACATGAGCATCGAAATGATCGAAGTCGAGGAATTCAATCTGGGCACCCAGATCAAGGTGATCGGCGTGGGCGGCGGCGGCGGCAACGCGGTCGAGCACATGATCGAGCGCAGCGTCCAGGGCGTGGAGTTCATCTGCGCCAACACCGACGCACAGGCCTTGAGCCGCAGCGCGGCACACAAGACCATCCAGCTGGGCACCAGCGGCCTGGGCGCGGGCAGCAAGCCCGACAAGGGCCGTGACGCGGCCGAGCAGGCGGTGGAGGACATCCGCCAGGCGATCGACGGCGCGCACATGCTGTTCATCACCGCCGGCATGGGCGGCGGCACCGGCACCGGTGCCGCGCCGGTGATCGCGCGCGTGGCCAAGGAGATGGGCATTCTCACCGTGGGCGTGGTCACCAAGCCCTTCGACTGGGAAGGCGGCCGCCGCATGACCAACGCCGACAACGGCCTGTCCGAACTCGAAGCCAACGTCGACTCGCTGATCGTGGTGCTCAACGAGAAGCTGCTGGAGGTGCTCGGTGACGACATCACCCAGGACGAGGCGTTTGCCCATGCCAACGACGTGCTCAAGAACGCCGTGGGCGGCATTGCCGAGATCATCAACGTGCCGGGCCACGTGAACGTCGACTTCGAGGACGTGCGCACCGTGATGGGCGAGCCCGGCAAGGCGATGATGGGCACGGCCGTGGCCGACGGCCCGGACCGCGCGCGCATTGCCGCCGAGCAGGCCGTGGCCTGCCCGCTGCTCGAAGGCATCGACCTGTCGGGCGCCAAGGGCGTGCTGGTGCTGATCACGGCCGCCAAGGGCTCGCTCAAGCTGAGCGAATCCAAGCTCGCGATGAACACCATCCGCGCCTATGCCTCGCCCGATGCGCATGTGATCTACGGCACCGCCTATGACGACAACCTGGGTGACCAGATCCGCGTCACCGTCGTGGCCACCGGTCTGTCGCGCCAGGGCGCGCGCCGCACGGCGCCGCCGCTGCAGGTCCTTCGCACGGGTACCGACAACGTGCCGTTCAATGTGCCCACGGTGAACAACCCGGTGGCGGGTCCGGGCGCCGTGGCCATGGGCATCGGCGGGGTGGGTGGTGGCATGGGCGCGGGTGTCCAGCAGCCCGACTACAACGGCATGGCCGTGCCCAGCGTGTGGCGCACCAACCGCACGCAGGCGGCGGCCAAGGTGGACGCGCTGTCCTCCGGCGGCATGGATGACTTCGAGATTCCGGCCTTCCTGCGCAAGCAGGCCGACTGAAAGCACATCGCAGGCGATCCACGAGAACAACAACGAAGGTTCTCCAAGGGGAGCATGGGGGCGGGCCCGCAAGGGTCTGCCCCCTTTTTTCTTTGGAGTCCGTGCGTCGGTGGATGCGGGCTTTCACGGGCGAGAACTCATACCTGTGTTCAGTTGGCCGGGCTGGACGGGGCGATGCACACTGGCCGCCCATCACACTCATCCACTCTCTTGGACAACCATGATTTCTCCCAGCGCTTCTCATGTATCCGTGCGCCCAGCCAAGCGCAAAGAGGTCGATACTTCTCTGGCATCGGCATCGGCATCGGCATCGGCATCGGCATCGGCATCGGCATCGACTGACCTGGCAGACGGGGTGGTCGCGAAGGAGCCACGGCTTTCGCCGCGTGCCTCGGATCTGCCTGCTCTGCAGACGACAGAACCAAGTGTCCCAAGACTGGCGACCATCGTGCCGGCGCTCGCCCCGCGCCGGACCTGCTACCTGGCCGTCAAGAATGAGTACCAGGACCGACCTCCTTATGGAGAGCTCCGTGACGGTCATGCCCAGGTGATTGTCCCGAAGGTCGGCTACTTCGGCTTGAGCTACGAAGGGTATTTCAAGGGGGGAGGCCGCAAATACACCATGAAGGATCCGATGCGGATGCGCCATCCGGACACCGTTCTGGGATGCAGTCTGCAGGACGGTGGCGTCGAGTCCATGAAGGCCGTGGAGAGCGAAATGACGCTCGACTCCAAGAAGGCTCCTTACGACCGGGATGGCAAGAAGGGGCCGAATTGTCTGATCGCGGCGGCCCGGATATTCGCTGCAGGGACAGGCGCGGTGCTGACTGCCTACAAGCCTGCCGGTACGCTGACAGATTTCTCGAATGACGTCCAGAAGGAACTCGTCGGCCAGGGTATCTCCGTCGATCGCAAGGATGGCAAGGACGTCCGGTCCTTGAAGAAGGTGTGGCGAGACATCCCGGACAAAGACCCGAACATGCGCAACGAAGAGAGTGACTCGGAGCCTGATGCGCCTTGAGTTGAAAGACAGTCGGGGCCGTGGCAGAGGGCCCCGACGATGACATCAGGACTTGTTGGGTGTCTGGTACTTGTTGGGTGTCTGGTGAATGATGACGGTTGGGCCGGCTTGTGGCTTCTTCTGGGGCGTCCCTGGCTCAAGGATCGGCAGTTCGTCCTGTTCCCGAGATAGGTCTGGCTTGCGGTCTGTCTGCATCGCGATGTGGGGGGGCGTCTCGGTCCGCGGGCTGTCGGGATTCGGGTTCAGCATGTCCGTCAGCTCGAGCGTTTGCACGGGCCCCTCGACCTGCACAGTCGGCGACGTGACGGGAACGTGGGCCCTTGAATGAGCTTGTCCGCTGGAAGGGCTGAAGAGAGGATCGGTGTCCTGCGATGAGGCATGGGTGACGCGGGCTGGCGAGGCATGAAGACGTGTCGTGACGCCGTCGATCGCCCGGTTCAGGCGGGACCGCAGAGAGCCGATCGTCGGACTCAGGCCGACTTGCTCGAAGTCGATGGAATTCACGATGGCGGCGCCGATGCCGGCCAGAATGGCGGTGGGCGCTGCCACCACACCGGTCGCGTACAGACTCACGAAAAGCACGTCGGACGCGAAGACGCGCACCAGTTGCCGAAGCTCGGTTGCTTCTCTTGCCTCGGCGCGCGGCTCGACTCCCTCGCCGCGCATTTCCTCGCGGATGTTCTCCGGCACCGGTACGGGCGCCTGTGCGAGGACCTGCGATGCGAGCACGGTCGCCGCGCCGACGCCCAGACCGAGAAGGCTGGCGCCCCAGGGTGTCTGCACGCCATCGTCCTGCGTCAGGAACGACTGCCACTCCTGGCGTTCGACCACCAATCCCGTCTCGTCGCTTTGCGAGAGGTAGACAACGGCCATGCCGGAGATGGCCATGGCCTGCAAGGCGTCACAGACGACGCCGAAGACCTTCTGGCGGTTCCAGCCGGGCGCCGAGGGGGCCCGGTCGCTCTTTTGCAGCGCGTGCTGCATGTCCTGGTAGGTCTCGTAGCGCGAGGCATAGCCTTCATCTGGCGTCGCGCGCATGTGCCTGAGGTCAGGGCCCTTCACCTCGCGTATGAATTTCTGGTCGCCCCATTGAGGCCCGAAGGCATGGAATGCCGCCGTCGTCAGCCCGGCGACCGTCACGCCTGCGGCAATGGGGTTGTCCTTCAGATAGCTGCCGCTGGCGCTGGACAGGCCTATCAGCAACCATGCCGGGATGGACACGGCATTGGACACCGTCCCCGATCGAAGTACGACGGTCAGGCGTGCATCCATCGCAAGCTTGCAGGCATGCATTCGCGACCGGATGCGATCTCCGGCAGTGGCGAGCACGACCCGGACGGGAGGCGCCGTCTTGCCGTCAAGGTGTCCGTCACGAGCCCAGACTCGGAGATGGCCCGCCAGGACGCTGCCGAAGATGGCGAGCCCGCTGCTCTGCGAAGCGGCGCTGGGCAGCAGGCCGGCGCGGCCCGTCATGGTGCCGGGGCGCATCCCTGACGGGACGCTCGTTGGCGCGACGGTCGTCTGCAGGGTTCGTCCGAACACCATGGCGTCAAAGGCGTAGGTGGCGATGTCGTCGGTGAGGATGCGCAGATCCCGGTTGACCGGCAGCTTGAGATACGCGCGCGGTTCCGCAAGCGCCTCGTCGCCGCGGCGCCAGGCATCGATCCTGCGGGGCAGGTCGATGACCGCGTTGAGCAGGTGACGAACCAGCATCGTGCTGACGCCCAGGCCGCCGTTGACCACGCCGATCATGGGCGCGGCCGCACGGTGCGCGATCATGGTCAGCACGGCCTTGGCCCAGATGTACTCATGCGAGCCTGGTTTGAATTCGTGGCCATTGAGACGAAGCTCGGTTGCCAGCAGCGCCATCGAGGTTTCGACGAAGCCGTAGATCAGGGGGGCGCGCAGGCCAAAGCTTCCCTGTGTCGATATGAAGGCCTCCGAGCTGTTGAACAGCACCGTGGCGAGCGCGCGCGTTCCCGTGATGCGCTCCGGGCCAGCCGGCTCCTGTGCCGCAGGGGAGCCCGTCGCCAGGCTGGACGGCGCAGCACCTTTGTCGTCAGAAGCCCGTCGCAAGCGGGGCGTGAAGGTGGGCCCGATGTGTCGGCTGTGCGGCTTGTCCATGTCATTCGTCCTTGGCAACCTGTTCGATGCTCCGGGTGATCTGGTCGAGTGTCGTGGCCAATCCAACGCTCGTTGCCTGAATCACCGCAGCGATGTCGTGACAGGCTTGCGCCTTGCCGACGTTCAGCGGCACACAGTAGAAGACCATGTTGCCTTCGTCGGCGAGCGCGTAGTAGCCCATGCGGGAGGCCGGGTAGCGGCGCTGATTGCGCAGCAGCTGGCGCAGCACGGTCCGGTCGTCTTCCGGCGCGTATTCGCCGAGTTCGACCATCACGATGACTTCGTCCGCAGCGAGCGAGCCATGGTGTTCGAGGCGATAGCCCATGCCGTTGTATTCGAAGCGCTCACCGGCGATCACGGCCGTGGCGTCAAAGCGCATGTGATGGGCGAAATCCCGTAGGGCCTGTTCGATGGCTTCAGGCGGCTGGGGGGTGTTTGAGGAATTCATCGGAGTTCTCCCTGAGCGGAACTGGAGGTGCAGGATGGCGTGCGACTGCGTCGTGCCGTCAGCTCTTGGTGTCTTTCTGCCGCCGGCGAACATCGACCATCTCGAGATGGATCAGGTAGTTGCATTCGCCGTCTTGGGGAAGCGTTCGAAAGAGGGTTCGCAGCAGACGGCCCTTTCCCTCCTTGGCTCTGACCCAGATAAGCTTGCCATCAAGATCCTCATGCTGTGAGGGGAAAGCGACGAACACGCCGGCTTCGTCGTCGCCCAGCAGCAGGGGCTCGCCCTTGACGAGTTGACTGCGGGTGGATGGCAAGACGAGATTCGGATCGACGGCGGATGCGGAAGGCCCTGCAGAGGACCCGGAAGATGGCCCTGAAGATGGCCCCGAAGAGGACGTTGGCGTCGAGGTGTCTTCGCGCAGAAACCTCTCCAACGCCTGAATGACGTGAGCATCCAGCTTGTTTCGTGGCTTGTTGACGCTCACGAGCGTATAGCTGGAAACCCCCGGCGCCGTGAACTGGATGTGGTCCCCCGATATCCGTGTCGGGTGCAAGCCTTTGGCGATCAGCGCTGCGAATGCATCGCCTGTGGTCCGGATCGGACCGCGCTCAGGAAGTTTGGCCTTGGAGAGCGCGCGATCTTTGCTGGCGGGAGCGACGTGCACCAAGGTCGGTGCGGTGGATGATGAAACGCCGGTCGTCGAGTCTCCGGGTGTGACCGGCCTGCGCGTCGGCCTGGCGTCCATGCCCGGCGAGCGGGCAGACTGCGTTTGCGCCCACTGGGTGGCTTTCAGACGGGACGCTTCGGAACGCTTGGTGTCAGTCTGGGTGTCGCTACGGGTCGATGCAGTCGTGCTGGATGAGATGCTGGTCAGCGAACTCGTGCTGGAGGGGGTGTCCATGACGCGACGTGCAGACACTTCTGACGTCGATGTGGACGAGCCGCTTGAGGACGAACTCGGTGAGCGGGTCGTGAGCGGCCTGTCGGAGGGAGCTATCGGGGGCATCGGCGCCACGCGGATTCCCTCGCTGAGGATCCAGGCTCGCATGCGCGGGCTGTGCTGCCGCAGTTGCTTGGCCCGTGCCTCGAGCAAGGACCGGACCCGATCGAAAGTCGCGCGAGTCTGAGTTGAGTCCGCGCCATACTCCTTGCCCAGCTTCCCGTCGTAGGAGATCCGCAGACGCTCGATCCATTGGCCTACCGACTCGGCACGCACCGCCAATGCCTCGCTTTTTCTGTGCATGAGTTCCATCAGTTCATGGAGGCAGTGGCCGAGTGACGGAGCCGAGGCTTCGGTTGTCAGTCCTTCTTGCGCTTCGCTCGAGTGGTCCAACACCATTGAGACGATCATGGTTTCCAGGTCGCGCAATTCGGCGTGATCCTGGATGTCCTTCGACCGACCGATGAGGTCGGACCAGAGTTCTTGCACGCCGAAGTCGGGCATGCAGTCGGAATCGAGGAACAGATCACTCGGCATGTCCATGCGTGCAATCAGCTCCGGGTACTCCGGCTGGCCCATGACCTCGTCCAGCACCTCGCACACCAGGCCGTCGTTCTGGCCTTTGGCAACGCCGAATACGGGCGGCTCGGGATGGGATACTGGGGGAGGCGTTCGAAGATGGGGTGACGTCAGGAAATAGCGGTAGTTCACCTCGATCGAATTCAGATGAGTCGACCGGAGCCAGTCGACGATCAGCGCTCTTGCTTGCGAGCAGAACCAGCGCTCGTAGTCTGAGACATCGCTTGCCGGCGCCGTCTGCAGAATCAGCTGGGTCAGCGCCGTGGCCTTGCTGGTCAGGCTCCATCTCAGCACAGTGGGACGCTGAGTTCGCAGGGCAGGGGTGCAGATGCGCAGAAGTTCGAGCTCCCCCAGGTGGCGCGCCAGGTTGTGCAGCGGGGCGGTGTCGCGTTGACGCTGTGACAGGCACGCCATCAGTTCACGCTCGAACACGGCCATCACGCAGACGGCGTTGAGCGCTTCCACCTGCGTGATTTTCCGGCTCATCACGCGTTCCAGATCGTCAAGGAGCGAGGATTGGGGCAGGGAGGTCGCGAGGCGCAGGTCAGTCGAATCCCCCTTCATAGTCCATTCCCCGGCCTCGCTGGAGATTTTGAGATCGAAGTTGAGGTACCAGTGGCGCTCGTCGACTTTGGAGTCGACCGGACGCGCAGTGTCGCTTGAACCTGACGCTGATGCTCCTTGCCGTGGCCCCCTGGACTCGGAAGCCTCTGGCGGCGGCTTCGCCGGTGCGGGCGAGTAGTGCCTCATCAGCGTTTCGTCGAGCAGCGCCGGCGGCGGTGGGGTTGACGTTGGCGTTTCACCGACATACAGCGTGAACGACTCAAGCTCGTTGGCCATGGCTTCGAGGCAAAAGCCGTCGTGCCCGAATCGGATCGACGTGGAACTCCAATCCAGCAGGCTGGAGGCCTTGGCAACCGACGGGGCAGGGGAGGAGCCTGTCGATGGGATGCTGTCAGGTCCCGTGCCGCGCCCGCCAGGGGAAACAGGTTCGGAGTGCTGTGACGGGATGCTGTTGACCCCCAACTCGGCACTTGTCTTCGAGCTTGTTGCCGTGGTCAGGGACGTCGATTGCCGCCCGCTGTAGTGCGATGGGAGCAATGGGACAGGTGGCTGAAACTTTCGCGCTTCCATGTGCGCTCCTGCAGTTCTGACGATGGGCGCTCCTTTGAACCGGCAAGGGGTTTGGGTACTGCAGGGAGCGTGCGAGAAAGCGCAACTGTGAATCGAGGACGGTTGAATGTGATCTATACTTAAGTATTCTTAATGATGAAAAAATAATATAAAAAAACTAATTAATTAAGAATCACACGGGAGTTCTGAAAAAACCGTTTTCAACCTGGAGATAAAACGCATGAATCGAATGTCTTCCCTCTTTCTGCGCTGCCTTGCCGTTCTCGCGGCGGTGATGGTCACACTTGGCATCGCCCAGGCGCAGTCCCCCTATCCGGATCGTCCCGTCAAATGGCTGGTGGGGTATCCCGCTGGAGGCGGCTCAGATTTTCTGGCTCGCACCGTCGGCGCACAGTTGGCCGAGCAATTGCGCCAGCCGGTGATCATTGACAACAAGCCAGGCGCAGCGGGCATGATCGGCGCCGACGCCGCAGCCAAGGCTGCGCCCGATGGATACACCATCTTCACGGCCGACAACGGCATCCTGATCTACAACCCGGTCCTGTACAAGAAGGTGAGCTACAACCCGGAGCGCGACTTTGCGTCGATCGGTCTGCTGGCGAGGGTGCCGCTGGTCCTGGTGGCCAGCCCCGAATCGGGGCTCAAGGACATCGCCGGAACGATCGCGGAACTCAAGGCGAAGCCGGCCAAGTACAGCTACGCGTCGCCAGGCGCCGGCAGCCCGCATCACCTGGCCATGGAACTGCTCAAGCGCGATGCCGGCGTGTTCGCGGTGCACATTCCCTACCGGGGTGCCGCTCCGGCCATGCAGGACGTCATGGCCGGTCAGGTGCCCCTGATGGTCGTGGACACCTCGACCGCCATGACCCACATCAACGCCCGCAAGCTTGTGCCCCTGGTGGTTCTTTCTGCCAAGCGCCTGCCCCAGTTGCCCAACGTCCCCACGGCTCGTGAAGCGGGCCTGAAGAACGTCGAGGCCTATGCCTGGCAAGGGATGGTCGTCCCCGCCGCGACGCCTGTGGCGATCCGGGAGCGTCTGACCAAGGAGATCCAGGCCGCCATGCAGAACCGCTCTGTTCGCCAGAAGCTGGTCGACGCGGGCTGGGAGCCCAATCCGAGCGAGCCTGCGCTGATGAATGCCTACATGGCGTCGGAGCGCGTCAAGTGGCACAAGCTCATCAAGGAGCAGGGCATCAGCGTTGATTGATGCCTGGCCGGGGGCAGGGCCGGCGCAGCCGAGTCCCCGGCGCTGCCAGGGCCTGCACCCCTGACTTAGAATCGCGACGTGATCCAGCAACGCACTCTCAAATCCATCACCAGGGCGGTTGGTGTCGGCCTGCACAGCGGCCAGCGGGTGGAGTTGACGCTGCGTCCGGCACAGCCTGACACGGGCATCGTGTTCCGGCGGGTGGACCTGCCGGCGCCGGTCGACATTCCGATTGCTGCCTCGGCGGTGACGGACACGCGCCTCGCGTCCACCATCTCCAATGGCCAGGCCAAGGTTCACACGGTCGAACACCTGATGTCGGCCTGCGCCGGTCTCGGGATCGACAACCTGTACGTGGACATCACAGCCGAGGAGGTCCCGATCCTCGACGGCTCGGCAGCCTCCTTCGTGTTCCTGCTGCAGAGCGCCGGTGTCGAATTGCAGAAGGCGCCGCGCCGGTTCATCCGTGTCCTCAAGCCCGTCGAGGTGCGCGAAGGCGAAGGCCCCTCGACCAAATGGGCAAGGCTTGAGCCCTATCACGGATACAAGCTCAGCTTCGAGATCGATTTCGACCATCCCGCCGTGGACTCGACCGGCCAGCGCGTGGAGTTCGACCTTGGCAGCGGCTCCTACATGAAGGACATCGCCCGTGCCCGCACCTTCGGATTCACGCGCGACGTCGAGATGATGCGGGCCAATGGCCTCGCGCTCGGTGGCGGCCTCGACAACGCCATCGTGATGGACGACTACCGTGTGCTCAACAGCGACGGGCTGCGTTACGACGACGAGTTCGTCAAGCACAAGATCCTCGATGCGATGGGCGACCTCTATCTCATTGGCAAGCCCCTGCTGGCGGCCTACAGTGCCTTCCGCTCGGGCCATGCGCTCAACAACCGCCTGCTGCGCGAACTGCTGGCGCAGCAGGACGCCTGGGAGGTCGTCACGTTCGACGACGCCCGTCAGGGCCCCGCAGGCTTTGCTCTGCCGGCCCGCGCCTGGTAGGCGCCCTCGTCTGCGCTTGCCTCCATGCTGATCTTCCGTTGGGCCGTCATGCTGCTGCTGCTCACGGCAGCGATCTGCTTTGCCTTCTATGCCGGCACGGGGCAGGCCCGGTTCAAGCGATATGGGCTGATCGTCCTCAAATGGACACTGATCGCGGCGTTCTGCTTCTTCGCGGTGCTCGTGCTGGAGCGGCTGGCTTGACGCGGTGACGGCCGAGGTCCGCGCCACAAGAGGCGCGGCCCGGCGTCAGAGCGAACGGCCGCGCCGGTACATGCCGCTGGTGCGTCGGGTCAGTTCTGCGGCCTGCGCGATCTTCTGCATCGAGCCGCCCACATGGGCGTGGGTGATGGCCAGGCCCAGCGCATCGGCAGCGTCCTTGCCCGGCAATGCCGGCAGCCTGAGCAGGCGCATGACCATCTCCTGCACTTCCGGCTTGCCTGCCTTGCCGTAGCCGGCGATGGCCTTCTTCACCTGCAGCGCGGTGTACTCGGCCACCTCCAGGTTGCAGGCGACCAGCGCCGTCACGCAGGCGCCGCGCGCCTGGCCGAGCAGCAGCGTGGCCTGCGGATTGACGTTGACGAAGACGATCTCGACCGAGGCGATGTCGGGCTGGTAGCGGCTGCTGAGTTCGGCGATGCCGTCATAGAGCACTTTCAGGCGCGCCGGCAGGTTGCCGCTGGGCAGATGCGTGGTCTTGATGGTGCCGCTGGCCACGTAGCTCAGCGCGTGCCCGTCCACGTCGATCACGCCGAAGCCCGTGGTCTGCAAACCGGGGTCGATGCCGAGCACACGCATGATGGGGCCGGCTCAGACGCCGAAGTACCAGCGCACCGAATGGAAGAAGATCGGCGCCGCGAAGCACAGCGCATCGACGCGGTCGAGCAGGCCGCTGGCGCCGGTCACGCCGGTGATCTTGCCGTGTTTGCCCCAGTTGCGGATGCCGCGGTCGCGCTTGAGCGCCTTCATCACGAGATGCCCCATCGATCCGGCCACGCACGCGATGATGGCCATGGCCAGCGCCTGCGCCGGCTTGAAGGGCGTGATGCCGGCCAGCAGGCCGCCCAGAAAGCTCGCCACCGCAATGCCGATGCCCCAGCTGGCCCAGTTGAAGCTTTGGCTCACGTGCGGCGCGAGCGGCGCGCGCTTGAGCCGCCGGGCTGCCAGATGCTGCACGACCATGCATGTCTGCACCACGAACACGAGGAAGAACACCAGGAAGGCGTTCTTGCCCTCGTAGCCACGGAAGTCGAGCAGCAGCAGGGCCGGCACATGGCTCATGCCGTAGACGCAGACCATGATGCCCCACTGCAGCTTGGCGTTGCGCTCGAGAAAGCGCTCCGGGTCGTCGGCCAGTGCGCTCACCACCGGAATCGCGAGGAACACATAGACCGGGATGAACACCGAGAACAGGTCGAAGTGTTCGGTGCCGACCAGCCAGAACTGGACCGGCAGCACGACGAAGAAGGCCAGCACCAGACTGCGGTGATCGCCGCGACGGGTGGGCGACAGCGTGATGAACTCGCGCAGCGCGAAGAAGGACACCAGCGCGAACAGGAAGGTCGCGACGCCGTCTCCGGACGCCCAGCCGATCCAGAAGACGAGCACCATCATCCACGAACTGCGCAGCAGCGCGGCGAAGTAGCGCAGGTCGGCCAGGCGGGCCTGGCTTTCGGGGTCGTCGTCGCGCTGGCGCAGCAGTGCGACGAAGTTCCAGGCGCTGATCGCGATCAGGATGCCGAAGACGATGAGAAACAGGGCGCCGACCTGCTGGCCGGGCGTCAGATTGCGCAGGAACTGGTTCATGCGGTCGGCTCTCCGGGTTGAAGACGATCCGGCTGAACGCTGCGGGCGGGGACAAGGGCAAGGAGATCGTTCATACGTCTCTCAGTGCAATCACGGCCTGGCGCGCGCGGTCCAGAAAGGCGCGGCGCTCCTCGCCGGGCTCAAGCCGCACCGGCGCACCGAAGGTCACGGAGCAGAGGATGGGCACGGGCACGACCTCGCCCTTGGGCATCACGCGCTGCACGTTGTTGATCCATGCCGGCACCAGCACCACATCGGGAAAGCGCTGCGCGAGGTTGTACAGCCCGGCCTTGAACGGTTGGGGCTCCTCGGCGTTGCCGCGCGTGCCCTCGGGAAACAGAATGATCGAGTCGCCATTGGTGAGGGCCTCGATCAGCGGCTCCAGCGGATCGCCTTCGCCGGTGCGCGCGCGGTCCACGTAGATGGCGTTGAAGACGGCGGTGGTGATCCATTGCTTGAACGGGGAGCTGGTCCAGTAGTCACGCGCCGCGATCGGCCGGGTGATGCTGCGCAGCTCCTGCGGCAGCGCGGCCCAGATCATCACGAGATCTGCATGGCTCTGATGGTTCGCAAAGTAGATGCGCTGTTCGGCCTTGGGCGGAGCGCCCCACCAGCGCGCCTGTGCGCCCGTGAGCAGGCGGATGAGGCCCAGCAGGAACAGGCTCATGATCTTGGCAAGCATGGGGCGATGATACGTTGCCGGCATGCGCCCTCTGGCAGGCAGTCCTCAGCGTGGCACACGCTGCGCGCCGGAACGCGCGTGCGAGGAAACTCAAGCGGAAGAACGCGGCCCGAGAAGCCCGCCCAACAGAAATCGGGCGGGCAAGCGCTTGCGCTGCTTCGGCCTAGTTGGTCTTCTTGCGTGCCGGCGCGGCGGGCGCGGGAGCCTTGCGCCCCGACGGCGCCGGGGCGGCTGCCTGGGCCGCGTTGCGCTGCGATGCGGCGGTCAGCTGGCTCATGCGCTGGGCGACCGTGACGGCTGGCTTGCCCGCGAGCGTGTCGAGCCGGTTGCCCATGGCCTGCTCCAGCTGGTCGAGTCGCAGCTGTGCCGGCGGATGCGTGCTGAGCGACAGGGCGAACAGCGGATCGGCGGGCGTGGCCGTCCGCAACTGCTGCAGCACGGCCACCAGGCCGTAGGGGTCGAAGCCGGCGCGTGCCGCCAGCGCCACGCCGGAGCGGTCGGCGTCGAACTCGTCGTCCTGGTCCAGCCCCTTGGAGTACAGGTCCTTGCCGAGCGCCAGCAGCTGTGACGAGATCGCACCACCCAGTTCGCTGCTGCCGGCCAGCCGCGAGCCGATCGCCTGTGTGAGCAGACCGGCGCGGGCGCTCTTGCGCATGGCCTTGAGGTGGTGCCGGCCGGTGACGTGGGTGATCTCGTGCGCCAGGATGCCGGCCAGCTCGGCCTCGTCGCCCACGCGATCGAGCAGGCCGCGCGTGATGAAGACGTAGCCACCCGGCGCCGCGAAGGCGTTGTAGCCGGGGTCGTCCAGCACGGCAAAGGTCCACGGCAGATCCGGACGGCTCGATTGCAGGCTGATCCAGCGCCCCAATTGATTGACGTAGCGTTGCGTCAGCATGTCGGGCAGCAGCGGCTTGCTGCCGAGCAGCACGGCCGCGAGCTGGCGGCCGATCTCGATCTCGCGGGGCTCGTCGATCTGCTCGACCGATTGCGACAGAAGGTTGATGAGCTCCGCTCCGCGGTTGGCCTGGGTGGCGGCATTGGGGCTGGTCGCAGGGCTGGCCACGGCACCGAGCATGTTGGCCAGCGGGTTGCCGGCCGGGAGGACCTGCTGCGCGGGCGCCACGGGCAGCGGCGCGACGGGTGCGGCAGGCTGCGCCGGCGCGGGCTGCCCGGGCTTGAGCAGGCCCTGGAACAGGTTCAGCATCCTGGCCGCGTCCTGGTTCTGCGCAGGGGCCGACAGGCTGGCTGCCAGCAGGGCCGCGGCCAGCGCGGCACGCCGCAGTGCGCGGCTGGCGCCGCCTGCCTCACGAGAGGCGCGGGCGGCAGCGGAGGACTCGGGAGAGGGTTGGGGCAGGCGTTTCATGGCGTGTTTCCCATGGCAGGGCCACCGGTGGCAGGCGTTGGCGCGGCGCGGGGCCGGGGTGGCTCGGGCAGCGCATCGACAGCCTGGGCCTGCAGCGAGGCCGCCTGCGCAAAGCTGCGGGCCTGGGCGGCGTCGGCCCGCAGGGCCTCGGCCTGGCCGACGGCGCCTGGATTGGGCTGGGCCGACGCGATGTCTTCGGCACCCAGGCCGCGGATGCCGACGGTGGATGTGGCGAGGCTGTTCGCCGGCGCCTGCGCGCTGCCCTTGTTGAAGAAGCCCGTGAGGCTGCGCAAGGCGCCGGTGGCTGCATTGCCCCCCTGGCCGGGCGTGTTGGCTGCACCCACGTCGAACATGTGCAGCCAGCCGACCGTGCCCTGTGCCGAACCCGGCATGGGGGCGGCGCTCACCTTGATCCACGGACCCTGCCGCTCGCCCAGGCGCGTGACGGGTGTCTGCACGGGCAGGGAGGCGAGCGTGCGGGACGTGTCGCCGGGCGCCTCGCGCAATTCGGCCGGGCGCTTGACGAGCACCTGCTCGGCTTGCGCCAGCGCATCGGACCCCGCGAGCATCGCGAGGATGGCAAGGCCCGCTGGCGCAAGCCGCTTCCAGGGCGCGGGCACGGCGGCGCCAGCCCGGACCCAGGATGCGTGAGACTGTTGCGCCCGGCGCGCCTTCCCTGCTCTTATCATGACTGCACTTTCCAACTGAAACGGTGATTCTATGGATTTGGGCATTGCAGGCAAATGGGCGCTCGTGGGCGGCGCCAGCAAGGGGCTGGGCTTCGGCTGCGCACAGGCGCTCGTGCACGAGGGCGTGAACGTGGTGATGGTGGCGCGCGGCGCGCAGGTGCTGGAGGACGCGGCCGCGCGGCTTCGCGCCGATCCGGCGCGGCCGTCCGACGTGCAGGTCGTCGCCGTGGCGGCGGACATCACGACGCCGCAGGGCCGCGAGGCGATCTTCGCGGCACGCCGGGACTACGACATCATCGTGACCAACGCGGGCGGCCCGCCGCCCGGCGATTTCCGCGAGTGGAACCGGGACGACTGGATCAAGGCGGTGGACGCCAACATGCTCACGCCGATCGAGCTCATCAAGGCCTGCGTCGACGGCATGGCCGAGCGCGGCTTCGGGCGGATCGTCAACATCACGTCCAGCGCGGTGAAGGCGCCGATCGACATCCTCGGCCTGTCCAATGGCGCGCGCAGCGGGCTCACCGGCTTCGTGGCCGGCGTTGCGCGCACGAGCCGGCTGGCTGCGGCCAATGTCACGATCAACAACCTGCTGCCCGGCTCCTTCGACACCGACCGCCTGAAGACCACGATGGCGGGTGCCTCCAAGAAGACGGGCCAGCCGGTCGAGGCCATCAGCGACGCCCGGCGCAAGACGATTCCGGCGCAGCGCTTCGGCACGCCCGAGGAGTTCGGCGCGGCCTGCGCCTTCCTGTGCAGCCAGCATGCGGGCTACATCACCGGCCAGAACATCCTCACGGACGGCGGCGCCTACCCCGGCACCTACTGAGCGTCAGCGGCGTGACGACACCACGATGCCGCCCACGATGAGCACGAAGGCGACGCCGTGGTACAGGTGCGGCGGCTCGCCGAGCAGCAGGCTCGACAGCACGGCCGCGATCAGCGGCGCCAGGTTGGCGAAGAAGCCGGCGGTGTTGGGGCCGGCGCGTTGCACGCCCAGCCCCCAGCAACGGTAGGCCAGCAGCGCGGGGCCGAGCGCCACGTACAGCAGCGCCAGGGCCAGTGGCAGGCCCCAGACGATGTGCGCGTCGGTCAATGCCCATTCGGCACCGGCGAAAGCGCCGGCCCACAGCAGGCCGTAGACCACCTGGGCCAGCAGGAAGGCCGCCCAGTCGTTGCGGATGGCCTCGGGCTCGCGGCGCTGGGTGAGCAGCCAGCTGTACCACGCCCAGGCGGCTGTGGCCAGCAGCACGAACAGATCGCCAGGCACGAGGCGCAGCTGCCGCAGCTGCTCCCAGTCGCCGTGCGAGAGGACGAGCAACACGCCCGCGATGGACATCAAGGCGCCGGCCACCTGCCGCCGTGTGATGGTCTGCCCGAAGAAGAGCGCGCCCAGCACCAGCATGAACACCGGCATGCTGGAGGCGACCAGCGTCACGTTGATCGGCGTGGACGTCTTGAGGGCCAGGTACTGCAGCGCGTTGTAGAGCCCGACGCCCAGCAGGCCCAGCAGGGCAAAGCGGCGCCAGTGCGTGACCAGGCCGCTGCCGGGGCGCAGCAGCCAGCCGGCCATCGGCAGCAACAATAAGCCGGCCAGCAGCCAGCGCAGGAAGTTCAGCGTCGCCGGCGGCACCAGAGGCGCGACCATGCGGCCGACGACTGCATTGCCCGCCCACAGGATCGGCGGCAGGAGCAGCAGCAGGACGGTCGAAGGCGTGAGGCGGGGGTTCATCGGAAAGAGTGCAATGCGGCAGGCATCGAAGGCGCAGCTTGCGCACCGCAGATGGTGGAGGGGCGGGCGCGCTCAGCGTGCCAGCGGATGGAAGCCGGCGTCCGTCAGGGGCGGGCCGAGGTTCACGGTGGTGGTGGCCGGCACGGCCAGCATGTTGACCGAAATGAGATTGCCGTAGCGGTTGTCGCTGTTGCCCGCGAAGTTGTCGGGGTTGAACAGGGCAGGCAGATGGAACCACATCTTGTAGTTCACCGACCAGAGCCATTCGATCAGCGCGCGTGACTTCTCGACGCGGTCGTTCTCGATGTAGATGTAGGGCTGGTGGCGCGCGATCGTGCGGCGCGCGCCCTCAAGCACCTCCTGCTCGAAGCCCTCGACGTCGATCTTGAGCAGGCCGACGTCCCAGCTGTCGTCGACCAGATCGTCGAGCGGCACGCTGCGCACCCGCTGATGGCCATCGGACGCCTGGGGGCCGGCCTCCATCGCCACGCCGCCGAAGTTGCCGATGCGTGTGTAGTCCTGCGGCGCGAAGCTCAGCCAGCCTGGCTGGGCGGCGCAGGCACAGTTCTCGGCCTGCACGTTCAGCAGGCGGCCGAGCGCCACGTTGGCGCACATGTTCTGGAACAGCACGGGCTGCGGCTCGATGGCCAGCAGGCGCCGGCCCATGGCTTCGGCCGCACGGGCCAGAGGGACGGTGTGCGAGCCGATGTTGGCGCCGACCTCGACCACGTCGCGCCCGGGCTGCAGGAGTTGGCGCATGAAAGCCATTTCCAGCTCGCCGTACTCGCCGTAGAACGCGATTGCCTGCCCGACGTAGACGTCGGCGGTGTTGACGAGGCAAGGCCCGTGGCGGCCGAAGACGAGGCGGTAGGGCGGGGCCAGGTCGAGGAATTGCATCGCCGGACTTTAACGCATCGCAGGCAGGCTTTCGGGTTTGGTGGCACGATGTGATCCGGTGAAAAACCGAGCATCACAACAGGAGATAGGCACATGAGCAGAGCAGTCCGCATCGACCGCAACGGCGGGCCGGAAGAACTGAAGATCGTCGACGTCCAGGTCGGTGATCCCGGGCCGGGGGAGATCCGCATCCGCCACAAGGCCATCGGCCTGAATTTCATCGACGTCTACCAGCGCACGGGCCTCTATTCGTTTCCCATGCCGCTGCAACTGGGCATGGAAGGCGCAGGCATCGTCGAGGCCGTGGGTGAAGGCGTGACCCATCTGCAGGCCGGCGACCGCGCCGCCTACGCCAGCCAGCCGCCCGGCAGCTATTGCGAGGTCCGCGTCATGCCGGCCCGGTGCGTCTGCAAGCTGCCCGACGCCATCAGCTTCGACACCGCCGCCTCGATGATGCTCAAGGGATTGACGGCACAGTACCTGCTCAAGAAGACGCTGCCGCAGGGCGGCCTCAGGGAAGGCGACTTCGTGCTGTTCCATGCCGCGGCCGGCGGCGTGGGCCTGATCGCCTGCCAGTGGGCCCGCGCGCTCGGCCTGCAGCTGATCGGCACCGCCGGCTCCGACGCCAAGTGTGCGCTCGCCCGCGAGAACGGCGCCGCCCACGTCATCAACTACGCGACCGAGGACTTTCTCGCACGCGTCAAGGACATCACCGCAGGCCGAGGCGTGAAGGTGGTGTACGACTCCGTCGGCAAGGACACCTGGGACAAGTCGCTGGACTGCCTGTCGCCCTTCGGACTGATGGCGAGCTTTGGCAACTCCTCCGGCCCGCCGGCGCCGTTCGCCCCCGGACTGCTCGGCACCAAGGGATCGATCTACGTGACCCGCCAGACGCTGTTCACCCACATCGCCACGCGCGAGGCCACGCAAGCCATGGCCGACGACCTGTTCGACGTGGTCGCCAGCGGCAAGGTCAGGATTCACATCGGCCAGCGCTACCCGCTCGAGGACGTGCAGCAGGCCCACCGCGACCTCGAGGCGCGCAAGACCACCGGCAGCACGCTCATCACGCTGTGATGCGGCAGCGGGTCGATCCGGCCTGGCTGGCCGCATTGCGCGCGGGGGCGGACCAGGCGCCCTTGCGGCCCCGCGTGCCGCTTCGGCTGGCTGCGGGCGGTGCCGTCATCGGTTCGGTCGAGCCCGGCTTCCTCGGCCCGCTGGCGGGCATGACGCTGCCGGACGGCCAGCGACTGCTGCGCGATGCCGGTGAGGAAGGGTGGTGGCTGGCCGGCGATCCCACGGCCAGCCTGCACCTGCTGGCGCACGCGCTGCGGGACGCGGGCCTCGCCCACGCGTGGCGAGACGAGCAACTCGCCGTGCCGGACCAGAAGGGCGTGCGCGTCGCGACGGTCGAGCGCGCCGTGATCCGTTGCCTGGGCATCACGACCCATGCAGTGCACCTGGTGGGTGTGGCGCCGGACGGCCGCACCTGGCTGCAGCAGCGCGCCTTCACCAAGGCCAACGACCCGGGGCTCTGGGACACGCTCATGGGGGGCATGGTGTCGGCCGCCGACACGCTGGAGTCCGCGCTCGAGCGCGAGACCTGGGAAGAGGCCGGACTCGTGCTGTCGAACCTGCATGAGGTGCACTGGGGCGGCCGCATCACGACGCGCCGGCCGGCTGCAGACGGTGGGGGCGCGGGCTACGTGATCGAGCACATCGACTGGTTTCGTTGTCGCGTGCCCGACGGCCTGTCCCCGCAGAACCAGGACGGCGAAGTCGAGCGTTTCGAACTCGTTCACCTCGACGACGTGGCGCGGCAGATGCAGCGCGGGGAATTCACCGCCGAGGCGGCCCTCATTCTCTGCGACGCGCTCTAGGCGCAGGCACGCCGCCGGGCCAGGGCTGGCTCACGGAAGGTGCGCATGGATCGCACGCTCAGCGCACAGACCGCACGCCGATCCTCGGGAGCCGGGTGACAGAGCCCTTCCGTACGGAATGAAGACCTTCTCCTACATTTTGCCGGGGCAGGCCCCTGCACCGGCTCGCCGCATCGGTCGGCAGAATTTCATCATTGCGGACGGTGGCCCTGGATACGCTTTGTTTCGGACAGCGGACACCGCTTTCGCCCACACTCCGGGGAAATTGCCATGAAATTCCGAGCCTACATCGTCGAAGACAGTCCAACGATCCGGGAGAACCTGTTTGCCACGCTCACCGAACTGGCCCTGGTCGAGCCCGTCGGCGCAGCCGAGACCGAAGCCGAAGGCCGCCACTGGCTGGCGGCCAACAGCGACTACTGGGACCTTGCCATCGTCGACCTGTTCCTGCGCGAAGGCAGTGGCCTGAACATTCTTGAAGCCTGTCGCTACCGGCAACCCCAGCAGAAGATGGTGGTGCTCAGCAACCACGCCACCGACGACATTCGCTGGCGCTGCGCCCAGTTGGGCGCCGACGCGGTGTTCGACAAGTCGATGGAGATCGATGCGCTCGTGGACTTCTGCATGCGCGAGCGCAGCAAGGTCGAGCAGAAGACGGGCTGAGCCGAGTACGGGTCAGCAAGCGCAGCGATGTTTGAGCGGCAGTTTCTGCGGGCCCGTGGCTGCAGCACGCTTGTTGCCCCTTGCCCGGCCCCATCGGCCGACCGATCACGCTCGTTCTTGCATTCTTCACCCGCGAGATTCACCCGAGAGTCCGCGACGGCGTCCGTCACACCTTGTCGATGAGCGCCGGCTGCCGCAGCCGGCTCGGCGCGAGCGCGCCTGCGGAGTCGAGGATCGGGTAGGCGATCGAGCAGATATGCGAGTTGATGCGCTTGAGGTCGCTGATCAGGTCAATGTGCAGCGAGCTGGTCTCGATGCTCTGGACCGTGTTGCCGGACAGGCGCGCCAGATGGGTGGCGGCGTACTCGCGCTCGAGGTCGCGAAAGCGCGCCTTTTCTTCGAGCAGTTTCTGCGCATCGCGCACCGTGCCGTTGAGGAACACGCTCATGCCAAGGCGCAGGTTGTCGAGCAGCCGGGCATGCAGCTCGCAGATCTCGGCCATGCCGGCTTCGGAGAAGTTGCGGCCCTTCTTGATCTTCTTGTCCTCGATGTCGATGATCACGCGCTCGATGATGTCGCCGATCTGCTCCATGTTGATGGTGAAGCTGATGATGTCGGTCCAGCGGCGGCTTTCCTCCTCGGCCAGGGCCTCGCGCGAAATCTTGGTGAGGTAGTACTTGATGGCCGAGTACAGCTCGTCCACCGTATCGTCCATCTTGCGCAGGTCTTCGGCCAGCTTGAGGTCGTTGTTGCGGATGACGTTGAGGATGCCGCGCAGCATGGTCTCGACGATGTCGGCCTGATGCAGTGCCTCGCGGGCTGCGCAGGAGATCGCCAGCGAGGGCGTCGCCAGGGCCGAGGGGTCGAGGTGGTGCGGGCGCCCGCTCACGGTGGTCTTGTCGGGCAGCGGCAGCATCCGCTCCACCCAGCGGGCCACCACCTGGGTGATGCCGATGAACAGCACGCCCACCGCCACGTTGAAGGCAAGGTGGAACATCACCACGACGAGCGCCGGCTCGCCGAGCCAGGGCCTGGCATGGCGCAGCCACAGGCCGATCAGCGGCGCGGCCAGGATCGCCCCAAGGATCTTGAACACGAGGTTGCCGAGCGGCACCTGGCGCACCTCGACGGCGGACTTGGCGGTGGTCAGCACCGCCAGCAGGCCGCTGCCCAGATTGGCGCCCAGCACGAGACCAAGGGCCACGTCCAGCGGAATGACGGCGGAAGCCGCCAGCGTCGCCGTGAGCAGCACGATGGCCAGGCTGGAGTACGAGACGACGGCGAGCACCGCGCCCATGGTGATTTCGAGCAGCAGATCGCTGCTGAGCGAGGCCAGGAGGGCGCGCACGGCGGGCGACTCGGTCAGCACACCGGTCGAGGCCGTGACCAGCCGCAGGGCCAGCAGCATCAGGCCGAGGCCGATCAGCACGCGGCCGATCCGGCCGACATTGCCGTCCTGCCGGGCGATGAACAGGACGACACCGACAAAGATGAACAGCGGCGACAGCCAGGACAGGTCGAACGAGAACACCACCGCCATCAGGCTGGTACCGACGTCGGCACCGAGCATGACCGCCAGCGCGAGCGGCAGCGCGATCAGGCCCTGGCCCACGAAGGACGACACGATCAGGGCGGTCGCGGTGCTCGACTGCACCAGCGCCGTGACGCCGATGCCGGAGATCGCGGCGGCATAGCGGTTGTTGATGCTGCGCGCGAGCACGTCGCGCAGATTGGCTCCGAACACGCGCAGAATGCCCGTGCGGACGAGATGGGTGCCCCAGACAAGCAGCGCGATGGCTGCCAACAGATTCAACAGATGCTTCATCGGATCAGGCGCCCACTATACGCCTGCTGCGACGCAGCAAAATTGAGCCTGCCCACACGGGAGGCATGGGCGCTTCAGCGGCCCCGCCGCACGCGCAGCAGTTCGTCGAGGATGAGGCAGGCCGCTCCGACGGTGATGGCACTGTCGGCGATGTTGAAGGCGGGAAAGTGCCGCCCACCCAGATGGAAGTCGAGGAAGTCCACCACATAGCCGTGCAGCAGGCGGTCGATCACGTTGCCGACGGCGCCGCCCAGGATGCAGGCCAGCGCGAAGGCGAACAGCTTCTGCCCCGCATGCGACTTGAGCATCCAGAGGATGAACAGCGCCGCCGCCACGCCGATGCCGGTGAAGAACCAGCGCTGCCAGCCTGCCGCGTCGGCGAGGAACGAGAACGCCGCACCGGTGTTGTGAGCCCGCACGATGTTGAAGAAGCTGGTCACATAGGTGCTGTCGCCCAGCCGGTAGTAGCCGAGGATCAGCACCTTGGTGAACTGGTCGGCGATCAGGATGATCAGCGCCAGGGCCAGCCACGGCAGCATGCCGCCGCCCGACGAATTCTTGTAGGCCATCAGGCGAACTTTCTGGCTTCGCCGGCACCGAACAGGTTGCTCGTGCAGCGGCCGCAGAGGGTGGGGTGGGCGGCGTCATGGCCGACGTCGTCGCGCCAGTGCCAGCAGCGCTCGCACTTGGGCGACGTGCTGGGCGCCGTGCGGACCGCCAGCTCGTCCCCTGGCATGAGCGTCGCCTGCGAGGTGATGAACACGAACTTCAGGTCGTCGGCCAGGCTGGCGAGCAGCGCGAGGTCGTCACCGGACGCCTGCAGGGTCAGGTTGGCCTGCAGCGAGGAGCCGAGCTTGCCATCGGCGCGCAGGGCCTCGATGTCCTTGTTGGCCAGGTCGCGGATCTCGCGGATGCGGGCCCACTTGGCGAGCAGCGCCGCATCGGGCGAGCCGAGCTCGGCATAGGTCTCCAGGAAGATCGACTCCGAATCGCCGAACACCTTCCACGCCTCTTCCGCGGTGAAGCTCAGGAACGGCGCCATCCAGCGCAGCATGGCGTGCGTGATCCGCCACAACGCCGTCTGCGCGCTGCGCCGCGCCAGGGACTTCGGCGCCGTGGTGTAGAGGCGGTCCTTGAGGATGTCCAGGTAGAAGGCGCCCAGGTCCTCCGAGCAGAACACCTGCAGCTTGGCGACCACCGGATGGAACTCGTAGACCTCGTAGTGGGCCAGCACCTCGGCCTGGAACTCGGCAGCACGCGACAGCGCCCAGCGGTCGATCTCCAGCAGCTCGGCGTCGGCCACCGCGTCCTTTGCGATGTCGAAGTCGCTGGTGTTGGCCAGCAGGAAGCGCAGCGTGTTGCGAATGCGGCGGTAGCCGTCCACCACGCGGGCCAGGATCTTGTCGTCGCCCGCGATGTCGCCGGAATAGTCGCTCGCGGCCACCCACAGCCGGATGATCTCGGCGCCGAGCTTCTTGCTGGTCTCCTGCGGGTCCACGCCATTGCCCAGCGACTTGCTCATCTTGCGGCCCTGCGCGTCCACGGTGAAGCCGTGGGTCAGCAGGCCCTTGTAGGGCGCGGCGTCGTACATTGCGCAGGCGGTGAGCAGGGAGCTGTGGAACCAGCCGCGGTGCTGGTCATGGCCCTCGAGGTACAGATCGGCCGGCCAGGTCGACTGCGCCGCGTGGCTGCGGCGCAGCACGGTGTAGTGGGTGGTGCCGGAGTCGAACCAGACGTCGAGGATGTCGTTGCTCTTGGTGTACTGCGCGGCGTCCGCGCCGATCAGCGACTCGGCGCTGGCCTTGCTCCAGGCTTCGATGCCGCCCTTCTCGACCATGTCGGCGGCCACATCGATCAGTTCCATGGTGCGCGGGTGCAGCTCGCCCGTGTCCTTGTGGATGAAGAAGGGCAGGGGCACGCCCCAGGAGCGCTGGCGGCTGATGCACCAGTCGGGCCGGCCGGCGATCATGTCGCGCAGGCGGACCTTGCCGTTTTCCGGGTAGAAGCTGGTCTGCTCGATCGCGTCGAGCGCGAGCTGGCGCAGCGTCTTGGCCGCCTTGTCCTTCGTGAAGACGCCTTCGCCCTCGTCCATGCGCACGAACCACTGCGCGGCGGCGCGGTAGATCACCGGCGTCTTGTGGCGCCAGCAATGCGGATAGCTGTGGGTGATGCCTTCGGTGGTGAACAGGCGGCCGGCGGCCCGCAGCGTCTCGATGATCTGCGGCACGGCCTTCCAGATGTTCAGTCCGCCGAACAGCGGGAAGTCGGCCGCATAGGCGCCGTTGCCCTGCACCGGATTGAGGATGTCGTCATAGGCCAGGCCGTGCGCGACGCAGCTGTTGAAGTCGTCCAGGCCATAGGCGGGCGACGAGTGGACGATGCCGGTGCCGTCGTCGGCCGTGGCGTAGTCGGCGAGGTACACGGGCGAGAGGCGCCGGTAGCCGGCATCGACGTCGTACAGCGGATGCCGGAACTCCAGGCCTGCGAGCGCCTTGCCGGCCGTGGTGGCGACCACCTCGCCCGGGATGCCGTAGCGCGCCAGGCACTTGTCGACCAGCACTTCGGCCAGCACCAGGTAGCCGCGCGGCGTATCCACCAGCGCATAGACGATGTCGGGATTGAGGTTGAGCGCCTGGTTGGCCGGGATGGTCCACGCGGTGGTCGTCCAGATCACGGCGAAGGCGTCCTGCGCCTTGGGCAGCGCCGGCAGCCCGAACGCCTGCGCCAGCCGGGCCGGGTCGTTCGCGGCAAAGCCGACGTCCAGCGTCTGCGACTTCTTGTCGGCGTACTCGATCTCGAACTCCGCCAGCGAGGAGCCGCAGTCGAAGCACCAGTACACCGGCTTGAGGCCGCGGTAGACGAAGCCGCGCTCGATGATCCGCTTGAGGGCGCGGATCTCGTCGGCCTCGTTGGCGAAGTTCATCGTGAGGTAGGGGTTGTCCCATTCGCCGAGCACACCCAGGCGCTTGAAGTCGGCCTTCTGCAGCGCGATCTGCTCGGTGGCGTAGGCGCGGCTCCTGGCCTGGACCTCGTCGCGGCTCAGGTTGCGACCGAAGGTTTTCTCGATCTGGTTTTCGATCGGCAGGCCGTGGCAGTCCCAGCCGGGCACATAGATGGCGTCCAGGCCCTTGAGCTGGCGCGCCTTGACGATCATGTCCTTGAGGATCTTGTTGACCGCGTGACCCATGTGGATCTGGCCGTTGGCGTAGGGCGGGCCGTCGTGCAGCACGAACTTCGGCCTGCCGGCGCGGGCGTCGCGCAGGCGCTTGTACAGGCCCTTGTCGTCCCACTCCTTGACCCAGCCGGGCTCGCGTTTGGGCAGGTCGCCGCGCATCGGGAAGGGCGTGTCGGGGAGGTTCAGCGTCGACCGGTAGTCGGTCTTGGCGGCGGATTCGGGAGTCGTCTGATCGGTCATGTCGATGCCAGGAATGCGGTACGTGAGGGGGACGCCCTGGCGCGGTGGACCGGGGCTCGCGAAGCGGGGATGGCATGGATCGCGGCAGGCCGGGCCTGCGCGATGACACACCGCGTCAAATTCGGTCGCGGGTGGTCTGGCGATGCGTGGATGCAAACCACGCCCGCGCGTCCGCACAGTCCTTGGCGATGCCCGCCTTCAGGGCGTCCAGGCCGTCGTACTTGAGCTCGTCGTGCAGTTTATGAAGCAGTTCCACGCGGATGATTTTACCGTAGCCCCCATCGGCCCCGAGCGAGGCGGGCCAGTCGAGGCAGTAGGTCTCCAGCAGGACGCGCCCCCCGTTGACGTCGTTTTCGTCCAGCGAAGGCCGCACGCCGAGGTTGGCGACGCCGGCCAGCGGCTTGCCGTCAAGCCCATGGACGTGGACCGCGAAGATGCCGCTGGCGGCAGGCTTCCAGTGGGAAAAGCGCAGGTTGAGCGTGCGGAATCCGAGGTCGCGCCCGAGCTTGCGGCCATGCACCACGTGGCCGCTGATGCTGTAGGGCCGGCCCAGCAGCCTTGCGGCGTCCTGCATGCGGCCCTGGCTCAGGGCCTCGCGCACGGCGGAGCTGGACACGCGCAGGCCATGCACCTCGTAGCTGTTCATACGCGCCACGTCGAAGCCCAGATTCGCGCCGAAGGCGTCGAGCATGGCGTAGTCACCGGCGCGCCGGGCGCCGAAGCGGAAGTCGTCGCCCACCAGCACATAGCGCACGCCCAGCCCGCGCACCAGCACGTCCTCGATGAACGCCTGCGGCGGCTGCGACGACAGCCGAGCATCGAAGGGCAGAACGATGCACTGGTCGACGCCGCAGGCGGCCAGCTCGGAGAGCTTGTCGCGCAGCGTGGCGATGCGGGCCGGCGCGAGTTCGGGCTTGCGCTGGACGGCCGCGAAGTAGTCTCGCGGGTGCGGCTCGAAGGTCATGACGCAGGTGGGCACGCCCCGGTGCTGCGCCTCGCTGCGCAGGAGGGCCAGCATGGCCTGGTGGCCCCGGTGGACGCCGTCGAAGTTGCCGATGGTCAGGGCACAGGCGGGCGCGATGCCGGGTTGGTGGAAGCCTCTGAATACACGCATGGCGGGCCGCGTTTGGTATCTTTTTGATAGCAGATCGCGCTGATGGAATGGGCGCGCGCCGCCGGTTTGTCACAAAATCAGGGTATATTGTGCTGCATCGAGGTGAAAGACGTTTGCGTTCCCGGTCCGGTGTTTGATCACTCAACTGCAGGAGGCGTGTTTTGAAGGTCTTGAAGCTGTCAGCCCAGGGGCTGCCCCAGTCGTGGATTTCCCTGGAGCAGGCCGTGCTCCACTATGCCGCCGGCGAGGTGCGCTGGGAGGTCGGTGCGGATGTGGCGGTCTTTCGCGGCGGCCACAACGCCGTCACCGGCGAGCAGTCGGTCATCCGCGTCAACAGCATCATCGGCACCAAGGGCGTGCCCAACATCAATCCCTTCGATCTCAAGCCCGGCCTGACCAACGGCAAGCTCTTCGCGCGCGACCGCAACGTCTGTGCCTACTGCGGCCAGCATTTCCACGAGGAAGAGCTCACGCGCGAACACATCATCCCGTTCGCCCAGAACGGCGTGGACAGCTGGATGAACGTCGTGACGGCCTGCCGCGCCTGCAACCACCGCAAGAGCAGCCGCACCCCCGAGCAGGCCCGCATGCCGCTGCTGTACGCGCCCTACGTGCCCAGCCTGTGGGAGGACTTCATCCTGCGCAACCGCCGCATCCTGGCGGACCAGATGGAGTTTCTGATGGCGCATTTGCCGAAAACGTCGCGGCTGCATTGCTGAGAGACTGCGGAGTCTTGCAGCCCGGAAGTGGCGGGCTGCGCCAGGGCTGCGCCATCGATGCCGTGACCGGCATCGCTCTCCGCAGCTCGACTACTGCCCGGTCGCAGTTACGCCGCAGGTGAGCGTGAAGGTCGCGGTCGAGTTGGCGGGGAAGGTCGGCGTGATCGCAACCCCGGTGGACTGGAACGCATTGACCGTGAGGGTGGGCGTGACTGCGCCACCGGCCGGATTGGTCGAGAAGTTGATGGCGGTGCAGTTCAGGCCTGGCACAGCGGGATCCTGGACGATGGTTCCCGGCGCCGGGTCGGGGCCGGAATTGACCACCGTGATGACGTAGTTCCCTGTGCTGCCTGCCACCTTGGAAGTGACGCCGTTGGTCTTGGTGATGGAGAGCAGGGCGGAAGGCTTGAAGATCGCGGTCGTTTCGAAGCCGCAGCCTGCGTTGGTTGCCGCCCCACTGGCATAGGCGGAACCGCCCCCATCCCAGCCTTCACTGGTGGCCGTGCAGCCGTTGACACCGGCTGCATTGGTCGACGTGACGGTGGCCTTGTTCGGGTCGCCCCCGCCAAAGACCTTGGCCCGGTTGTCTACCGAGGTCGCCGTGATGGCCGGACTGATGGACACAGTGAGAGTCAAGACCGTGCTGGCCCCATTGGCCAAGGCGGTGCTTCGGTCGCACAGCACGGTGTCATTCGTTGCGCTGGTAGTCGAAAGCGCACAGGTCCAACCGCCGCCGGGTGCCTGCGGATTGATGAACGTCAGTCCCTGGGGAAGAATGTCCTGCACCTGCATCCGGCTCGCAGCAGGCGTCACGAGGGTCTGGGTCCCGCCCTGGTTGGTGATCGTCAGGAGGTAGGTGCCCGTTCCTCCCGCATTGAACGTGGCGGGTGAGTCCGTCTTGACCAGATACAGATCCCGCTTTGGAACGCAGTAGGAAAAGTTCTGAAAGCCCACGACCTGCGAGGCGGGGTTGGCAACGTCCGGCCCGCCGACGAAGTCGATGCGCAGGGAGTCGATCGGATTCGCGAACGACACGGTGATGTTGCAGTTGGCGCTGTTGGTGGCGCAGTTGCCTCCTGCTGCCCGCGCGATGGCCTCGGTGGTTCCCGGCGTGGGGGTATTGAGCGTGATGGTCTGCTGCCCTGCGAGCTGGGGCGTGAACGTGGGAGCGACGACCGCATTCCCGTTGAGATACCCGGTGATCCGGAGAATGTCCTGCCAGGCGCCGCCAGAGTAGTCCACGTCGGTCATGACGAACTCCACCTTGTCCATCGGGCGATTGAACGTGAGGGACAGATGGGTGCCGATGCTGGTGGTCGGCGCGTCCATGGTGAGGGTCAGGTTGTTGGCGATGTTGCCGTAGGTCGCCAGACGTGGCGAGTTGGGCGCGGTGCCGCCCGGCGCAGCCCACGCGACGGTCGCGTCGATCGAGGCCTGGAACGTGATGGTGTTGGCCGTGATGCCACCGGCCGTCGTCGTGCCGACAGGGAAACTGAAGGGGCCGAGGGCGGCGGCAGTCCAAGTGCCCGTGCCTCCGCTCGCGTTGGTGGATCGCGCCGTGCCGAAGACGAAGGTGACTACGTTCTCCGTGGTCGCGTCACAACTGGCCAGGGCCAGCGCCTGCCCCGAGAACATCAAACCTGAGAGCGCGATGGCGCAGCGCAGAAGCCATTGCAGAAAAACTTGCTGAATGGACAGTGGCCGGTTCATGTTTCGTCGAAGCGTCAGGCAAAGGCGGTCAATATCAGCAAAAAATGTAACAGATTCCAACCGCAGGCAGCGTCGCCGGCACCGGTTCAAACGCGGTCGCCCCCTGCATGGGAACTATTGCACAACCGGGGCGCAAATTCGTCACAAGCTCAACCGTGCAATTCCAGAACTGCGATGTGGCCTGTGTCGGCCGGCCAGGCCTGGCCGACGACGGTTTCGCCGTTGAACATGCCCGTAACGGTCCGGTTGCTGACGGCGGGCAGCACCAGACGCGACGACGACACGCCTGCGCCCGGCAGAACGCCTGGCAGCGACACGTTGCCGTCGAGGCTCATCCGGTCCCGCGCCGGGTCGAAGTAGCCGCGCGGCCGGGTGAAGATCACCACCGCGCCCGCCGCGCGGTCGGCCGGTGCGAGGCGCTCGGGCCGCAGGTTCACCACCTCGCTCGACCTCGGAAAGGGACTGCGGTAGATGTGCGTCGTGGCATAGCCGGCGGCCGTGATGACGAACTCGAGGCAGGCATCGGGCCGGGTCGTCAGAGGCCCCCACCGGCCATCGGCGCCGAGGGCCGTACGCAGCAGGGCGGCGCCGGTGCGCGCGCCCGTGGCCGGTTCGGTGGCGAACACCTCCAGCGTCGCGCCTCGCAAGGGCAGGTTGTTGGCGAAGCTGCCGGACGCCGGATCGAGCGGATCCACGCCGAGCCCCGTCACCTTGCCGCGCAGAACGACCTGCTGCTGGGGCAGGATGTCGGTGGTCTGCGGGGCGCGGCCGGTGATGAAGCGGAACGTCGCCTCGAACGCCGCTGGCGAGAACGAGGTCTCGCGATGGTCGGCTCGCGGCAGCACCACGTTCGTCGCGCCCTTGAGCGCCGGGCTGTCGTAGCCCACGTTGGTGGCGGTGCCGCGTGCGCCGATCCATTGGCCGTCGGGTTGGGCGTACTTGTCGTTGTTGTCCGAGCGCAGGGTGAGCCATTTCACCGGCGCGTCCACCTCGTCGCCTGCGGCATTGCGCGGCGCGTTGAGCGCGGTCAGGAAGGGGCCGGTTCCCGAGAACTCGTTGCCCTCGCGGAAGCCCTTGACGGCCCAGATGCCGTGGTTGGGTGTGCCGCCGAGGATGGCGTGGCTCACCGTGCGGTCGCCGCCGCCGTTGCGGATGTAGTTGCGGATCGCATTGCCGCCACGCGAATTGCCCACCAGGACCACGCGCGTCGCGCCGGTCGCCTGCAGCACCTTGTCCACCTCGGCCTTCAGAAAGGCCATGTGCTCGGCGGTGGAGGTGCGGCCGGGCTGTGCCTTGCCGTCATCGTCGCGGGCCAGGGGGTAGGGCATGTCGATGGCGTGCAGGCGCTCGCGGGGCCAGCCATTGGATTCGAAGCGCCAGATCGTCGTCAGCCAGAGGGCGGCCGTGTCGCCATTGCCGTGCACGAAGACGATGGGAGGAAAAGTGTCCATGGAGGGGCTGGTGGCGCAGCCTGCCAGCGAGAGGGCAGCCAGCGAGAGGAGTTGGCGACGGTACAGCTTCATTGTCTTCCGATCGTGAAAAAGCCCGCAGGCGGATGCGCGCTGCGGGCTTGTGGCTCGGCGGCCGCGGCGCGCGGTCAGGCAAACACGCCGGCCGTGTCCTGCATTCTGGCGGAGACTTCGCCCAGGTGGTGCAGGGTATCTCCGAAGCTCATCTCCAGCTGCGTGAGCTTCCTGAAGTAGTGGCTGACGATGTATTCGTCGGTCACGCCGATGCCGCCGTGCAGTTGCACGGCCTGCTGGCCGATGAAGCGCATCGACATGCCGAGCTGGTACTTGGCCCGCGCCAGCGCACTGCGGCGCTCGTCGGCCGGCGCGTTGAGCTTGAGCGAGGCGTAGTAGCTCATCGAGCGGGCCAGCTCCAGCTGCATCTTCATGTCGGCGATGCGGTGACGCAGCGCCTGGAACGTGGCGATGGGCACGCCGAACTGCTTGCGCGTGTTCATATAGTCGGCCGTGACTTCCAGCGTCTTGTCCATGACGCCGATTGCCTCGGCGCAGACGGCCGCAATCCCGATGTCCACGCCATGCTCCAGCGCGGCCTGACCGTCCAGCGTGACGAGCGTGGCCGGTGCGTCGCGCAGCGTCAGCTCGGCAGCGCGGCTGCCGTCCTGCGTGCCATAGCCGCGCGTGGTGACGCCCGCCGCACCCGACTCGACGAGGAAGAGCGCCATGCGGCCGTGTGCCATGGCGGGCACGAGGAAGGCGTCCGCCTGGTCACCGGCTGCCACGACCGTCTTGCTGCCGCTTACCGTCCAGGCGCCATCGCCCCCCCGGGTCGTCGTCTTGTCCGCCGAGAGGCGGTAGCGCGCGCCGGGCTCCTGGTGCGCCAGCACCACGAGCGCCTCGCCGCTGGCGATGCGGCCGAGCCACGCCGACTTGAGTTCTGCGGGCGCATAGCCGCTGATCAGGCCGCCGGCAATGAGCGCCTGGGCCAGCGGCTCCAGCACGATGCCGCGGCCCAGCTCTTCCATGGCCACCATGGCTTCCACCGGGCCGAAGCCCATGCCGCCATCGTCTTCTGCCACATACAGGCCGCACAGGCCGAGTTCGGCCAGTTCACCGTAGGCGCCGCGGTCGAATCCGCCAGCCGCCACGATGGCACGGCGGCGCTCGAAGCTGTAGCCCTTGTCGACCCATTTGCGCACCGCGTCGCGCAGGGATTGCTGATCGTCGCTGAAATCGAAGTCCATGTTTCTAGCTCCTGCTCAGCCCAGAACGACCTGGGACACGATGTTGCGCTGCACCTCGTTGCTGCCACCGTAGATGGTGGTCTTGCGCATGTTGAAGTACGTCGAGGCCAGCGGGGCGGCGTAGGCCGCTCCCACATGGTCGCCCTGCCAGCCGGCATCCATGGCTTCCTGGATCAGCGGCAGGCTGGCCGGCCCGGCGGCCAGCATCATCAGCTCGGCATAGCGCTGCTGGATTTCGCTGCCGCGGATCTTGAGCAGGCCGGCGATGTCCAGCGGGTTCTTGCCGGACTTCTCGGCCGACAGCACGCGAAGGACCATCATTTCGAGCGCCACCACGTCGACTTCGAGCCGGGCGATCTCGTCGCGGAAGCGCAGGTCGTCGTAGAGGCCTTCGGCCTGGGCGATCTTCTTGAGCCGCTCCAGTTCCCGCTTGGACCGGTTCACGTCGGCGATGTTGGTGCGTTCGTGGCTCAGCAGGTGCTTGGCATAGGTCCAGCCCTTGTTCTCTTCGCCGATCAGGTTCTCGGCGGGCACCTCGACGTTGTCGAAGAACACCTCGTTGACCTCGCATTCGCCGTCGAGCAGGCGGATGGGACGTACCGTCACGCCGGGGGATTTCATGTCGAGCACGATGAAGCTGATGCCGGTCTGCGACTTGCCGTCGTTCGACGTGCGCACGAGGTTGAACATCCAGTCGCCGTACTGGCCCAGCGTGGTCCAGGTCTTCTGGCCGTTGATGATGTACTTGTCGCCCTTGCGCTCGGCGCGGGTCTTGAGCGAGGCGAGGTCCGAGCCCGAGCCGGGTTCGCTGTAGCCCTGGCTCCACCACACTTCGCCGCTGGCGATGCCCGGCAGGAAGCGCTTTTGCTGCTCGGGCGAGCCGAAGGCCATGATGACGGGGGCCACCATGACGGGCCCGAACGGGATGATGCGCGGCGCGCCCGCCAGCGCGCATTCCTCCTCGAACAGATGCTTCTGGACGGCGTTCCATCCGGGGCCGCCGAACTCCTTGGGCCAACCGTAGCCGAGCCAGCCTTTCTTGCCCAGGATCTTGGCCCAGCGCTGCATGTCGTTCTTCGACAGGCGCAGGCTGTTGCGAACCTTGTGCTCGATGTCGGCGGGCAGGTTCGCGCGAACCCACGCACGCACCTCATCCCGGAATTGCTGTTCTTCAGGGGTAAATGCAAGATCCATGAGAGTCTCCAATGCAGACGGCAGTTTTTAGCACGATCGTTCGATTATGGCTGTCCGGGTTGTGACAAACCCAGTTCTTCGCAGAGTCTTTTCACCGTGTCGCGCAGCAGGGCCACCTCGCCTTCGAGCTGGTGGATGCGGGTCTGGAGGTGACCCAGTTCGGCCACGCCGGGCTCGAACGAGGCGGGCGTCTGGGCCGCGACCGTGGCCGCTTCGACGGGACCACCGAGCAGATGCGCCCAGCGTTGCTCGCGCATGCCGGGCGTGCGCGGCAGCTTGACGACGAGCGGGCCGCCCTTGTCCTCGGCGCGCTCCTGGAGTTCATCGAGGAACGCCTCCACCGACGAGATGTCGGCAAACCGGTGCCAGCGTTCGGTGTTGATGCGCAGCTCGCCAGCCGTCTGGGGGCCGCGCAGCATCAGCAGCCCGAGCAGGGCGGCGGCCTGGTCCGGCACGCCATACACCCGCTGGAAGTTGTGCTCCCAGCGCGCGACGCGGCTGCCGCTGGACTCGAACACCAGGCTGAGCAGCTTGAGGGAATCGAGCGCCTGCTGGGCCTGCTCGTCGGTCACATTCATCAGCGGGTCACGGCTGGTCTTCTGATTGCAGCCTGCGACGAGGGAGTTGAGGGTCAGCGGGTAGCTGTCCGGCACGGTGCGGGCTTTTTCCATCAGCGTGCCCAGCACGCGGATTTCGGTCGGGGAGAGGATGCGCAAGGTGATAATTCCGTGGTTCGTTCGGGGCCGGCACTGGCGCACGGCCCCCTGAAAATAACATGCAAAACATCGTGATTCTCATCTCGGGCACGGGCTCCAACATGGCGGCCATCGTCCGGGCCTGCGACAGGGAGGACTGGAAGGGCCGCTTCGGCGCCCGCGTGGCCGCGGTCATCAGCAACCGGCCGGCGGCTGCGGGCCTGGGCTTTGCACAACAGGCCGGCATCGCCACGGCTGTGGTGGATCACAAGGCCCACGCTTCGCGCGAGGCGTTCGATGCGGCACTTGCGCAGGAGATTGACCGCCACGATCCCGCGCTCGTGGTGCTGGCCGGCTTCATGCGCATCCTGACCCCGGCGTTCGTCCAGCATTACGACGGGCGGCTGATCAACATCCATCCTTCGCTGCTGCCGGCCTTCACGGGCCTCGACACCCACCGGCGCGCCATCGAGGCCGGCTGCAAGGTGGCGGGCGCGACCGTTCACCGGGTCACTGCGGAACTCGACCATGGGCCGATCCTCGCGCAGGCCGTGGTGCCCATCGTGCCGGGCGACACCCCCGACAGCCTCGCGGCCCGGGTGCAGACCCAGGAACATCTGATCTACCCGCGGGCGGTGCGGGCGCTGCTTCAGCCGGGCTGAGCGCCGGCGGCAGGCTGCGGCGCGAATCGCCTGCGCCTCACGCCGTCGATCACCACCTCTTCGTTGAACATCGCGGCCGGCCGCACCCACAGGCCGCGTTCGCCGTACAGGGCGCGGTACAGCGTCATCGGCTCCAGCGTCTCGCTGTGGCGCACCGTGCCGATCACCTCATAGGGCAGGCCCTTGTAGTGGAGGTAGAGGCCCGGCGGGGTCTCGATCAGCGGGGGCAGGTCTTCGTCGGGGGACGGGGAGGGTGAGGGGTGGGACATGAACGGATGGCCTGTCAGGTCAAGGGCCCGGGTGGGACAATGGAGCCATGCATCCTAAAGCCTTGCTTGACGCCTGCGCGGAACTCGTCAAGCTGACCCTCAAGTTCGATCACCCGGCCGACGCGGTGGTGTCGCACTATTTTCGCGACAACCGCTCGCGCCATGCCTTCGGCCCGCGCGAGCGGGCCACGCTGGCCGAGACGGCCTATGCCGTGCTGCGCCGCAAGCTCCTGTTCGAAGCCCTGGCACAGGGCGGCAGTGGCCCGAAGGAGCGGCGCCTGGCCATCCTCGGTTTCCACGGTCCGCGGGACTTTCTCAAGAGTGCGCTCAACGACGCCGAGAAGAGCTGGCTCGACGCGTGCGACGCGGTGCTGCCGTCCGGCACGGGCCCGGGCTTGCTCGACATGCATCGCCACAACCTGCCGGAATGGCTGGTGGAGCCGCTCAAGGCCCAGCTCGGGGCCAAGGACTTCTGGGTGCTGGTCGACAGCCTGAGCCAGCCCGCGCCGCTGGACCTGCGCGTGAACATGCTGCAGGCCAAGCGGGCCCAGATCCAGACCGAGCTGCGCGGCGCGGGCATCGCGGCTGCGCCGACGCCCTATTCGCCGTGGGGCCTGCGCGTCGAAGGCAAGCCGGCGCTCAACAAGATGGACGTGTTCACGCGCGGCGCCGTCGAGGTGCAGGACGAAGGCTCGCAGTTGCTGGCGCTTCTGCTGGATGCGCATCGCGGGGAGATGGTCGTTGACTTCTGTGCCGGCGCGGGCGGCAAGACCCTGGCCATCGGCGCCACCATGCGCAACACCGGAAGGCTCTACGCATTCGACACCTCGGCTCATCGGCTCGATGCGCTCAAGCCGCGGCTGGCGCGCAGCGGCCTGTCGAACGTCCACCCTGCCGCGATCGCGCACGAACGCGATGACCGGGTCAAGCGGCTCGCAGGCAAGATCGACCGCGTGCTCGTGGACGCCCCCTGTTCGGGCCTGGGCACCTTGCGCCGCAATCCCGACCTCAAGTGGCGCCAGAGCCCGAAGGCGATCGAGGAAATGGCGCAGAAGCAGGCCGCCATCCTGGCGTGTGCCGCCCGGCTCCTCACCCGGGGCGCTCGACTGGTGTACGCGACCTGCAGCATTCTTCCGCAGGAAAACGAGGCCATCGCCGCCGCGTTCTCTGCCAGCCATCCCGACTTCACGCCGTTGGCGGTGGCCGGCGTTCTGGCGGGGCTGGGCGTTGAAGGGGCGGCCGCGCTCTGCCACGACGCTCCTGAATCCGGCAACTGCCTGCGGCTGTGGCCTCACCGGCATGCCACCGATGGATTCTTTGCCGCGGCCTGGACACGAAAGTAAGCAGTCGCTATCGCAGAGTCCTTTGTGAAGTTGTGAAAAATCAACTATTTGAGGGTCTCCGGGCCTAGAATCTCTGGATATCCGGCCGATCGAGGCCATATCAGTTTTTTGAGAAACACGTATTGAACATGCTGCTACCTGACTGGGCCGTCCTCCACGCGGTCATCGACTGGATCGGAAACGGGCTCTGGAACCTCTCCTGGTGGCAGATCGTTCTGTTCACGCTGGCGACGACCCACGTGACCATCGCCTCGGTCACGATCTTCCTGCACCGGGCGCAGGCCCACCGTGCGATGGACCTGCATCCCATCCCGTCCCATTTCTTCCGCCTCTGGCTCTGGCTGGGCACGGGCATGGTGACCAAGGAGTGGGTGGCCATCCACCGCAAGCACCACGCCAAGTGCGAGACCGAAGAAGACCCGCACAGCCCGCAGACGCGCGGCATCGAAACGGTGTTCTGGCAAGGCTCCGAGCTCTACCGCGCCGAAGCCAAGAACAAGGAAACCCTGGCCAAGTTCGGCCTGGGAACTCCCAACGACTGGATCGAGCGCAACCTCTACAGCCGCTACAGCTGGCAGGGCGTGGGCCTGACGCTGCTGCTGGACCTGGCGCTGTTCGGTGGCTGGGGCGCCGCCGTCTGGGCCGTGCAGATGCTGTGGATTCCCATCACGGCAGCCGGCATCATCAACGGGATCGGCCATTACTGGGGTTACCGCAACTTCGAGGCGCCGGACGCCAGCACCAACATCTCTCCGATCGGCATCCTGATCGGCGGCGAAGAACTGCACAACAACCATCACACCTATCCGACGTCGGCCCGCTTCTCCGTCAAGCCGTATGAGTTCGACATCGGCTGGGTCTACATCAGCCTGCTGCGCAAGATCGGCTGGGCCACCGTCAAGAAGACGCCGCCGAAGCTTCAGCTGGGCGAGGTCAAACCGGTGGCCGACGAGAAGACGCTGGAGGCCCTGATTGCCAACCGCTACGAAGTGATGGCCGGCTATGCCCGCGAGATGCGCCGTGCCTGCAAGGCCGAGATCGCGCTACTCAAGGCCCGCAAGGAGGATTTGTCAGTCCTCAAGGCGGCGCACCGATGGATGCATCGCGACGCCGACAAGGTGCCGGCTGCGGCCGTGCCCCAGCTGGAGCAGGCCCGCGCAGCGCACCCCGTGCTCGACAAGATGGTGGTGATGCGCGAGGAACTGCGGCAGATGTGGCTCAGCACCACCCAGTCCCAGCAGCAGCTGGCCGCCGACCTGCAGGCCTGGTGCCATCGGGCCGAGGCCAGCGGCGTTGCGGCGCTCAGGGAGTTTTCGCTGAAGCTGCGCTCGGCACACGCCTGATCCAGCAGGCAAGGGCCTCGGCCCATAGCCCGCTCCACCGCCTGTCTGCGAAAGCAGCCAGGCGGTTTTGTTTTGCGGGCTCGCCTTGGCCCTGTGCGAAGGGCCTCTCCACGGTCAGCAGGCAAGGGGATGCTTGCGGGTTGCGCAGCGTGACGGGCCCCGCCAGTCCCGCACGCCAGGACTGGCCGGCAGGAAGGGGACGCGCGGGAACCCACAGGCTGTCGCCCGTCATCTGCGGCGTGCCGGTGAGGATCGCCTGACCGCTGGTGCAATGCAGTTCAGCACCCTCGGGCAATGACAGGACCAGGGTCCCGCCCGGGGGCAGCCGGTGCTTCTGGGTGCGTTCGTCGTCGGACATGAGGGGCCTCGGGGAAGGATGTTGAACGAGGCCTCAGCTTAGGTCGCGTGACGCGGTCGGCACAGGCACAGGCAGCCTGTCGCGGCCCGCATCAGCGCAGATACCTGGGCACTGTTCTGGTGGATCCTGTGCCGACCTGTATCTGTTGCGATACAGCCGGGTTACGGCATCATTCTGTTCATGCACCCAGAGGTTCACCATGATGCCGTCCACTGACCTGCCTCTGTACCGGCAACTCGCCGCGCATTACCAAGGCGCCATGAGCCAGGGTGCTCTGGCCGTCGGAACGCGCATGCCGTCAGTGCGTGAGCTGATGAGCCGGCATCAGGTGAGCCTGTCGACGGCCTTGCAGGCCCTGCGGCACCTGGAGGCCGAGGGCTGCGTCGAAGCGCGCGCCCGTGTGGGGTATTTCGTGCGTCAGCCGGATGCCGCACGACTGTCCGAGAGTTCGGAGCAGGACCTGAAGGCGCCTTTGCCCCTGGACGAAAACCAGTTCGCCGGCATCAACGAGCGGATCTCGATGGTGATCGAAAAGGGCCGCCGCGCCGCGATCCGGGTCGACCTGGGCAGTGCGACGCCTGCGGCCACGCTGTTCGACGCGGCGGCGCTGAACCGTGCTGCCCAGGCGCTGCTGCGCGAAGACCCCCTGATCCTGGTTCAGCACCGGGCGATCCAGGGCACGCATGCGGAGTTCCAATCGGTCATGGCGCGCCGCGCCGTCGAGACGGGCGTGCGGCTCGCACCTCAGGATGTGCTGGCGACCACCGGGAACTCGGAGGCGGTGAGCCTGGCGCTCAGTGCGGTGGCTCAGCCGGGTGACATGGTCGCGGCGGAGTCGCCGACCTACTACGGCCTGTTGCAAGCCATGGAAGCGCAGAAGCTGCGCGTGCTGGAGATTCCGGGCAGCGCGCGCACCGGCCTGTCGCTGGAAGCGCTGGAACTGGCGATTCGCACGCAGCCGCAGCTCAAGGCCGTGGTGGTGGTGCCGCATCTGCAGACGCCTCAGGGCTCCGTTATGCCGGACTCGCACAAGGTTCGCCTGCTGGAGCTGTGCCGCGAGCACGATCTCGCGCTGATCGAGGACGACTCCTATGGCCTCTTCGTGGAGTCCGCGCAGCCCGCCCGTCCGATCAAGGCGTGGGACGACGCGGGCCAGGTGATCTACTGTGTGTCGCTCAACAAGACCCTCGGGCCGGGCCTGCGGCTCGGCTGGCTCAATGCCGGACGCTGGCATGCGCGCGTGCAGATGCTCAAGCTGGCCCAGACGCGCAGCGTGCCGGCCTGGAGCCAGTTGATCGCCGCCCGGCATGTGTCGGCGCCGGGCTTCGACCGGCACTTCCAGCGCCTCAAGATCCAGCTAAAGGCCCAGCGGGAACGCATGGCCCAGGCCGTTGCAAGGCATTTCCCGGTCGGCACGCGCATGACGCTGCCGCCGGGCGGGCTGAGCCTGTGGCTGGAACTGCCGCCCGGCCTGTCGTCGCTGGAACTGTTCGAGCGGGCATTGGCCGAGGGTATCCGCGTCGCGCCAGGCCCCTTGTTTTCCAATACCGGCCGCTATGAGCGCTTTCTGCGGCTGGCCTGCGGCATGCCCCATTCGGCGGAGGTGGACTGGGCCTGCCGCGAACTCGGGCGAATCGCCCGCGAGATGCAGGTCCGCCAGGGCCTGCAATGAAATGAGGATCTGAAAAGAAAAATGCCGCCCGGAGGGCGGCATTTTGTTCAGGAAACCGGATGCGCCGAATTACTTCAGCTTGATTTCCTTGTACTCGACATGCTTGCGAGCCTTGGGATCGAACTTCATGATCGCCATTTTCTCGGGCATCGTCTTCTTGTTCTTGTCGGTCGTGTAGAAGTGACCGGTGCCGGCCGTGGATTCCAGCTTGATTTTTTCGCGTCCGCCTTTAGCCATGATGGATCTCCTTAAGCCTGGCCACGTGCGCGCAGGTCGGCGAGCACAGAGTCGATGCCGTTCTTGTCGATCAGGCGCAGGCCTGCATTGCTGATCCGCAGGCGAACCCAGCGGTTTTCGCTCTCGACCCAGAAACGGCGGTATTGCAGGTTCGGCATGAACCGGCGCTTGGTCTTGTTGTTGGCGTGGGAAACGTTGTTCCCGACCATCGGGCCCTTGCCCGTGACTTCACATACGCGTGCCATGAGGACACTCCGATATTTCAAAACAGCGCGCACTGACGTGAGCGCCTCACCTCGCCAGAAGGGTGGCGGTAACCCATGCTGCGTGAACACGGACCTGAGCCAGTCGGCCCGGGGCTGAATTCAGCAAAGCCTTGGATTATAACGACTTTTCCGGAGCAGGCGCTTTCGTCCCACGCACAGGCCGCGAGTTTCAGGCCTGCTGTTCGAGGAAGCGCTGGGCGTCGAGCGCCGCCATGCAGCCGGTGCCGGCGCTGGTGATGGCCTGGCGGTACACGTGGTCCTGCACGTCGCCTGCCGCAAAAATGCCGGGCACGCTCGTCATCGTGGCGAAGCCCTTGAGACCGCTTTGCGTGACGATGTAGCCGTTTTCCATGGTGAGCTGTCCCTGGAAGATCTCGGTGTTGGGTGCATGGCCGATCGCGATGAAACAGCCCTTCAGGTGCAGGTCTTCGGTGGCGCCGGTGCGGGTGTCCTTCAGGCGAACGCCGGTCACGCCGCTGGCGTCGCCGAGCACCTCGTCGAGGGTCTGGAACAGCTTGAGCTCGATCTTGCCGGCCTTGACCTTGTCCATCACCTTGTCGATCAGGATGGCCTCGGCCTTGAACTTGTCGCGCCGGTGCACGAGGTAGACCTTGCTGGCGATGTTCGACAGGTACAGCGCTTCCTCGACGGCGGTATTGCCGCCGCCGATCACGCAGCAGTCCTGGTCGCGGTAGAAGAAGCCGTCGCAGGTGGCGCAGCCGGAGACGCCCCGACCCATGAACGCCGTCTCGCTCGGAAGGCCCAGGTACTTGGCCGACGCGCCCGTGGCGATGATCAGTGCATCACAGGTGTACTCGCCGCTGTCGCCCTTGAGCGTGAACGGGCGCTTGCTGAAGTCGACTGCACTGATGTGGTCGAAGATGATCTGGGTCTTGAAGCGCTCGGCATGGCGCTGGAAACGCTCCATCAGTTCAGGTCCCTGCACGCCGTCCACGTCGGCGGGCCAGTTGTCCACTTCGGTCGTCGTCATGAGCTGGCCGCCCTGGGCGATGCCGGTGATCAGCACGGGATTGAGGTTGGCGCGCGCCGCGTAGACGGCAGCGGAATAGCCCGCAGGGCCGGAGCCGAGGATCAGGACTTTGGCGTGTTGAGTGTTTGACATGGGTGTCTGTGTGGGAAAAGCCACAGCTCGGTGTACAGTTCAGGACGAAGAAGCCAGTATCAAGCCATCCGCAGGGATTGTGGCGCACGGCTCTCAATCCCTGCGATTGTAAGAATCCATCGAGAACCGGTGGAGCCTGGAGGTTTTAGCGATGTCGATGTTGTCGAATCTTGAGTTGTTGCGCCGCGTTCCCCTCTTTGCGATGCTGACGTCCGTGCAGGCGGAGGCGGTTGCGGAGGCGATCATCAAGCGCCGCTTCAAGCGAGGCGAGCTCATCGTCGAGCAGGGCAAGAAGTCCAATGCGCTGTTCATCGTCCTGACGGGGCGCGCCCGCGTCATCACGTCCGACAACCGGGGCAGGGAGGTCATTCTTGCCACCATGCAGCCGGGTGACTACATCGGCGAGATGAGCCTGATCGACAACGAGCCGCATTCGGCAACGGTGCGCGCCGAAGTCCAGACCGACGTGCTGGTGCTCGGTCGCACCGAGTTTGCGCGCTGCCTGCCGGAGAACAGCTCGATGGCCTACGCCGTCATGAAGGGGCTGGTGCAGCGCCTGCGCCACGCTGACCGCAAGATCGAGTCGCTCGCCCTGATGGACGTCTATGGGCGGGTCGCCCGTTCGCTGCTGGAGGCGGCGCAGCCCGACAAGGACGGGCAGATGCTGATCCGCGACAAGATTTCGCGCCAGGACATCGCCAAGATGGTCGGCGCCTCGCGCGAGATGGTCAGCCGCGTGATGAAGGACCTGGAGGAGCGGGGTTTCATCGAGACGCGCGAGAACGGCTCCATGATCGTCAAGGATCGCCTGGCCACCCTCGGCTGATCGGCGCCTTTCCGCGCCTTTGCCGCAGGGGTGGCAGGGTGGTCTTCGGGTAAGCTCGGGGCTCATCCAAGAGGCGCATGACCTACTCCCTCAACACCCTGAATCCCTCGCCTGGCGACGCCGGACCGCGCAGTGGCGCAGGCCGGTTCGCGCAGGAGTTCGGCCTGATCCTGGGCGCCGTGGCGCTGGCCTTCTGGCTGCTTGCGCTGCTCACCCACTCGCTTCTGGATCCGGCCTGGTCGACCTCTGGCGCGGGCGGGCCGGTTCGCAACGGAGGCGGGCGCCTGGGCGCCTGGATCGCCGACGCCAGCTATTACCTGTTCGGCTTCTCGGTGTGGTGGTGTTTCGCCGCAGGCGTGCGCGCCTGGCTGTCGTCGCTCGCCCGGCGGCTTCGCAGCGACACGGCATTGGCTGCACCTGCCACCGACGCCCCCTCGCGCGGGCGGCGGGCCGGCTTCTGGCTGGGCCTGGCGCTGCTGCTGAGTGCGAGCACGGGCCTCGAATGGACGCGGCTGTACCGCCTCGAAGCGGCCTTGCCTGACCATGCCGGCGGCGTTCTCGGCTATCTCGTCGGCCCTGTCGGCATGCGCTGGCTCGGCTTCAATGGCTCGGCCCTCGTTTTCATTGCGCTGGGGGTGGTGGGCGCAGCCCTGGTGTTCCGCTTTTCCTGGAGTCATGTGGCCGAGCGCATCGGCGAGCGCATCGACGGACTGATCCAGTCGCGCCGCGAGAAGCGCGAGATCGCGCAGGACCTGGCCTTCGGCCAGCAGGCCGCCCGCGAGCGCGAGGAGATCGTGCTGGAAGAGCGCATCGAGATCGAGGAGCACCACCCCACGCCGGTGATGATCGAGCCGGTGATGGCCGACGTGCCCAAGAGCGAGCGGGTGGCCAAGGAACGCCAGAAGCCGCTGTTCCAGGAGCTGCCCGACAGCAAGCTGCCGCAGGTCGACCTGCTGGACGGCGCGCAAGGTCGCCAGGAGACGGTGTCGGCCGAGACGCTGGAGATGACCAGCCGCCTCATCGAGAAGAAGCTCAAGGACTTCGGCGTCGAGGTGCGCGTCGTGATGGCCTCGCCCGGCCCGGTGGTCACGCGCTACGAGATCGAGCCCGCCACCGGCGTCAAGGGCGCCCAGATCGTCAACCTGGCCAAGGACCTGGCGCGGTCGCTGAGTCTCGTGTCGATCCGTGTCGTCGAAACCATCCCTGGCAAGAACTACATGGCGCTGGAGCTGCCCAACGCCAAGCGCCAGTCGATCAAGCTCAGCGAGATCCTCGGCTCCCAGACTTACAACGAGGCCAAGTCGCTCCTCACGATGGGCCTGGGCAAGGACATCGGCGGCAACGCGGTCGTGGCCGATCTGGCCAAGATGCCGCACGTGCTCGTGGCCGGCACCACGGGCTCGGGCAAGTCCGTCGGCATCAACGCGATGATCCTCAGCCTGCTCTACAAGGCCGAGGCCCGCGATGTGCGGCTGCTGCTGATCGACCCCAAGATGCTGGAGATGTCGGTCTACGAAGGCATTCCCCATCTGCTCGCTCCGGTCGTCACCGACATGCGCCAGGCAGCCCATGGCCTGAACTGGTGTGTTGCCGAGATGGAGCGGCGCTACAAGCTCATGAGCAAGCTGGGCGTGCGCAACCTCGCGGGCTACAACCACAAGATCGACGAAGCCAAGGGCCGCGGCGAGCACATCTCCAACCCATTCAGCCTCACGCCGGAGGCGCCCGAGCCGCTCGAGCGGCTGCCGCACATCGTCGTCGTCATCGACGAACTCGCCGACCTCATGATGGTCGTCGGCAAGAAGATCGAGGAGCTCATCGCCCGTCTGGCACAAAAGGCGCGCGCCGCCGGCATCCACCTCATCCTCGCGACGCAGCGCCCGAGCGTCGACGTGATCACCGGCCTGATCAAGGCCAACATCCCGACCCGCATCTCCTTCCAGGTCTCCAGCAAGATCGACAGCCGCACCATCCTCGACCAGATGGGTGCCGAAGCGTTGCTGGGCATGGGCGACATGCTCTACATGCCCTCGGGCACCGGACTGCCTGTACGCGTGCACGGCGCCTTCGTCAGCGACGACGAGGTCCACCGTGTCGTGGCCTACCTCAAGGAGCAGGGCGAGCCCAACTACGTCGAGGGCGTGCTCGAAGGCGGCACCGTGGACGGCGAGGGCGATCTGCTCGGCGACGGTGCCGGCGGCGCCACCGGCGAGAAGGATCCGATGTACGACCAGGCCGTCGAGGTCGTCCTCAAGAACCGCAAAGCCAGCATTTCGCTCGTGCAAAGACACTTGAAGATCGGCTACAACCGTGCCGCGCGGCTCGTCGAGGACATGGAGAAGGCCGGTCTCGTGAGCGCCATGTCCGGCAGCGGCCAGCGTGAAATCCTGGTGCCGGCGCGCGCCGAGTGAGGCAGCGCACGGAACGACCGGGCGCTTCTGGTGTCTGATCCTGTCATGAATCTTCTCTCCGCACGTATTGCGCGCCTCGCAGGCGCCGCACCCCGGGGCCTGATCCTGGGCCTGCTCGTGGGGCTCGTCGCCCCGGTTCATGCCGCCACCGGGCTCGACAGCCTTGAAGCCTTCGTCAAGGGCGCCCGCACCGGCCGGGCCGACTTCACCCAGGTGGTCACGGCACCGGCACGCGATGGCCAGGCGGCCCGCAGCAAGAGCTCGAGCGGGACCTTCGAATTCCAGCGGCCGAGCCGCTTCCGGTTTGTCTACAAGAAGCCGTTCGAGCAGACCATCGTGGCCGACGGCCAGACGCTGTGGCTGCATGACGTGGACCTCAACCAGGTCACGGCCCGCAAGCAGGCCGGCGTGCTCGGCTCGACGCCCGCCGCGCTGATCGCGTCGGCGCCCGACCTGCGTGCGCTGCAGGCCGACTTCAACCTCCAGGCCGCGCCCGACAAGGATGGTCTGCAGTGGGTGCTTGCCAGTCCCAAGGCGCGCGACGGCCAGGTCCAGAGCGTGCGCATCGGCTTCAAGGGCAGCGATCTCGCGTCGCTTGAGATCCTCGACAGCTTCGGTCAGCGTTCAGTGCTGACCTTCACGCGTTTCGAGCTCAATCCGGCGCTGCCGGCCGAGGCCTTCCAGTTCAAGCCGCCGCCCGGCGCCGACGTGATCCGGCAGTAAGCCCGGGGCTCTGCCTGCCGCGCGGCGTCTGCGCGCGGCATTGCGCGCGGCACAATAGACGCATGGCGACTTCTTCCCATCCCCCCCTGGCAGAGCGGCTGCGGCCCAAGAACCTGGGCGAGGTCGTCGGCCAGCAGCACCTGCTCGGCGAAGGCATGCCGCTGCGCATCGCGTTCGAGTCGGGCCAGCCGCACAGCTGCATCCTCTGGGGGCCGCCCGGCGTCGGCAAGACGACGATCGCGCGGCTGATGGCCGATGCCTTCGACGCCCGCTTCATCACCATCAGCGCGGTGCTGGGGGGCGTCAAGGACATCCGCGAGGCCGTCGAGCAGGCGCAGATTGCGCAGGGCAGCCTGCTGGGCGAGGGCGGCGAGCCCGACGCCGGACGCCGCACCATCGTCTTCGTCGACGAAGTCCATCGCTTCAACAAGAGCCAGCAGGATGCCTTTCTGCCGCACGTTGAAAGCGGGCTCTTCACCTTCATCGGCGCGACCACCGAGAACCCCTCGTTCGAAGTCAATTCCGCCCTGCTGTCGCGCGCTGCGGTCTACGTGCTGCAGCCCTTGTCCGAGGCGGAGCTGCAGCAAATCGTGGCGAAGGCGCAGGCCATCGATGCCGTCCCGCCCATCGAGCCGGCGGCCCTGGAGCGGCTGCTGGCCTACGCCGACGGCGACGCGCGGCGCCTGCTCAACACGCTGGAGACGCTCGCCGTGGCCGCCGGCAAGGAAAAGCTGGCCGAGGTGAGCGACGCCTGGCTGCTCAAGGTGCTGGGCGAGCGCATGCGCCGCTACGACAAGGGCGGCGAGCAGTTCTACGACACCATCAGCGCATTGCACAAATCCGTGCGCGGCTCCGACCCGGATGCGTCGCTCTACTGGTTCGTGCGCATGCTCGACGGCGGCGCCGACCCGCGCTACATGGCGCGGCGGCTGGTACGCATGGCCAGCGAGGACATCGGCCTGGCCGATCCGCGCGCGCTGCGCCTTGCCCTGGATGCGGCAGAAACCTATGAGCGCCTGGGCTCCCCCGAAGGCGAGCTGGCGCTGGCGCAGTGCGTGGTCTATCTGGCCGTCGCGCCCAAGTCCAACGCGGTCTACAAGGCCTTCAACGAAGCCAAGGCCTTCGTCAAGAAGGATGGCACCCGGCCGGTGCCCATGCACCTTCGCAATGCGCCCACGCGGCTCATGAAGGATCTCGACTACGGCAAGGGCTACCGCTACGCGCACGACGAGGATGGTGGCTTCGCCGCGGGCGAGAACTACCTGCCGCCCGGCATGGAAGCGCCGGAGTTCTACCGGCCCGTCGAACGAGGCCTGGAGATCCGGATTGCCGATAAGCTCCGCGAACTGAAAAAGCTGAACCATCAGAGGAGCTAATCAGCCGGAAAAGCCGTTCATCGGCCGGTCGCGCCAAGGGTAAACACGGGTCCATCCCCGGCTTTTGCCTCAGGAACGCTTGGCTACAATTCGCCCACAAACCCGCGGTCGACCCACACTGGCGGGTTTTTTGCTAGATGAGAGGCGGCTGCCCACAAGGCGTGTCAGCTTCGACACAACAACAAGCCAGCCGCTTCGCGTGCCGATCACAAAACGGAGAAGTCATATGGAAATCCTGCTGCAGCAGATCATCAACGGTCTGGTTCTCGGCAGCATGTATGCCCTGGTGGCCTTGGGCTACACCATGGTGTACGGCATCATCAACCTCATCAATTTCGCGCACGGCGAGGTGCTCATGGTCGGCGCGCTGACCAGCTGGAGCATCATCGGCGTCATGCAGTCGGCCATGCCGGGTGCACCGGGCTGGGTCATCCTGATCCTCGCGCTGGTCATCTCCTGCGTGGTGGCGGCGGCCCTGAACTTCGCGATCGAGAAGATCGCCTACCGGCCGCTGCGCAACAGTCCCAAGCTGGCGCCCCTGATCACCGCCATCGGCATGTCCATTCTGCTGCAGACGCTGGCCATGATCATCTGGAAGCCCAACTACAAGCCCTATCCCACGCTCCTGCCGAGCGCGCCCATCAATGTCGGCGGGGCGGTGATCACGCCGACGCAGATCATGATCCTGTGCCTGACCGCCGTGTCGCTGGCCGTGCTCATGTACCTCGTCAACTACACGCGCCTGGGCCGCGCGATGCGCGCCACGGCCGAGAATCCGCGCGTCGCCGCGCTGATGGGCGTCAAGCCCGACATGGTCATCTCGGCCACCTTCATCATCGGCGCGGTGCTGGCCACCGTGGCCGGGATCATGTATGCGTCCAACTACGGAACGGTCCAGCACACCATGGGCTTCCTGCCGGGCCTCAAGGCCTTCACGGCTGCGGTCTTCGGCGGCATCGGCAACCTGGCCGGCGCGGTGGTGGGCGGCATCCTGCTGGGCCTGATCGAGTCCATCGGCTCCGGCTACATCGGTGCGCTCACCGGCGGCGTCCTGGGCAGCCACTACACCGACATCTTCGCGTTCATCGTGCTGATCTTCGTGCTCACGCTGCGGCCTTCGGGTCTGCTGGGTGAACGTGTGGCGGACCGGGCCTGAAGCGAGGAGACGACCATGAAGAAGCAAACACTGACCTACGTCATCGCCGCGCTGGCACTGCTGGTGCTGCCGCTGATCCTGCAGAGCTTCGGCAATGCCTGGGTCCGCATCGCCGACACGGCGCTGCTCTACACCATGCTGGCCCTGGGCCTGAACATCGTGGTGGGCTATGCCGGCCTGCTGGACCTCGGCTTCGTCGCGTTCTTTGCCGTCGGTGCCTATCTGTTCGGCCTGCTGGCGTCGCCCCATCTCACCGACACCTTCCCCGCCATCGCCGCCATGTTCCCGGACGGGTTGCACACCTCGGTCTGGCTGGTGATCCCGCTGGCGGCCGCAGTGGCCGGGTTCTTCGGCATGCTGCTGGGGGCGCCGACGCTCAAGCTGCGCGGCGACTACCTGGCCATCGTGACGCTGGGCTTCGGCGAGATCATCCGCGTGTTCCTCAACAACCTGGATCACCCGGTCAACATCACCAACGGCCCCAAGGGTCTCAACCAGATCGACTCGGTCAGCTTCTTCGGCTTCAGCCTGGGCAAGCGGCTGGAGATCGGCAGCTTCGAGATCGCCTCGGTCACGCTGTACTACTACCTGTTCCTCGCGCTCGTGGTCATCAGTGTGATCATCTGTCATCGCCTGGAGGTCTCGCGCATCGGCCGCGCCTGGATGGCCATCCGCGAGGACGAGATCGCCGCCAAGGCCATGGGCATCAACACCCGCAACATGAAGCTGCTGGCCTTCGGCATGGGCGCCACCTTCGGCGGCGTCTCGGGCGCGATGTTCGGCGCCTTCCAGGGCTTCGTGTCGCCCGAGTCGTTCAGCCTCATGGAATCGGTCATGATCGTCGCCATGGTCGTGCTCGGCGGCATCGGCCATCTGCCGGGTGTGGTGCTCGGCGCCGTGCTGCTCGCGGCGCTGCCCGAGGTGCTGCGCTACGTCGCGGGCCCGCTGCAGGCCATGACCGACGGCCGGCTCGACTCCGCCATCCTGCGCCAGCTGCTCATCGCGCTGGCCATGATCATCGTCATGCTGTTGCGTCCGCGCGGCCTGTGGCCGGCGCCCGATCACGGCAAGTCGCTCCAGGCCAAGGCCTGAACGCCGGAGAAGGAGCAGACATGACTGACATCATTCTCAAGGTCGCCGGCATTTCCAAGCGTTTCGGCGGCCTGCAGGCGCTGAGCGACGTGGGCATCACCATCGAGCGCGGCCAGGTCTACGGACTGATCGGCCCCAACGGCGCCGGCAAGACGACTTTCTTCAACGTCATCACCGGCCTCTACACGCCGGACAGCGGCACCTTCGAGCTGGCCGGCAAGCCCTACCAGCCCAGTGCGGTGCATGAAGTCGCCAAGGCCGGCATCGCGCGCACGTTCCAGAACATCCGCCTCTTCGCCGAGATGACGGCGCTGGAGAACGTCATGGTCGGGCGCCACATCCGCACGGGCTCGGGCCTGCTGGGCGCCATCTTCCGCACGGCCAGGTTCACGGCGGAGGAGCAGGCGATTGCCAAACGGGCGCAGGAGCTGCTCGACTATGTCGGCATCGGCCGGTTCGCCGACTACAAGGCGCGCACCCTGAGCTATGGCGACCAGCGGCGTCTGGAGATCGCACGCGCCCTGGCGACCGATCCGCAGCTCATCGCGCTGGACGAGCCTGCGGCCGGCATGAATGCCACCGAAAAGGTGCAGCTGCGCGAACTGATCGACCAGATCCGCAAGGACAACCGGACCATCCTGCTCATCGAGCACGACGTCAAGCTGGTCATGGGCCTGTGCGACCGCGTCACCGTGCTCGACTACGGCAAGCAGATCGCCGAAGGCACGCCGCAGGACGTGCAGAAGAACGAGAAGGTGATCGAGGCCTACCTCGGCACCGGCGGGCATTGAGATTTCAGGAGAACCAAGAACATGGCAGATACGCTTCTGAAAGTCTCGGGCCTCAAGGTCGCCTATGGCGGCATCCAGGCCGTCAAGGGCGCGGACTTCGAGGTGCGCGAGGGCGAGCTGGTCTCGCTGATCGGCTCCAACGGCGCCGGCAAGACCACCACGATGAAGGCCATTACCGGCACCTTGCCGATCAATGAAGGCGACATCGAGTACCTGGGCAAGAGCATCAAGGGCCAGGGCCCGTGGGACCTGGTCAGGCAGGGGCTGGCGATGGTGCCCGAAGGCCGCGGCGTCTTCACGCGCATGACCATCACCGAGAACCTGCAGATGGGCGCCTACATCCGCAAGGACAAGGCGGGCATCGCGGCCGACATGGACAAGGTGTTCACGATCTTCCCGCGCCTGAAGGAGCGGCGCGACCAGCTGGCCGGCACCATGTCCGGCGGCGAGCAGCAGATGCTGGCCATGGGCCGCGCGCTCATGAGCCGCCCCAAGGTGCTGCTGCTGGACGAGCCGTCGATGGGCCTGAGCCCGATCATGGTCGACAAGATCTTCGAGGTGGTGAAGGACGTGTCCGCGCAAGGCGTCACCATCCTGCTGGTCGAGCAGAACGCCAGCCGTGCGCTGGCCATTGCTGACCGCGGCTATGTGATGGAGTCGGGCCTGGTCACCATGACCGGTGACGCCCGCGAGATGCTCAACGACCCGAAGGTGCGGGCCGCCTACCTCGGCGAATGAAGTGTGCGCCGGGCCGGCGCAGCTTCACGACGCGGTCAGGCACGCCGGGCGCCTGACCGCATCCTGGCCGACGTCAGAAGCGGTATTGCAGACCCACCGAAGTGGTGCGGATCGAATCGCGTCCCGAACCGGCGAACTTCAGGTCATGGCTGTCGAGCGACAGCACGGCCGACATGCGCGGCGTGAAGTCGTAGCTCACGCCCACACCATACGACAGACCCCAGCCGCTTTCGTTGCCGGCCACGACGCCACTGCCGGCCGTGGCGGACGTGCGCGTGCGGCCGTAGGTCGTCCCCAGCTTGCCGATCAGGCTCAGCGAGGTGGCCACGGGCGCACGGCCGACCAGGCTGAAGTTCAGGCCCTGGGCGCGCGTGTCGCCACCGCCGCGTGCCATCTCGCCGAAGTCCACGTAGCCAACTTCGGCGCCGAAGTAGTCGCTGAACATCGAGCCGCTGTACACATTGACGAGGTTGTCGGTGCGGTCACAACCGAAGGTGCCGTTGCCGCAGTTCGCGTCGTAGCGCGAGCGGCCGAGATTCAGGCCGATGTAGCCCGAGCTGAGGAACTGGGCGCGCGGCTGCGCGGTCGATGTCGTGGCGCTACCGGATGTGCCGTAGGTGGACTGCGCCGTGGCGGGCAGGACGACGCCGCCCAGGGCTGCTGCGGCTGCGAGGGCGGCGAGGCTGGCACGCGTGCGTGCGCGGGATTGGAAAGTCATGTAGAGGCTCCTTGTGCTTGTCGAAAGCGGTGAAGAGCCAATGTAGCTTCCGTTGTATGCAAGCCTTGTCGGACAGGCTGGCCGGTGAACGTAGGACGTGGGATGTCAGCGCATGTAAATGCTCTGACATCCCAGACCGGGTCAGTCGACCTTGGCGCCCGAGGCCTTGACGACCTTCTCGTACTTGGCCAGCTCCGACTTCATGAACGCGCCGAACTCCTCGGGCGTCGTCGGCACGGGCTCGGCGAACAGTGCTGCGAATCGGGTCCTGGCCTCGGGCGAATTGAGCGCAGCGACGAAGGCCTGGTTCAGCTTGAGCACAACGTCGCGCGGCGTGGCCGCAGGCGCCACCAGGCCCCACCAGGTGTCGATCTCGAAGCCCTTGAGCGTGTCGGCAACGGGCGGTACCTCGGGTAGCGACGGGGAGCGGCGCGCGGTGGTGACGGCGATCGCCTTGAGCTTGCCGGCGCGGATGTTGGGCGCGGCGGTGGCAAGGTTGTCGAAATTGAAGTCGACCTGGCCCGACAGCAGGGCGAGCTGTGCCGGATTGCCGCCGTTGTACGGAATGTGGACCGCGAAGATGCCGGCTTCCTTCTTGAACATCTCGCCCGCCAGATGGCCGGCGCTGCCGTTGCCGCCCGAGCCGTAGTTCAGCTTGCCGGGGTTGGCCTTGCCATAGGCGATCAGGTCGGCCAGGGTGTTGATCTTCAGGCGACTGGCGGTGTCGGCGTTCATCACGAGCACGTTGGGCACGCGCAGCATCTGGGTGATGGGCGCGAAGTCCCGCGCCGCGTCGTAGGGCATCTTGCTGAACAGCCAGGGGTTGATCGCATGCGTGGCGACCGCCGAGATGCCGATCGTCAGTCCGTCGGGCGCGGCCTTGGCCACGGCATCGGCGCCGATGTTGCCGCCGCCGCCGGGCCGGTTCTCGATGATGACCGTGCCCAGGCTGTCCTTGACCCGCTCGGCCAGCAGGCGCGCCGTGACGTCGATCGGCCCGCCTGCGGCATAGGGCACGATGATGCGGATCGGCTTGGCCTGGGCCAGCGCCATGGAGGACGCCAGCGTCAGCGCGGCGGCCAGTCCGGAGAGGGTGAGTGTTCTGCGTTTCATGGCTGTATTGTTCATCCGGCCGCCCGCCATCGGGAGGCGGCAATCCCTTAGTTCAGGAGGTGCGGGCCTTGTCGGCCTCGGTGGTGAACGAGTCGGCATAGAACTCGTCGGGTGGCAGCTTGCAGTCGCGGGCGTAGTCGGCGCGCGCCGAGTCCACCACGATGGGCGCGCCACAGGCATAGACCTGGTAGCCCGACAGATCGGGGAAGTCCTGCGCCACGGCCTTGTGCACGAAGCCGGTCCGCCCGGTCCAGCCGTCCTCGGGCAAGGCGTCCGAGATCACCGGCACGTAGTGCAGGTTGGGCATCTCGGCGACCTTCTCCAGCACCCAGTCGTTGAGGTACAGGTCGGCCGGGCGCCGGCCGCCCCAGTACAGCGTGGCCGGGCGCGTGATGCCCTTGTGCTGCATGTGCTCGATCAGCGCCTTGATCGGCGCAAAGCCGGTGCCGGAGGCCAGCAGCACCATCGGCTTGTCGGAGTCCTCGCGCAGGAAGAAGCTGCCATACGGTCCTTCGACCCGCAGGATTTCCTTTTCCTTCATGCTGTTGAACACATGCTCGGTGAACTTGCCGCCGGGCATGTGGCGGATGTGCAGTTCCACCGTGGGGCCGGCCGGCGGGCTCGCGCCCTCGCGCACCAGCGTGTGCGGCGCGTTTGCCATGGAGTAGCTGCGGCGCGCGCCGTCGCGCAGGATGAACTCGATGTACTGCCCCGCGTGGTAGCGCATGGTGTCATTGGCGGGCAGCTGCAGGCGCACCAGCATCACGTCGTGCGACTTCTTCTCGAGCGCCGTGACGCGCGAGGGCATCTTCTTGATCGGGAAGGCATTGGCGTCGGTCACCTGGCGCGACTCCAGCACCACGTCGGACTGCGGCACCGCGCAGCAGGTCAGCACGTAGCCGGCGGCTTCCTCTTCGGCGCTCAGCGCCTTGCTCTGGTGCGGGCCGTGGGCGACCGTGCCTTCGAGCTTCTTGCATTTGCAGGAGCCGCAGGCTCCGTCCTTGCAGCCATACGGCAGGCCGATGCCCTGGCGGATGCCGGCGGCGAGGATGGCTTCGTCGGGTTCGGCGGTGAAGGCGCGGCCGCTGGGCTGCACCGTGATGTTGAACGTCATCTTTTCGGTATCCTTGGGAATGCAGATTCTTCCCTGAACCCCCGATTTTGCCCTCAAACCAAAACCCTCTCGGCGCGCTCCCCGCGCGCTTTCGCCGCCAGCGCGTCCTGATCGTCGGCTGCGGCGACGTCGGCCTTCGCGTGGCCCGGGCGCTGCCGCGCGGCAGCCGTGTGCTCGCGCTCACCTCGTCGCAGGCGCGCGTGCCGGCGCTGCGCGCGCGGGGCATCGTGCCCCTGCCGGGCAATCTGGACGACCCGGCCACCTTGCGCCGGCTCGGCGGCCTGGCGCAGCGCGTGATCCATCTGGCGCCGCCGCCTGGCGAAGGCTGGGCCGACCGGCGCACCACCGCACTGATGCGGGCACTGCGCCTGCGCAGCGTTCCGGCGTCGCTGGTGTATGGCTCGACCAGCGGTGTCTATGGCGACTGCCAGGGGCAGTGGGTGGCCGAAACCCGTCCCGTGGCGGCCCGCACGCCGCGCGCGCAGCGTCGGGTGGACGCAGAAGCGTCCGTGCGCCTGAACGGCCGCATCAGCGGCACGCGCAGCAGCATCCTGCGCATTCCGGGCATCTACGCGCCCGATCGCGAAGGCGGCACGCCGCGCGAGCGCCTGCTCAAGGGAACGCCCGTGCTCGATGCGGCGGATGACGTCTACACCAACCACATCCACGCAGACGATCTCGCACGGGCCTGCCTGGCCGCGCTATGGCGTGGCCGGCCCCAGCGCATCTACAACGCCAGCGACGACACGCAGCTGCGCATGGGCGACTACTTCGACCTCGCAGCCGACCTCTACGGCCTGCCGCGTCCGCCGCGCGTGCCGCGCAGCACGGCGCAGGACCAGCTGCCGCTGATGCTGCTGAGCTTCATGAGCGAGTCGCGCCGCCTCGACAACGGGCGCCTCAAGCGCGAGTTGCGGCTGGCATTGCGCCATCCCACGGTGGCCGAGGGCCTGCGGGCCTGACGAACGCTTCGCCGGGCCTGGCGCGGGTCCGAAGGTTCCGATACGCTGAACCCGGTGCTCAAATGCCCCCGGGCCTGAAGTCTCAGATGCCGCCGGGCTTGCGCAGTGTCGTCATGCGATCCACGGCCTTGAGCGTGATCGTCCTGAGGTCGGCGCCCTGCAGGATCGTGAGCTGCACCTCGCCGTCGGGCTGGGCGCGGTCCCACAGCTTTTTGTAGAACGATTCGAGCGTCGACACCTTCGCGCCGTCGACGGCCAGCACCACGTCGCCGGCCTGCAGCCCGGCCGCCTGCGCGGGGCTCTCGTCGTTGACGCGCACGACCTGCACCCGGCCGCCCTGCTCGCTCGACGTCACTCCGAGCCAGGGCCTGTGGCTGCCCTTGCTGCTGCCGGTGGCCTGCATCTCGGCGAGGATCGGCTTGAGCAGATCCACCGGGACGAACATGTTGCCGGGCAGGCGCCGGTTGCCCCCGGCCGCATCCATGACGAACAGACTGCCGATGCCCAGCAGTTCCCCCTTCTGGCTGAAAAGGGGCGCGCCCGAGTGGTTGCCGATGGGCGGGCTGGTGAACAGGGCCGCGTCGATGTGGTATTCCCAGTAGCCCGAGAACGGCCGCTTGCTCACGAGCTGCGTCATGCCCACGTCGCCTTCCTCGCCGCCGGTGGCGGCCATGAGCGCATCGCCGGTATCCACGTCCTGCTGGCTGCCCAGGGCGACCGGCGCGATGCGCAGCGGCAGCAGCGGCCGGACCAGCCCGAAGCCCGTGGCCAGGTCGTAGGCCACGGCGCGCGCGGGCAGCGTCTTGTTGTCCTGCGTGACGATCTGGATGGAGTCGGCTTCGAGCATGAGGTAGCCGATGGTCAGCACCAGCCCGTCGGCGCCGATCACGACGCCCGAGCCGCTGCGGCGCTTGCCCAGCGTTTCAGCCGATCGCGCGCCATCGGCCGCGATGACTTCGATCCCCACCACCGCTGCATTGGCCTTGGTCAGCGCATCGATCACGGCCTGTGCGGCGGGCGCCCGCGGCGTGGCGCTGCGCGCAGGTGACGCGCCCACGAGCACCACCGCGGCCAGACCGAGCACGGCCAGAAAGTAACGAATGCGGGAACGAACACGGGAGGGGAAGGGGGCGAAGCGAAGCATGGAAGCACTCCTTGGCCGAGGGAGAATCTGCCTGAAAGAATGCTCCTGAAATCGCGCGGGTGCAAGTCCCCTCGATGCGGGAGAGGGCGGCGATGCGCAGGTTTTCTCAGTTTGCTACAGGCAGACGCGGGCCGGGCTCGGCGTCGAACCGGCCTGCCTCTCGGAAGGGGTTCTTGTGTCTTCCGGGGCCCGTGACGCGGCTCCAGCCGACTTTCGATCCCCGCGCTCCGGTGACGATTCCTCTGCGCGCCATTTACTTCGAAAGGATCGTCGACCTAAAATATCGTCATGTCCAACGCCTCTGCAGGCCCCGCCAGTATCACCCTCAGAATGGGTGAGTTGTCGCCACGCGTGGTGAAGGAATTGAGCAAGTCTTCTGATCCTTCGCGGCGCGCCGCGCAAGTTCTTGAGCAATGGGCCGAAGACGCCGCAGATGCGCGCATCGCGCAACGCCGCTTGCGTGACCTCAAGACGGGTAAATCCAAGGCCATTCCGGCCGAAGAAGTCTACAAAAAGCTAGGCATTTGATGCCCTGGCGGCTTGAGTTCGAGCCAGCTGCGGCCAAGGAATTCGCCAAGCTGGATCGCGGCGTTCAGAAGAAGGTCAAAGCCTACCTCGCTGAAGTTTGCGACCTCGCAGACCTGACCGTTCGCGGGCATGGATTGACTGGCCCCCTGGCAGGTTTGCATCGCTACCGGCTCGGGCAGCTCCGTATCCTGGTGAGCATTGAGCATGGCGTGCTGACCCTGCTGGTTGTGAAGGTCGACCGACGCGATTCTGCGTATGAATGACGGCTGAGTTCCGGCTTGTGGATTTCCGCATCGAATGAGTGCCGCAGCATCGAGAGATTCATCGACCACACCGGGCCCGGCGATCGTAGCGCTTGTCGTTCCGAACCACTGCGTGCGATACATGGCCTCGGGTGAAGCGGCGTTCGAAAACGCATGCGAACCAGATTGCGTTCGGGAGCCAGGTTCCTTGAAAGAACGGGGCGTTCTCTGCCGCAGACAAGCGCTGGTGCCCGGGGTCGGACTCGAACCGACACGCCTTTCGGCGGGGGATTTTGAGATTGAGTCCCGAGACTAGCATGAGACCACGCTGGAACCCGCAGAGCCTTGCTGCGCTTGGTTTTCCAAGAGGCTAGTCCCGTTTAGCCTTACGCCTAGACCAGACCGATTGCGGCAGACATTCTGATGCCGTGGCTCCTGGCTGGTTCCTGCGTTCGATCTCGAACTAGGAGGCGTCATGGCTAAGATCAAACTCACCAAATCCGCTGTCGATACGGCAGAAGTCACCGGCAAGGATTACGAACTGCGGGATACCATTGTCCCCGGCTTTCTCTGCAAAGTCACCGCCCACGGCCGCAAGGTCTTCATGCTCCAGTACCGCACGAACTGGGGCGAGCGCCGCAAGCCGAAGATCGGCCAGTTCGGCGAGCTGACCGTCGAGCAAGCGCGGTCGATCGCACAGGACTGGCTGGCCGACGTGCGCAAGGGCGACGACCCCAGCGCCGCCAAGCTGGCTGCCCGCATGGCCCCGACGGTCAAGGAACTGTGCGGGCAGTTCATCGAGGAATACTCCAAGCCGCGCAACAAGCCCCGGACGGTCGATTCCTACCAGGGCTACATCGACCGCCACATCCTGCCTACCCTGGGCAAGCTCAAGGTGCCGGACGTAACGCGGGCGCACATCACCACGCTGATGAAGGACAAGGCAAAGATCGGCGTTACGGCCAATCGGGTTCTGGCCTGTTTGCGCAAGATGTTCAACATGGCCGAGGTGTGGGGCTACCGGCCTGACGGCTCCAATCCATGCCGACACGTCCCCAAGTACCGCGAGGACGGCGAGACGCGGTATATCAACAACGAGGAACTGGGGCGGCTCTATGCTTACCTCGACCGTGCGGATGCCCTGGGGTTGGAGCATCCGACCGTGACGCTGGCGGTTCGCCTGCAATTCGAGTTTTCCGCGCGGATGACCGAAATCCGCACGCTCGAATGGGCTTGGGTGGATTTCGAGAATCGCCGGGTCGTCTGGTCTGACAGCAAGACGGGCGATATGTCCAAGCCGATGAGCGAGGCGGCGTACCAGTTGCTGCGCAATGCGCCCCGCATCGACAACTCGCCTTACGTGTGTCCAGCCATCTTTGATGCCAAGAAGCCATTGCCCGAGAGCACGTACTACAACGGCTGGAAGCGCATCTTAGGCCGCGCAGAGGTAGCGCATGTCGGAACACACGGCATCCGTCATCGTGCGGCGACCGACATTGCCAACTCCGGTATCCCCATCAAGGTCGGCATGGCGCTGACTGCGCACAAGACCGTCACGCAGTTCATGGCGTATGTCCATGCAGAGGATGACCCGGTGCGTGCCGCTGCCGAGAAAGTGGCCACCCTACGCCGGGGCGCCATCGACGGCCATGCGCCGGCTGCGCTGCCGAAGCCGTCTCCTGTGGTCACGGACGACGACAAGACCCGCACCAGCCTGGGTAACTACCGTCCATTCCGGCATCGCAAAGCCGCCACGCGCGCCGTGCCGCCTGATTCCAAGCGGGCTGCGCCGAATCTGATGCAGGACCAGAAGGAGGTCACGGCATGAACAGGCGCAAAGCAGCCGTGGCGTCATCTGTGGCACCAGCCACGCTGCTGGGCGACATTCGAGTACTGATCGACGCGGCGCGGCAGCGCGCCGCGTCAGCGGTCAACGCCGAGCTGACCTTGCTGTTTTGGCGCATCGGCCAGCGCATCCACACGGAAGTGCTGGCTGGTCAGCGGGCCGGATACGGTGATGAGATCCTGCCGACCTTGGCTGCGCAGCTTGTGCAGGACTACGGCCGCAGCTTCGCGGACAAGAACCTGCGCCGGATGGTGCAGTTCGCGGCTACCTACACGGACGAGCCAATTGTCGTGACGCTGTCACGACAATTGAGCTGGTCGCATTTCGTGGCCTTGCTGCCGCTGAAAGACCCGCTCCAGCGAGACTACTACGCACAGATGGCCAACATCGAGCGCTGGAGCGTGCGGACGCTGCGCGAGCGCATCGACTCGATGCTGTACGAGCGCACGGCGCTATCTCAAAAGCCGGACGAGACGATTGCGCAAGAGCTGGCGAGGATGCGCGATGCGCAGCGCATGTCGCCCGCTCTGGTCATGCGAGACCCGTACATCCTCGATTTCCTGGGCCTGCGAGACACCTGGCAGGAAGGCGACTTGGAGGCCGCGATCATCCGCGAAATGGAATCCTTCCTGCTGGAGCTGGGCGTGGGCTTCACGTTCGTTGCCCGTCAGAAGCGCATCCAGATCGACGGCGACGACTTTCACCTCGACCTGCTGTTCTACAACCGCAAGCTGCGGCGGCTGGTGGCAGTGGAGTTGAAAGTCGGCGAGTTCAAGGCCGCTTACAAGGGGCAGATGGAGCTGTACCTGCGCTGGCTCGACCTGCACGAGCGGGAGTCCGAAGAAGCCTCACCGCTGGGGATCATCCTCTGCACCGGCAAGAAGTCCGAGCAGATCGAGCTGCTGGAACTGGACAAGTCGGGCATCCACGTGGCCGAGTACCTGACCAGCTTGCCACCGCGCGCCGTGCTGGGCGAGCGGTTGCAGCAGGCGACCGAGCGGGCGCGGTTGCAAATCGAGCAGCGCAAGACGGACAGCGAGTAGTTCTGTTCCTCGCATTCGGGCGTCCCGGCGTGCCGTCGTCGCGCTGTCGTGCTGCGCATCGAATCCCCTGCGGGGTTTCGCCCCATTCGGGCTTTCATCGTTCCCTCGCTTCACTCGGCTGACGCCTCCGGCCCGGCTCGCTGATCCGGGCCTGCGCGCTGCGCTTGCCTAAAGGTGGGTGTTTGCAGTGGGCGGGTGTGAGCGGTCTTGCTGTTCCCTTCACCGTATCACGGCGTTCTCGCCGTCAAGGGCGGCGCGCGCTTGTGCGCGCTTGCGTCCTGGCGGCCGTCTGCGACCCCTGACTGCTGCGCTACGCCGTGGGGGCGACGGTTCCGGGCAATTCCGCCCGTGCAACCGGAGATCGTCATGAACGATAAATCACACGTTTCCCTCGAACAGCACGTTTGCCTCGTTTGCGGCACGGCGTTCGATACCGGCACCATCCTGCTGGACAAGCGCCTGCGCGCCAGCATGGAGCGCCATACGAAGACGGGCTGGGGTCTGTGCCCCGAGCATCAGAAGCTGTCCGACGATGGCTTTGTCGCGCTGGTCGAATGCGATCCGCAGCGCAGCGGCTCGCAGGCCGGCGGGCGCATGAAGCCCGAACAGGTATACCGGACGGGCCGGCTGGCCCATCTGCGACGCACGGTGTTCGCGCAGTTGTTCAACGTGCCGATCGCGGACGAGCAGGCTTGCGTGTTCGTTGAGCCTGGCGTGATCGAGCAGTTGCAGTCGATGACGGTGCCGGCGGCGAACTGATCGCGCTGCGCAGCCTTCGGTGCGTCGTCCTTGCGGGGGCGGCGCATTTTTTCTGCTGCGCCCGGTGCGGGTTTCTCCGCGCCTGTGGCGCTGCGCGCTTCGCTTGCCAGTCCGTGCCTTCGTTGGAGGGGCGGCTTGCTGTTTCCTTCATCGTGCCACGGCGTGCTCGCCGTCAAGGGCTGCGCGCCGATGGCGCTTGCGGCCTGCGGCCGTCGATGACCCTTGACTGCTTGCGCTGCGCCGTGCCCCGGAAGGGCTGGGCAATTCCGCCCGGCATCCTTCAGGAGTTCACCATGAACTGCGCATTCATCACCGACGAGCAGCGTGCGCTGCTGCTGGCCAACGGCCGGCAATCCACCGAAACGTCGGACTTTGATCCGGCCCCTGTGCTCAAGCTGTTCACACCGGATGCCGGCGCGACCTGGCTGCTGACCGAGATCGACCCGGACGATCACGACCATGCTTTCGGTCTGTGCGATCTGGGCCTGGGGATGCCCGAGCTGGGCTGGGTCAGCCTGCAGGAACTGGCGACCGTGCGCGGGCGGCTGGGGTTGCCGATCGAGCGCGATCTGCACTTTCGTGCCGAGAAGCGGCTGAGTGCCTATGCGCGGGATGCGCGGCTGGCGGGGCGGATCGTCTTCTGATTCTGTCAAGGGGCGCCACGCCCCTTTTCTCTACTCCCCCTGGGCGTTCACCAGGGCTTCCATCGACGCTGGATAGGCTGCGACACCGTGCCCAGCAGGCGCACGGGCGGCAGCGTCAAGGGCCTGTCGTTCTTGGGGAAGCGCCGACGCACTTCGCATTCCAGTTCGTGCGCAAAGCCGCGTGCGTTTTTTTCTCCGCGCAGTGCCCGTTGCCGCCAGTCTCGGGCCTGGGCCATCAGTTCATCGTCTTGTAGGGCTCGTATGTCCATGTCATTGCCATTGTGCCGATGGCTGGGCGAGTAGCAGTCCAAGGGGATTTCGTTGAAGTCATGTGGACGTCCCCGGCCACCTGGGAGATGGCCGGTCGCGCTGTCGTGCTGCGCATCGAACCCCCTGCGGGGTTTCGCCCCTGACGGGCTTCCATCGTCCCCTCCCTCCGGTCGGCTGACGCCTCCGGCCCGGCTTCCAGCTTCGGGCCTGCGCGCTTCGCTTGCCGTGCGGTCGGCGTGTTGAGGGGCCGTTGCCTTGTCCAGCCGTCTTCCCTGACTCATCACCTTGTCCGCGACTGTAGCCCGCGGCCGTGTGCCGTCAAGGCGCGCAGGGCCGTGTCCTCGGCTGCGCCTGCGGGCCGCACCAACCCTGCGCTTGTCTCCTTGACGGCCCCCGTCCGCGCGCTCCTGACCGTCGCGGGCGATGAACTCAGGAAAGACGGTGGCAACAGGGCCAACCGGGTTCCTCGTGCCGACTGCACCGAACAGCCGAAAGGCTGGGCTCCGAATCTAGGAATCCGGTGTTTCTTCAACAGCCAAGTCAGGAGAAAGACATGCTCGCATCCCGTTTCGCAAACCATTCCCCCGCACTGCGTTCCGACTATCCCCTGTCGGATGACCAAATCCGGCGCGTGGCCCCGTCCATCTTCGCGGACTCCCCGCATGAGAGCCGTTCGGAGCGATACAGCTACATCCCCACGGCTACGGTTTTGACTGAGCTTCGCAAAGAAGGCTTCCAGCCCTTCATGGTGTGCCAGACCCGTGTACGCAACGAGAGGCGGCGCGAACACACGAAACACCTGCTGCGCCTACGCCACGCCAGCCAGATCAACGGCGCGGAAGCTAACGAAATCGTGCTGCTGAACTCGCACGATGGCACCAGCAGCTATCAGATGCTGGCCGGGCAATTCAGATTTATCTGCGCCAATGGGCTGGTGTGCGGCGACACCTTTGCCGATGTGCGCGTGCCTCACAAAGGCGACGTGGCGGGCCAAGTCATCGAAGGCGCCTTCGAGGTTCTGCGCGGCTTTGACCGGGTGCAGGAGTCCCGCGACCTGATGCGCGGCATCACCTTGGACGATGGCGAATCCGAAGTGTTCGCCCGTGCCGCGCTGGCTTTGAAGTACGACGACCCGAACAAGCCCGCGCCCGTCACGGAATCGCAAATCCTGATGCCGCGCCGCTTCGAGGATCGCCGCCCCGACTTGTGGAGCGTGTTTAACCGCACGCAGGAGAACCTGACCAAGGGCGGATTGCATGGCCGCGCCGCCAATGGCCGCAGGCAGCAAACCCGCCCCGTGCAGGGCATTGATTCCGACATTCGCCTGAATCGCGCCCTGTGGCTGCTGGCCGATGGCATGCGCGCCCTCAAGGCCTGAACCGTTCCCCCGCCGGAGGGGCGGTTCCCCTCCATTCCCTTGTTTCACTTGATTGGAGATTCGCCATGAACGCCGTTACCACCACCGAAGCCCGCGCCGTCAACACCGCAGCCAGCAGCGCCGCGAACGTGCTGCAAGCCGCCGACCCGAGCAAGTACATGATCCTGGTGCCGCTGTCGCGTCTGGTGCTGCGCCGCACGGGCCGCAACGTGCGCAAGACCCCGCGCATGTCCATCCCTGAACTGGCCGCATCCATCCAGCGCGTGGGCCTGCTGCAAAACCTGATCGTGATTCCCGCCGCCGATGGCCTGCATTACGAGGTGGTGGCCGGTGGGCGCAGGCTGGCCGCGTTGAAGCTGCTGGCGAAGAAGCACCGCATCGCCAAGGATTGGGACGTGCCTTGCCTGCAGGTGGCCGATGGCACTGCGCGCACGGCCAGCCTCACCGAGAACGTGCAGCGTGAAGCCATGCACCCGGCAGACCAATTTGAAGCCTTCGCGACACTGGTGGCCGAAGGCCGGCCCATCGAGGACATTGCGGCGGATTTCAGTGTCACGCCGCTGGTCGTGCAGCGCCGCTTGAAGCTGGCGAATGTCTCCCCGCGCCTGATGGCCGACTATCGGGCCGACGCCGTGAGCCTGGACCAGCTGATGGCCCTGGCCGGAACGGATGACCACGCGGCGCAGGAAGCCGCTTTCTACGACGCCCCGCAGTGGCAACGCCACCCTTCGCATTTGCGCGAACGCCTCACCGAACGGGAAATCGACGCTTACCGGCATCCGTTGGTGCGCTTCGTCGGGCTGGACGCCTACGAGCAGGAGGGCGGCGGTATCCGCCGCGACCTGTTCGCGGAGGATGACGCGGGCGTGTACCTGACTGATGCTGCATTGCTGGAACGGCTGGCACAGGACAAGCTGGCGGGCATCGCCGCCGAGGTGAAGGCCGAGGGCTGGGCTTGGGCCGATGCCACGCCGGGCATGACCCATGCCGACCTGCACGCCTTCCAGCGCGCCCCGAGGGAGCGGCGCGAACCCAACAAGCGCGAAGCGCAGCGCATCGAGAAGCTGCAAGCCAAGATGCAGGAGGTGGCCGAAGCGGTGGATGCCGCGATGGACGCCGACGACGAGGACAAGGCCGATGCCTTGCAGGAGGAAGGCGAAGCCCTGGGCGAGCAGTTGCAGGCACTGGAAGAAGGCTTGCAGGGATACGGCGCGAATGTGAAGGCCGCAGCCGGTGCCATCGTCACCATCGACCGCAACGGCGAGGCCGTGATTCATCGAGGGCTGCTGCGCGAGGCCGAGGCGAAAGCCCTTCGCACGCTGGAGAAGTTGCGCCAAGGCTTTAGCGACCCGGACGCCGCGAACGATGACGAAGGCGAGGAAGACGAGCAGCCCAAGGCCGCAGCGATTTCCGACCGGCTGGCCCAACGCCTGAGCGCGCACCGCACGGCGGCGCTGCAAATCGAGGTGGCCCAGCATCCACATGTGGCGCTGGCCGTGCTGGTGCATGGCATGGTGCAGACCGTCTTGCAGGGCCGCTACTACGGCCACGATATTCCGCTGGGCGTGAGCCTGAAAATTCAAGACCGGCTGGAAGGCATGGCACCGGACTGGCCCGAGTCACCCGCCGCCGTAGCGCTCCGCGAATTGCAGCAGGCGTGGGGCGGCAAGTTGCCCGAGGACAGCGCCGCACTGTTCGTCGCGCTGCTGGCGATGGAGCAAGGCGAGTTGGTCAAGCTGCTGGCCGTGTGCGTGGCTTCGACGGTGGACGTGGTGACGCCGCGCGGCACGGCGCAGCAGCCCGGCGCGGAACTGGCGCAGGCCGTGGGCCTCGACATGGCCGTATGGTGGCAACCCACGGCGGAAGGCTATTTCAAGCACGTTGCGAAGGCGGCGGTTTTGCAAGCCGTGGGCGAGTTCGCGCCCGAGAGCGTCCACCGGCTGGCAAAGCTCAAGAAGGCCGACATTGCCAGCGAGGCCGAGCGGCTGGCGAAGGGCACCGGCTGGATGCCTACCATCTTCACGAAGGCAGACGTACCCGAGGAAAGCCCGCAGGTTGCGCAGCAGAACGGCGCGGAAGAAGCCGCCACTATTCCGGGTACCCAAGCCGGGCGGAGGGACGCGGGAATTGGGGATTCCCACCGTGGTGGACAGGTTGATCCAGCAGGCCCTGCTGCAGGTGCTGCAACCGCTCATCGATCCGACCTTCAGCGAGCACAGCTACGGCTTCCGGCCGGGGCGCAGCGCGCATCAGGCGCTTGAAGCGGGCAGGCAACCATAGTACTGCCAGCTTCAACCACTAGGAAAACGTGCAGGTCTTGAAACATCACGTGCCGGCGCTTGTCGCAGCGGGTGTTGTGCAGACCTTCCCTAACCGCGATTCCAGGCGGCAATTAGCATCGTGCCGACTTCATCAGGGTCTGTATCTTTCTTTGTGACGGTGCGCTGCGAAGTGGCTCGGCTTGCCCGTACGCCCCTACGAGCCGCTTTTGGTGTGGCTGAGTCGATCAGTAGCCCACCTAGCAGCACCCGGTAGAACTCTTGGAATGCGTCCTCAAGGGTGAGATTGGCCTGGGCAAGGAATGCCGGGCGGCGCAGCCTTAGTGCGGCTCCCAGAATGAGTTCGGATACGACCAGCCCATGGCAGGGTGCGAAGACACCCTGGTGTACCCCATCGTCGATGAGTTGGGATAGCCTAAGGGTACGGACCTGCTGGTAGTGATCGAAGATACCTCTGGCAACTGCTGAATCTTCGACGTCCTTCAGGAACTGGACACCGATGCGACTAGCCGCCTGGACGCCTACGTCCAGGTAGGCAGCGAGTGCTGTCGTCAAATCCTGTTCACGGTGGATCAGTGCTTCGCCCTGTCTCAGGAGGCTATCGAAAAAGCGTTGCACGACGGCGCAGAAGATCTCTTCCTTCGTCTGCGCAATGTCGTAGAGGCGCCGCCGCGAGCAGTGCAGCCGTGCGGCGATTTCACCCACGGTCAGGCCTTTGACCCCCTCCGTCAGGAGCAGATGGGTCAGCGCATCGAAGAACTCTTCGTCTGTGAGCTTCTTTTTCATGCGGGTTTCTCCTAATGAGACATGGTACCAAGTCAATTGACTTGGTACCAATCGAGCGCGTCTAATGGTACCAATTTAAAAGAAATGGTACCGCTTGAACAGCATGCAAGGGGCATCACCGAATGCAGAGGCCTCCAGCTGAACGCCGCCGCCGCAGGCATGTGAATTGTCTGCGATAGCTGTTCCACCGAACCAGACTTGACTTGAACGGAGAAGCACAGCAATGAATCTGCTGGACTATTTCGATGCTGGTGCTACCAGCCATCCGGATGCGCCTTGTTTCGTGGACTGCGGGCGTGATACCCCGGCCGTCACCTATGCGCAAGCGGGAGCGCTCACGTGCCAGATCGCACGGGGGCTACAGGCCTTGGGACTCGCACCTGGTTTTCACGGCGCAGTGCTGAGCGGCAATGCCGGGGCTGCTTTCGTGGCGCTGCTGGGGGTGTTGCGCGGAGGGGGTGTCTGGCTGCCCGTTAATGCGCGCAACAGCGTGGAGACCAACATCGAGTTCCTGCAGGACATGGACTGCGACGTCCTTTTCTATCAGGCCCGCTATATCAGCCAGGTCGCCGAGATCCGCGGCAAGGTCCCCCGCATTCGTCACTACATAGCTCTGGAAGAGGCCGATGGGGCGGATCTGTCGATTGCTCGGTTGATCCAAGGCCAGCCGCCCGAGATGTACGCAGCGCCGCTGCAGCCGCGGGGGCTGGCCATGATCATGGGTACCGGTGGCACCACGGGGCGCTCGAAGGGCGTCATGCTCAGCCACCGCAACCTGACGGCGACCATGGCCAACCATATGTCGGCCATGAACATTACCGACTGCATGACCGTGCTGGCGGCGGCACCTATCACCCACACGGCGGGGCTGGTGTCGCTGCCCTTCATGGCGCGCGGTGGCCGCGTTGTCCTGATGGACGGGATTGATCCGCAGAACCTGCTCAAGGTGATCGAGCAGGAGCGGGTCAACATGCTGTTCCTGCCCCCAACAGTCATCTATACGCTACTGGCGCAGCCCAACGTCCGCGATTTCGACTTTTCCGCGCTGCGCTACCTCATGTACGGCGCCGCACCCATGTCGCCCGACAAACTGGCGGAGGCCATCGATGTGTTCGGCCCCGTCATGCTGCAGATCTATGGCCAGGCGGAAGTGCCTGGCGCGATCTCCGTGCTGCGGGTCGAGGACCATTTCATCGACGGGCAGGTGGCGCCCCGCCAGCGCCTGCTGAGCGCGGGGCGCCGCTTCCCCTTCACGCGGGTGGCGGTCATGGACGACGACGGCAGCCTGCTCACCCAGCCGGGGGCCGTGGGCGAGATCGTCGCGCAGGGCGACATCGTGACCGAGGGCTACTACAAGAACCCCGAGGCCACGGCTGAAGTGCAGCGCCACGGCTGGCACTGCACGGGCGACGTGGGCTATTTCGACGAGCAGGGCTTCCTGTTCATCGTTGACCGCAAGAAGGACATGATCGTCACGGGCGGCTTCAACGTCTTCTCGTCCGAGGTCGAGGCCGCCGTCATGGCCCACCCGGCCGTGAAGGACTGCGCCGTCATCGGCGTGCCCGACGACAAGTGGGGCGAGGCCGTCAGGGCGGTCATCGAGCTGCGCCCGGGCCAGTCCGTGGAGCCGCAGGCGCTCATCCAGTTCGTCAAGGACCGCCTGGGCAGCATCAAGGCGCCCAAGGAGGTCGAGATCGTCGCGCAGCTGCCGCGCAGTGCGGTGGGCAAGGTCTTGAAGAAAGAAGTCCGCAAGAAGTATTGGCACGCGCAGGAGCGCATGGTTTCCTGACGCACGTTTGGTGATTCAACCCCGGAGGTATCGCAATGCAAGAGCCCGTTCTCGTTGCCGGTGTCGGCATGACCCCTTTCAAGAAACCCGGCGACAACCTGCCGTACCCGGAAATGGCTGCGCAGGCGATCCGCGAGGCGCTGCAGGACGCGGGCCTCACCTACTCCGACGTGCAGGACGTCTATGCGGGCTACGTCTATGGCGACTCGGCCAGCGGCCAGCGCGCGGTCTACGAGGTCGGCATGACCGGGGTGCCGGTGATCAACGTCAACAACAACTGCTCCTCCGGCTCCACGGCCCTGTACATGGCGCGCAAGGCCGTGGCCAACGGCTCGGCGGACTGCGCGCTGGCGGTGGGTTTCGAACAGATGCCCGCCGGCGCCCTGAGGGCGTACTGGGACGACCGGCCCGATCCGCTCGACCACTTCAACGGGGTCATGGACGAGATCTTCGGCCACCCCGAGCTGCCCATGGCGATCCGCTACTTCGGCGCGGCGGGCCGCGAGCACATGGAGCGGTACGGCACCCCGCTGGACACCTTCGCCAGGATCCGCGCCAAGGCCAGCCGCCACGCTGCGCGCAATCCGCTGGCGCTGTTCCGCAAGGAGGTGACGGTGGAGGAGGTGCTGGCCAGCTCGCCCCTGGTGCCCGGCGCCATGACCCGCCTGATGGCCTGCCCGCCGACCTGCGGCGCCGCTGCCGCCGTCTTCGTGAGCAAGAAGTTCGCCCAGAAGATGGGCCTCTCCGCCAACGTGCAGGTGTTGGCGCAGTCGCTGGTGTCCGACCGCCCCGGCGCGTTCGCCGACAAGTCCGCGATTTCCGTTGTGGGCTTCGACATGACGCGCGAGGCCGCCCGCCAGGTCTACGAGGCGGCAGGCGTGGGACCGCAGGACATCGACGTGTGCGAGCTGCACGACTGCTTTGCGCAGAACGAGCTGCTCAGCTACGAGGGCCTGGGTTTCTGCGCCGTCGGCGAGGGCCGGGCCTTCGTCGAGTCGGACAGCAACACCTATGGCGGCGCGGTCGTCGTCAACCCCTCGGGCGGGCTGCTGTCCAAGGGCCATCCGCTGGGCGCGACCGGCTTGGCGCAGTGCTACGAGCTGACCCACCAACTGCGCGGCAGCGCCGAAGCACGCCAAGTGGAGGGTGCACGCCTGGCCTTGCAGCACAACGCGGGCCTGGGCGGCGCCACCGTGGTGACCCTGTACGGGCGCGCGGACTGAGGGACGAGATCATGGTGAAACGCCTGGAAGGCAAGGTGGCCCTGGTCACCGGTTGCGGATCATCGGGGCCCGGCTGGGGCAATGGCAAGGCCATGGCCGTGTTGTTCGCCCGCGAAGGGGCGAAGGTCTATGGCTGCGACATCCACCTGGACGCAGCGCGCGAGACCGAGTCGATCGTGCGGGAAGAGGGCGGGGCCATGAGCGTGGCCCAGTGCGACGTGACCGACCCCGGCGCGGTGGAAGCGCTGGTCCAGGATTGCGTGACCACCTATGGCGACATCGACATCCTGGTGAACAACGTCGGCACCGCCCGCCTGGGTGGGGTCGTCGAGCAGAGCCTGGAGGACTGGCGCCTGGTCTTCGACATCAACCTCACCTCCATGTTCCTGACCTGCAAGCATGCGATCCCCTCCATGCTCCGGAAAGGCCGGGGGAGCATCGTCAACATCGGCTCGGTAGCCGGCGTGCGCGACAGCGGCGTGGCCTACGTGTCCTACAGCGCCTCGAAGGCCGCGGTGCTCGGCTTCTCCCGCAGCGTCGCCCTGGAATACGCCAAGCGGGGCATCCGCTCGAACGTGCTGATGCCGGGCCTGATGAATACGCCCATGGTCCGACAGCCCGTGCTGTCGCTGGCGGACGGGTACCGGGAAGCGTCGCAGGAGGAAATGCTGGCCAAGCGGGACCGGCAGTGCCCCATGGGCCACATGGGAGACGCATGGGACGTGGCCACCACGGCCCTGTGGCTGGCGAGTGACGAATCCAAGTACGTCACGTCCGCCGAAATCATGGTCGATGGCGGTATTTCCGCCCGCATCGGCTGACCTGGAATACATGCAAATCAACGACAGGAGACACATCATGGTTAGCGTTGCGAAATGGTTTAAAAAGGGCATGGTGGTCGCCGCGGCGGCGGCCATGGGGCTGGTGTCCAACGGGCATGCCCAGTCCAAGCCCGAGAAGTTCAAGATCGGCGGCGTGCTGTCGCTCTCCGGTCCCTACGGGCTGCTGGGCGAGGACATGCGCCGGGGCGTGCAGATCGCCGTCGAGGAGCGCGGCGGCAAGGTGATGGGCGTGCCCATCGAAGTCACCTGGGAGGACGACGAAACCAAGCCCCAGCCCGCCGTGCAGAAGGCCACCAAGCTGATCTCCGAGGGCTCGCACATGATCTTCGGTGCGCTCAGCTCCGCCTCCACGCTGGCGGTCATGAACCTGGCCAAGCAGCGCAAGGTGCCCCACCTCGTCACCATCTCGGCGGACGACAAGATCACCGTGCCCGGCGGCTCCCGCTACACCTTCCGTACATCGAACAACCTGGGCATGGAAAACCGCATGGCGCTGGCGTACATGCAGGACAGGAAGCTCAAGAAGATCTACATCGTTACCGCCGACTACCAGGCCACCCGTGACGGCTACGAGTGGATCAAGCAGCAGACCGGCCCCAACGGTATCCAGATCGTGGGTGAGGACTTCCCGCCCCTGGGCAACCGCGACTATTCGTCCATCGTGGACAAGATCGCCAAGTCCGACGCCGACGGCGTGCTGCTGATGCTGACGGGCTCGGACGTGGTTACTTTGCTCAAGCAGGCCGGCCAGGTGAACCTGGGCAAGAGCAAGGTGCTTTTCGGACCCGTGGCCGCCGATGAAACCATGGCGGCGGCCGTGGGGCCGGCCTCGCTGGGCGTCAATTCCGGCCTGCGCTACGACCACACCATCGACACCGCCGCCAACCGCAAGTTCGTCGAGGCCTACCGCAAGAAGTTCGGCATCTTCCCCAGCATGACGGCCGGGGAGGCCTACGACGGCATGGCGTGGTGGCTGGACACGGTGGAAAAGACCGGCTCCTGGGACAAGGAGAAGTGGGTGGACGCCTTCGCCGCCAGCGTCCGCGAGAACTCCGTGGAAGGCAAGAAGACCATGCGTGCCTGCGACCACCAGGCCCTGCAGCCGGGCTTCTGGGGCGAGGTGGTGCAGGGCACCCCGCCAGCCCCCGCGCTGACGATGAAGATCACCAAGGTCTTTCCCGAAGAGAAGCTGTTCGAGGCCTGCAAGAACTGAAGGCCGCAGCGGGAGGCCGCCCCGGCCTTCCGCACTCGGTGAATCGCTATGTCAACTATCGTGATCGGCTTGAGCCTGGGCATGCTGCTGTTTTTGCTGGCGGCGGGCCTGACGCTCATCTTCGGCATGCTGGGTGTGATCAATTTTGCCCACGGTGCCATCTATATGTTGGGCGCCTACGTCTCGTATGAAACGGGGCGGCGCACGGGCTCGTTCCTCATGGGCGTGCTGGCCGCTACGTTCTTCACCGCGCTGGCGGGCGCGGTGATCGAGAAGCTGGCGCTGCGACCGCTCTACGAGCGCCCGCACTTCTACCAGCTGATCCTGACCTTCGGCCTGATCCTGATCCTGAGCGACGTGGTGCGCTTCGTCTGGGGCCCCGGCTACCAGGAGGTGGCGATTCCGCCGCTGTGGAACGGCACCGTGGACATGCTGGGCAGCACGATCCCGATGTACCGGCTGTTCGTGATCGGGTTCGGCGCTCTCGTCTCGGCGGGCCTGTACTTGGTGCTTGAGAAGAGCACTTTCGGCATGCTCGTGCGGGCCGCCAGCAGCGACGCGGAAATGGTGCGCATCCTGGGCCTGCCAGTGGGCGCGATCCGCATGGCGGTCTTCGCCACGGGCTGTGGCCTGTCGGGCCTGGCGGGCGCGATCGCGGCGCCGCTGTTCCCCATCGAGCTGGGTATGGCGACCAACACCATCATCGACTGCTTCATCGTCGTGATCCTGGGTGGGCTGGGGAACATCCGGGGGGCGATCGCGGCGTCCATGCTGATCGGCATGGTGCGTGCCCTGGGCTACGTGTACCTGCCCGGCTGGGTGGACATCATGACCTTCGTGCTGCTGATCGGCACCCTCTTGACGCGCCCGCAGGGCTTGTTCTACCGCGCGGCGAGGACGGCATGAAACTCTCCCTGTTCGACATCTGCTTCGGCCTGCTGCTGGCCGCGGCCGGCATCCTGCTGCCCTTCCTCAACCCGAGTGAAGCGCTGATCCAGCTGGTCACCCTGGCGGCCATCTGGGCGATCTTCGCCATCGGCTTCGACTTCGTGTTCGGCGCTTTGGGCATGGTGTCCTTCGGGCACGCCACCTTCCTCGGGGTGGGCGGCTACGCCGTGGCCCTGGCGACGCAGAAATACGGGCTGCCTTTCTCCGCCGGCGTGGGCCTGGCCATCATCGTGGGGGCTGCGTTCGCCCTGCTGTTCAGCTTCTTCGCGCTGCGGGTGTCCGGCATCTTCTTCGCGCTGGTGACCCTGGCGCTGTCCCAGCTGATCTTCATCCTGGCGGACAGCAAGCTGCGCGGCTTCACTGGCGGGTCGGACGGCATCTCGGGCGTGGAGCGCCCGGGCTTCCTGGGCATCGACTTCTACGACCCCGTCCACTACTACTGGTTCGTGCTGGGCGTGTATGCCCTGGTCATGCTGGCGGTGATCTCGCTGCGCAGTTCGCCGTTCGGCCGCGTGATCGCGGCGATCCGTGGCAACGAGACCCGCGCCGACCAACTGGGCTTCAACGTCAACCGCTACAAGCAGATCACCTTCGTGATCTCGGGCGGCCTGAGCGGCCTGGCGGGGGCGCTGCTGGCCTCGCTGCTGATGTACATGAACCCGCAGATGCTGCACTGGACCACCTCGGGGGACGTGATCATCATGACCCTGCTGGGCGGCTCCGGCTCGCTGTGGGGCGCCACCGTCGGCGTGATCGCCTTCGAGGTGCTCAAGGAATGGCTGAGCAGCTGGACCGAGTACTGGTACGGCGTGCTGGGCCTGGTGTTCATCCTTGCAACCATCTTCTTCCCGCGCGGCATCGTTGGCGAGCTGGAGCAGGGTTTCGCGGCCTACCAGAAGAACCGGCGCGGAGGTGCGCGATGAGCCAGGCAGCACTGCGGTGCGAGGGCGTGACTGTCAGCTACGGCGCCCTGAAGGCGGTCAACGACGTCAGCCATGAATTCCTGGAGGGCTGCATCTACGGCCTGATCGGACCCAACGGCGCGGGCAAGACCACGCTGCTGAACGTGCTGGCCGGGCGGCAGATGCGCCATGCGGGCAAGGTGTACTGCGGCGGCCGGGAGATCAGCCAGCGCCCCGCCTACGAACGGGCCCGCATGGGCATCGGGCGCAGCTTCCAGATCATCAAGATCTTCGGCGAAATGACGGTGGCCGAGAACCTGCTGGTCGCGGCCCAGTCCCGCCGGCCCGGGTTCCAGCCCTTCTGGATGAGCCGCCACTTCGACCGGCAGTTCCGCGAGCAGCTGGATGCCATCCTGGAGCTGACGGGGCTGGCGGCCCACCGCGACGACGTCGCGGGCACGCTGCCCTACGGCCTGCAGCGCTCGCTGGAACTGGGCGTGACCCTGCTGCCCGATCCCAGGATTTTGCTGCTGGACGAACCGCTGGCGGGCATCGGCCACCACGAGATCCAGGCCGCGCTGGCCCTGATCCGCAAGGCCGCGCAGGGGCGCACGGTGCTGCTGATCGAGCACAACATGGATGCGGTGATGTCGCTGTCCCACGAAATCGTGGTCATGAGCAACGGCTCGGTCATCGCCTGCGGCGCCCCCGAGGACATCCGCAGGAACGAAGCGGTGCGGTCGATTTACCTTGGGGAGGACGCGCAGTGATCGAACTCGAAAAAGCCAGCGTCAGGTACGGCCAGGCCCTGGCGCTGGAAGAAATCTCCGTGCGGATCGATTTCCATGAAATCGTCGCCATCGTCGGGCGCAACGGCGCAGGCAAAACCACGCTGCTCAAGGCCCTGGTCGGCCTGATGCCCCTGGTGGCCGGCCGGCGCCTGCTGGGCGAGCAGGACATTTCGGGCCTGGGCGTGGAGGCCATCGCCAAGCTCGGCGTGGCGCTGGTGCCGGACACGCGCCGCATCTTCCCCAACCTGTCGGTGCTGGAGAACCTCAAGATCGGCGCGCTGGCCCACCAGCCGGGGCACTGGACCCTCGACCGGGTGCTGGACGCCTTCCCGCGCCTGCGGGAACGGCTGGACTTCGGCGGCGACCAGCTCTCCGGCGGCGAGCAGCAGATGCTGTCGATCGGGCGCGCCCTGCTGGGCAACCCGCGCATGCTGCTGCTCGACGAACCCACCGAGGGGCTGGCGCCGGTCATCGTGGACCAACTGGTCCGCGTGTTCAGCGAAGTCCATCGCCAGGGCACCGGCATCGTGCTGGTGGAGCAGAACCTCAAGGTGCCCCTGAAGCTGGCCCACCGCCAGTACGTGCTGGACCATGGCCAGGTCGCCTGGTCCGGCACGGCCCAGGAACTGGACGCGCAGCGCGCCCACGTCGAGGGCCTCATCACGACGGGCGCAGCGGCGTGACCGCTCCGTGCCCATGCAAACCCCAATCCAAGGCATGCCCATGAACGCCCGCACCGCCGCGCGCATCGCGCCCCTGCATGAAAGCGACCCCCGCTCGCGCGACCCCGTGCTCGAAGAGCTGGTGGATTTCGTCGGCTACCGCCCGAATGCGCTGCTGACCATGGCGCGCAAACCCGGCGTGGTGCCCGCGCTGCTCAAGCTGTTGAGCGTGACGCTGCGCGGCGACGGGCAGCTCACCCAGGCGCTGCGCTTCCTGATCGCCGCGGAAGCCGCGCGCGGTGCGCGCTGTCGCTATACGACGACGCACCTCGTCCACGCCGCCCACCACCTGGGCGTGGGCTGGGACAAGCTGGCCGCGCTGCCGTCCTACCGGGACGACCCTCGGTACACCGAGCAGGAGCGCAAGGCGCTGGCCATCGCCACCGCAGGCGGCAGCCTGCCGGTGCGCGAACCGGGCCAGGCCATCGACCAGGCCCGGCAGGTCTTCTCCGAGGAGGAAATCGTCGAGATCGTGTCCTGCGTGGCCATGGTCGGCTGGTTCAATCGCTGGAACGGCCTGATGGGCTCGGAGCTGGAGCCCATGCCCTCGGAGGCGCTGGCCCACGTTCCCTGGCTCCAGGATCTCGAAGTCTGAAAGAGAAGGCCATGTACAGCCGCATCCACGAACCCCACGCATGCACGCTGACCGATGCCCTGCGCGAATGGGCCGCCAGCCGCCCCGCAGCGCCCTGGCTGGAGGACAGCCAGGGCATCGCCTTCACCGTGGGGCAGGCGTTCACCAGCAGCCAGCGGTTTGCGAGCTTCCTGCACCACCAACTGGGCGTGCAGCCCGAAGAGCGCGTTGGCGTCTTCATGTCCAACAGCTGCGCCATGGTGGCGACCACGTTCGGCATCGGCTACCTGCGGGCCACGGCGGTGATGCTCAACACCGAGCTGCGTTCCTCCTTCCTCCGCCACCAGTTGAACGATTGCCAACTGGCCACCATCGTGGTGGACTCCGCGCTGGTCGAGCACGTCGCCAGCCTGGCGGATGAGCTGCCCCACCTGCGCACCCTGGTCGTGGTGGGCGACGCGCCCGCCGCCGTGCCCGAACGCTGGCGGCAGGTGGCCTGGATGGACAGCAGCGCCTGCGCGCCGTGGGAAGGCCCCGCGCCCCGGCCCGAGGACATCTTCTGCATCATGTACACCTCCGGCACTACCGGGCCCAGTAAGGGCGTGCTGATGCCGCACTGCCACTGCGCCCTGCTCGGGCTGGGGGCGATACGCAGCCTGGAGATCACCGAGGCCGACAAGTACTACATTTGCCTGCCCCTGTTCCATGCCAACGGTCTGTTCATGCAACTGGGGGCGACGGTGCTGGCGGGCATACCGGCCTTCCTCAAGCAGCGGTTCAGCGCCAGCACTTGGCTGGCCGACATCCGCCGCAGCGGCGCCACGCTGACCAACCACCTGGGCACGACGGCCATGTTCGTCATCAACCAGCCGCCCACGGAGCAGGACCGCGACCACCGCCTGCGCGCCAGCCTGAGCGCGCCCAACCCGGCCCAGCACGAGGCCGTGTTCCGCGAGCGCTTCGGCGTGAAGGACGTGCTGTCTGGGTTCGGCATGACCGAGGTCGGCATTCCCATCTGGGGGCGCATCGGGCACGCTGCGCCGAACGCGGCCGGCTGGGCGCACGAGGACCGTTTCGAGATCTGCATCGCCGACCCCGAGACCGATGTGCCGGTGCTGGCCGGGCAAGTGGGCGAAATCCTGGTGCGGCCCAAGGTGCCCTTCGGCTTCATGGCGGGCTACCTGAACGTCCCGGCGAAAACGGTCGAGGCCTGGCGCAACCTCTGGTTCCACACGGGCGATGCAGGCACGCGGGACGAACAGGGGCTTATCACCTTCGTGGACCGCATCAAGGACTGCATCCGCCGCCGGGGCGAGAACATCTCGGCCACCGAGGTCGAGGTCGTGGTGGGCCAGTTGCCCGGCGTCCATGAAGTGGCGGCCTACGCCGTTCCGGCGCAGGGCGCGGGCGGGGAGGACGAGGTGATGCTCGCCCTGGTGCCCAGCGAGGGAGCGGCGCTGGACATGGCGGACATCGTCCGCCAGGCCAGCGCCCAACTGCCACGCTTCGCCAAGCCGCGCTACCTGCGCCAGATGGACAGCCTGCCCAAGACGGCGACCGGCAAGATCCAGCGCGCCGTCCTGCGCCAGCAAGGCAGCGCCGGCGCCTACGACGCCGAGGCGGCACCCGCCCGGTAAACAGGAGGAGCACACCATGTCGGAAAAACTGCGCGGCAAGGTGGCCGTGGTCACCGGCTCGGGCCGGGGTATTGGCCGGGCGATGGCCCTCAAGCTCGCGGGCGAAGGGGCCCGGCTCGTCCTCAACGACCTCGACGACGAACCCGCCATGGCCGTGCGCGAGGAGATCATCGCGCTGGGCGGCGAGGCGGTGGCCTGCTGCGGCAGCGTGGCCGAAGCCGGTTTCGCCGACCGGCTGATCGGCACGGCCACCGGCGCGTTTGGCGGGCTGGACATCCTCATCAACAACGCGGGCTACACCTGGGACAACGTCATCCAGAAGATGAGCGACGCGCAGTGGGACGCGATGATCGACGTGCACCTGACCGCGCCGTTCCGCATCCTGCGCGCGGCGCAGCCGGTGGTCCGCGCGCTGAGCCGGGCCGACGCCGAGGCCGGCCGCCGTGTGGTGCGCAAGGTGGTCAACGTCTCCTCGGTCTCGGGCGTCTTCGGCAATGCGGGGCAGGTCAACTACTCCGCCGCCAAGGCGGGCATCGTGGGCCTGACCATGGCGCTGGCCAAGGAGTGGGGGCGCCTGAACACCACGGTCAATTGCGTGGCCTACGGCCTCATCCGCACCCGCATGACCGAGGCCACCGCCGATTCCGACGCCGCCATCCAGGTCGAGGGACGCGAGATCAAGGTGGGCGTGAACCCGGACCTGATGGCAGCGATGGAGCGGAACATTCCGCTGGGCCGGGCCGGCACGCCCGAGGAGGCCGCCGGCGCGGCCTACCTGTTCTGCATTCCCGAGTCCGACTACGTGAGCGGCCAGACCCTGCTGTGCACGGGCGGGCTCACTGGCATATAACCTGATGCGATGACGAAGCCAGACACCCCCGCGCTGACCTACCCCTTCGAGCCCCCGGCGTCGCACCACACGGTCGAGGTCGCCCCCGGCGTGCGCTGGATCCGGCTGTCCATGCCGTTCCGGCTCGACCACATCAACGTCTGGGCCATCGACACGCACGATGGCTGGGTGCTGGTGGACACCGGCCTGAACAACCCCACCACCGTGGCCGACTGGCTGGCGCTGATGGGTGAGGGGCCGCTGGCGCGACCGCTGCAGGGCGTGTACACCACGCACATGCACCCCGACCACATCGGGCTGGCAGGCTGGTTCACGCGCCGCGCTGGCGTGCCGCTGCACATGAGCCGCCTGGAATACCTGAGCTGCCGCGTGATGCACGCCGACACGAACCGCGAGGCGCCGCCCGACGGCGTGCTGTTCCACCGCCGCGCGGGCTGGTCGGAGGCAGCCATCGAGGGCTACCGCAGCCGCTTCGGCAGCTTCGGCAAGCACATCCATGCGCTGCCCGAGAGCTTCCGGCGCCTGCAGGATGGCGACCTGCTGCAGTTGGGCGCGCACGCCTGGCGGGTCATCACCACCGGCGGCCATTCGCCGGAGCATGCCTGCCTGTACTGCCCCGGCCTGAAACTGCTGGTTGCGGGCGACCAGGTGCTGCCGCGCATCTCGTCGAACGTGTCGGTGTTCGCCACCGAGCCGCAGGCCAATCCGCTCAAGGAGTGGTTCGAGTCGCTGGACAAGCTGGCGCGGGAAGTGCCCGCCGATGTGCTGGTGCTGCCCTCGCACAATGAACCCTTCTACGGGCTGCACGAACGCCTGGGCTCGCTGCGCGCCGGTCAGGAGCGGGCGCTGGAACGGCTGCGCCAGTCGCTGACGGGCGGGCCGCAGCGCATCGTGGACGTGTTCCCCGCCTTGTTCCACCGTGCCATCGATGAGCAGGACGGGCAGCAACTGAGTCTCGCCACGGGCGAGGCCGTGGCCTGTATGAATTACTTCATCGCGGAAAGCGCCGTAGGGTGCACCGTGGATGGGAGCGGCGTCGCATGGTATGAGCTGAAGTCGTGAGGCCGCACCATCTCCGGCCTCAGCTACCTCATTCATTGAGAGGGCAGTCCACGCTGGTGTTTACGACTTTAGATAGGCAGCGGCCTGGCTGGGCATTGCGAACAGCCGCATGGATGCTGGGTGGGTGTTTACGACTTTAATTGCCCAGAATAGCCACCGTGATGCATGAACCTGCCGAGGCATTGGCCGCCTGACCCATGCCGCAGGCAAGCGCCCGGGCCAAGGCCGGAGCGCTTTGCCGCAGGGAGCCGAACCATGCCCACCATCAACATCACCAGTGGCCCGCGCATGGCGGCGGTCTACGCGCCCGGCACGGTACGCGCCCGCCGCTGGCACGGCGAGGGCGATGTGCGCGGTTACCGTCCGCCCTCGGGCTGGATGGCCCGAGCCGATCTCACCGACATTCATCCCATCACGGGCCGTGCCTTAGCGCGGGCCGTGTGGTGGATCATTGAGACAAAGGAATAACCATCGTCAGCACCGCGCCTAGGTCGTTTCGCCCTAGGCGCGGTGAGCTTCAAAAATCCGGGCGCGGCGGTGGCCGCGCCCGGTGTCGAAGGCATTGCTGCATTGCGCAATGCCTTCGGGCACTGGCCCGTCCAGGGCCAGTGTCAGGAGGTGGCCGGGCGGCACACTCGGTAGTTGCAGGGAAGTCAAGGCTTGCCGCCAGTATGACCTGTGCATGCACGGTCTCAGCCTGCACAATTATTGAGGTTGAGTCATCGCCACGGCTTCATGTTCGGGAAGACGCTGGAGCGGCAAGAGATCCATGACATCACAAAACAGAGCGCGGTTCTGCCAGTCGTTGCGGTCGCCGATCACATAGAAGCGCCGCTTCGCCCGCGTTGCCGCCACGTTCAGCAGGTTGGGCTCCGAGACCGCCCAGTCGCGTGCGCCGGGACCGTCGGTATTTCCGCCCAACACCATGATGACAACCGGCGCTTCCTTTCCCTGCATGGTGTGGATGGTTCCGGAAACCATCGTGTCGCCGAGCAAGCGTTTGAGGTTCTCCAGGACATTCTTGAAGGGCGTGATGACCGAAATGTCGGCTGCATTCACTCCGTCCTCATGAAGCAAGGCCAGCAGCGCCCGCAGGGCTTTTCCTTCAGCCGGCACCCAGTTCCCGTCGGATGTTCCACTGGCGTGAATCCACCCCGTAGGCAGTCGGGCGGGGGTTTCCTTGTCGGCTCGCGGTGCGATGGTGCCGTACACCATCGCACCGTCGTAGGCGATGCGGTTGGCCAGTCCGTGCATCGGCTTGTCGCAGCGCCGGTGCACGGCCAACGGCAACCCCACCCACGTCTTGCTGTCGGCCGGTCCCGCCATGCGGCCCCACGCAGTAGCCTGGTCCGCCAAGGTTTGCGCGGATTGTCGGTTGGGGAGCCAATGTGCATCGACACGGTAGCGCGTGCGCATGTGTTCCAGCACTGCGTCGGACATCCCCGCCGCGCGAGCTTGGCGCCCCTCAAATACCGCCGAACCGGCGATGCCGGATCGACCCGGCCAACGCCCCGCCACGATGGACGAGGCGCTGGCGAACACGCTGGCGCTTACTGCGGCAGGTTGTACGAATGCGTGCCGTCCTCAACGCTGGCGGTTCTCGCCCATCACGTCACGAAGGACGGTTCACGGACATCCCGCCCGGCATCGCCATGGAGCTTCCACGCCACGCCTCAAGACCGGCGCCGCAAGGTGCGGCCGGGGCGTTCTCGCTTGTCGTCGGGTGGTTGACCCGGCCCGCGTCAGTGGGCGAGCCGGTGCAGCCTTCGTGCGGGGATGCCGAGTCGGCCCTGTCTCTTTTCGGTGCGGTTCGGCCCAAGGCGTCCTTGTGTTGTTGTGAATCCTGGCGGGGGCGCGGCTGCGCCTCGGGCTTCATGGCTGCAACCGTCCAGCGAAAACAATTTCCCCGCCGCTGCGCGGCTTCCTCGCGCAGCAAATTCTTTTCGCCTCCCGGCTCTCCACTGCGTTTCGACCGCAAGCGGTGCAGCCCGCCCGTCCCCCGCCGGCCGGATCACAACAAGGACGCGATGGGCGCGAACCTTGTTCCACCAAAAGGAGTTTCATCATGGCCAACATCGGCAGCTTCACCGCAGACAAAGACGGCTACACCGGCACGCTTCGCACCCTGACGCTCAACGTCAAGGTCAAGCTGGTGCCCAACGACAAGGGGGACAACGAGAAGGCCCCGGACTTTCGCCTGCAGGCCGCCAGCCACGATATCGGCGCGGCGTGGAAGAAGACCAGCGAGGCCGGGCGGGAGTACATCTCCGTGACCCTTGACGATCCTTCGTTCCCGGCCACGGTCTATGCCCGCCTGATCGAAGGCGAGGACGGCACGCACGACCTGATCTGGTCGCGCAGCAAGCCCCAGGCGGCGTGACCGCCACAGCGCCCCGCCCACGTGGCGGGGCGCTGTGCTGCCTTCGCGGCACTTCAAGGAGGCAACACCATCGCCAAGGCTGCGCCGTGTCGAGCGGCTTTCGCATGTGTTGAGTTGCCCGCCGCAAGCGGTGGCCGGGCGTGTCGGTGCGTTGCACCGCCGGGCTTTACGGGCTGCGCCCCGTGCCGACTTCGCCGTCACGGCCATCCGGCTGCAATCCCTCACGCCTTCGCGCCTGCGGCGCTGCGCGCTTCGCTTGCCTCCTGGGGAAAGCCCTGTGGCCTATCCCCGCCGCGCGATGCTTGGCGCCCCTGCAGTCCCCGAACCGGCTGAGCCGGATCGGCCACGCCAGCAACGTCGCACGCTATGGCGTGTCACTCTTCTTCGCCACAGTCTCCAACTCCTGGCGCACCTGCACCAGAAGCTGATCAACTTGCTGCAGGTCGTCGCCGGCATAGGCCAGCGTCAGCAGCGTGAGCGGGTGCACCTCCATGACCTCGCACAGCTCGGCCAGCTTGTTCAGGGTGGGGCTTTTGAGGTCGCGCTCCAGCGTGCTCATGTAGGTGCGGCTGGACACGTCGGAGAACGCCTCCTGGCTCAATCCACGCGCTTTCCTGATGGTCTTTAGTGCCTCCGACAATGTATGTTTCGCTGCCAACCCTGGATCTCCCCAAAATCCAAGATGACAGCCGATTGCGCCCTATAGGGCTACAATCTATAGTGTTCAACTATGCCTGCCTGCCGCTTTTGTGCTTTTACGGAAATCCGTATCTGCGGCTTCTCACAGAAGCGCAAAGCCGCATCCGTGCCTTTCCACAAACCCGCCAATGCGGTTTTGCGCTTTCACGCTTCGGCGGTTTTGTGCGAATGAGGGGACGCCCATGAACCAGCTCATCACCGAGGACGAGCGCAGGCTGTTGCTGGAACACGGCCAAGCCCGCGCCGCTGGCCGGGTCATCGACCCGCTGCCCGTGGTGCGGCTGTTCACGCCGGATGCACACGCCACCTGGCTGTTGGTGTCGCTCGACCCCGCCGACGGCGATACGGCCCATGGCCTGATCGACTTGGGGATCGGCATGCCCGAGCTAGGCGAGATCAAGCTGTCCGACCTCGCATCCATCGTCGGGCCGAGCAAACAGCCCGTGATGCGGGACCGGTATTTCCGGGCGGTGCGCCCGTTGTCGGAGTACCTGCGGCTGGCCCAGGAGAACGGCTCCATCCTCGATTGAGCCGTTCGCGCCCAGGCCAAGCCGGGCGCATTGAGACTATTTCGGTCTTGCTCCAGACCCGTCCGGTCTTAGTCCGCACTATCGCACCAAATCGGTGCCATCGTGGCGCAATCGGTCATGATGCCGGCCGTGGCATCGGGCACGGTGGATATCGCAGGAGGCGCGTATGTCCTCGCGCGCCACCGTCGCATTCAGACGATCCATGCAACCCATCCGATGCATTTCGTCTTGACACGCAAGTTACCAATCTACCAGCTTATTCACGATTGGATGCAAGTTTGATGCGGTGACGTTTGCGTGTGAAACCGGTGACGGCCGTCCTGCTCTACGGGAGCTTGCGTCATGGCCGAGCCGCACCACTTCGCGCACTGGTATCCGACCGCCGCCTACCTCTACGTCCTGTGCCTGGACACGCTCGCACTGGCCTGGGAGTACCTGCGTCGCCATCCCGACTACCGGCTCGACTGGCTGCGCCGTCATCGCCAAGCACAAGCAATGCATGAGGCTGCGCATCGCTGGGGCCTGCGTCTGCTGGAAGACCCGGCCTTGGACGCGCGTGACGCGCATCCGGCCTGGCTCCCCGGCCATGAGGCCGTGGTGCAGCTTCACCCCGATGCCGATCCGCCACCGGATGCCGAGCCGTTCGCGTTTTGGCGCATTCCCGGCCACAAGCAACTGCTCCACGACGGCAAGGGCCTGGCGCTGATCGCGCGCAGCCCCGGCCTTTGCCAGCGCTATGCGCTGGCGCCTGGCCTTGAGGACGGCATGGCCGTGGCCCATGCCTACCGTGGCCGTGGGGCCACCCACGTGCCTGACACGCCAGCGCCGATGGCTCGCCCCCGACCGCCCCCTGCGGCGCTGCTGGAGCTGCACACCCTGCAGGCGCTCGACGCCACCCTGGCGGGCGCGTCCTTGCGCGACGTGGCCGAGGGCTTGTTCGGTGCGGACGCCGCGGCCGGCTGGTACAGCGACGGCGGCCTGCGCTCCAAGGTGCGCCGCCTGGTGCGGCGCGGCGATGCGCTGATGCGCGGCGGCTATCGCCGCCTAGCACAGCTTGCGCCGCTTGAGAAGGGTCGTTTTGAAGAGGACGCAAAACGACCCTGAGCAGGAGCGCTTCGTTTTCTGAGACTGCCTCCATCCGGTTGCGCTGTGTGGCCGGAGCCCTGCAACCGATGGAGGTTCTCACCATGCGTCCTGCTCCCTTGCGGCCTGCCGCCGCACCCGCAGCTACCCCGGCCGCTGCTGCACAGCCGCAGCGTTATCTCACCAACGACGAGGCTGCCGACTACCTGCGGCTGTCGCCGCGCACGCTGGAAAAGCAGCGCGTGCTGGGTGGCGGCCCCAAGTTCCGCAAGTTCGGCCGCCGCGTCATGTACGCCGTGGCCGACCTCGATGCCTGGGCCGCCGAGCGCAGCTTCGAGAGCACGTCCGATCCCGAATACGCCGAGCAGCACTCGGCGGACAGCCGTGCGCGCTGATCACTGGCGCGCGGGTGGCCTTCGCCATGTTCAGCCCATCCGGGGCAGTCAGGCAGGAGCGCGAACAGCTCGATCTGTTTCGCGCCTTGCCGGGCGACATGGCGCCGCGCGACAGCCAGGACTTGATGGCCTTTCCGTTCTTCTCGCTGGCGAAGTCGCGGCGCACGACGCCGATCGACTTTCAGGCCGGCGGCATCACGATCCGCGTGGAAGGCACGCAGGAACACGGCATCGCCACGATCTGGGATGCCGACGTGCTGATCTGGGCGGCCTCGCAGATCGTGGAGGCGCGCGACGCGGGCTTGCGCCCGTCGCGGCTGATGCAGGCCACGCCCTACGAGATCCTGCGCTTCATCGGGCGCGGTACATCGCTGCGCGACTACCAGCGCCTCAAGGCCGCGCTGGATCGCCTGCAATCCACGACGGTGGCCACGTCCATCCGGGAGACCACGGGAAGGCGGCTGCACCGCTTCTCGTGGATCAACGAGTGGAAGGAGCTGGCCGATGCCAGGGGAACGCCCTTGGGACTGGAGCTGATCCTGCCGGACTGGTTCTATGCGGGCGTGCTCGATGCCGCCCTGGTGCTGACCATCGACCCGGCGTACTTCCGGCTGACGGGCGGGATCGAGCGCTGGCTGTACCGCCTGGTGCGCAAGCACGGTGGGCGGCAGCCGGGCGGGTGGCAGTTCGACTTCCAGCACCTGTACCGCAAGTCGGGCAGCACGGCCAAGCCCTACGACTTTGCCTGCGACCTGCGTGCGCTGGTCGCGCGGCAGTCACTGCCGGGCTACGTCCTGGGCATCGAACGGCTGGATGGCGCCGAGCTGCTGACCTTCCGGCCAGGGCGTCCCGTGCCGTCCACGGCACGGGGATAAACGGTGCGCGTCCTGTGGACGGGCTCGTGCTATCAGGCGTGCCAGGTATCGTGCTATCGGGCGTGGGACTATCGTGCTATCAGGCGTGTCCATCGGCCGCAAAGCCAATGCTGGCGCGGGTTTCGGTCTCCCTTAACTTCCCTAACTTAAATACTCTAACTGGTAGTAGCAGCGCCGCGTCTCGGTGGACAACCGCCACAGGACGCGAAGCGCAGCGGCAACAGCCGGGCTTTCCAACGCGGAGGGCCAGGCCATGATCGTCGCGCTGCTCAACCAGAAAGGCGGCGTGGGCAAGACCACGCTCGCAACGCACATCGCCGGCGAGCTGGCGATGCGCGGCCAGCACGTCGTCCTGCTGGATGCCGATCCGCAGGGCTCCGCGCTGGACTGGACGCAGCGCCGCAGCCAGCAAGGCTTGCCAAGGCTGTTCAGCGCTGTGGGCCTTGCTCGCGAAACCCTGCACCAGGAAGCGCCAGAACTCGCCAGGCGGGCCGATCACGTCGTCATCGACGGGCCACCACGCATCGCGGCGCTGGCGCGCTCCGCGCTGCTGGCGGCCGAGCGGGTGCTGATTCCCGTGCAGCCCAGTCCCTACGACCTGTGGGCCAGTGCCGAGATGGTGGCGCTGATCCGCGAGGCGCAGGTGTTTCGGCCTGCGCTGCGCGCGGCGTTTGTCATCAACCGGCGCGTCAGCACCACGGTGATCGGACGCGAAGCACGCGGAGCGCTGGCCGAGCAGCCGCTGCCCGCGCTGCGCGCGGAAGTGCATCAACGCATCGTGTTCGCCGACAGCGTGGCCGCTGGCCGACTGGCGCGCGAGACGGCGCCCGACAGCGCCGCCGCCAGCGAAATCACCGCGCTGGTGGACGAACTGCTGCGGTGGCCGTCATGAGCAGTCCCGCCAGCAAACGCACGGGCAAGCGCGTGGGCATCGGCGCGCGCCCGCCCGCGAATCCGCACGCCGAGGCGTGGATTCGCCAGGGCAGCGCCGATGACCTCCAGAAAGGCGACCTCTACACGGCCCGCCTGACCCTCGACATCACGCCCGCCATGCGGGCGCGCATCAAGGTATCGGCCTTCACGCAAGGCGTGACGGTGGCTGATCTGTTGCGCGCGCTGCTGAAGCGGGAATTCCCGGAGAAGTCTCCATGATCACACCCGTTTCGACAGCATTGCCGACGTCATCTGCCCCGCCAGTCGGCCGAGCCGATGGCGTGCCGCTGACGCGCGTTGCGCTCGCCTACATCGACCAACGCTTCGACCTCTATCTGCGCTTCGGCGATCCCTCGCGCATCATCCGATTCGACCGCTGGCGTCGCTGCGCGGTGTTCACGCCGAACGCGGTTCTCTGCCGCATCCGCTGGCAGGCCAACGACTACGGCACGATCCGCTGGCAGCTCATGGTGATGCAGGCGTGCATGCCGATGGATGGCGCGCAGCGCATCCCCGGCGTGCAGCCGGGCGCGCGCCTGTTGCTGCACGCCGAGGGTGAGCAATCGGTGCGTGCCGTGCTGGAACGCATCGACGGCATCGAAGCGCTGGGCATCACGCCTGCTACCGCCTCGCCCGCGTACTGGCGCACGCTGGGCAACCGGCTCGCGGCGCGCTTGCCGCTGCCCGAATACAGCGCCGAGCGGCACGCCGCCTGGCTGGCCGTGAGGGCGCTGTCATGAGCACGATTTCTGTTCCCACTGCTGTCACGCATCCACGCTCGCGCCTGCGCGCTCGCCTCATGCTGGCGGGCCTGTCCACCTGCGGCCTCGCTGCGCTTGCCTGGGCGTCCTTCGTGCATCCGCTGCCGCGCCTGACCTACAACCCATCCGACAGCGTGGCGGTCGGATGGTATCGCGTCGATCCGCTCGACCATCGCACCAGCTCGCCGCCACGTCCGTTGTCCGTGGGTAGCATCGTGTTGGTGCCGCTGCCCGCCGAGGCCGCCGCGCTGGCTGCGCAGCGCGGCTACCTACCGACGCGCATCCCGTTGCTCAAGCGCGTGGGCGCGATGGCGCCGCAAGAGGTGTGTATCGCTGACGGCAAAGTCCGCATCGACGGCGTGCCTTCAGCCGCCGTGTTGCCTGCCGATCGCTGGGGCCGGCCGCTGCCATCCTGGCAGCAGTGCCGTCGCCTTCAGCCTGGCGAGCTGTTCCTGCTCAGCGCGACCAATCCGGCGTCTTTCGACAGCCGGTATTTCGGGCCGGTCAGCGCAGCCGCCGTGGTTGGCGTTGCGCGCCCGGTTTGGCTGGAGTCGCGCCCATGATGGCCGCTGATTCGCTGTGCATCATCGTGCTATCGGGCGTGTCGTTCCGGCGGCGTTCCGTGTGTCGTCGCACATGCAGTGCGAGCGCATCCGCGCCGCACTTCACGCTGCCTCCGGCGCAGCCGTCCCACGTGCAGGCGTCTTGTCTCGAACACGGATGGCCTGCGGCCATCGCCGTGTTCGCCGGTGCGCTGGCTGCCGGTGCAGCCTTGCCGCCGGGCCGCAGTTGCCTGGAGCGGATGCGGGAGGCAAATGCGGAAGGCAAGACAAAAGGGGGCGGCACCTGTCGGCCCGCAAAGCCAGTCTGCACGTGGGGGTGGCGCGGCACGCAGCGGCTTCGCCGCCGTGCTGCTTGTGGCGCGTGGCCCGCGTCGATATGGGCTTGTTCGCGTGCTTCGCACGACGGACTACGCCCCAGCTTTCAGGGAGAGAAGTCATGATCAACCGCCGCGACGACGATTTCCACATCCGCCCCAGCGCGCCAAAAAACCGCGGCCAGGGCTTCGTTTCCAAGGTGCTCCAGCAGGCCGGCAAGGCCAGTGGCGGCAAGTCCTCGGTGCGCCGTCCGGCATCGGCCGTCGGCGGCAAGGCCACCGGCCAGCGGCCCGGCTCACGCCTGGGGCGCGGCCATACGGCGGCGCGGTTTGCGGGCGCGAAGCTGACACCCATGTCGCGGCGCGTGACCATCAAGACCCTACTGGTGAACCAGCAGCGGGCCAGCCCGCAATCGCTCGCCAAGCACCTACGCTACATCGAGCGCGACGGCGTGGGCCGCGACGGCGAGCCAGGCCAAGCCTACGGGCCGCAGACCGATACCGCCGACCTCGACGCCTTCAAGGAACGCTGCGCCGACGACCGGCATCACTTCCGCTTCATCGTCTCGCCCGAGGACGGCGCGGAGCTGGAAGACCTGCGCACCTATACACGGCATCTGATGAACCGCATGGAAGCTGACCTGGGCACACGGCTGGAATGGGTGGCCGTTGATCACTGGAACACCGACAACCCCCACGCCCACCTGATCGTGCGCGGGCGCGACGATACCAGCAAAGACCTCATCATCGCGGGTGACTACATCGCCGATGGCTTTCGGCATCGCGCATCCGAGCTGGCGACCGAATGGCTGGGGCCGCGCACCGAACTGGAGATCCAGCAGACCTTGCAACGCGAGGTGGAGCAGGAGCGGTGGACGAGCCTGGATCGCACGCTGAAACGCGAGGCCGGCGAAGACGGCCGGGTGCAGATCGAACGCTTCAACGAACCGAAGCTGCAACGCCAACGCCTGCTGCTGATCGGCCGCCTGCAACGCTTGCAGCGCCTGGGGCTGGCCGACGAGACGCAGCCGGGCACCTGGGCCGTCCATGCCGATGCCGAGAAGACCCTGCGCGCCCTGGGCGAGCGTGGCGACATCATCCGCACCATGCAGCGTGCCATGCGCGGCGAGCCGCGCGAACTGGCGGTGTTCGAGCCGGGCGACGATGGCCGAACCATTCTCGGCCGCGTAGCCGCGAAGGGGCTGGCCGACGAGCTGCGCGACCGTGGCTATCTGGTCATCGACGGGGTGGACGGCAAGGCCCACTACGTCGCGCTCAACACCCGCGACGAGCTGGCGAACTATCCCACCGGCGCCGTGGTGGAGGTGAAGGGATCGGCCGACGTGCGCGCGGCCGACAAGAACATCGCCGTGCTGGCGAGCGATGGTCTGTACCGCACCGACCACCACCTTGCTATCGCGCAGGGCCAGGCCGTGCCGGGCCGCGATCCGCAGGAAGTCGTCGCGGCCCACGTCCGGCGCTTGGAAGCCCTGCGCCGGGCAGGCATCGTGGAGCGCGTGGCCGAAGGGCTATGGAAGGTGCCGGGCGACCTGCCCGATCAGGGCCGTCGCTACGACGCGCAGCGCCTGGGCGGCGTGGCCGTGGAGCTGAAATCGCACCTGCCCATCGAGCGGCAGGCCCGCGTGATCGGGGCCACCTGGCTTGACCAGCAGTTGATCGGCGGCGGCTCTGGCCTGGGCGACCTGGGCTTTGGCGGTGAGGCCAAGCAGGCAATGCAACAGCGCACCGACTTCCTGGCCGAACAGGGGCTGGCCGAGCGGCGCGGCCAACGCGTCATCCTGGCGCGCAATCTGCTGGCAACGCTGCGCAGCCGGGATGTAGCGCATGCCGCGAAGGACTTGGCCGCCGAAACTGGCCTGGAGCATCGGCCCGTGGCCGATGGCCAGCGCGTGGCGGGCATCTACCGCCGCAGCGTCATGCTGGCCAGCGGGCGCTACGCCATGCTCGATGACGGCATGGGGTTCAGCCTGGTGCCATGGAGGCCTGTCATCGAACAACGACTCGGTATGCCGATTTCTGCGCAGGTACATGACGGCCGCGTATCCTGGCAAATCCGACGGCAACAGGGCTTATCTGTTATCTGAAGCCAGCAGCATATCGAGCACCCACTGCAAGGATGCGTCTACAAGCGTTCTCGATGTTGACGACCGGAATGCGCCTGATGCCCATGCCGCGCAACGCCACCTTTCCGGGGATCAGCACCTGGTCGGCCATGACACCAGCAGCGGCGTTGCGCATGTGGGGCGCCTGCAGTTGGGACGGGGTGATGCCTGCATCGGCAATGGCTTCGCCAATCGCCTCGGCGGTGAGCGATTTGAGACCGCAGTCAATGTGCTTGCCGGAACGGGTCATGCCCGTGCCAGCGACGAAGACGGGCTGCATGGAAAGCATCTAAGACTGGGCGGATGAGGAATTTGCACGCCTGCGCCGGAGGCTGGTGATCCAGCCGCTCAAGCCATTGGGGGCCAGGAAGACCACCGCGAGCAGTGCGAAGCCGAAGATCATCCACGGCGCGGATTGCGACACGCTCTCGGCCAAGTTGGGCGTGAGCACGATGAAGGCAGCCCCCAGGAAGGCGCCCCACAGGCTGCGCACCCCGCCCACGAAGCTGCCCACCAGCAGGGACACCGAGAGCAGGAAGGGAAAGTTCTCGGGCGCGACGAACTGGCCCGCCACCACGCTCAGGGCACCGGCCAGGCCGGTGAACGCCGCGCTGAGGCCGAACATCTGCGTGCGCAGGGCGGTGATGTCGAGCCCGCCCGCCGCCGCCGCGAGCGGCTGGTCGCGCGAGGCGTCCACCAGGCGGCCGAACTGCGAGCCGAGAATCCGCCGCGCCAGCAGGAAGGCGCAGAGCGCGCAGGCCGCAACGCAGGCCATGATGGCCCAGTCCGCCCGGTCGGCCAGCACTCCTGGGAACACAGGTTTTTCCAGGACGATCCCCGCCACGCCGCCGGTCAGCCACTCGATCTTTTTCCACTTGAGCGCCTGCGGTGTCACCACCGCCACCGCGAAGGTGGACAGCGCCAGATAAAGCATGGGCAGCCGCAGCGCCGGGAAGCCGAAGAGGAAACCCGCCACGAAGCACAACAGCGCCGCCACCGGCACGCCCACGTAGAATGGCCAGCCCAGGTGATGCGAGAGCACCGCCGCAGTATAGGCACCGATGGCGAAGAAGGCGCTGTGGCCGAGCGAGATCTGGCCCGTGTAGCCGGTGAGCAGGTTCAGGCCCATGATGGCGATGCCATAGATCAGCACCTGCGTCATCACGTACAACGGATAACTTTGCCAACTAAAGGACCAGGCCAGCAGCGCGAGCCCGACCACCGAGGCCGTCCAGCGCAACCAGGTGGGCGATGCCGCCGGGCGGATGTTGAGTGGGGCGTTCATGGTACTCATGCTCACACCCTCACCTGGGCCGTCTTGCCGAAGATACCGGCGGGCCGCAAGACCAGCATCGCGATGATCAACAGCATGATGCAGGTCAGTTTCAGGTCGTTGCCGACCACGTAGGCGCCCAGCAGGTTCTCCAGTACCCCGACGGCGAAGCCCCCGGCCACGGCGCCCACAGGGCTGGCGATGCCGCCCAGCAGCGCGCCCGCCAGTGCGTAGATCAGCGGCCCCATCATCATCGACGGCTCCAGGAACACGATGGGCGCGGCCATCAGCCCCGCCACGGCACCGGCCACCGCTGCAAGACCCCAGCCCACGGCCAGCACCTTGTTGGTGCTGATGCCCGACAGTTCCGCCGACGGCGCGTTCACCGCCACCGCACGCATCGCCAGGCCGAACCGGGTGAAGCGGAAGAACGCGAATACCGCCGCCAGTTCGGCCAGGGTGACGAGCAGAACGCCGACCTCGTGGGCCGACAGATAGGGTTCGGCACGGCTGAGGACGCCACCGAACGGCGTGGCGAACTCCAGCATCTCATGCCCGAACAGCCAGCCGACCAGGCTGTTCAAGATGATGAGCAGCGCGATGCTGGCCGCCACGACCGAGAGCACCGGCTTGTGCCGCAGGGGCTGGAAGATGACCCGTTCCAGCGCCAGCCCGAGCAGGAAGGAACCCACGACCACGACGGCGAAGGCCACCCACCATGATGCGCCCGCCTGAACCAACGCCCAGCTCATATAGGTGGAGAACATCGCCAGTTCGCCCTGCGCGAAGTTGACGGACGAAGTGCAGCGATAGATGAGCACAAGCGCGATGGCGAGGCTGGCATAGATGCCGCCCGCCGCCAGGCCCGAAGCTATCTGGTGAAGGAATGCTTGCATGGTGATGAACCTTTTTTGATCAGTGGCCGAGGTAGCTGCGGCGCACGGCGTCGTCTTCGCGCAGCTCGGCTGCGGTGCCCTGGGCAGTGACGCGCCCGCTTTCGAGCACATAGGCCCGGTTGACTAGGTTCAGCGCGACCTGGGCGTTCTGCTCCACGATGAGCGCCGTGAGGTGCTCGGTTTCGCGCAACTGGTGCAGGAGTTCGTAGATCTCCTGCGTCACGCGCGGCGCGATGCCGAACGAAGGCTCGTCCAGCAGCAGCATCTTGGGGCGCGTCATCAGCGCGCGCGCGATGGCCAGCATCTGCTGCTCGCCGCCGCTGAGCGTGCCCGCCGCCTGCTTCGCGCGGCTGGACAGCTTGGGAAACAGCGTCTGCATCCGGGCGATGTCCTGCTCGATGCCGTCCTTGTCGCGGCGGTGGATGGCGCCCACGCGCAGGTTTTCCAGCACCGTCAGGTCGCCAAAGGTGCCGCGCCCTTCGGGCACGTGGGCGATGCCCAGCGAGGCGATGGCGGGCGCGGCCATGTCGATGATGTCCTGGCCCTCGAAGCGCAGCGTGCCCTTGGCAGTCACCTGCTGGTGGCTGATGGCGCGCAGGATGGAGGTCTTTCCCGCGCCGTTGGCGCCGAGCAGCGCCACCATCTCGCCGGCCTGCACGTGCAGGTCGATGCCATGCACCACCGCCGTTCGGCCGTAGGCCACCGCGAGGTTGCGGATTTCAAGCCGTTGGGTCACAGCACACCTCCCAGATAGGCATCGAGCACGGCGTCGTTGTTGGCCACTTCCTCGGGCGAGCCCTGGGCGAGCTTGCGGCCAAAGCTCAGTACCGCGAGGTCGGAGCAGGTCTTCATCACGAAGCGCATGTTGTGCTCCACGATCACCATGGTCAGCTTCAATTCCTCGTGCAGGCGCAGCAGCACGTCGCGCAGTTCATCGACCTCGCCAGCGGTGAGGCCAGCGGCGGGTTCGTCAAGCAGCAGCAGCTTGGGCCGCGTCACCAGCGCCCGCGCGATTTCCACGCGGTGCTGGATGCCCACCGGCAGTTCCGCCACGCCCCGGTCGGCATAGTCGGACAGCCGCAGCGTGGCCAGGGCCGCGTCAGCCGAGTGCGCGATTTCTTCCTCGGCGGCACGGACGGCGCGCGAGCGCAGCGCGGCACCCAGCATCGACACCGGCAGCCGCGCGTGCGCACCCACCATCACGTTTTCGCGCACCGTGAGCGAGGGGTAGAGCGCCACGTTCTGGAAGGTGCGGCTCAGACCCAGCCGTGCCACGCCGTGGCGCGGCAGGCGCGTCAACTCGGCCTGGCCGAAGCGCACGCTGCCGTGGGTGGGCCGGTACAGGCCGCTGATGCAGTTGAAGCAGGTCGTCTTGCCAGCGCCGTTCGGCCCGATCAGGCCGAAGATGCAGCCCTCGGGCACGTCCATCGAGAAGGCGTCCAGCGCGACGACACCGCCGAAGCGGATCGTCAGGTCGCGTACGGAAAGAATGGGTTCCATCGCTGCGCTCGCCCCGTCAGGACGGCATCACCTTCCAGCTCGTGCCGTCGAACTGCTGGATGCGCATGTCCGGTATCGGGTGAGGGCGGGCGTCGCTGGTCTTGACACGCAGGCCCGGCAGCATCATGGGCAAATCCATGTCCAGGCGGCGCGACTGCCGCATGATGTTCTCGCGCGAGAGGTCGTTGCCGCACTGCTTGAGCAACTGCACTGTCACTTGCCCAAGGCAGGCACCGAGCACGGTGAGGTACTCCTTGGCCGCGCCTTTGTTGTATTTGTCCATGAAGGCATGCCAGGCCAGGACACCAGGGTCGTCCTTCCAGGTCGGATCGCTCGGATCCTTGAGGAACGCGGCGCTCATGATGCCCTTGACCTTGTCCAGCCCCACCGGAGTCAGCACCGCGGGCACCGAAGATGCGCTCGGGTTGATGTAGATGGCCGGGCGCCAGCCGATGTCGTGGGTCTTGCGCAGCGACTGGAGGGTGGCTTTGGGCGAACCCCACGCCACCAGCACGTCCGCGCCCGAGGCATGCATGGAGACGATCTGCGAGTCCACCGTCGGATCCGACACTTCATGCGACTCTTCGCTGATGAGCTTCTTCCCGGCGGCAGCCAGAACCTCCTTCACGCCACGCAGCACATCCTTGCCGGCGTCGTCGTTCTGGTAGAACATGGCGATCTTCGCGTTGGGCCGCGTCTGCAGGATGTGCCTGGCCAGGATGCGCCCTTCGTCGGTGTACAGGGGCAGCCAGCCCATGCTCCAGGGGAACTTAGCCGCATCATCCAGCCACGTGGCAGAGCCGGACGAAACGAAGAGTTGCGGTACTTTGGCGTTGTTGAGATAGCTGCGCGACGCCAGCCCAGTGGACGAGCCTATCTGCGCCGCGAGAAAAGCCACCTGATCGCGCTCCACCAGGCGGAGCGATTGCTCCAGGGTTTTCGGCGGGCTGTAGCCATCGTCGGCCAGCACCAGCTTGAGCTGGCGCCCATTCACGCCGCCCTCGGCGTTGACCAGGTCAAACCATGCAGACATGGTCTTGCCGACGACGCCATAGCCTGCGGCCGGGCCGCTGAGCGGCCCGGTCGAGCCGATCTTGATCTCGCGATCCGTCACGCCCGGGGTGCCTGCGCCCTGCGCGCGGACCAGGCCAGAAACGCCGGTCAGCATGGCGCCGGAAAGCATGGTGATGAATTGTCTTTTTTGCATGATGTCTCCTGTGGTGGTGGTGAGATGAATGGATGGGTGAACCCTGCTTGCGGTATCAGGCCGTCTTCCCTTGCAGGCGCAGCACGGCTTCGCGGATCAGCGGCATGCGGTCGTTGCCGAAATACATGTCGGTCTTGTCCACAAAGATGGTCGGCGAGCCAAAGCCGCCGCGCGCGACCACCTCATCGGTGTTGGCCTTGAGCTGATCCTTGATCGCCTGCTCGCCGATGCCTGCAAAGAATGGGGCGGGATCGATGCCAATGCGCTGGCACACATGGGTCAGCACCGAATCCTGCGAGATGTCCTGGTCCTCGCCCCAATAGGCTTCAAATATGGCGCGGGCAAACGGCACCATGTCGTTGCCGAGCCAGACGCAGCCGCGCATCGCCTTCACGCTGTTGACGGGAAACACCGTCGGCGGCATCTTGATCGCAAGCCCCGTCGAGCGGGCCCAATCTGCCAGATCCTTTTTCAGGTAGCGGGCCTTCTGCGGCACCGGCGTCTCGCGCGAGGCGTAGACGGTCGGATTGATCGTGTTGAAGATGCCGCCGACCAGGATGGGCCGCCATGTGACCTCGACGCCCAGTTCGTCGGCGAGCGGCTGGATGTTGTGGAAGGCGAGATAGGTCCAGGGGCTGGAGCAGTCGAAGAAGAATTCGATCATGGTGTTTCTCGCTGGTTGTTGGGCGACATGCGGTGTGCCATCTCCTTGGCCTTCTGGCCGAACATGTTCTTTCTTGCTTCGTCGTCCAGCGGCTCCTTCTCGAATTTGCCGACCGCCAGTCCCGCCTGCACTTGCGGCCGGGCGCGCACGCTGGCGTACCAGCGCTTGATGTGGGGAAAATCGTCGAGCGTGAAGCCTTGCGCCTTGTGGGTCATGGCCCAGGGAAAGCAGGCGATGTCGGCGATGCCGTACTCGGCGCCGGCGACATAGGCGCCGGTCTTGCCGAGCTGGGTATCGAGCACGCGATACAGCCGCGCCGCTTCGTCGCGGTAACGCTCGATCGCGTAGGCGATCTTTTCCTGCGCATACAGCGCAAAGTGACCATGCTGGCCGAGCATGGGCCCCAGTCCGCTCACCTGCCACATCACCCATTGCATGGTTTGGGTGAAGCCGCGCAGATCCGTGGGCAGGAAGCGGTTGGTTTTCTGGGCCAGATAGACCAGGATGGCGCCGGTCTCGAACACCGAAAGCGGGCCGCCGCCGTCGAGCGGCGCATGGTCCACTATGGCCGGAATGCGGTTGTTCGGGCTGATCGCCAGAAATTCCGGCTTGAATTGCTCGCCAGCGCGGATGTTGACCGGAGTCACCGTATAGGGAAGTCCGAGTTCCTCAAGCAGGATGGAGATCTTCCAGCCGTTGGGTGTCGGTGCGTAATGCAGGTCAATCATGGCGAATGACGCTCCTGGCGAGCTGCGGATCGACATCACGCCATGACTTGCAGTCACCCGTGGCCGGCCCCCTGACATTCCAGGCTCCCGTCGCGCGGCTTTCTCGGGTTGACGACATCATGCGCAGCTCTTCGAGGGTTCAAGGCGTCAGCGCGGCGCCATGCGGAGGGCCCCATCCACGCGGATGGACTCGGCGTTCATGTAGCCGCAAGTGACCAGAAACTCGACGGCCTGCGCGAATTCATCGGGGTCGCCCAAACGCTTGGGAAAGGGCACGCTGGCCGCCAGCGCTTGCTTGACGTTGTCCGGCAGGGCCAGCAGCAAGGGGGTGCCGAAGATCCCCGGCAGGATGGTGTTGACGCGAACGCCTTCGTCCATCAGGTCGCGTGCGATCGGCAAGGTCATGCCCATGACGGCGGCCTTGCTGGCGGCATAGCTGGCCTGGCCGACCTGGCCGTCCACCGCAGCGGCCGAAGCGGTGTTGACCACGACGCCGCGGTCGCCGTCGGCCAGCGGTTCCAGCGCCAGCATGCCCGCCGTCGATTTGGCAATGCAGCGGAACGTGCCCACCAGGTTGATCTGCACGATGCGGTTGAAGCGATCCACCGCACTCGGGCGGATCTCACCCGTTTTCCGATCGCGGCTGACAGTCTTGACGGCGTCGGCCGTGCCGGCGCAGTTGACCAAAACGCGTTCCTGCCCGATCGCGGCGCGGGCCTTGGCGAAGGCTGCGTCCACCTGCTCCTCGGACGTTACGTCCACGTTGCAGTAAACGCCGCCAAGCTCGCTGGCCAACGCCTGGCCGACGGCTTCGTTCATGTCGAAGATGGCGACCTTGACGCCATGGCTGGCCAAACGCCGGGCCGTGGCGGCCCCCAGGCCGGAAGCCCCCCCGGTGATGACGGCAGAAATGCCGGAATTGAGTTGCATGGTTTTTCCTTGAAGATGACAGACAGGCGTTATTGGCCGGTGAATTTGGGGGTGCGCTTGCCCAGGAATGCCGCTTGCCCTTCCAGGTTGTCGGCCGAACGCAAAGCGACAACGAAATTGCGCTTCTCATGCTCCAGGCCCTGCGCGAGCGGGGTTTCAAAGCTGGCCAGGGCCGCATCCTTGGCCAGCGCCACGGCCAGCGGCGAATTGGCCGCAATCCGGCTGGCCATCGCCAACGCCGTCGGCAGGGCCTGGCCGTCCGCCGTCACTTCGGCGACGATGCCGACGTCGCAAGCCTTGCGGGCATCCATGAAATCGCCGGTCAGCAACAGCGCCATGGCTTTGGACTTGCCGATGGCATGAATCAAGCGCTGGGTGCCGCCCGCACCGGGGATGGCGCCCAGCTTGACTTCCGGCACGCCGAACTTGGCGGACTCGCCCGCGATCACGATGTCGCAGGCCAGCGCCAGTTCCGTGCCGCCGCCCAGCGCGACCTTTTCCACCGCCGCGATGACGGGCTTGGGGAAGCGCCCCAGCGCCGCAAAGAAGTCCCAGCCGGTCGCCGAGCGGTCGCCCAGCAGCGGCGCGGCGCGCAGCACTTCAAAGGCCGTGATGTCGGCGCCCGCGCAAAACACGCCCTCGGCGCCGGTGATGACGACGACCCGCACGACATCGTCGTCGCGCAGTTGCGCAAGCTGTGCGGACAGGCCATCGAACACCGCGCGGTTCAGGCTGTTCTTCGCACGCGGGCGGTTGATGGTCAGGGTGACGACGGCGCCGTCACGGCTGACGAGCACTTCACTGGCTTCGCTCATGGTGGCCCCGCTCATGCAAGCCGCTCGATGATGGTGGTGTTGGCCGTGCCCGAAGCCTCGCAGATGGTTTGCAGGCCATAGCGGCCGCCCCGGCGCTCCAGTTCGTACAGCAGGTCGGTGAGCATGCGCGCGCCGGTGGAACCCAGCGGATGGCCAATGGCCATCGAGCCGCCGTTGACATTCAGGCGGTCGTCCGGGATGCCGAATTCCTGCTGGAACATCAGCGGCACGCCGCCGAAAGCCTCGTTGACTTCGAACAGGTCGATGTCGTTGATGGTCAGGCCCGATTCCTTCAATGCCTTGCGGGTGGAGTCGAGCACGGCGGTGAACTGGATCACCGGGTCGGCGGCGGCCACGGCGGTGCTGACGAAGCGCGCACGCGGCTTGAGGCCATGCTTTTTGGCATAGGCACGGCTGGCGATCAGCAGTGCGGCGGCGCCGTCGCTGATCTGCGACGAGTTGCCGGCGGTGGTGGTGCCGTTGGCGGCAAACACGGCTTTCAGCGTGGCCAGCTTCTCGGGGTCGGGGTTGGCGCGCACGCCCTCGTCGGCGGCGACGACGGGGCTGTTCGGGTCGGCCGGGTCCTCGGTCAGATGCACCAGTTGATCCTTGATGCGACCGGCCTGAATCGCCTCGGCGGCGCGCTTGTGGCTGCGCACGGCGGATGCATCCAGGACTTCACGGGTCAGGCCGAAGCGCGAGTTCAGCAACTCCGACGAAACGCCTTGCGGTATCAGCGGGTTGTCCTGGTAGCGCGCCAGTTCGCGCGGGCTGTATTGCGCGCCCAGCGGCGCGCCGGGCTTGAACGACGGCGGCAGCGGCGCCTGCGACATCGACTCCACCCCCCCGCCGATGGCCAGCTGGTAGGCCCCCGCCTGGATGCCATGCACGGCAAAACTCACCGCCTGCTGGCCGGAGCCGCATTGCCGGTCCACCGTCACAGCCGGGACGGATTCGGGCAGCCCCGCCGCCAGCACGGCATGGCGGGCCAGGTTGCCATGCTGCTGGTCCCACTGCAGCACACAGCCGACGATCACGTCGTCCAGATCGGAGGGGTTGACGCCGGACTGTTCGACCAGCTGGCGCAGCGTCTCGGCCATCAGATCGACGGGGTGCCATTTTTGCAGGCGCCCGCCGCGCTTGCCCACGGGGGTGCGCAGCGCGCCGACGATCACGGGTTCATGGTCATTCATGTGGTTCTCCTGGTAAGAAACTGGGGGTCATGCAAAGCGGGTGTCAGGCGGAATAGCGGTCTGCCTGCTCGACGCGTATGCGCTTCTTGTCGAGCTTGCCGACGCTGGTCTTGGGGATGGCCTCGACGAACAGAACCTGATCCGGCCACTGCCACTTGGCGAAGGCGCTGCCCAGGTGCTCCTTCAGTTGTTCCTGGGTCGCCTGCTGGCCGGGCTTGAGCACCACCAGGGCCAGCGGCCGCTCCTGCCACTTCGGATGCGGAACGCCGACCACGGCGGCGTCGCGCACGGCGGGGTGGCCCATGAGCAGGTTTTCCATGTCGATGGAAGAAATCCATTCGCCGCCGCTCTTGATCACGTCCTTGATGCGGTCGGTGACCTTGAGGTAGCCGTTCTCGTCCACCGTGCCGACATCGCCCGAGCGCCACCAGCCACCCTCCAGGAAGCGGTCTGCGGAATCGGGCATGTCGTGGTAGCTGGCCGTGATCCAGGGGCCGCGCACGCAAATCTCGCCCGCCGACTTTCCGTCATGCGGCAAGTCCTTGTCATCGGCATCGAGGATGCGGATGTCCACCCCGGTCAGCACCAGACCCTGCTTGCGCTTGAGGTTCCAGCGCTCTTCCTCGGTCAGGCGCTTCTTGAGCGTGGACTTGAGGCGGTTCATGGTCACCAGCGTCGTGGCTTCGGTGGCACCGTAGCCGTGGACCACCTCGGCACCGGTGAGTTTGTAGAAACCGATCATCATCGACAGCGGCGGCTCGGAGGCGCCGGACAGCATGCGCATGCTGCTGAAGTCCGGCTTGACCGGCATCGTTTCGATGTACTGCAGCATGGGCTGAAAGATGGCCGGTGCGCCGTTGGCGACCGTCACGCCCTCGGCGATCATGGCGTCAACCAGGGGCTTGGTGTCCTCGGCGACATAGCGGCCCGGCAGCACGATCTTGTCGCCCAGCAGCGTGGCGGCCTGCGGCAGGCCCCAGCATTGCCCGTGGAACATGGGCGTGATGAGCATCACGCAGTCGCTCAGCGTCATGCCCAGATTGGTGGCCATGCCCGTGGAGTGCAGGTAGATGCAGCGGTGCGAGTAGTACACGCCCTTGGGCTTGCCCGTGGTGCCGGTGGTGTAGCAGGCGCTGTAGGCCGAGGTTTCGTCGATCTCGGGCCAGTCGATCTTGGGGTCGGCGGCGGCCAGCAGGTCTTCGTAGTGCAGCAGCGGTTTCAGCGTGGTCTTAATCTGGTCCAGCGGCTTGTCGGTCATGACGATCCAGCCCTTGATCTGGGGCGAATTCGCCGCGACGGATTCGGCGATGGGCAGCAATGATTCGTCCACGCATACGTAGGACACTTGGCTGTGGCCGACCACGTAGCCCAGGTCTTCGGCGCCCAGGCGCAGGTTCATCTGCAGCATGACCGCGCCCAGGCCAGGGATGGACCAGTACAGCTCGAAATGGCGTCGGCTGTTCCAGTCCAGGATGCCGACCCGGTCGCCAGGTTCGACACCGAGCGCGCGCAGCGCATTGGCGCTGCGGCAGACGCGCGCGTAGCAGTCGGCATAGGTGTAGCGGTCCCAGCCGCCATCGGGCGTGCGGTAGACGATCTCCTGGTCTCCGTGGGTGCGCGCGGCGTGCCGGATGAGCGTCGTGGTGTTGAGCTGGCGGTCGTTGCCCGAGGTAGACGGGCAGCCGCGCACGATCTTGGTGGTGTTGGTCATTCTCTGGTCTCCTATGTGGTTGCGTTGAGTGCCTGGAACCGTGGGGCCGGGGCCGCCTCGATGGCGCCGGAGGGGGTGGTCTGGTAGATACCCCGTGCCGCGTTGTGCGGATGCCGCGCCGCCTCGGCCAGGCTGAGCACGGGCGCGAAGCAGGCGTCGCTGCCTTCGAGCAACGCGCACCAGTGCGCCCTGGGTTGGCTGCGGATGAGGGCCGCAATGCGCTCCTTCAGCGCTGGCCACGTCGTCGTGTCGTACTGGTCGGCAGGGTTCACGTCCGTCAGGCCCAGCTTCGACAGCAGCAGTGCGTGGAACGCGGGCTCCACCACCGCGAGGCTGATGAAGCCGCCGTCGGCACAGGCGTACACGTCATAGAACGGCGAATCGTGAAACGGGCTCGGCTTCGTGCCGTCGATCTGCCCATTGGCGCGAATCCAATGCACCAGCGTGCCCATCATGGCCACGATGTCGATGATGGCGGCATCCACGACCCGGCCGCGGCCACTGCCCCTACCGTTACCGCGCGCATCGACCAGCGCGCAGGCGACACCGAAGGCCATGCCCAGCGCCCCGGCCGCGTCCCCGAGCACCGAGGGCGGCACGATGGGCATCTGCCCCTTGCGGGCCGACAGCGACAGCAGGCCCGTCAGCGCCACGTAGTTCAGGTCGTGGCCAGCGGCCCGGGAGAGCGGGCCGTCCTGGCCCCAGCCCGTCATCCGGCCATAGACCAGCTTGGGGTTGCGCGCCGCGCATTCGGCGGGGCCGAACCCCAGCCGTTCCATCACGCCGGGGCGAAAGCCTTCGATCAGAACGTCGGACTGGCCGATCAGATCCAGGGCGCGCGCCTTGCCGCCGGGCGACTTCAGGTCGGTGATCTCGACCGTCTTGCCCCGGTGCAGCGGGTTGGCCGCCGCCCCGCCCAGCGGCTGCGCCCCGGCGGCCTGCTCGGCCCGTGTCAGCGCAATCACCTCGGCACCCATGTCGGCCAGCATCATGGCGGCCAGCGGGCCCGGCCCGATCCCTTCGAACTCCACCACACGGACGCCGTGCAGTGGCTTTTGCAGCATGTGCGAGGCGTTCACAGCTTCCTCGCAATCAGTTCTTTCATGACCTCGTTCGCGCCGCCGTAGATCTTCTGCACGCGCGAGGTGGTGTACATGCGCGCGATCGGGTATTCGTACATGTAGCCGTAGCCGCCGAACATCTGCAGGCACTCGTCCACCACGCGGCACTGCTGCTCGCTGCACCACCACTTGGCCATGTACGCGGCTTCGGCGTCGAGCTTTCCGTCCAGCAGCCGCTGGATGCAGTCGTTGACGAAGGTGCGCACCACGTGAGCGGTGGTGGCGATCTCGGCCAGCTTGTGGCGCGTGGTCTGCATCTCGAACAGCGGTGCGCCGAAAATCTTGCGCTCCTTCGTGTATTCGACGGTGAGTTCCAGGGCCCGGTCGATGATGGCCGCCGCAGGCACGGCGATGGTCATGCGTTCGTAGGGCAACTGGCCCATCAACTGCTTGAAACCAAGCCCTTCGACGCCCCCCAGGACTTGATCGACCGGCACGCGCACCCCGTCGAAGAAGAGTTCGGCGGTGTCCGACGCATGCAGGCCGATCTTGTCGAGCAGGCGGCCCACGCGGAACCCTGGCAGGTTCTCGGTCTCCACCACGATCAGCGAAAGGCCTCGGCTGCCCGCCTCGCCGGTGCGTGCGACCACAATCAGCAGATTGCAGGTGTAGCCGTTGGTGATGAAGGTCTTGGCACCGTCGATCACGTAGTGGTCGCCATCACGGCGCGCGCGGGTGGCGATGGCCTTGAGGTCCGTCCCGCAGCCGGGTTCGGTCATCGCAATGCCGAGCAGCATCTCGCCGCTGCTCAGCTTGGGCAGCCAGCGCTGCTTCTGCTCCTCGGTGCCGTAGTCCATGATGTAGTGCGCAGCGATGCTGTTCACCTGGACGTTGTTGGGCATTTCCGCTCTGGTCAACTCATCCTGTACCACCAGCTGGTAGGCAATGCTGGCCCCGGTGCCGCCGTAGGCTTCGGGCATTTCGGGCAGCATGAACCCCATCTCGCCGAAGGGCCGCCAGGTCTCGCGCGGGACGTAGCCCTGTTCGCGCCAAGCGGGCAGGTGCGGAGCCATCTCGGCGGCGATGTAGCGGCGCACCTGGTCGCGAAAGGTCTCGATGTCGCTGTCCATCCAGGGTTGACGGTGCAATTGCGGCAGCATGGGAGCGCTCCTCAGAAGGTTTGTACGATGAAGGTTTGAAAACTTGGCCAGCGATGCGGCCCCGGGTCATGCCCGCATACCCACAACGGGGCGGGCGAAGCGTCGAATCTCTGCGTTCTCAGTCTGTCCAGGGCATATGGTCGGCATTCAGCCCGTGCGCGTCTTGCCCGCCAGTGCATGGCAAGTTGACTTTGCGTGTGCAAGGGAAAGCCCGGCTGACTCGACCGGGCCGATGGCGGAGCCGTGAGCAGTCATGCCGCGTGCATCGCTGGGCGACACTCCAAAGCGTTGTTTGAATGCGCGGCAGAAATGGCTGGTGGAGTTGAAGCCCCAGTGAAAGGCGATCGCCGAGACCTGCAGATGCCGGCAGACCGGGTCAACGAGTGTCCGCCAGCACGCTTGCAATCGGCTTTCCAGGATGTGGCCGACCACCGTGGTATCGCCCTGCGCAAACAGCGCATGAAGGTAACGCAGTGAAATACCGTGCGCCGCGGCGATGCGTGCCGGACTCAGGTCATCCTCTTGAAAATGCTGGGCGATGTAGGCAAGTACTCGTTCGCGCAACGCGGCCATGGCCGTGAATCGAGTGGCGCTCTCCGGCTCTGGCAGCGCAATGTCCAGAAGCCCGATCACCGTGCGGCAAAGGGCGACGTGGGCGGAGGGCGGCACGGCGCCGATCTCCTTTGCCAACCCCATCAGGTGTTGGCTGAGCAGTGAGCCCACGCCTGTGTGACTGTCAATGCGGCAGGCTGCGGGCGGCTGCTTGCGGCCCGGTAGATGCTCGCGCATGAGCTGCCAGGGAATCATCAACGACACGCTGTGGGTTCGTTCCAGCACCTCATAGTCTTGCCGCTGATCGGTACGCCAGAGGAACATGTCGCCCTCGCAGATTGGCGTGTCCCACTGCTGCAACTGTACTCGGCCGCTCAGGTTCAGCTGCAGCCCCAGGCAGAACTCATCGTCGAATGACGAATGTCCAGGAGGAGACTGCTCGACGCAAGCACCGGTCACGGTGCATACCAAGGAGGCTCCGGCGAGTTCGTGTCGCCGCAACTTCGCCTGGAATGCAGCAGGCTTCGCCGGGGAGGAAAGACTCCAGCGCTGGAAGGAGTCCTTGAGGATCGCTTCCGTCGCATCTATCCTGCCCTCGATGGGCGCATGGTCGATGGACCATTCCATGGGTGACTGTTGCAGCACTTGTCGTCTCCTGAATCTGCCCCCAGACGCCGCAGCCCATCGGGACCGGAGCGTCGACACCGTGGCGTGCTTTCGTGCGGCGCTCAGGGTACCCAAGGCATACAGGCAATCGTAGGCAGCGGTGCTTGGCGCGGCAATGACGGATGGTCTCGATCAACTGACAAGGCACCTCTTTCGACGGATGGGGGAGCGAGGCAACCCCGCAGCCGAGCGGCCCTGCGCTAACCTCCCGGCATCGACGGCGAACTGAAGATGCAAGGAGACGATGATGGATCTGGGTGCAATGCTGGCAGGCAAGCGGGTGCTGGTCACGGGGGCCTCGTCGGGCCTGGGCGAGAACTTCGCTCGGCTGGCTGCTGGTTGCAAGGCCAAGGTAGTGATTGGGGCGCGGCGCAAGGCGCGGCTCGACAAACTCGCCCAGGAACTCGAAAAGCTCGGTTCGCCTCAGGTCACGGTGCTGGAAATGGATGTGGCTTCCGAGCAGTCCATCGACGACGCCTTCGCCGAGATAGACGCCTCGGGCACCATCCTCGACGTGGTGGTTAACAACGCCGGGGCTTCCAACGACGCCTTGTCGCTCACGCTGCCTGTGTCCGACTTCGACTCGCTGATGGAGACCAACGTGCGCGGCGTGTGGCTGGTGGCCGCGCGTGCCGCGCAGCGCTGGGTGGATGCGGGGCGGGGAGGCTCAGTCATCAACATCGCATCGATCCTGGGCGAACGCGTGATGCCGGGCGCCATGCTGTATGCCACGTCCAAGGCTGCAGTCGTGCACATGACCAAGAGCCTGGCGCTCGAATGGGCGCGCCACGGCATTCGCGTCAATGCCATCGAGCCGGGCTACATCGACACCGAGATGACCGATGCCATGTGGGATACCGACCATGGCAAGGCGCTTATCAAGCGCATCCCGATGCGCCGCCTGGGTAAGCCGGAGGAGCTCAACGGTCTGTTCCTGCTGTTCGCGACCGAGGCCGGGTCGTGGATGACCGGCGCCTGCGTGCCAGTGGATGGCGGGCATCTGTGCTCGTCGCTTTGAGTGCGACCGCGTCGAAGCAGCGCTACGTTTTTTGGGTGCGCGAACGATAGACGCCTGGCGTGCTGCCGGTCCATGACTTGAAGGCCCGCTGGAAGGCGGTGCCGTCGGCGAACCCCAACTCGGCGGCGATGGCGCTCAGCGCGGCATCGGTGCTGGTCAACCGAACGATCGCCATGTCGCGCCGTAACTCGTCCTTCAGCACCTGAAAGGACTTGCCCTCCACGGCCAGATGCCGCTGCAGTGCGCTGACCGACATGTGCAAGCGCTGCGCGGCGACAGTCAGATCGGGCCACTCCGGGCACGCTTGCTGCAATAGCGCGCGCACCCGCGCGCTGGCTGTCCGCTCGATTAGACGCGGGCCGATCAGGTTGCCCGGTGTGGCACGCAAAAAGGTCTGGAGCGCGGCGGTGTCACGGCGCATCGGCTGCGTGAATGCGGATGCCTCGAACCAGACCGCCGACCGCGCCTGCCCGAACCGCAACGTGCCCGAGAAGATTTGGGCATAGTCTGCGGCACGCGGCGGTGGCTCGAAGGCAAAATCGAGCCCTCTGGGCACCAGTCGGCCGCCGTGCAGCCATACCAGCAGACGCCAGAAAACGCGCAACAGCAGCCCGTGCAGGAAGTCTGAATGTTTGCCCAGGGCGTGGCGCACGTCCAGAGCAGCACCCTTGAGCAAGCCATCAGAGACGGGCACAAGCGCCACGTCGTCCTGCAGCAGGGCGAAGGATGCACTCACGCGCTGCAAGGCGGCTGCCAGCGTCTTGGCCCCGAGCGTAGAGCGAGCCATCAGCGCAAAGCTGCCGCAGCGCAACGGCCGACCGTGTAGATGGCCTAGGCATTCGTCGTCCAAGCTGTTCTTCACGGCACTGAAGAGTGCGATGTATTGCTCTATGGTCACACGCGACTGCTCCAGATGCAGCAGCGACTCGGCGATGCGGGCCTGCGCCAGAACGCCATCCAGCCAGGACTCGGTGGCCAGTCCTTTGCTGCGCGCGCCGTCGAGCAGGCCATGCACGGCAAAAACAGGAACAGTGACGACGGGTTTCAACATGGTCAAAGGGAGCAACGATAGCTGGCGCTGAATCCGAAATTACACCAAGAAAACGGCCCGCTAACGATGTAGCGTCCGGCTGCGGTCAACCGGATTTTGCCTTGTGCATACAAAGTCAACTCGCCATGCACTGGCGGGCAAGACGCGTATGTGCCGAGTGCCCAGAATACCGCTTGGTAGCACACCCAGGGACGACCCGTGGACGTTCGGCATCGATGCATTCGCATGAATGCTTCTTCGGCAACGGCATGTCGGTGTGCTCACCCGAATAGCCCAGCAACCAGGAGAGAGTGAATGTCTGTCTGCGCCGTGCCTTTGCGCAACATGCTGATTGATGCGGTGATGCGCGAACGTCGTTCCGTGCGCGCCTTTCTGCCGACCCCGGTGTCGCAAGAAGCGGTGGCCCAGATTCTGTCGGTGGCAGCCAGCGCGCCCAGTGGCACCAACACCCAGCCGTGGCATGTCATTGCCGTGGCGGGCGAGGCGAGGAAGCGCCTATGCGACCGTGTATTGCACGCCTTTCACCATGAAGAGGGAGAGCACCAGTCCGAATACGACATCTACCCGGCCGAGTTCTTCGAGCCCTACCTGACCAGGCGGCGTCGGTGCGGTTTCGCTCTTTATGCCGCAGTCGGAATCTCCAAGGGAGATACGGATGCCATGCGCGCTCAACATGCACGCAACTTTGCCTTCTTCGATGCGCCGGTCGGTTTGATCTTCACCTTGGACCGGCGCATGGTGCAGAGCAGTTGGGTGGACTACGGGATGTTCTTACAGAACATCATGCTGGCGGCCCGCGCACGAGGCCTGGATACCTGTTCGCAGATGGCGTGGACCCTTTACCCGCGCCTTCTGGCTGAAGCCCTGCAAATCCCGGACGGGCAGATGGTCCTGTGCGGCATGGCACTGGGCTATGCCGACCCGGCGGCCGTGGTGAACCGCGTGCGCACCGAGCGTGAGCCGGTCGAGAACTTCACACGCTTCAGCGGCTTCTAGAAATCTTGTCATACCAACTAATCGCGTCGTAAGCCGCCTGAGAAATTCAGCCGCCCTGAAGCGGTTGATCGACCGGGCCTTGTCCTGGTGGGTAGGGTCATGCATGGATGTATGCCCTATGGGGCAGACGGGTTGAACCCACAAAGAGGAGTAAGCAATGTCTACCTACGCCGCGCCCTTGCGCGACATGCTGTTCACGATGAAGGAAGTCGGAGGCCTGGATGCGATCTGTGCCCAGCCGGGCCATGAAGAAACCACGCCCGACCTGGTCGAGGCCATCCTGCAGGAGGCTGCCCACTACGCCACCGGCGTGCTTGATCCGCTGAACCGCACCGGCGACGTGCAGGGCGCGCGCTGGCACGACGGCCAGGTCACGCCAGCCGATGGCTTTCGCGAAGCCTGGGCCAGCTTCTGCGAGAACGGCTGGAACGGCATGCCCGCTGCCACCGAATGGGGCGGCCAGGGCCTGCCCACGCTGGTGTCCACAGCCGTGCTGGAGATGTGGAAGTCGTCCAACCTCGCGTTCAGCCTGTGCCAGATGCTCACGCTGGGCGCGGTGGAAGCCATTGCGCACCATGGCAGCGACGCACTCAAGCGCCGCTTCCTGGAGCCCATGGTCGCGGGCCGCTGGACCGGCACCATGAACCTCACCGAGCCCCAAGCAGGCTCCGACTTGGCCGCGCTGCGCAGTCGCGCCGTGCCCGAAGGCGACCATTACCGCGTCAGCGGAAACAAGATCTTCATCACCTGGGGCGAGCACGACATGGCCGAGAACATCGTCCACCTCGTGCTGGCGCGCCTGCCCGATGCACCGCCCGGCGTGAAAGGCATCTCGCTGTTCCTGTGCCCGAAGTACCTGGTCAACGACGACGGCTCCCTGGGCGAACGCAACGACCTGGCCTGCACCTCCATCGAGCACAAGATGGGCATCCACGGCAGCCCCACGGCGTCGATGAGCTTTGGCGACTGCGGGGGCGCGATCGGCTACCTGGTCGGCGAGCCGAACCAGGGGCTGGCCTGCATGTTCACGATGATGAACCATGCGCGGCTGAACGTCGGCCTTGAAGGCGTGGGCATCGCCGAGCGCGCCTACCAGCGCGCACGCGCCTACGCGCTGGAGCGGGTGCAGGGCAAGCCACTGCTCAGCGGCAGCACCACCATCGCCGGCCACCCGGACGTGCGGCGCATGCTGATGGACATGAAGGCCCGCACCGAGGCCATGCGCGCATTGGCCTATTTCTGCGCCGGCCAGATGGACCGCGCCGCAGGCCACGCCGACGCGCAAGAGCGCGAGCAGGCGCTGGCCCTGGTCGGCCTGCTGATCCCGGTGGTCAAGGGCTGGTGCACCGACAGCGCACAGGGCATCACGTCCGATGGTGTGCAGGTGCATGGCGGCATGGGTTACGTCGAGGAAACCGGCGCCTCACAGCACTTGCGCGACGCGCGCATCACGACCATCTACGAAGGCACGACGGGCATCCAGGCCAACGACCTGATTGGCCGCAAGCTGGCGCGCGAGGGCGGGCGCACGCTGAAGGCACTGCTGGGCCGCATCGACGGCGATGCGCGCCGGTTGGCCGAGATGCCCGATGCCGCGCTGGCGCAGATCGGCGGCGTGTTAGCGGCTTCGGCGCGTGCGCTGGGGGACGCGGCCGACTGGCTGCTGGCCCACGACGACCAACCCGCGCAGTGCGCGGCGGGCGCCGTGCCCTTCTTGCGGCTGGCGGGCACGGTGATCGGCGGCTGGCTGTCGGCGCGCATGGCCGAAGCCGCCACTGCGCAACTCGCGGCGAGATCTGGCGATGCGGGCTTTCTCGGCGCCAAGCGTGCCACGGCCAGCCACTACGCAGCGCATGTCCTAGTGCAGGCGCCGATGTTGCGCGACATCGTCACGGGCGGCGCCGCCAGCACGCTGGCCCTGGCGGATGATCAACTCTGAATGATCCTGAAAGGAAACCCTCCCATGAAAATCCTGGTTCCCGTCAAGCGGGTGGTTGACTACAACGTCAAGGTCCGCGTCCAGAGCGATGGCAGCGGCGTGGACATCGCCAATGTCAAAATGAGCATGAACCCCTTCGACGAGATTGCCGTCGAAGAGGCTGTGCGGCTCAAGGAGAAAGGCGCGGCAACGGAGATCGTCGCCGTCTCGTGCGGCGTGTCCCAATGCCAGGAGACGCTGCGCACCGCCATGGCCATCGGTGCCGACCGCGGCATCCTGGTCGAGACCAATGAAGAACTGCAGCCGCTGGCCGTGGCTAAGCTGCTCAAGGCCCTGATCGACAATGAACAGCCCGGCCTCGTGATCCTGGGCAAGCAGGCCATCGACGACGACTGCAACCAGACCGGCCAGATGCTGGCGGCGCTGGCCGACCTGCCGCAAGCCACCTTCGCCTCCAAGGTCGAGATCGCCGGCGACAAGGCAGCCGTGACCCGCGAAGTGGACGGCGGCCTGGAAACCCTCAGCCTTACGCTGCCCGCCGTCATCACCGCCGACCTGCGCCTGAACGAGCCGCGCTACGTCACGCTGCCCAACATCATGAAGGCCAAGAAAAAGCCGCTGGACACCGTCAAGCCCGAAGACCTCGGCGTGGACGTGGCCCCGCGCCTGAAGAACTTGAAGGTCAGCGAACCCGCCAAGCGCGGCGCCGGCGTGAAGGTGGCCGACGTGGCCGCCCTGGTCGAGAAACTCAAGAACGAAGCGAAGGTGATCTGACATGACCGTACTCGTAATCGCTGAACACGACAACGCGACCATCAAGGGCGCGACGCTCAACACCGTGACGGCCGCCGCAGCCTGCGGCGGCGACGTGCACGTGCTGGTGGCCGGCCACAACGCCGGCGCTGCCGCACAGCAAGCCAGCCAGATCGCCGGCGTTGCCAAGGTCATCCACGCCGACGGCGCCAGCCTGGCCCACGGCCTCGCCGAGAACGTGGCCGCCCAGGTGCTGGCACTCCATGGCAGTGGTGCCGGCAACTACAGCCACATCCTGTTCCCCGCCACCGCCAGCGGCAAGAACGTGGCCCCGCGCGTGGCTGCCAAGCTCGACGTCGCCCAGATCAGCGACATCACCAAGGTCATCTCCGCCGATACCTTCGAGCGCCCCATCTACGCCGGCAACGCCATCGCCACCGTGCAGTCTGCTGATGCCGTGAAGGTCATCACCGTGCGCACCACCGGCTTTGACGCCGCCGCCGCCACGGGTGGCAGCGCCGCTGTCGAAACCGCTGCTGCGGCCGCCGACGCTGGCAAGAGCAGCTACGTGGGCAGCGAGATCGCCAAGAGCGACCGCCCCGAACTCACCGCCGCCAAGATCATCGTGTCTGGTGGCCGTGCGCTGGGCAGCAAGGAAAAGTTCGACGAAGTCATCACCCCCCTGGCCGACAAGCTGGGCGCTGCCATCGGCGCCAGCCGTGCTGCCGTGGATGCGGGCTACGCCCCCAACGACCTGCAAGTGGGCCAGACGGGCAAGATCGTCGCGCCGCAGTTGTACATTGCCGCCGGCATCTCGGGCGCCATCCAGCACCTGGCCGGCATGAAGGACTCCAAGGTGATCGTGGCGATCAACAAGGACCCCGAGGCCCCGATCTTCAGCGTGGCCGACTACGGGCTGGAGGCGGACCTTTTCGCAGTTGTGCCGGAATTCGTCAAGGCCTTTTAAATTGGATGAGATACACCATGGAGCTTCGGCATTTACGTTGCTTTATAGCGGTGGCCGAAGAACTTCACTTCGGCCGCGCAGCGGAAAAGCTGCACATCGATCAGTCCCCTTTGTCGCGCACCATCAAGGAGATAGAGGAAGAGCTCGGGGCGCAACTGTTCACGCGAACCACGCGAAGCACCCGCCTGACCTTTGCCGGAATGGCATTCCTGGAGCGGGTGCCGCGAATCTTCGAAGCTCTGAAACAGGCGTGTGACGGCGTCAAGTCCGCCGCCAGTGGGTTTCAGCGACAGTTGCGCATCGCTTTGTCCGATGGCATCACGCCCTCGCGAATGCCGACGCTGCTGGCACAGTGCCGAGCGGAAGATCCAGAGATTGATGTTCGGCTATTTGAGGTGCCGTTGGATCAACAGATCAAGGGTCTGCACGATGACCTGTATGACGTCGGCTTTTCGATGGCCGAAGAGGTGGGCGACGGCATTGTGGTCAGGCCTGCATGGGAAGACGAACTGATGGTGGCGGTCCCAGCTCGCCATCCTGTTCTGGCCCACAAGCACGTGCCGTTGGAAGAAGTGTTGCGCTATCCGCTGGCGCTATGCGATCCGGCGATATGCGAAGGCCATGCACGCCAAGTTGATCGCGTTTTGCAGCGCTACGAGCAACAGCCACTGATCGCCCAGCGCGTGGCGTCCTATGAGGTGATGATGACCTTGGTCTCAGCCGGATTGGCGCTCGGTTTGGCGGGCGCCGCGCACATTGCATCCGGCCGTGGGCCAGGTGTTGTGGCCCGGCGCTTGGCGGGCAAGCCGCAGATGCTGGCCACGTATCTGCTGCACCGTGACGTGGAGCCCTCCGAAATGCTGGCCCGGTTCATCGAACGAGTGGCCTCCATTGATTCGGCGGATGGCTCCAGCGCCGCCGAGGACTCCTGATCCACCTGCTGAAAGGACCCAAGCCATGACCCGATTCCTGCCGCTGCTGATGGTTGCCGCACTGACGGGCTGTGGACCATCCCAACCGACGGAAACCGTGGACTTCCTCGTTGCCCATCCCGAGCGCCTCAAAGAAGTCCAGCGCCTGTGCAAGGAAGACCGCGCGAAGGCAGGAGAAGAACTCTGCCGCCGTGCGGCCGAAGCCGCCAACCGGCGTTTCTTCGGCGATCGGCCGGAACAGCAATCCAAATAGCGCCCCGCGCCGTCGCCTGGCCGCGACAGAGTTCTTGCTGTTACCTCATCACGCCGCAGCGCGCTCGCGCATGCGGCAACGGCATGTCCCTGTGCCGTAGCGGGAGGTTGGCCAATGCAAGGAACGAACGTGCTGTTCGGTCAGATTGCCGTTGTCTTCGGCATCGTGATCGCTGGCGTATGGAGCGCCACGCAATGGACAGCAGCGGCGCTGGGCTACCAGCTACGCCTGGGTTCGCCCTGGTTCGATTTCCTCGGCACGCCGGTCTATCACCCCTGGCGCCTGTTCGAGTGGTGGTTCTTCTTCGACGCCTACGCGCCGCATGTATTCGACGTGGGCGGTGCCATTGCCGCAGGCAGCGGCCTGATCGCGGTGGTGGTTGCCGTCGGCATGTCGATCTGGCGCTCGCGCCAGTCCAAGCTGGTCACGACCTACGGCACGGCGCGCTGGGCCAATGCGGAGGACATCCACAAGGCGAGTCTTGACCGGTCTGCGGGCGTATTCCTTGGCCTGCATCGCCAGCAGTACCTGCGGCACGAAGGCCCGGAGCATGTTCTGACCTTCGCGCCTACCCGCTCGGGCAAGGGCGTGGGCCTAGTGGTGCCCACCTTGTTGAGCTGGCCCGCATCGGCCGTCATTCACGACATCAAGGGCGAGAACTGGAGCATCACCGCTGGCTGGCGCTCGCGCTTCTCGCACTGCCTGCTGTTCAACCCGACCGATGCGAAGTCGGCGGCCTACAACCCGCTGCTGGAGGTGAGGCGCGGCGCGCACGAAGTGCGCGACGTGCAGAACATCGCAGACATTCTGGTCGATCCCGAAGGAGCACTGGAGCGGCGCAACCATTGGGAGAAGACCTCGCATGCGCTGCTGGTTGGGGCCATCCTGCATGTGCTCTACGCAGGCGAAGACAAGACGCTGCGCGGTGTCGCCAACTTCCTCAGCGACCCGGCCTGTCCCTTCGAGCTTACCCTGCATCGGATGATGACCACGCCGCACATCGGCGATGGACCGCATCTGGTGGTGGCATCGGCAGCGCGTGAAGTCCTGAACAAATCGGACAACGAGCGTTCCGGCGTGTTGAGCACCGCCATGTCATTCCTCGGCCTGTACCGAGACCCCACGGTGGCCGAAGTCACCTCGCGCTGCGACTGGCGCATTGCCGACCTGATCGCGGCCGAGCATCCCGTGTCGCTGTATCTCGTGGTGCCGCCTTCGGACATCAGCCGCACCAAACCGCTGATCCGCCTGATCCTCAACCAAATCGGGCGGCGGCTGACGGAATCACTCGATGGCAGCGATGGCATCCAGCGCCGTCACAAGCTGTTGCTGATGCTCGATGAATTCCCGGCGCTTGGGCGCCTGGACTTCTTCGAGACGGCGCTGGCCTTCATGGCGGGCTACGGCATCCGCAGCTTCCTGATCGCGCAGTCGCTCAATCAGATCGACAAAGCCTACGGCCAGAACCATTCCATCCTCGACAACTGCCATGTGCGCGTGACGTTCGCCACCAACGACGAGCGCACGGCCAAGCGGATTTCCGAAACCCTTGGCACCGCTACCGAGCTGCGCGCGCAGCGCAACTACGCGGGACATCGACTCGCACCGTGGCTGGGGCACCTAATGGTGTCGAGACAAGAAACCGCCCGCCCGCTGCTCACGCCGGGCGAGGTGATGCAGCTGCCGCCCGATGAGGCGGTGGTGATGGTTTCCAGCGTCGCGCCGATCAAGGCCAAGAAGCTGCGCTACTACTCTGACGCGAACTTCCAGCGGCGCGTGCTGCCGCCTCCTGTACTCGTTGCGGGGCGCTACGCCGACGTGCCTCCCTTACGGCCCGACGACTGGAGCGGGCTGACGGTTCCTCCCGTTCCGGTGGCGCCTGCAACCGAAGCCGTTGAAGGCTTCCCCTCTGCCGCTGACGACGGCGGCCCGCGTCGCCAACCCGAACTCTCCGAAGCCGCCGCCTACGACCCCGACCTGGCTGCGCCTGCAGCCGACCTCGGGCTGCTCGATGACGATGACATGCAGCTTCCCCTTCCTCGCCAGCTCGACCCGGCCCTGCAGCGCACGGCCCGGCTGGCTTCCCTTGACCCTGACGACGGAATCGACCTATGACCCAACACCGCCTCAATGTGTTCATCCAGCCGGAGCACAGCAAGCGGCTCGATGAACTGGCCGCCAAGAAGGGCGTGTCCAAGTCCAGCATCGTCGCGGCGGCCCTGGCCTCCTGGCTGTCGCCCGATGCGGCCGACCAGCGCGAGGCGGCGATTGCCAAGCGACTGGATCGCCTGTCGCGCCACGCCGAGCGTCTGGAGCGCGACCAGAACATTGCCATCGAAACATTGGCGCTGTTCATCCGCTATTTCCTCACTGTGAGCACGCCCGTGCCCGAGGCCCATCAGGACGCCGCTCGCGCCCAGGGCAAGGCCCGCTTCGAGCAGTTCGTCGAACAGCTCGGACGGCATTTGCTGCGCGGGCGCAGCCTGGTGCGGGATGTGGTGGAGGAACTGCACCCCGATCCGACGCGATCGGAGGGCGCGGCGGCCGCTGCAGATGCCCAGGAGCGTGCCTTATGAGCGCCGTTCTTTCCTCCTTCACGGCCACCTCGCTGGATCGCCGCATTCAGATGCTACGCACGGCCATGGGGCCGCTGATCGCCGCCGCGCTCGAAGACCCGGACGTGGTGGAAATCATGCTCAACCCCGACCGCACGCTCTGGGTGGATCGTCTGTCCACGGGCCGCGCCCCGATGGGCGAGGAGCTGTCCGAGGCTGATGGCGAACGCATCATCCGTCTCGTGGCCGCCCACGTCGGCGCCGAGGTGCATCGCGGCCAGCCGCTTTTGACGGCAGAGCTGCCCGAGACCGGCGAACGCTTCGAGGGCATCCTGCCGCCCGCTGCACCGGGGCCAGCCTTCGCCTTGCGCAAGCGTGCCTTTGGTGTGATCCCGCTGTCGCGCTACATCGAGGACGGGATGATGACCGCCGCACAGGCTGGTTTGCTGGTGCGCGCCGTGCGCGAGCGCCAGAACATCCTGATCGCGGGCGGCACCAGCACCGGCAAGACCACCTTGGCGAATGCGCTGCTGGCCGAAATCGCCGCCACGGGCGACCGCGTGCTGGTGCTCGAAGACACGGTGGAGCTGCAATGCGCGGCGCGCGATCACGTACCGCTGCGCACGCGCCAGGGCGTCGTGTCCATGACCGAGCTGGTGCGTTCGTCCATGCGCCTGCGCCCGGATCGTGTGGTCGTCGGCGAGGTGCGCGGCGCCGAGGCACTGGATCTCATCAAGGTCTGGGGCACCGGCCACCCCGGCGGCATCGCCACGATCCACGCCGGCTCCGCGCTGGGCGCGCTGCTGCGCCTGGAGCAACTGATTCTCGAAGTGGCGGTGAACCCGCCCCGTGCGCTGATCGCGGAAGCGGTCAACGTGGTCATCCACATTGCCGGGCGCGGACGCAAGCGCCGCATCGAGAGCATCGCTCGGGTCGTCGGCTTCGACGGCTCGGGCTACCAACTGGCGGATGCGCTGGAGGCTCCATTCCCGGAGCTGCTGCCGCAGTCCGACCTTTCTTCCGTGTCCCCTGATCAACCTGGAGAACTGCCATGACGCAGATGATCGTTCCTGCTTTCCGTATTTCTGTAAACCCGCTTGCCCTGCGCTGCCACCCCGCGCGGCTGGATGGCTTGGCGCGCCCGGCCCTGCAGGGTCTGATGCTCGCGGCGCTGATGCTGCTGCTCGCAGGCACCGCGCAGGCCGCAGGTTCCTCGATGCCCTGGGAGGGGCCGCTGCAATCCATCCTGGAGTCGATCCAGGGTCCGGTGGCCCGGATCATCGCGGTCATCATCATCATCGCCACGGGCCTGGCGCTGGCCTTCGGCGATACCTCGGGCGGGTTCCGCAAGCTGATCCAGATCGTCTTCGGTCTGTCGATCGCGTTTGCCGCGTCCTCGTTCTTCCTGTCGTTCTTCAGCTTCTCGGGCGGGGCCGTCGTATGAACGCGGCCCACGATGGCGTGCAGGGGTTCGCTCCAGGTTTCGAGGTGCCCCTGCATCGCTCGCTGACCGAGCCGATCCTGCTGGGCGGCGCGCCGCGCACAGTGGCGATTGCCAATGGCACCTTGGCCGCCGCCGTGGGCTTGGGCCTGCAACTGTGGATTCCGGGCGTGGTGCTCTGGATCGCCGGCCATGCGCTGGCGGTCTGGGGTGCGCGTGTCGATCCGCAGTTCATGCAGGTCTTCGCGCGCCACATCAAGCACCGGCCGCTGCTGGACGTGTGAGGGGAATGCCATGCTGAACCTTGCCGAATACCGCCAGCGGCCGGCGCTGCTGGCCGACTGGCTGCCTTGGGCCGGGCTGATCGCGCCGGGCGTCGTGCTGAACAAGGATGGCGCCTTCCAGCGCACGGCGCGCTTTCGGGGGCCTGACCTCGACAGCGCGACGCAGGGCGAGTTGATCTCCACGTCGGCGCGGCTGAACAACGCGCTGCGCCGCCTGAGCTCGGGCTGGGCGCTGTTCATCGAAGCCGAGCGCCGGCCCGCGGCCAGCTACCCGCACTCGGAGTTTCCTGAGCCGCTGTCCTGGCTGGTGGACGAGGAGCGCCGCGCCGCCTTCGAGGACTCGGGCAACCATTTCGAGAGTGGCTACCACCTCACGCTGGTGTACCTGCCGGCCGAGGAGTCGCGCGCCCGCGCAGCAGGGCTGCTCTATGAGAACCGACCCACCGAAGGCGTGGATTGGCGCGAGCGCCTAACTGCCTTCGTCGCGGAGACGGATCGCATCTTTGACCTGCTCGATGGCGTGATGCCGGAGATCGTCTGGCTCGATGACAGCCAGACGCTGACCTACCTGCATGCCACCGTTTCAACGCGGCGTTACCGCGTGGGCGTGCCCGAGGTGCCATTCCACCTCGACGCTCTGCTAGCCGACGCGCCGCTGATCGGCGGCCTGGCACCGATGCTGGGCGACCAGCATCTGCGCGTGGCGACGGTGCGCGGTTTCCCGACCTCGACCTGGCCGGGGATTCTGGACGACCTCAACCGCCTGGGATTTGGGTATCGCTGGAGCACGCGCTTTCTGTGCCTCGACAAATCCGAGGCGGAACGGGAGTTGGGGCGCTTGCGCCGCCAGTGGTTCGCCAAGCGCAAGAACGTCATCGCGCTGCTGCGCGAGACGATCTTCCAGCAAGAAAGCCCGCTGGTCGATACCGACGCCAGCAACAAGGCCACCGATGCCGATGCCGCCTTGCAGGAGCTGGGCAGCGATCAAGTGGCCTTCGGCTACGTGACAGCGACCGTCACCGTCATGGACGCGGATGCCGCCGTGGCCGACGAGAAGCTGCGCAGGGTGGAGCGCGTCATCCAGGGGCGTGGCTTCGTCACCATCCCCGAAACGCTCAACGCCGTGGATGCGTGGCTGTCGTCCATTCCGGGTCATGCCTACGCGAACGTGCGCCAGCCCATTGTCTCCACGTTGAACCTGGCGCACCTGATGCCGGTGTCGGCGGTATGGGCCGGGCCGGAGAAGAACGCGCACCTCGACGGCCCGCCGCTGATCGTCACGCGCACTGAGGGCGCGACGCCGTTCCGGCTGGTGACGCACATCGGCGACGTGGGCCACACGCTGGTGGCTGGTCCTACGGGCATGGGCAAGTCGGTGCTGCTCGCCACATTGGCGATGCAGTTTCGGCGCTATCGCGGCTCGCGCATCTTTGCCTTCGACATGGGACGCTCGATGCGCGCCACCATCCTCGGGCTGGGTGGCGAGCACTACGACCTCGGGATGGATGGCGAGATCGCGTTTCAGCCTCTCGCCCGCATCGACCGCGAGGGCTACCGCACCTGGGCCGCCGAATGGATCGAAGGGCGCTTGCGGCATGAGGGTGTAGCCGTCGGCCCCGAAGAGAAGGCCGCCATCTGGTCGGCGCTCGGCAGTCTCGCCGGTGCGCCGGTGGAGCAGCGCACGATGACCGGCCTGTCGGTGCTGCTGCAATCGAATGCGCTGCGCCAGGCGCTCGCGCCGTACGTGCTGGGCGGCGCCCACGGCAAGCTGCTGGATGCGGATTCGGATCGCCTGGGCGCCGGCTCCGTGCAGTGCTTCGAGATGGAGGAACTGATGCACAGCAAGGCCGCCGTCATGGCCGTGCTGCATTACCTCTTTGCGCGCTTCGATGAACGCTTCGACGGTGCGCCCACGCTGCTGATCCTCGATGAAGCGTGGCTGTTCCTCGATGACCCGGTGTTTGCGGCGCGCATCCGCCAATGGCTCAAGACGCTGCGCAAGAAGAACGTGAGCGTCATCTTCGCCACGCAGAGCCTGGCGGACATCAAGGATTCGAGCATCGCGCCCGCAATCATCGAGAGCTGCGCGAGCCGCATCTTCCTGCCCAACCCACAGGCGACCGAGCCGCAGATCAGGGTTATCTACGAAGGCTTCGGGCTGAACTCGCGCCAGATCGAGATCGTGGCGACCGCGCAGCCCAAGCGCGACTACTACTACCAATCCCGACTCGGCAACCGCCTGTTCGACCTCGACCTGGGCGCCGCGACGCTGGCCTTTGCGGGCACGTCCACGCCGCAAGACCAGCGCGACATCGACGCGGTGCTCGCTGCCGCTTCATCCGCTTCCACCCCGTTCGTAGCCGCGTGGCTGCGCCATCGCGGCCTGAATTGGGCCGCCGACCTGCTGTCCTCGTTCCCGTCCACCCATCTCCAGGAGAACCCATCATGAAAAAGCGTCTTCTCGCCGCCGCCGTCGCGGCCATGCTTTGCACCGCTACCGCCGTGCAGGCGCAATGGGTCGTGATCGACCCCACGAACCTCGTGCAGAACACGCTGACCGCGATCCGCACGCTGGAGCAGATCAACAACCAGATCAAGCAGCTCCAGAACGAAGCGCAGATGCTCATCAACCAGGCGCGCAACCTGGCCAGTCTGCCATCCAGCGTGGTCGGCCAGCTGCGCGCCAATCTGGCGACCACCCAGCGGCTGATCGCGCAGGCCAAGGGCTTGGCCTATGACGTGACGAATCTGGATCGGGAATTCCAGCGCCTGTACCCCGAGCAATACGCCGCCACCGTGAGCGGCAACCAGATGTACCGCGACGCGCAGGAACGCTGGAAGAACACGCTCGATGGCCTGCAGACCACCATGCAGATGCAGGCTCAGGCATCGCAGAACCTGAGCGACGACGAAGGCGTGCTGGCCGACCTCGTGGGCAAGAGCCAATCGGCGGTGGGCGCTTTGCAGGCGATGCAGGCCACGAACCAGTTGCTGGCCCTGCAGGCCAAGCAGTCGATCCAAACGCAGCGGCTGCAGATCACGCAGGATCGCGCGGGCTCGCTGGAACTGGCGCGGCAGGCCGCCGCCGTGGAGCGGGGCCGCGAGGTGAACCGGCGCTTCCTGGGTGAGGGCACGCCGTACACGCCGCGGTCCGTCGATTTCTACAGTCGTTGACGGAGCCAGGCCATGAACGACGTTTCGGTCATTGACCGCTTCCTCGACATCTTCTCGCGCTACATCGACTCGGGCTTCGGACTGTTGCATGGCGAGGTGGCGTTCCTGACCGCAACGTTGATCGTCATCGACATGACGCTCGCCGGGCTGTTCTGGGCGATGGGGCATGCCACCGGCCAGGGCGAGGACGTGATCGCCAAGCTGATCCGCAAGGTGCTGTACGTGGGTGCCTTCGCCTACATCATCGGCAATTTCAACACCCTGGCGGGCATCCTGTTCCGCTCATTCGCCGGGCTGGGCCTGACGGCCAGCGGCTCGACCTTGAGCATGGGCAACTTCCTGCAGCCGGGACGGTTGGCCAAGGCCGGTATCGACGCAGCGGCGCCCATCCTCGACCAGATCCGGGAGATGGCGGGCTTCCCGGAGGTCTTCATCCACATCGCGCCCATCGTCGTGCTATTTCTCGCTTGGCTGGTGGTCATCGTCAGCTTCTTCGTGCTGGCGGTGCAACTCTTCGTCACGTTGATCGAGTTCAAGCTGACCACGCTGGCGGGCTTCGTGCTGGTGCCGTTTGCCCTCTGGAACAAGACAGCGTTTATGGCCGAGAAGGTGCTGGGCAACGTGGTGTCCTCGGGCATCAAGGTGCTGGTGCTCGCCGTCGTCGTGGGTATCGGCTCAGGGCTGTTCGCCGAATTCAGGATACCGCCCGGTTCCGAGCCGTCCATCGACCAGGCGCTGGTCATCATGCTGGCCTCATTGTCCATGCTGGCCCTGGGCATCTTTGGGCCGGGCATTGCGACAGGCTTGGTGTCCGGTGGGCCACAGCTCGGCGCGGGCGCGATGGCCGGTGCTGCCATCGGCGCAGCCGGAACCGCCGTGGCGGTCGGTGCCGCGGCTACCGGCGTCGGAAGCGCAGTGGCGGCCGGGGCACGCATGGCACCCGCCGCCGCCCGCTCGATGGCATCGACCGCCAGCAGCGCCAAGTCGACGTACCAGGCGGGCTCCACTTCGGCCGGTGGCGGCCTGAAGGGTGCCGCCGCCGGCGTGGGCAATGTTGCCAAGACCGGCGCGCAGGCGGCCGGGCAGAAAGTCGCCGATGGGGCGCGGTCGATGAAGGAACGCATGGCGGCGGCCTTTCGGCCCGATGACGCGCCGGCCTCCGGCGCCGCGCACGCCGACCCTGACGCTAGCGGATCGGCTCCGTCTGCCGAACAACCCGCCTGGGCCAAGCGCCTGCACCGCAGGCAGCAACTCACCCATGCCGCGACGACCGCCGCCCACACGCTGCGCGGCGGCGACGGCGGCAGCTCCAGCCAGGGGCCAAGCCTGCGTGATTCCGATTCCTGATCTTGAAGGAGAACTCCCATGCGATTCAAAAGACCGCAGGTGCGCTATGCCAACACACCGCAGCCTGCTACCCCGTACCAATCCGCCGCCCAGGCCTGGGACGAGCGCATCGGCTCGGCCCGCGTACAGGCGAAGAACTGGCGGTTCATGGCCTTCGGCTGCCTCACTTTGGCCGTACTGATGGCCGGTGGCCTGGTCTGGCGTTCCGCGCAGTCCATCGTCACCCCCTACGTCATCGAGGTGGACAACTCGGGTCAGGTGCGCGCTGTCGGCGAAGCGGCCACGCCGTACCGGCCCAGCGATGCGCAGATTGCTTACCACCTCGGCCGCTTCATCGGTCTGGTGCGCTCGCTGTCCATCGACCCCATCGTGGTGCGGCAGAACTGGCTCGATGCCTATGACTACACGACCGACAAAGGCGCCGTGGTGCTCAACGAGTACGCCCGCGTGAACGATCCGTTCGCGCGTATCGGCAAGGAGTCGGTGACGGTGCAGATCAGCAGCGTGACCCGCGCCAGCGACACGTCGTTCAACGTGCGCTGGACGGAGACGCGCTTCGTCAACGGCGCGCTGGATCGCACCGAACGCTGGAACGCCGTGGTGTCCATCGTGCAGCAGACGCCGCGCACCGAGCAGCGCGTGCGCAAAAACCCCCTGGGCATCTACGCCAACGGGCTGTCGTGGAGCCGCGAACTGGAAGCGAACGAAGGAGCAAAACCATGAATGATCTTTTCCGTAAATCCGCCTTGCCGATCATGCTGCTTGCCCTCACGGGCTGCGCTACGCAGGGCAAGCCGCCGCCGTCCATCTCGCTCGATGAGCCGGTGCAGGCCCAGCCGCTGCCGGAGCCGCCTACGCCTGTGGAGGTAGTGGCTGTGCCGCAGGTGCTGCCGATGCCAGCGCAGATGAAACCTGTGCCGGATGCCAAGTCCGTCGCAGAACCCGCCGATGAAACCGTGCGCGTGTCTCGCGCCAACGCCGAGGCGCGTATTGCGCCCACGCGCGAGGGCTACGTCAACGCGATTCAAGTGTGGCCCTTCACAGATGGCGCGCTGTATCAGGTCTATGCGGCCGTGGGCCGCGTGACGGTGATCGCGCTCCAGCCTGGTGAGGAGCTGGTGACGGTGGCTGCTGGCGACACGGTTCGCTGGATCGTCGGGGACACGTCGAGCGGCAGCGGCGATGCGCTGCGCGTCAATGTGATGGTCAAACCGATCCGCTCGGGGTTGAAGACCAACCTAGTCATCACCACCAGCCGGCGCACCTACCTGCTGGAGCTGACTTCGACCGAGAAGACGTGGATGGCGTCGTTGTCCTGGGAGTACCCGAAGGACAAGATGCTGGCCCTGCAGCGCCAGGCGCAAGCGGCCAGCGCCGTCGCGCCGGTCGATAGCGGCCTGTCGCTGGAGAAGATCCGCTTCCGCTACGCGGTCAGCGGCAGCAATCCGCCGTGGAAGCCGCTGCGCGCCTTCGATGACGGCGGGAAGGTCTACATCCAGTTCCCGCCGGGCATCGCGCAGGGCGAGCTGCCGCCGCTGTTCGTCATCGGCGCGCAGGGCGACGGGCAGTTGGTGAACTACCGTTTTCGGTCGCCGTATTACATCGTGGATCGCCTGTTCGGTGCGGCCGAACTGCGCCTGGGCGGAGACAAGGGCGATGTGGTGCGGATCGAGCGCACCGATGGCGTTTCCGGTGGCACGCGGAGGAACTGACCATGAGCCAGGACGACACTCGCGATCTTGGCACGCCACAGGCGGGCAAGGTCGCGCCCGAGGCGGTGGCGCTGCGCGCCCAGCCGCGCCCGGTCACACGCCTGAATCGGCGCACCTTGGCCATGCTCACGGGCGGCCTGTCGGTCGCCGTGCTAGGGGCCACGATCTGGTCATTGCAGCCACATCGGCGCGGCGCAGGCGAGCAGACCGAGCTTTACAACGTGGATCGCGTCTCGAAGTCCGAGGGGCTGGATGGCCTGCCTTCGGATTACTCCAAGCTGCGGAAGGTGCCGGAGCTGGGGCCGCCGCTGCCGGGCGATCTCGGCCCTGCCATCGTGAAGGCGCAGCAGCCGGTGACACCCACGTATGCGCCACCGGGCCACGACCCGGAGGACGCTCGGCGCAAGGAAGCCGAAGCGGCAGCGGCTTCCTCGGTGTTCTTCCATTCTGGTACGCCCGGCAAGACCGCAGCGCCAGCGACTGCGCAAGCGGCTGGCCCGGCATCGACCTTGGCGGGCTTCGACCCGCTGGCCGCTGGGCCGGCCTCGACGGCTGCCCAGCCTGCCGACCCGACCGCCGTGCAGAACCGGCAAGACCAGAAAGAGGCTTTCCTGAAAGGCGGTTCTACGGAAACCCGCAATTCTGGCAATCTGCAAATGCCAGCCTCGCCGTACCAGATGATGGCCGGGACGGTGATCGCCGGGGCGCTGGTGACAGGCATCAAGTCGGACCTGCCGGGCGACGTGATTGGCACGGTGACGGAGCCGGTCTACGACTCGGCCACGGGCAAGTTTCTGTTGATCCCTCAGGGCTCGCGCCTCATGGGCAAGTACAACAGCCAGATGAGCTATGGGCAGAGCCGCGTGCAGGTGGTGTGGAACCGCATTATCTTGCCGGATACGTCTTCGCTGAAGCTCGACAACCTCGCGGGCGCCGACCCGGCCGGCTACTCCGGCCTGGAGGATGGCGTCGATTGGCACTGGGATCGCGTCTTTGCCGGTGCGGCGCTGACGACACTGCTGGGCGTGGGCGCGGAGCTGGCCGCGCCGGAGAACCGGCAGAACGGCAACCGCATCGTGATTGCCGGGCGCGACAGCGCGCAGGACAGCATCAATCAGGTCGGCCAGGAGATGACCCGGCGCAACATGAACATTCAGCCGACCTTGACGGAGCGGCCGGGCCTGCCGGTGCGGATCATCGTCAACCGCGATCTGGTGTTGCGACCGTACCAGCCGATGTTCTTCCAGCGGGGGGCGATGCGATGAGCACGACGAAGAAATTGCGGCTGGGGCCGCTGCCCAAGCTGGAGTCCACGAAGCTAACCTTTGCGTGCTCGGTCAGCCTGAAAGCCGACCTTGACCGCTATGCCGCGCTGTACGCGCAGGCGTATGGGGAGGCGGTCGATGCCACGATGCTGATCCCGTACATGCTGGAAACCTTCATGGCGGGGGATCGAGGATTCAAGCGCACGCAGACCAAGAACGAAAAAGCCGCCTCTGCTTGACAGAGGCGGCTCTTGAATTGGTGCCCGAGGCCGGAATCGAACCGGCACGCCTTGCGGCGGGGGATTTTCTTCCCACTTCGGCTTTCGCCGCCGCCGTCTCCGAAGAAACGGCGTTCGTGGGCTGGAGCACGCCTTCACCATAGCCTTTCGGCCGTAGGTGCCCGCCGTCTGCTCTCTACACCTTCCGAGGAGCCTTTCGGCTCCAGGGCTTGGCTCGGTATTAGCTCGGACTTGCGTCCAGGGCCTTCGCCGAGTTTGACGGGCTTCACCTCTGGGGTTTCCCCCGGAGGGCTCAAATTTGGTCTGAGTCCCCTGCGTCTACCAATTTCACCACTCGGGCATGACGCACGATGCTACTTCAACTATCTACTCCTCACTGGGAGCCAGCTTGCATCGTCCTGGCTCCTAGCTGACTCCTGGCTCGAAATGCAGGCATCTCGATCAAGAGGCGATTTATCACTCAATCCCTTGTCCCATGCGGCTTGGCAGGCAGTGACCTCAAGCAAGAACTACGTAGAAGTCCCTATTTTTGAGTCCCCTGCGTCTACCGATTTCACCACCCGGGCCTTCGGGAAGGAAGCTGCAAATTATGGCACAGTGAGGGGATGAACTACCCCACCATCGAAGACGCGATCGGCCGCACGCCGCTCGTGGCGCTGCAGCGGATCGGCGCCGAAGACAACCGCCGGCGCGGCAACGTCATCCTCGGAAAGCTCGAAGGCAACAACCCGGCCGGCTCGGTGAAGGACCGGCCTGCGGTGTCGATGATCCGGCGCGCCGAGGAGCGCGGCGACATCAAGCCCGGCGACACGCTGATCGAAGCCACGTCGGGCAACACCGGCATTGCACTGGCCATGGCGGCGGCCATCAAGGGCTACCGCATGGTGCTCATCATGCCCGAGGACCTGTCCATCGAGCGTGCGCAAACCATGAAGGCCTTCGGCGCCGAGCTGATCCTCACGCCCAAGAGCGGCGGCATGGAGTATGCGCGCGACCTTGCAGGCAACATGGAGCGCGAGGGCAAGGGCCGCGTGCTCGACCAGTTCGCCAATGCCGACAACCCGCGCATCCACTACGAGACCACCGGTCCCGAGATCTGGCAGGACACGGCCGGCAGGGTCACCCATTTCGTGAGCGCCATGGGCACCACCGGCACGATCACCGGCGTGTCGCGCTTCCTCAAGGAAAAGAACAAGGCGATCCGCATCGTCGGCGCCCAGCCGAGCGAAGGCTCGCGCATCCCCGGCATCCGCAAGTGGCCGGTGGAGTACATGCCCAGCATCTACGACCCCGCCGGCGTGGACGAGACCGTGCTCGTGACGCAGGACGACGCCGAGGAGATGTGCCGGCGCCTGGCACGCGAGGAAGGCATCTTCGCCGGCATCTCCGCGGCCGGCGCGCTGTGGGTGGCTCTTGAGATCGCCAAGCGGGAAGAGAACGCGACCATCGTGTTCGTCGTGTGCGATCGGGGCGACCGCTACCTGTCCACCGGCGTGTTCCCGGCCTGAAGCCCGCCATCGCCATGCGACACGAATTCAGGTTCTGTCCGAATTGCGCGGGCCCGCTGGCGCTGCGCACCGAAGAGGAAGACGGTGGCCCCAAGGAGCGGCTGCGTTGCGCCGCCTGCGGCTACACCCACTGGAACAATCCCGTGCCGGTGCTGGCGGCGGTGATCGAGTACGAAGGCCAGATCCTGCTGGCGCGCAATGCGGCCTGGCCGGGCAAGACCTATGCACTGATCACCGGCTTCATGGAGGCGGGCGAGACGCCGCAGGAGGGCATCGTGCGCGAGATCCGCGAAGAGACGAACCTCGAAGTGCGCGAGCTGTCGCTGATCGGTGTGTACGACTTCCAGCGCATGAACCAGGTGATCATTGCCTACGCTGTCCGCGCGGAAGGCGAGGTGAAGCTCTCGCCCGAGCTGGTCGACTACCGGCTCTACACACCGCAGACCGTCAAGTGCTGGCCCGCCGGCACGGGCTACGCGCTGGCCGACTGGCTGCGCGCGCGCGGGCATGAGCCGCAGTTCGTCGACTGGAGCCGCAAGCCCTGAGGGTCGGCGGCGTCAGAGCGCATGCCGCTGATCGTCACTGATCGACAAAAAAAACGGGGCCCTGGCCCCGCTTCTTGCATGCCGCGCCACGTGCACGGTGATGCCTGGCGCTGTCCTTCGATCACTCGGCCTTGATGCCGCGCATCATGATGACGCCGCCCAGCAGGTTGGTGTCGGACTTCATGCGGTTGGCCAGGCCTTCGGCCGAGGTGCCTGCCGTCTGCCAGCCCTGCTGGAACAGGCGTGCGCGGATTTCCGGCGTGCGGGCGATCTCGCTCACGAGGGCCGACAGCTTGGCCTGGATCGGCTTGGGCATGGTGGTGGGCGCGGCCATAGCGGTCCAGATCTCGAGCTGGAAGCCCTGCACGCCGCCTTCGGACAGGCTGGGGATCTCGGGCGCGAGCGGGCTGCGGCCCGCCGAGGTGACGCCGATGGCGCGGAGCTTGCCCGCGCGCACCTGCTGGGTCACCAGGCCCGGCGGCAGCAGCGACAGCTGGATCTGGCCGCTGATCATCGCGTTGATGACCTGCGGGTTGCCAGGGTAGGGCACGTGCACCGGGTCGATGTTGGTCTTGGTCTTGAACAGTTCCATGCCGATGTGGCCCACGGTGCCAACGCCTGGCGTGCCGTAGCTCCACTTGTTGCCGGCATTGCGCGCCGCCACCATGAACTCCTGGGCCGTCGCGCCCGGCGCATTGGCGGGCGCCGCGAGCACCAGCGGCGCGGTGCCGATCAGGCTGATCGGCGCCAGGTCCTTGGCCGGGTCGAAGGGCGTCTTCGGGTTGAGCATCTTGGCAATCGTCATGTTGCCGTTGATCAGCACGCCCACGGTGTGGTCGTCGGTGGCCTTGGCGACCATGTCGGCGGCGATGTTGCCGCCAGCGCCGGGGCGGTTCTCGACGATGACGGGCTGGCCCAGTGCCTTGCTCAGCGGCTCGGCGATGGTGCGGGCCACGAGGTCGGGCGTGGAGCCGCCAGGAAAGCCGACCATGATCTTCACGGGCTTGTTGGGCCAGTTGGCCGCGATGCCGGAAGCGGACTTGGCCGTTGCGGCCTTCTGCTGCGCGAGCACGGGCATGGCGACGGCGGCCACGGCCAGAGCCAGGGCCGCGCGATGGAAGACTTTGCGTTGCATGGTGTGTTTCCTCGGTTCCTGCAAAGCGGACGATATTAACGCCAGCCTGCGGCTGCACCGTTTAGTTCTCAGTGGCAACGGCCAGGCAAGAAAAAGCCCCGCCAGCGGGATGCAGGGCGGGGCTGATGCGGACGCGGCGGGCGCTTGCGCGGGCCGCAAGGCTCAGGCGTATTCGGCCAGGGCCTTCTTCATCTTCTTCATCGCGGCGGACTCGATCTGGCGGATGCGCTCGGCGCTCACGCCATACTCGGCCGCGAGGTCGTGCAGCGTCATGCCGCCCGATCCGTCGTCGTTGACCTTCAGCCAGCGCTCCTCGACGATGCGGCGGCTGCGCGGATCGAGCTCCTCCAGCGCCGCCGCGATGCCGTCGGTGGCCATCACGTCGCGCTGGTGCGACTCGATCATCTGCGTCGGCTCATGGCCCGTGTCGGCCAGGTAGGCGATCGGGCCGAAGGCCTCTTCACCGTCGTCGCCGGGCGTCGGGTCGAGCATCACGTCGCCACCCGACATGCGGGTTTCCATCTCGATCACTTCCTCGCGCTTGACGTTGAGGTCGCGCGCCATGGAATCGATCTGGGCGTCGGTCAGCGTGTCGCGGTGCGTCTGCGCGTCGGCGTCGTCCTTGTAGCCTTGCTTCATCGAGCGCAGGTTGAAGAACAGCTTGCGCTGCGCCTTGGTCGTCGCGACCTTGACCATGCGCCAGTTCTTCAGGATGTACTCGTGAATCTCGGCCTTGATCCAGTGCATCGCATAGCTCACCAGACGCACGCCCTGGTCGGGGTCGAAGCGCTTGACGGCTTTCATCAGGCCGATGTTGCCTTCCTGGATCAGGTCGCCGTGCGGCAGCCCGTAGCCCAGGTACTTGCGCGACACCGCCACCACCAGGCGCAGGTGCGACAGCACCAGCTTTCCGGCGGCTTCGAGGTCGTTGTGGTCCTTGAGCTGGCGGGCATAGGCCCGCTCCTGCTCCAGCGTGAGCATGGGCAGGCGGTTGACCGCCGAAATGTAGGCGTCGAGGTTGCCCAGCGAGGGGACCACGGCCCAGGGGTTGGCCACCGCGAGGGCGGCGCCAGAGGCTCCAGTTTGATGTGTCATACCAGAACTCCTTTCATCAGATTCAATATTAGCACTCGTTCTTGGTGAGTGCTAACGGCCTTCAGTCTATCGGCTGGTGGCTGGGGCGTCTGTGTGCCGGCGCTCCGTCATGAGGACTTGCAAGCTTTTGATTTATAAGGAACTTGCAAGTTCCGTGGTGCGGATCGCCTGCTGGCCGACCCCAATTCCAACAGGGTTAATGCCATGGCAAACAGTGCCTTGACATTATTTGTCTAGGCAATTATATTCCTGATCCATGACGGATTCAAGCCCTGATCTTCACGACGGCCGCCAGGCCGAGCCGCCGGTCCTCTCGGGCGCAGAGGCCGGCGTTTCGGTGTTCTACCGGGTCAATGGCTACGCCCCGGACGAGAGCGTCGGCTACATGATGCGCCGCATCATTGCCTCGCTCGCCCAGGAGGTCGACCGCGAACTCGAGCCCGCCGGCCTGACCAATGCGCAATGGGTGCCCTTGCTGAAGCTGCACGCGGGCGCGGCGTCCACGGTCGCCGAGCTGGCTCGCGAGTGCCAGCTCGACGCGGGCTCCATGACACGCATGCTCGACCGGCTGGAAGCGAAGAACCTCGTGCGCCGCGCCCGTTCCTCGCGTGACCGACGTGTCGTGAATCTGGAGCTGACCGACGAAGGCCGGCAGGTCGCCCAGGTCATTCCTCCGGTGCTCTGCCGGGTGCAGAACGCGCATCTCGACGGCTTCTCGCATGAGGAGTGGCAACAGCTCAAGACCCTGCTGCGCCGCATGCTCGCCAACACCCGGCTCGCACGCTGTGCTGCCGCACCGGCCTGCACACCTCAGTCGTCCAGCCCCCGCGCTGCCGAGGATTCCGCCTCCTGAGCCCCTTGACCCGGTTTTTCCGATGACACGCCCCTTCCTTCCCGCTCTGGCCATGGTGGCCGCATCTCTCGCTCTTGCCGCGTGCGCGGACATGTCGGGCATTCAGCCGCGTGCTGCCGTGCGCGAGCCGGCTTCCCTCGGCCTTCCTGCCGATGCATCCACCCGCGCGGCCGACCCCGCAGTCGATTCCCGCTGGTGGCGGCAGCTGGGCGACCCCCAGCTCGATCGCCTGATCGACCAGGCGCTGGCGACCAGTCCGAATCTGCGTCTGGCCCAGGCCCGCCTCGATCGCGCCCAGGCCGTGACGGAAGTGACGAACGCGGCGCGCCTGCCGCAGGTCAATGGTTCGCTCGACCTCACGCATCAGCGCTACACCCGCAATGGCGCGGTGCCGGCGCCCCTGGCGGGCTCGATCCGCGACACCGGCACCCTCCAGCTCGGGCTGAACTGGGAGCTCGATTTCTTCGGCAAGAACGACGCGGCCATCGAAGCCGCGCTCGGTGCTGCGCGGGCAGCCCAGGCCGATGCCCAGGCGGCCGCCGTCCTGCTGGCCAGTTCGGTGGCCCGCAGCTACTACCAGCTGGCCCGCGTGAACGAACAGATCAGCGTGGCCGAACGCACGCTGGCGCAGCGCGAGGAGACGCTGCGGCTCGTGCGGGACCGCGTCAGCGCGGGTCTCGATACGCGGCTCGAACTGCGCCAGTCCGAAGGCGGCATTCCGGAGGCTCGCCAGCAGGTCGAGGCCCTGCGCGAGCAGGCCGGCCTGCTGCGCAACGCGATCGCTGCGCTGGTCGGCCAGCCTGCGGTGGCACAGGACATCCAGCCGGTCGCGCTGGTGCGCAGCGGCGCGCTGCTTGACGCGGGTGGCGTTCCGGCGCGGATTCCTGCGGACCTGCTGGGCCGCCGTGCCGACATTGCCGCCGCGCGCGAGCGGGTGCGCGCCGCAGGCTATGACGTGGACGCGGCCAAGGCCCAGTTCTATCCCAACATCAACCTCGTGGCATTCGCCGGCCTCTCGAGCATCGGCCTGGGGCGGCTGCTGGAGTCCGGCAGCCAGCAGTGGGGCGTGGGCCCAGCAGTGCGCCTGCCGATCTTCGAAGGCGGCCGCCTGCGGGCCAACCTGCGTGCCAAGGCCGCAGACCTCGACGCTGCGGTGGAGAGCTACAACGCCCAGGTGCTGGAGGCCGTGCGCGACGTCGCCGACCAGCTCGGCTCCGCGCAATCGATCGCGCGCCAGCAGACGCTGCAGAAGGAGGCCCAGGCCGCCGCCGAGAGTGCCTACGACCTGGCCCTGCAACGCTACAAGGCCGGGCTCACGAGTTATCTGACGGTGCTCACGGCCGAATCTGCCGTGCTCGCCCAGCGCCGCCTCGCGGTCGATCTGGCTGCGCGCGCGCTCGACACGCGGCTCGCGCTGATCCGGGCCCTGGGCGGCGGCTATGCCGACGCCGCCACCGAACGCGCGGGCTCGGCCGCATCGACGACCGCTGCGCTCCATTGATCCGCAGCCGAACCGAATCAAAGAACCTCACCCGTCCAAGCAAGCCAGGAAAAGCGCAAGCCAGAAAAGCGCGAGCCAGCAACGCCAAGCCAACGCCGCAAGTCATCACCGCGCGCAGAACCGCTGAAAGCCATCACAACATGAACGCACCGCAAGCTCCCCAATCGTCGCAAGCTGCCGCCCCGGCGGCGCCCGGCGCCGCAGCCACCCCTGCAGCCACCCCTGCAGCGGCCCCTTCAGCCGGCGTCAACGCCGCGCCATCTCCCCGGCGCCGCAAGGCCTTGACCGCGCTCGCCAGCGTGGTGGTCGTGGCCGGGCTGGGCTGGGCCGCCTGGGAGTGGCTCGTCGCCAGCCACTACGAGTCCACCGACAACGCCTACGTTCAGGGCAACGTGGTGCAGATCACGCCGCAGATCGGCGGCACCGTGCTCGCCATCCTGGCGGACGACACCGACTTCGTGAAGGCCGGTCAGCCGCTGGTCAAGCTCGACCCGGCCGATGCGCGCGTGGCGCTCGACCAGGCCGAGGCCAATCTGGCCCAGACCGTGCGGCAGGTCCGCACGCTCTACGCCAACAATGGCTCGCTCGCGGCGCAGGTGACGCTGCGCGAAGCGGATGTGGCCAAGGCCCAGACCGAGATCGCCCGTGCCAGCGACGACCTCGCCCGGCGCCAGTCGCTCGCTGGCAACGGTGCCGTCTCGCGCGAGGAACTCAACCATGCGCAGACGCAGCTGGCCAACGCGCGCAGCGCGCTGGCCTCGGCGCAGGCCGGCGTCAGCGCGGCGCGCGAACAGCTCGCCAGCAACCAGGCCATGACCGACGGCACCTCGGTCGAGCAGCACCCCGCCGTGCTCGCCGCCGCCGCCAAGGTGCGCGAGGCCTGGCTGGCGTCGCAGCGCGCGTCGCTGCCGGCGCCGGTCGACGGCTACGTGGCCAAGCGCACCGTGCAGCTGGGCCAGCGGGTCGCGGCCGGCACGCCGATGATGTCGATCATCCCGCTCAAGCAGGTCTGGGTGGACGCGAACTTCAAGGAAGGCCAGCTGCGCAACATCCGCATCGGCCAGCCGGTCAGACTCACGGCCGACGTGTACGGCAAGAAGGTCGAATACCGGGGCACCGTGGCCGGCCTGGGCGCGGGCACGGGCGCGGCCTTCGCGCTGCTGCCGGCGCAGAACGCCACCGGCAACTGGATCAAGGTGGTGCAGCGCGTGCCCGTGCGCGTCACGCTCGACGCGGCGCAGCTGGCTGCCAATCCGCTGCGCGTGGGCCTGTCGATGGACGCCACCGTGGACGTGAGCAACAAGGACGGCAAGGCGCTCGCAGACGGCGGCCAGGCCCCGGTCGCGAGCCAGACCGAGGTCTACAGCGCCCAGGACAGTGGCGCCAATGATGAGGTTCGCCGCATCATTGCGGCGAATGCCGGCCGCACGGGCATCGCGCGTGCAGCGGCAGGGCGGGTGTCCGAGGCCGCAGGCCGTGAGCATGCCGCCGCAACCCTGGGTCCTGCCGCCGCCCACGTCGCCGCCACCGCCACCGGCGCCCTCGCGCGCTGAGGGCGGTCGCCATGGCAACGGCTCCCGCCTACGTCGCCTATCCGCCGCTCGAAGGCCCGGCCCGCGTCTGGGGCACGGTCGCGCTGTCGGCCGCGACCTTCATGAACGTGCTGGACACCTCGATTGCCAACGTGTCCCTGCCCGCCATTGCGGGCGACCTGGGCGTGAGCCCCAATCAGGGCACCTGGGTCATCACCAGCTTCGCGGTCGCCAATGCCATCGCCGTGCCGCTCACCGGCTGGCTGTCGCAGCGTTTCGGCCAGGTGCGCCTCTTCGTCACCAGCGTCATCCTCTTCGTGCTGGCCTCGCTGCTGTGCGGCCTCGCGCCGAACATGACGACGCTGATCGCGTTCCGCGCGCTGCAGGGCTTCGTGGCCGGGCCGATGATCCCGCTGTCGCAGTCGCTGCTGCTGGCGAGCTACCCGCGTGCGCTGGCCGGCCTGGCCATGGCGATGTGGGCCATGACGACGCTGATCGCACCGGTCATGGGTCCGCTGCTCGGTGGCTGGATCACCGACAACTTCGCCTGGCCCTGGATCTTCTACATCAACGTGCCGGTGGGCATCGCTGCCGCGCTGGCCTCGTTCAGCCTGTACCGCCACCGTGAAAGCGTCACCCGCAAGCTGCCGATCGATGCGGTCGGCCTGGCGCTGCTCGTGCTGTGGATCGGCGCGCTGCAGATGATGCTCGACCTCGGCAAGGAGCACGACTGGTTCCACTCGCCGTTGATCGTGACGCTGGCCGTGACGGCGGTCGTCGGCTTCGCCTTCTTCCTGATCTGGGAGCTGACGGACGCGCATCCGGTGGTGGACCTGCGCCTGTTCGCGCGTCGCAATTTCTGGGCCGGCACGCTGGCCACCTCGGTGGCCTACGGGCTGTTCTTCGGCAACGTGGTGCTGCTGCCGCTGTGGCTGCAGCAGTTCATGGGCTACACCGCCACCGACGCCGGCATGATCATGGCGCCGGTCGGCCTGATGGCGCTGGTGCTGTCGCCGGTGGTGGGCCGCACGGTCGGCAAGGTCGATCCGCGCCGCTACGCGACCTTCGCCTTCCTCGTGTTCGCGCTCGTGCTGTGGATGCGTTCACACTTCAACACCCAGGCGGACTTCAACACCATCCTCATCCCGACCATCGTGCAGGGCGTGGCGATGGCTTTCTTCTTCATCCCGCTCATGACCATCACCATGTCGGGGCTCACGCCGGACCGCATGCCTTCGGCCTCGGGCCTGACCAACTTCGTGCGGATCACCGCCGGCGCCATGGGCACCTCGATCTTCACCACGCTGTGGGAGAACCGCGCGGCCCTGCACCATGCGCAGCTGGCCGAGGCCGTGAACCCGGGAAGCCCCGCGACGCAGGCGGCCCTGTCGGGACTCACGGCGGCCGGCCTCACGCCCGAGCAGGCGCTGGCGCAGATCAACCGCCTGGTGGACCAGCAGGCCTTCATGCTCGCGGCATCGGACCTGTTCTGGCTCTCGACGCTGCTGTTCCTCGCCCTCATTCCGCTCGTGTGGCTCACGCATCCGCAACGCGCGGCCGGTGCCGGTGGCGGGGCGGATGCCGCCGCAGGGGCCCACTGATGCGCCGCGCATCGCGGCCTTCAACCCATGGGGGTCCGACTGCATCGGCGCGCGCCTGCGAAGGGAAGTTCACAGGTCTTAAGATGATCCTCATGAAACCCGCCGCCCTCCTGTTGCTCGCTCCCGTCTTCGCGCTTGTATCGACCGTCATGCCCGCAGCCTGGTCGCAGGCCCTGCCGGCCGAGGAAGTGCCCTTCGTCACTACGCCGGACAACGTCACGCTCGAGATGCTCGGCATCGCCGGCGTCGGTCCGTCGGACTTTGTGCTCGACCTCGGCTCCGGCGACGGCCGCATCGTGATCACCGCAGCCCGGCGCTTTGGTGCGCGCGGCCTGGGCGTGGAGATCGTGCCCGACCTCGTCAGGCGCAGCAATGACAACGCGCGCCTGGCCGGCGTGGCCGACCGCGCCGAATTCCGCGAGCAGGACCTGTTCCAGACCGACCTGGCGCAGGCCAGCGTCATCACCATGTACCTGCTGCCGGAGGTGAATCTGCAGTTGCGGCCCGCGCTGCTGGCCTTGAAGCCCGGCACGCGGGTCGTGTCGCACGACTGGGACATGGGCGAGTGGAAGCCCGACCGCACGGTGGTCGTGCCGGTGCCTGACAAGAAGCTGGGCCTCGAGAAGTCGAGCAAGGTGCATCTGTGGATCGTGCCCGCGCGCGTGGCCGGCCTGTGGTGCGGCGTGGGGCTGCTGCAGGGCAACGACATCCGCATCGAGCAGACCTGGCAGCACTACCGCGGCACCGTCACGCACGGCACGCGCGTGCGCGCCATCGAGGGCCGCGTCCGCGGCAGCACGCTGGAGCCCGCAGATACCTCGGCCACGCGTGTGCAACTGCAGGCATCGGCCGACGCGCTGAAGATCGAGTCCGCGCCGGGCGACTTCGCAGCCCTGCGTGGCGCGGAGTTCCGCCGCGCCACGGGCGCCTCCTGTCCCGCGTGAGACAGCAGGCCTGTGCTTTCCCCTGAAGGGCGAAGGTTTGTATCAGGTTGTATCGCGACGCCTGCGTGAACAAAGAGATTAAGATGCCGGGATTGCCGTGGCCCCGCGCCATGGCATGACGTCGTTGAAACAAACAGTAGAGCCACTCGCACATGCCCAACATTGCTTCGGTCCTGAAGGAAGAGATTGCCCGTGTCGCCCGCAAGGAGTCGCGCGGTGACACACAAAAGCTCAAGAAGTCCTCGGCACAATACCGCTCCGACATCGCCGCGCTCAAACGCCGCGTGCAGGCGCTGGAACAGATGGTGGCGCGCCTGTCCAAGGCGTCGCGCAAGGCGGCGCCGGCAGCCGCTGACACGGACGAGCCCGCGAGCAAGCTGCGCTTCAGCGCCAAGGGCCTGGCCTCGCAACGTCGCCGCCTGGGCCTGTCGGCTGCCGACGTGGCGCGGCTTCTCGGTGTGTCGGGCCAGTCGATCTACAAGTGGGAGGACGGCAAGGCCCGTCCCCGCGCCAGCCAGCTGCCCGCCATTGCCAGCCTGCGGGGCCTGAGCAAGAAGCAGGCGCTTGCCAAGCTCGAAGCCCTCGGTTCAGAGGGCTGAGCGACGGACTGATCAGCCGAACAGCGGATCAGCCCAGCAGGGCCTGCGCAAATTCGCGGGCGTCGAAGGTCTCCAGGTCTTCCAGCTTCTCGCCGACGCCGATGAAGTAGACCGGCACGGGGCGCTCCTGTGCAATGGCCGCGAGCACGCCGCCCTTGGCCGTGCCGTCGAGCTTGGTCACGATCAGGCCGGTGAGCCCGAGCGCGTCGTCAAAGGCCTTGACCTGCGCCAGCGCGTTCTGGCCCGTGTTGCCGTCGATCACGAGCAGCACCTCCTGCGGTGCGCCGGTCGGGTCGGCCTTCTGGATCACGCGCTTGATCTTGCGCAGTTCCTCCATCAGGTGCAGTTGCGTCGGCAGCCGGCCGGCGGTGTCGACCAGCACCACATCCTTGCCGCGTGCCTTGCCGGCCGTCACGGCGTCGAAGCTCACGGCCGCCGGATCGCCGCCCTCCTGGCTGACGATCTCCACGGTATTGCGGTCGGCCCAGACGCCGAGCTGTTCGCGTGCGGCCGCACGAAAGGTGTCGGCAGCGGCAAGCAGCACGGACTCGCCCGCTTCGGCCAGATGCCGCGTGAGCTTGCCGATCGACGTGGTCTTGCCCGCACCGTTGACGCCTGCCACCATGATGACGGTGGGCTTGGCCTGGCCGATCACCAGCGGCTTTTCCAGCGGCTTGAGCAACTGGGTGAGGGCCTCGATGAGCAGGTTCCGCACCTGCACCGGGTGCGTCGCGCCCGTGGCCTTGACGCGCTGGCGTACCGAGTCGAGCAGATGCTGCGTGGCCTTCACGCCGGTATCGGCCATCAGCAGCGCAGACTCCAGATCCTCATAGAGCGCCTCGTCGATCTGCGCACCGGTGAACACACCGGCGATGCCCGCGCCCGTCTTGCGCAGGCCCGTCTTGAGCCGATCGAGCCAGCGCTGGCGTGGCGCTGCTTCAGCCGGGGCCACCGGCACCTCGATCGGCGCGACCAGGGCCGAGCCGATCAGCGAGCCGCCCGCAGGCACTGCGGCAGACAGGCCGGTGCCGGCGTGGGCGGCAGGAGAGGGCGCGGGCGCGGGTGTCGCCACCGGCGCTGCGGGCGGGCTGGCCACCGCACCGGACGAGCCGGTGTCAGCGGGTGGACTCGCAGGGGCGGGCGACGCGGGGGGAGCGGCCGGAGGGACTTTTTTCCTGAAGAAGCTGAACATTGGGGCCGTTTCTAGAATCACACCATTCTATGAAACGTATCCCCAACGGCTTTCCCGCGGCCCTGTCGCCGCCCTCCGCGACATCTGCGGTCCCCCGGCGCCTCGCCTGCGCTCCGCTCGTCCTGATGCTGGCGATCAGCCTGTGGGCGCCGCTGCGGGCCGGAGCGCAGTCGCCCGGCCCCTCGTCCCCAACACCGTCTACTGTGCCGTCCACTGCACCGGCCGCTGCATCCGCCTCCACGCCCGGCCGCGCGCCGGATCGTGCCCAGTCGCCCAGGACCGAACAGTTCGTCCTCTCCAATGGCCTGACCGTCATCGTCAAGCCCGACCGCCGTGCGCCGACCGCCGTCAACATGCTGTGGGTGCGGGTGGGCGCGATGGACGAGGTGGATGGCACCTCGGGCGTGGCCCACGTGCTCGAGCACATGATGTTCAAGGGCACGCCGGACCTCAAGCCCGGCGAGTTCTCGCGGCGCGTCGCTGCACTGGGTGGGCGCGAGAACGCCTTCACCACGCGCGACGCCACCGGCTATTTCCAGCAGATCCCGGCGCAGCGGCTGGAGGACGTGATGAAGCTGGAGGCCGACCGCTTTGCCCGCAACCAGTGGGACGACGACGAGTTCCGCCGTGAACTCGAAGTCGTCAAGGAAGAGCGCCGCACCCGCACCGAGGACAACCCGCGCTCGCAGCTCTACGAGCTGCTCAACGCCACGGTCTTTGCGGCTTCGCCCTACCGGCGTCCGGTCGTCGGCTGGATGAGCGACCTGCACGCCATGACGCCCGACGACGCACGGGCCTTCTACCGCCGCTGGTACGTGCCAGCCAACGCGGCCGTGGTGGTGGCCGGCGACGTCGACCCGGCCGAGGTCCGGCGCCTGGCCGAAAAATACTACGGCCGCATCCCGGCGCGCGCCGTGCCCGAGCGCAAGCCGCGTGAAGAGCCTGCCCAGGCCGGCATCCGCCGCATCGAGCACAAGGCGCCGGCCGAGCAGGCCTATGTGGCCCTGGCCTTCAAGGTCCCGGCCCTGCGCGGCACCGCGGCCGACGAGGATGCCCTCGCGCTCACGGTGCTGGCCGCCGTGCTCGACGGCTACAGCGGCGCCCGGCTCGACCGCGCCTTGACCCAGGGCGAGGGGCGCGTCGCCGACAGCGCGGGCGCCTACAACGGGCTGATGGGCCGCGGGCCGCAGCTGTTCGTCCTCGACGGTGTGCCGGCGCAGGGCAAGACCCCGGAGCAGGTCGAGGCGGCGCTGCGCGAGCAGGTGGCGCGCGTGGCCCGCGAGGGTGTGAACGAGGCCGAACTCGCGCGCGTCAAGACGCAGTGGGTGGCGGCCGAGGTCTACAAGCTCGACTCGGTCACGAACCAGGCGCGCGAGCTTGGCAGCTACTGGGTCCAGGGCATGCCGCTCGACGCGGGCGACCGCCTGATCGAGCGGCTGCGCGGCGTGACGGCCGCCCAGGTGCAATCGGTGGCCGCGCGCTACTTCGGCGACGACCAGCTCACCGTCGGCATCCTGCGGCCGCAGCCGGTCGACAAGTCCCGCAAGCCGGCTGCGCCGCCGGCCGGTGCCCGGCATTGAGGGCGACATGAAAGTTCATTCCATGAGTTCCTCCGCTTGTCCCGTCCATCCGGCCTCGCATGCTTCGGCTATTTCCAGCCGGTCCCGCCTCGCCTCGCCCGCTTCGGCTCGGCGCGGCCTCCGGCGGGCGGTGTCGACCTGCGTGGCCGTGGCGGCCATGGCCGCCGCCTTCACGGCCGAGGCCGCGCTGCCCATCCAGCACTGGACGCAGCCCGCCGGTGCCCGCGTCTACCTGGTCGAGTCGCACGGCATTCCCATGGTGGACGTGCAGCTCGACTTCGACGCGGGCTCGCGGCGCGACCCGGCCGAGGCGGCCGGGCTGGCCAGCGTGACCGCCTCGATGTTCTCGCGCGGCGTGCGGGCGAGCGGCCCGCAGCCCGCCCTCGACGAGAACGCCCTCAGCGAAGCCTGGGCCGACCTTGGCGCCTCGTTCGGCGCCAGCGCGGGCAGTGACCGCATGAGCTTCTCGCTGCGCTCGCTGAGCTACCCGGACCTGCTGACCCGCGCCGTGGCATTGGCCGCGCGACAGATCGGCGAGCCGGCCTTCCCCGACGACATCTGGCAGCGTGAGCGCCAGCGCATCGCGGCGTCGCTGCGCGAGGCCAACACCCGGCCCGCCACCATCGCCGCGCGGGCCTTCAACACGGCGGTCTATGGGAGCCATCCTTACGGCTATGAGATGACGCCCGAGACGCTGGCCCGGCTCGACGTCGCGCAGATGCGCGCGCTGCATGCGCAGCGCATTGCGCCGTGCCGGGCGCGCGTGAGCATCGTCGGCGACGTCACGCGGGCGCAGGCCGACAGCCTCGTCACCGCGCTGCTGTCGCGGCTGCCTCAGCCGGCGGCGGCATACTGCGCGCCGCTGCCGCCGGTGGGCGAGGTGCAGCCGCTTGACCAGCCCCGCGAGCTGCGCATTCCGTTCGAGTCGGCGCAGGCCCATGTGTTCATCGGCCAGCCGGGCTACCGCCGCAACGATCCGGACTTCTTCGCGCTCACCGTGGGCAACTACATCCTCGGCGGCGGCGGCTTCGTCTCGCGCCTGACCAGCGAGGTGCGCGAGAAGCGGGGCCTGAGCTACAGCGTCTACAGCTACTTCTCGCCGGGCCTGCATGCCGGCGCCTTCACCATCGGCCTGCAGACGCGGCCCGACCAGGCGGCGCAGGCGGTGCAGGTCTCGCGCGAGGTGCTGGCGAAGTTCGTGGCCGAGGGGCCGACCGAGGCCGAGCTCAAGGCCGCCAAGGACAACCTGATCGGCGGCTTCGCCCTGCGCATTGACAGCAACCGGAAGCTGCTGGACAACGTGGCCAACGTGGCCTGGAACGAGCTGCCCCTGACCTACCTCGACACCTGGACCCAGGAGGTCGGCAAGGTCACGGTGGCCGACATCAAGGCGGCCTTTGCGCGCAAGCTGCAGCCGCAGAAAATGGTCACCGTGGTCGTCGGCGGTCCGCCGTGAACGGCGCCGGCTGTCCTGTCGGATGAAAGCCGGAGGAGGAAGGCTGCGGGATGAATGCTGGAGGATGAAGGGCGGCTTCAGCATGCCGCATTGAACGCTGTCTGATTCCCGGTCGCCGTCAAACGCCGTCAAACGACGGCATCCGGGCCCGCCGCGTGGCGGAGAATGCGCCGCCGCATTGCCACGCAGCCCCACACCACCGCACCCGAGAAGGCGAGGCCGAGCAGCGCCTCGCCCAGCGGGGGCGTCTCCATCTCATGGAACATCGGGCCCTCGCGCAGCTGGCCGGTGAGAATGAACACCACCACCGTCGCCGTCCAGGCGAAGTAGATGCCGCAGATCACCATGACCGCGCCGATGATGAACAGCGCGAGGCTGCGACCGATCTTCTGCAAAGTTCCCATCGGCTCATTGTGCCCCGTTGCGCCGCCCCTCACCATCGCGGTTAAGCTGGCGCTCATGATCAAGTCAACTTCCGGCAGTCGCCGGACACCCGGGGCGGCCGGTGGGTCAGCCCGGCCGCGCACGCAGCCGCCCGGCGAGATCCGCATCATCGGCGGACAGTGGAAGCGCACCCGTCTGCCCGTGCCCGATCGCCCGGGCCTGCGTCCCACGCCGGACCGGGTGCGCGAAACCCTGTTCAACTGGCTCGGCCAGGACCTGGCCGGCTGGCGCTGCGTGGACGCCTTCGCCGGCACGGGCGCACTCGGCCTGGAAGCAGCCTCGCGTGGCGCCGCGCAGGTGACGCTGATCGAAAGCGACGCCGAGCTTGCCGCCCTGCTGCACAAGGCGCGCGAGCGCCTGGGTGCCCAGGCCGTGCGCGTGGAGCGGGGCGACGGCATCGCCGGGCTCCGGCTTCTGCCGCCAGCGAGCGTCGACCTGGTGTTTCTCGATCCGCCGTTCGACTCGAATCTGTTCGCGCCGGCGCTGGCCGCAGCGGCGGCGGCCCTGCGTCCCGAAGGCTTCATCTACCTGGAGGCGCCCGACGCCTTCACCCCCGAGGCGGCCGCGGCCCTGGGCCTGGACATCCACCGCCATCTGCGGGCCGGCGCGGTGCATGCGCACCTGCTGCGGCGCGCGTCATAATGCACTGCAACATCAGGGAGTGGAACAACCACCGGCCGTGCATGCAGCGGCGGCCATGCAGGAGACAGGACCCATGCAGCAGGACGTCATTGCCGTCTACCCCGGCACCTTCGACCCCATCACCCTCGGTCACGAAGACGTGGTGCGCCGCGCCACCCAGCTCTTCGGCAAGGTGATCGTGGCCGTGGCGGCCGGCCACCACAAGAAGGCGCTGTTCACGCTGCAGGAGCGCATCGACATGGCGCGCGAGGCCGTCAAGCCCTACCCCGGCGTGGAGGTGGAGAGCTTCTCCGGTCTGCTGCGGGACTTCGTCGTGGCGCGAGGCGGCAAGGCCATGGTGCGCGGCCTGCGCGCGGTCACCGACTTCGACTACGAGTTCCAGCTCGCCGGCATGAACCGCAGCCTGATGCCGCATGTCGAGACGGTGTTCCTCACCCCCAGCGACAAATACCAGTTCATCAGCAGCACCTTCGTGCGCGAGATCGCCACGCTCGGCGGCGAGGTCGACAAGTTCGTCTCGCTGGCGGTGCAGGAGCGGCTGCATGCCAAGGTGGCCAGCCTGGGGCGGGAGTTCCCGCCGGCGCCGGCAGGCTGAGGGTGGGGCTCGCCCGGCTCAGCGCAGACCGCGCAGCCACGCCACGAGCGCGGCATTGACCGCCTCGGGCTTTTCCATCGTCAGCATGTGGCCGCAGCGCGGCACCATCACCAGCCGCGCGTGTGGCACGAGCGCGGCGATCTCCTGCGAGCATTCGGGCGGCGCCAACTGGTCGGCGTCGCCGCACATCACCAGCACCGGACAGTGCAGTTGCGGCAGGTGCAGCCGCGCATCGGGGCGCGCCATGACGGCGCGGTTCTGGCGGATGAGCTGCCCGGCACCGGCGCGCATCACGAGGTCGAAGTAGGCCTGCACCAGCGCCGCATCGGCGGCCTGGTCCGGGTGAAAGGCCAGTGGGACGTTCGGCTCCAGCACCTCGCGCACGCGGCCCTGCTCGAACAGTGCGATGGCCGATTCGCGCAGCGCATGCATCTGCGGCGTCTCCGGCCGCGCGCTCGTGCCCAGCAGGGCCAGGCCGCAGATGCGTGCGGGCGCCTGCCGCGCAGCCTCCATCGCCAGCATGCCGCCCATCGAAGCACCGCACAGCACGAGATCGCCCTCGTTCTCCGTCAGCAGCGCGGCGGCCATGTCGGGCAGCGTGGCGTGGCGGAAATGCACGTCGCTCACCGTGGCGCGCCATGTCGCCGGCACGGCGGCGCACTGGGCGGTCCACATAGCGGCGTCGGCGGCCAGGCCGGGCAGGAAGATCAGGCGGGGCAGGGGCGTCGTCATAGTGTTGACTGTACGGCAGGCAGGTCGGCACGCTGTACGGCCGGGTATGCGGCAGGTCGTTCGGCAGGCGGCACGATCGATGCACCGCAACGGGGCATACGCCATCCGTCGTATTCACGCTCCTGAGGGTTCTCCCTAGCATGGACCTGTCCGTTCGGGAAAGGGTCCAGTGAGGTGGGTTTCCCGGGCGAACCCGATTGATCACCCTTCTGGAGAAAAGCACATGCAACGTCGTTTCACACTCAAGGCGCTCACTGCCGCCGTCGCCCTGGCGGGCGTTTCCGTCCTGCCAGCCCATGCCCAGTCGGGCGGCACCATCAAGGTCGGCGTGCTGCACAGCCTGTCCGGCACGATGGCGATTTCCGAGACCGTCCTCAAGGACACGGTGCTCATGGCCATCGACGAGATCAACGCCAAGGGCGGCGTCCTGGGCAAGAAGCTCGAACCCGTCGTGGTGGACCCGGCCTCCAACTGGCCGCTGTTCGCCGAGAAGACCAAGCAGCTGCTCGGCCAGGACAAGGTGTCGGTGATCTTCGGCTGCTGGACCTCGGTGTCGCGCAAGTCGGTGCTGCCGGTCGTGGAGGAGATGAACGGCCTGCTGTTCTACCCCGTGCAGTACGAGGGTGAAGAGCTGTCCAAGAACGTGTTCTACACGGGTGCCGCGCCCAACCAGCAGGCCATCCCCGCCGTCGACTACCTGATGAGCAAGGCCGGTGGCGGCGCCAAGCGCTGGGTCCTGCTGGGCACCGACTACGTTTATCCCCGCACGACCAACAAGATCCTGCGCGCCTACCTCAAGAGCAAGGGCGTGAAGGACTCCGACATCGACGAGAAGTACACCCCCTTCGGCCACAGCGACTACCAGACCATCGTGGCCGACATCAAGAAGTTCTCGGCGGGTGGCAAGACGGCGGTGGTCTCCACCATCAACGGCGACTCCAACGTGCCCTTCTACAAGGAACTGGGCAACGCCGGCCTCAAGGCCAAGGACGTGCCGGTCGTGGCCTTCTCTGTCGGTGAGGAAGAACTGCGCGGCGTGGACACCAAGCCGCTGGTCGGCCACCTGGCCGCCTGGAACTACTTCATGTCGATCAAGAACCCGGCCAACGACGAGTTCATCAAGAAGTGGTCCGCCTACGCCAAGGCCAAGGGCATCGCCGGCCACAAGGACAAGCCACTGACCAACGACCCGATGGAAGCCACCTACATCGGCATCAACATGTGGAAGCAGGCCGTCGAGAAGGCCAAGAGCACGGACGTGGACAAGGTCATCGCCGCCATGGCCGGCCAGACCTTCAAGGCACCGTCGGGCATCGTCTCGAAGATGGATGAGAAGAACCACCACCTGCACAAGTCGGTCTTCATCGGCGAAATCAAGGCCGACGGCCAGTTCAACGTGGTCTGGAAGACGCCCAGCCCGGTCAAGGCCAAGCCGTGGAGCCCGTACATCGAAGGCAACGACAAGAAGAAGGACGAGCCCGAGAAAAAGTAAGACGCCCCCCGATGCGGCGCTGCGCGCCGCCTCCCCCCACTGGGGGGCGGCGCGGCCGCTACGGGCGGCCGGGCGCAGCGCGCCCTGGAACGGGCTTCGCTTCGCTTGCCTTGGGACCCGTTGCGTTGCTCGGGTCACTTGGGTATCGGCTGCAAGGAGGGCGGCCGCCGTTCATCGGCGTCGCGCCTTTCTTATCCGGGTCTTGCCATGTGCGTCTGCCGCCGGGCTTACATGACAGGTTCCTCAGAATGAAATTCAGAACATTTGCATTTGTCGTTGCGGTCTTGCTTGGGGGGAGCGCGCATGCGCTGACGCCCGAGGAGGCTCGGGCGATGGCCATTGGCGAGACGGAGGCTCGGGTGGAGGCCTTGAACAAGGCGACCATCGGGGCCGATGCCAAAACGGCGGCGTTCATCCAGGCGATGTCGGATGACGCGGTGAAGTTCGCCGGCGACAAGGTGTTCGTGGTGAAGGACGACAAGGCCTTCGATCCGGTGACGGGTGCCGAGCTGGCCCTGCCGGGCGATGCCGAGGACGTGATCAACAACAACATGATGCGCGGCGAGCTGGACACGGCGCTGGCGGCGCTCAAGCTGTTCAGCGGGGACGACAAGGTCCGCGCGGAGGCGGTCAAGGCGCTGCTCAAGGAGCCGAGCGAGGCGCGCCTGCCGCTGCTGGACAAGGCGCTGGCCGCCGAGGCCAATCCGAAGATCAAGGCGCAGCTCGAACTGGCGCGTGCGGCCACGCTGCTGGCCAGCAGCGACAAGGCCAAGCGCCTGGACGCCGCCCGCGCCCTGGGCGCGAGCAAGAGCCCGGACACCAAGCTGCTGCTCAATGAACGGCTCAAGGAGGAGACCGAGGCCGACGTCAAGTCGGTGATCGAGGCCTCGATCCTGAGCATCGACGCCTCGCTGGTCTGGGGCGAGCGGCTGGGCGCGCTGTTCAGCGGCATCAGCCTGGGATCCATCCTGCTGCTGGTGGCGCTGGGTCTGGCCATCACCTACGGCCTCATGGGCGTGATCAACATGGCGCATGGCGAGCTGATGATGATCGGCGCCTATGCCACCTACGTCATGCAGGGCGTGTTCCAGAAGTTCATGCCGGGCCTGTTCGACTGGTACCTGATTGCCGCCATCCCCGTGTCCTTCATGGCCTCGGCCCTGGTGGGCGCCGCGCTGGAGCGCAGCGTGATCCGCTTCCTCTACGGCCGGCCGCTCGAGACCCTGCTGGCGACCTGGGGCATCAGCCTGATGCTGATGCAGCTGGTGCGCATGATCTTCGGCGCGCAGAACGTCGGCGTGGAGAACCCCTCGTGGATGAGCGGCGGTTTCTCCGTTCTGCCCAACCTGCAGCTGCCGTGGAACCGGGTGCTCATCATCGTCTTTGCCGGCCTCGTGCTCGCGGGCATGGCCTTTCTGATCGGCCGCACGCGCCTGGGGCTGTTCGTGCGCGGCGTCACGCAGAACCGGCCGATCGCCTCCTGCATGGGCGTGAACACCGCGCGCATCGACACCTATGCCTTCGCGCTCGGCTCGGGCATCGCAGGCCTGGCCGGTTGCGCGCTCTCGCAGATCGGCAACGTCGGACCGGACCTCGGCCAGAGCTACATCGTGGACTCGTTCATGGTGGTGGTGCTCGGCGGCGTGGGCCAGCTGGCGGGCACGGTCTATGCCGCGCTCGGCCTGGGCGTGCTCAACAAGTTCATCGAAGGCTGGGCCGGCGCCGTACTGGCCAAGATTGCCGTGCTGGTATTCATCGTCGTGTTCATCCAGAAGCGTCCGCAGGGCATCTTCGCGATGAAGGGCCGGAGTGCCGAAGCATGAGCGACACCTCCCTCAAACCCATGCCTCTCGTGCTCCCGGGCAAGACGCCGCTCCTCAGTGGCAGGGGCTGGACGGCCTTCATCGTTGCGCTCATCATCGTCTGCGCCGTCGCGCCGCTGCTCAACCTCGCCGTGCCCGAAGGCAGCGTGTTCCATCTGAGCGACTATGCCGTGGCGCTGATCGGCAAGATCATGTGCTACGCGATCTGCGCGCTGGCCATGGACCTGATCTGGGGCTACACGGGCATCCTCTCGCTCGGCCACGGCCTGTTCTTCGCCCTCGGCGGCTACGCCATGGGCATGTACCTCATGCGCCAGATCGGCCGCGACGGCAACTACAAGAGCGACCTGCCGGACTTCATGGTGTTCCTCGACTGGAAGGCGCTGCCCTGGCACTGGACCTTCTCCGACAGCTTCATCGCCACGCTGATCTTCATCGTGGCCGTGCCCGGCCTGGTGGCCTTCGTGTTCGGCTTCTTCGCCTTCCGCTCGCGCATCAAGGGCGTGTATTTCTCGATCATCACGCAGGCGCTGACCTTCGCGGCCATGCTGCTGTTCTTCCGCAACGAGACGGGCTTCGGCGGCAACAACGGCTTCACCGACTTCAAGCGCATCCTGGGCATCCCGATCGCCACCGGCAACATGCGCATGTTTCTGTTCGTGCTCACGGGCGTGACGCTGCTGGCCTTCTTCCTGTTCGCGCGCTGGCTGGTGACGAGCAAGTTCGGCCGGGTGCTCCAGGCCATCCGCGACGCCGAGTCGCGCGTGATGTTCTCGGGCTACAACCCGATCGGCTACAAGCTGACGATCTGGACGATCTCGGCCATCATGTGCGGCATCGCCGGTGCGCTCTACGTGCCGCAGGTGGGCATCATCAACCCGGGCGAGATGAGCCCGGCCAACTCGATCGAGATCGCGATCTGGGCCGCCGTGGGCGGACGCGCGACGCTCATCGGGCCGATCGTCGGCGCCTTCCTCGTCAATGGCGCCAAGAGCTGGCTTACCGTGGCCTGGCCCGAGTTCTGGCTGTACTTCCTCGGCGCGCTGTTCATCGCCGTCACGCTGTTCCTGCCGCAGGGCGTGGTCGGTCTGGTGAAGAAGCTCAAGGAGAAGAAGGCATGACGCCCGACCTGCTCGAACAGGGCGCGCAGCGCATCGAAAAGCGCCTGGCCGACATGGCGGCCTCGCGCAGCAACACCGAGTCCGGCGGCCGCGCGGCGGGCTTCTCGCGTGTGGTGACCGACAACGAGGTCGACGTCACCCACGGCCGCATCCTCTACCTCGAAGACGTGAGCGTCAGCTTCGACGGCTTCAAGGCCATCAACAAGCTGAGCCTGGACATCGCGCCCGGCGAACTGCGCTGCATCATCGGCCCCAACGGCGCCGGCAAGACCACGATGATGGACATCATCACCGGCAAGACCCGGCCCGACGAGGGCACCGTCTACTTCGGCAGCACCATCGACCTGCTGCGCTACAAGGAGGCCGAGATCGCCCAGCTGGGCATCGGCCGCAAGTTCCAGAAGCCGACGGTGTTCGAGCACCTCACCGTCTTCGAGAACCTGGAACTCGCGCTCAAGACCGACAAGGGCGTGAAGGCCTCGATGCTGTTCAGGCTCGACTCGGCGCAAAGCGACCGGCTGGCCGAGATCCTGCACACCATTCACCTGGCCGACAGCGTGACGCGGCTGGCCGGCAATCTGAGCCACGGCCAGAAGCAGTGGCTGGAGATCGGCATGCTGCTGATGCAGGAGCCCAAGCTGCTGCTGCTCGACGAACCCGTGGCCGGCATGACCGACGAGGAGACCGCGCGCACGGCCGAGCTGTTCCTCACGCTCAAGGGCAAGCATTCGCTCATGGTGGTGGAACACGACATGAGCTTCATCCGCACCATCAGCGAGATCGTCACCGTGCTGTGCGACGGCTCGGTGCTGGCACAGGGCACGCTCGACCAGGTGCAGGCCGACGAACGCGTGATCGAAGTCTATCTGGGCCGCTGAACCATGCTTTCCGTCAAAGACGTCAACCAGTACTACGGTGGCTCGCACATCCTGCGCAACGTGAGCCTGGAGGCCCATCTGGGCAAGGTCACGGTGCTGCTCGGCCGCAACGGCGCAGGCAAGACCACGCTGCTCAAGTCGCTCATGGGCCTGGTGCCCATCCGCAGCGGCAGCATCAACTTCAATGGCCGCGACATCAGCCGCGCCACGCCCTATGAGCGGGCCCGCGCCGGCATCGGCTTCGTGCCGCAGGGCCGCGAGATCTTCGCGCGCCTGACGGTGGAGGAGAACCTGCGCATGGGCCTGGCCTACAAGAGCGCCTCGACGCCGGTGCCGGCCGAGCTGTACGAATTGTTCCCGGTGCTCAAGCAGATGCTCGGGCGTCGCGGCGGCGACCTCTCGGGCGGCCAGCAGCAGCAGCTGGCGATCGCCCGGGCCCTGGCAGCGCGACCCAAGCTGCTGATCCTCGACGAGCCGACCGAAGGCATCCAGCCGAGCATCATCAAGGACATCGGCCGCGTCATCCGCATGCTGGCCGACCGCGGCGACATGGCCATCCTGCTGGTGGAGCAGTACTACGACTTCGCCGAGGAACTGGCCGACGACTACCTGGTGATGGAGCGCGGCGAGTTCATTGCCCGCGGCCAGGGCAAGGACATGGAAGCCAACGGAGTGCGCCAGCTCGTGGCGATCTGATCGGCGACCGGCGCACGCTCCCGCGTGCGCGTCTCAATCCGCCGCCAGGCAGCGCAGCTCGAACCCCTGGTTGCCATCCCACACCAGCTCCACCGATTCGTCTTCGGCCAGAGCCTGCACATCGTCGCGCGTGAGCGCGCGCCAGGCCGGGTGGGCGAAGGGGGTGTGGGTGCCCTCGCGCGGGCGCAGGGCGGCGACGAGGCGCGGGCCGGGCGTGTCCGGCTTCGCGGAAAGCACCAGCTCGGCCGGACCCTGCGCGGCGTCGGTCAGGGCCAGGGCCGCCGCCGGAAACACGCTGCGCAGCGCCTCGCGCGGCCATTCGCCTGGAACCGCCGCCACTTCATTGACGACGCTGAAACCGCGCAGCGCCAGATCGGTCTCCAGCACGTGCAGGCAGTCGAGCACGCCGGCGGACAGCGCCACGGGCTCGGCCTGCTTGGGCGAGACCCAGCCGATGAGCGCGATGCAGGTGGCGGTGGCCTCGCGCGAGAGCTGGCCCATCTCGGTGCTCTTTTTCTGGATGCCCGGCAGGTCGGGCGTGGCGGCCTGCGTGCGCCGCTCCAGCATGGCGGCGATCATGCCGATCGGCTGCATGGCGCCGACCAGGTGATGGCGCAGCGCAGGGGTGATGCGGCGCAGCAGCGCATAGCGTGCGGCCTCCACCCGCTGTTCGCGCAAGGGGTCGGCAGACGGTTCGACGCCCGACGCTGCAAGGGCGTCGGAGGGCAGGGCGGAGCCGGAGGGCGGCATGGGAAGGTCCTCAGACGGGGGTGGGAACGGGACGGATCATGCCCCGGATTTTCGTGGCGAGTTCGTCCAGGGCAAAGGGTTTGGCGATCATCTCCATGCGCTTGCCGAGAAACTCCGAGCGCGCAGCTGCGTTCTCGGCATAGCCGGTCATGAACAGGATGGGCAAATGCGGCCGGTGCTGGCGGCCGATTTCGGCCAGCTGCCGGCCATTCATGCCGGGCAGACCGACGTCGGAGATCATCAGGTCGAGGTGGCGCGGCGACTCCAGGATCGGCAGCGCCTCCAGGCCATTGGCCGCTTCCAGCACGGTGTAGCCCAGTTCGCGCAGTTCCTCGATGACGAGCATGCGCACGGCCGGCTCGTCCTCGACCACCAGCACCACCTCGCCTTCGCCTTGCGGCACTTCCAGCGGCGCGGGCGCGGAGTCGGTCACCTCCTCGGCTTCGGCGTGGTCGCGCGGCAGGTAGAGGGTGACGGTGGTGCCGCGGCCGACTTCCGAGTCGATGCGCGCATGGCCGCCCGACTGCTTGGCGAAGCCGTAGATCATCGACAGGCCCAGGCCCGTTCCCTGGCCGATCGGCTTGGTGGTGAAGAAGGGCTCGAACGCCTTGGAGATCACGTCGGACGACATGCCGGTGCCCGTGTCGGTGACCGACACGGTGGCATATTCGCCGGGCTCCAGGCCTTCGTGGCGCCAGGTGTAGTCCTCGCCCAGAACGGCGTTGCCGGTAGCGATGGTGAGGATGCCGCCGTCGGGCATGGCGTCGCGGGCGTTGATCGCAAGGTTCAGGATCGCCGACTCCAGCTGGTTCTCGTCGCAGCGCGCCGGCCAGACGTCGGCGGCCGTTTCCACGCGCAGGCCGAGCTGCTCGCCCAGCGTGCGTCGCAGCATTTCCTCCATCGAGATCACCAGCGCGTTGAGGTCGACCTGCCGCGCATCGAGCGACTGCCGGCGCGAGAAGGCCAGCAGCCGGTGGATCAGCGAGGCCGCGCGATTGGCCGAGCCGGTGGCCTGCGTCATGAAGCGGTCCACGTCGTCGGTGCGGCCGGCGGCGATGCGCCGCCGCACCGTCTCCAGCGAGCCGGTGATGCCCTGCAGCAGGTTGTTGAAGTCATGCGCGATGCCGCCGGTGAGCTGGCCGAGTGCCTCCATCTTCTGGCTCTGGCGAAGCCGTGCCTCGGCCTCCTTGAGGGCGAGGTCGGCTGCGTGCAGGCCGGTGATGTCGCGGCCCACCGCGTGGATGAATTCCTCGTCGGGCACCGCCGTCCACGAGATCAGCCGCCAGCTGCCGTCGCGGTGGCGGAAGCGGTTCTCGAAGTGCTGCGTGGCGCGGCCGGCGGCCAGGCGCTCGCCTTCCTCCAGTGTGGCGTCCAGGTCGTCCGGATGCACGAAGTCGAAGAAGCGCCGGCCCATCAGGTCGCGCTCCTCCAGGCCGAGCAGCGCCTTCCAGGCCGGGTTCATCGCGGTGATGGTTCCGTCGAAGCGGGTCACCAGCATGACGTCGGTCGACAGTCGCCACATGCGTTCGAGGTCGCGGGTGCGCTCCTGCACCCGCTGGTTGAGCGTGAGATTCAGGCGCGCCAGCTCCGCCTGCGAGGCCTTCTGGTCGTCGATGTCGGTGTTGGTGCCGAGCCAGCGCCGGTCTCCGTCGGGTCCGTCCATCGGGACCGCCCGCACGATGTGCCAGCGGAAGCTGCCGTCGTGGCGGCGGATGCGGAACTCGATCTCGTACGGCGCCCCCGACACCAGCGAGGCTGCCCACGCCTGCGCGACACGGGGCAGGTCTTCGCGGTGCACGATATTGCCCCAGCCGTCGCCGGCGAGCTGCTCCTGCGTCTTGCCGGTGTACTCCAGAACCTTCTGGTTGAACCAGTCGAGGCCGCCGTCGTGCGCGGCCGTCCAGACCTGGTTCGGAATGGTCTGCATCAGCGCGCGGAACCGCGCCTCGCTCTCGCGCATGGCGGCGTCGGCGATCTTGCGCTCGGTCACGTCCTGCACCACGCCGCGCATCCACAGCGGCTGGCCGGCGGCGTCGCGCTCGATCTCGGCGCGCCGCGCGATCCAGCGCAGCGCACCGTCGCCGGCGCGGTGGATGCGGTATTCGACGTTCAGCGGCGCATCGCCGCGCACGCGGCTGGCGCGGTCGGAGCTGGATGCCTGCGGCTCCTGCACCACCAGGGCCTGCGGCACGGACGCCGGCAGCCGGTCGGTGACGGGCAGGCCGAACAGGCGGCAGAACTCGGGCGACACCGTCAGCGTGTCGGAGGGAATGTGCAGCTGGAACACGCCGACGCCGCCGGCCATCTGCGCCAGGCGCAGCTGCTCGTGAACCTCGCGCGTGTCCACCAGCAGCTTGCGTGCCGCATACTGGCGTCGGCGCGAGCGCAGGGCGGCATTGGCCGCGCTCGACAGCGTCTCGGCGTTGACCGGGCGCTCCAGCAGGATGACGTTGCCCAGGCGCTGCAGCGCGATCAGCGCCTCGCGCGAGCGCCGGCCCGCCTGGCGCGTCGCCAGCACGATGAACGGGAAGTCGGACCACGGCGGCTGGGCGCTCAGCCACTGGCCCATGCGGCCGGCCGGGATGGTGCCCAAAGCCTCCTCGGTGATGATGGCCGTCGCGGCGCTCTCCACCAGGCTGTCCATGAAGTCGTCGGCCGAGTCGCAGATGGCTGCCCGCATGCCGGATGCGGCCAGCACCGTCTGCACCACCTGCGCATCGCGCCCGCGCGGGGCGTGGATCAGGATGCGGTGTTCCACGCTCAGGCCCTGACGCCTGCGTCCTTGCCGAGCATCGGGATGGACCCGCGGTAGGCGGCCAGGCCGCTGAGCACGCCCTCGAAGTCCACCAGCGGCGGGCCGATGCTCACGCCGTCCGCGTCGAGGGCGAACTCCCGGATGCTCAGCTCATGGGCCGTCACCCGGCTCTTGACCACCGACACGGCCTTGAGCAGCCGGCCGCTCGACTCGAAGAAGCGGAACAGCAGGATCGCATCGCTCAGGTAGCTCAGGTCCACGTCGGAGCGGACCTCGCCCACCAGCCCGTGCTGGCCCAGCACGAGAATCGTGACCACGCCAAGCTGATTGAGGTAGGTCAGCAGCTCATGCATCTGCAGCAGCAGGAACTTGCTGCCCGGCATGGCCTGCAGGTAGGCGTTGAGGCTGTCGATCACGACCATGCGCGTGCCGTCGTTCTCCACCGCCTCGCGCACCATGGTGGCGAACTGCCCGGCCGACACTTCCGCCGGGTCCAGCGCATGGATGCGCAGCTGGCCGCTGGCCAGGTAGGGCCGGATGTCCAGACCCAGCGCGTCGCAGCGCGGCAGCAGCGTGACCAGGCCCTCGTCGAACAGGTAGTAGACGGCCGACTCGCCGCGGCGCAGTGCCGCGAGCACGCACGCCAGCGCGATGGTGGTCTTGCCCACGCCCGACGGGCCGGTGAACAGCGTGTTGCTGCCACGCACGAGGCCGCCGCCGAGCAGCGCGTCCAGCTCGGCAACGCCGGTGTGGGTGACCTCGGCCTTGAAGTCGGCATGGTGATCCGACGCGACGAGGCGGGGGAACACGCGCACGCCGCCCGTCTCCAGAGCGAAGTCGTGCTCGCCGCCGCGAAACTTCACGCCACGCATCTTGACGATGCGCAGATGCCTGCGCGAGGGGCCGTAGTGGGTCGAGCTCTGGTCAAGGCACAGCACGCCGTGGGCGATGCTGTGCAGCTGCAGGTCGCCCGCCTGCGACGACAGGTCGTCGAGCATCAGCACGGTGCAGTTGCGGGTGGCAAAGAAGTGCTTGAGCGCCAGGATCTGGCGCCGGTAGCGCAGCGGGTCCTGGGCCAGCAGCCGCATTTCGGACAGGCTGTCGAACACGACGCGGCTGGGCGCGAGCCGCTCCACGGCGGCCATCACGTCGCGCGTGGTCTCGCCCAGCTCGACCTCGGACGGGTGGAGGATGGACTGCTCCGCCTCCTGGCCCAGACCTTCCATCGACACGAGTTCGAACAGCTCCATCCCGTCGAGGCTCCAGCCGTGCGAGCCGGCGACCGTGGCCAGCTCATCGGCGGTTTCGGAGAGGGTGACGTACAGGCCCTTTTCGCCGCGCGCCACGCCTTCGAGCAGGAACTGCAGGCCCAGCGTCGTCTTGCCGGTGCCCGGGGAGCCCTCCACCAGATAGAGGTGACGCGAAGGCAGGCCGCCGCCCAGAACCTTGTCCAGACCTTCAATGCCCGTCGACACCCTCTCCTGGGGGGCCGGCGCGGGGGGCTTCTTGGGCGTGGGGGTGGCTGTCGTGGCCATCAGGTCGGTCCTCGTTCGCTATCGTTCTTCCTGCTCGCGCAAGAGGCGGGGTGTTACCGGATGCTAAGGGGGGCGGCCAGCGGACCCCGTGGGGCGCGGTCCGCAACGCGCGTAGGCCGCGTCCTACACGGACGATCCCGCCTGCACCGGCGGTGGCGGGCTGCGGCCCTGGGGTATAACGGCGCATGCCCGACCAGCCCGCCACCCAGACGCCGCGCGTGCCGCCAAGCCTGCGCGGCGCACCGAAGAGCCTGCCCTCGCGCGAAGACATCGCGCTGCTCGAGCCATTCGACCGCATCGGGCTGGACCGCATCGATCTGGTGGCCACGCCCTCCGCTGCCGCGGAGGCGCTTGCCCGCTTGCGCGACATGCCCGTGCTGGGCTTTGACACCGAGTCGCGCCCGACCTTCGTGCGCGGCGAGGTGTCGGAAGGCCCGCACGTGGTGCAGTTTGCCTCCCCGCATCGGGCCTGGGTGTTCCACCTCCATGCGCCGGCCTGCGTGGAGGCGGTGGGCGAACTGCTGGGCTCCGCGCGCGTGGTGAAGGCCGGCTTCGGCCTGGCGGGCGACCGCACGCAGATCGTCGCGAAGTTCGGGGTCGCGCCGGTGGCCGTGCTCGATCTGGACGACCACTTCCGCGCGCTCGGCTTTCGCAAGTCGGTGGGCGTGAAGACGGCGGTGGCGATGCTGTTCAACCGGCGGCTGCTCAAGTCGAAGCGTCTGGCCACCACCAACTGGGCCCATCCGCGCCTGTCCGACGCGCAGCTGCTGTATGCGGCCAATGACGCGTGGGCGGCGATCCGGGTGTTCGAGGCGCTGGGCCTGCCCGTGAAAGGCTGAGGGCGGGCTGGCGCAGCGGCGCCGCGCGGTCCCGGGGGTCACCGGCCTGCACCGGCCCGATGACATGGACCCGACTGCATCAAGCCCGTGACATCGACCCGGTCACATCGACCAGATCCGGGGCGGCGGCGCCGCATGCTGCCAGAAGTGGCGGCGCCAGCCGGTCCAGACCTGCCGCAGCAGCTGCATGGCCGGCTCCACCACCGGCGCCAGCGCCCGCACCACGACCACCTGCGCGTTCGGGCTGGTGGCGCCGGCCGACAGCCGCAGCGGGTGCGCGTCGATCAGCGCGCGCGCCAGCTCCAGCGCCTGGTCGCGGCGCGTGCGGTCGAGCCGGCTGCCCGCCACGAAGAAGATGGACGCCATGCAGCGGTGGCCGGCCAGGCCCGGCGCACCGTCGAGCAGGCGGGCGTCGGCGGCGTCGAGCAGGCCGCGCTCCAGCCAGACACCCGCCAGCTCGATGTGCTGGCGAAAGCGCCCCTTGTCGAACGGCTGCTGCGCATGCGGCAGGCCCAGGGCCGTCACGTCCCAGCCGATGAGTTCCGCCGTCGGCGCGAGCGCCATCGACAGCCGGTTGCCGGCGATGCAGCCGCTGTGGCAGATGGCTTCGAGCGGCAGCCATTCGAGCCGCGCGCCATCGGCCAGCGTGATGCGGGTGTGCTGCAGGGCCGGCTCGCCCTGCGAACGGTAGAAGCGCGTGGCACCGGGTGTGGTGATGAGGCCATGGGCGCCCGGCCCGGCCGTCACGGCAATGTCGAGCGTGTCGCCGCCGACCAGGCCGCCTGGCGGATGGACCATGACGTTGTGGCAGATGCCGTCGCCCTCGGGATAGAGGCTTTGCAGGATGCGCAGCGGCCCGCTGTGCGCGAAGCGCGCCACGCTGCGGCCCTGCTCCAGGGTGTAGTCCAGTGAAAGATGGGCTTGCCAGGGCATGGCTCAAGTGTACGGTTGCACGGGGAACGCTTCGCCCTCGCAGTCGCGGTGGCGCTCTTCAGCGCCAGTAGCCCGCATGCGCCTGCGAGGCTTCCTCGATCATCGCCGGGCCGATGCATTCGATCGGGTGGGGCGATGCGGCAAAGACGTCGCGGCACGACAGCCGGGCGTCGCGCTGCTCGGGCCGCTCGCCGCGAAAGGCGCGCAGCCGGACCGCGTCGATGCCGAAGACGACGCGGCCGATGTTGGCCCAGAAGATCGCGCCGGCGCACATCACGCAGGGCTCGGCCGACGAGTACAGCGTGGCCTGCGCCAGCACGTCGCGGCTGATGTGCGGGCTGGCCTTGCGCACCGCATTGGTCTCGGCGTGGCCCGTGCAGTCGCCGGTCTCCGAGGTGTTGCAATAGGCCTCGGCCAGCACCTTGCCCTCGTGCGAGACGATGACGGCGCCGAACGGGCGGTTGCCCTTCTCGCGCGCCCGGTGCGACCAGCCGATGGCCTGCATCAGGTGCCGGCCGTCGCGTTCGTCCAGCGCTGCTGCCGGCGCATCCCCCGCGCTCATGGCCTCGCTCATGTTCTCGCTCATGTCCGCGCCTTCACCGTGCGCTCGGCCCGGGCCGGCAGCATCGAGAGGTTGAAGATCCCGTCGGCCGCGGGCCGCGTCCGGAGGCCGAAGGCCTCGGCCACGTCGTCGACCTGCTGCTCCAGGTAGAGCTTGCGGATGTCGCCCAGGCCATGGCTGGCGGTGTCGGGCGCGGCCACGTACTGCTGGGTGATGCGCCAGCGTTCGAGCTCGACCTTCTCGTCGAGGATGGGCTCGCGCTTGCGCGCCGCCGCGATCGCGGCCGCCGGGTTGGCGAAGGACTCGACGATGGCGCGGTTGGTGGCACGCAGGAAGCCGGCCACCACGCGCGGCTGCTGCGCGATCAGCTGGCTGCTGGCAAGGATCGCGTTGCCGTAGAGGTTGATGCCGGCCTGCGAATACTGCAGCACGCTCAGGTCTTCGAGCTTCATGCGCGCGAACAGCGACACGGCCGAGTCATGGAAGTAGGTCGCGCCGTCCACGTCGCCGCGCACCACGACGTTGTCGCGCGCGCTGAAGTCGGTGGTCACCCAGTTGAACAGGTCGGGGCCGGTGCGCAGCTTGCGCGCGACCAGCGGCCAGACGCGGCGGGTCGACTCGACGGCGGCTGCCGCAATGCGTTTGCCCTGCAGGCTGCGGAAGTCGTTGGTGATGCCCCGGTCCTTGCGGCCGATGATCGCGAATGGTGCGCGGTTGTAGTACTGGTAGACCGCCTGCACCACGGGTGTGCCCGGGTTCTGTGCATGGAACTCGATCAGCGAACTCACGTCGCCCAGGCCCATCTGATAGACGCCGCTGGCGATGCGGGTGATCGACGCAACGGAACCGGCCCCGACGTCTATGCTCACGTCCAGCCCTTCCTCCCTGTAGTAGTCGTTGGCCTGCGCCAGAAAGAAGGGCGAGGTCTGGCCGGTGATGCGGAAGTCCAGCGTGAACTTCAGCGGCGTGAGGCGCGAGGACGACTGGCTGAAGGCGGCCGGCGCGCACAGCGAGGCGGCAAGGGCACTGGTGGCGGAGAGAAAGCTTCGGCGTTGCATGGCAGCTCCTGGAAAAAGGATGGCTCGTTGAGACGGCCCGGCAGGCCGTGCGGCCATCAGGGCGGTTCAAGAGCAATTTCCGGGCGGCGGGCCATGGGGCCCTGCGCGCTGAACGCTTCTACTCTCTGATCTGCGTCAAGCATTTCGCATGCCAGACCCGGCCCCGGAGCGCGGGCCGATGACGGCTGGCCCGGGCTTTGCTAGCATGGCAGCCGAGAGTAGAAGCGTTCACCGGCAACACCTGCCGTCCGGAAATTGCTCTTGTCATTCCACACAAGGAGCGCTTCTCATGCTGGTCACCCGACAACCCGTCTTCCGCAAGTTCTGGCATGCCGTCATGCCGTTGACCGAACTGCACAACGGCCCCCGCGCCTTCACCCTGCTGGGCGAGAACATCGTCCTGTTCATCGATGCCGACGGCCAGCCCGCGGCGCTGCGCGACCGCTGCTGCCACCGCACCGCGCGGCTGTCCAAGGGCTGGTGCGTCGACGCGTCCGGCCAGGCCTGCGGCACGGGGCATCTGCGCTGCGGCTACCACGGCTGGACCTACAACGGCACGGGCCGCGTGATCCAGATTCCGCAGTACGAGCCGGGCCGCGCGGTGCCGCCCGACTACTGCACGCCGGCCTACCACTGCGCCGCGCGCTACGGCTATGCCTGGGTGGCGCTGGAGGAGCCAGTGGCGCCCATCCCCGAGATCCCCGAATTCGAAGCGCCCGGCTGGCGCACCATCTTCCAGTTCCACGAGCGCTGGGCCACGAGCCCGATGCGCGCCCTGGAGAACTCCTTTGACAACTCGCACTTCAGCTTCGTGCACCGCGCGACCTTCGGCGTCGCGGCCAGCCCGAAGCCGTCGAAGTACGAGCTCATCGAGAGCGACACCGGCTTTTCCGCCGAGACGGTGATCGAGGCCGTCAACCCCGCGAAGTTCCAGCGCATCAGCGGCGTGCAGGAGCCGATCACCACGCGCCACATGCGCAACGCCTACTTCCTGCCGTTCTCGCGCCGGCTCGACATCGAGTACCCCTCGGGCGTGCGCCACGTCATCATCAACTGCTTCACGCCGATCGACGACGGCAGCATGCAGCTGTGCCAGTGGCTGTTCCGCAATGACACCGAGGCGGACTGCCCGGCGCAGCTGCTGATCGACTTCGACGCCGAGATCACCCGCGAGGACAAGGACATCCTGGAGTCGACCGATCCCGACGCGGTGGTCGACCTGCGCCGCCGCGGTGTGGAGTACTCGATGGACTCGGACCGCCCCGGCATCCTGATCCGGCGCAAGCTGATGGAACTGCTCGCGCACCACGGCGAGGCCGAGGTGCACGGCTGAGCCGCCGGCCCGGCGCTCAGGCCAGCCAGCGGGCGAGGTGTTCGCTCACGAAGGCATCGTCGTTGAGATGCGGATAGGCCGCCTGCACGCGGCTGAGCTCTTCGGCCTGGCCCGGGCTGAGTCCCTCGTTCGGGTCGAGGCACCAGATGCCCTCGAACAGGCCCTGGCGGCGCAGCATCTCGTGGCAGCCGGCAATGCAGCCGGCAAAGTCGTTGGCGACGTCGAAGAAGGCGCTGTTGCAGTCCGTCACCTGCGCATCGAGCGCCAGAAGCTCGGGCGGCACCGTGCCGGCGGCCACGGCCGCGTGGATGCGTGCGAGCTGCTCCACCGCCCGCAGCGTCCACACGCTCCAGTGACCGAGCAGGCCGCCCTTGATCCGCACGGTGACGGACTCGTCGCCACGCCGCAGGGTGAACGGGCACAGCAGGTCGAGCACGATGTGGTCGTCGTTGCCGGTGTAGAGCGTCACGCGGTCTTCGGCCCGCGCTTCGACCACGCCGCGCAGCACGTCCAGCGTGCGGTAGCGGTTGAACGGCGCCATCTTGATCGCCACGACGTTGTCGATGGCGGCAAAGCGCCGCCAGAACGACGGGCCCAGGTGGATGCCGCCCACGGCCGGCTGCAGGTAGAAGCCCACGAGCGGGATCTCGCGCGCCACCGTCTCGCAGTGCTGGATGAGTTCGTCCTCGCTCGCGCCCTTCATCGCGGCCAGGCTCAGCAGGCCGGCGTGGTAGCCGATGGCGCGCGCGGTCTGCGCCTCGCGCACCGCCTGCGCCGTCCTGCCGGCCAGGCCCGCGGTCATGAACAGGGGGCGGCGGCCGCCCAGCGGCGTCCACTCGCGCGCGGTCTGCATCGCGAGCTCCAGCACCGGCTCGTACAGGCCCACGTCGCGGATCGCGAACTGGGTGGAATGCACGCCCACGGCCAGGCCGCCGGAGCCGGCGTCGAGGTAGTAGCGCACCAGCGCCCGCTGGCGCTGGCGGTCGAATTGCCGGCGCGCGTCGAGCGCGAGCAGGTTGGCCGGGATGACCGCACCCTGGCGCAGCACGGCCAGGGCGTCGGGGGGAAGGTCGCTCCAGTGCATCGCGTGCCTCTCAGTAATTGCCGTCGCGGGTTTCGTAGTGCGTGGGCTTGCCCAGGCTGCCCAGGCCGCGCGCCGCCCAGTCGGCGGTCCAGTCCAGCATCGTGTCCAGGCTCACCGCCGGCCGGCCGAACAGCGCGAAGGCCTGCTCGCAGTTGACCAGCCAGGCTGTCGCGGCTTCCTGGCCCACGAGCTGCGGCGCGATGCCCAGGCGCTGCCCGAGGCCGGTGGCGACGTCGCGGATGCGCACCACCGGCCCGCTCACGTTGAGCGGCGAGGTCGGCGTGTCGCAGTGGGCGAGCGCGCGCAGCGACCAGTCGTTGGCCTCGCCCTGCCAGATCACGTTGGCATGGCCCATCGCGAGGTCGATCGGCTCGCGCGCGAGCACCTTGCGCGCCACGTCGTGCAGCACGCCGTAGCGCATGTCGATGGCGTAGGACAGCCGGATCAGCCGGCCCGGCGTGCGGTGCTGGTGCGAGAAGTGCTCGAACATGCGCTCGCGCGCGACGCAGGAGTTGGCGTATTCGCCGGGCGGGGTCGGCGCCACGCCTTCCAGCGCGCCGCCGCTGTCCACGCCGACGAACGGGTACACGCAGGCGGTCGAGAACGCGACGATGCGCGAGCGCGCAAAGCGCTCGGCCACCAGCGCGGGCACATGGGCATTCATCGCCCAGGTGAGCCACTCGCTGCCCTGCGAGCCGAACTTGCGGCCCGCCATGAAGATGATGTTGTGCACCGAGGGCAGCGAGGCCAGCGCGTCGCGCGACAGCAGGTCGGCCTCGATGCACTCGATGCCTTGCGCTTCCAGCCGCTGGCGCAGCCCGGCTTCCGAAAAGCGCGCCACGCCAATGACCCGCTTGCCCGGCGCCGCCCGTTTGGCCATGCGGGCGAGCGTGGGCCCCATCTTGCCGCCGACGCCCAGCACCATGATGTCGCCATCGACCCGCGCGAGGTCCTGGATGAGCGCCATCGAGGGCTCGGACATCACGTCCTCGAGATGGTCGATGCTGTCGAAACGTGGGGGAAGCGGCACGGTATGTCTCCTGAGGGCTGCGGACGGCGCGGTGGCCATCGTGATGAAGGCAGTGTAACCAAACGGTGAATTGCAAGACGACGGCGTCGGACGGCGACACCATGCTTTTGTATCGATGTCGCCGCCACGAAGTACGAGCATCATCTCCCTGCCGGTTGCAAGTTCCGGCACCAAGCAGTTTTCTGGAGTATTCATGCAGTATTTGACGGATATCGGGACCCAGCGCAGTTCTGCTGGCTTCCCCTCGCCCAAGTTTGTGGCCACCTGGGCGATTCGGGCGGGGCGTTCATGATCCCGAAAAGCCCTGGCTCCTTGCCCTTCGGCGCTTCCTGGGCGACGGCCTCGTCCCGGGATCAGCCCCCCCACCCTGAAGCCAAGCGCAGGCCCGCGTTGTGGGAGTCGCTCAGGAAAGGCCTGGACTCCAAGGGGCCTGTTTCGTTCAGATCCCCCCATGCCCGCATCGACCCGCCGACCGAACGCGGACTGCGTCCTTCTGCCCGTCAGGCCGCGTGGGATCAGGCGAGCATGACGCGGGAAGTTCTGAGGCAGGAGGCCGGCTTGCCCCGCCGGAGCGCAGCGCGCGGGGTGTCGCGCCTCAGGCCGGCCGTGACCCGGCTGGAGCCGGTCGCACTTGGAATGCGGCTGGTGCGGCAAGACATTCCGGTGCTCCAAAGTCTGGGGCACGCCGTGCCCGTGCATCTGCAACTGGGCAAGCGCCGCGGCCATGTTCCGGCTTCGCTGCAGACCACTTCGGACACATCGTCGTCGGTCTGTATCGCGGTGAGTTCTGCGGTCCGGCACCAGGTCGAACGCCAGGTCGGCAAGTCGACCGGCGAGCGAAGCGGCGGCGCTCAAGCCCTGTTCCAGGTCGATGTCCGCAGGCATGCGGTGTATCTGGCGCGGCCCGCTTCCTGATTCCCGCTTGCCTGCAGCCAGACGGATTCTCAGAAACCCTCTCAACCCCTTGATGATCCATGCACTTCAAGATATCCCGCCCACCGCAGTTCACGGCGCCGCGTTCACCGCTTGCGGCACACGCTCAGCCCGCAGCACCGGCGGACATTGCCGCGGCCCGCGGCACCGTTGTCGTGCAGCCGGGTACGCCGCTGGGCATCCGTCCCGGCATGCGCTGGACGATTCGTGACCGGCTGCCCTCTTCGGGAGCGCCTTCGCAAGCCGGGGCGTCCAGCGCTCCGCCGAGGACTTCGGCAAACGCTGCCGGGGGCGCTGTCGCGACGGCACCTGGATTGCCTCTCCCGTCCCAGGCTCCGTCCGGCGCCTCCCGGCACATCGCCCGCGCGGTCGCTTCGGCCACCCGGCAGGCGCTGGTGGATCTGAGGCATTGTCTGAGCCCGGCCGTCGCGGGCACAGGCCATGACCGGCGACCTGGCAGGGATAGCCGTGACCGGATCGCGCTTTCGTCGATGTCCCCGTGGACGCGTGCGAAAGCGGCGGATCTTCACGGTCGGGCGGACTCGAACAAACTTTACGTGGGCGACATGGTCCGCGTCCGGGACAGCAGAGGCCAGGAGTACCAGGTCAGGTACGAAGGGATCGATCGCCGGACGAGAGAAGTGACGGTCAGCACGTCGAACAAGAAGTACCAGCAGGCCCTGGCTCGAATCGGCCTCGAAGACACCGGGTATCTCGTCGTCACGGAGCGGCCCGAGACTGCCGAACTTTCAGCCGCGCCGAAGTATTTCGTGCTATCGGAAATCGAGGTGGGAATCCTCAGAGGCATGCAGCCGAGCGAGCCATTGGCACAGTCTTGAGCGGAGGCAGGGGCGCCCCGCTCCCCCGGGGTCCGGGAGAACGTCTCCCCGGATTGGTGCATTCCAGTATTCCCGGGCATCGTTTTTGCTTGGAAAATTTTGTACACAATTTTTCCAACCTTCGGAGTTCTCCATGCAAAAACGCGCCTTCCTCCAGACCGCCGCTGCCTTCGCGGCCGCCACCGCCTTCACCGGCACGGCTTTCGCGCAGACCACGCCGATCAAGTTCCAGCTGGACTGGCGCTTCGAAGGCCCGGCCGCCCTGTTCCTGGTGCCGGCCGCCAAGGGCTATTTCAAGGACGCCAAGCTCGACGTCGCCATCGACGCGGGCAATGGCTCGGGCGGCACCGTGACGCGCGTGGCTTCGGGCAGCTACGACATGGGCTTTGCCGACCTGGCCGCGCTGATGGAGTTCCACGCCAACAACCCCGACGCGCCGAACAAGCCGGTGGCGGTGATGATGGTGTACAACAACACGCCGGCTTCGGTGATGGCACTCAAGAAGTCCGGCATCAAGAGCCCGGCCGACCTGAACGGCAAGAAGCTCGGCGCCCCGGTGTTCGACGCCGGCCGCCGCGCCTTCCCGATCTTCGCCAAGGCCAACAACGTGAGCAACGTCACCTGGACGGCCATGGATCCGCCGCTGCGCGAGACCATGCTGGCGCGCGGCGACGTCGACGCGATCACCGGCTTCACCTTCACCTCGCTGCTCAACCTGGAGGCGCGCGGCGTCAAGGCGGCCGACGTGGTGGTGCTGCCGTACCCCGACTACGGCGTGAAGCTCTACGGCAACGTGGTCATCGCCTCGCCGAAGATCATCAAGGAGAATCCGGCTGCCGTGAAGGCCTTCCTGGCGGCCTTCGCCAAGGGCGTGAAGGACGTGATCGCCAAGCCCGAAGCGGCGATCGAGACGGTCAAGGCCCGCGACGGCATCATCAACACCGAACTGGAGACGCGGCGCCTGAAGCTGGCGATCGACACGGTGATCAACAGCCCCGACGCCCGCGCCGAAGGTTTCGGCCAGGTCAACCCGGGCCGCCTGTCGCTGATGGCCTCGCAGGTGTCGGACGCCTTCAACACCAAGAGCCGCGTGAACCCGACCACCGTCTGGGACGGCTCCTTCCTGCCGGCCAAGGCCGACCTCAACGTGCTGCCGGCCAAGAAGTGATGGCCGACGCGCTTGCTGGCGCCGATCCGGCGTACTTCGTCGACTTCCGCGACGTCTGGCTCGCCTACAACGAGGAGTTGCTGGCGCAGAACCATTTCGCGGTCGAGGCCATCGACCTGAAGGTCCGCGAAGGCGAGTTCATCGCCATCGTCGGGCCGTCGGGCTGCGGCAAGTCGACGTTCATGAAGCTCACGACGGGGCTGAAGATGCCCTCGATCGGCCGCATCCTGATCGATGGCCAGCCGGTGACCGGGCCGCTGAAGATCTCGGGCATGGCGTTCCAGGCGCCGTCGCTGCTGCCCTGGCGCACCACGGTGGACAACGTGCTGCTGCCGCTCGAGATCGTCGAGCCCTACCGCTCGAACTTCAAGGCGAAACGCAAGGAGTACGAGGAGCGGGCCCGCAAGCTGCTGCAGAAGGTCGGCCTGGGCGGCTACGAGGACAAGTTCCCCTGGCAGCTGTCGGGCGGCATGCAGCAGCGCGCGAGCATCTGCCGCGCGCTGATCCATGAGCCCAAGATGCTGCTGCTCGACGAGCCCTTCGGTGCGCTGGACGCCTTCACCCGCGAGGAGCTGTGGTGCATCCTGCGCGACCTGTGGACGGAGCAGCGGTTCAACGTGATCCTCGTCACCCACGACCTGCGCGAGAGCGTGTTCCTGGCCGACACGGTGTACGTGATGAGCAAGAGCCCGGGCCGCTTCGTGGTGAAGAAGGAAATCGACCTGCCGCGTCCGCGCGACCTGGAGGTGACCTATACCAAGGAGTTCAGCGACGTGGTGCATGAACTGCGCGGCCATATCGGTGCGATGCGCAAACAGGGTGCGGAGGTGGCGCAATGAGCCTGAGTGCCAGACAGAAGGAGCGCTGGTCGCCCTGGATCCTGCTGGTCGCGGTGATCGCGCTGTGGCAGATCCTGTGCTCGGCCTTCAACGTGTCGGAATTCATCTTTCCGAGTCCGCTGCGCATCTGGAGCCAGCTGGTGGAGTTCAAGTGGATCATCGCGGCCCACGCCTGGCGCACCTTCTGGGTGACGATGGTGGGTTTCGGCATCGCCATCGTGGTGGGGGTGCTGCTGGGCTTCGTGATCGGCAGTTCGCGGCTGGCCTATGCGGCGGTCTATCCGCTGATGACGGCGTTCAACGCGCTGCCCAAGGCGGCTTTCGTGCCCATCCTCGTGGTGTGGTTCGGCATCGGCGTCGGGCCGGCCATCCTCACGGCGTTTCTCATCAGCTTCTTCCCGATCATGGTGAACATCGCCACCGGCCTGGCGACACTGGAGCCGGAGCTGGAGGACGTGCTGCGGGTGCTCGGCGCCAAGCGCTGGGACGTGCTGGTCAAAGTGGGCTTGCCGCGCTCGATGCCGTATTTCTACGGCTCGCTCAAGGTCGCCATCACGCTGGCCTTCGTGGGCACGACGGTGTCGGAGATGACGGCCGCCAACGAGGGCATCGGCTACCTGCTGATCTCGGCGGGCTCGGCCATGCAGATGGGCCTGGCCTTCGCGGGCCTGGTGGTGGTCGGCGCGATGGCGATGGCCATGTACGAGCTGTTCAGCTACATCGAGAAGCACACCACGGCCTGGGCCCACCGCGGCACCCAGGGCGGCTGAGCCGGCCGATGCTCACGCAGGCGCAGGCCGTTCGCCACCTGCGGCGCGCCAACGAGGTGGCGCGCCGCGCGATGGCGCTCGGCCGCCATCCGTTCGGCGCGATCCTGGTGGCGCCCGATGGCGAGACGGTGCTGGCCGAGCAGGGCAATGTCGACACGGTCAACCATGCCGAATCGGTGCTGGCGCGCACCGTGGCGCTGAACTTCCCGCCCGACTATCTGCAGGACTGCACGCTCGTGACGACGGCCGAGCCCTGCGCGATGTGCGCCGGCACGCAGTACTGGGCGAACATCGGCCGGCTGGTCTACGGCATGTCCGAGCGGCGCCTGCTCGCGCTGACGGGCCGGCATGACGAGAACCCGACCATGGACCTGCCGTGCCGCGAGGTGTTCGCGCGCGGGCAGAAGCCCGTCGAGGTCATGGGCCCGGTGCCCGAGGTCGAGGACGAGATCGCGGCGCTGCACCAGGGCTTCTGGCAAAGCTCCTAGGGCAAGCCTCGTTGACAGGCGGGGGCGGAGGCAATAAAGTGCTGGTTAATTAACCAATTGGGTAATTAAACACTACAGCACGGAGACCTCATGCAAAAGCGTTACCTCTTGAAAAGCGTGGCCCTGGCGGCCCTGGCCGTGGCCTTCAGCGCGCCCTCGCTCGCCCAGAACTGGAAGCCGACGCGGCCGATCAACCTGATCGTGCCCTGGGCCGCTGGCGGCTCGACCGACCAGGTCACGCGCGTCACGGCCGCCGAGCTGGAAAAGGCGCTGGGCCAGACCATCGTGATCGTGAACCAGCCTGGCGCATCGGGCGCCATCGGCACCAAGAGCGCTCTGGACGCACCGAAGGACGGCTACACCTGGACCGCCGGCGCCGCGCAGGATCTGGGCACCTACCAGGCGCTCGGCTCACTCAACTCGAGCATCAAGGACTGGCACCTGTTCCTCAACGTCGCCAACATCCAGGTGATCGGCGTGAACCCGTCGCGGCCGTGGAAGAACGCCAAGGAACTGATCGACGACATGAAGGCCAAGCCGGGCCAGATCAGCGTGGCCACGGCCGGCGTGACCTCGGCTGCGCATGCCGCCATGGACCAGATCGTCAAGGCCACCGGCGTGAAGTACAAGGAAGTGTCCTATGACGGCGGCAACCCGGCCGTGGTGGCCACGGTGGCCGGCGAAGCCGACATGACCACCCAGCTCGCCGTCGAGCAGGCCGACATGATCCGGGGCAAGCGCCTGCGTCCGCTGGCGGCGGTGAGCGACAAGGCGCTGGAGCTCGAAGGCTTCGGCACCATCCCGCCCCTGTCGGCCACGCTGCCGGGCTTTACCGCACCGGCCAATTATTTCGGCATCTTCCTGCCCAAGGGCGTGCCGGATGAAGTCGTCAAGACGCTGGAGCGCCTCTGGGCCGATCAGGTCCTCAAGAGCGAGGCGCTCAAGAAGTACGCCACCAGCCGTGGCGCTCTGTTCAACCCGCTCGCGGGCGATGCAGCGCAGAAGGCGGTGTTCCCGGCGGTGCAGGCCAATGCCTGGAACCTGCACGCCAGCGGCAAGACCAAGGTGGCGCCCGACACCGTCGGCATCCCCAAGCCCTGACGCGGGATGGCAGTCGCTTCCCCGACGTCCGCGCCCCCCGGTGACGATGCGCCGGCCGCGCCGCGCTCCGACCTCAAGGACGCGGTGGGCTGGCTCGCGCTGGGCGTGGTCACCCTGATCGGTTCGCTCCGCATGGAGCGGCTGGAAGCCCAGAACATCAACCCGTACACGGTGCCCGGGCTGCTGCCCGGCCTGCTGGGCCTGGCGATGATCGTTCTGGGCGGCGTGCTCGCCCTGCGCAGCTGCCTGCGCGGCGCGCTCACCCAGCCCGTGCCACCGGCCGGCCCGGACCAGCGCGAAGAGCGCGTGCGCGTCGCGGTGGCCGTCGCACTGTGCATCGGCTACGGCGGCGTGCTGGTGGGCCATGGCATTCCGTTCTGGCTGGCCTCCACGATCTACGTCACCGCGTCGATCCTCGTCTTCCGGCGCATGAGCCGCGTGCCCGAGGAGCGTTCGCTCGGCGCGCGCGCCTTGGCCAATGCACTGATCATCGGCGTGTGTTCCTCCGTCGTCACCTGGCTCGTCTTCGAGCGGGTGTTCCTCGTCCGTCTGCCGTGAGCCTGCCGCCAGCCGGCCCGGAAGGCCGCTGGCGCAGGTCCGCGCGATCCCAACTCTGACTGTCTTTCACCATGTTGCAAGGCCTGCAAGACCTCGGCGCCGCCTACTGGAGCTTCATGAACCCGATGACCCTGCTGTACGGGCTGGGCGGGGCGTTCGTGGGCATTGTGATGGGGATTCTTCCCGGCCTGTCGGCCACGCTGGCGATCGCCTTGCTGACGACGCTGACCATCAAGCTGCAGGCCAATGACGCGATCCTGGTGCTGATCTGCTCGTACGTGGGCGCGCTCTACGGCGGCTCGCGCACGGCGATTCTGCTGAACATTCCGGGCACGGCCGCCAACGCGGCCTCCTGTGCCGACGGTTATGCGCTCGCCATGCAGGGGCAGGCGGGCCGGGCGATCGGCATCGCCACGTCCGGTGCCTTCGTCAGCACGCTCATCGGTGTGGTGTGCCTGGCGCTGTTCACGCCGCTGCTGGCCGAAGTGGCGCTGCAGTTCGGCGCCTTCGAATTCTTCTGGCTCACGCTGTTCGGCGTGACCATGTCGGGCAGCATCGTCGGCGGCGACGCGCTCAAGGGCTGGCTCATGGGCCTGCTGGGCCTGCTCGTGGCACAGGTCGGGCAGGAGAGCCTCTATGCCTACAACCGCTTCACCTTCGACTGGGACGAGCTGGCGGGCGGCATCTCGCTGATCCCCGCGCTGGTCGGCGCCTTCGGCCTGGCCGAGGTGCTGACCACGCTGTCGGACCCCGTCGAGCGCAAGATCGCCGAGCTCAAGGACTCGGTGCTGCCGCGCTGGAAGGAGATCATCCAGTACAAGTGGACGGTGTTCCGCTCGGGCATCATCGGTGTGCTCACCGGCTTGCTGCCGGGTGTTGGCGAGGATGCCGGCGCGTGGATGTCGTATGCCGCCGCCAAGTCGCTGAGCAAGGAGCCCGAGAAGTTCGGCAAGGGCTCGATCGACGGACTCATGGCCGCCGAAACCGGCGACATGTCGTCGATCCCGGGGCACATCATTCCCTCGCTCGCGCTCGGCATTCCCGGCTCTGCGCCGTCGGCCGTGCTGATGGCCGCCATGATCATCCACGGCGTGCAGCCCGGGCCGATGCTGATGATCCAGAACCCGCACTTCATCTACCACGTGGTGGCGATGACCACGCTAGCGTCGGTGGCGATCCTGCTGTTCGGCCTGTTCGGCGTGCGGCCCCTGCTGCAGGTGCTGCGGGTGCGCCGACACATCCTGATGCCGATCGTGTTCCTGCTGTGCACCGTGGGCGCCTTCGCCACGGCCTCGCGCCTGTTCGACGTGTACGCCATGATCGCCATCGGCGTCGGCGCCTTCTTCCTGCGCAAGCGTGGCTACGAGATGGCGCCCTTCGTGCTGGGGCTGGTGCTCGGCCCGCTGCTCGACAAGAGCCTGCGCCGCGGCCTGGTGCTGTCGGACGGCAGCATGCTGCCTTTCTTCACGCGGCCCATCGCGGCGCTGTTTGCGGCCGTGACGATCTTCACCATCCTGATGTACGTGCCTGGCTTCAATCGTGCGGTCAAGCGCGGTGTGGGGGCGGTCACGGGGGCGGTGCGCGGCCTGTTCGTGCGTCGCGCGCGGCACCCGTGACCTCACGCGACCTCGCCACCCCTGAGTTTCGATGCGCCTGTCCGACATGCCGACTCCGCCCCTGAAGATCGCCTTGTGCAACGAGGTGCTGCACCCCGGCCTGGACTTTGCCGGCCAGTGCCGCACGGCAGCCGCGCTCGGCTACGACGGCCTGGAGCTTGCGCCCTTCACGCTGGCCGAGGACCCGATGTCGCTGACCGATGCGCAGGCGCAGGCCTTCGCGCGCACCGCGCAGGACCATGGCGTGCCCATCGTGGGCCTGCACTGGCTGCTGGTCGCGCCCGCCGGCCTGTCGCTCGTGAGTGCGGACGGGGCGCAGCGCCGGCGCACGACCGACGTGATGTGCCGGCTCGTGGAGCTCTGCAGCCTGATGGGCGGCAGCTATCTCGTGCATGGTTCTCCGAAGCAGCGCTCGGTGCCGCCCGGCGAGGACCGCCAGACGGCCCTGGACCGGGCTCGCGATTGCCTGGCCGAGGCGGCGCGCACCGCGCAGGCCGCTGGCGTGACCTACTGCATCGAGCCGCTGTCGCGGCGCGAGACCGACGTGATCAACACCGTGGCCGAGGCGGCGCAGCTGGTCGACGAGATCGCCTCGCCGGCCTTCAAGACCATGATCGACTGCAGCGCCGCCGGCCAGACCGAGGCGCTGCCGGTGCACGAGCTGATGGCGCAGTGGATGCCCACGGGACGCATCGGCCACGTGCAGGTGAACGACCCGAACCGGCGCGGGCCGGGGCAGGGCCCGCTCGCCTTCGCGCCGATCCTGCGCACGCTGCGCCGGATGCAGGCCGAGGGCCACTACCGCGGCCTGATCGCGGTCGAGCCGTTCGACTACGTGCCCGACGGCATGGGATCGGCGGCCTGGTCGATCGGCTATCTGCGCGGTGTGCTTCAATCGGTCGACGCCGCGACTCCTTCCTGAATTTTCCTGATCCGACATGACACCGGCTCCCCAATTTGCGATCCGCGAGATCGAAGTCTATGAACGCCCCGTCAAGCTGCGCATGCCGTTTCGCTTCGGCGTGGTGACCCTGCGCGAGTGCCCGCAGGCCTTCGTGCGGGCCCGCATCGAGCTGCTGGATGGCAGCGGCGCCACCGGGGCCGCCGGAGCGGGCGGTCGCTGGGCCTGGGGCGCGGCCGCCGAGCTGATGGCGCCCAAGTGGTTCGACAAGAACCTGGCGCTGAGCAACGAGGACAACTTCAACCAGCTGCGCGACGTGATCCGCCTTGCGCGCGACGCCTACCTGAGCGAGCGGACCGGCGCGACGGCCTTTGGCCATTTCGCCCGGCACCACGAGGCTCACCGCGTCGCTGCAGCAGGGCTGGGCTTCAATCCGCTGCTGGCCAGCTACGGCCCGGCGCTGCTGGACCGGGCCGTGCTCGATGCGCTGTGCCGCGCGCTCGGTCTGTCGTTCTACCGCGTCATGCAGAACAACCTGGCCGGCATGGCCGGAGGGCGCGGCGCGGCCGAGGGCCTGGAGATCGGCCGCTTTCTGTCGGCGTGCAAGCCTGCGACCCGCATCGAGGCGCGGCATACCGTGGGGCTGGTGGATGCCATCACCCGCGCCGACGTGACCGAACCGGTGAACGATGGACTGCCCGAGACCTTCGAGCAGGTCGTGCAGGTCTACGGCCACCGCTATTTCAAGCTCAAGGTGGGCGGCAACGTGAAGGCGGACGTGGAGCGGCTGACGGCCATCGCGTCCGTTCTCGATACCTTGACGCAGCCGTACTTTCTGTCGCTTGACGGCAACGAACAGTACGAGGATGCGCAGGGCGTGGCCGAGCTGCTGTCGGCCATGCGCGCCGCTCCGGCCCTGCAGCGCCTCTGCGACTCGATCCTGTTCATCGAGCAGCCGATCAACCGCAAGCATGCGCTCGACGTGGACCTCAAGGCGGTCGACCTGGGCAAGCCGGTCATCATCGACGAGTCCGATGGCGAGCTCGATACCTTCCGGCTCGCGCGCGACAAGGGCTATGCGGGCGTGTCGTCCAAGACCTGCAAGGGCTTCTACAAGAGCGTGCTCAATGCCGCTCGCTGCGCGCGCTGGAATGCCGACGAAGGCAGCAAGCGCTACTTCATGTCGGCAGAAGACCTGACCACGCAGGCCGGCCTGTCGGTGCAGCAGGATCTGGCGCTCGTGAACCTGCTGGGCATCACGCACGTGGAGCGCAACGGCCACCACTACGTCAACGGCATGGCCGCTCTGCCGGCATCCGAGCAGATCGCGTTTCTCGACGCCCACCCGGACGTGTACGAGCGCTCGCACGGCGCCGTGCGGCTGAAGATCCAGGCCGGCCGCATCGACATCGGCTCGCTGGCGTGCGAAGGCTTCGCCAGCGGCGCGATGCCGAATTTTGCGGCGATGAACCGCGTGTCCTGAGCCGGCCCGCAACGGCAGACGCCGCCGTCAGGAAGGCGCGTCCGTCTCGCCCAGCATGTCGCGCGCGCCCGACAGTCGGCGGTAGAACTCGCTGTTGAGGATGCGCAGCATCGCGCCCAGGTGGCTGCGGTCCAGGTCGAACATCGGCTCGCTGGGCGGCGGCGCCGGGTCGACCAGCGTCTCCAGCAGATCCAGGGCCATCTGCACGTCGGCGATGGCATCGAACTGGTCGTGCATGTCGGCGACGAAGTCGTCGGGAAGGTCGGGCAGGGGCAACGAGGCCGTTTCAGGGGCGGCTGCTTGATGCATGCATGCAGTACGCGTCATGGGAACTCCCTTTCTGAAGTTCAATCACCGATAGGATCACCGCGCGTACAGCTATGGCGGCACGAGTTTGGAGACAACTGTAGCATCCTGAAGTTCCAAACACCAGTAACCAGATTCCGCTTCCCTTGACGGACCGACCCATGAAACTCATCGGTATGCTCGACTCTCCCTATGTTCGGCGCGTCGCGGTGTCCCTGCAACTGTTGGGCCTGACTTTCGAACACCGGTCGCTTTCGGTTTTTCGCACCTACGAGGAATTCGGCCGCATCAACCCGGTCGTCAAGGCACCGACGATGGTATGCGACGACGGCACCGTGCTGATGGATTCGACGCTGATCCTGGAGTACGCGCACGCACTGGCCCGGCCGCGCAGCCTGCTGCCGGCCGACCCGCAGGCCCTGGCGCGCGACCTGCGCGTCACCGGGCTGGCACTGGCGGCCTGCGAAAAGGCCGTCCAGATCGTCTACGAGCGTGGCCTGCGGCCACCCGAGAAGCTGCACCAGCCCTGGGTGGACCGGGTCACGGGCCAGCTGCTGGCGGCCTGCGCGGGGCTGGAGCGCGACCTGGCACAGCGTCCGCTGCCGGCGGAGCCGGAGGCGCTCACGCAGGGCGGCGTGGCCGCCGCCGTGGCGTGGCGCTTCATCCAGGCCATGCTGCCGGAGGTGGTGCCGGCGCGGGACCATCCCGTGCAGGCAGCCCTCTCGGCGCAGGCCGAAACCTGGCCGGCCTTTGCCCTGGCGCCGCATGGCGAGGGCGAGGTCAGGGTAAGGTGAGGGCGAGCATCTGAGGCGTGCCTGACCTGAGACCTGCGAGGAATTCATGCCATATTCATCCGTCCTGTCGTTCTGGTTCGAAGAGATCGCTCCCGCGCAATGGTGGAAGGTCGACCCGGCATTCGACCGCCTCGTGCGCGAGCGCTTCGGCGCGCTGCTGAAGCAGGCCCTGGCGGGTGAGCTGCATGCCTGGCGCCGTGAACCGGCGGGCCGGCTGGCCGAGGTGATCGTGCTCGACCAGTTCTCGCGCAACATCCATCGCGGCACGCCCCAGGCCTTCGCGGCCGATCCGGTGGCGCTGGTGCTGGCGCAGGAGGCGGTGGCGGCCGGCGCCGACCGCGCGCTGCCCGAGGAGCGCAGGGTGTTCCTGTACATGCCCTACATGCACAGCGAGTCGCGCGCGGTGCACGTGGTGGCCGAAGGGCTGTTCCGCGCCCTGGGGCGCGCCAACAGTCTCGACTTCGAACTGCGCCACAAGGCCATCATCGACCGTTTCGGCCGCTATCCTCACCGCAATGCAATTCTCGGGCGGCCGTCCACCGGCGAGGAGCTGGCGTTTCTCGAACAGCCCGGATCGAGCTTCTGATCCGGCGCGTCATCCCGCGCTGGCCGCCTCTGCGTCAGCCGCCTGCGTGTCGATTCGGCGGCCCGGCGTTCGTTGTGGAGGAGGTGCGCCATGGAGGCGCCCATTGAAACCCGAAGGAGAGACCGATGCGATTCATGATTCTGGTGAAGGCCGACAGAAACAGCGAGGCCGGCGTGATGCCCACCGAGCAGCAACTCGCCGAGATGGGCCGTTACAACGAGGAGCTGGTCAAGGCTGGCGTGATGGAGGGCGGAGAAGGCCTGCATCCCAGCTCCAGGGGCGCGCGGGTGCGGTTTTCCGGCACGTCGCGCACCGTGATCGACGGACCGTTTGCCGAGACCAAGGAACTGGTCGCCGGCTTCTGGCTGTGGAAGTGCGCGTCCCTGCAGGAGGCGATCGACTGGGTCAAACGCTGCCCGAACCCGATGCTCGGCGAGTCGGAGGTGGAGATCCGCCAGGTGTTCGAAGCCGCCGACTTCGGCGAAGCCTTCACGCCCGAACTGCGCGCCCAGGAAGACCGTCTGCGCGAGGAACTGCAGGCGCGCAAGGGCTGAACTGCGCCACAATGCAGGCATGCGCCCCGGGGCGCCCAGCTTTCCTGGAGGAAACCGTCCGTGCCGGCCGTGCCTGATATCGCCACCCTGCAGAAGATCGTCGATCCGCTGTTTCCCGGTCTCATGGGCGTGCGTCTGCTGGAGGCCGCGCCCGAGCGCATCGTGGCCGAGATGCCGGTTCGCGCCGACCTCTGCACGGCGGGTGGCATTCTTCATGGCGGGGCCTACATGGCCTTTGCCGACACGCTGGGCGCCGTGGGCACGGTGGTCAACCTGCCGCCGGGCCGGATGACCACGACCACCGACTCCAGCACCAAGTTCATCGCGGGCGCGAAGCTCGGCACGACGGTGCGGGGCGAGTCCGTGGCGCTGCACCGGGGCCGCACGACCATGGTGTGGCAGACCAGCATCTTCAACGAGGCCGGCAAGCTCTGCGCGGTGGTGACGCAGACCCAGCTCGTCATGGACGCGAGGGCCTGAAGGCAGGCGCTGCGATGGAGATCCGGCTGGACGACCTGCGCGGGCCCGAAATCCGCGCGCTGCTGGAAGAGCACCTTCGCAACATGCGCGAGATCTCGCCGCCCGAGAGCGTTCACGCGCTCGATCTGGCGGCGCTGCGGCGGCCCGAAATCAGCTTCTGGACGGTCTGGTCCGGCCCGGATCTGCTGGGCTGCGGCGCACTCAAGGCACTCGATGCGGGCCATGGCGAGATCAAGTCCATGCGCACGGCGGCAGCCCACCGGCGCCGCGGCGTGGCCCGTGCCGTATTGGCGCACATCGTGGCCGAGGCGCAGCGCCGCGGCCATGTTCGCCTGAGCCTGGAGACCGGCTCGCAGCCCGAGTTCGAGCCGGCGCGGCGGCTCTACGCGGACTTCGGCTTCGTCTGCACCGGCCCTTTCGGCGGGTACGTGGAAGATCCGAACAGCGTGTTCATGACGCGCCTGCTGTAGGGCGTCGTCGTCCCTGATTTTTCAACCAAGGAGATCCGCATGGGTTTGTTCGATTCGATTGCCGGCCAGGTGCTGGGCCAGATGGGGCAGGGCGGCGGCGGTCAGGCCGGCATGATGGACGCCATTGGCGGCCTGCTCAACAACCCGCAGATCGGCGGGCTGCAGGGGCTGGTGCAGCTGTTCCAGGAGAAGGGGCTGGGCAACCTGATCGCCTCGTGGATCGGCACGGGGCAGAACCTGCCGATCTCGGCCGAGCAGTTGCAGTCGGTGCTGGGCAGCGATCAGCTGCGCGCGATCGCGCAGCAGCTGGGCTTCTCGCCCGAGCAGGCGGCCTCGGGGCTGGCCGGACTGCTGCCCGAGGTGATCGACAAGCTGACGCCGGGCGGCCGCATCGAAGGCGGCGACGCGCTCGGCGGACTGCTGGGCATGCTCAAGGGCGCGGGGCGCTGAGCTGCAAGGCGGCAACACGATGCGGCAGCACGATGCCGGGTGGGGTCGGGGCGGCCGGCTCAGGCCTGCAGCAGCTGCGCGGCCAGGCGGTTGTGCCGCTCGATGATGCGCGGCAGGTCGAGCGTCTGCAGTTCGCCGTCGCGCACGACCACACGCCCGTGGACGATGCTGTGGGCCACGCGCGGCACATGGCAGAACATCAGCGCCGCGACCGGGTCGCTCAGGGCGCCGGCTGTGCCGATGCCGTCGAGCGGAAAGCTCACGATGTCGGCCGACATGCCGGGTGCCAGCGCGCCGATGTCGTCGCGGCCCAGCACGCGCGCACCGCCCAGCGTTGCCAGCTCGAGCGCGCTGCGGGCGCTCATGGCCGCCGGCCCGTCGTCCGGGCCGTGGGCCACGCGCTGCAGCAGCATGGCCATGCGCGCTTCGCCGAGCATGTGGCCCGCGTCGTTCGACGCACAGCCGTCCACGCCCAGCCCCACGGCCACGCCGGCGTCCAGCATGCGCCGCACGGGGGCAATGCCCGAGGCCAGGCGCATGTTCGAGCAGGGGCAGTGCGCCACGCCCGTGCCGGTGCGCGCGAACAGGCCGATGCCGGCCTCGTCGAGCTTGACGCAGTGCGCGTGCCAGGTGTCCCGGCCCGTCCAGCCCAGTGCCTCGGCGTACTCGGCGGGCGTGCAGCCAAACTTCTCGCGGGTGTAGGCGATGTCCTTGTCGTTTTCTGCGAGGTGGGTGTGCAGCGACACGCCGTACCGGCGCGCCAGCAGGGCCGCGTCGCGCATCAGCTCGCGGCTCACCGAGAACGGTGAGCAGGGGGCGACCACGATCCGCAGCATGGCGTGGCGCGCCGCGTCGTGCCAGCGCTCGATCAGCCGCTCGGTCTCCCTGAGGATGTCGGCCTCGCGCTCGACCACGCTGTCGGGCGGCAGGCCGCCCTGGCTCTGGCCAACGCTCATCGCGCCGCGTGCGGCATGAAAGCGCATGCCGATCTGCTGCGCGGCCTCGATGCTGTCCTCCAGACGGATGCCGTTGGGATAGATGTAGAGGTGATCGCTCGTGGTGGTGCAGCCCGACAGCAGCAGCTCGGCCATGGCCGTCTGCGTGGAGGCATGGATCATCTCGGGCGTGAGCCGGGCCCAGATCGGGTAGAGCGTGCGCAGCCAGCCGAACAGTTCGCTGTCCTGCGCCGGGCCGATGGCGCGGGTCAGCGACTGGTACATGTGGTGGTGGGTGTTCACCAGCCCGGGCGTGACGATCTGGCCGCGCGCGTCGATCACCGTGTCGGCCGTGGCAGGCAGGGCGCTGGTGGGACCGACGGCCTCGATGACGTGGTCGCGTGCGAACACCGCGCCGTCGGCAATCTCGCGACGGTCTGCGTCCAGGGTGACCAGCAGGTCGGCGTGGCGGATCAGCAGCGTGGTCATGGCGGACGGGCGCGGGCGGGACGGATGGCGCGAACGCGGTGCAGGTGAGGTCGAGGGCGGCGCGCCGCAGCCTCAGGCCAGCAGGTCGCGCAGCGTGCGGGCGACCACCTTGGTTGCGCGACGCAGGTCGTCGAGTTCGAGGCGTTCGTCGGCGCGCTTGGCATGCGACTCCAGTACGGTGCGCGGGCCGGCGCCGTAGATCACGCCGGGAATGCCGGCCTCGGCGTACAGCCGCACGTCGGTGTACAGCGGCGTGCCCATCGCGGGGATGGCCTGGCCGAACACCTCGGCGCCGTGCTTCTGGATCGCCTCCACCAGCGGCTTGTTGCCCGGCAGCGGCCGCATGGAGCGGGCCAGCAGCAGGCGGCGGATGTCGACCGTCACCCCCGGGCATCGGCTCGCGGCCTGGGCAATGACGCTCCGGATGGCGGCCTCCACCTCGGCCGGGTTCTCTTCGGGGATCATTCGGCGATCCAGCTTGAAGACGACCTTGCCGGGCACGACGTTGGTGTTGGTGCCGCCTTCGATGCGGCCGACGTTGAGGTAGGGGTGGCTGATGCCCTGCACCCCGGAGCTCACCTGGCGGTACAGGGTGTTCTGCGCGTACAGGTCGTTCAGGATCTGCACGGCGCCCTGCAAGGCGTCCACGCCGGTGTCGGGAATGGCCGCGTGCGCCATCTTGCCGTGCACCGTCACCTCCATCTGCAGGCAGCCGTTGTGCGCTGTGACAACTTCATACGAGAAGCCGGCCGCGATCATCAGGTCGGGCCGCGTGAGGCCCTGGCGCAGCAGGAAGCCCGGGCCCATCTCGCCGCCGAACTCCTCGTCGTAGGTGAAGTGCAGCTCGACCGCGCCCTTGAGCGGGACGCCCAGCGATTCGAGCGCACGGACCGCGAAGGTGAAGGTGGCGAAGTCGCTCTTGCTCACGGCTGCGGCACGGCCGTAGATGCGTCCGTCCTCGATCTCGCCGCCATACGGGTCCCGGCTCCAGCCCTCGCCGGGCGGCACCACGTCGCCATGCGCGTTGAGCGCGATGGTCGGGCCGTCACCGTAAGGGCGGCGCACGATCAGGTTGGTGATGGATTCGAGCCCGCTGGCGCGGACCTCGGCTTCGGGCACGGGGTACTTTTCGGCCACCATGCCGAAGCCCTCGAGCAGCTGCGCGGTGCGCTCGGCATGCGGCGCGTTGTCGCCCGGCGGCGTGGGCGTGGGCACGCGGATCAGCTCCTGCAGGAAGCGCACTTCCTCGTCGAAGTGCGCGTCGACCCACTGGTCGAGTCGTTCGTGGTCGCTCATTGTTCTTCTGCCAGTTGATGGAGGAGCTGCTGGAAGGCTTCGACACCCAGCTGGATGTCTTCGTTGGTCGTGCTCTCCAGCGGGTTGTGGCTGATGCCGGCGTTCTGCCCGCGCACGAACAGCATGGCCTGCGGCATGACCTCGTGCAGCTTCATGGCGTCGTGCCCGGCGCCGCTGGGCATGCGGTACAGCGGAACACCCAGGGCCTGCACCGCGCGCTCCCAGCGCTGCTGCCAGGCCGGGTGGCTGGGCGCCGCTGCCGCGCGCATCGTCTCTTCCACGGTGTGGCGCACGCCACGCTGCTCGCAGATCGTGCGCAGCTGGGCCAGCACGTCGGTGACCATGGCGTCGCGCTGCACGTCGTTGGGCGCGCGCAGGTCCAGCGTGAACTGGCAGCGGCCCGGCACCACATTGGTCGAGCCGCCGGGCACCTGCAGGATGCCGATGGTGCCCACGCTGTCGCCGTCGCGCGCGGCGCGCTGCTCCAGGTACATGGACAGCTCGGCGACGGCGGCGGCGGCATCGCGCCGGCGGTTCATCGGCGTGGTGCCGGCGTGGCTGGCCATGCCGATGACCTCGCACATGAAGCGCACGCCGCCGTTGATGGAGGTGACGATCCCGAGCGGCAGGTTCAGCTCGTTGAGCACCGGGCCCTGCTCGATGTGGACTTCCACGAAGCCGAGGTACTTCGCCGGGTCGCGGCGCAGCGCGCCGATGGCCTCCATCGTCGCGGGCAGGCCGGCGTGGCGCATGGCCTCGCGCAGCGTGACGCCGTCGGCGTCCTTCTGGTCGAGCCAGGCCGGGTTGAAGTGCCCGATCAGTGCGCCCGAGCCGAGGAAAGTCGCCTTGTAGCGCTGGCCTTCCTCTTCCGAGAAGCCGATCACTTCGAGGCCGAACGGCAGTCGCCGGCCTGCGCGCGACAGCTCGCGCACGCAGGCGATGGGCACGTAGATGCCCAGGCGGCCGTCGTACTTGCCGCCGTTGCGCACGGTGTCGTAGTGGGAGCCGGTGAGCAGCCGGCGGGCTCCGGGTGTGGCGCCTTCATAGAGGCCCACGACATTGCCCACGGCGTCGACCTCGACGCGGTCGAAGCCTGCCTCCTGCATGTCCTGCACGATGCGCGCGGCGCAGGCGCGGTGCGCGTCGGTCAGGTAGGTGACGGTGAGCTGGCCCTTTTCGGCAAAGCCCGGATCGCTGTGCTGCGCCAGGCGCTCGTGCCAGTCCCATACCTGATTGCCCAGGACGGGTTCGACGCCGAACTTGTCGGCGAGCCGCATCTCGACGATGCGGTGGATGTTGCGCAGGCTCTCGGCCAGTTCGAAGTCGGGGTGATTGTCCAGCCGGCGCGCGAAGGTCTCGATGATCTCGGCCTTGGACAGGCCCGTGCCGCGCGGCCCGCGCACCGCCAGGATGAACGGGAAGCCGAAGCGTGCGTTGTAGTCCGCGTTGAGCTGCTGGATGCGCGCGAACTCCTCGGGCGTGCAGTCGGTCAGGCCGGCCTTGCCCTGCTCGTGGGTGGACTCGGCGGTCAGCGTCTTGCTGACCATGGCCTTGCCGGCCAGCTCGGGGTGGGCGCGGATGAGTGTGAGCTGGCGCTCCGGCCCTGCCTCGGCCACGATGCGCGCCATCGCATGCTTGAGTTCGGCGAGCGAGCGGAACGGCCGGTGCGCGAGCGCGGCCTGCGCGATCCAGGGCGAGTGTTCATACAGCCCGTCCAGCAGGGCCGAGGCCTCGTCATGGGAGGCGGCGTTGAGTTGGTCCAGCGTGATGGCCATGGTGTGTCAGCCCTTGTACGGATGCGTGGCCTGCCAGTGCCGCGCGATGTCGATGCGACGGCAGATCCAGACGCGGTCGTGCTTCTGGACGTGGTCGAGGAACTTCTGCAGCGAGCCGATGCGGCCGGGCTTGCCCAGCAGCCGGCAGTGCATGCCGATGCTCATCATCTTCGGCCGCTCCGCGCCTTCGGCGTAGAGCGCGTCGAAGCTGTCCTTGAGGTACTGCAGGAAGTGCTCGCCGGTGTTGAAGCCCTGGGCCTGCACGAAGCGCATGTCGTTGGTGTCGAGCGAATAGGGCACGACCAGGCGCGGCACGACGGTGCCGTCGGTACGGGTGACCTTCATCCAGAACGGCAGGTCGTCGCCGTAGTAGTCGCTGTCGTATTCGTAGCTGCCCTGGTCGGCCACGAGGCGCCGGGTGTTGGGGCTGTCGCGGCCGGTGTACCAGCCCAGCGGCCATTGGCCGCCCGTCATGTCGCGGATGACGTGGGTGGCGATGTCCATGTGGCGGCGCTCGGTCGCCTCGGGCAGATTCTGGTAGTGGATCCAGCGCAGGCCGTGGTTGGCGATCTCGTCGCCGCGCTCCATGAACACCTTCACGAGTTCCGGATAGCGCTGCAGCGCCGAGGCGACGCCGAAGACCGTCAGCGGCAGCTTGCGCCGGTCGAACTCGCGCAGGATGCGCCAGATGCCCGCCCGCGAGCCGTACTCGTACATCGACTCCATGGTCATGTGGCGGTTCTCGTAGGCCTGGGCGGTCACCATCTCCGACAGGAAGGTCTCGGAGGTCGGGTCCCCGTGCAGCACGTTGTTCTCGCCGCCCTCCTCGTAGTTGAGGACGAACTGCACGGCAAGGCGCGCGTTGCCGGGCCACTGGGCATGCGGCACGTCGCGGCCGTAGCCGACCATGTCGCGGGGATAGGGGGGCTGGGTGGTGTCGTTCATGGGAGTCGGATGAAAAGCGGTCAGGCCAGGGCGGTGGCGATGTCGTGGCTGGGCACCTTGCGGTCGAGCACGAGGGCGTCCTCGACGTGGCGCAGGTGCTCGTCCATCAGGCGGACGGCGCGATCCTCGTCTCGCGCGGCCAGCGCGGCGACGATCTGGGCATGTTCCTCGCTGGAGTGCTCGGCCTCGCTCGCGCTCTGGTACATGAGCGTGATCAGTGCGCAGCGCGAGATCAGCTCGCCGAGGATCTGCGCGAGCACCTCGTTGCCCATGAGCTGCGCCATGCGCACGTGGAAGTCGCCCAGCACCTCGGTGCGGCCGGCCGCGTCGCCGCGGGCCAGCGCGGCCTTTTCGCTCGCCACGTGCTCGCGCAGCGCGCGGATGCGGGCCGGCGTGACCTCGCGCACGAAGGCGCGCGTCATCTCGGCCTCCAGCATGCGGCGCACGGCGAACACCTGGCGGGCTTCGTCGGCCGACGGCGCGGCCACGAAGGCGCCGCGCGCCGGCTCCATCCGGATGAGCCGGTTCTGCGCGAGCTGGAACAGCGCCTGGCGCACCAGGGTGCGCGAAACGCCGAAATGATCGGCGAGTTTCTGCTCCGCGAGCTTGCTGCCCGGCTGCAGCCGGTGGTCGACGATGGCGCGCGTCAGCGCCTCGACGATCGCGCGGGTGGAGGAGGTGGACGCATCCATGCCGGCATGATAGCCGCTGGCATCAAAATTGTATACACTCGTGTGGACGAAACGCCAACGGCGGCGCGGCCGCCATTCAATCCAAGGACTCGACGATGGGCCTCAGCACTCATGTTCTCGACACCATGCACGGCACGCCGGCTGCCGGCATGGCCGTGGAGCTCTTCACCACGACCGGCGGCACCGTCGAGCGGGTGCGCAGCTTCGTGCTCGACCACGACGGGCGAGCGCCCGGCGGGCCGCTGTATGACGCGGCCAGTCTGCGCAAGGGCACCTACCGGCTGGTGTTCGACGTGGCGGGGTATTTCAGGGCCCGTGGCGTGACGCTGCCCGAGCCGAGTTTTCTCGACAAGGTGAGCCTGGACTTCGGCATCGCCAACACCGACGAGCATTACCACGTGCCGCTGCTGGTGAGCCCCTGGAGCTATTCGACGTATCGGGGGTCGTGAAGCGTCTGCTGCGGCGCCTGGCCTCAGGCGCTGGCGGCGCGGCAGGCGGTCAGAGCTGGCCTTCGGTCAGCGTATCGAGCTGGAACTGCCCGCTCTTGTGCCACAGCCAGGTGTCGGTGTAGGTCACGCGGCCCATGCGCACCGGCGCCGGAAACGGCGCGGCGGCGCGCACCGTGCGCTCGATCTCGGCCATCACCTCCGGAGCATGGCGCGGAGCGCGCAGCCAGTTCACGCCGCGCACCCTGCCCTGGCCATCCACGTCGACTTCGAGCACGCCGATGGCGTACAGCAGAGGCGGCAGCTTGCCTTTCCAGATGCGCTCGCGGTTGATGCCGTAGAGGTGAGTCGCCGCATCCTCGCGGTAGGCGCGCGGCGTCGTCGCGCCGGAGGTGCGCACGGTGGTGATCGGTGTCGGCGGCGGTGCTGCTGCCGGGGCGCTGCTTTTGAGGCGGAGGGGGCGGCGAGGCGGGGGCGGGTGGGGCGGGCATGGGCGTGTTGCAGCCGCTCAGCCAGGCGGCAGTGCCGGCGCTGAGGCCGGCCAGCACGACGAGCCGGCGGTCAAGAGGTGATTTCTTCATTCCAGTCTCCGGAGGCCTTGCGGAGGTGATACTTCGGGAAGGCCGGGTCGCTTCTTTCGGTTGCGATCTTAAGTTCTTTTTTTCGAAACCTGTTACCCGGGCATGTCCGATATCGACAAGTTGTTGCAACAGCTGGCGCATGAGCCCGCCGTGCTGGTGACCGTGCGCGAGGCCCAGGGCTCGGTGCCAAGGGGCCCCGGCGCGTGGATGGCGGTCTTTGCCGGCGCGGTCGTCAACACGATCGGCGGCGGGCGGCTTGAACTGGAAGCGATCGCGCAGGCCCGCGCGCGGCTCGGGCGTGAGGCGCAAGGGGAACCTGGAGGCCAAGTGGGTAAGGGCGATGCGTCCGCCATGCGCTATCCGCTGGGTCCGAGCCTTGGGCAATGTTGCGGCGGCGTGGTGTTTCTCGGCTTCGAGCGCATCGGTTCGGCCGACCTGCCGCAGCTGCGCCGCCGTCTGGCGGCCGAGCATGCGCCGGTGGCGCTGTTCGGTGGCGGACACGTGGGACGCGCGCTCGTGCATGCGCTGGCGCCCTTGCCGTTCGCGGTGCGCTGGATCGACAGCCGCGACGAGATCTTTCCCGCCGACGTCCCGGGCCATGTCGAATGCGAACATTCCGATCCGGTGCAGTCCGCCGTGGCCGACCTTGCGTCACGCAGCCGCGTGCTCATCATGAGCTTCAGCCATGCGGAGGACCTGGAGGTGGTCGCGGCCTGCCTGCTGCGGCAGCGCGACAGGGCCGATCTGGACTTCATCGGACTCATCGGCAGCCGCACCAAATGGGCCACCTTCCGCCACCGGCTGGAGGCGCGGGGCTTCACGACCGAGGAGCTGGCGCAGGTGACCTGCCCGATCGGGCTGCCCGGCATTTCGGGCAAGGAGCCGGAGGTCATCGCCGCCAGCGTTGCCGCGCAGCTCCTTGCGGCGCGCTGAAACGTCTTGACGGCCGGGCATGGCCGAGGCCTTTCGGCCGATTGCGGGCTCACAGTCCTGACCAGACACTGACTCTGCCGGACGCCTTTGCAGCGGCGTCCTGTGAGTGCGGCCGCCGTGATGTTCCGCGATGCGGCAGCCGCTGACCATCATCCGCATAGAAAGAGTTGACAGATATGAAGCGCTCCATCCAGAAAGGCTTCACGCTCATCGAATTGATGATCGTGGTGGCCATCATCGGCATCCTCGCCGCCGTCGCATTGCCCGCCTACCAGGACTACACGGTGCGCGCCAAGGTCAGCGAAGTTATGCTGGCAGCCTCTGCGGGCCGTACCGTCGTGTCCGAGGCCGCGATGATTGCCGGGGGATTTCCTTCGGCCCTCTCCGTCGATTCCCAGTCCTCGCGGTACGTGAGCGGGGTGAGCTACGCTGCCTCTGCGAGCACACAGGCCGTGATCACGGCCACCGCCCGCGGCGATAACGCCATCTCTGGCAGCACCATCACGTTGTCGGGCGCGTTCGCCAACGGGCAGGTCACATGGACCTGCAGCGGAACCATATTGTCCAAGTACCGTCCGGCGAGCTGCCGCTGAAGCCCGGCGGTGCTGCGGCTCTCGTTCTTTCGGCCGAGGCAGATCGACTGATTGGCGACCCAGAGGCAGTTTTTGATACTGCAAATTCCGGTGGCGGCTTTGCAGAGTCATCAGAACGGGCGGACATGAGGACCCTGTTCTTGCCGGCATATCCATTTTTCTCAACTCACTGTGAATAGGACTCCAACATGAAACGCTCATTTCAAAAAGGCTTTACCCTCATCGAACTGATGATCGTGGTGGCCATCATCGGTATCCTCGCCGCTGTTGCTTTGCCTGCCTACCAGGACTACACCGTCCGCGCCAAAGTATCCGAAGTCGTTCTGGCCGCATCTTCGGGCCGTACCATCGTGTCCGAGGCCGTCCAGGTCAATGGCGGCTTCCCCAGCACCGCCGCCCTGTCTATCCAATCCCAGTCCTCGCGCTATGTGAGCAAAGTGGAGTACGCCTCGACCGCTTCCTCCGACGGCGTGGTCACCGCAACGGCGCAGGGAGACAGCGCGATCTCCGGCAGCACCATCACGCTGTCCGGCACGATGGGCAACAACGGGCAGGTCACCTGGACCTGCGCCGGCACGATCGCCGCCAAGTTCCGTCCCGCCAGCTGCAAGTAAAAACGTGGGCGTTGCCGGTCAGGCAAGGTCTGCGCCCTGGCGTACGCCGTCCCTCGCCGCTCAGGATTTCTCCATGACCCGCCAGTTCAGGACTGGCGGGTATTTTTTTCAGGCCAGTCATCTCTGCGATCGCGATTTCCGGCCTGGCCTGTTGGACAGGTCGGTCTTTTTGTATACACTTTGAGGCCGACCGCAGCGGCAAGGCGCAGTTCATGCGCTTCATTCGTGGTCCGTTTTCTGCTTACAGTGTCCGCAGTGGTAAGCAGGTCGTTAGGGCTTCCCTTTCGGCTTCACATGGGAAACGCGACATGGAAAGCTATCTTCTCGACTGGGCCAATCTGCTGCTGCGCTGGGTCCACGTCATCACGGCGATCGCCTGGGTCGGCTCGTCGTTCTACTTCGTTTTTCTGGACAGCAGCCTCACCGCGCCCGAGGACGAGGCCCTGCGCCGCGAGGGCGCCACGGGCGAGCTATGGGCGGTGCACGGGGGCGGCTTCTACCATCCGGTGAAGTACGCGGTGGCTCCGCCTCGTCTGCCAAGCCATCTGCACTGGTTCTTCTGGGAGAGCTACAGCACCTGGCTGTCGGGCTTTGCGCTGTTCACCGTTTCCTACATCTGGAACGCCAGCACCTACCTGATCGACAAGACGCTGGTCAACTGGTCGCCCGGCGCGGCCATCGGCGTGGCGCTGTCGTTCCTGGTGGTGTTCTGGATCCTGTACGACGCGATCTGCCAGATCTTCGGCAAGCGCAAGCACGGTGATGCCATCGTCGGCGCTCTGGTGTTCGTGCTCGTGTGCGTCGCGTCGTGGCTGGCCTGTCACTGGTTCGCTGGGCGCGCGGCCTTCCTGCTGGTGGGCGCCATGATCGCCACCGCCATGAGCGCCAACGTGTTCTTCTGGATCATCCCGGGCCAGAAGAAGGTGATCGCGTCGATCAAGGCGGGCGAGCCGGTCGACCCCATTCACGGTCAGCGCGGCAAGCAGCGCAGCGTGCACAACACCTACTTCACGCTGCCGGTGCTGTTTGCCATGCTGTCGAACCACTACAGCTTCACCTGGGGGCATCCGCAGAACTGGCTGGTGCTCATCCTGATGATGTTCGCGGGCGCAGCCATCCGCCAGTTCTTCGTCATGCGCCATGGCTACAAGCTCGGGCGCAACGGGCATCCGATCGGCTATGCGCTGGCCGGCCTCGTGGTGCTGGCGGGGGTGATCGTCTGGATGAAGCCGCAGCCTGCCGCCGCGCCGGCCGCCGGGGCCCGGGCCGTGACCTATGCCGACCTGCGGCCCGTGCTCGAGCAGCGCTGCTACAGCTGCCATGGCGCCCAGGTGCAGATGAAGAACGTGCGGCTGGACTCCCCCGAGGGCGTGCGCCAGCATGCCCAGGCGATGTACCAGCAGGTGGTCGTGACGCGGCTCATGCCGATGAACAACGCAACGGGCATCACCGATGCCGAGCGTGCGCTGGTTGCGCAGTGGTTCCAGGGCGGGGCGCCCCTGCCCTGAGCAGCGCGCGTCGGGTGAGGGCGCGAGAGGCCTTGCCTGCGGAGTCCAGCGGATGCCCTGAATCGGTGGAGGATCGCCAGCGAAGGGTTACCAAGCGGTTACCAGTTGCGCCTGTGCGCCGTGCAGCACCCCCCGGGCGCGTCACAATGGCGGCTGGAGACATTCACCCATGACCGCGTCCTTTCTCGACCGCCCCGACACCGCCTGTCCAGACCCCGCCCAGCAGCCCCGCCAGTTCCTCGAATACCTGTACGCCGCAGCCGTGCGGCGCGCGCTTCCCCTGCACACGCTCGGGCCCTGCCTGCCGCCGCCGCCGAAGGGGCGAACGATCGTCATCGGCGCCGGCAAGGCCGGCGGGTCGATGGCCCAGGCCGTCGAGGCGCTGTGGCCCGCCGAGGCACCCCTGGAGGGCCTGGTGGTCACGCGCTACGGACACATCCCGCCCCGGCCGTCCGGCCTGGCCACACGCATCGAACTGGTGGAAGCCGCGCACCCGGTGCCGGACGCGGCCGGCCTGGATGCGGCGCGCCGCATGCTGGCGCGGGTCCAGGGCCTGACGGCCGACGATCTCGTGCTGTGCCTGATCTCGGGCGGCGGCTCCGCGCTTCTCACCCTGCCGGCCGAAGGCCTCACGCTGGCCGACAAGCAGGCCGTCAACAAGGCCCTGCTCGACAGCGGCGCGAACATCTCCGAGATGAACTGCGTGCGCAAGCACCTCTCGCGCATCAAGGGCGGCCGGCTGGCGGCGGCGTGTGCGCCCGCGCGCGTCGTTACCCTCACCATCAGCGACGTCCCGGGCGACGATCCGTCGATCATCGCCAGCGGCCCGACAGTGCCCGATGCGACGACCTGCGCCGATGCGATCGCCATCCTGCGCCGCTATCGCATTGCCGTGCCCCCGGCCGTGATGGCGCAGCTCGAGCAAGGCGCGCTGGAAACGCCCAAGCCTGGCGACCCGGCGTTCGGCGGCCACGAAGTCCACATGATCGCCACGCCGCAGCAGTCGCTCGAAGCGGCAGCGCAGGCGGCCCGGGCCGCCGGCCTGCAGGCGCACGTGCTGAGCGACGAGATCGAAGGCGAGTCGCGCGAGGTCGGCAAGGTCCATGCGGCCATCGCGCGCGCCGTCGCGCGGGGCACGGGCGCGTTTTCCAGGCCCTGCGTCATCCTCTCGGGCGGTGAGACGACTGTCACGATCCGTCCCCGGCGCGAAGGTGCCGCGCGTGGGCGCGGCGGCCGAGCAGGCGAGTTCTGCATGGGCCTGGCCCAGGCGCTGCAAGGGCAGACGGGCGTGCACGCGCTGGCGGCCGACACCGACGGCATCGACGGCGTCGAGGACAACGCCGGCGCCTTCGTCGCGCCCGACACCCTGGCGCGCGCATCGGCGCTCGGGCTCAAGCTCGACGATCATCTCGACCGCAATGACGCCTACGGCTACTTCGATGCCATCGGCGATCTGGTGGTCACCGGCCCGACGCACACCAACGTGAACGACTTCCGCGCGATGCTGGTGATGTGAAGGGAGGGCGGCGCGTGCCCCGCTCACTCGCAGAGCGAGCGGATCTCCGGCGGAATCGGCACGGCGCGAATGCCGTTTTTGCCATCGTTGCGGCGGGCCGCGAAGATGCGCACTTCCTCGCACTCCAGGATCAGGTCGTCGCCGCGCATCACGCGATAGGCCTGCACGAAGCTCTTGTCGCGCCATTCTTTGACCGAGACGTGCAGTGACAGCGTGTCGCCGTAGCTGGCGGTCTTGACGAACTGCGCATGCGTGTCCACCAGCGGCGTGCCGAACACGCCCAGCGTCTTTTCCGTCTCGTGCCATGGCGGCACGCCGCAGGCGATGAAGAAATGCCGCGACGCCGCGTCGATCCAGCGGAAGAAGTTGGGAAACCAGACGATGCCGGCCGGATCGCAATCGCCGAACTCGACGCGCTGGGTGTAGATGATTTCCTTGGAGGCCATGAAGCGGGCTCGTGACTGTGGCAACCCGCGCATTGTCGCAGCCGTCGCCACACCCGCAGGGCCCCAGAGCGATGGGCCGTAGGAGCGGGCTGACAGGCAGGCGCGGCCTCGCCCGGCTGCAACTTCAAGAGGCGGCTCTTAAGGTAGAGGTTCGCAAGTTCTCCAACCCGTTTCTCATTGAAAGGACACATCATGAACAAGGACCAGATCAAGGGCAAGACCAAGGAAATCGCCGGCGAAGTGCAGGAGCACGTGGGCCGCTGGACCGGTAACGAAAGCCAGGAAGCCAAGGGCCACGCGCGCGAGCAGGCCGGCAAGGCGCAGAAGCAGGCCGGTGACGTCAAGGAAGCCGTGGAAGACGCGGCGGATGCTGCCAAGCGCAAGCTGCCCTGACGGGCGCGCATCCGTGATGCGCCGCGCTCAAGAGCGCATCACTCTCGCTGCAAGCCGACCGAACAGCCCGTGAGCGGTGCTTGCGGGATTCACAGGCTCGCAGCAGGCCTGAACAGGCGCGGCGGAACTTGTTGACCGCCGCGCCTGTTCCCACGTGTGTGGATCTCACGTGGGTAGTTTTCACGTAGGTCGTACGTACGTTCACGCGTGCGTCATGCCCTCCACCCCTACGCTGGTTGCGGTTGCGTTCGGCAGTCGCCTGCACGCCCCACGCCTGCTCGGCGTCGCTTCATCACATGTCCGCTTGTGGCGAATGCCAAGGCCGTGACGCCCTCACAATCGTTGCTTTCCACGACGATTTCAGGTGGGGCCCTCATGCCTGCAACGCTTCCCAAATCCTTCCATGTCCTCGCGTGGGCCAACCTGGCGGCCCAGTCGGCCGAGCAGCTGAGCCTCGCGGCGGTGCCCATCGTCGCCGTGCTGGCGCTGGGGGCCGGGGCGGGTGAAATCGGCCTGCTGGCCACGCTGCAGACGCTTCCCTTCCTGCTGCTGTCGATGCCGCTGGGCCTGCTGGCGGACCGCAGCTCCCGTCGCGCCCTGATGATCGGCTCCGAGGCTCTGCGGGCTCTGTCGCTGCTGGGCCTGCTGCTGGCGGTCTGGCTCGAGGCGCTGTCGGTTCCGCTGCTGGCCGCTCTCGGCTTCCTCGGCGCCATCGGCACGGTGGGCTTCAGCGTCGCGGCGCCGGCCGCCGTGCCGGGGCTCGTGCCGCGCGAGTTGCTGGGTCGCGCCAACGGCAGGCTGGAGCTGGCCCGCAGCATCGCCTATGCCGCAGGCCCAGCGCTGGCCGGTGCCTTGGTGGCCTGGGCCGGTGCGTCGTCGGCCTTCACCCTGGCCGCCGTGCTGTCGGTGGCGGCCGTGGCTCTGCTGATGCGGCTTGCGTCCGCACCGCAGGCGCCCGCCGCGCCGCGCCATCCGCTGCTCGAACTGCGCGAAGGCGCGGCCTTCGTGTGGCGGCATGCCTTGCTGCGACCGATCCTGCTTACGGCCATTGTCTGGAACATCGCATGGTTCGTGCTGCAGGCGGCCTACGTGCCCTATGCCGTCCGCGCGCTGGGCCTGTCGGCCGCCCAGGTGGGCACCACGCTGGCCGCCTATGGCGTGGGCATGATCGCGGGCGCACTGGCGGCGCCGCGCCTGGTGGCGGCCATGCCTTTCGGCCGCGCCATCCAGTTCGGTCCGGTCGTCTCGGTGCTGGCTTCGGCCACCATGGCCGCCACGCTGCTCCTGCCCTTGAGCGCGCTGGCGGTGGCTTCATTCTTCCTCTTCGGCTTCGGACCGATTCTCTGGACGATCACCTCCACCACGCTGCGTCAGACCGTCACCCCGGACGCGACGCTCGGCCGCGTCTCGGCGATCTTCCTCACGGTCAATGCCGGCGTGCGGCCGCTTGGCGCGGCGTTGGGCGGCTTCGTCGGTGCGCAGTGGGGCGAGGCAGCCTGCCTGCTGCTGGCCCTGGCGGGCTTTGTCTTGCAGGCCGTGGTGATCGTGGCCTCGCCGGTGAGCCGGCTCGCCGGCCTGCCAGCCGGGCCGGAGCACTGACCGGCTCACACGCGAGCCCGACCGCCTCAGCGCGTCGGTGCCTCAGCGGCGCAGCGCCTTGAGCACGTTCTCGGCGGTGGCGGGTGCATCCATCTCCACCACCGAGCCCGGTCCGCGGGCGGCGGCAACGGCTTCGCGCAGTGCCTCCCACACGCTGATGGCCAGCATGAAGGGCGGCTCGCCCACGGCCTTGCTGCCGAATACGTTGTCCTCGCGATTGGGCTCGGGCCACAGTGCGACCTTGAAGTGCGCGGGAATGTCGCCGGTGGCCGGGATCTTGTAGGTGCTCGGCGCGTGCGTGCTCAGACGGCCCTTGGCGTTCCACACCAGCTGCTCGGTGGTGAGCCAGCCCATGCCCTGCACGAACCCGCCTTCGATCTGGCCGATGTCGATCGCCGGGTTGATGCTGCGCCCCACGTCATGCAGGATGTCGACCTTGAGCACGCGGCTCTCGCCGGTCAGCGTGTCGATCGCCACTTCGGTGCAGGCCGCGCCGTAGGCGAAGTAATAGAACGGCCGGCCCGTGAGGGTGGTCTTGTCGTAGTGGATCTTGGGCGTGCGGTAGAAGCCGTCGCTCCACAGCTGGATGCGGTTGGTGTACGCGGTGGACACCACGTCGGCAAAGCGCCGCGTGGTCTTTGGCGTGATGACCTGCCCGCCCTCGAAGCGCACCGCGCCCGCGCCGCAGCCGTCGAGCCCCGCCACGTAGGCCGCGATGTTGTCGCGCACGTTGCGCGCCGCGAACTGCGCTGCGCGGCCGTTGAGGTCCGTGCCGCTGGAAGCCGCCGTGGCGCTGGCATTGGGCACCTTGCTGGTGTCGGCTGCCGTGGCGATCACGCTTGCAAAGGGCACGCCCAGCTCGTCGGCCACGACCTGGGCGATCTTGGTGTTCAGGCCCTGGCCCATCTCGGTGCCGCCATGGTTCACCATCACGCTGCCGTCGGTGTACACATGCACCAGCGCGCCGGCCTGGTTGAACTGCGTGGCGGTGAACGAGATGCCGAACTTGACCGGCGTGAGCGCAATGCCCCGGCGGAGCACCGGACTGCGCGCGTTCCACTCGGCGATCGCGGCGCGCCGCTCGCGGTAGCGGGCATCGCGCGCCAGCGTGTCCAACAGCGGCTCGAGGATGTTGTCCTCCACCTTCATCTGGTAATGCGTCACGTCGCGTTCGCCCACGCCATACAGATTGCGGCGCCGCACCTCCAGCGGGTCCAGACCGAGATGGCGCGCGATGTCGCCCAGGATGGTCTCGATCGCGATCACGCCCTGCGGCCCGCCGAATCCGCGGAAGGCCGTGTGGCTCTGCGTGTTGAGCTTGCAGCGGTACGACGTGATGTCCACGTCCTCCAGGAAGTAGGCGTTGTCGCTGTGGAAGACCGCGCGGTCGGCCACCGGGCCGCTCAGGTCGGCCGAGAAGCCGCAGTTGGCCGCCAGCATCAGCTCCAGCCCGCACAGGCGGCCGGCGCCGTCAAAGCCCACCGTGTACTCGTATTCGAAGGGGTGGCGCTTGCCGGTGACCATGAAGTCGTCGTCGCGGTCCAGCCGCATCTTGACGGGCGCGCCGAGCTTGCGCGCGGCCAGCGTGGCCCACACCGCCAGATGCCCTGCCTGCGTCTCCTTGCCGCCAAAGCCGCCGCCCATGCGCCGGCATTCGACGCGCACCGCGTGGTTGGCAATGCCCAGCGCATGCGACACCCAGTGCTGGATTTCGCCGGGATGCTGCGTGCTCGAATGAATGACCCATTGGCCCTGTTCCTGCGGCACGGCGTAGGCGATCTGGCCTTCGAGATAGAAGTGCTCCTGTCCGCCGACCTCGAAGGCGCCGTGCAGCGTGTGCGGCGCGCGACCGATGGCGCCTGCCGCGTCGCCGCGCGTCACGCGCACCGGCGGCAGCACGAAGCTCCTGGCCTGCAGCGCGTCGCGCACCGTGAGCACCGCCGGCAGCGCCTCGATGTCCAGGAGCACCTTGCGCGCGGCGCGGCGCGCCTGCATCACGGTGTCGGCCACGACCAGGGCGACGACCTGGCCGACGTGTTCCACCGTGCCTGAGGCGAGGATCGGCTCGTCATGCACGAAGGTCGCCAGCAGGGGGTCGCCCGGAATGTCGGTATGCGTCACGATGCCGCGCACCCCCGGCATGGCCAGGGCCGCGCGCGCGTCCACGCCCTTCAGGCGCCCGTGGGCGATGGGCGAGAGAACCGGCGCCGCATGCAGCGTGCCGCGAATCTCGGGGATGTCATCGACATAGGTGGCGGCGCCAGCCACCTGCGCGCGGGCGCTCTCGTGGGCCTGCGAGGTGCCGGCTGCGCCGGCCTGCGGCGCACGGGCGGCAAAGCTGTCGGGCGCATTCATGCCGCTTCTCCTTCGAGCGTGAAGGACTCGAGGTTGATCTGCTGCACGCCCTGGCTTTCGAGCCAGAAGCGCTGCACCAGATTGCCCAGCACCTCGCTGCGGTAGGCGGCGGAGGCGCGCATGTCCGAGATCGGCTGGAACTCCGCGCGCAGCACGGCAGCGGCGGCCATGGCGGTGTCGGCCGTCCACGGCTGGCCCGCGAGGGCGGCCTCGGTCTGCACCGCGCGCGCCGGCGTGGCCGCCACGCCGCCCGCGCCCACGGACGCGGCCGCGACCCGTCCGCCTTCGAGCTGCAGGCGCAGGGCCAGGCACACGGCCGAGATGTCGTCGTCGTAGCGCTTGGAGATCTTGTAGACACGCAGCAGCTCGCCCGGCTGCGGCAGCGGCACCTTGATCCAGGCCAGGACTTCGTCCGCCGCCATCACGTTCTTGCGGTAGCCGGTGTAGAGCTGCTCCAGCGGCATCTCGCGGTGGCCGCGCACGCTCATGAGCACTACATGGGCGCCCAGCGCGATCAGCAGCGGCATCGAGTCGCCGATGGGCGAGCCGTTGGCGACGTTGCCGCCGAGCGTGCCCGAGTTGCGCACCGGCAGGCCGGCAAAGCGGCTGGCAAAGGCCGCCAGTTGTGGCCGGTCGGACACGAGCGCGGCATAGGCGTCAGCCAGCGTCACGGCCGCGCCGATGGCGATGTGGTGCGGATAGCGCTCGACACGGCGCAGCTCGCGCACCCGCGTCACGTCCAGCACCTGGGTGAATTGCATGTGCATCTTGGTGACCCACAGGCCGACGTCGGTGCAGCCGGCCACGAGCTGGGCCCCGGGATGGTCGGCCCGCGCCCGCACCAGGGCGCTCAGGGTGGTGGGGGCGAGGTAGCCGGCAGATTCGGCCTGCGCGGCCCCGGCGCCGGTCGCAGCGCGGGAGCCCGCCGCTGCGTCGTCCGGCGCGCGCAGGGCGGCCAGCCGGGCCAGCAGCGCCGCCTCGTCCACCTTCACCGGCGGCAGGGCGGCCATGGCCTGGGCGGCGTCGAGAATCGGCCGGTAGCCGGTGCAGCGGCACAGGTTGCCCGACAGGTCGTGCTGGGCCAGCGCGCGGGTGACGGCCGTGCCCTGGCAGACGTGGTTCTGGTACATGCCGAACAGGCTCATCACGAAGCCGGGCGTGCAGAAGCCGCACTGGCTGCCGTGGCACTGCACCATGGCCTCCTGGGCTGGATGCAGACCCTCGGGGCCGGCCAGGTCCTCCACCGTCCACAGCGCCATCCCGTCGACCGAGTGGGCCAGCCGGATGCAGCTGTTGATGGCACGGTACCTGATGCGGTCGCCGTCGGCTTCGCCCAGCACCACGGTGCAGGCCCCGCAGTCGCCCTCGCCGCAGCCTTCCTTGGTTCCGGTGCAGCCCAGGTCTTCGCGCAGCACTTCCAGCAGCGTGCGGTCGGGTGGTACATTGGCCAGCGAAACGGGTTCGCCCCGGCGGATGAGTCGGATCGGTTGGGTGTCCATGTCGATGGAAGTATGGGGGATTCGGCGGAGTTCCGGGGACGCACCAGCGCCTGGCTTGCAAGGGTAGTGCGGCCCGAAGGCCCCCGACATAAGCTTTGGCATATGGCTTGAATGCAGGCAAAGGTATGAGAGATCAGGCGCTTTTCGACAAGATAGACCTCCACTTGATAAGGGTCTTGCATACCGTGTTGACCGAACGCAGCGTCTCGCGCGCCGCCATCCGCCTGGGCATGTACCAGCCCGCCGTGTCCGCCGCGCTCAAGCGCCTGCGCGACCTGGCGGACGACCCTCTTTTGGTGCGGTCGGGCTCCGGAATGGTGCCGACCGACGCCGGGCTGCGCATGGTCGAGCCGAGCGCAAGCATTCTGCGTGCCGCCGAGGTGCTGTTCACCGACGCGCGCGGCTTCGAGCCGCAGTCGGCTCGCAACACCTTCCGCGTCGCCGCCAGCGACTACCTCGATCCGGTGTTCCTGCCGCGCCTGGTGGCCGACATCAAGACCCGCGCGCCGCTGTGCCACATCGAGATCCATCCGCTCACCGGCGAGTCCGACTACCGCCAGCACCTGGCCCAGGGCGACGTCGACGTGGTCATCGGCAACTGGCTCAAGGCGCCGGACGATCTGCACATGGGCCGGCTGTTCGGCGACGACATCGTCAGCCTCGTGAGCGCCGACCACCCGGCGGTGCGCCGCCCGTGGGACAGCGCGGCCTGGCTGGCGGCCGAGCACATTGCCCCCACGCCCACGCACCCCGGCGCCAAGGGCGTGATCGACGAGTTGCTGGAGGCGCAGGGCCTGTCGCGCAATATCATGGCGCGATGTCCGCACTTCGGCATCATCCCGGCCATGGTGGCTTCCAGCCTGCTCGTGCTCACCACCGGCCGGCAGTACTGCGAGCGCTTCACCAGCCAGCTGCCCGTCGTCATCCTCGAATGCCCCGTCCAGTTTCCGCGCCTCATGTATTACCAGCTGTGGCATGAGCGCACGCATGCGTCCACCTCGGCCAAGTGGCTGCGCGAGCGGGTGCGCTCGGTCGCGCAGTCGCTCAAGAAAGAGCGCTGAACGCGCCGCACGGATTCACGACATACTGCCCGCCATGACCCCAACACAAGAGACAAATTCGTGAGCCCGCCCCGCCTCGAGCTTTCGCACATCACCAAGCGCTACCCGGCCGTCGTCGCCAACAGCGGCGTGTCGCTCACGGTGCTGCCGGGCCAGACCCATGCGGTCCTGGGCGAGAACGGCGCCGGCAAGTCGACGCTCATGAAGATCATCTATGGCTCCGTCAAGCCCGACGAGGGCAGCGTGAGCTTCAACGGCCGGCCGGTGCATGTGCGCAATCCGCAGGAGGCGCGGGCGCTGGGCATCAGCATGGTGTTCCAGCACTTCAGCCTGTTCGACACGCTCACGGTGGCCGAGAACGTCTGGCTCGGCCTCGACAAGAGCCTGCGCCTGGCCGAGGTCACGCAGCGCATCACCGCCAAGGCCGGCGAGTACGGCCTCGACATCGACCCGTCGCGCCCGGTGCACACGCTCAGCGTGGGCGAGATGCAGCGGGTGGAGATCATCCGCGCGCTGCTCACCAACCCGCAGCTGCTCATCCTGGACGAGCCGACCTCGGTGCTCACGCCGCAGGCGGTGGAGAAGCTCTTCGTCGTGCTCAAGAAGCTGTCCTCCGAAGGCTGCAGCATCCTCTACATCAGCCACAAGCTGCACGAGATCCGCGAGCTGTGCACCGCCTGCACCGTGCTGCGTGGCGGCAAGGTCACCGGCGTGTGCAACCCGCAGGAGGAGAGCAACGCCTCGCTCAGCCGCCTGATGATCGGCGCCGAGCCGCCCGCGCTCGAGCACCATGAGCGCCAGGCCGGCGACACGGTGCTGCGCGTGTCGGCCCTGAGCCTGCCGCGCGAGGACCAGTTCGGCGTTGACCTCGACGGCGTCTCGTTCGAGGTGCGGGCCGGCGAGGTGGTCGGCGTGGCCGGCGTGTCGGGCAATGGCCAGAAGGAGCTGCTCTACGCACTCTCGGGCGAAGACACCCGCGCGGCGGCGTCGATGATCAACGTGTTCGGCCGCGACGCCGGCAAGCTCGGCCCGCACGCCCGCCGCGAACTCGGTGTGCATTTCGTGCCGGAGGAGCGACTCGGACGCGGCGCCGTGCCCACGCTCGGCCTCGCGCACAACCTGCTGCTCACGCGCGACGATGCGCTCGGCCGCAGCGGCTGGATCGACGTCAAGGCCCTGCAGAAGCAGGCGGCCGACATCATCGCCCGCTTCAACGTCAAGGCCGGCGGCCCGAACGCCGCTGCCAAGTCGCTGTCGGGCGGCAACCTGCAGAAGTTCATCGTCGGCCGCGAGATCGACGCCCAGCCGAAGCTGCTCATCGTCTCGCAGCCCACCTGGGGCGTGGACGTCGGCGCTGCCGCGCAGATCCGCGGCGAGATCCTCGCGCTGCGCGACGCCGGCTGCGCCGTGCTCGTCTTCAGCGAGGAGCTCGATGAACTGTTCGAGATCAGCGACCGGCTGCACGTGGTGGCCAAGGGCCGCCTCTCGCCCTCGATCCGCCGCGCCGACGCCACTGTGGCGCAGATCGGCGAATGGATGAGCGGCCTGTGGGAGCCGGCGGTGCAAGCGGAGCCGGCGGCTCAAGCGGAGCCGGCGGCGCAGGCCGGTGCGGAGGTGGCGCATGCTCAGGCTTGAACCGCGCCCGCAACCCTCGAAGCTCTGGAGTTCGGGCTCGCCGATCCTGGCGCTCGTCGTGACCGTCCTCATCGGCATCGTGCTCTTCGCCGCGCTCGGCAAGGACCCGGTGCGCGGCCTGCAGGTGTTCTTCTGGGAGCCGATCAAGACGCCCTATGCCCTGGGCGAGCTGATGGTCAAGGCCACGCCGCTGCTGGTCATCGCGCTCGGGCTGGCCGTGTGCTTTCGCTCCAACGTCTGGAACATCGGCGCCGAAGGCCAGTTCGTGATCGGTGCCGTGTTCGCGGGCGGCGTCGCGCTGCTGGCCGACAAGACCACCGGCCGCTGGATCTTTCTGGCCGTCATCCTGGCCGGCATGTTCGGCGGCATGCTGTGGGCGTCCATCACCGCGCTGCTGCGCGACCGCTTCAATGCCAGCGAGATCCTGGTCAGCCTGATGCTGGTCTACGTGGCCGACATGGTGCTGAGCTACCTGGTCTACGGTCCCTGGAAGGACCCGGCCGGCTACAACTTTCCGCAGACCAAGACCTTCGAGGCGGCCACGCAGATCCCGCGTCTCATGTCGGGCTCGCGGGTGAGCATCGGCCTGCTGCTGGCGCTGGCCGGCGCGGCTGCGCTCTGGGTCTTCCTGTTCCGCACGCGGGCCGGCTTTGCGCAGCAGGTGGGCGGCCTCGCGCCAGCGGCCGCGCGCTATGCCGGCTTCTCGTCGCGGCGCGCGCTGTGGGTGGCGCTGCTGACCTCGGGCGCCGCTGCGGGCCTGGCCGGCGCGCTGGAGGTGGCCGGCCCGATCGGGCAGCTCACGCCCTATGTGCCGGCGGGTTACGGCTTTGCCGCGATCATCGTCGCCTTTGTCGGCAGGCTGCATCCGGTGGGCATGATCTTCTCGGCCATCCTCATGAGCATGTTCTACATCGGCGGCGAGCTGGCGCAGTCGCGCCTGGGCCTGCCCAAGTCGCTGACCGGCGTGTTCCAGGGCCTGCTGCTGTTCACGCTGCTGGCCTGTGACACGCTCATCACCTACCGGGTGCGCTGGACCGGCTTGAAGCCTGCGGGAGGGGCACGCTGATGGAATACGCGCTGCTTCTGGCCGCCACGCTCAATGCCGGCACCGTGCTGGCGATCGCCGCGCTCGGCCTGCTCATCAACGAGAAGGCCGGGGTCGTCAACCTGGGCGCCGAAGGCATGCTGCTGTGCGCGGCCATCGCCGGCTTCGCCACCGTGGTCCACACCGGCAACGACTGGCTCGGCTTTGCCGCCGGCATGGGCGCGGGCGCGCTGCTGGCCGCGATCTTTGGCGTGCTGGTGATCTGGCTCAACACCAACCAGTACGCCACGGGCCTGGCACTCAGCCTGTTCGGCGCGGGCTTCTCGGCCTTCGCGGGCATCAAGTACGTGCAGGAAAAGCTGCCCGACCGGCCGCAGTTCCACCTGCCACTGCTGGGCGACATTCCCTTCGTGGGGCCGGCACTGTTCCGCCAGCATCCGATGGTGTACTTCGCCATCGCGCTGACCTTCGGGCTCATCTGGTTCCTCTACCGCTCGCGCGCCGGCCTCGTGCTGCGCTCGGTGGGCGAGTCGCCCGAGTCGGCCCACGCGCTCGGCTATCCGGTGCGCCGCATCCGGCTGGCGGCGGTGGTCGCGGGCGGGGCGCTCTGCGGGCTGGCCGGCGCCTACATCGCAATCATCTACACCCCGCTGTGGGTCGAGGGCATGGTCGCCGGCAAGGGCTGGATCGCGCTGGCCCTGACCACCTTTGCGACCTGGCGTCCGGCACGGGTATTGCTGGGTGCCTACCTGTTCGGCGGCGTGACGATGCTGCAGTTCCACTTCCAGGGCATCGGCGTGGAAGTTCCGAGCCAGTTCCTCACCATGCTGCCGTACCTGGCCACCATCGTGGTGCTGGCCCTGATCTCGCGCAACCCGGCCTGGATCCGCGTGAACATGCCCGCATCACTTGGAAAACCTTTCTACCCGGGGTCATAATCCCGGGATTGTCCGCGTCCCCCCTTTGTCCCACCCCAGTCTTCTCGAACCAAGGAAATGACATGACTGACCTGACGAAACGTTCCATGCTCCAAGTGGCGGCCCTGTCCGCACTTGCTGCGGCCGCCCTGGTGGGCTGCGGCAAGAAGGAAGAGCCGGCACCCGCTCCGGCGCCTGCGCCGGCAGCCGCTCCTGCTCCCAAGCCGGAGCCCCTGAAGATCGCTTTCGCCTACGTCGGCCCGGTGGGCGACGGCGGCTGGACCTTCGCGCACGACAACGGCCGCAAGGCGGTCGAGAAGGAATTCGGCGACAAGGTCGTCACCAGCTACGTCGAGAAGGTGCCCGAGTCGGCGGATGCCGAGCGCGTCATCCGCGACATGGCGGCCCAGGGCAACAAGCTGATCTTCGGCACCACCTTCGGCTACATGGAGCCGATGCTCAAGGTCGCCGCCGACAACAAGGGCGTGAAGTTCGAGCATGCCACCGGCTACAAGACGGCCGAGAACATGCGCACCTACGACAGCCGGACCTACGAAGGCGCCTACATGGCCGGCGTGATCGCCGGCAAGATGACCAAGAGCAACACGCTGGGCGTGGTCGCCTCGATCCCGATCCCCGAGGTCATCCGCAACATCAACAGCTTCACCCTCGGCGCGCAGAGCGTCAACCCCAAGGTCAAGACCAAGGTCGTCTGGGTCAACGAGTGGTTCAATCCGCCCAAGGAAACCGAGGCCGCCACGGCTCTCATCAACGGCGGCGCCGACGTGCTCATGCAGAACACCGACTCCTCGGCCGTGCTGCAGACCGCCGAGAAGATGAACAAGCGCGCCTTCGGCTGGGACTCCGACATGACCGCCTACGGCCCGAAGGCCCACCTGGGCTCGGCCGTGATCAACTGGGGCCCCTACTACGTCAAGGCCGTGCGTGACGCGCTCGAGAACAAGTGGGCCACCGGCCAGAGCTGGTGGGGCGTCAAGGAAGGCGCGATCGACATGGTCTCGATCGCCGCCGACGTGCCCGAAGACACCAAGAAGAAGATCGACGAGGTCAAGGCCGGCCTCAAGGACGGTTCCTTCGCGATCTGGAAGGGCCCGATCATGGGCCAGGACGGCAAGGAAGTCCTCGCCAAGGACGCCGTCGCCGACGACAAGTTCCTGGGCGGCATCAACTTCTACGTCAAGGGCGTGGAAGGCAAGGTGCCGGGCGGCGACAAGAAGTAAGCCGCACGGCTTGGCAGGGGCCGCCGTGGGCGGCCCTTTGTCATTTCAGCCCCCGTTTTTCACTTGCAGGATTTCACCCCAGGAGTCGCGCGCATCATGAAGCCACTCGCCATCCCGTCCATCGCGCCCGAGCGCCTGCCCGCACTGCTGCGCGCCATGCCCAAGGCCGAGTTGCACGTGCACATCGAAGGCACGCTGGAGCCCGAGCTGATCTTCGCGCTGGCGCAGCGCAACGGTGTGGCGCTGCCTTACGCTGACGTGGAGGCGCTGCGCCGCGCCTACGCCTTCACCAACCTGCAGAGCTTTCTCGACATCTACTACGCCGGCGCGAGCGTGCTGCTCAAGGAGCAGGACTTCTTCGACATGGCCTGGGCCTACCTGCAGCGGGCGGCGGCCGACAACGTGGTGCATGCGGAGATCTTCTTCGACCCGCAGACCCACACGGCCCGGGGCGTGCCCATCGACGTGGTGATCGGCGGCCTGCATCGCGCCTGCATGGAGGCGCAGGGGCGACTGGGCGTGAGCGCCTCGCTCATCCTGTGCTTCCTGCGCCACCTGAGCGAGGAGGACGCCTTTGCCACGCTGGAGCAGGCGCTGCCCTGGCGCGACCGCTTCATCGGCGTGGGCCTCGATTCGAGCGAAGTCGGCCACCCGCCCGAGAAGTTCGCGCGCGTCTTCGCGCGCTGCCGGGAACTGGGCTTTCATCTCGTGGCCCATGCGGGCGAGGAGGGGCCGCCCGAGTACGTGTGGACGGCGCTGGACCTGCTGCGCGTGGAGCGCGTCGACCATGGCGTGCAGTCCGCGCGCGACCCGGCGTTGCTCGCGCGGCTGGCGGCCGACGGCATCCCGCTCACGGTCTGTCCGCTGTCCAACCTCAAGCTGCGTGTGTTCCCGACGCTGGCGGCGCACAACATCGGCCGCCTGCTGGAGGCGGGCCTGAAGGCCACGATCAATTCCGACGACCCGGCCTACTTCGGCGGCTACATGAACGAGAACTTCCTGCAGACCTTTGCGGCCACCGGCCTGGGCGCGCCCGAGGCCTATGCGCTCGCGCGCAACAGCTTCGAGGCGAGCTTTCTGGGGCAAGGCGAGAAGCAGGCCTGCATGGCCAGGCTCGATCAGGTTTTTGCGATGGCCTGAGTTGCACGCGATGCCGTGCGGCCACCCGGCTGCAACCGCCATGCGACGCCGCGACGGGGCGTCGCCGAGCCGCGTCACCTCCTTCATGGCAAGGTGCGCGAGCAGGGCTTAGGCCCTGTGGACCGTTTGATCTGGCCCTAAGACCAGGTCACAAACAAGTTTCAACTTGAAGCACGCCCTTGAACCGTCCGAATGGCGTGTCACGAGACACAGATGCTCGATGGGACTTCGCCCTGATCGACTGCTCGGCGTCCACCCCGCTGGCGCGCAAGGGCAGCCAGCTCTTCGGCCAGGGGATGTTCGCCCGGCTGAGCGTCTCGGCGGTGAGCTACCTGCCGGTGGATGCGGATGTTTCGGCCGACCTGGCCACGCCGCTGGCCTTGCGCCGCGAGTACGCCGAGCGCCGCTGTGCCGATCGCCTGACCCGGGGGGGCACCGCACCCGCACCTGTGCAGGCGTCGGGTGAGACGCCCACGGATGCGCAGATCGACCGGGGGGTGCCGGTGTCTGCCGCAAGCGGCGCAGCGGTCGCTGCGCCTCGGCTGCAATGAGCGCAGTTGCGCATTCTGCAGGGGCGAGTCCAGGCAGGCCCCCATCCAGGTGACGCGGCGAGGGAGGCCAGGCAACCGGCGGCGGGCCGAGGGCGTGGGCCGTTCCCCGGCCTCACTTTCAGGGCGCAGCCTTGAAGATCGTCACGCGGTTGCCGGTCTCGCTCACGAACAGGGTGTTGCCTACGAATGTGACGAATCTCGGAAAGGTCAGCGTCAGTGCGTCGCGGCCTCGTTCGGTGCTGGTCTCGAAGTCCGGTTGTCCCAGCACGACACTGGCCGGGACTTCCGATGCCGCGGGGAATCCGTCCCAGAGCAGCACCCGGTTGTTCGCCGCGTCGGCGACGGCGAGGTACTTGCCGTTCCAGGAGATTCCGTTCGGACGGAAGAATCGCGTTGCGGACACGCCTGCGACGCTGCCCGCGAAGTTGCTCTGACCCAGCACGATATCGGCCGGCTGGAATGAACTGGTCGGGAAGGTGTTCCAGATCAGGACACGGTTGTTGACGGAGTCCCCGATGGCCAGGCGCGTTCCATCGGTCCAGACGCCTGTCGGGCCGTTCAGCGTTCTGGCCGTCGGCTGGGCGTTGGCTGTGCCGTCCTGGTCGTCGTCGTTGGCGGCGCACGTGGTCAGGCCGGACTGCCCGAGCACCAGATTCGGGGCCTGGTTGAAGGCGGTGGGAACGGTGTTCCAGATCAGGACGCGGTGGTTCGCGCGATCCGACAGGATCAGCTTGCCGTTCGGGCTGAGAAACGGCGTCGTCGGCGTGTTGAATGCCGTCGCCGTGCAACCCGAGGTCTCCTCCTGGCCAAGAATCACGTCCGGCATGGCGGCGCTCGCTTGCGGTGTTGTGTAGATATTCACCTGGTGGCCCGTTGCCATGGCGACGGCGAGCTTGCCGTTGGCCTGGCTGATTCCGGACGGACCGTCCAGAAAACCCAGATTGGTGAAGTCGGGCGCTCCCACCAGAAAGCTTGCGGCGGCCCCATTGACCTCGGGCGTGCCGTTGAACACCATGACCCGGCGGTTGCCTTCGTCGCTGACATAGAGCTTGCCGTCGGCACCGGCCGCGACGCCCCTGACGTTCATGAAGGTGCTGCTACCCAGGCCGCCCGTTTCGGTCGTTGCCTCGGTCTGGCCGAGCCAGTTGACGGGCGCCTGGAAATTGGCAAACGTGCCGGATAAGGAGGGAGCCGGGGCTGGCGCCGAAGGGGGCGGCGCGTTGCCGGCGGATTCAATGCCGCCGCCGTCGCCCCAGCAAGCCGCCAGGCTTGCCGAAAGCGTCACGATAGCCATCCAGCGGTGGTTGTTGAGAGAAGTCATCACGGGTTCCAATGCATGTGTTGGGGAAACCCGGGATCATGGAAGCAGGACGCCGTGCGGACCTACGACCTTGGTCATGTCCGCGCGGCGCTTTCCTCATGCGGTGGCGATGCGGCGCTGCAGCCGCAAGGACGCCTAGGGAGCGGGCTTGAAGATCGTCACGCGCGTCGGCGACTCGGTGACGAAGAGCGTGCTGCCCACGAAAGTCACAGCGATCGGAAAGGTCAGGGTGGTTGCATCGCGTGTGCGCTCCGCGCCGTCGTTGAAATCAGGCTGCCCCAGAACGATGTCCGCCGGCCGGCCCGAGGTGGTCGGCCAGCCGTCCCAGAGCAGAACGCGGTGATTGACCGAGTCTGCAATGGCCAGATACCTGCCGCTGAAGGCGACTGCGGTGGATATGTTCATCCGCGCGCTCGACAGCCCCGCCTCATTGGTCGTGAAGTCCTCCTGTCCCAGGACGACATCGGCTGGCTGGAATGACGTGGTCGGGAAGGTGTTCCAGAGCAGCACACGGTTATTGAAGGAGTCGGCAATCGCCAGTCGTGTGCCGTCCGTCCACACGCCGTTCGGTCCGAAGAAGGTCCGTGCGCTTGGTGTCCCGCCAGTGCCGTCCTGGGCGTCGTCGTTCGCGGCGCATGCGTCCATGCCGTTCTGTCCGAGTACCAGGTCCGGGACCTGGCCGCTGGTGGCGGGCACGCTGTTCCAGATCAGCACGCGGTTGTTCTGGCGGTCGCTGACGAGCAGCTTTCCGTTCGGGCTGAGAACGGCCTGCATGGGCTGCCCGAACCGGTTGGCCGCGCAGGCGCTGACGCCTGCCTGGCCGAGGAGCACGTCGGGCGCACCGCCCATGGCTTGCGGCACGGTGTTGTAGATCGCCACCTGCCGACCGAAGGATGTGGCGACCGCCATCTTGCCGTTGGCAATGCTGACGCCGGCAGCGCCGTCGAGTGAGCCTGCGGAGTTCAGATCGGGCGCGCCCACGGCAAAGATGGCCGAGACGCCGTTGACGCTCGGCGTGCCTGCAAACACGAGCAGCCGGTCGTTGCCCCCGTCGGCAATATAGAGCTTGCCGTCAGCCCCTGCAGCCATGCCGCGGGCGTTGATGAAGCTGCTCGCGGTCGTGCCCGCGCCGTCGCTCGTCGCATCCGGTTGCCCGATCCAGTTGGCAGGGGCCTGGAAGTTGGTGAATGTGCCGGAGGGTGTTGCGGCAGGCGCCGGTGCGGACGGCGAGGGGGCGGGTGCAGAGGGAATGGGCGAGTTGCCGGCAGATTCGGTGTCGTCCGAGCCGTCGCCCACGCAGGCAGCCAGTGCGGCCGAAAGCGCCACCACGGCGATCCAGCGGGTTGTGTCGGGAGTTCTCATCATTGGGTACCAGGTGTGGAAACAGGGAACCGGGCATCTTGAACGGCAGGCGACTTCGCGCCCACGACTTTGGTCATGTCGGGGCGGTACGCCTTGAGGCCGGGCGTCTGACGCCGCGCTCGAGGCCCGGCGATGAAGCCGTAGGCCGCGCACGGCGCTACGGCGCGGCCTTGAAGATGCTCAGGCGGTTCGACGTCTCGGTGACGAACAGGGTGTTGCCCGAGAACGAGAGGAAGGTCGGGAAGGTCAGCGTGAAGGCGTCGCGCGTGCGCTGCGTGCTGGTTGCGAAATCGGGCTGGCCCAGGACGACCGAGGCGCTCGCGCCGTTGGTGGTTGGAAAGCCGTCCCACAGCAGCACCCTGTTGTTCAGCGAATCGGACACGGCCAGGTACCTGCCGTTCCAGGCGATGCTGTGGGGCAGGATGAAGCCGCCCGCCGTGACCAGGTCGAGGGTTTCCGTGAAGCTGGTCTGGCCGAGAACGAGGTCGGCCGGCTGGAACGAGGTGGTGGGGAAGGTCTTCCAGATCAGCACCCGGTTGTTGTTTCCATCGACCACGGCGAGGCGGGTTCCGTCGGTCCACACGCCCGCAGGCCCGCTCAGGGTCCGGGCGGTGGGGCTCGGGTCGGAGAGGTGGTCCTGGTTGTCATCGTTGCTGGAGCAATGGGTGAGGCTGGCCTGGCCCAGCACCAGATCCGGCGCCTGGCCTGCGGCGGTGGGCAACGCGTTCCAGATCAGCACGCGGTGGTTCTCGCCATCCGACACGATGAGCTTCTTGCCGTCAGGGCTGATGACGGGCTGGATCGGCAACTCGAACTTGTCGGCGGCGCATCCGGGCGTTCCCTGCTGGCCGATCCGCAAGACGGGGGTGGCACCGGAAGCCTGCGGGACCGGATTGAAGATGGCGACCTGATGGTCGAAGGTCAGCGCGACGGCGAGCTTGCCGTCATGGAGGCTCATGCCCACCGGGCCGTTCAGATTGCCGCCGGACGTGAAGTCGGGGGCTCCCAGGACGAAACTCGCGCTGGCGCCGTTGACGCCCGGCGTGCTGGCGAACACCATGAGGCGCCGGCCCGTCAGGTCACTGACGTAGAGCTTGCCGTCCGGGCCGGTGGCAGTGCCCCGGATGCCCCGGAAGTTGCTGGCCGTCGTGTCAAAGACCTCTGACGTCTCGTCGGCCTGGCCGATCCAGTTGGCCGGGCGCTGGAAGGTGGAGAAGGCGCCCAGGTGGGGGGCTGCGGGTGTCGGCGCGGGCGTGCCGACGGTGTCTTCGCTGTTGCCCTCGCCCCCGCAGGCCGCGATGGTGGCGGCGAGGGCAGCGATGGCGATCCAGCGGGCGCGGTTCGGTGATGTCATGGTGTGTGGCGGGGAGTGAATTGAATTGAATGGGATCCGCTGCAGCAGCGCGGCTGCGGGCATTGGCGCTTGGGGCAGGCGATGTGTTTCAGGCGATGTCAGTCATCTGCGGCAGGTCACGGCACCGCCTTGAAGATCGACACGCGGTGGGCCAGTTCCGTGACGAACAGCGTGTTGCCCACGAAGGTGATGAATGTCGGGAAGGTCAGGCTGAACGCGTCGCGGGCGGTTTCGGCGCTGGCGTTCAGATCGGGCTGGCCGAGGGCGATCTGCGCCGGCGCCGCGTTCACGGTGGGAAAGCCGTCCCACAGCAGCACCCTGTTGTTCAGCGAATCGGACACGGCCAGGTACCTGCCGTTCCAGGCGATGTGATTGGGCAGGTTCAGCCCGGAGGCCGAGGCGCTGCCGCCGCTGCTGATGAAGTCGTCCTGCCCGAGCACGAGGTCCGCAGGCTCGAACGACAGGGTCGGGAAGGTGTTCCAGATCAGCACGCGGCTGTTGTTCGTGTCGGCGATCACGAGGCGGGTTCCGTCGGTCCAGACGCCGTTCGGGCCGTTGAGGGTGCGCGCGGTTGGCAACGCACCGGACTGGCCCAGTTGTTCGTCATCGTTCGCCCTGCAAAGGGCCAGGCTGCTCTGGCCGAGCACCATGTCGGGCGCCTTGTCGGCGGTCGTCGGCACGGTGTCCCAGATCAGCACGCGGTGGTTCGCCCGGTCGGCGACGATGAATTTGCCATCCGGGCTGAAAAATGGCGTGACGGGACGGTTGAAACGTGTCGCCGAGCAGCCCGACGTGCCCGCCTGTCCGAGGAGCAGGTCGGGCGTCGCGCCAGCGGCCTGGGGCGCAGTGTTGTAGATCGCCACCTGATGGCTGTCGAAGAGGGCCAGCGCCAGCTTGCCATTGCGGATGCTCATGCCGGACGGTCCGTTGAGATTGCCGACCGAGTTCAGATCCGGAGCGCCGATCGCGAAACTCGCGGTGGCGCCATTGACGCTGGGTGTGCCGTTGAACACGAGCACACGCCCGTTGGTCAGGTCACTGATGTAGAGCTTGCCGTCGGCGCCAGCGGCGACGGCCCGGGGGGTCACGAACGTGCTGCCCGTCGTGCCGGCGAGTTCGCCGGTCTCCTCGGTCTGCCCGATCCAGTTGGCGGCACGCTGGTGCATGGCAAACGTGCCGGACAGGGATGGCGCAGGTGCCGGGGCGGCAGGTGCCGGCGCGCCTGGCGCGGGGGCGCCCGCCGACGGCCCGCTCCCCGCGTCCTGGCCCCCGCCGCATGCCGCAACAGCCGCGGTCAGGGCGACCACGGCGATCCATCGTGAGGTTCGTGAGGGGTTCATGGGTGATGCGGCAAACGTCGTCGGAGTCGGGCGATGGTCGGCAACGCGGTTGCCGGGTCCAAGGACTTAGGTCATGCGCGGCGCCCGATGTCGCGCGCAACGCCCTGCCAGCCCCGCCGGTTCGCCTTAAAATTCGGCTCCGGCACTGCCCGCCCCGCAGTGCCGTTTTTTCATCCGGGGCCATGTAGAGGACCACCATGTACAAAAACCTCGCTGCCGCGCTCGCGGCCGCCTGCTGTTGCACTTTTCTCGTTTCCCTGTCCGCTTCGGCGCAGCCGGCTTCCACGGCCGGTGCTTCGCCCGCAGCGCCTCCCGTCACCGCACCGCTCAAGGCCGGCTTCGTCTATGTCGCGCCGCTCACCGACGCGGGCTGGGTGCGCCAGCATGAGGAGGGGCGCAAGGCGGTCGAGTCGGCGCTGGCCGGCCGGGTCAGCACCAGCTACGTCGAGAACGTGCCCGAAGGCGCCGACGCCGAGCGAGTCATCCGCGACCTCGCGCAGCAGGGCCACAGGCTGATCTTCACGCCGAGCTTCGGCTACATGGAGCCCACGCTCAAGGTGGCGCGCGACTTTCCCGACGTGAAGTTCGAGTCCATCACCGGCTACAAGACCGCGCCCAACGTGGCCGTGGCCAATGCCCGCTACTACGAGGGACGCTACCTCGCCGGCGTGGCGGCAGGCCGCATGACGAAGACCCACGTCGCCGGCTACGTCGCGGGCTTTCCGATTCCCGAGGTGCTGCAGGGCATCAATGCCTTCATGCTGGGCATGCGCTCGGTCGATCCCCGCGCGACGGTCAAGGTCGTCTGGCTCAACGCCTGGTTCGACCCGCCGCGCGAGCGCGACGCGGCCATGGCCCTGTTCAATCAGGACGTCGACGTGATCGCCTTCCACACCGGCTCGACCGCCGTCATGGCCGCTGCGCAGGAGCGCGGCCGCATGGCGGTGGCCTACCACTCCGACATGCGCAAGGTCGCGCCGGACGCGCAGATCGTGGCCGTCACGCACCAGTGGGGCGACTACTACACCCGTCGCGCGCGCGCCGTGCTCGACGGCACCTGGAAGAGCACGAGTGTCTGGGGCGGCGTGAAGGACGGCATGATCCGCGTTGGCGACTTCGGTCCGAAGGTGCCCAAGGCGGTGCAGGACGAGGTGCTCGCACGCCAGCGCGACATCGCGGCCGGCCGGCTGCATCCCTTCACCGGCCCGATCACCGACAACGAGGGCCGCGCCGTGCTGGCGGCCGGCGCGGTCATGACGGACGAACAGATACTGTCCATGAACTTTCTCGTATCGGGCGTGCAGGGCAAGGCCTCAAAATAGCCCGCATGACCATGAAAGCCTACCGCGCCAGCCTCCTGCGATTTGCCGATGACGGCCATGCCGTGTTCGACGAGGACGGACTGCTTCTCGTCGGCCCCGACGCCGACGGGCGGCCGGTGGTGCGCGCCGCGGGCGCCTGGAGCGCGCTGTCGGGCAACTACCCGGGCGTGGCGGTGGAGCATCTGCCGGGCCGCATCATCGCGCCAGGCTTCATCGACCTGCACATCCACTTTCCGCAGACGGACGTGATCGGCTCGCCGGCCGAGGGCCTGCTGCCCTGGCTCGACAACTACACCTTCCCGCACGAGTCGCGCTTTGCCGACCCGGCCTATGCGCAGGGCGTGGCCAGCGTGTTCCTCGACGAACTCGCGCGCCATGGCGTGACGACGGCGCTCGCCTTCGCCACCTCGCACCCGGCGTCGGTCGACGCGCTCTTCACCGAGGCGAAGGCGCGGGGCCTGCGCCTGATCACCGGCAAGGTGCTGCAGGACCGCCACTCGCCCGATGGCGTGCGCGACGACACGCAGCAGAGCCTGGTCGACACCGAAGCGCTGATCCGGCGCTGGCATGGTGTGGACCGGCTCGGCTATGCGATCACGCCGCGCTTTGCACCGAGCTGCACCGAAGCGCAGCTGCGCGGCGCCGGCGAACTGGCGGCCAAGTACCCCGACGTCTGGATCCAGTCGCATGTGGCCGAGAACCTCGACGAGGTGCGCTGGGCGCGCGAGCTGTTCCCGGCCTCGCGCAGCTACCTGTCGATCTACGACGACTTCGGCCTGATGCGCGAGCGCGCCATCTATGCCCACTGCATCCACTTCGACGACGAGGACCGCGCCCTCATGCGGCGCACCGGCACGGCCGCCGCCGTCAGCCCCACCAGCAACCTGTTCCTGGGCAGCGGCTTCTTCGACTACGCCGGCGCCGACCGGGTGGGCTTTCGCTATGGCCTGGCCAGCGACGTGGGTGGCGGCACCAGCTTCAGCCCCTTCCACACCATGATGGCGGCCTACTACGTGGGCCGCGAAGGGCAGACCAAGCCCGGCCTGAGCCTGTCGCCCCAGCACCTGTGGTGGCAGCACACGGCAGGCGCCGCGCAGGCGCTGGGCCTCGAAGGCGTGGTCGGCAACCTGCAGCCCGGCTGCGAGGCCGACTTCGTCATCCTCGACCCGAAGGCCACACCGATGCTGGCCCGCAAGACAGCGCACGCCCGCAACCTGGACGAGCTGCTGTTCTCGATGATCGTGCTGGGCGACGACCGGCTGATCGAGCGCACCGTCATCGCGGCCTGAGCCCCGCGCCCGGCCGTGCCCGGGCGCGGGCTGGCCGTGTCACTAGAATCGCCGCAGGAGTGAGCGACATGAGCATCAAAAGCGACAAGTGGATCCGCCGCATGGCCGAGCAGCACGGCATGATCGAGCCTTTCGAGCCCCGCCAGGTGCGCGAGGCCGACGGCCGCAAGATCATCAGCTATGGCACCAGCAGCTACGGCTACGACATCCGCTGCGCGCCCGAGTTCAAGGTCTTCACCAACATCCACAGCACGGTGGTCGACCCGAAGAACTTCGACGAGAAGAGCTTCGTCGACTTCCACGGCGACAGCTGCATCATCCCGCCCAACAGCTTTGCGCTCGCGCGCACGGTCGAGTACTTCCGCATCCCGCGCAACGTGCTGACCATCTGCCTGGGCAAGAGCACCTATGCGCGCTGCGGCATCATCGTCAACGTCACGCCCTTCGAGCCCGAGTGGGAAGGCTATGTCACGCTGGAGTTCAGCAACACCACGCCGCTGCCGGCCAAGATCTATGCGGGCGAAGGCTGCGCGCAGGTGCTGTTCTTCGAAAGCGACGAAGTCTGCGAGACCTCCTACAAGGACCGCGGCGGCAAGTACCAGGGCCAGCACGGCGTGACCCTGCCCAAGGCCTGAGGGTTTCCACCGAGGGGGAGGGCCCTTCAAGGTCAAGCGGCCGGCTCCGACTATCCATCCGGATCGTTGTTGGCCGCCCGACTGCGGCTGACACTTCGTCTCATGCCGGCCTGTTGCCCGGCTGCAGGAGACGACCATGCATGTCATGCCCGAAGCTTTCGCCCTGCGCCTCGGCGGTGCGGCCCATGCCGACACCCGCGCCGACGCCCGTGCCGACACCCACGCTGCCTCCCGCAGCGCAGACGCCGATCTGGCGCTTGTCCTACGAAGCAACGGGGCGATCGCCGAACCGGCAGGCGCCCGCCGTTTCCTAGGATCGACTCCATCATCCAAGGAGTCCGCCATGCCAACCGTTGCCGCCTCGTCCGCCGCCCGGCTTGTGCCAGAGCGCATGAGCTACCTTCTGACCGTTCCCGGCCCCAGCGAATGCTCCCAGCATCCGCGTTACTGGCCGTCGGACCTGCTTTACTCCTTCACCCTGCAGATGGCTGCACGCGGCTTCTGCGTGAGCGCCTCGATGATGCTGGGCGACCGCGACTACGCGCTCGAGCAGCTGGCCCACGCGCACACCCTCAATGACGAGGCACTGCGTTCGCTGGCCGTCAAGCTGTTCACCTACTTCGACGCGCCGCAGCAAGAGGCGATCACTAGTCTGAACTGACAGCGCGATCAGCCGACGCAGGCGGCCGCCAGCGCCGTGCGCGCGGCAGCCAGATCCCAGCCTGCCCAGCCACAGCTCTTGAAGAGCACGGGCTGCGGGGCGCCCGCACGACGGCCAAGCCGCACGATCTGCGCCAGCGCGGGAAACTTCGTCACGTCCAGGCCAGCCTGCAGCAGGTCGCCCGCTTCATGGCTCGCCTCGGGCGTGTCCACCGCGATCTGGCCATGTCGTGCCACATGCACGCACAGCCCGGGCGACAGTTCCACCATGGACGGTGTGAAAGCGCCGACGGCGGCGATGAAACCGTCGTCGCGCGGCAGGGCTCGCAGCACCACGCCTGCGGCCGGTGTGCAGGTCACGGCCAGCGGGCATTCGGCCAGCGCAGCGTTCGCATCGTCGACCACCCGGGCATCGAGTCCGAGCGTGGCGGCGTGCGCGGCCAGCGCCCGGGCGCTCGCGGCGCTGCGGGAGGCGACCCAGACTTCCCGTACGCCGAGCACGTCGCGAAAGGCCTCCACATGCGCCCGGCCCTGCACGCCGGCCCCCACCACGAGCAGGCGGCCGGCGGGCGCCGGTGCAAGCAGTCGCGCCGCCAGCGCCGAGACGGCGGCGGTGCGGCGGGCCGTCACCGTGGGGCCGTCCAGCACGAGGCCTCGCTCGCCGCTTGCCACGTCGAAGGTCACCACGTCGCCCTGGATCGTCGCGCGCGACGTTCCGGCGTTGGCGGGTGTGAAGGTGATCAGCTTGGTGATCGCAACCCGCGCATCGAGGGCGGGCATGACGAACAGGCTCCCGCCACCGGGCAGCGCCTGCACCAGGCGCGGCGGCACGCTGACCGACGAATCTTCCAGCAGGGCGGCCAGTTCGGCCACCAGTGCCGTGAACGGCAAGGCAGCTGCGGTCTGCGCGGCGTCGAGCAGGCGCGCTGCGCTGCGGCTCGCGGCCGGCGCTTCAACGAGCAGCGAGCCGTACGGCCCTTGAGGCCGCGGGCGCTGCGTCGAATCAGACGAGGAATGAGGCGAGGTCATGGGACTTTCGAGGGCTGGCGATCAGGCTCGGGCGATTCTGGCAGGAAAGCGTCTTGTCACGCGATGCGCTCGCGTCCTACACCGCATGGCGCCCGCTGCTGAGCGTGCGCACGATCCGCCGCACCTAGCATCCATTCACGCCGCTCATCTCAGGAGTCCCGCCATGAACGCCAGCCACACCGCCCGTCTTTCCGCCAGCGCACCTGTCAGCGCACCTGTCAGCTCCGATGCCGGATTCAATGCCGATGCCGATGCGGCAGGCGTTCGCTCCAGGCTGCAGACTCTCGTCGTGGCCGTGGCGGCCGTGCTGGCGCTTGTGCTGCTGTGGAGCATGGTGTCGGTGCTGCAGGCGCAGGTCGCCAAGGCCGAGCAGCGTGAAGCGCTGATCCAGACCCAGCGCCAGGAGGTGGCGCGCTGCTGGCAGCAAGGCGCCAGTGCGCTCATGGTGCGGGCCTGTGTGGCGGACGTGCGCTGGCGCACGGCCAATGCACTCGACGAGTCGTATGGCCTGCCGGGCCGCGTGCGGCCGGTGGCGGTGTCCGACGTGTCGCTGGTGTCGCTGCGCTGATACGCGCCGGGGCGTCAAACTTTCGGCTTCAGTGCGCTACGGTGCGCTTCGCGGCGCCAATTCCTGTGATGGATCTCACCGGAATTCCGGGGGTTGCGCACGGGTTTGCACGGTGAGCCGAACGCGCCTGCGGCGATGACAATCCTTGAAACGACATCAAATTCTCAGGGAGGGTCTTTTTCATGAAGTTGCTGCTTTGGTCCGCCATGGTCGGTGCGGGTTTGTCGCTTGCCGGATGCGGGGGCGGAGGCGGCGACGCCTCGGCGACCGCCGGTCTGTCCTCCGTTCCGCTCACGCTCGCGAACTACGCGCCCACGGGGCGTTCCGCGGCAAGCACGCTGGTGGACGTGCAGGCGTCGTCCGCGGTCGACGGTCTGGCGGGTGTGGGTTCGGCAGGTGCCGGCTCCGCAGGTGTGGCGTCCGGCAGCTCGGTGGCGGGTCTGGCACGCAGTCTCTATGACGGCGCGCGGCAGGGCTTCGGCCGGGACCGACCCGCAGCGTCTGAAACCGCCACCCGTGCCTGTGCCGGCGGCGGCAGCGTCACCGTCACGGCCAATGACAACAACAACAACGGCGACCTCGACGCGGGCGACTCCCTGTCAGCGCAGTTCAGCGCATGCGCTGTCGAGGTGGGCGAAACGCCGATCGACGGCGGCATGGACATCACCGTCACCAGCGTCAGCCAGACGGCGGCTTCGCTCGCCCTCAACCTGCGGGCGTTGCGCAGCGGCGGCAACACGCTCAACGGGCAGGCCGACCTGAGCGTCAACGGCTCGCGCGTCACGCTGAGCTACCGGGCCGCCACCGCCAGCCGTGGCAATGCGACCACCGTCTACAACTTCACCGCCGTGGTCGACGGCTCGGGCGTGCGGCCCACAGCCACCGTCAGCGGCCAGATCGGCATCGCGGGCGCCGCCTATACGCTGAGCACGCCCACCACCATCGTCATGGGCGTGAGCTGGCCGTCATCGGGCGTGCTGCGCGTCGCCGACGCGGCCGGCGGCCGGGTGGACGTGGTCATGCGTGCCAGCGACTTCGACCTCGACCTCTACCTGCCCGGCGACGAAACGCGCGACGCGCGCACCACGCACACATGGGCCCAGTTGGCCGCCGGCACGTTCTGATCGCGTTCTGAGCCGGCCGGCCTCTCGGCTCGCAGGCGCACACGCACGCGCCCGCAGGCCCACACGCCCGCAGGCCCACGCGACCGCAGGCCGTCAGTGCTCGGCGCCGGCGCTGACCTTCGCATCCGTGCCGGTCGAGAGGGCCGTCTGCAGCGCCACGCGCAGGCCTTCCACGACGTCGGCCAGCGGCATCGACGGCGTGCCCTGCTCCGGCAGCCAGGGCACGTGGATGAAGCCGCCGCGCACGCTGTGCAACGTGCCCTCGCGGGCCAGCGTGTCCATCAGCCCGTAGAACACGTGATTGCAGACGAAGGTGCCCGCCGTCTGCGACACCTCGGCCGCAATGCCGCGCGCCTGCACGGCCAGCATCATGGCCTTCACCGGCAGCGTGCTGAAGTACGCCGCCGGGCCGCCCGGCCGCACCGGCGTGTCCACCGGCTGCGCCTGCAGGTTGTCGGGGATGCGCGCATCGTCGAGGTTGATGGCCACGCGCTCCAGGCTCAGCGCAGCGCGGCCGCCAGCCTGGCCCACGCACACCACCAGGGCCGGCGCATGGCGCGCCAGCAACGCGCGCAGCGTGGCCAGCGACACGCCGAAGGCCGTGGGCAGCTGCGCCGCCACCACGCGATGGCCGCCGATCTGCCGGCCATGCAGCGCCTGCACGGCCAGCCAGCTCGGGTTCAGGCGTTCGCCGCCGAACGGCTCGAAGCCGGTCAACAGAATGCGACCTTTGCTGACAGGGCTCGGGAGTACCATTGAGCGGACTTTAAGGCACAGGAGATAACCCATGAAGTGGGAAGGCAACCGCGAATCCGACAACGTCGAGGACCGCCGCAGCGGCGGGGGCGGCGGCTTGGGTGGCGGCATGATCGGAGGCCGGGGCATCGGCATCGGCACCATCGTGATCGCGCTCGTGGGCGGCTGGATCTTCGGCATCAACCCGATGACCATCCTGAGCGTGCTCAGCGGCGGCGGCTCGCCGGCCCAGGTCCAGCAGGCGCCGGCGCAGCGCCCGCCCGCCGACGACCGCATGGCCAGGTTCGTCTCTACCGTGCTGGCCGACACCGAAGACGTCTGGAAGGCCGAGTTCAGCAAGGCCGGCGGCAGCTACCGCGAGCCGCGCCTGGTGCTGTTCCGTGGCGCCACCGCGACCGCCTGCGGCCAGGGCCAGTCGGCCATGGGCCCGTTCTACTGCCCGGGCGACCAGAAGGTCTACATCGATCTGGGCTTCTACGAAACACTGAAGAACCGGCTGGGCGCCCCGGGCGACTTTGCCCAGGCCTACGTGATCGCACACGAGGTCGGCCACCACGTGCAGAACCTCCTGGGCATCAGCGAGAAGACCGAGCAGCTGCGCCGGCAGATGAGCGCCGCCGAATACAACGCGCTGAGCGTGCGCGTCGAGCTGCAGGCCGACTGCTTTGCCGGCGTCTGGGCCCACCATGCGCAGAACGCCCGCCAGATCCTGGAGCAGGGCGACGTCGAAGAGGCCATGAACGCCGCCGCGAAGATCGGCGACGATGCCCTGCAGCGATCCAGCGGCGGCGCGGTCGTGCCCGAGAGCTTCACGCACGGCACCAGCGCCCAGCGCCAGCGCTGGTTCGCCACCGGGCTGAAGAGCGGCAGCATCCGCAACTGCGACACCTTCAGCGCGCGCAGCCTGTAGCGCTTCAGCCAGCGCAGCCTGGCGCGCCGTCAGCGGCACGGGCCGCGCTGCCTGGCCGCAGCGCCACTGCGCTGTCACGGTACTGTCATCGCCGTGTCATACGCTGAGGCGATGCCCCTGTCTCCGACCTCCGCCGGCGTGACCGACCCCGCTACCGACATCGCGCGGTCCGGCACCCCGCAGTCCGATGACGCCGTGCCGCCCGTGCCGGCCAGCGCGGCGCAGCGCCTGCGGCAGGTCTGGGGCGGCGCGCTGTCCGCGGCGACGATCACCGTGCCGCATGCGATCGGGCTGGGCGTGCTGGCGTTCGCGCCGCTCGCGGGCGAAGTGCCGCTGGCGAGTCTGGTCCTGTGGTCGGCGGCCCTGCCGGGTCTGGCCCTGAGCCTGCTGTCGCCGCGTCCCGGAGTGGTCCATGCGCCAAGCACCGTCGTGGCGCTGCTGCTGGCCTCCGTCACGGCGGTGCTCACGGGCGCCCAGGGCGGCCGGCTGGGGCTCTCCGGCACGCAGGTGCTCGCGGTTTGCGCAGCGGTGCTGGCACTGGCCTTCACCTTTCAGTGGCTGTTCGGGGTGGCGCGGCTGGCCTCGCTCGCGCGCTTTCTTCCCGTGTCGGTGACCCATGGATTTGCCGCCGGGGTCGGCCTGTCGATGGTGATCAGCCAGATCGCGTCCGGCTTCGGCTCCGGCGGCTGGGCCTGGGATGGCCGCACCGCCCTGCATGGCCTGGCGGCGCTGGCTGTCGCAGGCGGTGGCTGGCTGGTTCAGCGGCGCTGGCCGAGGGTGCCGGGCATTCTGCCCGCCGCTGCGGCCGTGAGCCTGCTGGTGGCCGTGGCGGGCCTGGGCGGGCGCTTCAATCCGGCCGTCGGGGCGTCGGTCTTCAGCTGGCCCGTTTGGCCCGACTGGGGCGGCGTGCCATGGCTGGCGGTGCTCCATGCGCACGGCACCCAGCTCGTGTCGCTGGCCCTGCTGATGGCGCTGGTCAACAGCCTCGATGTGCTGGTGTTCACGCAGGAGCTGGAACTCGAATATGGCCAACGTGGCGACGCCAATGCGGTGCTGCGGCGCGAGAGCCTGGTGGGCGTGGCCTGCGGCCTGCTCGGCTTCATTCCGGCATCGACCAGTCCCTCGCGTTCGCGCATCGCGCTGGCCCAGGCCGGCGCCGTGGGCGGTATCGGTCCGGCCCATGCCGCGTTGCTGGTGGGCGTGGCCGTGACCGGACACGCCTGGCTCCACTGGGTGCCGCTGGCCGCCTTGGCGGGGGGCCTGATTCTTGCCGGCCTGCGGCAGGTGCCGGCGGTACTGTGGTCGCGCAGCTACCTGCGCGCCGCGCCGGGCACCTGGAGCCAGAGCTGGCTGGTGGCCGTGGTGTTTGCCACGGCCGGCGGCGTCGGCGCGCTGGTGGCGGGGCTGGTGATCGCAACCTTCGTCCTGCTGCATGCCTCGGCCAGCACCGCGATCCGCCGCAGTCATCTGGCAGGGCAACTGCGGTCGCGCCGGTTGCGCCGCGCGGCGTCGGACGCATGGCTTGCGCCGCGGATGGAGCGTGTTGCCGTCTTCGAACTGCAGGGCCTGATGTCCTTCGGCGTGGCCGCCCACATGGCCGAGCAGGTCCGGCTCGCGGTGCTGCCGCAGCACGACCGCCTGATCCTGGACGCCAGCCGCGTGCCGGCCTGGGACAGCACCGCGCTGCTGCAGCTGCGGGCCCTGGCGCGCGACATGGCGCAGCGCGGGCTCGAACTGGCGGTCTGCGGCCTGGACGAGCGGGCGCGGCGCCAGGCGCCCGATGGCGTGCGGATGCTGGGCGATCTCGACCGCGCGCTCGAATGGGCCGAGGAGGCGATGCTCGACGAGCGCACGGCTGCCGAGCGGCCGGCCTATCCGGCGCATGACCTGCTCGGGGAGCTGGGTGAAGGCCTGTCGGCCGACGCCCGCAGCGCGCTCGAGCAGAGCTTGACGCCCGTGGCCCTGGCCCCGCACCAGCAGGTGTTTGCCGCAGGCGCATCGGACACCGATCTGCTGGTCGTGCAGGAGGGGCGCATCACCCTGGCCACGGCCTGGCCGCCCGAGCGGGGCCTGCGACTGGCCGCCGTCGGGCAGGGCATGGCGTTCGGCGAAATGGCCTTCCTCAACGGACTCGCCCGCACCGCCTGCGCCGGGGCCGAGGACCAGCCTGCGCTCCTGCTGCGCCTGCCCCGCGCCGCTTTCGATGCCTGGGCGCGCAGCCATCCGGCCGATGCGCTCACCCTGATGAGCAACCTCGCGCAAGTGGGCACGCGGCGCCTCGCGGCCACCACGCGGCAACTGCGCGCGGTGCTGGAATGAGCCGGGGCAGGCCCGCGTGCACGTCCGCGTGCACGTCCACACTCAGGTCCGCGCTCAGGCCCTGCGCTCAGGCCCTGCGCAAGCGCCAGACCCGCATCAGGCCGGGGCCAGGCCCGAAGTGAGACAATACTCCCTCCATGACCAGTTCCTTCTCCAACCTGTCGCTGGCCGAGCCGCTCGCCCGCGCCGTAGCCGAAATGGGCTACGAAACCATGACTCCGATCCAGGAGCAGGCGATTCCCGTCGTCCTGCAGGGCCGCGACGTGATGGGTGCGGCACAGACGGGTACCGGCAAGACGGCGGCGTTTTCGCTGCCGCTGCTGCAGCGCATGCTCAAGCACGAGAACAGCTCCACCTCGCCGGCCCGGCATCCGGTGCGGGCCCTGGTGCTGCTGCCCACGCGCGAGCTGGCCGACCAGGTGGCCCAGGCGATCAAGTCCTATGCCAAGCACACCAACCTGCGCAGCGCGGTGGTGTTCGGCGGCATGGACATGAAGCCCCAGACGGCCGAACTCAAGAAGGGCGTCGAAGTGCTCGTGGCCACGCCGGGCCGCCTGCTCGACCACATCGAGGCCAAGACGGCCGTGCTCAACCAGGTGGAATACGTCGTGCTCGACGAGGCCGACCGCATGCTGGACATCGGCTTCCTGCCCGACCTGCAGCGCATCCTGAGCTACCTGCCCAAGCAGCGCACCACGCTGCTGTTCTCGGCCACCTTCTCGCCCGAGATCAAGCGCCTGGCGGGCAGCTACCTGCAGGACCCGGTCACCATCGAAGTGGCCCGCTCCAACGCCACGGCCTCGACCGTCGAGCAGCACTTCTACCGCGTGGCGGACGACGACAAGCGCCGCGCGCTGCACCAGATCCTGCGTCAGCGCGGCGTGCGGCAGGCCTTCGTCTTCGTCAACAGCAAGCTCGGCTGCGCGCGGCTGGCCCGCTCGCTGGAGCGCGAAGGACTCAAGACCACCGCGCTGCATGGCGACAAGAGCCAGGACGAGCGCCTGAAGGCGCTGGCCGCCTTCAAGGCCGGCGAGGTCGACCTGCTGGTGGCTACCGACGTCGCCGCGCGCGGCCTGGACATCAAGGACGTGCCGGCGGTGTTCAACTTCGACATCCCCTTCAATGCCGAGGACTACGTCCACCGCATCGGCCGCACCGGCCGCGCCGGTGCTTCGGGGCTGGCGGTGAGCTTCGTCTCGGGCAGCGACGCCCGGCTCGTTGCCGACATCGAGAAGCTGATCAAGACCAAGCTCGAGATCGAGGCCATCGAGTTCGAGGAAGACCGGCCGCGCGGCCGCATCAACACCGGCCGGCGCCTGTATTCGCCCGACGGCACCGATGATCCGCGCGACGTCCTCGACGAGCCGCGGGAGCGGCGCGAGCGCCCGCCGCGCGACTTCGGCCGCCCGCCGGCCGCGCCGCGCGATCCGTTCTTCGAGCAGCCCTACGAGTCCAAGCCCGCCGAAGCGGCGCCTGCCTGGGAAGCGGCCGCCAAGGCCGGCACCACCCGGGGCATCTCGTCCAACATCAAGCCCAAGCGCAAGCTGCCGGCGCTGTTCAAATCGGGCGGCTGAGGCGCCTGCCGGGCCACGCCGTCTGACGTGAGCCGGTCCGGTGCCGATGCCCTGATGCGTCAGACGGATCAGTCAGCCTGACCCGACGCCCGCACAACTCGCATCACCCCTCCTCACCCTTCCTCACCCCGGCGCCTGCGCCTGCGGGCACTTCACCTGGATCAGCTCCCGCCCGCCACCCGCGTCCAGCCGCACGGCGCTCAGGCAGCCGCCCCAGACGCAGCCCGTGTCGAGCGAGAGCAGATCGTCACGTTCGAGCCACCCGAGCGTCGACCAGTGACCGAAAGCCACCAGCGTGCCGGCGGTGGCGCGGCCCGGCACGTCGAACCACGGCGTGAATCCTTCGGGTGCCTGATCGGCACCGTCCTTGGCGCTGAACTCCATCGTGCCGTCGGCGCGGCAAAAGCGCAGGCGGGTCAGGGCGTTGACGATGACGCGCAGCCGGTCCGCCCCGGCCAGCGCATCGTCCCAGCGCTCGGGCGTGTTGCCGTACATCTGCGGCAGGAACGCCTGCAGGTCCGGCCCGCGCAGCACCGCCTCCACTTCCCCTGCGAGCGCGAGCGTCTGCTGCACGCTCCAGCCGGGCAGCACGCCGGCATGCACCATCAGGCAGCCCTGCGCCTCCAGCGCCATTGGCCGCGCGCGCAGCCAGTCCAGCAGCGCGGCGCTGTCCGGCGCGTCGAGAATGCCGTCCAGCGTGTCGTTGCGATGCGGGCGGCGCACGCCGTGCGCCACCGCCAGCAGGTGCAGGTCATGGTTGCCCAGCAGGCAGCGCGCCGCGTCGCCCAGGGCCATGAGCCGGCGCAGCACGGCGGCCGACGCCGGCCCGCGGTTGACCAGGTCGCCCAGCAGGTAGAGCGTGTCGCGGCTCGGTGAAAAATCCAGTGTGTCCAGCAGCCGGCCCAGGGGGGCATCGCAGCCCTGCACGTCGCCGATCAGGTACATTGCCATGGTGTTCATTCTCCCCCGCCTTGCATGGATGTCCTGCTGATCGCCTTTCTCACCCTGCTCAACGGCCTGTTCGCCATGTCCGAACTGGCCCTGGCGTCCAGCAGGAAGGCGCGCCTCACGGCACTGGCTGAAAGCGGCGACAAGGGGGCCGAGAGCGCGCTGCGCCTGCTGGACAACCCCACACAGTTCCTGTCCACCGTGCAGGTGGGCATCACCTCCATCGGCGTGCTCAACGGCATCGTCGGCGAGGCGGCCTTCAGCGACGGCGTGGCGGCCTGGCTGCGCAGCCTGGGCGCGGCCGACAAGGCCTCGGCCATCGCGGCCACGGCCATCGTGGTCACGATCATCACCTTCACCACCATCATCTTCGGCGAACTCGTGCCCAAGCGCATCGGCCAGCTCTACCCCGAGACGGTCGCGCGCTTCGTGTCACGGCCCATGCAGTGGCTGGCCATCGCGGCCAAACCCTTCGTCAAGCTGCTGTCGGCCGCCACCCAGGCGGTGCTCAAGCTGCTGCGCATCGACACCAACGCCGGCCGCGCCGTGACCGAGGAGGAAATCTCCCACAGCCTCGAAGAGGGCGTGGACGCCGGCGTGATCGAGGAGCACGAGCACCAGATGGTGCAGAACGTCTTCCACCTGGACGACCGGCTGCTCACCTCGCTCATGGTGCCGCGCACCGACGTCCACTGGCTGGACGCCTCGGCCACGGTCGCCGACTGCCTGCGCGCGGCCGGCACGGGCGGCGGCAAGGGATCGCATTCCTGGTACCCGGTGTGCCGGGGCAGCCTGGACGACGTGGTCGGCGTGATCAGCGTCGCGCGCCTGCTGGAGCTGGGCCCGGCGCAGCCCGGGCCGATCGAGCCGCTGGCGCAGCCCGCCACCTTCGTGCCCGAGACGCTCAGCGGGCTGGAACTGCTCGAGCAGTTCCGTGCCCGGGCCAGCCGCATCGTCTTCGTGGTCGACGAGTACGGCGTGGTGCAGGGCATCATGACGCCGCGCGACCTGCTGGAGGCCATCACCGGCGAACTGCAGCCGGGCGCGCAGGCCGACGCCTGGGCCACCCAGCGCGAGAACGGCACCTGGCTGCTCGACGGCCTCATGCCCGTGGCTGAACTGCGGGCGCGGCTGGACATCCGCGAGCTGCCCGACGAGGACAAGGGCCGCTACAACACGCTCGCGGGCCTGCTCATGGCCGTCTCTGGCCGCCTGCCCGGCACGGGCGACCGCATCGAATGCGCGGGCTGGATGTTCGAGGTGGTCGACCTGGACGGCAAGCGCATCGACAAGGTGCTGGCCGAGCCGCTGCCGGAAGGCCAGCAGGCGCAGGCCTGAGGCCCCAGGAGCCGACCGGAAGCTCGGCAGATGCGGAGGCTGGCGCCGCCGCGCCCGCGCCTGAAGACGTCCCGCGCTACTACAGATCACCCTCTGGGGACAAGTTCCCAGAGCGCTTTTTTGTTGCTGCGCTTCCACGCGCAGAACCGTTACACGGACCTACGCAAAAAGCTGCTGTGCTTTCACTTTTCTGCTGGTAGCATCACAGTCCGTTACGAAATCTAATAGGCTTGTTACAGAAGCCGCAGCGCTGGGTCTGCGGGTCGGGAATCGGGCCATTGCGCAGGACGACACCGTGAGTTCACCGGATCGAACCTTACTGCTGTACCAACGCCCGACGTTGCTTCTGCAGGATCAGCACCGAAATCTCAAGTTGCGCTGGACCGTGGGCGACTATGGGTTTGCCGCCGGTGCCAACTCATTCCTCCTGGCCGCCTCCGAAATCCCTGAAGCTGCGCTTCATTACCCGGTCGTCTTCGTCGGGCAGGAAGGCGGGCCGTATTCGCTGGCCGCCCTCGTGGGCCTGACCGACCGCAAGAACCTTTTCGTCGACGCGCAAGGCCGCTGGGACGACGCCTACGTGCCGGCTTTCGTGCGCCGCTACCCCTTCGTTCTGTTGGAGGAAAAGCCGGGAGCCTTCTCCGTCGGCTTCGACGCCGCGCACCCTGCCTTCTCCGAAACCGAGGGCGAGCCGCTGTTCGACGCCGACGGCCAGCCCACCGAACTGCTGCGCCACGCCATCGCCTACCTCGAAGGCTTCCACGCCCAGATGACGCGCACGCTCGAGTTTGCCGAGCGCCTGGGACAGCTCGGCCTGCTGGTGCCGCGCGTGGTGGAAATTTCATCCGGCCCGAGCCGCGCGCCGCGCGTGCTGCAGGGCTTTTTCGCGGTGGACCCCGAGCGGCTGGCCAGGCTGGCGCCCGAGCAGCTGTCGCAGCTGGCCCAGGGCCCGGAGCTTGGCTGGATCTACCTGCACCTCAATTCCCTGGCGCTGGCCACCCGGCTGGCGCTGCGCGTCGACAGCCAGGGCGCGCGCGAAGTCTTCCCTGCCGACGCTCCTGTGAAAGTCGGCGAGCTTCCCAAGAAGACACCTGCCGCCGGCAAGGGCCGGCCGGGCAAGGTGCCTGCGCGTGGCGCGCGGCG
>JBGAIH010000004.1:0-11589 GCA_044225675.1 Burkholderiaceae bacterium
GTCGGTGGCGCCACCGACGTCCATCGCGCCGTCCATCGCATCTTCGCTGCGTGACACCGGCGAGCCCAGCACGGTGATGAACCATCTTCCCAGCACCATACCGGCAGGGCTCTGAAGCGGGCAGCGGATAATGTGCGGGCCCGCAAGAAACCCACATGCTGCTCGACTCCGAAGACTCCCAACTCGTCCTCGTGGACTACCAGTCCCGCCTGCTGCCCGCGTTGGCCGACGGGCCGCAGGCACTGGCCAATGCCCTGCGGTTGGGCCAGATGGCGCGCCTGCTCGGTGTGCCGGTGTGGGGCACGGAGCAGAACCCCGACAAACTGGGCCAGAACGCTGCGGAACTGCGCGCTTTGTGCGACCGGACGCTGGCCAAGATGCATTTCAGCGCCTGCGCTGACGGGCTGACAGAATGGCTGCGACCGGCGCCCAAGGCACCGCAAGGCAATGCCCGAAGCCTTCCACGCCACCTGCAGAAGCCGGCTCAGGCGCTGCCGGTGCGGTCGACCGTCGTGATCGCCGGTTGCGAGGCCCATGTCTGCCTCCTGCAGACTGCGCTGGACCTGATCGAGGAAGAGCTGGACGTCTGGGTCGTGACGGATGCATGCGCGTCGCGCACCGAACGCAATCGCGATGCCGCATTTGACCGGCTCGCCGGGGCGGGCGCCGAGCTGGTCACCACCGAAATGGTGGCTTTCGAGTGGCTTCGCACGGCCGATCATCCCGAGTTCAAGCCGGTCCAGGCCCTCATAAAGTAATCCGTAATACCGCAGCCTTGCGACCTAGGCTCTGCGGAGGATTGTTGTTCTGCGGGTTCACCGCGACGATGGCGCCCAGTCATACCATTCGGGCCGTCGAGCATGAAGCAGTTGAACCGGGAACACCAGGCCATCGCCGACCAGAAGTCCGCGTTTGCGATGTTTCGTCCCGCCGTCGAGGACGAGCAGTCGATCGAACTGCTGCGCTTCTACGATTCGTTCGACGGCGCCGTCTCCGGCTTCATCCTGTCCGAGCTGAACATGCGTCAGGGGGATCGCTGCAAGGCGCTCCATGTGTTTCCTGAGCTGCAGGCGCACGGCTTTGCGCAGGGGCAGGAGCACAATCTCCGGGCTCTGTCGCATCTTGCCAATGCGCAGGCCTTTCTCTGGAAGTTCCGCAAGGCGGTCAGCGCGAAGACGGCGGTGGAAAAGCCCTTCATCGAGCGCCTGGGCGAGTTCCGCCATGAATTGCGCGAAGCGATCTGCCAGCTCGAGATCAAGGCCAGCGACGCGGCCGAACTGAGTCAGGCGGTCGACGAGGTCTGCGCCATCTTCCGCTCTGGCGCGACCGAGGCGGAGGTGTTCGACTCGATCGACGCCACCATCCGCAGCCTTGAGGCCCTGCGCAAGACGCCCGGTCGCGGCGCCGATACCAATATCGCCGCCTGGAAGATTCTCGTTGCGCGCATCCTGCTCGCGCTCGCGGCCTGGGTGACCTACAAGTGTTTCCATACCACCTGCCGCTGCGCGCAGACCGAAAAGGCGGTTCACGGCGCGACGCTGGCCATCGCCTCCGTGGTGTTCCTCGCCTGAGGTGTTCGTCGTCGGAAGGCCGCGTGCCCGCGTGAGCGGTGCCTCTTGACCCTGATCAAGGGTCTTCCACCTGCCTGCTTGCCTCCCGCCCGGCTGTCAGCCTGTCGCAAGCCCACCGTGAATGATCCCGGGTGCGCCCCACCGGCACGGCAAAGTCTTGCCTGGCCTCGAGTGCAGGGCCTACCATGCGGGGACGAGAGGAGACATTCATGGGTTATGCGGATTTTCATCGGCGCTCGCTGGCTCAGCCCGACGACTTCTGGGCCGAACAGGCCCAACTGATCGACTGGCATCGTCCGCCTGAACGCGTCCTCGACAACGACCGGCCCCCATTCACACGCTGGTTCGTGGGAGGCACGACCAACCTGTGCCACAACGCGGTGGACCGCCACCTGAAGGCCCGGGCGGATCAGCCCGCTCTGATCTGGGTGTCGAGCGAGACGAATCAGGAGGTCACCTACACCTTCGCCCAGCTTCATGCCGAAGTCCAGCGCATGGCGGCCGTGTTGCGCGAACTCGGCGTGAAAAAAGGCGACCGCGTCCTGATCTACATGCCCATGATTGCCGAGGCCGCCTTCGCGATGCTGGCCTGCGCGCGCATCGGCGCAGTCCATTCCGTCGTGTTCGGCGGTTTTGCGTCCGTGTCGCTTGCCACCCGCATCGAGGACGCACAACCTCGCGTGGTCGTCAGCGCAGACGCCGGCTCGCGCGGCGGCAAGGTGGTGGACTACAAGCCGCTGCTCGACGAGGCGATCCGCCTGTCCAGCCACAAGCCGGAGGCGGTTCTGCTGGTGGACCGCCAGCTGGCGCCCATGCAGTTCGAGCCCGGACGCGACCACCTGTGGGGGCCGCTGCGAAGCCGGCACATGGATGCTCGCGTGGACTGCGAATGGCTCGAATCCACCGAGATCAGCTACACCATCTACACCAGCGGCACGACTGGCAAGCCCAAGGGCGTGCAGCGCGACACCGGCGGCTACGCCGTGGCGCTGGCCGCCAGCATGAAGCACATTTTCCAGGGCAACGCGGGCGAGACGTATTTCTCCACCAGCGACATCGGCTGGGTCGTCGGCCACAGCTATATCGTGTATGGCCCGTTGATCGCCGGCATGGCCACCATCATGTACGAGGGCACGCCGCTGCGGCCGGATGCAGGCATCTGGTGGAGTCTGGTCGAGAAGCACAAGGTCACCGTGATGTTCAGCGCGCCCACGGCGGTGCGGGTGCTCAAGAAGCAGGATCCGGCCTTTCTCTCGAAGTACGACCTGTCGAGTCTTCGCGCCCTGTTCCTGGCCGGCGAGCCGCTGGACGAGCCGACGGCGCAGTGGATCAGCGGCGCGCTGGGCGTTCCGATCATCGACAATTACTGGCAGACCGAGAGCGGCTGGCCGATTCTCACCATCGCCAATGGCGTCGAGAAGAAGCCCAGCCGATTCGGCAGTCCAGGCGTGCCGATGTACGGCTACAACGTCAAGATCGTGGACGAGAACACCAATGAGGAGAAGACGGGCCCGAACGAGAAAGGCGTGGTGGTGATCGAGGGGCCGACGCCTCCGGGCTTCATGCAGACGATCTGGCGCGATGACGCACGTTTCGTCAACACCTACTGGAGCAGCATCCCGGGCCGCATGGTCTACAACACCTTCGACTGGGGCATCCGGGACGCCGACGGCTACTACTACATCCTCGGCCGGACCGACGACGTCATCAACGTGGCCGGCCACCGGCTGGGCACGCGCGAGATCGAGGAAAGCATCTCCAGCCACACCGGCGTGGCCGAGGTGGCCGTGGTCGGCGTGGCCGACACGCTCAAGGGGCAGGTGGCCATGGCCTTCGTGGTGGCCCGCGACGCGGCGCAGGTCGCCGACGCCGCAGCCCGGCTCAAGCTCGAAGGCGCCATCATGAAGGTCGTCGATGAACAGCTCGGCGCAGTCGCACGGCCGTCGCGCGTGCACTTCGTGACGGCGCTGCCCAAGACGCGCAGCGGCAAGATGCTGCGCCGCGCGCTGCAGGCGGTGTGCGAGGGGCGCGATCCCGGCGATCTGACGACGATCGAGGACCCGAGTGCGCTGCAGCAGGTGCGCGAGCTGCTTCAGCGCTGAGGTCGTGGCCGTGAGGTGACGCGTGGGCGCTGCCTTGGGCGGATGTACGGGCTGCCGCGCAAGCTGCGTTGCGAATGCCGACGCCAATGCCGAAGCGAATGCCCCTGCAGACCGCCAGGAGGGCGCTCGTGAACAAGTGCCCGGTCAGCTGGTGCGTGCCACGTCGAACGAGGCCTGCGGCAAGCCGGCGCGTTCACGCTCGATCATGTGGGTCCAGGCGGCTTCCCACTCTTTCACGCGAGCGGCTGGATCAAAGAACGGCGCATCTGCCTTGCGTGCGGCGAGCCGCCCGCGCAGGCTGGCCAGGCGCGACGGGTCGCGGCCCAGTGCGATGATCGCGTCCCGATAGGACGCGGGGCTGTCGAGCACGCATTCGGCCAGGCCGGCGGCGCGCACGACGCTGCCGCCCAGCCGCGACGCCATGCTCTGGCCCGCGCAGGTCACGACCGGCACGCCCATGCGCAGGCTGTCGGCTACGCTGTGGTTGGCGTTGAATCTCAAAGGGTCGATGAACAGGTCGGCCAGTGCAAGTCGAGCCAGCGTCTCGCCACGAGAGCCGCGGCCGGAGAAGACGAGGCGCTGCCCGTTCACTCCCGCTGCCGCCGCTTCCCGGGCCAGATTCGCGCGAACTGCTCCGGCGTAGCCGGGCAGCATGAGCACCGCGTCGGGCAAGGCGCGCAGCACCTGCATCCAGACGCCGAATGTCGCCGGATCGATCATGATCGTCGGCACGAACGCCGAGAGTACCAGTGCGTCGTCAGGCAGGCCGGCGTCTTCCCGGCGCGGGCTCGCGTCGGGCTGGTCATCGTTGGTCGCGAGCCAGCAGGTCTCGGGCAGCCGGCAGATCACGCCGTATCGTGCCGGATCGGCATCATCGGGATGCACGAACCGGTCCGACATGTTGTACTTGTGAACGTGCTGCGGCTGGTGGCGTTGCCAGGTGAGCTGGCAGATCTGCACCGGTGCGACGCGGCTGGCCGGAATTTCGGGGCGGCACCACGGCGTGTAGAACGTCGAGTCCATCAACAGGTCAAGCTGGTCGAGCCGGATGCGCGCCACCGCTTCGGGGACGGTCATGTGGGCGATCTCGGTGACCGATGCCGCGAGGTGTCGCAGCTCGTCGGTCATCCAGGCTTGCGGACGCGGCGTAGGCGCATAGACGTGAATCGCGAAGCGCGACGCGTCATGCAGGGCGAGCTGGCGCGCGAGCGCGTTGCGCGCCCGTGCGTCAGCCAGGTTCTGGGCCAGCAGGCCGATGCGCAGCCGGCCGTCGCGCGATGGCCGTGCAGGCAAGATCTTCCGGATCGTGGCGCCCAGGCTGGCGTTGATTGCCAGGCCGGTATGGTCGCGTAACTGACCGGCTTCATCCTCGTGCATGTCGAGAACCAGCGCATAAAACTGCATGGTGCGCCAGTCCCGGCTCTGGCCGGTTCGCGCCGCGTGCGCGAGCATGTCGCGGAGCACGGCCGTGACCTGGTCGTTCAAGCGCCAGTCGCACAGCTGCATGGCCTCGAACGCCTGATAGGCGTAGAGCTCGCGCGTCGTGGGGAGTGTTGCAGCAGGACGCTTGACGGTGATCTCCCCTGAACCCGCCGCATCCAGATACTCCCGAAGCATGAGAGGACCTTCGTCACCAAGCTCCCGCAGGGCGGCATCGGCCTCGTCGAAGCGCGCGCTGAAGGCCAGTGCAATGAAGCGGCGCAGCCGCAGAAGGGCGATCTGCGGGAAGCGTTCGATGGCTTCGGCCAAGCTGTCGCAGGCGCAGGCGTAGTCGCGTGCGGCGATCAGCAGGTCCGCCTGGTTCAGCCAAAGCTGAGGTTCGCCGGGTGCCAGGGCGACGCAGTGCGCCATATGGCGGATGGCGTCGTCCCATCGGCTTTCCTGTGCAGCCAGCAGCGCGCTGTTGTTGAGGGCGCGCAAGTGGTCCGGCGCCAGGGCTAGCGCCTGCTCGTAGCAGGCCTTGGCTTCGGCCACCCTTGCGCAGGCTTCGGCGGCGATGCCGAGATTGGTCGCGCCGTCGGCGGTGCACAGGAGTTGCTCGCGTGCGCTCGACAGCACCTCGTAGGCAGCCTGCGAGCGTCCGAGTTCGAAGAGGAGGGTGGCGCAGGCCGAGACGGCGTCCAGATCGAGGGGAGCCAGATGCCTGGCCTTCTCGAACGAGACGAGCGCCTGCTCGGCGCGCCCCGCGCGATGCAGCGCGGCTCCGTAGGCCATTTGCGCAGACAGGTCGTCAGGCCGGGCCTGCGCTTGCGCACCCAGGGTGTCCAGGTCCGGTGCTGGCGTGGGCCGGTGGGAATCAGTCATCGCACAATTATCAGCCAGGGCCACGCGAAGTTGGACGGGCTCGGCATGACGGTGACCGCATCCGATAATCCCGTGACGATGAACGCTTCAGCCCGCTCCCCCTTGCACCTGATCGGCAGCTTCAGCGACCCTTTCACGGGGGCCGAGCGGGAGCTTCCTGATCTTGCGCGGAGTCTTCGCGGCCTTCGGCCGACACAGCTGTGGTCCGACGTGACGCCGCATCCGGTCTACGTGCGCCAGGGGGTGCAGCACATCAGGCCGTTTGCGGGAGCCATGCCACGCGGCGGGATGTTGCTGATCGGAGGCGTTCATGTGCGGCTCGGCATCTGGTTGCGCCACGCAAGGCCCGAGCGCATCGCCCTTCGTTACAACACGGCGCAGCACGAGCGGCTGTACGATGCCATCGAGCTGATCCGAGATGCCACTGGCATCGATCCCGAGTTGCTCTTCGTCTCGCGTGCGATGCAACTGGGCGCCGGATTGCCGGGCACCCTGGAATACAGCCTCATCGATCTGGCGCCCTTTCTTAGCTGCGACGTGCGGCGACCCGACCATCGCCCGTTCACGATCGGCCGCCTGAGCCGCGACACGCCGCTGAAGTTCGGCCGGGACGACCCTGCGCTTTTTCGCCTGATCGCAGCCCGAGGCTTTCGTGTGCGCATCATGGGAGGCACCTGCCTGGCGCCAGAGCTTGCGGGGGTTGAGGGTATCGAGCTGCTGCCGGCCGGCGCCGAGGACGCTGCCGACTTTCTGCAGTCACTCGATGTCTTCTTCTACCGGCTCGGCGAGTTCACGGAGGCCTACGGCCGAGTCGTGCTGGAGGCCATGGCCAGTGGACTGCCGGTGGTGGCGGGCGCGGACGAGGGGTATGCAGAAGCCATCCATCCGGGCCAGGATGGCTTTCTGGTCAACAGCCAGGAGGCCGCCTTGAACACCCTGGAAGCGCTGGCGGCTGATCGCGCGCTGCGGGAGCGCATCGGGCATGCAGCGCGCGCGAAGGCGCAGCGGCTGCATGGCCCGGAGGCCATCGCGCGCCAACTGAGCTTCTATCTCGACCCCGGCCCTGCGGATCCCGCAGGCATCACTCAATTGGAGTAGGGGTAGGTCGTGCCCGTCTTCTGGAACACGATGGCACCGCTGACGTGTCCCAAGGAGCTATCGGTGTCCTTGCCATAGACAAGGCCGGCGCGCGAAGCCTGGTTGCCGGTGAAAATGCCATTGATCATGACATTCGAGCAACCGTCGGTACGGAACCGGCCCGTGTTCCCCAGCGAGTCGGTCTGGATATAGGCCGTTCCGTTGACGTTGACCACGGTATCGCCAAATTTGGTGGCGATGCGAACGCCGACCGAGCCGTAGCCGAAGTCGACGTTGAGGTAACCGCTCAGCAGTTGGCCGATCTGGCTCACGCCACCATAGGCGTGCGCCGTCGGAGCCGTGCCGCCCACCATCGCATAGTTGGCATAGCCGTTTTGCGGCATCTGGCTCTGCGGCGTGGGGCGGCCCACGATGTAGTGCAGCGAGTCGAGGTTGGTTGAGCTGCTGTTGTAGTTCGAGGTTTCCTTGGCCGTGACCCAGTTGCCCCATCCGATGAAGTCGGAGTCGGTGACCTTGCCAAGCGCACCAAAGGTGCCAGGTTCGGTGGTCCGCTCGATGACCTTGCCGTAGGAGTCCGTCTGGCGGTACTTGATCAGCTGGTCGCCGTTGAATACGAATTCATCGGTGCCGTAGGCGTTGTCGCCAATGTAGTTGTACGAGAAGGCGCCATCGTAGTAATAGGGGTAGGACTGGTCCATCGCCATGAATGCGCCAGCCAGATCGGTGTAGACCTGATTGGTCGGCGTTGCCGCCGTGGCCCCCCGCGTGAAGGTGCCCGCGCCCGTCAGCACGCCCGCATAGCCCGCATCGGCCGCGAAGCTCACGCCTGCGTGCTCGGCGTTGTTGCCGCCCAGGAAGCCGCTGAACTTGCCCAGGCCGCACAGGTTGCCGTATTCCACGCAGTACACGTTGGAGACCGACAGCGTGCCGCCGAAGCTGGCGCCATTGGCCGTGGCGCTGCCACGCAGGTTGAAGATGTTCTGCGACGGACCTTCCGCCAGGGCTTGCTGCTCCGTGCTGTAAGGCATGCCGACGTCGAGCTTGACGTCGATGTAGTTGCCCGCCGCCAGGAAGTCCACCGTCAGCTTGCTGCTGGACAGCAATTCGCCGGTGGATCCGTTGGAGGAGAACACCGGCGTGCCCGCCGTGAAGTTGTAGTCTGCGCGCTGGCCGACCAGTGCGGCCAGTCCGGTGCTGGGCGTCGGCAGGCCCGTGACGAAGGCGGTCGACAGCAGGTTGCGCGGCTCGCCGGCCTCGGTCCAGGTGCTGCCGCTCCAGGTGCCCAGCAGCATGAAGTCGCCCCCGGCCAGGCTGCCGGATTTGGCGACCGTTGTGATGGTGCCGGTGCTCTTGCCGCTCACGTTGCCCGGGGCATAGAACACCTCGGGGTCGCCATTTGCGTTCAGATAGAGGGCACCTTCCGGGAACGAGCGATGGTCGTAGGTCGCAGAGTCGAAGACATAGTCGCCATCCCCGATGACCACCACCGAAGGGAGCTCGATCGGCGAAGAGCGGTTGGGCTGCGCGCCGGTGATGCCGCTGCTGCTGAAGGCCAGGCCCGTCAGGAGGGCGGGGTAGGTCGGGCCGGAAGGCAGAGGCACGACGCCTTGCTGGTTGGCAACCACCTGCGGCTCCTGGCGTGGCTCGGGCGTGGGCAGCGCTGCACGCGTCGAGGTGCGGACCGGGGCCTCCTGCGGAGACACCACCAGGGCCGACTCCCCGGCCGTGAGGCCGACGCAGCCCGACCGGGTGCACACCTCGATCTCGTCGAGTTCGGTGGACACCGACAGTGTGCCGTCGGGGTTGTAGGCGACGTTGAAGGCCGACCCGCGGATGCCGATGGTGGCGGTCGTGGTCGTGACCTTGAAGTTTTCGCGGTTGCGCTTGCCGATCAGCCCGGTGACGGCGCGCATGCCGCCACGCAGCAGGTCGACCAGAAAGGCGTCCTGCTTCGGATCGTTCTTGTCGGCATAGTTGGCAATGTTGAACTGCGAGTTGGGCTGCAGCGAAACGAGGCCACCGTCCGAGAAGCGGACCTGGGCGCGGCCCGTGGCGCCGGTGACGATGGCGTCGCCGCTTTCGATGCCGCGACCCTTGACGAGCGGGTCGGCTGCTGCGCCGCGGCGCAGCGTCACGTCGCCCGATGAGAACTGGGCGACACCCGCCGCAGCGAAGCCGTGCAGCGGATACGCTGCGGCCAGGGCCATCATCAGGACGGCGTTCTTGAGTCGAAGGTTTTGTTTCATGGCGGATCCCGATGAGGTGCTGGGAGATTCGTGGGTTCGAGGCGGGCTCAGAATTCGCGTCGGGCCGTGACGGAGAACACGGTGCGGTCGTAGTCGGCGATCACCACATTCGAGTTGGTGTTGGTGTAGGCAATCTGCGGCGTGATGCGCCAGGCCTTGGCCGGTACCCACGACATGCCGATGTTCAGGTTGGTCTGCTTGTCCCGGCGGGTGACAAGGAAGATCGGGTCGACGCCACCGTAGCGGCGGGTTTCATAGCCGAGCGTGACGAATGCAGCCAGCGAGTCGCTGAAGGGCTTCTGGACACCGAGGCGCAGGCCGGTCAGCTTGTGGCCCAGATCGCCTCGGCCGGCGGTGTCTTCGCTCTCGGCGCCGAAGTAGAGACCGCCATAGGCGAGCAGCCCGTTGCGGAACAGATGCGCGTAGGACGCGCCGATCACGTCGCGGTCGGCGTCCCGCACCGGCTGCTGCGGGTACTTCAGCTTGGTGAGCTGCACGTAGCTGGTGATCTGGCGGAAGCCGTCGAGGCGGTACGTCCACTCGCCCACCAGGCCGTACTGGTCGCGCACCCGGGAGCCATCCACAGTGTAGGTGCCATACTGGGCCACGACGCTGAATTCGTTGCGCTCGACGCGGTAGGCGGCGCCGCCCGACACGTCAATCTGGTTGTTGTTGAACTGGCTCGTTCCGTTGCCGTTCATGCGGGCGCTGGCGGTCGCGTTGCCGATCAGCGACCAGCGGGGATCGATGATCTTGCGGCCCGAGACACCGCCGCCAATCGTCGCGAAAGCGGCGTCGGTCTTGACGCCGGCCGGCGCGAGCGTCACGACAAGGTTGCCCAGGACGGGCACGGCCACGTTGGGGTTGACCGGGCCGCTGTTGACGTTGCTGTCGTGACCGATGCTGGCCTCGACATACCCCTTGATCGAGGAGCGGCCGGCTTCGTCGACGCGGTCGATGGCCTGCAGGAACTGATCGATGGTCTTGGCGGCTTCGACGGGAATGCCCTGGTCCTTGGTCTCCTGGAGCAGGCGGCGCGCCGCGACGTTGTCGCCGACGGCGAACAGGGCGCGGCCCAGTTCGGCCCGGGCGCGGGCGTTGCCCGGCTGCACGGCCAGCACGCGCTCGAGCGCGAAGATCGCCCGGGTGTACTGCCCGGTTTCATTGGCGGCAATGCCCAGGACGGTATCGAAGTCCGGGTCGCCAGCGCGGTCGACCTCCTTGGCGTCGAGCATTTCGAAGGCCTTGGCGGACTGCCCGGTCTGGGTCAGGGCCAGCGCATCGCGAACGAGTGCGTCGGCCTCGGCATGGGCACCGACGGGTGCAATGAACGCTGCAAGCAGGAGGGCTTGCAGGAGAAGCGGGGTGCGTTTGTTCGTTTTCATTGGGTGCATGCCGACGATGTTAGTCAGGTTTTATATCACGCAAGGACACAATTTTGTGAGTTTTTTACATCTTGCGATACCACGTTTGGCGTATCGCGTGAAGAGGTGTTTTCTGTCGGGGTAAACACCGAGCGATCCGGAGTCGGGATTCCTGAAAATATAAGCCATTGCTTATATTTGCATGGATATCCAATGGACCCCTTGATCGATGAGAGCGACACGAGCGAATCGGGCCGGGTTTTCGAACTCGCTGCGGAGCTGTTCGGCGTGCTCGCGACGCCGATGCGGCTTCGGATCCTGAGCGCCCTGTGCAACGGTGAACGTTCCGTCGGGCAACTGCTCGAGAAGATCGACACGACGCAGCCGAATCTGTCGCAGCACCTGAACGTCCTGTATCGGACGGGGGTGCTGGCCCGGCGCAAGGAAGGCTCGCAGGTGCTGTACCGGGTGCAGAGCGAGAAGGCCGTGTCCCTGTGCCGCGCGGTCTGCACGCAGATCGCCATCGAGATCGACGAGCCGCTGCAGTTGCCGCCATCCGAGCGCCTGGTCGGGCGCGCCGCCATCTGAAGGGCCGGAATGTCATCATCTGGTTTTGGCCGCTTTCTGCGGCGCGCTCCTGAAAACTTTCTCGGCGCCGAGCAGGTGCGCGAGGTGCAGTCCGGCCGGCGCGGCTTCCTGGCCGGCGCGCTCGCCGCTGCCGCGGCAGGCGCCGCGGCGCAGGGCAATCCGGTACCGGCGTCCGGAGGAGATCCGAACATCCTGAACCTGCCGGACCACAGCAAGTCGCTCGGCCAGGCGGTGGCGGCTCGCGGCTATGGCGTGCCCAGCGCTTGGGAGAAGAACCTCCAGCGGCGGGAGAGCCCCGGGCTCACGCGCGTGAGCC
>JBGAIH010000004.1:11616-215506 GCA_044225675.1 Burkholderiaceae bacterium
CCCGGGCTCTCGCGCGTGAGCCAGGCCAGCGTGAGCTTCTGCCCGCTGCAGGGCCTCTTCGGCATCATCACGCCGAGCGGTCTGCACTTCGAGCGGCATCACCAGGGCTGGTGGGACATCGACCCTTCGAAGCACCGCTTCATGATCAACGGCAGCGACGAGCGCATGCTTCAGAGGCCGATGGTGTTCACCATGGACGAGCTGATGCGGTTGCCCAGCGTGAGCCGCATCCATTTCATCGAGTGCGGGGCCAACACCGGCATGGAATGGGGCAACGTGGCCGTGCCGACGGTGCAGTACACGCACGGCATGCTCTCCTGCAGCGAGTTCACGGGCGTTCCGCTGCGCACGCTGCTCGAGATGTGCGGTGCCGACTTCCGGCGCGCCAGGTTCGTGCTGGGCGAGGGCGCCGACGGCTCGGGCATGACGCGCACCATTCCCATGAGCCTCGTCATGAGCGGTGAGGTGCTCGTGGCGTACGGCCAGAACGGCGAGATGCTGAGGCCCGAGAACGGCTACCCGCTGCGGCTGGTGGTGCCGGGCGTGCAGGGGGTCAGCTGGATCAAGTACCTGCGGCGGGTCGAGGTGGGCGACATGCCCTATGCGACCAAGGACGAGACCATCCATTACATCGACCTCATGCCCGATGGCCGGCATCGGCAGTACACGAGCATCCAGGAGGTCAAGAGCGTCATCACCTCGCCGAGTGGCGGGCAGGTGCTGCTCGACAAGGGATTCCACAACATCTCCGGTCTGGCCTGGAGCGGCCGGGGCAAGATCCGCAAGGTCGACGTGTCCGTCGACGGTGGGCGCAACTGGCGGCCCGCGCGACTGGAAGGGCCGGTGCTGTCCAAGTGCCTCACCCGATTCAACTGCGACTGGAGCTGGGACGGCAAGCCGGGCCTGCTCATGAGCCGTGCGGTGGACGAGACCGGCCATATCCAGCCGACCTATGCGCAGCTGCGCCAGGTGCGCGGCAGCCGCAGCATCTATCACAACAACGCCATCCAGACCTGGCTGGTCGAGGAGAGCGGGGAGGTGAAGAATGTCCAGCTTTCGTAAGCGTGCAGCGTGGCTGCTGGCTCCTGCCGTGCTGGCGTCGATGTCGTTGGCCGCGCTGGCGCAGGGCCGCTTCGAAGGCGTCGGCCGCGCCGCGACGCCGGCCGAGGTGAAGGCCTGGGACATCGACGTGCGGCCCGATTTCAAGGGCCTGCCCGCCGGCCAGGGCAGCGTGCGCCGGGGTGAGCAGGTGTGGGAGGCGCAATGCGCCTCGTGCCATGGACCGTTCGGCGAAAGCAACGAGGTGTTCACGCCGATCGCGGGCTACACCACGCGCCAGGACATCGAGACCGGCCGCGTCGCGTCGCTGCTGCCGGGCGCCAATGCGCCCACGCGCACCACGCTGATGAAGGCGTCGCAGGTGTCGTCGCTGTGGGACTACATCAACCGGGCGATGCCCTGGACGGCGCCCAAATCGCTGTCGGCCGACGACGTCTATGCGGTGACGGCCTATATCCTCAGCCTGGGCAACATCGTGCCCGACGACTTCACCTTGTCGGACCGCAACATCCGCGAGGTCCAGGCGCGGATGCCCAACCGCAACGGGCTCATGACGCAGCATGCCATGTGGCCCGGCCCCGAGTTCGGCGGAGCGCGGCGGCCCGATGTGCAGGGATCGTCGTGCATGAAGGACTGCGCGGCTGCGACGACGGTTGCCAGCCGCATACCGGACTATGCGCGCAACGCGCACGGCAATCTGGCGGATCAGACGCGCGGCGTTGGCTCCACGCGGGGCGCCGTTACGGCCTCTGCGGCAGGCGCGGCGGCCCCGGCGGCTTCCGGTGCGTCCGCAGTTCCCGGCGATGCCGTGCCGTACGCCAGTGTCATGCCCATCCTGCAGAAGAATGTCTGCGTGGCCTGCCATGCCGTCGACGCGAAGCTCGTCGGGCCGTCCTTCAAGGACGTGGCTGGACGTTACAAGGGCCGGGCCGATGCGGCGAGCTACCTGGCCGGTCGCATACGCTCGGGCGGGCAGGGGGCCTGGGGTGCGGTTCCGATGCCCGCCCAGTCCATCAGCGAGGCCGATGCGCAGCGCGTGGCCCAGTGGCTGGCCCAGGGGGCGGCCCGATGATCTGCCCCTGCGGATGCCGCCGCGCGCGGCCGCTGCGCGGCGCCGCATGCGCCAGGTTGAGCATTTCCGCTTCGTGCCGCGACCCTTGCACACCAAAGGGTTCAGGGTTAGGCCCACTGCGATGGTGCCGGTCCCTTCCTACAATGCGCAGCAAACATTCGACATCCAGAGATTCAAGCATCCACAAAAAGGAGTTTCCCCATGGAACGACGTGAGTTCATCCACAAGGGCTCGGGGGCCACGGCCCTGGGCCTGGCCGCTGCGGCTGGCCTGCTGCCGTCAGTCGCCAGTGCCCAGAATGCCGCCGGCTGGAGCCAGGCGGCGTTCGAGTCGAAGTCGCTCAACGATGCGGTCAAGGCCCTGGGCGGCAGCGCGCCGGTCGAGAGCAAGGACGTCGTTTTGCAGGCGCCCGAAATTGCCGAGAATGGCAGCGTGGTGCGCATCGGCGCGCAAAGCAACATCCCGGGGACCACGCAGGTCGCCCTGGTCGTCGAAAAGAACCCGAACGCGCTCGCCGCGCTGTTCAACATTCCCGCGGGCACCGACGCGGCCGTCTCGACCAACGTCAAGATGGGCCAGTCGTCCAACGTCTATGCCGTCGCCAAGGCTGGCGACAAGTACTTTTATTCGGTCAAGGAAGTCAAGGTCACCCTCGGTGGCTGCGGCGGTTGAGGAGCAGGGCCATGAGTGATCCGATGCGAATTCGCGCCCAGGCGCAAGGTGACAAGGTGACCGTGCGCGTGCTGGTCAGCCATGAAATGGAAAGCGGCCAGCGCCGCGACGCGTCCGGCAAGGTGATTCCGGCCTGGTTCATCCAGACGATCACCGCCGAGTGCAACGGCAAGACCGTGATGAGTGCCCAATGGGGCCCGGCCGTGTCCAAGAACCCGTTCCTGCAGTTCGCCTTCAAGGGCGCCAAGGCAGGTGACAAGGTGACCGTGAGCTGGGTCGACAACCGGGGCGACAAGCGCACCGACGAAGCGGTCATTTCCTGACCGAGTGACCGACCGACCGACAGCGCCGCCTGCCGCGGCAGGGAGGGCACGAGCCCGATGACAACGAGGAGTACCACGATGAGACACAGCCTGATCGCATTGGCCGCAGGGGCCAGCCTGGTGGCGCTTTCGCTGCCGGGCCTGGCGCAAAAGAGCACGGCCGACGGCATTGCGGAGTACCGCGCCATGCTGGCGGACGGCAACCCGGCCGAACTGTTCGAAGCGCGTGGCGAGGCCCTGTGGAAGCAGGCCCGCGGCCCGAAGAACGCCAGCCTTGAAAAATGCGACCTGGGCAAGGGCCCGGGCGTCGTCAAGGGCGCCTTCGTCGAGCTGCCGCGGCGCTTTGCCGACACCAACCGGGTGCAGGACCTGGAGTCGCGCCTGCTGACCTGCATGGAGACCCTGCAGGGCTTCAGCGCCGCCGACATTGCCAAAACGCCCTTCGGCCGCGATGAGCAGAAGAACCTTGAGTCGCTGGTGGCCTACATCTCTGCCGAGTCGCGTGGCATGAAGTTCAATCTGCCGCAGGGGCATGCCCAGGAAAAGCTGGCCTACGAAGTGGGCAAGAAGCTGTTCTACCTGCGGGGTGGCCCCTACGACTTCTCCTGCGCCTCCTGCCACGGCGAGGACGGCAAGCGTGTGCGTCTTCAGGATCTGCCCAATCTCACCAAGAATCCGGGCGCGGGCAACGGCTTTGGCGCCTGGCCGGCCTACCGCGTCTCCAGCGGCGAGCTCTGGGGCATGCAGCGCCGTCTCAATGACTGCTACCGGCAACAGCGCTTCCCGTTCCCGGGATTCGCGTCCGACGCGACCATCGCGCTCGGGGTGTACATGGGCGTCAATGGCAAGGGTGGCGAGTCGATCGCGCCGGCGCTCAAGCGCTGAACGGCAGGAAGGGCAAGACATCATGAAGAAGAACACCAAGCATCTGGGCCTGAGCGCCCTGGCCCTGGCCGCAGCGGGCATCGTCGCCGGTTGCGCCATGCGGCCTTCCGCGCAGGACGTGGACGCCGCGTTCCAGCAGGCCGTCAAGACCTCGTTTCGCGAGCAGGGGATCGCCAAGCTGGATCGCCTGACGCTGGACGCCTCCAACAAGGCGTGCTCCGAGTCCGAAGGCGCGTCGCTGCCGGACAAGGAAGCCAAGGCCATCGAGGCGGCCAACCTGGCCACTGTCAAGCTGCCGGCGGACGGCAAGTTCATCGGCAACTGGCAGGAAGGCGAGAAGATCGCCCAGAACGGCCGCGGCATGACCTGGACCGACCCGGCCAACTCCGTCAATGGCGGCAGCTGCTACAACTGCCACCAGATCAGCAAGGCCGAGCTGTCCTTCGGCTCCATCGGGCCGAGCCTGTACAACTACGGCAAGCTGCGTGGCGTGTCTGACCCGGCGTCTGCGGCCGCCAAGCCGATCGTCGAATACACCTGGAGCAAGCTGTGGAACGCCAAGGCCTTCAATGCCTGCTCGGGCATGCCGCGCTTTGGCCACGCGGGCATCCTCAACGAGCAGCAACTGCGTGACGTGATGGCCCTGCTGCTGGACCCGAAGTCTCCCGTCAACAGCCAGTAAGACACCGCAGGCGCTCCCCGGCGCCAGAAAGTTTCCTCCCGTGAGCCTGTCCCGCCGTGAGTTTTCCTCGGTGCTGGCGGCGGCCCTGGCCTGCGGCTTTCCGCTGGCCCGGGGCGCCACGGCCTCCGCCGCCGCCAGCCTGTACGACGCGCCCCGCTCGGGCCAGGTGCATCTGCTGCACATGACCGACTGCCACGCGCAGTTGCTGCCGGTCTTCTTCCGTGAGCCGTCCGTCAATCTGGGGGTGGGCGCGATGCGTGGCCAGGTGCCCCATCTGGTCGGCACCCATCTGCTCAAGTCGGCCGGCATCCGCGCCGGCACCGCGCAGGCCCATGCGCTGACCTACCTTGACTTCGAGCGTGCGGCGCGCCGCTACGGCAAGGTGGGCGGGTTCGCCCATCTGGCCACGCTGGTCCAGCGTCTGAAGGCCTCACGCCCCGGTGCCCTGCTGCTCGATGGTGGCGACACCTGGCAGGGCAGCGCGACCGCGCTGTGGACCGAGGGTCAGGACATGGTCGAGGCCTGCAAGCTGCTGGGCGTCGACATCATGACCGCGCACTGGGAGTTCACCTACGGCGAGGCGCGGGTGCGGCAGATCGTCGACAAGGAGCTCGGGAACATCGAGTTCCTGGCCCAGAACGTCAAGACGCGCGACTTCGACGACCCGGTGTTCAAGCCCTCGGTCATCCGCGAGATGAATGGCGTGCCGGTCGGCATCATCGGGCAGGCCTTCCCCTATACCCCGATCGCCAACCCCTCGTGGATGGTGCCGAACTGGACCTTCGGCATCCAGGAAAAGGAGTTGCAGGAAGCCATCGATGCGGTGCGGGCCAAGGGCGCGCAGGCGGTGGTTCTGCTGAGCCACAACGGCATGGACGTCGACCTCAAGCTCGCCTCGCGCGTGCGCGGGCTCGACGCGATCCTGGGCGGCCACACCCACGACGGGGTGCCTGTTCCGGTGGTCGTGACCAACCCGGGCGGTCAGACCATCGTCACCAACGCCGGCAGCAACGGCAAGTTCCTCGGCGTGCTCGACCTCGAGATGCGCGATCGCAAGGTGGCGGGCTTCCAGTACCGGCTGCTGCCCGTCTTTGCGAACCTGCTGCCGGCCGATCCCGCGATGAGTGCGCTGATCGACCGCATTCGTGCCCCCTACAAGGCCCGGCTTGAGCAGAAGCTCGCCGTCACCGACGGCACGCTCTACCGCCGGGGCAATTTCAATGGCACCTTCGACCAGCTCGTGCTGGACGCGCTGATGGACGTGCGCGGGGCGCAGATCGCGTTCTCGCCGGGCTTTCGCTGGGGGACCTCGCTGCTGCCAGGCCAGGCGATCACGCGCGAGCACCTCATGGACCAGACGGCGATCACCTACCCGTGGACCACGCTGAGCGACCTGTCGGGCGAGATGATCAAGACCATCCTCGAAGACGTCGCCGACAACCTCTTCAACCCCGACCCGTACTACCAGCAGGGCGGCGACATGGTCCGCGTCGGTGGCCTGCAGTACACCTGCGACCCCGGCGCGAAGATGGGCGCGCGCATCCAGGACATGCGCCTGAACGGCCAACCCATCGAAGCCGGCAAGACCTACAAGGTCGCCGGCTGGGCCCCCGTCGCCGAAGCCAGCCGCAACGCCGGCCCCCCCATCTGGGAAGTCGTCGAAACCTGGCTCCAGGCCCATCCCACCGTCAAGCCAAGACGCCTCAACAACCCCCGCCTGCTGGGCGTAGAAGGCAACCCCGGCATTGCCGCCTGAGCGATAACAGAGTCGGCGCCTGCGGCCCGCGCGGCAGCTGACGCGCCGCAGAAGACTACGGCGAGCCAACGCCAGACACCTCCCGCCAGCCAAGCCGCGCCCGTGGGCGCCGGCCGCGCCGGGCCGCCCCACGCGGCCGCGCGCCCCCCAGTGGGGGGAGGCGGCGCGATAGCGCCGCATCGGGGGGCGTCCTTCCCCGCTTCGGGGGGCGTACAATACCTTTTTGCAACACGGCCCTTCCTGCCACAGTCGCATCCGCTATCCGGTTCAGCCGTGTCGCGGAAGGTTTACCAACCAGCTAATGTTTCCCAGAGGGAAACGGAGGTCAGCGCAGTATGAGTGATCACTCGACCGACGGGTCATCCGTCTACACCGCCTATCAAGGCAATTCGTATCTCTTCGGGGGCAACGCCCCGTATGTCGAAGAGATGTACGAGAACTATCTCGCCAATCCCGGCAGCGTGCCTGACAACTGGCGCAGCTATTTCGATGCGCTGCAGCACGTTCCGGCGGTCGACGGCTCCAATGCCAAGGACGTCCCGCACCTGCCGGTGATCAATGCCTTTGCCGAGCGCGCCAAGCAGGGCGGCACCAGGGTCGTTGAAGCCAGCGGCGCCGACTCCGAGATCGGCCGCAAGCGCACCGCCGTCCAGCAGCTGATCGCCGCTTACCGCAACGTCGGCGCCCGCTGGGCGGACCTCGACCCGCTCAAGCGCACCGAGCGCGAAAAGATTCCCGAGCTGGAGCCCTCGTTCTACGGCTTCAGCGACTCCGACCAGGAAGTGGTGTTCAACACCAGCAACACCTTCTTCGGCAAGGCCTCGATGTCGCTGCGCGAGCTGCTCAATGCGCTGCGCGAAACCTACTGCGGCACCATCGGCGCCGAGTACATGTACATCACCGACCAGCACAAGAAGCGCTGGTGGCAGCAGAAGCTGGAGGCGATCCGCAGCAAGCCCCAGTTCGACGCCGAGAAGAAGAAGCACATCCTCGACCGCCTCACGGCAGCCGAAGGCCTGGAGCGCTTCCTGCACACCAAGTACGTCGGCCAGAAGCGCTTCTCGCTCGAAGGCGGCGAGAGCTTCATCGCGGCAATGGACGAGCTGATCCAGCAAGCCGGCGCCAAGGGCGTGCAGGAGATCGTGATCGGCATGGCCCACCGTGGCCGGCTGAACGTGCTCGTCAACTCGCTGGGCAAGATGCCTGCCGACCTGTTCGCCGAGTTCGACCACACCGCCAAGGAGGATCTGCCCTCCGGCGACGTCAAGTACCACCAGGGCTTCAGCTCGGACGTCACCACCCCCGGTGGCCCGGTCCACCTGAGCCTGGCCTTCAACCCCTCGCACCTGGAAATCGTGAACCCGGTGGTGGAAGGCTCCGTGCGCGCGCGCATGGACCGCCGTGCCGACCCGGAAGGCAAGCAGGTGCTGCCGGTGCAGGTGCACGGCGATGCCGCCTTCGCCGGCCAGGGCGTCGTGATGGAGACGCTGGCGCTGGCCGAAACGCGTGGCTACTTCACCGGCGGCACGGTGCACATCGTGATCAACAACCAGATCGGCTTCACCACCTCCGATCCGCGCGACAGCCGCTCCACGCTGTACTGCTCGGACGTCGTCAAGATGATCGAGGCGCCCGTGCTGCACGTCAACGGCGACGATCCGGAAGCGGTCGTGCTAGCCACGCAGATCGCGCTGGACTACCGCATGGAATTCCAGAAGGACGTGGTCGTCGACATCATCTGCTTCCGCAAGCTGGGCCACAACGAGCAGGACACGCCGGCGCTCACCCAGCCGCTCATGTACAAGAAGATCGGCCAGCATCCCGGCACGCGCAAGCTCTACGGTGACAAGCTCGTCACGCAGGGCGTGCTGCAGGTCGACGGTCCGGACCAGATGGTCAAGACCTATCGCGCGGCCATGGACGCCGGGCGCCACACGGTCGACCCGGTCCTGACCAACTTCAAGAGCAAGTACGCGGTCGACTGGAGCCCGTACCTGAACAAGAAGTGGACGGACGCCGCCGACACCGCCATTCCTCTGGCCGAGTGGAAGCGCCTGGCCGAGAAGATCACCACCGTCCCCGCCAACTTCACGCCGCATCCGCTCGTCAAGAAGGTGCTGGACGACCGCGCTGCCATGGGCCGCGGCGAGTCCAACGTGGACTGGGGCATGGGCGAGCACATGGCCTTTGCCTCGCTGGTGGCCAGCGGCTATCCGGTCCGCCTGTCGGGCGAGGACTGCGGTCGCGGCACCTTCACCCACCGCCACGCCGTGCTGCACGACCAGAACCGCGAGAAGTGGGACATCGGCACCTACACGCCGCTGTGCAACGTGGCCGACAACCAGGCCCCGTTCGTCGTCATCGACTCGATCCTGTCGGAGGAGGCGGTGCTCGGCTTCGAATACGGCTATGCGTCCAACGACCCGAACACCCTGGTGATCTGGGAGGCCCAGTTCGGCGACTTTGCCAACGGCGCGCAGGTCGTGATCGACCAGTTCATCGCCTCGGGCGAGGTCAAGTGGGGCCGCGTCAACGGCATCACGCTGATGCTGCCGCACGGCTATGAAGGCCAGGGCCCCGAGCACAGCTCGGCGCGTCTGGAGCGCTTCATGCAGCTGTCGGCCGACACCAACATGCAGGTCGTGCAGCCGACCACGGCCAGCCAGATCTTCCATGTGCTGCGTCGCCAGATGATCCGCAACCTGCGCAAGCCGCTGATCATCATGACCCCGAAGTCCCTGCTGCGCAACAAGGACGCCACGTCGCCGCTCGTGGAGTTCACCAAGGGAAGCTTCCAGACGGTGATCCCCGAGCACAAGGAAGAAGTCAACAAGAAGGCCGACAAGGTCAAGCGCGTCATCGCCTGCTCGGGCAAGGTCTACTACGACCTGGCCAAGAAGCGCGATGAAAAGGGCATCGACGACGTGGCCATCCTGCGCGTCGAGCAGCTCTATCCGTTCCCGCACAAGGCGTTCGCGGCCGAGCTCAAGAAGTACCCGAATGCGACCGACATCGTCTGGTGCCAGGACGAGCCGCAGAACCAGGGCGCCTGGTTCTTCGTGCAGCACTACATCCACGAGAACATGCTCGACGGACAGAAGCTGGGCTACTCCGGCCGGGCGGCTTCCGCATCGCCGGCCGTGGGCTATTCGCACCTGCACCAGGAGCAGCAGAAGGCCCTCGTTGACGGCGCCTTCAGCAAGCTCAAGGGCTTCGTGCTCACCAAATAAGAACGCAGTACAGAACGAACGGAAAGAATTCAAATGGCTATCGTAGAAGTGAAGGTCCCGCAGCTGTCCGAATCGGTTGCAGAAGCAACCATGCTGCAGTGGAAGAAGAAGGCCGGCGAAGCGGTCGCGGTCGACGAGATCCTGATCGAGATCGAGACCGACAAGGTCGTGCTCGAAGTGCCGGCACCGTCGGCCGGCGTGCTCTCCGAGATCGTCGTCGGCGACGGCGGCACGGTGGTGGCCGACCAGCTGATCGCGAAGATCGACACCGAAGGCAAGGGCGCTGCCGCTGCTCCCGCTGCCGCTGCAGCCCCGGCGCCCGCCGCTGCTTCCGCGCCTGCTCCGGCACCGGCGCCGGCCGCAGGGGGCAGCATGGCCGGCGTGGCCATGCCCGCCGCCGCCAAGCTCATGGCCGACAACAACCTGCCGGCCGGCTCCGTGCCCGGCACGGGCAAGGATGGCCGCGTCACCAAGGGTGACGTGCTGGGTGCCGTGGCAGGCGGGGCCCGCCCCGCCGTTGCGCCGCCGGTGGCCGCGCCCACGGGTGCGCCCAAGGCCGCGCTGCCGCAGGTTGCAGGCCCGGCCGCGCCGGACCTCGGCGACCGGCCCGAGCAGCGCGTGCCGATGAGCCGCCTGCGCGCGCGCGTCGCGGAGCGTCTGCTGCAGTCGCAGTCGACCAACGCCATCCTGACCACCTTCAATGAGGTGAACATGGCGCCCGTGATGGAAATGCGCAAGCGCTTCCAGGAGAAGTTCGAGAAGGAGCACGGCGTGAAGATCGGCTTCATGAGCTTCTTCGTGAAGGCGGCCGTGCATGCGCTCAAGAAGTATCCGGTGCTCAATGCCAGCGTGGACGGCAACGACATCGTCTACCACGGCTACTTCGACATCGGCATCGCCGTGGGCTCGCCGCGCGGCCTGGTGGTGCCGATCCTGCGCAATGCCGACCAGATGAGCTTTGCCGACATCGAGAAGAAGATCGCCGAGTTCGGCGCCAAGGCACGCGACGGCAAGCTCGGCATCGAGGAGATGACCGGCGGCACGTTCTCGATCAGCAACGGTGGCGTGTTCGGCTCCATGCTGTCCACCCCTATCATCAATCCGCCGCAGTCGGCCATCCTGGGCGTTCACGCCACCAAGGACCGCGCCGTGGTCGAGAACGGCCAGATCGTCATCCGCCCGATGAACTATCTCGCGATGAGCTACGACCACCGAATCATCGACGGCCGCGAAGCCGTGCTGGGCCTGGTGGCGATGAAGGAAGCGCTCGAAGATCCGGCGCGCCTGCTGTTCGACATCTGAGGACCGGCCATGAGCAAGCAATTCGACGTGATCGTCATCGGTGGCGGTCCCGGTGGCTACATCGCCGCCATCCGCGCGGCGCAGCTGGGCTTCAACACCGCCTGCATCGACGAGTGGAAGAACGAAAAGGGCGGCCCGGCCCCGGGCGGCACCTGCACCAACGTGGGCTGCATCCCCTCCAAGGCGCTGCTGCAGTCGTCCGAGCACTATGAGCACGCCGGCAAGCACTTTGCCGAGCATGGCATCGAGGTCAAGGGCCTGGGCCTGGACGTCGGCCAGATGCTCAAGCGCAAGGACACGGTGGTCAAGCAGAACAACGACGGCATCCTGTTCCTCTTCAAGAAGAACAAGGTCTCGTTCTTCCACGGCCGCGGCTCCTTCGTGAAGCAGGCCGAGGCCGGCTACGAGATCCAGGTGGCCGGCGCCGCCAGCGAGACGCTCGTGGGCAAGCACATCATCGTGGCAACGGGCTCCAATGCGCGGGCCCTGCCGGGCACACCGTTCGACGAGGAGAACGTCCTGTCGAACGACGGCGCCCTGCGCATCGGCGCGGTGCCGAAGAAGCTCGGCCTCATCGGCTCGGGCGTGATCGGTCTGGAAATGGGCTCGGTCTGGCGCCGCCTGGGCTCGGAAGTCACGATTCTCGAAGGCCTGCCCACGTTCCTGGGCGCGGTGGACGAGCAGATCGCCAAGGAAGCCAAGAAGGCCTTCGACAAGCAGGGACTGAAGATCGAACTGGGCGTGAAGGTCGGCGAGATCAAGTCCGGCAAGAAGGGCGTCTCCATCGCCTACACCGACGCCAAGGGCGGCGCGCAGACCCTGGACGTGGACAAGCTCATCGTCTCGATCGGCCGGGTGCCCAATACCATCGGCCTCAATGCCGAGGCCGTGGGCCTGAAGCTCGACGAGCGTGGTGCGATCGTCGTCGACGCAGACTGCAAGACCAATCTGCCCGGCGTCTGGGCAGTGGGCGACGTGGTCCGCGGCCCGATGCTGGCCCACAAGGCCGAGGAGGAGGGCGTGGCGGTGGCCGAGCGCATTGCAGGCCAGCACGGGCACGTCAACTTCAACACCATTCCGTGGGTCATCTACACCAGCCCCGAGATCGCCTGGGTCGGCCAGACCGAGCAGCAGCTCAAGGCGGCCGGCGTCAAATACAAAGCCGGCACCTTCCCGTTCATGGCGAACGGGCGGGCCCGGGCGCTGGGCGACACGACCGGCATGGTGAAGTTCCTGGCCGACGCGGCCACGGACGAAATCCTGGGCGTGCATATCGTGGGGCCGATGGCCAGCGAGCTGATTGCCGAGGCCGTGGTGGCCATGGAGTTCCGCGCCAGCAGCGAGGACATCGCGCGCATCTGCCACGCGCATCCGTCGCTGTCGGAAGCCACGAAGGAAGCCGCGCTCGCCGTCGACAAGCGGACCCTGAACTTCTGACGTGACGTCGGTTCTCGAGCAGTACCAGGCCGAACTGGCCGCGCGGGGTTACCAGAGTGACCCCGCGCAACTCAAGGCAGTCGAAGCGCTTGAGCGCTGCGCCCGTGAATGGGCGGCATTCAAGGAGCAGCGCTCCAATGCGCTGAAGAAGCTCATCCACCGGCCGGCCGTGCCGCGCGGCGTCTACATGTACGGCGGGGTGGGGCGCGGCAAGAGCTTTCTGATGGACTGCTTCTACAACGCCGTGCCCATCCGGCGCAAGACGCGTCTGCATTTTCACGAGTTCATGCGCGAGGTGCACCGCGAGCTGGCCGAGCTCAAGGGCCGGCCCGATCCGCTGGACGAGCTGGGGCGGCGCATGGCCAAGCGCTATCGGCTGCTGTGCTTCGACGAATTCCACGTGGCCGACATCACCGACGCGATGATCCTGCACCGCCTGCTGGATGCGCTGTTCGACAACGGCGTCGGCTTCGTCACGACCTCCAACTTTGCGCCCGACGGGCTATACCCGGGCGGCATGCATCGCGACCGCATCCTGCCGGCGATTGCACTGCTCAACGACCGTCTGGAAGTCATCAACGTCGACAACGGCACCGACTACCGGCGCCGCACGATGCAGCAGGTCAAGCTCTACCATACGCCGCTCGGGCCGCAGGCGGATGCGGAGATGAGCGATGCATTCGACCGGCTTGCCGAGTCGCGCGACGAGGATCCCGTGCTGCACATCGAGCAGCGCGAGATCCGGGCGCGACGCAAGGCGGGCGGGGTGGTCTGGTTCGACTTTGCCACGCTGTGCGGCGGTCCGCGTTCGCAGAACGACTACCTCGAGATCGCCTCCCAGTTTCATACGGTGCTGCTCAGCGATGTGCCGGTCATGCCGGTGCGCATGGCGTCCGAAGCCCGCCGGTTCACCTGGCTGGTGGATGTGCTGTACGACAGGCGCGTCAAGCTCATCATGTCGGCCGAGGTGGCACCTGAGGCGTTGTACACCGAAGGGCCGCTGGCGCACGAATTTCCGCGCACGGTATCCCGACTCAACGAAATGCAATCCGCCGAGTTCCTCGCGCTGGACCGGCGACTGGTGGATACTGGCCTCACATGAACCGAGTTCGTTGCTTTCTGCTGCTTCTGGCGATCCAGGGTGCGGCCCTTGCCCAGGCACAGGCGCCTTTGCCCGCCGTGCCACCCGGGTCCGCGCCTGCGGAGGCTTCGCCGTCGGCGCTGCAGGCCGAGCGCAATCGCATCGCCAGCGAGCGCGCCGCAGCCGAGTCGCGTTTCGGCGTCGAGGAAAAGGCCTGTTACAAGAAGTTTGCCGTCAATGACTGCCTGAACGACGTGCGGGTACGACGTCGAGAGACCCTGGCCGACCTGCGGCGCCAGGACCTCTCGCTCAACGACGCTGAGCGCAAGCGCCGCGGCGCCGAAGCCCTGCAGCGGATCGAGGACAAGTCCTCGCCTCAGAAGCTGCAGGAAGCCGAAGACCGCCGGGCGAAGGCGCTGGCGAATCAGCAGGCCCGCGACGACAAGGCCGCAGACAAGCAGAAGGCCGCCGAGGAGAGCCGCGAGAAGGCGCGTTCCCGTGTCCAGGCCCAGTTGGGCCGGGAGCAGGAGTCTGCGGACAAGGCCGCATCCCGCTCGGCCAAGGCGGCTTCGGCCAGCAGCAAGGCTGCGGAATACGAGGCCCGGCAGCGAGATGCTGCCGAGCGCCGGGCGCGTGCCGAGAAGAAGGCGGCAGAGCGGACCAAGCCACCCGCCAAGCCGTTGCCGCCGGTGCCCGGCGCGTCCTGAGGACCCTGAGCCGGTGGATCCGGCGGCCGCTTGGCCGGCACGCCCTGCAGACGCAAAAACCCTAGCGAGTCAGCGGCGGCAGTTTCGACAGATTGATCGGCGCGGGCTTTTCAGGCGCCAGCGGCTCGAGCTTGACGATCACCAGCGAGAGGTTGTCACCGCCTCCGCGCCCGCGCGAGCGCGCTTTCTCGATCAGGAACTCGGTGGCTTCGCGCGGCGACAGGGAGGACAGGACCGAGCCCAGCTCGTTCGGGCTGAAATAGTGCCAGACGCCATCGCTGCAGGCCATCAGCACGTCGCCTGGCCGCAGCTGCGGGATGAAGTGCACGTCCATCGGCGGGTCTTCCTCGGTGCCGAGGCAGCCCATCAGAATGTTGGATTGCGGGTGGACGTTGGCTTCCTCCTCGGTGATCTCGCCGCGGTCGACCAGGGTCTGCACGTAGGAGTGGTCCATCGAGCGGCGCACCAGCTTGTTGCCGTGAAAGTGGTAGATCCGCGAATCGCCCGCATGGATCCAGTGGCAGTCGCCGGCCGGGTTGATCAGGAAGGCGGCGATCGTGCTGTGAGGCTCCTGCTCCGACGAGATGGCCGTCAGCTTGATGACGATGTGGGCTTCCTGCACCATCTGCTTGAGCATCGACGGTGCATCGTCGTGCTCGGGTGAGTAGCGGTCGAACAGCTGGCGGGCCGTCATCATGACCTGATCGGATGCCTTGCGTCCGCCGCTGCGGCCGCCCATGCCGTCGGCCACGACGCCGAGCACGCAGCCCGGCAGGCGCGCGTGATTGAGCAGGGTCACCTGATCCTGCTGGTACTCGCGGTCACCCTTGTGGATGCCGGTGGACGCTGTGAGTCGATAGCCCTTGCTCATGTCGTTGTGCTGGGAGCGCCGCAGCCCGGATTTGGCGCTCGATTAATCACCCTGAAACACGTATTATCAAACGAACCCGGAAGGCAGCCGCGAATGGCCCCTGTAGAAGCTTTGGACACCAATCTGCATTCACCCGAACGGCACTTGATCGAGCTGCGCATCGAACACGCCGACCTCGACGCCATGATCGACCGGCTCAGCCAGGCCACGCCGCTCGACGAGCTGATGGTACAGCGTCTGAAGAAGCGGCGCCTGGCCTTGCGCGACCAGATCCATCGCCTGGAACTGGCGCTCGACCCCAAAGAACCCGCGTGACGAGTTCCGATCCCGAACTGGGGCTCGGACCGCTGGTCCGCGAAGCCTTTGCCCCGGGGGGCGTGCTGTCACGCGCCGCCGAGCACTTCCAGCCGCGTCAGGGCCAGACCGACATGGCCCTGGCCGTCGCGCGCGCCATCGAGCACGGCGGCGTGCTCGTGGTGGAAGCGGGCACCGGCGTGGGCAAGACCTTCTCGTACCTCGTGCCGGCGCTGCTCAGCGGCGAGCGGCTGCTTCTGTCGACGGCGACCAAGACCCTGCAGGACCAGCTCTTCGGGCGCGACCTGCCGCGACTGGTCGACGCGCTGGGCCTTCCCGTGCGCACGGCGCTGCTCAAGGGACGGGGCAGTTATCTGTGCCTGCATCGCATGGAGCTGGCCCGGCGCGACGCCACGCTGCCCGACCGCACGGCGGTGCGGACTCTGGCCAAGGTCGAGGAATGGGCCCGGATCACACGCACCGGCGACCTGGCCGAACTGCCGGGCCTGGACGAACGCTCACCCGTCATCCCGCTGATCACATCGACGCGGGACAACTGTCTCGGCTCGCAATGCCCGAAGTTCCGGTCCTGCCATGTGAACCTCGCGCGGCGCGAAGCGCTGGCGGCCGATGTGGTGGTGATCAACCACCATCTCTTCTTTGCCGATCTGGCCGTGCGCGAGTCGGGCATGGCCGAGCTGCTGCCCAGCGTCCGCGTGGCGATCTTCGACGAGGCGCACCAGCTCAATGAAACCGGTGTCCAGTTCCTCGGTACGCAACTGACGACCGGGCAGGTGCTGGACTTCGCTCGCGACATGCTGGCGGCCGGGCTTCAGCTGGCGCGGGGTTTGGTGGACTGGCAGGCCGTGGTGTCGGCCGTCGAGCGTTCTGCGCGGGAGCTGCGGCTCGTCGTGGGCAAGGCCTGGCCCGGCACCAAGCTGCGCTGGACCGGGCGCGCGCCCGAGAGCGTGGACGCGCAGGCGTGGGCTGCCGCGGTGGACGGCGTTCACGAAGCCTGCCTGCAGGCGATGACGGCGCTCGACACGGTCAGCGAGATCGCGCCCGACTTTCCGCGCCTGCATGAGCGCGCCGCCGCCTTCGCCGAACGCGCGGAGCGCTTCGGCCGGGATTGCGAGGCGGGCTCGGTGCGCTGGGTCGACGTCGGCAATCAGCTCCGTCTGGTCGAGTCGCCGCTCGACATCGCTCAAGCCGTCAAGACCCGCCTGCTCAAGTACGGCGAGACGCCGCAGACCGGGGCTTCCCCGGCCCCGCAGGAAGATGCGGGAGCGCGCAGCTGGATATTCACCTCCGCCACGCTGGGCGACGACCCGCGCCTGCGCTGGTTCACCGAACCCTGCGGCCTTGAGGAGGCCGAGGTGTTGCAGGTGGGCAGCCCGTTCGACTATGCCCGGCAGGCCGCCGTCTACGTGCCGCAGCAGATCGTTCGGCCCAATGACCCCGGGCACAGCGCGCAGGTGGCCATCCTGGCAGCCGAGGCTGTGCAGCGGCTCGGGGGACGCACGATGGTGCTGACCACCACGCTGCGCGCGCTGCGGACCATCGGCGAGGCCTTGCAGGCACGCTTCGAGTCGTCCGGCGAGGTCGAGGTGCTGGTCCAGGGCCAGTGGCCCAAGCGCAGGCTGATGGAGCGCTTCCGCGAGGCGGACTCGGGCGGTCGCCCGGGCTGCGTCCTGGTGGCATCGGCCTCGTTCTGGGAAGGGGTGGACATTCCGGGCGATGCCTTGCAGCTCGTGATCATCGACAAGCTGCCGTTTCCGCCGCCCAATGACCCGCTGGTCGAGGCGCGTTCGAAGCGGCTCGAAGAGGCGGGCCGAAGCGCGTTCAATGACTACTTCGTGCCGGAAGCGGCGGTGGCGCTCAAGCAGGGCGCCGGCAGGCTGATCCGCCGGGAGTCCGACAGCGGGATTCTGGTGGTGTGTGACAGCCGGCTGGCCACCATGGGCTACGGCCGGCGCCTGCTGGCGGCGTTGCCGCCGATGCGAAGGCTTCAGTCGGCGGAGGAATTCGACGAGGCGCTGGAGGCGCTCACCAGAACTTCCACCACGGATCCTGGCTGGACTTGAAGCCCCGGCTCAGATACTCGCTTTGCGGGTAGCTCTTCTCCATCACGCGGCGGGTGTCGTCGCGCAGCTGGCTCATGCCCAGGGCGTCGTAGGAGCGCATCATCACGAACAGGGCTTCTTCCAGTGCCGGCACGTCGCGGTAATCGGTAATCGCCACCTGCGCCCGGTTGATCGCGGCCACATAGGCGCCCCGCGTGTAGTAATAGCGCGCGACGTGGACCTCGTACTGGGCCAGCGAGTTGACGATGTACGTCATGCGCGCACGCGCATCCGGCGTGTAGCGGGACTCGGGAAAGCGCGCCGCAAGCTCCTTGAACGCCTCGAACGATTCCTTGGCGGCCTTCTGGTCGCGCTCCGAGAGATCCTGCCGGGTCAGGAACGAGAAGAAGCCGACGTTGTCGTTGAAGTTCACGACGCCCTTGAGATAGAGCGCATAGTCGAGCGCGGGACTGGCCGGGTGCAGCTTCATGAAGCGGTCGAGCGTCGCGATGGCCTGGGCCTGTTCGCCGCCGCGGTACTGCGCATACGCCTTTTCAAGCTGGGCCTGCTGGGCGAGCGGGGTGCCGGCGGCGCGGCCCTCGAGCTTTTCCAGGAGGTTGACCGCCTTGTCCCAGGCGTTCGAGTTCATCTCGTCCTTGGCTTCGGCGTAGATCTTGTTGGGGCTCCAGCCCGCCGTCTCGTCGACCGGGGTGGAAGAGCAGGCCGACAGCAGCGCGGCCGCGCCAGCCAGCAGCAATGCGGGTACGACCGATAATTTGACACGAAGCATCACTGGCAACCTTCTTGAAACAGGGCAAATTCATTATATCGACCGACCCCGCCGCGACCGGCGAAGACGCCCTGGCGGACGAGGTCCTGGACGCTGCGGACACAGGCGCGGAGGTCGAGGTGCGCACCGTCGTGGCCAGCGCTGGCGACCACGGCGAGCGGCTCGACCGGGCGCTCGCCCGACTCGTGCCCGAGTTTTCCCGCAGCTACCTGCAGCAACTGATCGATGCCGGCGCGGTGGCCGTCCAAGGCGCCGTGGCATCGCGACCGGCGCTGCGCCTGAAGGTCGGCGATCGCATCGCGGTGGAGTTGCGCCCGACGCCGCAGAGCCAGGCCTTCAAGCCCGAGCCGATGCCGCTGCACGTCCTCCACGAAGATGAGCATCTGCTGGTGATCGACAAGCCGGCGGGCCTCGTGGTCCATCCCGCGCCCGGGCACTGGAGCGGCACCCTGCTCAACGGCCTGCTGGCGCGCGACCCCCTGGCGCAGGGCGTGCCGCGCGCCGGCATCGTGCATCGGCTCGACAAGGACACCAGCGGCCTGATGGTGGTCGCCCGCACGCGTGCGGCGATGGACAGCCTCGTGCGGATGATCGCGGCGCGCGAGGTCAGCCGCGAGTACCTTGCCCTGGCGCACGGTCCGTGGCGCGGCGCGAACTCGCGGCGGGTCGAGGCGGCCATCGGACGGGACCCGCGCAACCGGTTGCGGATGGCGGTGGTCGATCTGGCGCAGCAGCCCGGCAAGCCGGCGGCTACCACGCTGACCCTGCTGGACAATGCCGCGCAGGGTTGCTGGGTCCATTGCGCGCTGCACACCGGACGGACCCACCAGATCCGGGTGCACATGGCGTCCATCGGCCACCCGCTGGTGTCCGATGAACTGTACGGCGGTGCGCCTGCGGCGGGCATGGCGCGGCAGGCCCTGCATGCCCGGCGCCTTGCTTTTGCGCACCCTGTGACGGGGCGGCCGCTCGCGTTTCTGTCCGATTTGCCGGCCGACATGGAAGCCGCGCTGGCCCAGTGGGGCCTGTACAATCGCGCCTGAAGGCCCTGCGGGGCCGAGACGCCCGAAGCACAGCTGCTGGTGGCGCGCGTTGCAGGGCCGGTGAGGCCCGGCGGCAACGTCCGAACCGAAACGCGCCCCGTGGCGCCTTTTCCCGGAAAACTGCACATCATGAATACGGCGGATGCCAAGCGCGTCCTCGAAACAGCCTTGATCTGTTCGCAGCAGCCCATGCAGGTGCGGGACATGCGTGTCCTGTTCAACGACGAACTGGGCGCCGACACGATCAAGACGCTGCTGGAGGACCTGCAGAACGACTGGGCCCGGCGCGGCGTGGAACTCGTGAACGTGGCCACGGGCTGGCGCTTCCAGAGCCGGCCGGAGATGCGGGAATACCTCGACCGGCTGCATCCCGAAAAGCCGCCGAAGTACACGCGGGCCACGCTCGAGACGCTGGCCATCATTGCCTATCGCCAGCCGGTCACCCGCGGCGACATGGAAGACATTCGCGGCGTCACCATCAACACGCTCATCATCAAGCAGCTCGAGGACCGTGGCTGGATCGAGGTGATCGGCCATCGCGAGGCCGCCGGCCGGCCGGCGCTGTATGCGACGACGCGCCAGTTCCTGGACGACCTGGGCATTGACTCGCTGGACAAGCTGCCGGCGCTGGAGTCTCCCCATCCGCAGGCCGGCGCGCTGGAGGCGCTGGGTCTGACGCCCGACGAGGCGCAGGCGGCATTGCCCATGGACATTGAGCCCTCGTCGGACGCCGCCGGGTCATTGGAATCCCTGACGGATGCTGCGCATGCGCCATCGGTTGTGACGCAAGGCGATGCGGAGGCCGAAGAGGTGGACGAAGAGATCACCGAAGAGACGGGCGAAGGCCCGGCACCAGAAACTGCAGCAGAAACGGCGCAAGAAACGGCGCAAGAGACGGCGCAAGAGACGCCAGACACGGCGGCAGACGCTCAAGAGCCTGAGTCGACGGTCTCGCCAGCCGATCCGCCCGAGACGACTTCGTCGACCGATCCCGCCGAGCCCATGCCCGATGCAGCGGCCGACCCCACAGGACCCACTTCATGACTCCCTCCAGCTCCGGCGACGCCAAGCCTCATGACGAACCGCAGACCGACGAGTCGTTGCCGGGCGTCAAGGCCGATCTGCCTGCGATCCCGGCCAACGCGGGCGACACGCCGGAGCCGGAATCCGGCAGCGGCGTGCCGGGTCCGCGCGATGTGACGGACAGCGCCCGCGAGGGCGCCTCGGCCGCTTCCCGTCCGAGCCTCGGTGCCGATGGGCAGGAGGACGCCGGACGAAATCCGGAGGATGACCCCGACGAGGAGACCGACGAGGAGGACGATGCCGAACGAAGGCCGGCGCGAGCAGGTGGCGAACGGCGTGATCGCGCTGCACGCGCAACGCCTGCGCCCATCCGGTTTTCCGACGTCGTGTCCGGCCAGTTCGATGCGGACGACGACGTGCCCGACGCCGAGATGGCCAAGCGCGTGCTCGCCCCCCAGGCCGAGACGCCCAAGCTTCACAAGGTGCTGGCCCAGGCCGGGCTCGGCTCGCGACTCGAGATGGAGCAGCTCATCATGGAAGGGCGCATCTCGGTCAACAACGAGCCGGCGCACATCGGCCAGCGCATCCAGTTCGGCGACCAGATCAAGGTCAATGGCAAGCCGATCCGCGTGCGCATCGAGCCGCCGCCGGCCCGCGTCATTGCCTATCACAAGCCTGTGGGCGAAGTGGTCACCCATGACGACCCGCAGAACCGGCCAACCGTCTTTCGCAAGCTGCCCAAGCTCTACCAGGGCAAGTGGCAGTCCGTGGGCCGGCTCGACCTGAACACCGAAGGGTTGCTGCTGTTCACGAGTTCCGGTGAGCTGGCCAACAAGCTGATGCATCCGCGCTTCGGCCTGGAGCGCGAGTACGCGGTCCGCGTGCTCGGTGCGCTGTCGAGTGACGAGAAGGAGCGGCTGCTGCAGGGCGTCCAGCTCGACGATGGCCTGGCCCAGTTCGGATCGATCGAAGACGGCGGGGGCGAAGGCTCCAACCACTGGTACCGCGTCACCATCTCAGAAGGCCGCAACCGCGAAGTTCGGCGCATGCTGGAAGCCGTGGGCCATGCGGTCAGCCGCCTGATCCGCATCCGCTACGGAGCCATGCTGCTGCCGCGCGGACTCAAGCGCGGCGCCTGGATGGAACTGGACGACGCCGACATCCGCGCACTGATGCGCGCCGCAGGCGCCGACGCCGCGCCTCGCCGGGGGCCGGCCGAAGGGCCGGGCGGGCGAAACGACGGCGCGGGCAAGGGCCAGGGCCGCAATCGCCGGCGCGGTGGCCGCAATGGCCCCGGGCCGCGCGGCGACGGCTCACGGGACAGCGGTCGGGACAGCGGCCCGATTCCCGACCCGCTCACCACGTCCACCAGCGCGCCCAAGCGGTCTCGCGGCAATGACCGGGGCAGCCGCCAAGGAGGGCAGGGCGGCCAGGTTGGGCAGCGGGACCCGATTAAGACATCATAGGGTTACAGCGGCGCCTACAGATACTGCCGTAAACGCCTGGGGCAGGGCGGGCAGGGACAGCGCCGGGGCGGCGCAGGCGGCGGGCCGCGACGCGGAGGCGGCCGCGGCGGACGCTGAAGGCGACCGCCGCAGCGGCTGCCCGACCTGCCGTCGGCGGCAGGGTCGGCCTCCCGAAGGTCCGGGCCACGCGTCCCCGGACGCAAACATTTGTCACAAGCTCCTCGGGGCCACACCCTGCCGGGTTAAAATCGCAGGCTTTGCGCATTGCCGCAAAAACGACTTCAAAACTTCAAGCTCAGGAATCCAACATGGCTATCGAACGCACCCTCTCCATCATCAAGCCCGACGCCGTGGCGAAGAACGTGATCGGCCAGATCTACGCGCGATTCGAGGCTGCCGGCCTCAAGATCGTTGCCGCCAAGATGGCGCATCTGTCGCGCGGCGAAGCCGAGCAGTTCTATGCCGTGCACAAGGAGCGCCCCTTCTTCAAGGACCTCGTCGAATTCATGATCTCCGGCCCGGTGATGATCCAGGTGCTCGAAGGCGAAGGCGCCATCCTCAAGAACCGCGACCTGATGGGCGCCACCGATCCCAAGAAGGCCGCTGCCGGCACCATCCGCGCCGACTTCGCCGACAGCATCGACGCGAATGCCGTCCATGGCTCCGACGCTGTCGAGACCGCCAAGGGTGAAGTGGCGTTCTTCTTCCCCGGCATGAACGTCTACTCCCGCTGAGGGAGCAGGCCCGCATGACATGACGGCCAACCTGCTCGACTTCGATCTCGAGGGTTTGGCCGCCTTTTGCGAGCGGCTCGGAGAAAAACGCTTCCGGGCCACGCAGCTGTTCCGCTGGATTCACCAGCGTGGCGAGTCGGACTTCGACCGCATGAGCGATCTGGCCAAGTCGCTGCGCGAAAAGCTCAAGGGCGCGGCCAGCGTCCAGGCGTTGGCGGTTCTCTCGCGACACGACTCGGCCGATGGCACCATCAAGTGGCTGTTCGACGTCGGCCAGGGCAATGCGGTCGAGACGGTGTTCATCCCCGAAGACGACCGTGGCACGCTGTGCATCTCGTCCCAGGCCGGCTGCGCCGTAGGCTGCCGGTTCTGCTCCACAGGCCACCAGGGCTTCAGCCGCAACCTCACCACGGGCGAGATCGTTGCCCAGTTGTGGTTTGCCGAGCATTTCCTGCGCACGCATCTGAAGACCGGCGGGGAGCGCGTGATCTCCAACGTCGTCATGATGGGCATGGGCGAGCCGCTGCAGAATTACAGCGCCCTGGTGCCGGCGCTGCGCACCATGCTCGATGACCACGGCTATGGCCTCTCGCGCCGCCGTGTCACGGTCTCCACCTCGGGCGTGGTGCCGATGATCGACCGGCTCGGCGCGGACTGTCCGGTGGCGCTGGCCGTGTCGCTGCATGCACCGACCGATGCCCTGCGCGACAACCTGGTTCCGCTCAACCGCAAGTACCCGCTCGATGAGCTGATGGAAGCCTGCGGCCGCTACCTGGCGCACGCGCCGCGCGATTTCATCACCTTCGAGTACTGCATGCTCGACGGCGTCAACGATCAGCCCGAGCATGCGCGCGAGCTGGTCAGCCTGGTGCGGCGAGCGCGCCAGGGGCAGGGCGTGTCCTGCAAGTTCAATCTCATCCCCTTCAATCCTTTTCCCGAGTCGGGCCTGACCCGCTCGCCGCACAATCAGGTCCTCGCTTTCGCCAAAATCCTGAGCGATGCTGGTATCGTCACCACCGTGCGCAAGACACGCGGCGACGACATCGACGCGGCCTGCGGGCAACTGGCCGGAGACGTCCAGGACCGCACCCGCGTGGGCGAGCGCATGGCGCAGCGGCGCGTGGTGATGCTCAAACCAGCCGGGGCAGTACAGGCCCGGGACCAGGAGGCTCTGAAGTCATGACAGGATTCTTTTCGGGTTGTCTTTCGGCCGATCTCCGGAGTTCCGGCGCGGGAAGCGGTTCACTGGCGCGCAGGCTGTGGCTCTGCGCTTACGCCGTGCTGGCCTTCACCGCCATCTCCGGCTGCGCGGCCAGTGGTCCGTCGGGCGCCTCGTCGGGCCCTCGTGCCGACATCGTGACCGACTCCGACGAGCCCGAGGCCCGCAAGCGGGCCCGTATCCGTCTTCAGCTCGCGTCCGGCTACTACGAGCAGGGGCAGACCACCGTGGCGCTTGACGAGCTCAAGCAGGCCATTGCATCGGACCCGAGCTTTGCCGATGCCTACAACCTTCGCGGCCTCATCTACATGCGGCTCAACGACCCGCGCCTGGCGGAAGAGAGCTTCCGCCGCGCGGTGGCGCTCAATCCGCGCGACGCCGACACGCTGCACAACTTCGGCTGGTTCCTCTGTCAGCAGTCCCGCTACGCCGAGGCCGACCAGAGCTTCGCGCAGGCGCTGTCCAGCCCGGTCTACGGCGATTCGGCCAAGACGCTGATGGCCCGGGGCGTGTGCCAGGCGCGCGCCGGGCAGACCGCCGAGGCCGAGCGCACGCTGGCGCGCTCCTACGAGCTCGACGCCGCCAATCCGATCACCGGCTACAACCTGGCCAATCTGCTCTACAAGCGGGGCGAGTTCGGCCGCGCCCAGTTCTACATCCGGCGCCTGAACAACAGCGAACTGGCCAACGCCGAGACGCTCTGGCTGGGCATCCGTGTCGAGCGGCGTCTGGACGACCGTGTCGCCATGCAGCAGCTGGTCGACCAGCTCAAGCGCAGATTCCCGCAGTCCCGCGAACTGGCGGCGTATGAACGAGGGGCGTTCAATGAGTGAGGAGGGGGCCGTCGACACGTCCGCCGGCATGTCGCCGCAAGGTGCCTCCGCCGGCGCCATGCTCCGCCAGGCGCGTGAGGCGGCGGGCCTGCACATCGCGGCTTTGGCGGTGTCGCTCAAGGTGCCGGTCAAGAAGCTGGAGGCGCTTGAGTCCGACCGGTTCGACCTGTTGCCGGACGCCGTGTTCGTCCGGGCCCTGGCCTCCAGTGTGTGCCGCAGCCTCAAGGTGGACCCGGCGCCGATTCTCGAGCGCCTGCCGCAGACCGCCGCGCCGCGTCTGGTGCATGACAGCTCCGGCATCAACGCACCGTTCCGGGCACCGAGCGACGGTCCCGGGCCGTCGCTGTGGGACCAGATGTCCCGCCCGGCCGTGCTGGCGGTCCTGGCGCTTCTGCTGGGCGCCCTGGTGTTGATCTTTCTTCCCGACATTCAGCGCGCCGGCTCGCTGGCTTCGTCCCCATCGGCGGCACCGACCGTGGCGGTCGAAGCGCCGCCCGTTGCAACGCCGCCCGGTACCGCCATGGTGCCCGAGGTTTCCGCTTCGGCAGTGGCTGGCGCGCCCGGGGCGACACTGGCGGCGCCCGAAGCCCTGCCGGTCGCCAGTGCCCCCGCGGCAGCGACCGCCACGCTCGCGCCGCCGGTGGCGCTGTCCCCGTCGGTTGCCTTGTCCACGCCGACGGTGGCGAGTCCGACGCTCGTCGTCACGCCTGCGGCCCCGTCCGTGGCGCAGGCGTCGGCGCCTGCACCCGCTGTCGCATCGGGCCTCGTGACCTTCAAGGCCCGACAGGAGTCCTGGGTCGAAGTCACCGACGCGCGAGGCACGGTGGCGCTGCGCAAGACGCTGGCGCCGGGAGAAGTCGTCGGGGCCAGCGGCGCCGTGCCCCTGTCGGTCGTCGTCGGCAAGGCCGATTCAACGCAGGTCCAGGTGCGCGGCAAGCCGCTCGATCTGGCGCCCCTGTCGCGTGACAATGTCGCGCGTTTCGAGGTCAAGTAAGCCATGTCATCCGAATGCCTGCCCGTCGAGCCGGCTGCGCCGAAGGCGCGGCGCTCCCTTCAAGCCAGCGTCGCCTGGGGCTCACGCGTGGTCACGGTGGGGGGCGATGCGCCGGTGCGGGTGCAGTCCATGACCAACACCGACACGGTCGACGCCGTGGGAACGGCCATCCAGGTCAAGGAACTGGCGATCGCCGGCTCCGAGCTGGTGCGCATCACCGTCAACACGCCCGAGGCGGCCCAGGCGGTTCCGTACATCCGCGAACAGCTCGACCGCATGGGCATCGACGTGCCGCTGATCGGTGACTTCCACTACAACGGCCACCGCCTTCTCACGGAGTTTCCGGACTGCGCGCAGGCCTTGTCCAAGTACCGGATCAACCCGGGCAACGTCGGCAAGGGCGACAAGCACGACCGCCAGTTCAGCCAGATGGTCGAGGTCGCGGCCCGATGGAACAAGCCGGTACGCATCGGCGTCAACTGGGGCAGCCTCGACCAGGAGCTGCTGGCAGGCCTGATGGACACCAACAGCCGGCGCGCCGAGCCCTGGGATGCACGCCAGGTCATGTACGAGGCCCTGATCACGTCGGCGCTGCATTCTGCGCGCCGTGCCACCGAACTCGGCCTCGCGCCGAACCAGGTCCTGCTGTCCTGCAAGGTCAGTGGCGTGCAGGACCTGATCGCGGTCTACCGCGAACTGGCCCGCCGCTGCAACTACCCGCTGCACCTGGGTCTGACGGAAGCCGGCATGGGCACCAAGGGCACGGTCGCTTCGGCAGCGGCCCTGTCCATCCTGCTGCAGGAAGGCATCGGCGACACCATCCGGGTCTCGCTCACCCCGCAGCCGGGCGAGTCGCGCACCCAGGAGGTTGTCATCGCCTCCGAGATCCTGCAGGCGCTGGGCCTGCGCAGCTTCGTGCCGAGCGTGACGGCTTGCCCCGGATGCGGCCGCACGACCAGCACCACCTTCCAGGAACTCGCCAAGCAGATCGACGACTTCCTGCGGGCCCAGATGCCGGTGTGGCGCAAGAAGTACCCGGGCGTCGAGAAGATGAAGGTGGCCGTCATGGGCTGCATCGTCAATGGCCCGGGCGAGAGCAAGCATGCGGACATCGGCATCAGCCTGCCGGGCACCGGTGAGGCGCCTGCCGCGCCGGTCTACATCGACGGCGAGAAGGCCTTGACCCTGCGCGGTGACAACATCGCGGGCGAGTTCCATCAGCTCGTCGAAAACTACATCGAGAAGCGTTTCGGCAACCAGCCGGTTGCCGAAACCGCCTGACGCCTCTTTTCCTATGTCCGAGAAACCGACCGCCGTGAAGACGGAGAAACTGACTGCCGTCAAGGGCATGAACGACATCCTGCCGCCGGACTCGGCGCGCTGGGAGTGGCTGGAGGCCAAGGTGCGCGCGCTGATGGCGCGCTACGCCTACCGCAACATCCGCACGCCCATTCTGGAGCCCACGCCGCTGTTCGTGCGCGGCCTCGGGGAAGTGACCGATATCGTCGAGAAGGAGATGTACTCCTTCGAGGACAAGCTCAATGGCGAGCACCTCACCCTGCGCCCCGAGAACACGGCCGGCGTCGTGCGCGCGGTCGCCGAGCACTCGCTGCTGTACGAGGGCGGCAAGCGCCTGTACTACATGGGGCCGATGTTCCGCCACGAGCGCCCGCAGCGCGGCCGCTACCGCCAGTTCCACCAGATCGGCGCCGAAGCCCTGGGCTTTGCCGGACCGGACGTCGACGCCGAGATCATCCTGCTGGCCGACGCCCTCTGGAAGGAGCTGGGCCTGCAGGGCGTGCGTCTCGAGATCAACAGCCTGGGGCAATCCGACGAGCGGCGCCAGCACCGGGCGCAGCTGATCGCGCATTTCGAGCAGCATGCCGATGTGCTCGACGAGGATGCCCGCCGGCGGCTGCACAGCAACCCGCTGCGCATCCTGGACACCAAGAATCCCGCCATGAAGGCGGTGGTCGAAGCGGCGCCGAGGCTGATCGACTTTCTCGGCGAGGCATCGCTTGCGCACTTCAACGGACTCAAGGCCATGCTCGATGCCAACGGCATCGCCTACACCGTCAATCCACGCCTGGTGCGTGGCATGGACTACTACAACCTCTCGGTGTTCGAGTTCATCACCGACAGCCTGGGAGCCCAGGGCACCATCTGCGCCGGCGGCCGCTACGACTACCTGATCGCCCAGATCGGCGGCAAGCCCGCACCTGCGGTCGGCTGGGCGCTCGGCGTGGAGCGGGTGCTCGAACTGGTGCGGGAGCAGGGGCGCGAGGTGCCGCCCCTGGTGCCCGACGCCTACGCCATCGTGCCCGACGCTGCGGCGCTGCCGGTCGCCTTGCGAACCCTCCAGGCGCTGCGTGCGGCGGGCGCCAGCGTGCAGATGCATGCAGGCGGGCCCGAAGGCATGGGCAGCATGAAATCGCAGTTCAAGAAGGCCGACGCGAGCGGCGCCCGGCACGCCCTGATCTTCGGCGCCGACGAGCTCGCGCGCGGCGTCGTGACCGTCAAGTCGCTGCGCGATGGCAGCGGCGCCCAGCACACGCAACCCCTCGATGGGGCGGGCGCCTGGGCGGCCACCCTACAATCCGACGGATCCATCCCGGCTTAATTCATGGCAAAACATCTCGATCTCGAAGAACAGGAACAGCTCGACCAGCTCAAGCACTTCTGGAAGCAGTACGGCAATCTCATCACCTGGGTGCTGATCGTCGTATTCGGCAGCATTGCCGCCTGGAACTTCTACGGCTACTGGAGCCGCAGCCAGTCGGCCCAGTCCGCAGCCATGTACGACCAGGTGGAGCGCGCGGCCAAGTCCGGCGATCTGGGCGTGCTCGACCGAGCGCTCAACGACATGAAGGACAAGTTCGGCGGCACCACCTACGCCCAGCAGGCGGCGCTTCTGGCGGCCAAGACCTTCTACGAAAAAGGCAATGCCGATGCCGCCAAGGGCGCGTTGGCGTGGGTGATCGACAAGTCGTCCGACGAGGGCTACCAGGCCGTGGCGCGGCTGCGTCTGGTCGGTATCCTGGTCGAGGCCAAGGCCTATGACGAGGCGCTCAAGCAGCTGTCGGCGGGCTATCCCAAGGACTTCGAGGCCCTGGTGGCCGACCGCAAGGGCGACGTCTACCTGCTCCAGGGCAAGAAGGCCGAGGCCCGGGCCGAGTTCGAGAAGTCCTGGAAGGCGCTCGATGACCGCACCGAGTACCGGCGCCTGGTGGAGGTCAAGCTCAACGCCCTGGGCGTCGATCCGAATCCGGCGGCAGGCGCCGCCAGCCCTGCGGCCAGCAAGCCTACGGAGACCAGCAAGTGAAGATCGCATCAATCCTTCCGATGGGCCGGTTGCTGGCCCTGGGCACGGCTCTCGCCGTCGCAGGCGTGCTCACCGCGTGTGGCGGCACGCCCAAGCCCAAGGCCGCGGAACTGGCGCCCAATGTGGCGCTCATCGGCGTGCGCCAGGCTTGGGCCGTGCGCATCGGGGAAGTCGGCTTCGCACTCACGACGGCGGTGTCCGGCGACACGGTGACGGTGGCCTCGGGCGATGGCACGGTCGCCGCCATCGACGGCCGCAACGGTCGCGAATTGTGGCGCGGCAGTGCCGGCGGCCCGCTCGCTGCAGGCGTCGGCACCGATGGCCGTCTGGCCGCTGTCGTCACCCAGTCCAATGAAGTCGTGGCACTCGAAGGCGGCCGCGAGCTGTGGCGCCAGAAGCTGCCGGCCCGCACCTACACCGCACCGTTCGTCGCGGGCGGCCGGGTGTTCGTCCTGGTGGCCGACCGTTCGGTGGTGGCGCTCGACGGCCAGACCGGCCGGCGCCTGTGGCAGCAGCAGCGCCCGGGTGAGCCGCTCGTGCTGCGGCAGCCCGGTGTCATGCTGGCGGTGGGCGACACCTTGCTCGTCGGTCTGTCGGGCCGCCTGGTCGGGCTGAATCCGCTCAACGGCGGCGTCCGCTGGGAAGTGCCCATTGCCTCGCCGCGCGGCACCAATGATGTCGAGCGGCTGGTCGATCTGGTCGGCCGCACCAGCCGCCTGGGCGACGTGGTCTGCGCACGGGCCTTCCAGGCAAGCGTCGGCTGCGTCAACGCGGCCCGCGGCACGCTCCTGTGGACGCGGCCTGCCAATGGCTTCGAGGGCGTCCACGGCGACGACCGCTTTGTTTTCGGCACCGAAAGTGACGGCAAGGTGGTGGCCTGGCGCCGGCAGGATGGTGAGCGTGCCTGGCAGACCGATCGTCTGCAGTACCGTGTGCTGACGGCGCCGCTGTCGGTCGGCCGCTCGGTCGTGGTGGGTGACAACACCGGCATCTTGCATCTGCTGTCCCGGGAAGACGGCTCGCCGCTGACCCGCCTCGCCACCGACGGCACGCCGATCGTCGGCGCGCCCGTCCTGGCCGGCGACACCCTCGTCGTCGTGACCCGAGGCGGCGGCGTGTTCGGCTTCCAGCCGGAATGATGAACGGATCACCGTGAAACCCGTACTGGCCCTCGTCGGTCGCCCGAACGTCGGCAAGTCCACGCTCTTCAACCGCCTGACCCGCTCCCGCGACGCGATCGTGGCCGATTTTGCCGGCCTGACGCGCGACCGGCACTACGGCAACGGCAAGCAGGGCAAGCACGAGTACATCGTCATCGACACCGGCGGCTTCGAGCCGACGGCAGAGAGCGGCATCTACAAGGAGATGGCCAAGCAGACACGCCAGGCAGTGGCCGAGGCGGACGTGGTCATCTTCGTGGTCGACGCCCGATCCGGCCTGTCGGCCCAGGATCACGACATCGCCAACTACCTCAGGCGCCTGGGCAAGCCGACCGTGCTCGTGGCCAACAAGGCCGAAGGCATGACCGAGCGGGTGCAACTGTCGGAGTTCTATGAACTGGGGCTCGGCGAGGTGTACCCCGTGTCGGCGGCGCACGGGCAGGGCATTCGCAGCCTGGTGGACCTGGCACTGGAGCCCCTGGCGCTGCCGGATCCTGACGAAGAGGCCGAGGAGCCCGACGCCGGTGTCATCCGCCTCGCCGTCGCCGGCCGGCCGAATGCAGGCAAGTCCACGCTGATCAACACCTGGCTTGGCGAGGAGCGCCTGGTGGCGTTCGACATGCCCGGCACGACGCGCGACGCGATCTCGGTGCCGTTCGAGCGCAACGGCCAGAAATTCGAGCTGATCGACACCGCGGGCCTGCGCCGGCGGGGCAAGGTGTTCGAGGCGATCGAGAAGTTTTCGGTCGTCAAGACGCTGCAGGCCATTGAGTCGGCCAGCGTCGTGCTGTTGCTGATCGACGCCACCCAGGGCGTCACCGACCAGGACGCGCACATCGCCGGCTACATTCTCGAGAGCGGTCGTGCCGTGGTGGTGGCCATCAACAAGTGGGACGCGGTGGACGGCTACCAGCGTGAACTGCTGCAGCGCTCGATGGAAACCCGCCTGGCCTTCCTCAAGTTTGCATCGATCCACCCGATCTCGGCCATCAAGCGTCAGGGCCTGGGGCCGCTGTGGGCCTCCATCATCCAGGCCCATCGCTCCGCCAACGTCAAGATGCCCACGCCGGTGCTGACGCGCCTGCTGCTGGAGGCGGTGCAGTTCCAGTCGCCGCAGCGCGGCGGCATGTTCCGTCCGAAGCTGCGCTACGCCCACCAGGGAGGCATGAATCCCCCCGTCATCGTGATCCATGGCAATTCGCTGGAGCACGTGACCGACGCCTACAAGCGCTTCCTGGAGGGCCGCTTCCGCAAGGAGTTCAAGCTCGTGGGCACGCCGCTGCGCATCGAGATGAAGACCTCGTCCAATCCTTACGCCGACAAGGCGGACTGAGGATCGAGCGGGCTATTGGGATAGAGCGGGCCATCGGGCTCGAGCGGGCGATTCAGGCAGGCAAAGAAGGCCGGGGGAGGAGCTTGGCCCGGGAACTGTCCCGCCATTGCACGCTCCTTGCCCTTCAGAGAGGCAGCATCGGCGCCAACCGTGCGCCAGCGCACTGACACGGTACTTCAGAAGCCGGCGTCAGCCCCATCCGGAGGGATAGGTTGGCCGGCGCCAGCCCAGTCCCAGCAATTTCCGTGTGGAATTGCTCGGCAGTTCGCTTGCACTGCAGCATTGCTGTGGTAAGGTGTGTTTTCCAACAACAACTTTTCAGAACACGGAGAATATCGTGAGCAACAAAGGGCAATTACTACAAGACCCCTTCCTCAATACGCTGCGCCGCGAGCACGTGCCTGTGTCGATTTACCTCGTCAACGGCATCAAGCTGCAAGGCCAGATTGAGTCCTTCGACCAGTACGTCGTCCTCCTGCGCAACACGGTGACCCAGATGGTCTACAAGCATGCCATCTCCACCATCGTGCCAGGACGCGCCGTGAACTTCTCGGCTGCCGACAGCGCAGAAGGCGGAGCCGCCTGAGCGCCTTGGCCGTAGGTTTGCGGGCAGACGGGGCGACGTTCCTACGCCAGACACCCTGATTTGAACGCACCTTCACAGCCCGACAAGCCGTCCGCCTCCGCCATTCTGGTGGGGGTGGATTTCGGCTTGCCCCATTTCGACGCCGGCCTCGAGGAGTTGGGGCTGCTCGCCCAGACGGCGGGGCTCGAGCCCGTGGCCCGCATCACCTGCAAGCGCAAGGCGCCTGATGCAGCCTTGTTCGTCGGCAGCGGCAAGGCCGACGAGATCAAGACACTCGCCGAGATGCATGGCGCCTCCGAGGTGCTGTTCGACCAGGCGCTCAGCCCGGCGCAGCAGCGCAATCTCGAGCGGCACCTGGGCCTGCCGGTCAACGACCGGACGCTGCTCATCCTCGAGATTTTTGCGCAGCGCGCCCGCAGCCACGAAGGCAAGCTCCAGGTCGAACTGGCGCGCCTCCAATATGTGAGCACCCGGCTCGTGCGCCGCTGGTCCCACCTCGAACGCCAGACCGGTGGAGCGGGTGTGCGCGGCGGCCCCGGCGAAAAGCAGATCGAGCTCGACCGCCGGATGATCGGCGAGGCCATCAAGCGGACCAAGGAGCGCCTGCACAAGGTCAAGCGCCAGCGCACCACCCAGCGCCGCCAGCGCGACCGGCGCGACGCCTTCGGCATCTCGCTCGTGGGCTATACCAATGCCGGCAAATCCACCCTGTTCAATGCCCTGGTCAAGGCGCGTGCCTATGCGGCGGACCAGCTCTTCGCCACGCTCGACACCACCACACGGCAGCTCTATCTGGGTGAAGCCGGCCGCTCCGTCTCGCTGTCGGACACGGTGGGGTTCATCCGCGACCTGCCGCACGGCCTGATCGACGCATTCCGTGCCACGCTGGAGGAGGCGGCCGAGGCCGACCTGCTGCTTCACGTGGTCGATGCCGCCAACCCCGACTTTGCGCTGCAGATCGCCGATGTGCAGTCGGTTCTGGCCGAGATCGGCGCGTCCGACGTGCCGCAGGTTCTGGTGTTCAACAAGCTCGACGCACTGGACGCCTCGCGCCGTCCCCATCTGCTGGCCGACAGCTACGAGCTGGACGGCGTCCACGTTCCCCGGATCTTCGTGAGTGCGCGCGACGGCGAAGGCCTGGCGCCACTGCGCGAGCTTCTCGCCCGGATCGTGCTTGAGCGGCGCGGTGAGGCGCAGGCTGCCCTTCAAGCCCCCGCGCTTGGGGAAGTCATTGCCTGATTGGGCACAATCGGGGTTCGAGCCAAAAAAAGAGAACCAAAGCGCATGAATCTCAATCTACGGGCCATCCGGCTGGCGGCACTGCCAGGCCGCATCCGGGGGATGTTCAACCTGAACGACCCCCGCTGGGGACGCGGCGACGACAACAAACCGCAGGAGGGCTCCCGGCCCGAAGGAGAGCCTCCGCGCGGGCAGGGCCCCAACCAGGGGCCGCCGGATCTGGATGAACTCTGGCGCGACTTCAATCGCAAGCTCGGCGGGCTCTTCGGCGGCAATCGCCAGGGCGGCAACCGGGGCGCCGGAAATGGCGGCGGCAGCGGCAGTGGCGGCGGATTTCAGCCCGACATGAAAAGTGCCGGCATCGGCGTCGGCCTGATCCTGGGCGTTCTGGCCCTGATCTGGCTGGGCACCGGCTTCTTCATCGTCCAGGAAGGCCAGCAGGCGGTCATCACCCGCTTCGGCAAATACAAGTCCACGGTCGGTGCGGGCTTCAACTGGCGCCTGCCGTACCCGGTGGAGCGCCATGAACTCGTGTTCGTGAGCCAGATCCGTTCGGTGGACATCGGGCGGGACACCATCATCAAGAGCACCGGCCTGCGCGATTCGGCCATGCTCACCGAGGATGAAAACATCCTCGACGTGAAGTTCTCGGTGCAGTACCGGCTCAACGACGCGCGCTCCTACCTGTTCGAGAGCAAGAATCCCGGGGACGCGGTGGTCCAGGCCGCTGAAAGTTCAGTACGCGAGGTGGTGGGCAAGATGCGCATGGACGCGGCCCTGGGCGTGGACCGCGAGCAGATCGCTCCGCGCGTGCGCGCCCTGATGCAGACCATTCTCGACCGCTACAAGATCGGCATCGAGGTGGTGGCGGTCAACATGCAGCAGGGCGGGGTGCGCGCGCCCGAGCCCGTGCAGGCGGCCTTCGACGACGTCAACAAGGCGGGTCAGGAGCGCGAGCGTGCCAAGAACGAGGGGCAGGCCTACGCCAACGACGTGATCCCGCGCGCCACCGGTACGGCTTCGCGCCTGAAGGAAGAGGCCGACGCCTACAAGGCGCGGATCGTGGCCCAGGCCCAGGGTGACGCGCAGCGCTTCAAGTCGGTGCTTGCCGAGTACCAGAAGGCGCCGCAGGTCACGCGCGACCGCATGTACACCGACGCCATGCAGCAGATCTATTCGAGCGTCACCAAGGTGCTCGTCGACTCGAAGCAGGGCTCCAACCTGCTGTACCTGCCGCTGGACAAGATCGTGCAGATGACGGCTGCCGGCGCGAGCGCTGCCGCGCCTGCCGCTGAACCCGCAGCCCCCGCCACGGCGGCGGCGCAGGCGCCTGCCTCGCTGTCCACCGATTCGCGGGTGCGCGACAGCGCCCGCACGCGTGACCGCGATACGCGCTGAGGGAGGAACTCATCATGAACAGAATCGGCTTCATCGCAACCTCTCTCCTCGTGGTCCTGGCCCTCATGAGCTCCATGCTCTTCGTGGTCGACCAGCGCCAGTTCGGCGTCGTCTACGCCCTGGGCCAGATCAAGGATGTCATCACCGAGCCCGGCCTGAACTTCAAGCTGCCGCCGCCGTTCCAGAACGTCACCTACATCGACAAACGGCTGCTGACGCTCGACAGCAATGACACCAGCCCCGTCCTCACGGCCGAGAAGCAGCCCGTCATCATCGACTGGTATGTGCGCTGGCGCATCACCAGCCCGAGCGACTACATCCGCAACGTCGGCCTTGACGAGGCCACGGGCGCAAACCGCCTGGCCGGTGTCGTGCGCAATGCCTTCAACCAGGAAATCAACAAGCGCACGGTGCGGGACCTGCTGTCATCGCAGCGCGAGGCGCTGATGGTCGGCGTCAAGGCCGAGGTCCTGGAGCAGGTCAAGGCGGCCAAACAGCCCTGGGGCATCGACATCGTGGACGTGCGCATCACCCGGGTGGACTACACCGAGTCGATCACCGAATCGGTCTACCGCCGCATGGAGGCCGAGCGCAAGCGCGTGGCCAACGAGCTGCGCTCCACCGGCGCGGCCGAGGGCGAGAAGATCCGTGCCGATGCCGACCGCCAGCGCGAGGTCACGATCGCCAATGCCTACCGCGATGCGCAGAAGATCAAGGGTGAAGGCGACGCCGAAGCCGCGCGCATCTATGCCGAGGCGTTCGGCCGCGACCCGCAGTTCGCGCAGTTCTACCGCAGCCTGGACGCCTACAAGGCCAGCTTCAACAAGAAGAGCGACGTGATGGTGGTCGACCCCTCCACGGAATTCTTCAAGGCCTTCCGCGGCGGTGGCGCCGCAGCGGGCGACAAGAGTCCGCGCAAGCCCTGACCAGCCCCGGCCCTTCCGTGGACAGCGACACGTTCTGGACGGCCTGCGCCCTGGTGCTCGTCATCGAGGGGCTCATGCCGTTCATTTCCCCAGGCGGGTGGCGGCGCATGTTCATGCAGATCCTCGCGCTGCAGGACGGCCAGATCCGCTTCTTCGGACTCATCAGCATCGTGGGCGGCCTGCTGCTTCTGTGGCTCGTGTCCTGACGGGCGGTGTGGCGCGGCAGCGCAAGACCGGCAGTTTTGCCCGGTAAAATCACGTTTTTAACAGCCACCCAAAACAGCATGTCAGCCTGGGTCCTGCCGGATCACATTGCCGATGTCTTGCCCTCCGAGGCCCGCCACATCGAAGAACTCCGCCGCGACCTGCTCGACACGGCGCGCGGCTACGGTTATGAGCTGGTCATGCCGCCGCTGCTGGAGCACCTGGAGTCCCTGCTGACCGGCACGGGCGAGGCGCTGGATCTGCAGACCTTCAAGCTGGTCGACCAGCTGTCGGGCCGCATGATGGGCCTGCGGGCCGACACCACGCCGCAGGTCGCGCGCATCGATGCCCACCTGCTCAACCGCAGCGGCGTCACGCGCCTGTGCTACTGCGGCCCGGTGCTGCACACCCGGCCCGATCGCCCCCACGCCACGCGCGAGCCGCTCCAGTTCGGCGCCGAGATCTATGGCCATGCCGGCCTGGAAGCCGACCTCGAGGCCCTGCAACTCTCGCTGGCCTGCCTGAAGGCGGCCAAGGTCGACGACCTCAGCGTCGACCTGGCCGACGTGCGCATCGTGCGTGCGCTGCTGGCAGGCGTTCCGGTCGACGGCTCCGTGCTTGCCCAGGTCCATGCCGCGCTCGCGGCCAAGGACGCAAGCGAGCTGGCGTCGCTGACCGCACGCTTTCCGGCCTCCTCGCGCGAGGGCCTTCTGGCGCTGGTGCAGCTCTACGGTGACGTGACAGTGCTGGACGAAGCCGCCCGCGCCTTGCAGGCCACGCCGGCGGTGAACGAGGCCCTGGCCAGCCTGCGCTGGCTGGCGGGCCAGCTCGAGGGCACGGCCGTCACCTTCGATCTGTCCGACCTGCAAGGCTACGCCTACTACAGCGGCGCGCGATTTGCCGTGTATGCACGCCGGGCGGCCGACGCACTCGCGCGTGGCGGCCGCTACGACGAAGTCGGCGCGGTGTTCGGGCGCAACCGGCCGGCGGCCGGCTTCAGCCTGGACGTCAAGGCCCTCGTGCGGGCGGCAGCACCGCATCCGCTCAAGGCGGCGATCCGCGCGCCCTGGGGCGAGGCGCCTGCACTGCGCGCGGCGATCGCCGCGCTGCGCAGCCGTGGCGAGACCGTGGTCTGCGTCCTGCCGGGCCACGAGAGCGAAGTCGACGAATTCCGTTGCGACCGCGAACTGGTGGAAGCTGCGGGCCAGTGGATCGTCAAGAGCATCTGATTTTTTCCGTTTTACCGAAGGCATGGAGCCGTGATGAACAAGACAACGGGCCGCAATGTGGTCGTGGTCGGCACCCAGTGGGGTGACGAAGGCAAGGGCAAGCTGGTCGACTGGCTGACCGAGAGTTCGCAAGGCGTCGTCCGTTTCCAGGGCGGCCACAATGCCGGCCACACCCTGGTCATCAACGGCGTGAAGACGGCCCTTCACCTCATCCCGAGCGGGATCATGCGCCCGGGCGTCAAGTGCTACATCGGCAATGGTGTGGTGCTGTCGGTCACCAAGCTGCTGGAGGAGATCGAGGGCCTCGAGAAGGCCGGGGTCGAGGTGCGCTCGCGCCTGCGCATCAGCGAGGCCTGCCCGCTCATTCTGCCGTTCCACGCCGCGCTCGACGTGGCGCGCGAGACGGCGCGCGAGCAGGGCGGCTCCGGCAAGATCGGCACCACCGGCCGCGGCATCGGCCCAAGCTACGAGGACAAGATCGCACGCCGCGCGCTGCGCGTGCAGGACCTCAAGTATCCCGAGCGCTTCGCCGAGAAGCTGCGCTCGCTGCTCGAACTGCACAACTTCGTGCTCACCCAGTACCTCCATGCGCCGGCCGTCGACTTCGACAGCACCTACGCCGAGGCGATGCGCCAGGCCGAGCAGATCCGTCCCATGATGGCCGACGTCTCGCGCGAGCTCAATGAGGCGCACCGCAACGGCGCCAACCTGCTGTTCGAAGGCGCCCAGGGCACGCTGCTGGACGTGGACCATGGCACCTACCCCTACGTCACCTCCAGCAACTGCGTGGCAGGCAATGCCGCTGCCGGCGCCGGCGTGGGGCCGGGCATGCTGCACTACATCCTCGGCATCACCAAGGCCTACTGCACCCGGGTGGGCGGCGGCCCGTTCCCGACCGAGCTGGACTGGCAGACCCCTGGCACCGTCGGCTACCACCTGAGCACGGTGGGCGCCGAAAAGGGCGTGACCACCGGCCGCAGCCGCCGCTGCGGCTGGTTCGACGCTGCCCTTCTCAAGCGTTCGGCCCAGGTCAACGGTCTGTCGGGCCTGTGCATCACCAAGCTCGACGTGCTCGACGGCATCAAGGAGCTCAAGCTGTGCACCGGCTACGAGCTGGACGGCGAGATCACCGACATCCTGCCCATGGGCGCCGACGAAATCGAGCGCTGCAAGCCGATCTACGAAACCCTGCCGGGCTGGGACGACAGTACGGTCGGCGTCACCGAGTACGACCGGCTGCCCGTCAACGCACAGCTGTATCTCCAGCGCATCGCCCACGTCACCGGCGTGCCGGTGGATATCATCTCCACCAGTCCCGACCGCGACCACACCATCCTGATGCGCCACCCCTATCTGGTGTGACCGATCCCCCTGAACCGACGGAGAACCTGCATGCTGACCGAAGACGGAAAACACCTGTATGTGTCCTACGACGAGTACCACAACCTGATCGAGAAGCTCGCGATCAAGGTGCATCAGTCGGGTTGGGCCTTCGACACCATCCTGTGCCTGGCGCGCGGTGGCATGCGGCCCGGCGACATCCTGTCGCGGGTGTTCGACAAACCCCTGGCGATCATGTCGACCAGTTCCTACCGCGCCGATGCGGGCACGGTGCAGGGGCACCTGGACATCGCCCGCTACATCACGACGCCCAAGGGCGAGATCGCCGGCAAGGTGCTGCTGGTGGACGACCTGGCCGACTCCGGGCACACGCTCAATGCCGTCATCAACCTGCTGCGCAACAGCTACAAGCCGATCACCGAGCTGCGCAGCGCGGTGATCTGGACCAAAGGCGTCTCCAGCTTCACACCCGACTATTCGGTGGAGTTCCTGCCCACCAATCCGTGGATTCACCAGCCGTTTGAAGGCTACGACAGCCTGGGTCCGGAGAAGCTCCTCGAAAAGTGGAAGGTCTGACGGGCCACTCGCCGCAGACGCTGGCCGTCGCGCCCCGCCTGGCGCTACCATCGCAGGCATGAGCAAGCGGCCCACCGACCTGATCCATCATCCCTACGAGGCCCCTGAGGGCTTCGCCGCGCCGCAGCCCGGCGTGTTCAAGGCTTCGACCGTCATCTTCGCCAATGTCGCCCAGATGCGGGCGCGCAACTGGCAGCACAAGGCGGGCTACACCTACGGCCTGCACGGCACGCCCACCACCTTCATCCTCGAGGAGCGGCTGTGCACGCTGGAGGACGGCCGCCAGTGCGTGCTGGCGCCCAGCGGCCTGGGCGCCATCGCCATCGTCAACCTGGCGCTCCTCAAGACGGGCGACGAAGTCCTCATCCCCAACAACGCCTACGGCCCGAACAAGGCCATGGCCGAAGGCGAGCTGCGGTCCTGGGGCGTGGCCTGCCAGTACTACGACCCGATGAACCCGGCCGACCTGGCCGGCCGCATCAGCGCCCGCACGCGGCTGGTCTGGCTGGAGGCGCCGGGCTCGGTCACCATGGAGTTCCCCGACGTCGTGCAACTGGCGGCGATCTGCCGCCAGCGTGGCGTGCTCACGGCCCTGGACAACACCTGGGGCGCGGGCCTGGCCTTCGCGCCCTTCGACACCGGCGCCGACATCTCGGTCCATGCGCTCACCAAGTACCCGAGCGGCGGCGGCGACGTGCTCATGGGCAGCGTCATCACGCGCGACGAAACCCTGCACCTGGCGCTCAAGGCGACGCACATGCGCCTTGGCTATGGCGTCGGCGCCAATGACGCCGAAGCCATTCTTCGCGCGCTGCCCAGCATCAGCCTGAGGTACCGGGCGCAGGACCGCGCGGCCCGGCGGCTCGCGCGTTGGCTCGGCACGCAGTCCCAGATCGTGCAGGTGCTCCACCCGGCGCTTGAAGGCTCTCCGGGGCATGCGCACTGGAAGGCCCTGTGCGGTGCGCAGGGTGAAGTCGGTGCGCAGGCCAGGAGTGAGGGCCGAGGTGAGGGCCAGGGTGAGGGCGCGGAAGATCCCGGGCTGGCGGCAGGCCTGTTTTCCGTCGTGTTCGATGGCCGCTACAGCGCGGCGCGGGTCGACGCCTTCTGCGACGCGCTCCAACTGTTCAAGCTCGGCTATTCCTGGGGCGGGCCGATCAGTCTCGTGGTGCCCTACGACGTTCCGTCGATGCGCGATGCCAGCGTCTCGGCCTGGCCCCACGAGGGCGTCCTCGTGCGCTTTTCCATCGGGCTCGAAGACGTGGCGGATCTGCAGGCCGATCTGGCGCAGGCCCTGGCGGCGCTCTGAGCGTCGCGCGCGCGGGGTCGCTGCAGGCATGCCGCAGGTGTGCGGCAAGCGGGGCAAGCCGCACTGGCGCGGCCTGCGTTCTTGTGTCATATTTTGTTCAGCCCGTTCTTGGGCTGCGGGTTTATCGCTTACATTGAGTGCGCAGCGCGCCGCTGCGCAGAAACGGAAGGCCACGTGGCAACACCCAACTACGGTTACGAGAAACGCCAGAAGGAATTGGCCAAGAAGCGCAAGAAGGAAGAAAAGCTCAAGGCCAAGGCCGAGCGCAAGTCCGGAGACCCCGGCAGCGCCGGCATGCCGGCCGATGACGATGCTTCCGACGCGGGCGTCGCGCCGCCGGTGGCCCCGCCCCAGCCCTGAACCGGGCCCCGGCGTCGCCCGGTTCAGCTCCCTCTCTCCAGGATCTGCCGGGCCAGCGCCTGCCAGGTGGGCGCATGGCGATCCGGGGCCGGCAACGCCTGCGCATCGGCGTATTGGCTGAAGTTGCGGGCCATCGAGGCCGCATAGCCCGGGTCGTAGTGGGTCGCCAGCAGGTCACGCACGACCTGCGCCGTGTGGCCCGCAGCAGCGGCCTCCTGCCAGCCCTTGACCACCGCCTTGCCGCGCAGTTCGGTCAGCAGGCCCAGGCGCTCGCAGAACAGCGCGGCGTCCTGCGCGAACTCCGCATAGTCCTCCATCAGCAGCGCGACGCGTTCGTCGTCCGGCAGCTTCACGTCCAGGCAGGGGCTGGCGCGCATGGCCTGGATCAATGCCTCGGGAACCGCCAGGTTGCCCACCTTGCGGCTTTCCGATTCGACGTAGACCGGCCGGGCCGGATCGAACCGGCGCAGCGCGTCCCACAGCAGCGTCTCGAAGCGCTTCTGCGAGGGCTGGGGTTGGCCCGGCACCGCGCCGAGGACCGAACTGCGGTGGCTGGCCAGCGCCTCCAGGTCCAGCACCTGGCCGCCCGCCGCCGCCAGCGCGCCCAGCAGACGGGTCTTGCCCGAGCCCGTGGGGCCGCAGATGACGCGCCAGCGCAGCGCCGGCACGAGGCGCGGGATGTCGGCGATCACCGCGCCCCGGAAGGCCTTGTAGCCGCCTTCGATCACGGTGACGCGAAAGCCGATCTGGCCCAGCACCAGCGCCAGCGACCCGCTGCGCTTGCCGCCGCGCCAGCAGTAGATCAGCGGCTGCCAGTTCTTGGGGGTGTCGAGCAGGTGCTGCTCGATGTGCCGCGCGATGTTCGCCGCCACCAGCGCCGCGCCGCGCTTTTGCGCCTCGAACGGGCTGACCTGCTTGTAGATCGTTCCGATGAGCTTGCGCTCGGCGTCGTTGAGCGAGGGCCAGTTCTGCGCGCCCGGCAGGTGGTCGAGCGCGAACTCGCCCTCGCTGCGCGCGTCGATCACCGCGCTGAAGCGCGCCAGCTGCGCCGCGGCGTCCGTCGCCGTGAGGGTATGGACCGTCACCGCCGCGCCGGTGCCGTGAGCAGCTTCCGAAGCTCCGGCCACACGTTGTCCAGCATGATCGGATGGGCTTCTTCCAGCGGGTGGATGCGGTCGCGCTGGAACAGCTTGAGCGGATCGGGCCCATCGGCCACACCCTTGAGGAAGAAGGGTACCACGGCTGCCTTGTTGGCGCGAGCCACCTTGCCGAACAGGTCGCCGAAGCGCTGGGCGTAGTCGGTGCCGTAGTTGGGCGGCACCTGCATGCCCACCAGCAGCACGTGGGCACCGGCTTTCTGGGCCGCCTGCGTCATGGCGGTGAGGTTGTCTTCGGTCATCGCGATCGGCAGTCCGCGCAGGGCGTCGTTGCCGCCCAGCTCCAGCACCACGACCGTCGGCTTGTGCAGGCTCAGCAGGCTGGCCAGCCGTGAACGTCCCCCTGAGGTGGTGTCACCGCTGATGCTGGCGTTGACCACGCGCGCCGCGATCTTTTCGGCCGCCAGCCGCTTTTCGAGCAGCGCGACCCAGCCTGTGCCCCGTTTGAGGCCATACTCGGCGCTCAGGCTGTCGCCGACCACGAGAACCGTCCGGCTCTTGGGCGCGGCCTGGGCGTGCACCCAGACCGGACTTGGCCCCACAAGAAGTCCGGCCGCCGCCGTCGCGATAAAGTGTCTTCGTTTCAATTTGCGCCCCTGGTGCCTGTGCACATGCCTGAATCCACGTCCGAGCCGATGATTGCCGTCGAGCATGTCTACAAATCCGTGACCGACTCGACCGGCACGCTGGACATTTTGCGCGATATCGATTTCACCCTGAGTCCGAAGGAGACCGTTGCGATTGTCGGCGCCTCGGGCTCGGGCAAGAGCACGCTGCTGTCGATCATCGCCGGGCTGGACACCCCCACGCGCGGGACGGTCCGTCTCGCAGGCCAGGACCTGTTTGCCATCAGCGAGGACGAGCGCGCCGCCGTGCGGGCCCGTCAGGTGGGCTTCGTGTTCCAGAGTTTCCAGCTCATGGGCAACCTGAGTGCCCTGGAAAACGTCATGCTGCCGCTGGAACTCGCGGGCCGGCGGGATTCTCGCAAGGCCGCCGCCGAGATGCTGGCGCGGGTGGGCCTGGGCGAGCGGCTCGGCCACTATCCGCGGGTGCTGTCGGGTGGCGAGCAGCAGCGGGTGGCGCTGGCGCGGGCCTTCGTGGTGCAGCCGGCCGTCCTGCTGGCCGACGAGCCCACCGGCAGCCTGGACTTCGCCACCGGCGGCACGGTGATGGAACTGATGTTCGAGCTCAACCGGGAGCAGGGCACGACGCTCGTGCTCGTCACGCACGACCGGGGCATTGCAGCGCGCTGCGACCGCGCCATCACCATCGAGGCCGGACGCGTCGCGCCGGGCTGAGCCTCAGCCGCGCGGTGGCTTCTGGGCGGCGAGGAACTTCGCCCGGTCGTCGGGCTTGTCGATGTGCGCCGCCAGGGCCTTGCACAGGTCTTCCCACAGCGGCGTGCGAGCTGCTTCCTTGCGCACGATCATCCGTGCCATCGGGCCGATGTACAGGCTCAGGGACTTTTCGAACTGGGCCAGGTGTTCGGCCGTGGCCTCGTGGCGTCGCCCCGAGGGCTGCGGCAGCGAGGGATCGAGCCGGCGCAGCTCCTGCGCGCCGACGGGACGGCTCGCCGTGGTCGGCGTGGACCGCGTGAAGCTGTCGGGCTGCGATTTGCCGAGCGTCGTGCTGTTGCCGGCGCGGCCGCTCGGCCCGCCCGTCGAGCGGCTGTTGCCCTGGCGCGGGTTGATGAACAGTTCGCGCTGCGCCGTATCGGGGATCGACGGGGCGAGCAGCTCGCGCAGCTCTGTGGCACTGGCAGCGCGTGGCGCCGTCTTGCCCACCAGGACGCGCGCCAGGGGACCGATCAGCCGAAGCAGCTCGCCTTCGATCTCGGCCGTCGCCTGTGGCGTGAGCGTGCGGGCCGTCAGGTGTGGCGCGGTGCGGTCGTATTCGCTCGGAAATGTGCGAGGCTGGGCGGGCGTCGCGCTGGGCTCCAGCGCGGCATAGATGTCGTGGCTGCGCAGGTGCTTGTCCAGATGCGGCCCGAGATGGCGGAACAGGTGGGCGGCGTTGTCGGCGATGCGCGATATGACGTCGTAGTAGGCGCTCGACACGACGATCTGGTTGGGCTGCGCGAAGTCCATCACGCGCTGGGCGACGTTGATGCCGTCGCCCACCACGTTGGCCCGGGCGCTCATGTCGGTGACGATTCGCACCGGACCCATGTGCAGGCCCAGGCGCATGGCCATGGAGCCGCGGTACTTCTGGACCAGCAGGTCGCGCAGCAGCAGCGCCGACTGGAGCGCCTCCTCCGGGTCGCCGAGGAAGCAGATCGCCGCGCCGCCGTTGCCGTCCACCACGACGCGGCTGGCCTCGTCGATGCCGCGCAGGGCCTTGGTCATGAGTTCGTTGAAGCGGGTCCGCAGCACCACCTGCTGCTGCATCGAGGCCGCCGCGTGGCCCACGATGTCGAGCGCGAGCAGCGTGGCCATGACGTTGCGGCGCAGGCTGTCGGCCTGGCTCATGGAAGGCAGGCTGGTGGAGGGCGGCCCGCCGGCAGAAAAGGGCCCCGAGGCCGGCATGCTGTTGCCCAGCGCAGCGGCCGGCGGCGGCCGGGCACCTGCGGCGTGCATGACCGCGGTCGGCGAGTCCTCGGCGGCCATCAGGGCGCGCCGGAATTCGGCCACGGTCTGGGGCCGCCGGGCCTCGTCGGGCGCCATCGCCCAGTCGATGGCCCGCAGCACCTGCTCGCCGTAGCCGAGCACGTCGGCCGTGGAGGCCGCGCTGGGCATGGCGTCGTGCTTCACGCGCGAGGCGGACTCCATCGGCTTGTTGCCGGTGGTCATCCAGTACATCACGGCGCCCAGGGAGTAGAGGTCTGTCCACGGCCCCTGGTGGCCGCGCGAATGGTATTGCTCGAAGGGCGCGAAGCCCGGGCTGACCACGTTGGTCATGTCGCTGCCTTCGGCCACCCGGCGCGCCGCACCGAAGTCCAGCAGCACGGGGGTGCCATCGGCGCGGACGTAGATGTTGTCGGGCTTGATGTCGCGGTGCAGGAAGCCCGTCCTGTGCACGGCCTCCAGGCCGTCGAGCAGCGGGTACACCAGACGCAGCAGGGCCTTCTGGTCGAAGGAGGTCTGGCGCGCCAGCCAGCGCTTGAGCGGGTCGCCCGACTCATACTCCATCACGATGTAGGCCGTGCCGTTCTCGCGGAAGTAGCGCAGCACGCGCACGATGTTCGGATGCCGGAAGCTCGCCAGCGCGCGCGCTTCCTCGATGAACCGCTCGAGGCCCCAGGTGAACTGCTCCTGCGCATCGCCCATGCGCATGCTCACCGACTGGTCGGCCCCGCGCACTGCCAGATCGGCCGGGAAATACTCCTTGAGCGCGATCGGCAGGTCGAGATTGACGTCGTGCGCCAGGTAGGTGATGCCGAAGCCGCCGCCGCCCAGCGCCTTCTCGACGCGGTACTCCAGCACCCGGTGGCCCGGGGGCAGGGTGGCGGCGTCGGAGGTCTGCGGCGTCGTCATGGCGAGGCGGTAAAAGCGGGATAGTGAGGCCGGGCGGCTCCGCCTCAGTTGCCGTCGATCATCTGCATCGCCTTCTCCAGGCTGCGACGCATGCGGTTGAAGGAGCTGCCCAGCACGGACACCTCGTCGCGGCCCTTGTCCGGGAACTCGGGCACGTCGAAATCGCCCGTGCTGATCCGGTCGGCCGCCATCGACATCTTGCGGATCGGCCGCACGATCAGCCAGCTGAGCATCAGGTTGAGCACGAGGAAGACCACCACGAACACCGCCGCGAGCGAGGCCATGAAGGTGCCGAAGACGCGGTTGGCGTTGTTGATGGGCACGTCCATCGGCACGGTCACGACCTGCGCGCCGATGATTTCGTTGTGCTTCCAGCCGAAGCCGTTGGCCTCGCCGTAGATCTTGACCATGGTGGGCGGCGCGGCAGACGGCACCGAATGGCATTGCAGGCAGGCCGGGTTGGTGATCTGCAGCGGCTTGGCGATGAACAGCGTGCGGCCGGTCGGCGAGATGCGCTCGGAGACGAGCTCCTTGACCTCGCTCTTCTGGCGGAACTCGTTGATGATGTCCGCCTCCCAGTCGGTGGCGCGGTCGCGCGGGTTGGTGGGGTTGAGCGTGGCTTCCTTGTACGCGTAGTCGCGGTACTTCTTCTGCATGCTGTTGATGGTCTCGGTGGCCGCATAGGCCGGCACCGTCTGCGGCAGGAAGACTTCTTCGAGCTGCTTGATCAGATGGGGCTGGATCTGGTTCACCGTGTAGCCGCGCACGGCGATGGCTGCTTCCATCATGAGGCGCGCCTCGCGCAGAACTTCCTCGCGGGCGTTGTCGAGCAGAAGCTGGCGCGAGACGAATCCGGCAGCGCCGAAGCCGCCCAGGAAAACGACGATCAGCACCAGGTTGAACTTCAATCGGAGGCCCATTCTTCCTACTCCTCATCCAAAAGACGACAAATTCTATCGGGCATTGCCCTGCCGCAGTGTGATCTATGGCCTGTGCGCCCGCCGATAATCCGTGCATGTCCGCTCCCAAAATTCTCTTCGGCTTCCACGCCGTGGGTGTCCGCCTCAAGACCGCACCCCGCAGCATCATCGAGATCTACTACGAGCCGACACGCCGCGACGCCCGCATGCGCCAGTTTCTCGACCGGGTGGCCGAGGCGGGGGTGCGCCTGATCGAGGCCGACGGTCTGCGTCTGTCCAAGCTCGCCGGCAGCCACGGGCATCAGGGGGTGGCGGCGAGGGTCGAGGCCATCGCGCAGACCCATTCGCTCGACGATCTGCTCGACGGCGTGGACGGGCCAGTGCTGCTGCTCGTTCTCGACGGCGTGACCGATCCCCATAACCTGGGGGCATGCCTGCGCGTGGCCGACGGCGCCGGCGCCCATGCGGTCATTGCGCCCAAGGACCACGCGGTCGGCATCAATGCCACGGTCGCCAAGGTGGCCAGCGGTGCGGCCGAGACGGTGCCGTACTTCATGGTCACCAACCTGGCGCGCACGCTGGGGGAGCTCAAGGAGCGCAGCATCTGGTGCATCGGCACGAGTGACGACGCGCCGCGCACGCTCTACCAGGCCGACCTGAAGGCGTCGGTCGCGCTGGTGCTGGGTGCCGAGGGCGCGGGCATGCGCCAGCTCACCCGCAAGACCTGCGACGAACTCGTGAGCATTCCGATGCGCGGCGCGGTCGAGAGTCTGAACGTGTCGGTGGCCAGCGGCGTGTGCCTGTACGAAGCGCTGCGCCAGCGCAGCGGCTGAGCCTTGGGCGTCGGCCTTGAGCCCTGGACGACGCGGCGGACCTGTGCCTGCGCGGTGGGGCGGCCGCCTTGCTGCCGCAGTTGCCGGCGTAACGACGCCGGCCCGGCCTCAGGCGCTGGCCGCGCCGAGCGTCTCCAGAGCCTTCGCGTCGAGCTTGAGGTGGGCCGCCGCGGCGAGCTGCGCCAACTGGAACAGCGAGGTCGCGCTGGCGATCGGCGAGGTCACCGCCGGCTGGGCCAGCAGCCAGGCCACGGCCACCTGAGCCTGCGACGCGGCATACCGTGCCGACACCTCGTCGAGCGCCGCAAGGATGCGCAGGCCGCGCTCGTTGAGGTACTTGCCGGTGGTGGAGGCGCCGCGCAGGCTCTTGCCGGCGTCGTCCGCCTGACGGTACTTGCCGGTGAGAAAGCCCGCCGCGAGGGCATAGAAGTTCATCACGCCAATGCCACGGCTCGCGCAAAGCGGGCCCAGCTCGGCCTCGAACACCGCGCGGTCATACAGGTTGTACAGGGGCTGCAGGCTTTCGTAGCGCGCCAGGCCATGCCGTTCGCTGGTGTCCAGGGCCTCGGCCAGGCGCGCCGCACTGTAGTTGGAGGCGCCGATCGCGCGGACCTTGCCCTGGGCGATCAGATCGCCAAAGGCGCCGAGCGTGTCGGCCAGCGGGGTGACGGTATCGTCGTCATGCGCCTGGTAGAGATCGATGCGGTCCGTCTGCAGCCGGCGCAGAGAGTCCTCCACCGCCTGCCGCATGTAGGCGGGCGACAGGCCCTTGCGGCCTTCGCCCATGGGCTTGCCGAGCTTGGTGGCGATCACCACCTTGTCGCGCTTGCCGCTGCGCTGCAGCCATTTGCCTATGATCGACTCCGACTCGCCGCCGGTGTGCCCAGGCGCCCAGATCGAGTACACGTCGGCCGTGTCGATGAAGTTGAAGCCCGCGTCGACCCACGCGTCCAGCAGCGAGAACGAGGTGGCTTCGTCCACCGTCCAGCCGAACACATTGCAGCCGAAGCACAGCGGGGACACTTGCAGGCCGGAACGGCCCAGGGGACGGTATTGCATCGGGACTCTCCTCGATCAGGGTAGATGGAACGGTTGGAAAAACAAGGTGCGTCAGACCCAGCCGAGTCCGCCGAGCAGCGCGCCGCCCAGCAGCAGCCACAGCAGGTGCAGGCGCGTGCGCCAGACGATCACGGTGGCGGCCAGCGTCAGCAGCCAAAGCCGCCAGTCGCGCGCCGCGTCGTCGTGGGCTGCGGTGAGCAGCCAGCCGGTGGCGCCCAGCAAGGCGATCACGATCGGCGCCATGCCCTGCTTGAAGGCGCGCACGGCGCGGCGCTCGCGGTTGCGGTGGCCCCAGCGCGCTGCCGTGAAGGTCAGCACCGAACTCGGAAGCATGATGCCTGCCATGGCGATGCACGAGCCCAGCAGCGCCAGCCAGAGGCTGCCGGCGTTGGCGCCGACGTTCCAGCCGAGCAGCGCGATGAACAGCACGTTGGGTCCTGGCGCCGCCTGCGCGATGGCGATCGAAGCGTTGAACTGCGCGTCGGTGAGCCAGTGGTGTTCGGCCACCAGAAAGCGGTGCATGTCGGGTGCGGCCGTGATCGCGCCACCCACCGCGAGCAGCGACAGCGACAGGAAGTGCCCGAACAGCACCAGCCAGTCCTGCAGCGAAAAACCGAGGGCGGGCGTCATGCGGCCTCCGCGCGCAGCCGGCCGATCTGGCGCCAGGCCCACAGGCACGCAGCGCCGCCGATCACGGCCAGCACGGCCACCAGCGGCAGGCGCAGCCAGGCCACGGCCACGAAGGTGGCGAGTGCGAACCCGAGGCTGGCAGTCAGGCCCATCACGTTGGCACGCAGCGCGCTCGCCAGCTTCAAGCCCGTGGCCATGACCAGGCCTGCCGCCACCGCGCCCATGCCGCGCAGCGCGCCCTGGGCCGCGGGCACGTCGGCCACGCTCTGGAACAGCGCTGCGATCGCGAGCACCAGAGCCATGGGCGCGAGCAGCATGCCGGCGACGCCCGCGAACGCGCCCACGACGCCGAAATGCCGGTCGCCGAACATGAGCGCGAGGTTCACCACATTGGGGCCCGGGAGGATCTGCGCGACGGCCCAGTCTTCGACGAATTCCTCGCGGGTGTACCAGCGCTTGCGTTCGACGAGCTCGCGCTGGGCCACCGCCAGCACGCCGCCGAAGCCCTGCAGCGCCAGCACGTTGAACGAGATGAACAGGTCCATCGGGGACTTCGGCTGCTCGAGCGGCAGCGGTCCGTCGGGGGCGTGGAGGGCGGGTGTGGCGGCAGGGGACGCTGCCGGACCGGGCTCTTGCGCGCGGTCGTCGGTCGATGGCATGAGGGCAATTATCGGCCGGTCATGCGATTCACGCTGCGCGTGGCCAGCCACAGGCCGGCCGCGATGCAGGCGAGCGCCCCGACGATCCAGCGGTCGGCGGGCTCGCCCAGGAACAGCGCGCCCAGCATGGCCGCAGTCGCCGGGTTGAGCGCCAGGAAGACGGTGACGCGCGTTGGCGATTCGTGCTTGAGCGCGTACAGCCACAGGAAGTACCCCAGGCCGCTCGACAGGCCGATGAACGCGACGACGCCCCAGGCGCGCGCCGACATCAGAGCCAGCACGCTCGGCCAGCGCTCCGGCCAGGCCAGCACGGCCAACAGCGCCACCGAAGCCAGCATGGCCAGCGCGGACACCTGCACCGGGGCATGGCGCCGCAGGTAGGGGCGGTAGAGCACGCTGCACACCGCGCCCACCGCCGCGCTGCCCAGCACGGCGAGTTCGCCGGACCAGTCTCCCGTGAGCCCCTGGGTGCCGACACCGGCCGGCATTGCCGGACCGAGCCGGTGCGCGAGCGACAGCGCCACGCCGGTGATGGACAGGGCCACGCCCGCCACGAGCCGCCAGCCCGGCCGCTCCTGCCCGAGCAGGGCGGACAGCATCAGCGTCAGCAGCGGAAACAGGCTGAAGATCAGGGCTGCGCGCGCCGCGCCGACCGATTGCAGGCCGTTGTTGAGCAGCGCGATCAGCAGGGCGAACTGCCCCATGCCCAGCAGCGCCACCGGCAGCGTGTCGCGGCTAGCGCAGAGCGATCGCAGCGCGCCGGGCGCCGATCCGCGCAGCGCAAAGGGCAGCAGGCAGGCAAAGCCGACCGCATAGCGCAGCAGGGCCAGCGTCAGCGGCGGCACCTCGGCCAGGACGAAGCGCGAGGCCACGATGGCGGCGCCCACCTGCACGCCGGTGAGCGCCGCTGCAGCGATGGCCAGGTTCAAAGCCGCAGTTCCCAGTTTTCGCCGACCAGGTCGTGGCCATAGCCGTGGTAGGGCTCGCTCTTGATCAGGCGAAAGCCCCGGCGTGCGTAGATCTCGCGCGCGGCCGTGAGATTGGCATGAGTCCACAGCGTGATCCGGCGGTAGCCGCGGCTTCGCGCAAAGGCGATGCACTCGTCCGTCAGGCGTGCGCCCAGGCCCAGCCCGCGCGCCGCGCTGCCGAGGATGAGCAGCCGCAACTGCGCCACCGTCGCGCTCTTGCGCACGATGAACACCGAGCCGACGCGCTCGCCGTCCAGCTCGGCGATGATGCCGCGGTCCCAGGCCGGATCGAAGCGCTTGAGCACGTCCGCCGCGATGCCCGCCACCAGCACCTCGAACTCGCGGTTCCAGCCGTACTCCTTCCAGTACAGCTCGGCGTGCTGCTGCACGACCCAGCCCATGTCCCCGGGCTGCAGGTCGCGCAGGATGGCGGCGCGAGGCAGCGCGGCGGTGGCGCCGGGCTCCGCCCCGAGCAGCTGCCCGGCGGTCTGCAAGGCCTCGATCACCCGCCGCCGGTTGGCCGGCGAGAGGGGGGCGAGCAGGGCGGCGGCCTCGTCGCGCGATTGCTGCTGCATCGGCGCAAAAGCCTGGTGGCCTTCGTCACTGAGCCGCAGCAGGCTCTGGCGGGCGTCGGCCGGCGAGGGCACGCGCGCCAGCCAGCTGCGCGACTCGAAGCGCCGCAGGATGCGGCTCAGGTAGCCGGAGTCCAGCGCCAGATCGCGCGCCAGCTCGGTCGCCGTCGGCTGGTCGCGATGGGCCAGCTCATACAGCACCCGCACTTCGGTGAGCGAGAGTTCGCTGCCGAGGTACGGGTCCAGAACGCCGATGCGCTGGGTGTAGAAGCGGTTGAAGGCGCGCAAGGCCTTGACGTCGGAGGCGGCCACGGGTTTCGTCGTGGGCCGCTTGGGAGGGGTGGCAGGCTTCATGGCTGACATCGTCAGTCAATTGCCTGACGGCGTCAAGTATTTCGGCTTGCTGAATGTTTTGCTGCTGTGCGCCAGGGCTTTGCTCCGCAGCACTTCCTGTGTGGTGCGTCGTGCGTCGATCCGGTGTGTCGCGCTGGTAGCCGCAGCCGCAGCCGCAGGCGCCTTCGGCTCATCCCATGCCGCTTTCGCCGAGCGCCGCCCGTCGGGCCGGCAGCGGGGCGCTGCGCTCGGCCAGGGCGCGGCTGGCGAGGGCGCGTTCGGCAGCGGCTACGGCGGCCCCGCCTTCGGGCAGGTCGACGCCCGCCTGGATCAGCACCCGCTTGTTGTCGCGGCTGCGGCGCGCGTGCTCGCGCAGCAGCGCCTCGGCGCGCGCGCCCTCGCGCGCCTCGATGGCCTGCACGATGTCCTCATGGTCGGACTGTGCGCGCTGCAGGAACGCCAGCTCCAGGGCCGGTCGCATCCCGCCCAGGGCGACAGCGCCGGGGGCGGCCAGCGGCGTCTTGGCCACGTAGGCCATGGTGGCCGCCAGCACCGGGTTGTTGGCCGACTGCATGAGGGCGCGGTGAAAGCGCACGTTCATCGTCACCCAGCGCTGGGTGTCCAGCGGCGCGGCGCGCGTGGCCGCATCGACCAGTGCGCGTCCTTCGGCCACACAGGCACGCATCTCCTCCATCCACTCGGGGGCCACGCCGGATTCGGCGGCCGTCCGCGCAGCCAGACCTTCGAGCGCGCCCCGCACGTCGATGGCCTGCGCCACCTCATCGAGCGTCACCTGGCGGACGCGAAAGCCCCGCTTGGGCAGCCGCTCGAACAGGCCTTCGCGCTCCAGCTCGCCGAACGCCAGGCGCAGCGGCGTGCGCGACACCTCCAGCCGCGAGGCCAGCTCCAGTTCGACCACCCGTTCTCCTGGCGCCAGTTCGCCCGCGAGCACGAGGCGTCGCAGCTCGGCCGTGACGCGTTCGATCAGCGATGCCATGGCGAAGCGGGTCCAGACGTGGACAGACGGGGCCGAAGAAGGCGCGGTGGAGTGCTCAGGGGCATGGCAAGTGGATGCAGGCGGCGTGGCTCCGGGCATGGTAGCCGGTTCGACCCGGAGCCTAGCCGAATCCTCGATTGCATGCAATAAATGGATTTACCTGCCATTGATTGCTTTATTTGTCCTTGATTGCATGCAATAATTGCCCGGAAATTTCAGGAGACAACCCGTGCCGATCCCCTCACGGCGAGACCGCCAAGCCCTTTTCCTGCGTCGCAGGTCCGTCCTGTCCCTGGCGGCCACCAGCCTTGCCGCGCCGGCGCTCTGGTTGCCGGCTTCCGTCCGTGCGGCCGATCCGTACCCCACCAAGCCCGTCAAGGTGATCGTTCCGTTTCCGGCCGGTGGAGGCGGCGACACGCTGGCTCGCCTCATGCTCAACCGCGTCGCACGCGAGCTGGGGCAGAGCTTCGTGTTCGAGAACGTGGCGGGAGCCGGCGGCAACATCGGCTCGCAGACGGCGGCGCGAGGCCCGGCGGACGGGTACACGCTGCTGTACGGCACCAATGGCACCTTCGGCATCAACCATGCTCTCTACAAGAGCACGGGCTTCGACCCGCTCAAGGACTTCGAGCCGGTCAGCCAGCTCAGCCGCATCGCGGCCATGGTGGTGGTGCGCAACAACCTGCCGGCAGCCAACATGCAGGAGCTGCTCAAGCTCATCGAGCGCGAGCCGGGCAAGCTCACCTTCGCATCCGCCGGCAACGGCACCACCTCGCACCTGGCAGGGGAGATCCTCAAGGCCAGCGCGAACCTGAACATGGTGCACGTGCCCTACCGGGGCGGTGCGCCCGCGATGAACGACCTGCTGGCCGGCCAGGTCGACATGATGATCGACGTCATGCCCAATACCGCGCCGCAGATCAAGGGCGGGCGCGTGCGCGGCCTGGCCGTGAGCACGGCGCGCCGTGTGGCCTCGCTGCCCGACATGCCGACGATTGCCGAGTCGGGCGTGCGCGGCTTCGACGTCAGTGCCTGGGACGCGCTCTTTGCGCCGGCCGGCACGCCGGCGCCCATCATCGCGCGCCTCAATGAAGCGGTGCAAAAGGCCCTGGCCGACCCCGAACTGCGCCAGCAGCTGCAGGAGCGTGGCGCCGAGGCAGCGCCCGGCACGCCGCAGGCGCTGGCCGCCTTCGTGCGCTCCGAGCTGACGCGCTGGGGCGATGCCGTGCGCCGCTCCGGCGCGCGCGTCGACTGACGCCACAGCCATGCGCTGGATGTTCTGGACCGGCGCCGCGCTGGCCGTGGCCCTCGACGCGGGCCGGCCCGATGCGCTGATGCTCCTGGCGCAATGCGTCTCGGGCGGGCCGCTTGAGGCCGCATGGCGGGCTGCCGACCTCCGCCACTTCCTGGCCTTTCCCTGGACCACTGCGTGGATGCTCGTGCTCTGCCTCCATGGCCAGCCGGCGCCGGCCGGCTTGCCGCCGGGCGGCGCCTTCGTGCGCGCGCTGGCCTGGCGCATCGCGGCCATGGTCGCGGTCATGCCGGTCGCCTGCATGGCTGGCTGGCTGGCCGCCTCGCTGGCACCCGCGAGCCTCGCCTCGGCGACGCTGCCGGCCTTGCCCGCGCTCGCCTATGGCTCGGCCATGGTGCTGTCGTGCGTGGCGCTGCTCCATCTGCTTGAACGCCTGCAGGCTGCCAGCCGGCCTGCTTTCCCAGAACCTGCCGATCCCGTCGATTCCCCCAGGAGATATTCATGCTGACCAAGACATCTGCCCAAGCGCTGCAGGCTGCCACCGCCGTGTCGCGGCCTGACGGTCTGCCGTCCCATCTGACGCCGCCGCTGGTCGGCCAGCGCCCCCCGCGCTGCCCGCCCTTCGTCGACATCACCAGTTCCGACCAGCTGCTGCCCTACCTGGAGCATGTCGCGCGCCGGCCCTACAACCACGGCCTGAACGCCTGCTGGGACCTCAAGGAAGGCGAGCGCGTCCTGCTGCGCGTGGACAACTGGCACAGCGAGCTGACCATCCAGGCCTGCCAGCGCATCCTGGAGAAGTACAAGGTCAAGTACGAGATCAAGAAGATCGACCGCGGCCCGATTCCGCAATGGGTCGGTGCCGACGAGGTCGACTACTACCTGTTCCGCACCAAGGAGCTGGCCGAGTGGATGGACATGTGGGAAGAGGAAGAGAAGAAGCAGCAGTACGACAAGATCCTCATGGGCTATGGCGGCCCCGTGCTGGCCGAGCGCTTCATCAAGATCCAGCGCATGCCCTTCATCACGCCCGAGATCCTGGCGTCGCCCGCGCATGCGATGCCCATCGAGGTGATCAACGCCATCGACAAGTGGACCTGGGACCGCATCCGCACCGCCCGCCGTGCGCGCATCACCGACCCCGAAGGCACCGACCTGTCGTTCACCAACCATGACGAGTACTGGGACAAGAACCGCGAGTTCTACAACCCCGAACTCACGGCGGCCACCTGGCGCGGCAACGAGCACTTCGGCAAGACCTACCTGCCGGGCCACATCACGGGCCGCCCGTGGATGTTCCACCCCTTCAAGGAAGACGGCTGCGGCGTGATCGCCGGCACCACCAACCATATCGCGCCCTGCGACTGGACGAAGCTGGAGGTCGAGAACTCGCGCATCACGAAGATCCACGCCGGCGGCGAGTTCGGCGACAAGCTGCGCGACGTGATGGAGCGCACCAAGGACCTGCAGTACCCGACCTTCCCGGGCAAGGGCATCATGTACTGGTGGGAGGCCTCCATCGGCACCAATCCGCACATCCACCGGCCGCGCAAGGACTTCCCCTCGGGCTTCGTCAACTGCCTGTACGAGCGCGTGCGCTCGGGCGTGATCCACATGGGCTTCGGCACCATCATCTCGTCCATGGCCGAACGCGAGGCCGCGCGCATGGGCCACCTGGTCGGCCACTGGCACCTGCACCTGTACTTCCCGACCTACACCACCGAGCGCTCGGGCGACAACGAGAACATCATCGAGAACGGGCGCCTGCTCGCGCTGGACGATCCGGCCATCCGCAAGCTCTGCGCCAAGTACGGCGACCCCGACCTGTGGCTCGACGAGAGCTGGAACCCGGCCGTGCCCGGCATCAACATGCAGGGCAACTACTGGGACCACTATGCCAAGGACCCGCTGCACTGGGTCAAGACCGAGCTGGAGGTCTGCCGCAACTACCACCCGATGTTCATGCGCATGGTCGGCGCCGACGACAAGTACTGCTCGGGCGAAGGCGCGCGCTGGTGGAAGGGCGGCTGCTGCGAGCACAGCGGCGTGAGCGCGCCGGTGCTGCCGGGCCACTGCTGCGGCGACGACAGCGCCGCAGCGCCCGCGCAGCCCGACGCCCCATCCAGCGGCTCCGGCGGCTCCTGCTGCGGCGGCTCCGGCAAGGCCTGATTCCGCCAAGACACCCATCACGTTGAAGGAGACAAAGACCATGAAAGCCCTCATCGCCGCAGCGCTCGGCATTGCCGCACTCGCACCCTCGTTCACCCCGGCCCGGGCCCAGTCCGTGGCGGACCTGGCCAAGGCGGCCGAGAAGAAGCCGCCGGTCACCTGGTATGAAAGCTCGCCGTCCGAGCAGATCGACAAGGTGCTGGCCGCGTTCAACAGGAAGTACCCTGGCGTGAAGGTGCGGCACACGCGCCTCGTCGGCGGCAACGAGCTGGCCGTGCGCGGCGTGCAGGAGATGCAGGCGCGCGGCTACACCGGCGACCTGCTCACCGGCGGCGCCGACCACATCAGCCAGCTCAACGGCCGCGGCTACCTGGAGAACGTCAACTGGGCGCAGATCGGCGTGCCCAAGGCCTACTCGCCCAACCCCTTCATGACGGCGACCACCGCCTCGATCTACGTGGTGCTGTGGAACTCGCGCAAGGTGAGCGACGCCGAGGCGCCCAAGACCTGGGAGGACGTGCTCAACCCCAAGTGGACCAACCGCATGGGCTCCTGGGTGCGTGCGGCTTCGTTTGCGCAGCTGGCGGCCACGCAGGGCCCCGACACCGCGAAGAAGCAGCTGGAGCGCTTCATCAAGCTCAAGCCCATGCTGTTCAAGTCGACCTTTCCGCTGGCGCAGGCCGTCGCGTCGGGCGAGGTGGACGTGGCCATCGGCTTCTACCATTCGACTCTGCCGCCGATCAAGGCGGGCGCACCCGTCAAGATGCAGGCGCTCGACGTCGTGCCCATGCACATCATCTACTCGGGCGTGAGCAAGAACGCGCGCAATGCCGAAGGCGCCAAGGTGCTGCTTTCGTGGCTCGCCAGCGACGAGGGCGCGCTCGCCTACGAAGAGGCCACGGGCCGCGGCAACCCGCTGGCGGCCAAGACGCAGTCCGCGCGCTTCATCGCCGGCAAGAAGGTGTCCGAGTGGCCGCCCGAGAAGTCCGATGAACTGGGTGCGCTCAACGAGTACTACAACAAGATGCTCGAAGCCGTCGGCTCGGCCCGATGACCCGGGCCGACTCGATTCCCGCGGCCCCGGCCCCGGCCCCGGGGGCGCGGGCGCGCCTGACGCCAGCGGCCTTCGCCGCGAGCCTGCCCGGCTGGGCGCTGCTGGCGCTGCTGCTGTACCTGGTCGCCGTGCCGCTGGGCCTGCTGCTGGTCGCCAGCTTCAAGCCCACCGGTCTGCCCTACGACCCGGGCTTCGGCCTGGAGCAGTTCCGCACGGTCTATGGCGACCCCGGCTTCTACAAGCTGGTGGGCCAGACGGCGGTGTTCGCCGTGGGCTGCACCATCGGCGCACTGCTGGTGGGTGGCGTGCTGGCCTGGCTGGTCGAGCGCACCGACCTGCCGATGAAAGGCACGGCGCGCGTGATGATCGCGCTGCCCATGGTGCTGCCCCCGTTCCTGCTGGCCATGGGCTGGGCGCTGCTGGCGAGTCCGCGCACCGGCTTTCTCAACCGCCTGCTGATGGGCGCCTTCGGCCTGGACGGCGCGCCCTTCAACATCTACTCGATGGGCGGCATGATCTTCGTGGAGACGCTGGCGCTCGTGCCGTCGGTGTACCTGATCCTGTGCAGTGCCTTCCGCAACATGGAGCCGGCGCTGGAGGAGGCGGCCATGACCAGCGGCGCGCGCTGGCCGCAGATGATCGCTCGCATCTTCATTCCGCTGCTGTCGCCGGCCATCCTCGCGGCGGCCGCCTATCTGCTGATCGTGGGCTTTCTGGTGTTCGACGTGCCCGGCACGCTGGGCATGCCCGTCGGGCTCTTCGTGGTGTCCTCGCGCATCGTGTACCTGGCCACCGACCAGTCGGGTGGAACGTCGGCGTATGGCCAGATCGCGGCGATTGCCGTGACCTTTCTGGTGCTGCTGCTGGCGCTCGCCTGGGCCTACCGGCGCCTGACGCGCCAGGCCAGCCGCTTCGTCACCATCACCGGCAAGGGCTTTCGCCCGCGCGAACTCAAGCTCGGGCGGCTCAAGCCGCTGGCCGTCGCACTCGTGGCCCTGTACTTCGTGCTCGCGGTGCTGCTGCCGCTGGCCATCCTGTGCTGGACCAGCCTCACGCCGTATCTCGCCCCGCCCAGCCTGGAGATGCTGGGCCAGCTGACGCTGTCGCAGCATCAGGCGGTGCTGACCAACAGTCGGGTAGGGGGCGCGGCCTGGACGTCGACCTGGGTGTCGCTGCTCAGCGCCACGGCGGTCACCGGCATCTCGCTGCTCGTGGCCTGGACGGTGCTGCGCAGCCGTGCGCTCGGCCGGCGCACACGCAACCTCATCGATACGCTGGCCTTCATGCCGCTGGCCATTCCCGGCACGATGATCGGCATGGCGCTGGTCTACGTGTATCTCACGCTGGCCTTCCTGCCGGTCTATGGCACGGCATGGATTCTCGTGATCGCCTACATCACGGTGTACCTTTCGTTCGCCTCGCGCGCGGCCTCGGCCTCGCTGATCCAGGTCCACCCGGAACTGGAGGAGGCCGCCCGCACCTGCGGCGCCACCACCGGCACCACCGTGCGGCGCATCGTGCTGCCGCTGCTGCTGCCGGGGCTGGCGGGTGCCTGGGTCTGGGTCGTGGCGCACGTGATGCGCGAGCTGTCCACGGCGCTGCTGGTGCAGGGCGAGGACAACGTGACCGTGGCGGTGCAGTTGTGGAGCTACTGGTCGGGCGGCGAGCCCGGCAAGGCGGCTGCGGTCGGCGTCTGGCTGGTGCTGGCCATGACGGTCATCACGGTGGTGTGGCAGCGCCTGTCGGCGCGCGGAGAAAAGGTGGGACATGGTTGAGTGCAGGGATTTGTGGCTGACGTATCCGGGCGCGGCCCAGCCTTCGGTGTGCGGCGTGTCGCTGGCGCTTGCGCCGGGCGAGTTCGTGACGCTGCTGGGCCCGAGCGGCTGCGGCAAGACGTCCACGCTGCGCAGCGTGGCCGGGCTCGAGACGCCGTCTGCGGGCGCCATCGTCATCGGCGGCACGCCGGTGTTCGACAGCGCGCAGCGCCTGGAGGTACCCACGCATGCGCGCGACATCGCCATGGTGTTCCAGTCGTATGCGATCTGGCCGCACATGACGGTGCAGCAGAACGTGGCCTTTCCGCTGGAGATCGCCCGTGTCCCGCGCGAGGAGATCCGCCAGCGCGTCGACGAAGCGCTGCGCATGGTGGGCCTGCAGGCCGTGGCCGGGCGCAGCGCGACCCAGCTGTCGGGTGGCCAGCAGCAGCGCGTGGCGATTGCCCGGGCTCTGGTGCGCCGCTCGGCCGTGATGCTGCTCGACGAGCCGCTGTCCAACCTCGACGCCAAGCTGCGCGAGCAGATGCGGCTGGAGCTGCGCCAGCTCATCAAGACCGTCGGCCTCACCGCACTCTACGTCACGCATGACCAGGAGGAGGCGCTGATGCTGTCGGACCGCATCGCGCTCATGAGCGCGGGGCGCATCGTCGAGTCGGGCACGCCGCTGGATCTGTACCTGCGTCCGCGCACCCTCTTCGGCGCGACCTTTCTCGGCGCGGCCGAGATCTTCGACGTCACGCAGGTGCAGGGCCGCCAGGTGCGGACCGATGCCGGCGTGCTGGAGCTGGCCGAGCCGATGGACGGCATCGCCCACGTGGCCATCCGGCCGGAGGCGATCGCCTTGCGTGCGGCGGATGCACCCGCCGGCCCCAACCAGTGGGCCGGCCGGCTCGAAAGCGTCATCTTCTCGGGGCGCCAGCAGCAGCTCGTCGTTCAGCTTCGCGGCGGCCGTCGCGTCAGCGTGCTCGCCCCGCCGACGCTGGCCCTGCGCGCCGGCGACTCCGTCACGCTGGAGCTGCCGGCCGATCGCCTGATGGGCCTGGTTGCCGACACGGCAAGCCGCTGACCCCTTTCTTTCACATCACGAGCAAGTTCCATGGCCGCCTCTTTCATCGAAGTCAAACCCTACCGCCTGCAGCTGCAGACACCTTACCGCTGGTCCAAGGGCACGCAGCACCACCGCCTGGGCGCGATCCTGCGCCTGCAGGGGCCCGATGGTCACGTGGGCTGGGGCGAGGCCGCGCTGCCGCCGCATGTCGACTACCGCCCCGAAGCCTTTGCCGACGAGATCCGCACGCTCATGACCGACCTCGATCCGTTCGCGCCGGACTTCCTAGACGAGCTCTCCCTGCGCGAATGCCCGGCGCGCATCCGCTGCGGCATCTCCACCGCGGTGCTCACGCTGCGCGCGGCCCAGGCCGGCCAGACCCTGGCGGGCTACCTGCTCGGCCCGGGGGCGGCGGTGCCGGCGCGCGTGCCCGTCAACGACCTCATCGGCGATGCCGACCCGGCACTCTGCGCGCAGCGGGCCAACGACGCTGCAGCGCGCGGCCAGGACACCGTCAAGGTCAAGTGCACGCCGGAGCGCGAGCTTGACCTCGCGCGCATCCAGGCCATCCGGGAGGCGCAACCCGCCATCAAGATCCGGCTCGACCCCAACGAGAGCTGGCCGGTCGAGTGGGCGGGCGAGCAGCTGCGCGCCATGGAAAAGTTCGTCATCGAATACTGCGAAGAGCCCTTGCCGCGCGGCACGCCGCTGGCGGTGTATGGACAGCTGCGGCGCGAGACGGCGGTGCCCATTGCGCTGGACGACAGCATCCGCAACCTGCGCGACGTGGAGCTGGCTGGCATCCACAAGGCGGCCGACGTGTTCATCCTCAAGGCGCAGCGCGTGGGTGGGCCCGACAAGCTGCTGAACATCGTGCGGGCCGCCACGCCGCTGGGCATCGCCTGCACCGTCACGTCGAGCCTGGAGACCTCGCTCGGCCTGTACCTGGGCATTCACTGCACCGCGCTCACCCCGGCGCCGATGGCGCCTGCGGGCATCGGCACCGCGCGCTTCTATGCCGAGAACGTCTGCGAGCCGCCGCCCATCGTCGACGGCCACATGCTCATGCCGACCGCGCCCGGCCTCGGTTTCGATCCGCAGCCGTGGTGGGACGAGAACTGAGGTTTCAATACACCGGCTGGTGCCTGCGGATCGCCGCGCTGACCTGCGTATTCAGCTCGAAGCCCGGGCCGTACTTGGCGGCCAGCTCGGCGGCGCGCGTCTCGAATGCCTCGATGCCCATGCCGTAGATGAACTGCATCGCGCCGCCCGTCCAGGCCGGAAAGCCGATGCCGAAGATCGAGCCGATGTTGGCGTCGTGCACGGTGGTCAGCACCCCCTCGGACAGGCAGCGCGCCGTCTCCACTGCCTGGCGGAACAGCAGGCGGTCCTTGAGGTCGCGCATGTCCCAGTCGATGGCGGGCCGCTCGAACAGGGGCTTGAGTTCAGGCCACAGCGTCTTCTTCTGGCCGGCCGGGTAGTCGTAGAAGCCGCCTTCGGCGGCGCGGCCGTTGCGGTCGAACTCCTTGACCATGCGCTCGACCAGCAGCTCGCCGGGCGTGGCGATGTAGGTCTTGCCCTCGGCGCGGTAGTCGGCACGCGTCTGGTCCAGCACGTGGACCGACAGCGACAGGGCCGTCTCGTCCAGCACGGCCAGCGGGCCGACCGGCATGCCGGCCTGGATGCCGGCGTTTTCCACCACGCTGGCCGGAATGCCTTCACCCAGCATGGCCGCGCCCTCCATCACGAAGGTGCCGAAGGTGCGGCTGGTGTAGAAGCCGCGCGAGTCGTTGACCACGATCGGGACCTTGCCGAGCGCCTGCACGTAGTCGAAGGCCCGGGCCACCGTCTCGTCGTCGGTCTTGCCGCCGCGGATGATTTCCACCAGCTTCATCTTGTCGACCGGGCTGAAGAAATGGATGCCGATGAACTTCTCGGGCCGGGCGCTCGCGCCCGCCAGCCCGGTGATCGGCAGCGTGGAGGTGTTGCTCGCGAAGAAGCCGCCAGCCGCCAGCATCGGCTCGGCCTCCTTCGTGACCTTGGCCTTGAGCTCGCGGTTCTCGAACACCGCCTCGATGATCAGCTCGCAGCCCTGCAGGTCGGCGGCCTGCGCCGTGGGCGTGATGCGTGCCAGCAGCTCGGCCTGGTCGTGCGGACCCATGCGGCCCTTGTCGACCCGCGCCTGCGTGAGCTTGCGGCTGTAGGCCTTGCCGGCCTCGGCCTTGTCCAGCGACACGTCCTTGAGCACGGTGGCGATCCCGCGCGCCGCCTGCGCATAGGCGATGCCCGCACCCATCATGCCGGCGCCCAGGATGCCCACCTTCTGCGGCTTGAAGCGCGGCACGTCCTTCGGGCGCGACTGCCCGGACTTGATCGCGTTCATGTTGAAGAAGAAGGTGTTGATCATGTTCTTGGCCACGGGGCTCACGATCAGCCTGGCGAGGTAGCGGCTTTCGATGCGCAGCGCGGTGTCGAAGTCCACCATCGCGCCTTCCACCATCGCGGCCAGGGCCGCGTCGGGGGCGGGGTAGAGGCCGCGCGTCGTCTTGCGCAGCATGGCGGGGGCCACCGTGAGGGCGCCGGCGATCTTGGGGTTGGCCGGCGTGCCGCCGGGCATCTTGTAGGCCTTGTCGTCCCAGGGCTGGACCGACTGCGGATGCGCGGCGATGAAGGCCAGTGCCTTCTCGCGCAGCTGCGCGGCGTCGGCCACCAGCTCATGCACCAGGCCCAGCTCCAGCGCCTCGCGCGGATTGAACAGCTTGCTCTCCAGGATGTAGGGCTGCGCGCCCAGCAGGCCCAGCAGCCGAACCATCTTGGTGATGCCCGACGCACCGGGGATGAGGCCCAGCGTGATCTCGGGCAGGCCGAGCTGGATCTTCGGGTTGTCGACGGCGACGCGGTAGTGGCCCACCAGCGCCACCTCCCAGCCGCCGCCAAGCGCCGCGCCATTCAGGCAGGTGACCACCGGCTTGCCCAGGGTCTCCAGCGTGCGGAAGTTCTTCTTGGTCTGCTCGATCTCGCCGTACAGCCGGGCGGCATCCGATTGCTGCAGGCGCATCGTGCCCTTGAGGTCGGCGCCCGCGAAGAAGGTGCTCTTGGCCGACGCGAGGATGATGCCGCGGATCGCATCCTTGTCACGCACCACCTGGGCCGTCGCCTCGGTCAGGTCCAGCTTCCACTGGGTGCACATGGTGTTGACCGGCGAGCCGGGCTCGTCGAAGGTCAGGGTGGCGATGCCGTCGTTCAGCTCGTAGCGGATGGTTTTCATGAAGTCTCCTGGCTCCCCGCGTGCTCAGACGCGCTCGACGATGGTGGCGATGCCCATGCCGCCGCCCACGCACAGCGTGGCCAGGCCGTAGCGCAGCCGGCGGCGGTGCAACTCGTCGATCAGCGTGCCCAGGATCATTGCGCCGGTAGCGCCGAGCGGGTGGCCCATGGCGATGGCGCCGCCGTTGACGTTGACCTTCTCGTGCGGCACGCCCATCTCGCGCATGAAGCGCATCGGCACGGCGGCGAAGGCCTCGTTCACCTCGAACAGGTCGATCTGGTCGATCGTCAGGCCCGCCTTGGCCAGTGCCTTGCGCGCCGCCGGCATCGGCCCGGTCAGCATGATGGTCGGGTCGGCGCCCGACAGCGCCGCCGCCACGATGCGCGCACGCGGCTTCAGGCTGTGGGCTTTGCCCGCAGCTTCGGAGCCGATCAGCACCGCTGCGGCGCCGTCGACGATGCCCGAGGAATTGCCGGCGTGGTGCACGTGGCGGATGCGCTCGACCTGCGGATAGCGGCTGATGGCCACGGCGTCGAAGCCCATGCCGCCGAGCTGCTCGAACGCGGGCTTGAGCGAGGCCAGCCCCTCCATCGTCGTATGGGGCTTGATGAACTCGTCCTCACCAAGGATGGTCTGGTCCAGGAAGTCCTTGACCGGCACGACCGAGCCGGCGAAGAACCCGCCTTCACGCGCCCGCGCCGCGCGCTTTTGCGACTCCAGCGCAAAGGCGTCCACGTCCTCGCGGCTGTAGCCGTCGAGCGTGGCGATCAGGTCGGCGCCGATGCCCTGCGGCACGAAGGAGGTCGCCGTATTCGTTTCGGGATCCTGCGCCCAGGCGCCGCCGTCGGAGCCGATCGGCACGCGGCTCATGCTCTCGACGCCGCCGGCCACCACCAGGTCTTCCCAGCCCGAGCGCACCTTCTGCGCCGCCATGTTGACCGCCTCCAGGCCCGAGGCGCAGAAGCGGTTCAACTGCACGCCCGAGCAGCGCCAGTCCCAGCCGGCCTTGAGCGCGGCCACCTTGGCGATCACCGAGCCCTGCTCGCCGATGGGCGACACCACGCCCATCACCACGTCGTCGACCTGGCCGGTGTCGAAGTCGTTGCGCCGCTGCAGCTCCGTCAGCACGCCGGCCAGCAGATTGACCGGCTTGACCTCGTGCAGGCTGCCGTCCTTCTTGCCCTTGCCGCGCGGCGTGCGGATGGCGTCATACACGAATGCTTCGGACATGCTGTCTCCTCGATGGGGTGGATCGAGGGGACAGTATAGACAATTTCACCAAGCGGGTGCTTGGTGAAATGACTTGATGGCGAGTTACGGCTTGTCCGATACCGGGTTGTCCAGGACCTTTACTTGCAATCTGGTGACGTCCACCCAGAACGCCGTTTTCGTTCGCCGGGCGACGAGAGAACGTATTTCTGCAGGCATTGAAGAATTCGGCTCTAGGACGACACCAAGCTTTTTGTGGAAATCAGTATCGATTAGTGTCACCTGGCATGAGCGTGTACCGAGGCTGAGTTGCAATTTGGCACCCGCGTTCAGTCGATGCTCCGGCTTCGCCAGGTCGTGAAACTCCACAATGTTGCGCGTGACCACGGTGCCCCGGGTCACCGGATTCCGATGGATGTCGAAACCTGTTCTCCACGCAGTGTTGTCAACTGTGCGTTCCGATTTCTCCAGCTTGACTGTGACGTCCGCCAAATCAACTTCATAGACGGTTTCGCGTTCTCCAGGAATGCCCTCGGCCGCTTTGCCGATGAGTTGCAATCGATCCTGCGAGTTCCCATCAACCGGCCGTACAAGAACATTTGTCGCTGATTGGCGTCGGGACAACAGGGCCTTGTCGCCCACCAATTGCCCGTCGATGCTGCCGTTGATCCGCACTTGTCTGCCATCCAGTTCTTTCGCCAGTGCTCCCCCTTGGCCTGAGAAGGCATTTGAGACATTCAGGCGGGTCCCGTCCGGAAAGGGGGTGCCCTTGGCTGAACTGAAGGAGCTGGAGGAGCTGGAGTTTCCGGTCCCTGCTTTGTTGTCCGTGGCGGGCATTTCCTTGCTACCCTCTGGGTCGCCGACTGGGGACTGTGTTGAGGCGCTGTCGGCGGAAGCGGGACGCGATCGCTCCGTTAGATCCGCGAGCGGACGAGGGTCCCATTCAACAGACGTTGTCGATGAATCTATCTCGTAGACATTTTTCAGAGGATCGCTCGTCCTCAACAAGCGGTGCCCCCTGCTGGACAGACCGTCATCTGACTTCAAGTCGATCGGACGGACAAGAAAGCTTGTCTTTGAGAAGCGCTCGGACATCAGATCGTCGTCGCCGACCAACTCCCCTGCGATACTGTTGCCGATCAGCACTCTGCTGTTTCGGAGATCTTGGGCAAGTCTCCCGTTGGCGGAGAGGCTGTTCTCCGCTGTCAGCAGCATGCGCTCTTGACGAGGTTCGATGCTTGGGGCGCTCATACTCTGGCCGAGTGCATTGGGAACCTCGGCGCCCGGCACAGCTTCGAGAGGCAGCTGCGTTGCGGCGAGAACCTTTGGACTTTCTTGCGACGGTATGCGCTGCTGAGTTCCTGCGTTCAAAGCGGTCGAGGCGCTCTCAGGGGGCGCCTGCTTTGCGACGACTGGCGGTTTGAGGTCATTGCCGGGGACCGTCGTCTTTCTCCTGCCGGGCAAGAGCTCGACTATCGAATCCTTGGTCGGCTTGCCCGGAACTATGCCCGCCTTTGAGAGTACGTCAGCGCGGGGTCGGCCGACATCATCGGCGAAAACGAGGCGTCGTTGGGCGCCGGATGGCTTGTGGCCCGACGATTGACCGCCGCCCTGCGCCGCGCGTCCCGTAGATGACCACGCTTGCTGCGTGGAGGGGCTTTGCACGTCACTGTCACTCTTTGGGATGGTCAACGACTTCGACCTTTGATCAGGCATCATCGCTTCGTATGTCAGAGAAATGTTCTTGACATTGATCAGGAAGAACTCAGAGGCTCGCGATGTCTTGACGAACTTTTTGGCAGGCGGCGTCAAGCTGACTGTACTGGGCTTGAACACGTTGACGTCAGACGACGTTCGCGCATCCTCAGTCAATCTTTTTCGGGTTTCCGGATCTGCGACATGAACAAGTGCCAGCGGTGCTCCCTTCGAATCGCCGAGCGCCTCAATGAATGTCGCCTTGTACGTCGCAAAGGTCGATTTGTACTTGGGACCTCCCAGCATTACCTCTGTTTTGAAAGCGGGAACGCTGCTCTCAGGCTTGGGTCCTATGGCTTTCGGGTTCGGCGTGCTGAAATGGACGCGCAACTGTCGAGGGCTCTCCTGCCGGAGGCTACCGGCGGTTCGCGCCTTCAATGCCTGTTCGACGGTGCTCGCGGTCGTCCGTGATCTCTCCAAAAGCTGAAGCTGCAGTGGCGTCGACAAAAGAGAGGCGCTACGGCCATCGGGTTTTTTTGTATCGGGCGTAAAACGCACCGATCGCACAGGGCTGTGCGACGCTGTGGATGCTCCCTGTCGAGCTTTTTTGATCGAGGCCGGGAGTGACCTGATGCCGCTCGGTGACGAGCGCTCGGTTCTGGCGTGTGAATCAGGGGTGACGGTATTTCCTTGCGGGACGAACTTCAAATCGGTTCCTGGACGCACCTGAAACCCTGACGAACTTGGCTTCTTCGGCGGTGTCGCCGCTGCCCGGGCGGGCGTTTGTACGGGGTTCGGTGCGTGTGTTCCCCCCATACGCGTGATGGATTTCATACGGGCTTTCCTGCGGAAACTGCAGCCCAGGCCGAGTGTTTGTGGGTACTGCTTGGGTTCCTCCCTGAATTGTTGTCGGCCCTGATTCATTGTTGGGCGCTCTCTCGCAGGCCGCAACATGTCCGTTGGTATGTATCCCGCTTCGCCGACCCCGTTCCATGGGTCGGGGATAGCCCCGACAGCGCCGCAGTTCGCCCGCCGCCACAATAGGGAGGTCATCCCTCCAGCTCACGCCATGATCCCCCGCACCCTCTTCACCCCCGACCACGACGCCTTCCGCGATGCCTTCCGCCGCTTCATGGACAAGGAGATCGCGCCGCACCACGAAGCCTGGGAGGAGCAGGGCTATGTCGACCGCGAGGTGTGGCGCCAGGCGGGCGCCAACGGCTTCCTGTGCATGACCATGCCCGATGCGTATGGCGGTGCCGGCGGCGACAAGCTGTATTCGGTGATCCAGATGGAGGAGCTGGCGCGGGGCGGCTTCACCGGCATCGGCTTCGGGCTGCACAGCGAGATCGTCGCACCCTACATCCTGCACTACGGCACCGAGGCGCAGAAGGCGCGTTACCTGCCGCTTCTGGCCAGTGGCGAGATGGTGGGCGCCATCGCCATGAGCGAGCCGGCCGCCGGCAGCGATCTGCAGGGCGTCAAGAGCACGGCGCTGCGCCAGGCCGACGGCAGCTACCTGCTCAACGGCAGCAAGACCTTCATCACCAATGGCTGGCATGCGGACCTTGTGGTGGTCGTGGCCAAGACCGACCCGACAGCGGGTGCCAAGGGCACGAGCCTTCTGCTCGTCGAGCGCGGCATGCCCGGTTTCGAGAAGGGCAAGCGGCTGAAGAAGCTGGGCCTGAAGGCGCAGGACACCTCAGAACTCTTCTTCGACAACGTCCGTGTGCCAGCCGAGAATCTGCTGGGCGGACCCGATTTCGAGAACCGCGGCTTCATCTGCCTCATGGAGCAACTGCCCTGGGAGCGGCTGCAGATCGCCATCACCGCCGTGGCAGCCAGCCAGGCCGCCATCGACTGGACGGTGGCCTACGTGAAGGAGCGAAAAGTGTTCGGCCAGCCGGTGGGCGCCTTCCAGAACACCCGCTACACGTTGGCCGAGCTGCAGACCGAGGTGCAGGTGGCGCGCGTGTTCGTGGACAAGTGCACCGAACTGCTGATGCAGGACCAGCTCGACACGGCCACCGCCAGCATGGCCAAGTACTGGACGACCGACCTGCAGTGCAAGGTGATGGACGAATGCGTGCAGCTGCACGGCGGCTACGGCTTCATGTGGGAATACCCCATCACCCGCGCCTACGCTGACGCGCGCGTGCAGCGCATCTATGGCGGCACGAACGAGATCATGAAGGAAGTGATCACGCGCAGCATGGGGCTGGGCGGGCGCTGAAGCGCGCAGGCGCAGCGACCTGCGCAGGCTTTTGCGGCCGCAAGCCGCTTCAGCGCAGGCCTGCGAGTGTGATGCCCAGGCCGATCAGGCCGCAGCTGGCCAGCAGCGGCAGGACGCCCAGCCGGTAGCGGAACAAGGCCACGGCCGCGCCGACGGCGATCATGGCGGCGACGGCGTCGAAGCCGCCCGCAAGGCCAGCCGTGAATCCCCCGGGCCACAGCACATGCCAGGCAAAGAACAGCGCCAGATTGACGATGACACCCACCACCGCTGCGGTGATGGCGGCCAGCGGCGCCGTGAAGCCGATCCGGCCGTGCGTCGATTCGATGAACGGCCCGCCAGCCAGGATGAACACGAAGGACGGCAGGAAGGTGAAGTAGGTCACGACCGTGGCAGCCATGGCGCCCGCCACGAACAGCAGGTCCGGCCCGAACAGTGCCGCGCCCCAGCCACCGACGAAACCCACGAAGGCCACGACCATGATGAGCGGGCCGGGCGTGGTCTCACCCAGCGCCAGGCCGTCGATCATCTGCGCGGCCGTGAGCCAATGGTGATGCTCCACGGCCCCCTGGAACACATAGGGCAGCACCGCATAGGCGCCGCCAAAGGTCAGCAGGGCGGCCTGGGTGAAGAACAGGCCCATCTGCGTGAGCGTGGCGTGCGAGCCGTACAGCAGAGCCAGCAGGCCCATCGGCAGCAGCCACAGAGCCAGACCGATGCCCAGCACGCGCAGGAGGCGTGAGCGTGAGAAGCGCGCATGGCCGGGCGTGGGGGTGTCGTCGCCGATCACGGCGGGGCCGCAGCCTGCTGCTGCCGCGCCGTGGCCTGACACGGCGGGCGTGAACGCCCGGGGCGCCAGGCGCGCACCGATGGAGCCCGCGAGGGCCGCCACCGCCACGATGATCGGAAACGGCACGCCCAGAGCGAAGATCGCCACGAAGGCTGCTGCCGCGATGGCCCACATCCAGCCGTTGCGCAGGGCCCGCCCGCCGATGCGGTACGCCGCGTGCAGCACCAGCGCGGTGACGGCCGGCTTGATGCCGTAGAACACGCCGGCCACAGCCGGCACGTCGCCAAAGCGCAGGTAGACCCACGACAGCGCCACCAGGATGAACAGCGAGGGCAGCACGAACAGCAGGCCCGCGGCCAGGCCGCCGCGCGTGCGGTGCAGCAGCCAGCCGATGTAGGTGGCCAGCTGCTGCGCTTCCGGCCCCGGCAGCAGCATGCAGTAGTTGAGCGCATGAAGAAAGCGCCGCTCGCTGATCCAGCGCCGCCGCTCGACCAGCTCGGCATGCATGATGGCGATCTGCCCGGCCGGCCCGCCGAAGCTGATGAAGCCGAGCTTGAGCCAGAAGCGCAGGGCGTCGGCAAAGGCCGGCGGCGGCGGGGCGGCTGGCGGGGACGCGGCCGCATGCGCAACAGGGGCGGTGGCGTCGGTGCCAGGCGGCGGCGGGGAAGGCAAGAGTGGTTCCTCGAGGGCAAAGGGGCAAAGGGGCAAGGAGGGCAAGGAGGGCAAGGAGGGCAAGGAGGGCAAGGAGGGCAGGGGGCGGCTCACGATCCGGCCCGCGCTGCCGACATTATTGGCGTGGAAGGGAATATTCGGCCCCGCGCCGGTGTTCATCCAGTCAGGCAGGGTCGTCCTGCCTTTCAACCGTCGGAAACCGCTGGAGAAAATACCATGAAGAAATTCCCGTTCCCTGGAACCGCGTTCGCGCTGGGCCTGCTGCTGGCCGGCTGCGCCTCGATGGACAAGGCCCCCTTGATGATGAAGGGCGGCATGCTCGTCAACGAGAAGGGCCTGACGGTCTACACCTTCGACCGCGACATGGCCGGCAGCGGCAAGTCGGTCTGCAACGGCGACTGCGCGGTCAAGTGGCCGCCCGTCATGGCGGGGGCCAACGCCACGCCGATGGGTGACTACAGCATCATCACCCGCGACAATGGCATGAAGCAGTGGGCCTACAAGGGCAAGCCGCTGTACACCTGGCCCGAGGACCAGGCGCCGGGCGACAAGTACGGCGACAATTACAACAAGGTCTGGCACATCGTCCAGTGACGTGTGATCCGGCAGCGGGCCTGTGAGCCCGCGTGCCCCGACCGAACCGAATTCTTCCGAGCCAAGGAGCATTGATGATCCGCACCCTGATTCGTGGGGCCGCCGCCCCTCTCGCGCTGGCCCTGCTGGCCTGGCAGGCCGTTGCCGGGCCGCTGCAGGTGACGGTGATCGACAAGGAGGGCAAGCCCGTCCAGGATGCGGTCGTGGTCCTGCAGACCACCGGCACGGGCGCGCCCAAGGCGGCCTTGCCGTCGCAGGTGACGATCACCCAGGAGAAGATGCGCTTTCTGCCGCCCGTGGCCGTGGTCGCCGTCGGAGCGAAGGCCCGGTTCGTCAACAACGACCCCTGGGAGCATCACGTGCGGGCGTCGGCGGCCGGCGCGGCGCAGTTCAGTGCAGCGCCGGGCGAGGGCTTCGAGCTTCGGCTGGACGGCAAGGCCGATGGCAAACCGGCGGCCGTGGCCGACGCGAGCTTCGCCAAGGCCGGGCCGGTGCTGCTGGGCTGCCACCTGCATGCGTCGATGCGCGGCCATGTGTACGTGAGCGACTCGCCCTGGGCCGTGCTCACCGGTGCGGACGGCGTGGCGACGTTCGAAGGCGTGCCCGATGGCGCCACCCGCGTGAAGGTCTGGCATGCCGACCAGCTGATCGACATCGCGCCGCAGATGCTCACGCTCTCTGCCGCGCCGGCCAAGGCCACGCTGCAGCTGAGCGTGGTGCCGCGCCGCCGGCGCGTCTGACCCGCTGAATGCGCAAGCCTCAGCGCTGAAACCAGGGCGCTGTCACCGGCGTATCAGCGCCGTTGCGGCGCAGCCTCTACACTCCGCCTGGATAACCACCGGAGACATACCCATGAGCATCGTTCTGTGCGGCTTCCCGATTTCCAACTACTACAACAAGGTCAAGCTGGCCCTGCTGGAAAAGGGCATTCCGTTCACCGAAGAGGTCGTGCAGACCAAGAGCCGCGACGAGGCCGTGCTGGCCTGCTCGCCGCTGGCCAAGATCCCGTTCATCCGCACGCCCGAGGGCGGCTTGTGCGAGAGCCAGGCGATCGTGGAGTACGTGGACGCGCTGTCGCCGCAGCATCCGCTGCTGCCCGCAGATCCGCTGGCGGCGGCCCGCGTGCGGGAGCTGGTGATCTTCATCGACTGGCATCTCGAGATCGTCGCGCGCGAACTCTACGGCTCCGTGTTCTTCGGGGGCGCGCCGCTCGACGAGGCCGCGCTTGCGCGCATCCGCGAGCAGCTCACCCGCAACATCGCGGCATTCCGGCGCCTGGCGAAGTTCAGCCCGTTCGTGGCCGGTGACAGCTTCACGCAGGCCGACTGCTCCGCGTTCGTGAACCTGCCCCTGGTGGGCATGGCGACCAAGGCCGCCTACGGCGAAGACCTGCTTCTGGCCGGCGGCGTGGACTACAAGCCCTACGTCAAGATGGTGGGCGAGCGGCCGTCGGCGCAGAAGGTCGTGGCCGACCGCAAGGCGGCCACCGCACGCTGACGCAAGGCAGCCACCATCCGCCCAGCGTCCTGACCGCAGGCGTTCAAGCTGGCAGGCACCGACCATGCACCGCACCACCGTCGAGATCGACGGCGTCGCCGTCCACATCGACGCTGCCGGCGAGTCACCCGCCGGCGAGCCGCCCGCACATGCCGTGCTGATGATCCACGGCTGGCCCGACAGCCATCGCCTCTGGGACGCCACGGTCGATCACCTGCTGTCGCAGCCGGGCCTGGCGCTGCGCTGCGTGCGCTTCACCCTCCCGGGCTTCGACCTGACGCGGCCGCCACGGCCAATGTCGCTGCGGCAGCTGGTGGACTTCTTCGCGCGGGTGGTCGATGCGGTGAGCCCCGGCGCGCCGGTCACGCTGCTGCTGCATGACTGGGGCTGCGTGTTCGGCTACGAGTACCTCGCCCGGCACCCGCAGCGGGTGGCGCGCGTGGCGGCCGTCGACATTGGCGACTACAACTCGAAGGAGCAGTGGCAGTCGCTCGGTGCGCGGCAGAAGCTGATGCTCGCGGGCTACCAATGGTGGCTGGCGCTGGCCTGGTTCATCGGGCACCGGCTGAGCGGCCGCCTGGGAGACCGCATGACGCGGTCGATGGCGCGGGCGCTGCGCTGGCGCGGCGACCTCCAGGCCATCGGCTGGCAGATGAACTACCCGTACTACGTGCAGTGGACGGGCGCCTATGGCGGCTCGCGCGGTGCCGCGCCGGTGGCGCCGGAGTGTCCGGTGTTCTTTGCCTGGGGCCGGCGCAAGCCGTTCCAGTTCCAGTCGCGCAGCTGGGTGGAGGGCATCGCGGCGCGGCCCGGCTGCGTGGCCCAGGGCTTTGACACCGGGCATTGGGTCATGCTGCAGCAGCCCCAGGCCTTTCATGAGGCGCTGGCCCGGTGGCTGGCTGGCGCGTTGGGGCCTTCGCGGGCGGGCTGAAGCCGGGTCCCAGGCAGGGGCTCCGGCCGGGGCCCAGGCGGGGACTCTGGCCAGGCCCAGGCGGGCCGAGCCAGGGCTGGCGGCGCGGCAGTTCCTCTTGCGGCATGGCGGGCAGGGGGCTAGGATCAAATCAACGCAAGGGCAGAGGAGACCAGCATGCCGCAGCTCATCGTCACCGTCGAAGGCGTCGAGATCAAGCACGTGTACCTCAACAAGGACCGCACCACGCTCGGCCGCAGGCCCTACAACGACATCGTGCTCGAGAACATGGTCGTGAGCGGCGAGCACTGCGTGTTCGACCTGGTGGGCCTGGCCGACGTCTATGTCGAAGACCTGCGCAGCACCAACGGGACCTACGTCAATGGCCACATGATCAAGGCGCGGACCCAGTTGCATGACCAGGACCAGCTGGCCATCGGCAACTTCCGCATCCAGTACCTCAGTTCCTCGGGCGAGTCCGGCTTTGGGGTGACCATGGCCATGAAGGTCGACAGCACGCCGGGCCAGGCCGCCCCCGCGCTCCAGCACGCCAGCTTCAAGGTGCTGTCGGGCTCGTCGGCCGGACTGGAGGTGCCGGTGGTCAAGGCCGTCACCACCTTCGGCAAGCCAGGCATCGCGGTCGTGGCGGTGTCGCACCGCCGCAGCGGCTACTTTGTCGCGCTGATGGACGGCAAGCCGGGCCCGACGCTCAACGGCCGCCAGCTGGCCGCCGATGCGCTGCCGCTGGTCAACGGCGACGTACTGGAACTGGGCGGCACGAAGATGCAGTTCCAGCTCGCCTGACTTCGCGGCATCGCCCGGCTCAGGCCGCGCGTGGCTTGCTGCCCGTGAGTTCCTGCGTGAAGAACGCGATGGTCTTCTGCCAGGCCACCTTGGCCGAGCCTTCGTCATAGCGCGGCGTGGTGTCGTTGTTGAAGCCGTGCTGCGTGCCAGGGTAGGTGTGGGCGGTGTAGCGCACGCCTGCGGCCCTGAGCGCGGCCTCGTAGGCGGGCCAGGCGGCATTGATGCGTTCGTCGACCGCTGCAAAGTGCACCAGCAGCGGCGCCTTGACCTTGGCGGCTTCGGCCGGCGCCGGTGAGTTGCCGTAGAAGGGGACGCCGGCCGCCAGGTCGGGCATGCGCGTCGACAGCATGTGCACGATGCCGCCGCCGTAGCAAAAGCCCACGGCGCCCAGGCGGCCGCTGCTGTCGGGCCGGCTCTTGAGAAAGTCGGCGGCCGCCAGGAAGTCCTGCAGCGCCTTGGCCTGGTCGAGCTTGGCAAAGTTGGTGCGCGCGGTGTCCTCGTCGCCCGGGTAGCCGCCCAGGGGGGTGAGCGCGTCGGGCGCGAAGGCCATGAAGCCGTCGAGCGCCAGGCGCCGCGCGATGTCCTCGATGTGCGGGTTCAGACCGCGGTTTTCGTGGATCACCAGCACCGACGGCAGCCTGTCGGTGGTGGCCGCGCCGGCCGGGCGGGTGAGATAGCCCCTGACGCTGCCCGTGCCCTGGGGCGAGGGATACATGATGTACTCGGCCCGCACGCGCCGGTCGTCCTTGGCGACCTGCTGGCCCAGGGCGAAGTTGGGGCTGAGCGCTGCCAGCAGCGCGGTGGCCGACATGCCGGCGGTGGCGAACTTCTGGGCGCGGTCCAGAAAGCCGCGCCGGTCGATCGTGCCATGCACGTAGGCGTCAAAGAGGATCAGCAGTTCCTGGTCGAAATCCTGGGCGGTCAGGCGTCTCATCGGCGGGCTCCTGGTAGGGTGGGTCGGAGCCCGCAGCATAGCGCCGCGCAGTGGATTTGGCACGCCGCAGCGCGGCTACACTGCGCCGATGTGGCGTTACCGGCGGCTGATCCTTCTTGTGGTGTTCATCGGCCTGCTTCTGGGGGCCTTCGAGCTGTCGGGGCTGCGCGGGCACTTCACGCTGGCGGCGCTGCACGATGCGCTCGTCGAGCACCCGGTCAGCGGTCTGCTGCTGTTCGTCGCGCTGTTCTCGCTGGGCAATCTGCTTCACATCCCGGGTCTGCTGTTTCTCGTCGCGGCGGTGCTGGCCCTGGGGCGGGTGGCCGGCGGCGCCATGACCTATGTTGCCGCCTGCGTGTCGTGCGTGACGAGCTTCGCGCTCATCCGCCTGCTCGGGGGCGATGCGCTGCGGCTGATCAAGGGGCGGCTGGCGGGCTCGCTCATGGCGCGGCTGGACGCCCATCCGGTGCGCAGCGTGCTGCTGCTGCGCCTGATGTTCCAGACCCTGCCGACGCTCAACTACGTTCTGGCCCTGTCGGGCGTGCGTTTCCGCAGCCACCTCGTGGGCACGCTGCTGGGCCTGCCGCTGCCCATTGCGCTGTACTGCGTGTTCTTCGACCACGTCGCGGGGCTGCTGCACCTGCACTGACCAGCGACAATTCGGGCCATGAAATCCGCAAGATCCGGCGGCCTCGTCTACTCGACCGACGCGGGCCGCATGTGCCCCGTGTGCCGCAATCCCATCGCCGCCTGCCAGTGCCGCAGGGCGGCGCCCGTGCCCGCAGGCGACGGCATCGTGCGCGTGTCGCGTGAAACCAAGGGACGGGCCGGCAAGGGCGTCACCCTGGTCAAGGGTGTGGCTCTGGACGCCGCGGGCCTGCAGGCGCTGGGCAAGCAGCTCAAGACGGCCTGCGGATCGGGCGGCACCGTCAAGGACGGCGTGATCGAGGTCCAGGGCGACCATGTCGACACCGTCATGCAGCTGCTGGTCAAGCAGGGCATGAAGGTCAAGCGCGTCGGGGGCTAGCGGGCCATGGCCGCCGCGCCCGAGCGCCGCGCCCGGCTGCCCCGCAGCCATCACTACCACGTGTATGTCGTCGAGCTGTCCGACGAGGTATGGAACCACGCGCGCTTTCGCCGGGCCAATCCCGACTACGTGCTGGGCAAGCCCTTCGTCTACGTCGGCATGACGGGGCTCGACCCCGACCTGCGGTTCGACCGCCACAAGGCCGGCATCCAGGCCAACCCGTACGTGCGCGACTACGGCCTGCGCCTGCTGCCGGGCCTGTTTGCCATGTACAACCCGATGCCCCACGAAGCGGCCCGCGAGATGGAGGTGGAACTGGGCATTGCCCTGCGCGAGGCGGGTTACGGCGTCTGGCAGGCGTAGTCTGGCGGGCGCCGGGCGCCGGGCGCCGGGCCGGGACGCGTGCTCCCGAGGGTGCGTCCGGGAGGAGCAATGGCGCAAGCCGCCGCTTGAAACGCGCCAGCCGGCACCCAGATGCAGGGCAGGAGCCGCCATGACCGAACCGCTGCACATCGTCTGCCCGCACTGCCACACCACGAACCGCGTCCAGCCGGGCCAGCTCGGCAGCGCGCCGGACTGCGGCAAATGCCATCGTCCCCTGTTCGAGGGGCATCCTGCCGCGCTCGGCGAGGCCGATTTCGAGCGGCACATCAGCCGCAGCCAGATCCCGGTCCTGGTCGATTTCTGGGCCCCGTGGTGCGGGCCGTGTCGGCAGATGGCACCGCACTACGAACAGGCCGCGCGTCAGCTCGAGCCGCAGGTGCGCGTGGCCAAGGTCAATACCGAAGAGGTGCCCGGCCTCGGTGCGAAGTACGCCATTCGTTCTATACCGACGCTGGCACTCTTCATTGGAGGCCGGGAGGTTGCGCGTCAGGCAGGCGCGATGGGGTCGGCCGACATCGTGCGCTGGACCCGGGCGCAGTTGCAGGCACACGCCTGACGCCGCCGCTGCCCCGCACACCTGGCGCAGCCCCGGCCAGCGCGCACCTGACGCTGCCCGCGCACACCTGGCGGGCCCCTGTCCGCGCGCCGGCCCCGATCTTGTTTTCCAGGCCTGAAGCCTCATGTGTGACTGCATGGACACCACTCGCAACACCACTTCCCGCCCCAGTCTGGAGAACGTTCGCATCCTCTCGGACCTGCTCGAAAAGCTTGAGCGCAGTGAGGTTCCTGTAGATGCGGGACAATACAGGTCTGTGGTACTTCATCTGGTGCATGAATTCGGCGACGCCGGAGCCGGCGGCGAACTGGGCGGACTGCTCGATTCGCATCCGGCAGCAGCAGAGTTGTACGAGAACCTCAATTACGAATACGCGGGATTGTGCCGCTCGTCGCTGGACGCTTCGCTGGCTGCCGAAAGGCAGGCCCGGGACGCCATCGCGAAGGCCATGCACCGCTCTGCAGGAGAGATCAACTGATGGCAAAAGCTGAAGCCAAAACCACCGTCCTTGCCGATGGCCTGCGCTACAAGAGCAAGGCATCCGGCTCGCCCTTTGGCGCGGCGGCGTCGTTTGGCGCGTCCACCATGTCGTGCTTCCTGTGCGGCAAGCACCGCCTGCGCTCCCTGATGGGCTCGCGCAAGGTGGCGGGCAAGTCCCAGCCCGTGTGCGCGCCTTCCTGCAAGGCGCTGGACGAGGCCGCGGCGGCCAAGAACTGAGGTCCGGCCGCCTCCTGACGCGGCCCGTTCCTACACGCCCTTGCCGGGCGCCGGGATAGAGTCGGGCAAGACTCACTCCAACGGGGCGCGCCATGGCTCACTCAATCGGTATCCGCCAGCATTTTTCGATGCTGCGCGAATTTCACCTGGCCGACTTCTTCACGCTGGGCAACGCAGCCTGCGGCGTGGCGGCCATCTTTCTGACGCTGCAGTTCGCGCTCGGCGGTGACCCGGGGCATTTCCTGTGGGCCGCTGCCATGGCGCCAGCCGCTTTCATGTTCGATGTGCTGGACGGGCGGATCGCGCGCGCCCGCCACGAGCATTCGGCGCTCGGCCGCGAGCTGGACTCGCTGGCCGACGTCATCTCGTTCGGCGTCGCTCCGGCGGCTCTGGCGTTTGCCGCCGGCATGCGCGGCGGCTGGGACGTGGCGATCCTGATCTACTTCGTGTGCTGCGGCGTGAGCCGGCTGGCGCGCTACAACGTCACTGCCGAAGTGCTGTCGGAAGGCAGTGCCAAGGTGCGCTACTTCGAAGGCACGCCCATTCCCACGAGCGTCCTGCTCGTGGCTCTGCTCGCCGCTGCGGCCTGGCAGGGGCGGATGGGCGAAGCCCTGTGGGGCGGCGCATGGGCTCTGGGGCCTTGGACGCTGCATCCGATGGCCCTGCTGTTCGCGCTGTCCGGCACGCTCATGATCAGCAAGACGCTGCGCATCCCCAAGCTGTAGGCGGGCCCGACCCCCCTCAGGCCACGGCGGCCCGGGCCTGCAACGCGTCGATCTCGGAGTGGGCATAGCCCAGGCTTTGCAGCAGCTCGCGCGTGTGCTCGCCGAGCGTCGGCGGCTGCAGCCGGACGCCGAGCCGCTCGTCGTCCATGGTGAGCGGCAGCAGGGTGGTGCGGGCCGTCTGGCCCGCGCGATCGCCATCGGGCAGGCGTATCTCGGCCAGACCGCCCGTCGCCTGCAGATGCGGGTCGTCGAACAGTTCCTCGGGTTTCACGATGGGCGCAAACGGCAGGCCGCTCGCCTCGAAGATCGAGGCCAGTTCCGCTGCGCTGAATGCGGCCAGCCGCTCGCGCAGCACCGGCATGAGGCGCGGCCTGGCGCGCACGCGATCATTGTTGGTGGCCAGGGCCGGATCGGCCCGCAGATCGGCAAAGCCGAAGGCGTCGCAGAACGTGGCCCATTGCGAATCGCTGACGGCGGCCAGAAAGATCTGCCCGCCGTCGCGCACGGTGAACACGTCGTACAGCGCCCAGGCGGAGATCCGGTCCGGCATGGGCTGCGCGGCCTGGCCTGTGATCGCGTACTGCAGCATGTGCTGCCCGACGAGGAACACGTTGTTCTCGAACAGCGCGCTTTGCACCTCCTGGCCCCGGCCGGTGATGCCGCGCTGGATCAGCGCGCCCATGGCACCGATGGCGCCGAACATGCCGCCCATGATGTCGTTCACGCTCGTGCCGGCCCTCAGAGGGTCGCCCGGGCGGCCCGTCATGTAGGCGAGGCCGCCCATCATCTGGACCACCTCGTCGAGCGCCGTGCGATGTTCGTAGGGCCCGGGCAGAAAGCCCTTGAGGCTCACGTAGATGAGCCGCGGGTGCGCGGGAGCGAGGCTGGCGTAGTCGAGTCCGTACTTGCGCATCGTGCCGGGCCGGAAGTTCTCCGCCACCACGTCGGCGCCCAGGCACAGCCGGCGCGCCACCTCGACGCCTTCGGGCTTGCGCAGATCGAGCGCGATACTTTTCTTGTTGCGGTTGAACATCGGGAAGAATCCCGCCCCGGCGCCCAGCAGGTGCCGGGTGCGGTCGCCGTCGACGGGCTCGACCTTGATCACCTCGGCCCCCAGGTCGGCCAGGACCATGCCGCAGGTCGGCCCCATGACCATGTGGGTGAACTCGACGACCCGCAGGCCGGCAAGCGGCAGGGGGCGATCCGGGCTGGAAGCGCTGTGCGGGGAGGAGGCCGATGCTGCAGAGGCGTGTGCGGGACTTGTCATGCCGCACAGTTTAGGGACATCTATGGAGACATCTGTTCGGACATCTGGCGCGGCGTCGGCGGTGGGCGCATGGTCGGCCGCCCGGCGACTCTAGGCAGCCGCAGCGGCCTCGTGCTGCTTCGCGGCCCTGGCGAGGTCCGCGACGATCGCGTACGAGCGCAGGCGTGCCGCATGGTCGAACATGTTGCAGGTGATCATCAGCTCGTCGGCGCCGGTGCGTTCGATGAAGGCATTCATCTGCGCGCGCACGGTGTCGGGCGAGCCGATGGCGGCGCACGACAGCACCGAGTCCAGCAGCGCCCGCGCCTCCAGGCCCAGGCCTTCGCGATAGCCGGGCACCGGCGGCGGCAGGCGTCCGGGCCGGCCGCTGCGCAGGTTGACGAAGGACTGCTGCCAGGAACTGGCCAGCAGCTGCGCCTGCTCGTCGGTGTCGGCCGCGAAAACGTTGAAGCCGAGCATCACGTGAGGCCGGGCCTGCTGCGCCGACGGGCGAAAGCCCGCCCGGTAGATCTCGATGGCCTGCAGCATCTGCTGGGGTGCGAAGTGCGAGGCAAAGGCAAATGGCAGGCCCAGCATGGCTGCGAGCTGCGCGCCGAACAGGCTGGAGCCGAGGATCCACACGGGCACCTTGGCGCCCATGCCCGGGACTGCGCGCACGCTCTGGCGCGGCGCGTCCGACATGAAGTCCATCAGCTCCACCACGTCCTGCGGGAACTTGTCGGCATCGGACGCCAGGTCGCGCCGCAGCGCGCGTGCCGTGGCCTGATCGGAGCCCGGCGCCCGGCCCAGTCCCAGGTCGATGCGCCCCGGATACAGCGCCTCCAGCGTGCCGAACTGCTCCGCGATCACGAGCGGCGAGTGATTGGGCAGCATGATGCCGCCCGCTCCGACACGGATGCGCGAGGTGCCGGCCGCGACGTGGCTGATGAGGATGGAGGTGGCCGCACTCGCGATGCCGGGCATGCCGTGGTGCTCGGCCATCCAGTAGCGGTTGAAGCCGAGCGCATCGGCGTGCTGCGCCAGGCTCAGTGTGTTGCGGAAGGACTGGCTGGCAGAACTGCCTTCGGCGATGGGGGCGAGGTCGAGGACGGAAAGGGGAATCATGCGGGTAGGGCTGAGCGGGTGCGAGGATCAGGCGGTGGGACGGATGGATTGTGATGCGGGCGGGCTGTTCGTGCAGGGCAGATTGCGGCTCGCCTCCGGCGGTTCGCCAGAGGAATGGCGGTGGACCGGTTGGGAGCTTGCAGCAAGCCGAACAACCCCGGCGGCGCCAAGGTGAAAAGACGTGTGGCTTCTTCCGGCCCGCGGGGCGCCGTCCTACAGGCATTCGGGCCGATTGGACCGCGCCCGGCTGCGATACCGGCCGGCATGAAGCCCTGAGGGCCCTGCCTAGACTGGCTCCATTGCCACAACGTTCAGGAGAACTCACATGAACCGCTTCCAGATTCGCAAGACCCTCGGCCTGGCCGCAGTGCTCGCTTCCCTGTCGCTGGGCTCGGCCATCGCCCAGGTGACGCCGACCGGGGACACCGGCATCGATGCCACCGGCAACCCGCAGAGCGAACGCCAGGCCTGCCTGACCGGCCGCACCCAGCAGGATCGTGCGACCTGTCTGCGCGAGGTGAACAACGCCGCCGCTGAAAAGCGCGCCGGCAAGCTCGGCACCAGCGGCGACCTGACGGCCAATGCACTGGCCCGCTGCAACGTGCTCAACGGAACCGACCGCGTGGCCTGTGAGGCGCGCGTGCTGGGCTATGGTGGCGCAGACGGCAGCGTGGCCGGTGGCGGCGTGATCAAGGAGGTCGAGGTCATTTCGGTGCCCGCCGACCCGAATCAGCCGGTGCGCATCGAGCCGCAGACGGCGGCTCCCGTCATCATGACGGTGCCGACCCCGGCGCAGTAAGCAGCGGGTACCGGGCCATCGCCTCGCCCAGCCGGACGGGGCGGCCCGGGGCCCATTGGGGATCGAAAGCCAGCGGCCCCTGGGGCCACAGCAGTACCACGGTGGAGCCGAGCAGGAATCGGCCCATCTCGTCGCCCTGGCGCAGGGTGACCGGCTCCTTGGCGTACTCCCATGTCTTGAGTTCCTCGGTGCGCGGCGGATTCACCACGCCGTGCCATACGGTCGCCATGCTGCCGACGATGGTTGCTCCCACGAGGATCAGCGCCATCGGCCCATAAGGGGTCTCGAACAGGCAGACCACGCGCTCGTTGCGAGCGAACAGCCCCGGCACGCCGCGTGCCGTGACCGGATTGACCGAAAACAGATCACCCGGCACGTAGGTCATGCGGGCCAGACGGCCATCGCAGGGCATGTGGATGCGGTGGTAGTCGCGCGGGCTCAGGTAGATCGTCGCGAAATGCCCGTCGTCGAACAGCGCTGCATGCTGCGCGTCGCCGCCGAGCACGGCCCGAGTGGAGTAGTGGTGGCCCTTGGCCTGGAAGATCTGGTCGCGCGCAATGGGGCCGAACTGGCTGATCGCGCCGTCCACGGGGCAGACCAGTTCCGCCGCAGCCAGCGGGCGCGCGCCTGGCCTGAGCGCGCGGGTGAAGAAGTCGTTGAAGGTCGGGTAGCTGGCGATGTCCGGCTCTGCGGCCTCGCTCATGTCCACGCCATAGTGCCGGACGAACGCCGCGATCACGCGCGTGGTGAGCGCCCCGGCGCGGGCTGACGCAAAGCGCCCGGCAAGCGCCGTCAGAGCCTGCTTGGGCAGAAGGTATTGCGGAAGGACGGCAAGGCGGTCGGACACAGGCAGGAACCGGAAGAGAAGTGGGTGAGGGCGTGACAGTGCCGCTGGGCGCTGCGGCCGGGTCGGGTGGCGCTGCACGGGCGTCCGACTCATTCTATCGAGCCGAGTTGGGCCCGACTTTTTGGGTTCAAATACCGCCCATGAACTCTGCCTTGTCCGTCGACCGACGCCAGCTCATGCGGCTTGCCGCCGCTGGCGTGGCCAGCCAGTGGCTGCCGCGCAGCGCGTGGAGCCAGCCGCGCTGGTCGGGTCAGCCGTTCACCCTGGGCGTGGCCAGCGGCTCGCCCACCCACGATTCGGTGGTGCTGTGGACCCGGCTGGCGCCCGCCGGTTTCTTCGCCAGCCTCGGGGCCGAGCCGGTGACGGTGCAGTGGGAGGTTGCCGAGGACGACCGGTTCGCCCGGATCGTGCGCAGCGGTCAGGCGCAGGCCGTCGCGGCGCTGGCGCATTCGGTGCACGTGGAGGTGCAGGGGCTGGCGCCCGACCGCTGGTACTTCTACCGCTTCATGTCCGGGGACGCGGTGAGCGCCACGGGGCGCACGCGGACCTTCCCCGAGCCCCAGGTCCTCGCAACCCGCCTGCGGCTGGCCTATGCCTCCTGCCAGCGCTGGGAGCACGGGCACTACGGCGCCTGGCGCCATATGCTGGCCGAGGAGGTCGATGCCGTCGCCTTTCTGGGCGACTACATCTATGAGTACCCGGGGGCGACGCGGGCGGTGCGCACGCACACTGGCGGCTGGGCCGATTCCCTGGACAGCTACCGCAAGCGATACGCCCAGCACAAGTCCGACCCCGACCTGCAGGCCATGCACGCGGCCTGCCCGTGGCTCGTGACCTGGGACGACCACGAAGTGCAGAACGACTATGCAGGCGTGAACCCCGGCAATGGCGGCTCGTACGGCGGCCCGTTCCTGCCGCGCCGGGCGGCCGCGTTCCAGGCGTTCTACGAGCACATGCCGGTGCGCGCGTCCGTGCTCACGCAGGCCGTGGCGGGCCTCGCCCAGGGGGCCGAGATGCGGATCTACGGACAGGTGCGCTTCGGGCGGCTTGCCTCCATCAGCCTGCTCGACGGGCGCCAGTACAAGGACCGGCAGGCCTGCACCGAGGGCGACGGGCCCGGCTCCTCCTCGCTGGACCCCGCCGGCTGCCCGAGCTGGAACGACCCGGCGCGCAGCATGCTCGGCACCGCGCAGGAGCGCTGGTTCGATGCCCAGCTGGCCGCGAACCGCGACGCCACCTGGTGCATCGTCGGGCAGCAGACCCTGTTCGGCCAGCGCGACTTCCGCCCCGGGCCTCAGAAATTCTTCTGGAATGACGGCTGGGACGGCTACTCCGCAGCGCGGGTGCGCCTGACCGACGCGCTGCGGCGCCATGGCGTGGGCAATGCCGTGCTTCTGGGGGGTGACGTGCATGAGAACTGGGTCGGCCACGTGAAGGCCGACTATGCGGTGACTGGCAGTCCGGCGGTCGGCGTGGAGTTCTGCGGCACGAGCATCACCTCGCGCTCGTCCGGTGGCAACGGCAAGGTGCCCGAGCGCCTGGCCGAGAATCCGCACTTCGTGTTTGCCGACGTCGAGGCGCGCGGCTACGGCATTGCCGAGTTCACGCCGGGGCAGCTCGTCACCAGCCTGCGCGCGGTCGACGACGTGACGCGCCGCGACACCGGCTTGCACACCCTCGCGCGCTTCGCCGTCCAGGCGGGCCGGCCCGTGCTGGAGATGGCCTGACATGGGACGCTGGTTTGCCGTCCTGGGATGCACCCGAGCAAGCCCGCAATGGACCCCGCAGATGGGGGCGCTGCAGGGCCTGCTGCTGGCCTTGGTGATTGCCGCGATCCTGGCCGTGGCGGGGGGCGCCCAGGCGCAGCCGGCCGCTGTGTCGCCTGCGGCATCTGGTCTGGCTCCGGCGCCCGCGCCGTCGGCCGCTGCCTCCGCGTCGTCCACCCGGCCTTCCGCTGCGCCGGCCCGCTCGCCCGGCTCCGAGGTCGACGCGGTGCGCCTGGGCAGCGCCGAAAGCTACGCGCTGTGGGGCAACCTCGCCTGGCTGGAGGACCCGCAAGGCACGCTGGGCATTGCCGACGTCAGCGCAGCGGCGCTGCAGGGGCGTTTCCGGCCGGTGCGCCAGAGCGGCCCGGCCGCGAACTTCGGCCTGACCTCGTCGGCGATCTGGCTGCGCGTGACGCTTGCGCGCGCCGCCGACGTCCCCGACGACTGGCTGCTGGTGCTGGCCTACCCGCCGCTGGACCATGTGGACCTGTACGTGCCCGACGGCCGCGGCGGCTTTGCGCACCAGGCCGGCGGCGACGCCCTGCCATATTCATCGCGCGCGGTGGCCCACCGCCACCATGTGATGCCGCTGGCGCTGCCGACCGGGCAGAGCACACTCTATCTGCGGCTGCGATCGGACGGCACGGTGTCGGCGCCGCTGCAGGTGTGGCGGCCGGCGGCCCTGTGGGCGCACGACCAGGCGGAGTATTCGCTGCTGAGCCTGTACTTCGGCCTGCTGCTGGGCCTGCTGGCCTACAACCTGCTGCTGGTGATGTCGGTGCGCGACGTCAACTACCTGGTCTACGTCGGATTCGTGGCGAGCATGGCGCTGGCCCAGGCGGGGCTGACCGGCCTGGGCGGGCAGTTTCTCTGGCCGCAGCAGGTGTGGTGGAACGGCGTCTCCCCGCCGGTGGGGATGGCGCTGGCGGCCGCATTCGCCCTGGCCTTCGCGCGGCTGTTTCTCGCGAGCCGCGTGGAGATGCCCCGGCTCGACCGCCTGCTGCGGGCCCTCGTACCCGGCTGGCTGCTGACGCTGGTCGCGGCGCTCACGCTGCATTACACCGTCTCGACCTGGATGGTGACGGGCCTGTCCATTGTGACGATCTCCTCGCTGGTGGTGGCCGGGGTGCTGAGCGTGCGGCGCGGCCATCCGGGCGCGCGCTACTTCCTGACCGCCTGGGCCGTGCTGCTGGCGGGTGCGATCACGCTCGTCTTCCACAACACCGGATTCCTGCCTTCCAACCCGTTCACGGCCAATGCGCTGCTGATCGGATCGGCGCTGGAGATGCTGCTGCTGTCGTTCGCGCTGGCCGACCGCATCAACGTGTCGCGAGCGGAAAAGGAGCAGGCCCAGGCCCGGATCGAGGCCGAGCATGCGATGGTCGAGAAGCTCAGCGAATCGCAGGAGCGTTACCGCGCGGTGCTGGAGGAGCGCGAGACCATTCTGGAAAGCTCGCTGGTCGGCATTGCCTTTCTCACGCCGGCGGGACGCTTCAAGTGGGCCAACCAGGCGATGTTCCAGATCTTCGGCGTGCCCCGCGAGTCGAGCACATTCCAGTCGCTCGAACCGTTCTACCCCTCGCGCGCCCATTACCTGCAGACCGGCGGCGAGGTGGCCAGCGCCATCGCGCGCGGCGAGACCTACCAGGCCGAGCTGCAGATGCGCCGCCATGACGGCTCGCCGATCTGGGTGTTCCTCTCGGGCAAGGCGGTGAGCCTGACCGACCTGTCGCAGGGCACGGTCTGGAGCATCATGGACATCACCCGGCGCAAGGAGCTCGAAGGCGAGCTCCAGCGCACCTCGTCGGAGCGCGAGGCCATCCTCAACTCCGCGCTGGTGGGCATCGTGCTGTCGGTGGCGCGGCGCCACGTCTGGGTCAACGAGAAATTCGCCCAGATGCTGGGCCAGCGCCGCGAGGACCTGATCGGCCAGACTTCCGCCTACATCCACGTGAGCGTGGAGGAGTGGGAGCGTTTCGGCGTCGTGGCCCGGGCCATGCTCATCCGCGACGGCAGCTACGTCGACGAGCGCATGTTCCGCCGCAAGAACGGCGAGACCTTCTGGGTGCAGATGGCCGGCAGCTGCATCCGGCCGAACGATCCGGACTCGGGCGTCATCTGGACCTTCCTCGACATCACCGACCGCAAGAAGTCCGAGGAGGAAACGCGCGAGGCACTCGAGAAGCAGAAGGCGCTCAACGAGTTGCGTTCGCGCTTCGTGGCCATGACGAGCCACGAGTTCCGCACGCCGCTGGCCGGCATCCTGTCGGCGCACGAGATCCTGCGGCACTACGGCGACCGGCTGCCCGAGGACGAGCGGCGCGAGGTGCTCGACAGCATTGCGGCGGGCGTGCAGCGCATGAGCCGCATGATGGACCGCGTGCTGCTACTCGGAAAGGCCGAGGCCCACATGCTGGAGTTCAAGCCCGGGCCGGTGGACCTGCCGGTGCTGTGCCGCGAACTGGTGGCCGAGGCCCGCGCGCTGTTTCCGCAGACTCACTGCGAGGTTCTGCTCGACATCGCGCCCGAGGTCCAGCCCGGCGAGTACGACGAGAAGCTGCTGCGCCATATCTTCGGCAACCTGCTGTCGAATGCGCTGAAGTACTCGCCGCAGGGCGGCATGGTCCGCTTCGTGGTGCGCCTGGACCAGGGGCAGGTGGTCTTCGAGGTGTCGGACCAGGGCATCGGCATTCCGCCGGAAGAGATCCCGCACCTGTTCGGCTCGTTCCACCGCGCGAGCAACGTGGGTGCAATCCAGGGCACCGGCCTCGGCCTTGCCATCGTCAAGAACGCGGTCGACACCCACGGGGGCAGCATCGACGTGCGCAGCACGGTGGGCGAGGGCACGATGTTCAGTGTGCGGCTGGAGATCGGACCGGCGTCCCGCGCCGGAGAGGCAATGCAGCCGGGCTTGCGGTAAATCCGATAATTCAAGTATTATTGAATCATCGGATCGGGCAGGCCGGCAGCGCAGGGCTGCACGGGACCGGCCGATGCAGGAGCCGACGATGAAGAGATTCCATGTCCACGTCCATGTCGAGGACCTCGCCAGGAACATTGCCTTCTATTCCGCCATGTTCAACGAGGCACCGACACGCACGGAAGCCGACTACGCCAAGTGGATGCTGCAGGATCCGCCCGTGAATTTCGCGATTTCCACCCGGGGCCACGCCGCGGGCATCGACCACCTCGGCATCCAGGTGGAGCGGCCGCAGGATCTGGCCGACATGCGGGCGCAGGCCGTGCGCGCCAACGCCGCCATCCTCGACCAAGGAGAGACGTCCTGCTGCTACGCGCGCAGCGACAAGTACTGGGTCACCGATCCGCAAGGCATTGCGTGGGAGCAGTTCCACACGCTGGACGACATTCCCGTGTTTGGCGAGTCGTTGGCTGGCGCGGGCCGAGCATCTGGTGAACCGGCTTTCGACGCGGCTTCGGAATCGGTTTCTGCGGCGGCGGTGCAGGCCTGCTGTGCTCCCCGGCGCTCTGTCGCGTCGGCGGCGCAAGGCTCCTCGCGACCGGCCGCCAAGGCTTGCTGCTGAAAGGACGCCGACCGTGGACACTCCACCGCTTCACGTGCTGTTCCTGTGCACGCACAACTCCGCCCGCAGCATCCTGGCCGAGGCGATCCTGAACCACATCGGGCAGGGGCGCTTCGTGGCCCATTCGGCCGGCAGCAGTCCGCGTGCCAACCAGCAGCCCAACCCGCTGGCGCTGGCCGCGCTCGACAAGGCGGGCATTCCGACACAAGGTCTTCGCAGCAAGAGCTGGGATGAGTTCGGCAAGCGCGATGCGCCCCGCATGGACCTCGTCATCACGGTCTGCGACAACGCTGCCGGCGAGGCCTGTCCCTACTGGCCCGGTCAGCCGGCCACGGCGCACTGGGGCTATCCCGATCCGTCGGAGGTGCAGGGTACCGAACAGGATCGGGCCGAGGCGTTCCGCAAGACACTGCATGCGATCAAGCGGCGTCTCGATCTGCTGGTGGAACTGCCGCCCGAACGCCTGGCGCACATGGTGCTGCAGCAGACCGCGCGCGATCTGGCGTCAGGGGCCTGAATGGGTGGTGCGGGACTGGTCGCGCGCCGTGGCGCAGCGAGAGCCGCGCTGAACGGATTCAGGCCAGCACTTCAAGCAACCGGTCCAGCCCGCCGCTGTTGATGGCCACCATCGCCTGCTCACGCACCTTGGGCTTGGCGTGATAGGCCACCGACAGGCCGGCCACGCCCATCATCGGCAGGTCGTTGGCGCCGTCGCCCATGGCAATCGCCTGCGATGGCTCGATGCCCAGGGCCACGCAGGTCTCCAGCAGCATCTTGCGCTTTTCGGCACCGTCGCAGATATCGCCCCAGGGCTGGTCCACGAGCTGGCCGGTGAGCACGTCGCCCTCGATGCCGAGGACGTTGGAGCGGGTGAAGTCGATGCCCAGGCGGTCGCGCACGTGGTCGGTGAAGAAGGTGAAGCCGCCGCTGACGAGCAGGACCTTCATGCCGGCCTGCTTGCAGGCGGCCACCAGTTCGGCCGCACCCGGATTCAGACGCAGCCGCTGCTCCAGCACCTCGCGCATGTGGGCGACGGTCACGCCCTTGAGCAGCGCGACGCGCCGGCGCAGGCTGTCCTTGTAGTCGGTGATCTCGCCGCGCATCGCCGCTTCGGTGATGGCGGCGACCTCGGCCTTGCGGCCGGCCGCGTCGGCAATCTCATCCACGCACTCGATGTTGATGAGCGTGGAGTCCATGTCGAAGGCGATCAGCTTGAAGCGGGACAGGGGCAGGGGCGGGGCAAAGCCCTGGATCACGAGTCCGGGCGCGAATTCTTGGGCGTGGGTCATGCAGGGATTTTCGCATTGGCGCGCAGCCCGTCCCGCAGCGGCGGACCCGGGCTGCTGGCGCCGCAGAAGCCCTTCGGCCCCTGCGGAGCCGGCAGCCCCGTAAAATCGCAACTCCCCACGCCGCCGCCGGACGCCCGGCCTGCTCCCGCCCCACACCATGAACGCCCCCGTCGACGTGTCCTTCTTCGCGCGCGCCGCCAAGCCGCTGTCCAGCTACCGCAAGTACTGGGCGGCGCGTTTCGGCACGGCACCGTTCCTGCCGATGAGCCGGGCCGAGATGGACAAGCTGGGCTGGGACAGCTGCGACATCATCATCGTCACCGGCGACGCCTACGTCGATCATCCGAGCTTCGGCATGGCCGTGATCGGCCGCATGCTGGAGGCGCAGGGCTTCCGGGTCGGCATCATCGCCCAGCCCGACTGGCAGAGCGCCGAAGCCTTCAGGGCGCTGGGCAAGCCCAACCTGTTCTGGGGCGTGACCGCGGGCAACATGGACTCCATGATCAACCGCTACACGGCCGACCGCAAGATCCGCAGCGACGATGCCTATACGCCGGGCGACGTCGGCGGCAAGCGCCCCGACCGCGCCGCCATCGTCTACAGCCAGCGCTGCCGCGAGGCCTACAAGGACGTGCCCATCGTTCTGGGCGGCATCGAGGGCAGCCTGCGCCGCATCGCCCACTACGATTACTGGTCCGACAAGGTGCGCCGCTCGATCGTGGTGGACGCCAAATGCGACCTGCTGCTCTACGGCAACGCCGAACGCGCCATCGTCGAGATCGCCCACCGCCTGGCGGCGCGCGAGCCGGTCGAGCAGATCACCGACGTGCGCGGCACGGCCTTCGTGCGGCGCCCCGGCGACGAATCGGCCCAGGGCTGGTTCGAGATCGACTCCACCGAGGTCGACATGCCGGGCCGGGTCGAGGAGCACATCAACCCCTACATGACCACCAGCGAGCAGGCGGCTGCCCAGGGCGCGAGCTGTGCCCGGGAAGAGCAGGGCGCCGCGTCAGCCTCGGAGCAGGAGGGTGGGGCGACGCCATCTCCTGCGTCGCCCGGCGCAGGCTCCATGGGCGAGGCGATCCAGCCCATCGCCTTCGTGCCCAATCCGGCGCTGCGCCACAAGCTCAAGGTGCCGCCGCGCGAGCGCACCGTCATCCGCCTGCCGTCCTACGAGGCGGTGCGCGCCGACCCGGTGCTTTACGCCCATGCCAACCGGGTGCTGCATCTGGAGACGAACCCGGGCAACGCCCGCGCCCTGGTCCAGGCGCATGGGGAGGGCCCGACCGCGCGCGATGTGTGGATCACGCCGCCGCCGATTCCGCTGACCACTGCCGAGATGGATTTGGTGTTCGGCCTGCCCTATGCACGCAGCCCGCACCCGGCCTATGCCGACGAGAGCGGCAGCCACGACGGCGCGACCAAGATCCCGGCCTGGGAGATGATCCGCTTTTCGGTGAACATCATGCGCGGCTGCTTTGGCGGCTGCACCTTCTGCTCGATCACCGAGCATGAGGGCCGCATCATCCAGAGCCGCTCGGAGGACTCCGTCATCCGCGAGGTCGAGGAGATCCGCGACAAGGTGCCCGGCTTCACCGGCGTCATCTCGGACCTGGGCGGCCCCACGGCCAACATGTACCGCATCGGCTGCAAGTCGCCCGAGATCGAGGCGGCCTGCCGCAAGCCCAGCTGCGTCTACCCGGGCATCTGCCAGAACCTGAACACCGACCATTCGGCGCTGATCCGCATGTATCGCCGAGCCCGTGCGCTCAAGGGCGTCAAGAAGATCCTGATCGGCTCGGGCCTGCGCTACGACCTGGCGGTGCAGTCGCCGGAGTACGTGAAGGAGCTGGTCCAGCACCACGTGGGCGGCTACCTCAAGATCGCGCCCGAGCACACCGAGCAGGGGCCGCTGACCAAGATGATGAAGCCCGGCATCGGCAGCTACGAGAAGTTCCGCCAGATGTTCGAGAAGTACTCGGCCGAGGCCGGCAAGAAGCAGTACCTCATCCCGTACTTCATCGCGGCGCATCCGGGCACGAGCGACGAGGACATGATGAACCTCGCGCTGTGGCTCAAGAAGAACGGCTTTCGCGCCGACCAGGTGCAGACCTTCTACCCGAGCCCCATGGCCACCGCCACCGCGATGTACCACAGCGGGCGCAACACGCTGCGCAAGGTGCGCCGGGCCGAGTCACCCGAAGACGGCGTGGACATCGTGCGCGGCGAGCGCCGCAGGCGCCTGCACAAGGCCTTTCTGCGCTACCACGATGCCAACAACTGGCCGCTGCTGCGCGAGGCGCTCAAGGCCATGGGCCGTGCCGACCTGATCGGCAACGGCAAGCACCATCTGATCCCGACCTACCAGCCGCTCACCGACGGCGGCTACCAGAGCGCGCGGCGCAAGAACTCGACGCCGTCGGGCGCCGCCGCTGCGGGCAGTCCGCCGCCCGCAGGCCGCGCTGGCAAGCCGGCGGGCACGCCGCGCAAGGGCCAGCTGCTGACCCAGCACACGGGCCTGCCGCCGCGCGTCACAGGCGCCGGCAAGAAGGGGGCCGCCGGCGCGAGGAAGCCGCGTGGGTGAGGTCTTCCGGTCTCTCCTGTGAGAACGTAGGTCATTGATCTTCAAAGGTTTTCAAGGTAATTCCCGACAACTGGAATTTCTCGTGAAAACCATGAGAGGGCCTGCGGAGTCCGTGTCACCGCCGCAGGTACGGCGTCGCGTGACATCCCACTGCGGCTCGACGGGCGCAGGCGCATGGGTTGCCTCACGCAGCTGCGCCCTCCCTCGCAGCCCTCAGTTGATCACCTCGCCGTCGGCCGCCGGATAGCCCGTGATGTCCTTGAGCGCCGGGAAGCCGCAGACCGCGTGCGAGGCCAGGCGCCCTCCCATGACGGCGCCTTCGACGCTGCCGACGTTCAGGCCGGTGTAGATCCAGTCGCCGGCGAGCACGAGGTTGGACATGCCCGAGCCCCAGGCCTTCAGGCGCGCGGCGGTGCTGCCGGGCGGGCTGGTGACGTAGCGCTCGGTCGGGTCGATGTTGGCGCGCCAGAACTGCTGGTCGAAGCGCTTGACGCCCAGGCCGGCGTTGGCTTCGTCATAGGCCTCAAGCAGGCTGAAGTCCAGGCCGACCGGATCGCCGGGCGGCGAGACGGCATTGGTGGTGGCCTTGGGCAGCAGCGGCCCGATGCTGGCCTGCAGGTACTGGATGCACTGGGCCTTGACGCGCGCGCTGGCGCGGCGCGGGTAGTCGGTGTCGGTCAGCGGCGGCGGCGGTTCGTAGTCGGCCATCGCGCCCGAGAAGTACCACAGCGACTTCGGCGTCTGGGCCGCGGGCCAGTTCTCCCACTGGAGCAGGTGGGTGAAGTCGACCTGCCCGTCGAGCGGATTGAGGTAGGTGGCGCCGATCACGGTGTCGGTCGGGTTCTTGAACGGGATGTTCCAGCCCAGCTCGGGCGTGGTGCGCTTGAGCCACAGCTGCATCGTCTGGGTCTGCACGGTCGTGACCTGGTGCACCATGCGTCGCCAGTCTTCCCGCGCTGGCAGGTTGAGGATTTCCTGGCACAGGTAGGGAATCGCGCCAATGGAGATCGCGAACACGAGCTGGTCGTAGTCGCGGCCGGCCTGCAGCTGCTTCGTGGCCACCGGCTGCCAGGGCGTCCAGTACGACTCGAGGTCAATGTCCTGCGTCTGCAGCTGTGCCCCTTCCACCAGCTGGTCGTACTGCGGGCCGGCCGGCCAGGCGGGCAGGCCCTTGATGTCGGTCAGCGGCTCATAGGGCACGGCCGGGTTCTTGAGCGTGGCCTGGATGCCGAAGTTGACGGCCGCCACGCTCTTTTGGTCAGCCGACAGCGCGAGCGAGCTGACCTTGTGGAAGAACTCGAACTTCACGCCGCGCTTTTTCAGCGCGAGGTACATCGGCGCGATCACCGTCTCGCCGGTACCGGCCTCGAACAGCCAGGCGAAGGCGCCCATGAAGGCGAAGCTGCGCAGCGTCCAGTGCAGATAGGCACCTGCGGCCATCAGCGCCGTGCGCGCGGTGTCGCCCTCGGGGTACTGGTAGGACAGGTTGACGGTGTTGAGCGCAAGCGGCGACGAGGCGGTGAGCATGGACGCGCCGTGCTTTTGCAGCCAGTCGCTGAAGTTCTGGTCGTCGATGGAGTCAAAGCCCTTCTCGAAGATGTTGTCGGCGATCGTGCCGCGCACCAGGGCAAGCAGGAATTCGACGACGATGTACAGCCGGCGCAACTCGTCATTGCCTTCGATCGCCGCCTCCAGCTTTCCCTTGAGCCACTGCCAGGCCTCGTCCAGCAGCGGCAGGGCGTGGCCGACGTCGGCGGCCGTGTCTTCCACCGCGACTTTCAGCGCCTTGAGGAGCAGGCGGCCGGCCGCCAGTTCGAGGGCCGCCAGCGAGAAGGCCGGCGTGTTCTGCGGCTCCAGCAGCTGGTCGACGAAGTGGATCACGGCCCCGACCCATTGCCGGATGGTCTGCAGCGACGACGGGTCGTCGGGCAACAGCTTGTTGGTCGGCGCGGTGAAGGGCCAGCGCTTCATGGCGCCGTTTTCGAACTCCCACATCAGCACGAAGCTGTTGGGGTGAAAGGCCTCCTCGAAGGTCGCCAGCGGCTCGCCGGGCTTGCGGCCGAGCGCCTCGTAGACGCGCGACATGAGGGGCAGGGCGTTGTAGTAGCAGCCGAGGAAGCCGTGGATGCCGTGCTCCTCGATGCGGTCGTTCGGGCCGCGCGCCGTGGCGCACTTGCCGCCCAGGCGCCAGCCCATCTGGTAGACAGTGACGTCGTAGTTCTTTTGCCAGTCGGGCTGGCTGGTGATCTCGAAGGCGGTGGTGAGGGCTGAAATGCCGCCGCCGAGGATGGCGATTTTCCGGGGAGTCACATGGGTGTTCATGCTTGTTGTCGGTGAAGTGGACTCGGGTTGCGGCGGCAGGGAACTTCAGCCGGACCAGCCTGCCTCCCGCAGGCAGGCCACGAAGCGCTCGAGCATGCGTTCGTCCATGAAAGGGTGACCCATGCGCAGCGCGGGCATGGGGTAGGGACCAAAAGCCTGCGCCTGCTGCAGCGCGCGCAGGGCCTCGTCCTTGCGGCCGGCCGCGCTCTGGCAGGCCGCAAGCAGGTAGTAGTTGAAGAACCAGTCGGAGCGCTTGGCGGTGGCCTGCTGCGCATAGCGCGCCGCGTCCTCGTAGTTGCCATCGACGAAGCAGGCGATGGCGCGCGAGCGGATCCACAGGCTCAGGTGCGGGTCGTGCGGGCTGGAGTCGACGGCCTGCAGGATGGATTCCACCGCCTCCTGCGTGCGGCCGGCAAAGGCCAGCAGTCGGCCCAGCTCGCCGGCCGCAGCGGCGAACTGGGGGTACAGCGTCAGCGCGTACTCCATCTCGGCAATGGCCTGCGGAATATTGCCGGTGAACGACAGCGCCGTGCCGAGCGTGAAATGGGCGAAGGGGTCGGTGTCGTCCTGGCGCACGGCCCGCAGCGCGAGCCGGTTGGCTTCCATGATGTCCTCGCGCGGATTGGCCGACCAGCCGGCCCACACGCGCGACATGTGGGTGAAAGCGAGCAGCGACAGGCTCGGCGGGTCGTCCGGCTTGAGTTCGAGCGCCTGCTTCAGGTGCTGGCGGCAGGTCTCGATATGCTCGCGCGTGGTGCGCCAGAAATGCCACCGGGCCCGCATCAGCAGGTCCCAGTGCTTCATGTCGGTGGTGTCGCGCTGGCTGGTGAGGTATTCCTCGCGCCGCAGGTAGACCGGCTCGATGGCGCTGACGATATGGGTGGAGATCTCGTTCTGGACTTCGAACAGGTCCGACAGCGGCCGGTCGAAGCGCTGGGACCACAGCGTCTCGCGGTTCTGCCCGTCGACCAGCTCGGCGCTGATCCGCACGGTGGGGCCCGACCGGCGGACCGTGCCGGTGACCAGGTAGCGCACGCCCAGGGCCTGGCAAATGGAAGCCGTGGCGTCTCCGTCCGTGCTCGACGGCGCCTGACGGTACTTGAACGAGGAGTTGCGCGCGATGACGTACAGCCAGGGCGAGCGGATCAGCTTGGCAATGATGTCTTCGGCCAGGCCGTCCGAGAAGTACTCCTGGTCCGGATCGTTGCTGACATTGGCAAAGGGCAGCACCGCGACCGAGCGCGACGCCATCGGACTGGCCGGCAAGGCGGCCACCGACGCAGGTTTGCCGGCCGGGTCGGCCACCTCGGCGGTGAACCGGTAGCCGCGGCCCGGGATGGTGGCGATCAGCTCCGAGCCGATCAGCTTGCGCAGGGTGGAGATGTGGACCTGGAGGTTGTTCTCCTCGACCACGAGGCCGGGCCAGACCAGTTCGAACAGCTCGGATTTGCTCACGAGCTCCCCCGCCCGGGCCACCAGGGCCGACAGAACGTCGAAAGCCCGGGCGCCCAGGGTCAGCGGCCGGCCGTTTGCCAGCAGTTGCCGCTCCACGGGGCGCAGGACGAAATTCGAGAAAACCAGCTCGTGCGACAAGCCTGCCCTTTGATTCCAGTGATATCCGCACGCGAGTTTAAGGACTTTTAAGGTCGGCCACGGTCATTTTCAAGACTTGAAGGCCCCCTGCGTTCGAAACTCCGTCCCATGCCCTACAGCACCAAACGCATCACATCCCGCTCACCCCGATTCAAGGAGGCTTCGGCCATGCAATCCAGCATCCAAGACATGCCCCGCTCGACCTACCAGGCCTGGGGCGGCTTCCGGACCACCTCGCCCGACGCCTACCCCGGCAGCGGCATGTGGAAGGACACCGTGCTCGTCACCAACGCCGAAGGCTGCGAGGAGTGCTTTGCCATCGGCCCGGATGGCTATGTCTGGAGCTACGAGGTCGGCGGGACCGGGGGGGCGGGCGCCGGCCGGCTCGTCAGCACGGGCGTGACGGGCGACTGTTTCGGCCTCGGGGTGATGTCCGGAGGGCTGCTGGCCGTGCTGGCGGTCAACGGCTGCGAGCTGCAGTTCACCATGGAGACCTATGACGCGACGCAGCGCTGGTCGGAGCCGGTGGAGCTGGCCTTTGCCGGCCGCGACGGCAGCTTCTCCGTGGAGCGCATCATCACCCAGACGCGGGGCGACAACCTGTTCATCGGCTTCGTCGTCCACGAGCCGGATGCGCGCGGCGAGATGCAGCACCTGCTCTGGGAGGCGGTCTGGGCCGGAGATCGGCCGGTGCTCGCCAGCGCACCGGTGGCGATCGCCTGCGGTCATGCCTTCTGGGGCAGCCAGCTCGCCTCCGGCGGCAAGCGGGTGGCGCGCGACTGATTGACGGCGCCGCTCATCCGGGGGCGGGGCCCGCAGTCCATCCGTCTCCCGTCCTGTCGCCCGACCGTCACCCGACCGTCACCCGACCGTCACCCGACCATCACCCTATGATGGCGGCACCATGCCTCAGCACCGCACCCTGCTGCACAGCGACGCGTCCTTGCTTGTCGAGCGCGTGGTTCAGCACGGTTCGGCGACCGACTGGAGTCCGTCCTACCACGCGGCTTCCGACCGGCTGGTGCTGCCGCAGTCCGGGGCCACGGAATTCCGCCTGGGCAGCCAGGCGCTGCTGGCCGACAGCCTGACGTTGCTCGCGCTGCCTGCAGGGCGGCCCTACCATATGAAGCCGTGTGGCCGCGCTCCGCGTGCCTCCGTGGTGGTCAGCGCGCGCGGTGCGCTGCCGGTGCCGGTGCCGGTGCCGCTGAACGGAGCGGGGCGAGGCGGTGCGGACTCCGGCGCGCCGACCGGGCCCGTCCGGCCTGGATCCGGGGCGCCGGGTCTGCAGGCCTGGCTGCTTCATCCGCGCGATGTGTGGCGGCTACGCCGGCTCTGGAGGCCGGCGGCCGGGCCGTGTGAGGAGGCCGGTGCGGGCAGCGCAATGCCCAACCCGCAAGGCGGCGACGCGTTGCACCTGCACCTGCACCTGCACCTGCACCTTCAGGCGCTGCGCCTGCAACGGACGGTCCGGCAGGCCCGCCCGATCGGGGACGAGCCCCGCGTCCAGGCGGCGCGCAACTTCATGGCGCAGCGGCTCCAGCAGCGCCCTGCCGACCGGTGGAGCTCGCACGACCTTGGCGATGCACTCGGCTGCTCGCCGTTCCACCTGGCGCATCTGTTCCGGCGGTACACGGGAACCAGCCTTCATGCCTATGCCCGTCAGCTTCGGGTGGTCGAGGCCATGGGCCGGATCGAAGGCGGCGAGCGGGACCTGGCCGGCCTCGCGCATGAACTCGGCTACAGCAGCCAGAGCCACATGGGGCAGGCCTTCCAGTCGTTTCTGGGCGTGACGCCCGGGCAGTTCGGGCAGTCCTGCCGGCGCGCCGCGTCGGCCTGAAGCGCGGGCAAACGTGAAGCGCGGGCAAATGCGTTCGCAGTGGCTGCGTTCCGCGCAGGATTCTTTCCGCGCAGGATTCTGATAGCCGGCGCGGCCGCCGCTGGCGACACTGGCGCCCTCATGGAACCTCGACTCGCCACCGGCCTTGCGGCCGCCTTGCTGGCCACGCTGATCGGCAGCGGCTGGCAGATCGCATCCCGTCACGGCGTGACCACCACGCTTGGGCCCCTCGAAGTCGCCGTGCTGCGCTACGGCATTCCCGCCGTACTTCTTGCGCCGCTGTGGTGGCGTGGCGGGCTGCGCCCTGCGGGCCTGCCACCGGCCCGGCTGGCGCTGTTCGTCCTCTCCGGCGGGCTGCCGTTCGGGCTGCTGGTGTTCGCCGGACTGCAGTGGGCGCCGGCGGCTCACGTGGGCATTTTCATGTCGGGCAGCGTGCCGCTCTTTACTGCACTGCTCGGCCGATGGTCGGGCGGCAAGCCGTTGCGCGCCATGCAACTCGTGGGCCTGCTGCTCGTGACCTGCGGCCTCGCGCTGGCCGCTTGGGGGCAAGGCGGGGCGACGGCGCAGGCGCTGCGCGCCGTGCCTGCGGGCCAGGGGACGCAGGCGTGGCACGCAGCCTTCGGTGCGTGGCGCGGCGACGGGCTGTTCCTTCTGGCCGCCCTGTCCTGGGCGGTCCACACCCTGACGTTTCGCAGCAGCGGGCTCACGGCCTGGCAGGGCGCGGCACTCGTCAATGGCGGATCGGCACTTCTTTTGCTGCCCATCGTGCTGCTGATGGGCGCGCCGCGCCTGGTCACGGCGGCCTGGACGGACGTGGCGCTGCAGGCGCTCGGGCAGGGCGTCGTCGCGGGCTTGCTGGGGCTGGTTGCCTTTTTGGTGGCGGTGCGGCACCTGGGCGCGGAGCGTGCCTCGCTCTCGGCCGCCCTGGTGCCGCTCGTCACCTCGCTGGGCGCGGCCTGGCTGCTGGGCGAGCCCTTGGGAGTCCAGCAGCTGGTGGCTGCCGCCGTGGTCGCCGTCGGGGTGGCGCTGGCGGGAGGCGCCTGGCGGCCCGGTACGAAATCGCGCAATTGCGCCTAGCCGCAGGCCGCCGAATTCCCGACAATGGTCGGTATGCGAGCCTCCGGATTTCCCCATGACGATGAGCTCCGGCTGGTGACCCTGCAGGGCGCGGACTGCCGGCAGGCGCCTCGTGACGAGCGTTTCGACCGCGTCACGCGCACCCTGCGCCGCCTGCTGCGTGTGCCGATGGCGCTCATCACCGTGGTGGACGAGGGGCGCCAGCTGCTGCGCTCGACCCAGGGTCTCGACACGGTCCAGCCCCTTGGCCTGCTGGCGTTCTGCGGCCAGGCCGCGCTCAGCGGGCGGCCCGTGCTGGTGCCCGACATGCGGCTCGACGCGCTGCTGGCGGCCAGCCCGCTGGTCACCGGTCCGCACGCCGTTCGCGCGTACGTCGGCTGGCCGCTGGAAGTCTCGCCCGGCGTGATCGGCGGGGCGCTGTGCGCTCTCGATACTGCGCCGCGTGAGTTCGCCGACGAGGAACTCGCCGGCATCCGCGATCTGGCGCGCATGGCCGAGTGCGAACTGACGGCGCATGCCACGGCCAATCTGCAGAAGTCCCTGCTCACGCGGCTGGACCTCGCGCAGCGCCGCCATGCGCTCGACCCCTACACCGGTACCTGGAGCATCCGGGGCTTTCGCGAACTGCTGGGCGTGGCCGTGCCCCAGGCCCATGCTGATGGCTCCCAGCTCGCGCTGTGCCACCTGCGCATCAACACCGTCGGGACGGCCTATGTCGGCATGGGCGAGATCGAGCGCACGAGCGTCGTGTCGGTGCTGGCCCAGCTGCTGCGCGAACGCCTGCCATCCGACGGCGCGCTCGCCCGCATCGGCCCCACGGAGTTCTGTGCCATGGTTCAGGCGCCGTCCGCGCGTGGCCTGGAGCGGCTGCTCGCGCCGCTGGTCGCATCGGAGATCGCGGGCGTGCTGCCCGACGGGCACCGGCTCGAGGCCACGGTGCAGTCGCGTGTGGTGAAGCTGGCCGCGTTCGGTGCGGGCGCGTCGGCCAGCCAGCTCTGGGCGGCGCTCACGGGCTGAGCGCGAGGCCTGGACGCGACACCTGCGCCTGCCCGGTCCGCGTGGCGTTCGCTCCAGCCGAGCGCTGCGACCTGAAAATGCGAAGCGTCAAATCAGGGGCGATGTGCCAGACTACGCGCCTTCCGAGCCCCTCTTTCGCACCGCATGACCACCCTGAATGCCGACGAACTGCGCGCCTGGATGGGGCGCTCGCAGACAGAGCACGACCTCATCACCGCCGCGCCGCTGCGCATGCTGCGCGCCACGCTGGACCTGGCGCCCGACGACTCGCCCCTCGTGCCACCGCTGTGGCACTGGCTTTACTTTCTGCCTGCCGCGCGGCAGTCGCAACTCGGCACCGACGGCCATCCGCGCCGCGGCGGCTTCCTGCCGCCGGTGCCGCTGCCCCGGCGCATGTGGGCCGGCGGGCAGCTCGAGTTCTTCGACGCCCTGCGTGTGGGGGACCCGGCCCAGCGCACCTCGACGATCGAGGACGTGACGCTCAAGTCCGGCCGCACCGGAGACCTGTGCTTCGTGCGCGTCAGACATGAGCTGTCCACCGCCCGCGGCCCGGCCTTGCGGGAGTTCCACGACATCGTCTACCGGCCCGAACCCGCGCCGGGCGCACCGGCGCCTGCCCATGAAGCGGCAGGCGAGGGCGCCTGGCAGGAGCGCGTCACGCCGGACGACGTGCTGCTGTTCCGCTATTCGGCGCTGACCTTCAACGGGCACCGCATCCACTACGACAGGCGCTACGTGACCGACGTGGAGGGGTATCCCGGCCTGATCGTGCACGGCCCCCTGCTGGCGACGCTGCTGGCCGGTCTGGGCAGCCGCCAGAACCCGCAGCGGCGGGTGACGCACTTTCAGTTCCGCGCCGTCAAGCCGGTGTTCGATCTGCATGCTTTCGACGTATGCGGCCGCAGCGTCAGCGTCGATGGTGCCGACGGCGCGGATTTGTGGGTGCGGGACCATGAGGGCCACGCGACGATGCGGGCCACGATGCGCTTTGCGGCCTGAGTCGGGTGCCGGCACGGGCCCCGGGGCCCTGGCGCCGCCTGGGGCGGGAACCTACTGATTCGCGGCCCGGCCCGCCCGACTACGCTTCCCGAACACCGCAAGGGGCCGCGCGACGAGGCGGAGACCTCTGCGGAAATTCAACCAAGGAGACAGCGTTCATGAACCTGCGTCGAAACCTTCTTGCAGCGGGCCTCGCGGCCGTCTGCGTCCTCACGGCCGGCGGGGCCTTGGCCCAGGCGGCCTGGCCTGCCAAGCCGATCACGCTGGTCGTGCCCTTTGCCGCAGGCGGCCCGACCGACGTCGTGGCGCGCACGCTGGCCGCCTCGATGAGCAAGACGCTCGGCCAGACGGTCGTGGTCGAGAACAAGCTCGGCGCGGGCGGCACGGTCGCAGCCAACTTCGTGGCCAAGGCCGCGCCCGACGGCTACACGATCTTCATCCACCACAACGGCATGGCGACCTCCACCGCGCTGTACCGCAAGCTCAACTACAACCCGCTGACCGACTTCGAGTTCATCAGCCAGGCGGTGGACGTGCCCATGACGCTGCTGGCGCGCAAGGACTTCCCGGCCAGCAACTTCAAGGAGTTGGCTGCCTACGTCAAGGCCAACCAGGGCAAGATCAACCTGGCCAATGCGGGCCTGGGCGCCGTGTCGCAGCTGTGCGGCATGATGCTGGAGCGGGCACTCGACGTGAAGCTCACGGCCGTGCCGTTCCAGGGGACGGCGCCGGCGATGAACGCGCTGCTCGGCGGGCAGGTCGACATCCTCTGCGACCAGACCACGCAGACGATTCCGCAGATCAAGGCCGGCAACGTCAAGTTCTTCGGGGTGACCACGAAGAACCGCATCAAGGCACTGCCCGATGCGCCCACGCTGGCGGAGCAGGGCCTCAAGGACTTCGAGGTGCTGGTGTGGCATGGCATCTACGCACCCAAGGGCACGCCCAAGCCGGTGATCGAGAAGGTCAACGCCGCCGTGAAGGTCGCGCTCAAGGACCCGGATGTGGTCAAGCGCATGGCCGACCTCGGCGCCGAGATCGCGCCCGACGCCAAGCTCTCGCCCGAAGGCCTGCAGAGCTGGCTCAAGGCCGAGATCGACAAATGGGGGCCGGTGATCAAGGCGGGCGGCACCTTCGCCGACTGAGTCGGGGCGGGGCGGCGACGGCCGGCTGCGTCTGCGTCGCCCGACCTGCGCGTGCCTACAGTGGCAGGCCGACGTAGTTTTCCGCCAGCGAGGTCGAGGCGGCGCGCGAGTTCACCAGGTAGTCGAGTTCCGCCTCCTGCACGCGCTGGCCGAAGCCCTCGGTGTCGGGGAAGCGGTGCATCAGCGTGGTCAGCCACCAGGAGAAGCGTTCGGCCTTCCAGATGCGCCGCAGGCATCGCTCGGAGTAGGTGTCGATGCCCGCGCTGCTGCGCTCCCTGAAGTATTCGATGAGCGACTGCGACAGGTACTTCACATCCGACGCCGCCAGGTTCAGCCCCTTGGCGCCCGTGGGCGGCACGATGTGCGCGGCGTCGCCCGCGAGGAACAGGCGGCCGAAGCGCATCGGCTCGGCCACGAAGCTGCGCAGTGGCGCGATGCTCTTTTCGATCGACGGCCCGGTGATGATCCGCGAGGCGGTCTCCGGGTCGAGCCGCAGCCGCAGCTCGTCCCAGAAGCGTGCGTCGCTCCAGTCGGCCACCTGGTCGTCGAGCGGACACTGCACGTAGTAGCGGCTTCGCGTGAGGCTGCGCATCGAGCACAGCGCGAAGCCGCGCTCGCTGTTGGCGTAGATGATCGCGTGCGGCGACACCGGCGGCACGTCCGCCAGCACGCCGAGCCAGCCGAAGGGGTAGACCTTTTCGTACTCGGTGATCGCGCCCTCGGGCACGCTCGCGCGGCAGACGCCGTGGAAGCCGTCGCAGCCGGCGATGAAGTCGCAGGCGATCTCGTGGGTCTGTCCGTCCTTCTCGTAGCGCACCCGGGGCCGCTCGCCGTCGAAGTCGTGGATCGACACGTTGCCGGCTTCGTAAATGGTGGCAAGGCCCGCCGCCCGGCGGGCCTCCATCAGGTCGTACGTCAACTCGGTCTGTCCATAGGCGGTGACGACCTTGCCGCCGGTCAGGCCATGCACGTCGATCGGATGGCGCGTCTGCTGGAACACCAGCTCGATCGCATGGTGAACGGTCCCTTCGCGGTGCAGCCGGGCGCCGACGCCGGCTTCGTCGAGCAGGTCGACGGTGATCTGCTCCAGGATGCCGGCGCGGATGCGGCCCAGCACGTAGTCGCCCGACACGCGGTCGAGAATGATGTTGTCGATGCCGGCCTTGTGCAGCAGCTGGCCGAGAAGCAGGCCTGACGGGCCGGCGCCGATGATCGCAACCTGGGTGCGCATGGGATGTCTCCTTGGAATCCGGCCAGCTTATCGGCGGGGGGCCCGCGGCGCCATGCGCCGGCAGCGGGAATGTGCGATCATCACCCGGGCTGCGCGATGATCGCGCAATGCCGGTCAGGCGGAGTCACCCCCAGCGCATGAGCATTTCCAAAGCCGATTTCATCGAGGGCATGGCCAAGGGCATGGCGGTGCTCGAAAGCTTCGACACCGAGCGGCAGCGCCTGAACGCGACGCTGGCGGCGCAGCGCGCCGGCCTGACCCGCGCCGCCGCGCGGCGCCATCTGCTGACCCTGGCGCATCTCGGCTACCTCGAAACCGACGGCAGCCATTTCTGGCTCGCGCCCAAGGTGTTGCGCTTTTCGGGGAGTTACCTGGCCTCCGCGCGCCTGCCGCGCGTGCTGCAGCCCACGCTCAACCGGCTGGCGGCCGAGACCGGCGAGTCATTCTCGGCCGTGGTGCTCGACGGCGACGAGGTGGTGATCGTGGCCCGCAGCGGCCCCACGCGGGTGCTGGCCTACGGTCTGCACCTGGGTGCGCGGCTGCCGGCCCATGCCACCTCGACCGGGCGCGTGCTGCTGGCCGCAAAGCCCAAGGCCGCCCTCACGGCCTGGCTCAAGGGACGCGAGCTGGCCCGCCTGACCGCCCATACGGTGACCGACCCGCGTGCCTTTCGCGCCATCGTGGAGCAGGCGCGGGCCGACGATTTCAGCATGGCCTGCGAGGAGCATGAACTGGGCGTCCAGGCGCTGGCGATACCGCTGCGCAACATGCAGGGCCGCACGGTCGCCGCGCTCAATGTGGTGGGCGTGCCCCAGCGCGTGAGCCTCGACGCGATGCGGCGCCATCTGCTGCCGCTGCTGCTAGACGCCGCGCGCGAACTCAGGCCCCTGCTCTAGGAGGGCTCGGTGGCAGCGTCGGCCGCCGGCAGGGTGAAGTACATCGTCGTGCCCTGGCCCGGAACCGACTCGGCCCAGACGCGGCCGCCGTGGCGTGACATCACCCGGGCCACCGTGGCCAGGCCGATGCCGGTGCCGGGGAACTCGCGCGCATCGTGCAGCCGCTGGAACGCACCGAACAGCTTGCTCGCGTACGCCATGTCAAAGCCCGCGCCGTTGTCCTGGACGAAGAACGCGTCATGGGCGTTGGACAGGCCCACCGAGATTTCAGCGATCGAGCGGCCGCTCGTGAACTTCCAGGCGTTGCCGAGCAGGTTCTCGAAGGCGGCGCGGATCAGCCGGCTGTCGCCGAGCGCCTTGAGTCCGGGCTCGACGCTCCAGGCCACGCCGCGTGCCGGATCGCTGGCCTGCAGCCGCTCCAGGATCTCGGTGGCGATGGCGGTCAGGTCCACCGGATCGCGCCGCACCTCCACCCGCGACAGATGAGCCAGCGACAGCAGGCCGTCGATCAGCGCGCCCATGTGGCTGACGCCGGCCTGGATGCGCGCCACGTAGTGGCGGACCTTGGGGCTGTCGTTGCCTTCGAGCTCCTTGGTGAGCAGCCGCGTGAAGCCGTCGACCGTGCCGAGCGGCGAGCGCAGGTCGTGCGACACCGAATAAGAGAACGCCTCCAGCTCCGCGTTGGCGGACCTGAGCTCGGCCGTGCGGGTGGCGATGCGCCCCTCCAGGCTGGCGTTGAGTTCGCGGACCTGGGCCAGCAGCTCCAGGTTGTGGACGGTGATCGATGCGAGATGTGCGAGTTCGGTGAGCACATAGTCGTCGTGCTGGCTGAACCGTCCCGAGGACTTGCCTGCGACACGGAGCATGCCCATGGGCTGGCCGTCACGCTCGCTCAGCGGCGCGGCGAGCCAGTCGCTGGCGGCCGAACCCCTGTCGGCAGCGTCGTCGTTGCCCGGCGCCAAGGCACGGGCCAGGCGCTCCGGGCGGCCGGGACGCCGCAGGCTCACGACGCATTCGAAGGCGTCGAGCGTCTGGCGCGCCTTGCTCGCGAGGGTGTCCAGCAGCTCGTCCACGGAGTCGGTCTGCACCACGGCGGGCGCGGCTTCGGCGGCCCGCTGGCTCGTCTGCAGGTGGGCGCGCAGCTCATGCTCGGCGTGGATGCGCTGGCTCACGTCCTGGAAGGCGCCCTGCATGCGGATGATGGCGCCATCGGCGTCGCGCACCGCGTGCCCCATCGAGCGAACCCAGATCAGCCCGCCGGGAGTCTGCATCTGCACCTCGATGTCGAAGGGAACGCCGCTTTCCACGCAGGCGCGGGCCGCCTGCGTGGCCAGCTCGCGGCTGGCCGGCGCGCACAACTCGATGGCCGCATCCAGCGTCGCGGGGCCGCCGTGCGGCACCCCCAGGATCTCGGAGGCCTCGTCGGACCAGATGAACTGCATCGACGGCAACTCCAGGGCCCAGCCGCCCAGGCGCGACAGCCGGCCCGCCATGCTCACCAGCTCGGTCTGGCGCTTGAGCGCGGCCTCGGCCTGCTTCAGGCTGTCGATATCGGTGAACGTGCCGTACCACGAGGTGATCTGACCCTGGGCGTCGCGGTTGGCCACCGCGCGCGAGAGCTGCCAGCGGTACACGCCGTCGCGGCACAGCAGCCGCTGTTCGTTGGGCACATTGGTGCCGCTGCGCCGCGAGTCGCGGATGTTCTGCATGGCGCGCGCCCGGTCGTCGGGGTGGATGCGGTGCATCCAGCCGCGCTCGACCGCCACGCTCACCGGCTCGCCCGTGACCTGGCGCCACTGGTCGCTCACGAAGGTGAGCCGGCCCACCGGATCGGTGATGAAGACGATCTGCGGCATGGCCTGGGCCAGCTGGACGAAGCGCAGTTCGCTGCGTTCGCGCTGGCGCAGCTGGCGCAGCAGCAGGAAGGTCAGCAGCACGACGGCGGCGCTCGCGGCGAGCCAGAACAGGGCACTCACCAGCGCAAAGCGCCGCCACGACCGCAGCACGCCGGCCTCGCCGCGTCCGACGGTCACCACCAGATCGGGATAGGCCGACACGGTCCGGTAGGCGCCGATGCGCAGCCGGCCGTCGATCGCGCTGCGCACCATGCTTGAACCGAAGGGCTGCTGGTCGATCCGGTGACTGAACATCGTACCGGTACCGGCAAAGCTGCGGCCGATGGCCTTGTCGTCCATCGGGCTGCGCATCATGAGCGTGGCGTCCCGTCGCCACAGCCCCACGGCACCGTCCTCGCCGAGGTCGAGCTGGCTCCACAGTTCGTCGAAGTAGGGCGGATGAAGCGCCGCAACGATCGCGCCCCGGAACCGGCCCTGTTCGTCGCGCAGGGGCCGCGAGGCGCTGAGCATCCACTGCTGGTTGATCCGGCTGCGTACCGGCTTGCTCAGGTGGAAGCCGGCGACGCCGTCGCGGTGGGCGGTGAAGTACTCGCGGTCGGCCGAATCGACGCGGACCGCGCCAGGCTCGGAGTTGAAGATCGTGACGCCCTGGGCGTCGACCACCCACATGGCACGCACGAAAGGCAGCCCGTTGAGCTGGTCGCGCAGCATCTGGCTGACCGCGCCTTCCTCCAGCTCGCCCGACGCCTCCAGCGCCTGCAGGCGCACGGCGGCCAGCTGCAGGCCCTGGTCGGCCCCCTGCAGCGTGCGGCTCGTCTGCTCCTCCAGCACGTGGGCCAGCGACCGGTTGAGCTGTTCGCCCGCGGCCAGGGCATCGTTGCGCAAATGGACCAGGCCGCCGACGAGGCCCAGGCCCGACACCGCGATCAGCGCAGTCATCAGGCCCAGGATGCCGCGCCGCGAGCCGGTGCCCGGGCGATGCACCACCTCCCGGGGGATGTCGAACTGAGTCTCCGGCGGAGAATCCTGCCGCCATGGCCAACGCATGCGGTGCAAACCTTTCTTGTCCTGTCGCCCGCCGGAACGTACTGATTCCTCCACTTCCGCTGCGCGCGCCGGACCATGATGCCATGGATTGGCGCGGCATATGCTTAGTGGAATTGCGTTGTTGGCATGGCTTGCATTCATTCCCTGAACGCATCAAACTGTTGTCTCCGACGCATCAATGAGGACAATGTGATGACTTTTTCCAGTTTGAACCGACTTGCCGGGCTGTTGTCTGCCGCAGGCATTCTGGCTGCGGGCCTCCTGGCCGCGGGCGCCGCGCATGCGGGCAAGACGCTCGACGCGATCAAGTCGCGCGGCGAGGTGGTGGTGGGCGTGAACACCGGCCTCGCGGGCTTTTCCTCGGCCGACAGCCAGGGCAAGTGGACCGGACTGGACGTGGACGTGGGGCGTGCCATTGCAGCGGCCGTGCTGGGCGACGGCGAGAAGGTCAAATGGGTGCCTCTGACGGCGCAGCAGCGGTTCACCGCCTTGCAGTCGGGCGAGATCGACGTGCTGTCGCGCAACACGACCTTCACGCTGACGCGCGACGGCTCGCTCGGCCTGCACCAGACCGCCGTCACGTTCTATGACGGGCAGGGCTTCATGGTGCCGGCCAAGTCCAAGGTCACGAGCGCGAAGCAGCTCAAGGGTGCGACGGTGTGCGTGCAGAGCGGCACCACGACCGAGAAGAACCTCACCGACTACTCCCGCGCCAACAACCTCAATCTCAAGCCTGTGGTGTTCGAGAAGCTCGAAGCCACCAACGCCGCGTACTTCGCAGGCCGCTGCCAGGCCTACACCACCGATGCATCGGGCCTGGCGTCGATCCGCTCCAAGGAGGCCAAGAACCCCAAGGACCATGTGATCCTGCCCGAGCTGATCTCCAAGGAGCCGCTCGGCCCGCTGGTGCGCCGGGGCGACGACGAATGGTTCGCCATCGTCAAGTGGGTCATCTACGGCCTCGTGGAGGCCGAGGAATATGGCGTGACCCAGGCCAACGTCGACAAGCTCAAGGCCGAGAGCGCCGACCCGGTGGTCCAGCGTCTGCTGGGCAAGTCTGAAGACACCGGCAAGCTGCTGGGCCTGGACCGTGACTGGCTGGTGCGCGCCATCAAGGCCGTGGGCAACTACGGCGAGATCTTCGAGCGCAACGTGGGTGAGAAGACCGCCCTGGCACTCAAGCGCGGACCGAACGCGCAGTGGAACAAGGGCGGCCTGCAGTACGCCCCGCCGATCCGCTGAGGGCGTCCGGGCTCAGGGCGGCAGGGCCCTGCATGCGTCCAGGCGCAGGCAGGGTGGCCCCGGGGCCATGTCATCTGACCGGGCCTCGCCGCAGCCTCTTCACCCATGACCTCTCCGCCCGGATCACCGCAGGATCAGACGCCGGCTGGGCTGCCGCCTGCCGACGCACTGGCGCCCGCCACGCAGATGCCTGACCCGCTGTTGCCTGCGCGGCCGGCGCCGCGCCCGCGCACCCGCTGGTCCTGGCGCAACCGGGGCACGCGGCGCATCATCTACCAATTGCTCCTGCTGGCGGTGCTGGCGGGCGTGGTCGCATGGATGGTGCACAACACGCTGGGCAATATGCGCGCGCGCGGCATCCAGAGCGGCTTCGGCTTCCTGGCCGGCACGGCGGGCTTCGACATTTCCGAAACCCTGATTCCGTACGAGTCCACCGACCCGTACTGGCGCGCCTTTCTGATCGGCGTGCTCAACACGCTGCGCGTCGCGGTCATCGGCTGCCTGCTGACGACCGTGCTGGGCGTGCTCCTGGGCGTCGGGCGCTTCTCGCGCAATGCCCTCGTGCGCGGTCTGTGCTACGGCTACGTGGAAGTGTTCCGCAACATCCCGATCCTGATCCAGTTGCTGCTGTGGTATGTCTTCATCGTCGAGGCGCTGCCCGATCCGCAGAACGCGCTGCATCTGGGCGAGCTGGTCTATCTGAGCAAGGGCGGGCTGTCGGTGCCGGTGCCGGGCGCGGGCGGCTGGGACATTCCGAAACCCGGTGCATTTGCCATCGAAGGCGGCTGGACGCTCTCGCCCGAATTCCTCACCGTGCTGATGGGCCTGACGCTCTACACCGCAGCCTTCGTGGCCGAGGTGGTTCGCGCAGGCATCGCCTCGGTCGGGCAGGGCCAGGTCGAGGCTGCGGGCAGCATCGGCCTGTCGCGCCTGCTGACGCTGCGGCTCGTGGTGCTGCCGCAGGCGCTGCGGGTGATCATCCCGCCGCTGACCAACCAGTACCTCAACCTCACCAAGAATTCGTCGCTGGCGGTGGCGGTGGGCTACCCCGACATCGTCTCGATCGCCAACACTTCGCTCAACCAGACGGGGCGGGCGGTCGAGTGCATCGTGGTCATCATGGCGGTCTACCTCTGCACCTCGCTTGCAACTTCCGCGCTGATGAACCTCTACAACCGCCATGCGGCGATCCGGGAGCGCTGAGCGATGAGTGAGTTCTCGCCGGTCGCCGCACGCCCCGCGCCCGCGCGGGCCGGCGGACTCGTGTTCTGGCTGCGCCGCAATCTCGCGGGCGACTGGCTCAATCTGCTGACCACCGTGGTGCTGCTGCTGGTCGGCGGCTGGCTGCTGGCGCACTTCGCGTCCTGGGCTTTGCCGCACGCCGTGTTCCGGGCCGATGCCGACGCCTGCCAGGCCGCGCGGGGCGTGGGCGCCTGCTGGGGCGTGGTGGCCGAGAAGCACCGGATCATCATCTTTGGACGCTATCCGTTTGCCGAGCAGTGGCGTCCATTGGTGGCCACGCTGCTGCTCATGGGGCTCGTGCTCGCCAGCTGCGTGAGGCTGTTCTGGAGCCGCTGGCTGCTCGCAGCCTGGGTGCTGGGCTTCGCGGCCTTCCTGGTGCTGATGCGGGGCGGCTGGTTCGGTCTGTCGCGGGTCGGGACCGACCTGTGGGGCGGCCTGCCGCTGACCATTCTGCTCGTCACCGCCTCGCTGGCCATGGCCTTCCCGCTGGCGGTGCTGGTGGCGCTGGGGCGGCGCTCGCCCATGCCGGCGGTGCGCACGGTCTGCGTCACCTATGTGGAACTGGTGCGCGGCGTCCCGCTGATCTCGGTGCTGTTCATGGCGAGCTTCATGTTCCCGCTGCTGCTGCCGGCGGGCACCAACCCTGACGTGCTGGTCCGCGTGATTGCCGGCATCACGCTGTTCGCGGCGGCCTACATGGCCGAGGTGATCCGGGGCGGCCTGCAGTCGATCCCGACGGGCCAGTACGAGGCCGCCGCCACGCTGGGCCTGGGCTACTGGAAGACCCAGCGCCTGATCGTGCTGCCACAGGCCCTCGCGACGGTGCTGCCCGGGCTCATGAACAACTTCATCGCGATCTTCAAGGACACCTCGCTCGTCACCATCGTGAGCCTGTACGAGCTGACCGGTGCGCTCGGGCTGGCCCTCAACGGCGATCCGAACTGGCGGCCCTTCAAGATCGAAGGCTACCTCTTCATCATGGCCGTGTACTTCGTTTTCTGTTTCTCGATGTCGCGCTATTCGCTGTGGGTGGAGCGCAGGCTCCAGCGCAGCCGCGCGCACTGACATTCTTCTCATCGACCTTCTTCAGGACCCCTGCCCGTGAGTGACGACGCCATCATCCGATTCGAGAAGGTCAACAAGTGGTATGGCAACGGCTACCACGTGCTGCGCGACGTCGACCTGTCCGTGCGCAGCGGTGAGCGGATCGTGATCTGCGGGCCGTCGGGCTCGGGCAAGTCCACGCTGATCCGCTGCATCAACCGGCTGGAGGAGCACCAGGAAGGCCGCATCGTCGTGGACGGCACGGAACTGACCGACGACGTTCGCGCCACAGAAGCCGTGCGGCGCAAGGTCGGCATGGTGTTCCAGCAGTTCAACCTGTTTCCGCACCTGACGGTGCTGGAGAATCTCACGCTCTCGCCGATCTGGGTGGGCAAGGTGGCGAAGAAGGACGCCGAAGCGCGCGCCATGCAGCAGCTCGAACGTGTGCGCATCGCCGAGCAGGCCGGCAAGTACCCGCTGCAATTGTCAGGCGGCCAGCAGCAGCGCGTGGCCATCGCGCGGGCCCTGTGCCTGACGCCGCGCATCATGCTGTTCGACGAGCCGACCTCGGCGCTCGACCCCGAGATGATCAGCGAGGTGCTGGACGTGATGATCGAACTGGCGGGGCAGGGCATCACCATGGTCTGCGTCACGCATGAAATGGGCTTTGCGCGCGCGGTGGCCGACCGTGTGCTGTTCATGGACCAGGGGCAGATCGTCGAGCAGAACGCGCCGGCCGAGTTCTTCGCCAACCCGCGCCATGAGCGCACGCGGGAGTTTCTGGCCAAGATCATCGGGCATTGACGCGGCTCGGGCGCCGCTGTTTCGCAGGGAGACACATGGGCCTGCTGGCGTCTTCGCCAGCGCGGCGGTCAGACCCCCAGGTACTGCTCCAGCAGATGCGGCTGCGCCAGCAGCTCGGCCGAGCTGCCCGCGAACACCACCTCACCCTTGACCAGGATCAGGTTGCGGTCGGTGATGCGCGTCACGTGCTTCCAGTTCTTGTCGACGATGACGGAGCTGATGCCGGTCTCGCGGATCAGCTCGCAGATGCGCCAGATCTCGCGGGCGATGAGCGGCGCCAGGCCTTCGGTGGCCTCGTCGAGGATGAGCACGTCGGGGTTGGTCATGAGCGCGCGGCCGATGGTGAGCATCTGCTGCTCGCCGCCCGACAGCTGCTGGCCGCCGTGGCCGAGCCGCTCCTTGAGGCGCGGGAAGGTCTCGAGCACGCGCTCATAGGTCCAGTCGCGCTGGCCGCGCGTGCCGGGGCGCGCCGCCATCTTGAGGTTCTCGACCACGCTCAGGTTGCCGAAGATGCCCCGGCCCTCGGGCACGTAGGCAACGCCGGCCTGCGCGATCTCGTAGGGCGCGCGGCCCGTCATGTCGCGCCCGGCGACCGACACCGTGCCGGCACGGGGGCGCACCAGACCCATGATGCTCTTGAGCAGGGTGCTCTTGCCCATGCCGTTGCGGCCCATGAGGCCGATGGTTTCGCCGCGGGCGACCGAGAAGTCAATGCCGCGCAGGATGTGGCTGGCGCCGTAGTAGGTGTGGATGCCGCGTGCATCGATCAGCAGCTCGGCCGCGGCCGGCGCTGGCTTCGGGCTCGTGTTCGGAGACGTCATGGCTCAGTGTTCCTCGCCGAGATAGGCCGCCTGCACGCCGGCATCCGCGCGCACGGCCGCGGGTGCGCCGCTGGCGATCACCTGGCCATTGACCATGACGGTGAGGTGATCGGCGAGGGCGAACACCGCATCCATGTCGTGCTCCACGAGCATGATGGCGTGGTCGGGCTTGATGCGCAGCAGCAGCTCGACCATGCGCTCGGCTTCGGCCACGCCCATGCCGGCCAGCGGCTCGTCGAGCAGCACGACGGCCGGCTCCGTGGCCAGCGTCATCGCGATCTCCAGCTGGCGCTGCTCGCCGTGGCTGATGGTGCCTGCGATGGCGTGGCGGCGCGCGCCGAGTCCGGCCAGTTCGATGGCTTTTTCCGCACGCTCATTGGCGGGCCGATGGCGGTCCGCCAGCGCGAGCCAGCGCATCGGATTCCACGGCTGCTGGGCCCGGCGCGACTGGGCTGCCAGACGCACGTTGTCCCACACGCTGAAGGGCGCGAAGATGTTGGTCTTCTGGTAGCTGCGGCCCAGGCGCTGGCGCGAGATCCGCTCGGGCGACCAGCCGGTCACGTCGCGCCCGGCCAGCGTGATGCTGCCCGACGTCGGGGGCAGATCGCCCGACAGCAGGTTGGTCAGGGTCGACTTGCCGGCACCGTTGGGGCCGATCACCGCATGGATGCGGCTGCGCCAGAAGTCCACCGAGACATCGTTGACGGCGGCCAGGCCGCCGAAGCGCTTGGTCAGGCCGCAGGCTGACATCAGCACCTCGGCAACGGGCGCGGCTGGCAAGGTCGCAGCCGGAGAGCCTGCAGGGGTCATGCCGTCATGCATCGGGCGCTCCCTTGCCGCGCAGGCGGGCCACCATGCCCAGCAGGCCCTGCGGCGCGAAGGTGACGATGAGCACGATGAAGATGCCCATCGACAATTGCCAGTGCTTGCCGATGTTGACGCTGCCCAGCGTGGGCAGGTCCTTGAACACGTGCAGCAGGTACTCGAAGGCGAAGGCGCCGACGATGGCGCCGGCGAAGTTGCCCATGCCGCCGAGGATGACCATCATGATCGCGTGCGCACTCATGTGAAAGCCCATCAGCTCGGGATTCACGTAGCCGGTCTGGGCGCCCCAGAGGTAGCCTGCGAGGCCGGCCAGCGCGCCGGCCAGCGTGAAGGCCGACAGCTTGTGCCCGAAGGTGCCGAAGCCGATCGCGCGCATGCGATGCTCGTTGACGCGGATGCCCGCCAGGGCCCGGCCGAACGGGCTCCACAGCAGGCGCCGCAGAAAGAAGTACACCGCCAGCAGCAGCGCCAGCGTGAACCAGTAGAGCGTCGCCTTGTGCTCCAGGTCGAACGGCGTCCAGCCGCCGATCGATGCGTCGGGCTTGAAGTTGATGTAGAGCCCGTCGGAGCCGCCCAGCACCTTGTTGTCGAAGAACAGGTAGAACACCATCTGGGCGAACGCCATGGTCACCATGATGAAGTAGATGCCATGGGTGCGCACCACGAAGAAGCCGATCACCAGCGCCGCCAGGCCCGAGGCCAGCACCGCCACCGGCAACGTCCACCACAGGCTCACGGGCTCGCCGGCCGGCGTGAGGAAGGCGAGGGCGTAGCCCGCCAGGCCGAAGTAGGCCGCGTGGCCGAGCGAGACCAGGCCGGTGACGCCCTGCAGCAGGTCCAGGCTCATGGCGAAGATGGCCATGATCATCATGCGCGTGACCATCTGCACGTAGAAATCGGTGCCCACGAAGGGGAAGGCCGCAAGCGCGACGAGGCCGAGCACGAGCACGACCCGCACGCTTGGCGGCAGGCGCTCCAGATTGGCTTTGGCGGCGCTCATCGGCCGGCTCCCGGGGCGGTCTTGGATTGCATCATTGTTTGAACAGCCCCTCGGGCTTCCAGAGCAGCACGGCGGCCATCAGCATGTAGACCAGCATCCCGGCCACCTGAGGCAGCAGGACCTTACCGAAGGTGTCGACCAGGCCGACGAGCAGTGCGGCGATCAGCGCGCCCCGCACCGAGCCGATGCCGCCGATCACCACGACCACGAAGCACATGATAAGCACCTGCGAGCCCATGTTGGGATAGACGCTCGAGACGGGCGCGGCCACCATGCCGGCCACCGCCGCGAGCGCGACGCCGAGCGCGAAGACGATGGCGTGGATCAGCCGGATGTTCACGCCCAGGGCCTCGGTCATGTCGCGGTTGAAGGCGCCGGCGCGGATCTTCATGCCCAGGCGGGTCTTGTTGATCAGCAGGTACAGGCCGATCGCCAGCGCGATGCACACGCCCGAGATGAAGAGGCGGTAGACCGGGTAGGACAGCGTGTCGGTCAGCGGAATCGAGGCCGACAGGGCCTGCGGGATGGTCACGCCGTGCACGTCGTCGCCCCAGAGCAGCGAGCGCATCTCCTCGAAGATGTAGATCAGGCCAAAGGTCAGCAGCACCTGGTCGAGGTGGTCGCGATGATAGAAGTGGCGAAACAGCAGGCGCTCCAGCGCGAGGCCGAAGGCCACCGACAGCACCGCGCCGCCCAGGATCGCGAGCGTGAGGCTGCCGAACAGGCCCGACAGCGAGTAGGCCAGGTAGGCGCCGAGCATGTAGAAGCTTCCATGGGCGAGGTTGACCACGCCCATGATGCCGAAGATCAGCGTCAGGCCGGCAGCCAGCATGAACAGCAGCAGCCCGTACTGGACGCTGTTGAGAAGCTGGATGAGGAAATTGGCAATGTCCATGGTGTCGGTCGAAGGGTGTCCTGGCGCGGCAGAGGTGTTCAGCCGTGGCGCCGGGTCATCAGCAGCAGCCCGCCCATGAGGGTGAACAGGCCGCCCGAGATGCGGTTGATCCAGCGCACGGTGCCGCTCTGACGCAAGACCGGTGCCAGCCTGGCGACGCCCAGCGCGCAGCCGGTGAGCACGGTGGCCTCCAGCGCCACGAAGGTCAGCGCCAGGATGGCGAACTGCGGTGCAATGGCGTGCGCCGGATCGAGGAACTGGGGAAAGAACGCCGCGAAGAACAGCACCGCCTTGGGATTGCTGGCCCCGACGAGAAAGCCCTGCGAATAGAAAGCGCGCAGGGCCGAAGGACCGGGCATGCGCGAGGCGCTGGCGTGCACGTCTGCGCGAGCGTCGGCGTCACCGTCAGCCGGCGCCAGCGGGGCCGCACTGCTGCGAAAGGTCCGGATGCCAAGCCAGATCAGGTACGCCGCACCCGCGATCTTGAGTGTGGTGAAGGCGGCCTCCGAAGCCGCCAGCAAGGCCCCCAGGCCCATGGCGGACAGCAGCATCACGCCCAGCACGGCAGTGATCGCGCCGGCCACGGCCGTCATGGCACGGCGCGGGCCATGGTTGACCGAATGCGTCATGCACATCAGCATGGTCGGGCCCGGCGTGAGGATCAGCAGCAGCACGGCTGCAACGTACAGCAGGTAGGTGGCGAGAGTCATGAAACGGCGGCTTCAAAAAAAAGCGGGAGGTCCGTCCTCCCGCTGGCCTGGGGCCGTGCGCGGTGCGCGTCAGCCCATCCGGCAGCCGGCGCCGCTGTCGGCCAGCGCCTTGGCGGCGATGCCGATCACCTTGTTCTCGCGGTTCTCGACCACGCGCAGGTACATGTCCTGCACCGGGTTGTGCGACTTGCTCATCGTCCACTTGCCGCGCGGGCTGTCGATCACGGCGGATTCCATGGCCTTGTAGAGCACGGCCTTGTTGCTCAGGTCGCCCTTGACGGCGGCCGCGCCCTGCGTGAGCAGCAGGCCCGTGTCGTAGCCCTGCACCGCGTACACGTCGGGCTGCAGCCGGAACATCTTGGCGTAGTCGAGACGGAATTTCTTGTTCCGGGGGGTGTCGAGCGAGTCGCTGTAGTGCATCGTGGTGATGATGCCGTCGGCGGCCGGGCCTGCCGCGTCCAGCACGCCCTCGGTCAGGAAGCCGGAGCCGTACAGCGGAATCTTGCCCTTGAGGCCGGCAGCCGCGTAGTCCTTGATGAACTTGGCGGCACCGCCGCCTGCGAAGAAGCAGGCCACCGCGTCGGGCTTGAGCGAGGCGATCTCGGTCAGCAGCGCCTGGAACTCGACGTTCGGGAAGGGCAGGCCCAGTTCCTTGACGATCGTGCCGCCGGCTGCGGTGTAGCTTTCCTTGAAGCCCTCGAAGGCCTCGTCACCCGCGGCGTATTTCCAGGTGATCCAGACGGCCTTCTTGTGGCCCTTGGCGACCATCGCCTGGCCCAGCGCCCGGGTCGGCTGCGAATTGCTGAAGCTGGTGCGGAACACATTGGGCGCGCACAGGGCGCGCGTGGCCGCATGGACACCAGCATTGGGGATGAGGTTGAGCACGCCGGAATCGCGCGCGACCTTCTGGATGCCCATCTGCACGCCCGAGTGCACCGTGCCGATCAGCACGTCCACCTTGTCGCGCTGCACCAGCTTGGACGCGTTCTCGACGCCCTTGGACGGCTCCGACTCGTCGTCCACCTTGAACCATTCGATGTCGCGGCCGCCGAGCTTGCCGCCTTTTTCCTCGATGGCCATGCGCACGCCGTTTTCGATGGCCACGCCCAGCTGGGCGAAGGTGCCGGTGTACGGGAGCATCAGGCCCACGCGCACCTTGCCGCCCTGCGCACGGGCCAGTTCAGGCAGGAGCAGGCCGGTGGAAGCGGCGCCGACGAGAGCGGCGCTGCGGGTGAGGACAAGGCGGCGAGAGGTCATGGAAAACTCCTTTTGTTTAGGCTTAAAGCAATTTAACCCATGTTGAAAGCCTTGTGAAGCTGGAATACCCCAATCCGCAGGCGCGCGCGAGCACGGCGGATGAGGGCAGGGCGTTCACAGGACGGCACGGGCGGGCGCAGCAACGGGTCAGGCCGCGGCGGCGTTGCGCAGCTTGAAGCGCTGGATCTTGCCGGTGGCGGTCTTGGGCAGCTCTGACACGAACTCGATCCAGCGCGGGTACTTGTAGGGCGCGAGCTGCTCCTTGACGTGCGCCTTGAGCTCATCGGCGCTGGCCGACTGGCCCACCTTGAAGACCACATAGGCCTTGGGCTTGATCAGGCCGTCGGTGTCGGCCAGGCCGATCACCGCCGCTTCGAGCACGGCCGGATGCGTCATGAGCGAGGCCTCGACCTCGAACGGCGAGACGTAGATGCCGCCGACCTTGAGCATGTCGTCGGTGCGGCCGCCATAGGTGTAGTAGCCGTCGGCGTCGCGGATGTACTTGTCGCCGCTGCGGGTCCACTCGCCGGCGAAGGTGCTCTTGGTCTTGGCGCGATTGTTCCAGTACATCAGGGCCGAGGTCGGCCCGCTGATCTGCAGCTCGCCGATCTCGCCGTCGGCGCACTCGCGGCCGTCGTCACCGACGATGCGCAGTTCGTAGCCCGGCACGGCCTGGCCGGTGGTGCCGTAGCGCACCTGGCCTGGCCGGTTGGACAGGAAGATGTGCAGCATCTCGGTCGAGCCGATGCCGTCGAGGATCTCGCAGCCGTACTCGGCCGTCCATTTGCGGCCGATCTCGGCGGGCAGCGCTTCGCCGGCGCTGGTGCACACGCGCAGGCTGATCTCGCTGCGGGCCGGGCGGCCGGCGTCGGCCAGCAGGCCCGCATAGAGCGTGGGCACGCCGTAGAAGATGGTGGGGCGGTGTTTGCGCAGGATGCCGAACACCTCGGCCGGCGTCGGCCGCGAAGGCAACAGCACCGTGGTCGCGCCGACGCTCATCGGAAAGGTCAGCCCATTGCCCAGGCCGTAGGCGAAGAACAGCTTGGCGGCGGAGTACACCACGTCGTCGGCGGTGATGCCGAGCACGGCGCGGCCATACAGCTCGGCCGTCTGCACCAGATGGCTGTGCAGATGCACGGTGCCCTTGGGCGCGCCGGTCGAGCCGCTGGAGTAGAGCCAGAAGCAGGCATCGTCGGCGCAGGTAGCGGCTACCTGCGGGGCGGCGCTGGCCGACTGCACGAGCTGCGACACCGTCTCATGCGGCGCAGCTGCTGCGACGCCCGCGACGATCACGCGGCTCAGGCCCGGCAGCTGTCCGATCAGCGGCTCGAATGCCGGCAGCAGCGGCTGCGACACCACGAGGGCCTGGGCGCGCGAGTCGCGCAGCATGAACTCGAAATCCTTCGCGGTCAGCAACGTGTTCACGGCCACCGGCACCACGCCAGCGAGGATGCTGCCCAGAAAGGCCACCGGCCATTCAAGCGTGTCCAGCATGCACAGCATGATGCGGCTTTCGGGGGCGAGGCCCCGGGCTCGCAGCCCGTTGGCAAAACGGTGCGCCTGCTCCTGCAGCTGGCCGTAGCTGAGCGTCGCGCCACTGCTGGCGTCGATGTAGGCGGTCTTGCCGGGGTGCCGGGCGTTGCGCTCGAGCAGGTCGTGGGCGGCGTTGTAGTCGCGCGGAATGTCCACGTGGGGAGGACTCACGCCGTGGTTGGCTCGGCTCAGGTTCATGGCAGTCTCACTCATTGTCTTGTCGCCTCCTGTGCCGGAGGCTTGGCTTGTCTTGACGCCTCCTCGGCTGGAGGCTCGGGGTCGGTCGGAATGCGCCGCGCTCAGGCGGCGGCCGGGGCCGCGGCCTGAGCGGCCGCCAGAGCCTCGGGCAGCCACTCGCGGCACCAGGCGGTGCCGAGTTCCTCGGGCATCGTGCCTTCGCTGGCGTTGTGGCACCACACCTCGCCGATGCGCTGCGCGCCCAGGCCCTGCAGCCGCTCGTCGAACTTCTTGCCGCCGAAGCAGAAGGTCTGCAGGTAGGTGCTGTCGCCCAGCGCGATCACGCCATAGCGCACGTGACCCAGGAACTTGGGCTGGCTGTCGAGCGATTCATACAGATGGCGAGCGTTGTCGGGTACGTCGCCAGAGCCATAGGTCGAGCTGCAGATGAGATAAAGTGCATCTTCATCGAACACGCTGATGTCGAGCCCATCCATCAGCTGAACCTCGATCTCCTCCACGAGGTCGGCGCAGTCCATCTGGATCGCCTGCGCGACGTAGTCTGCGGTGCTGGTCATGGTGCCCACGAGGATCTTCAGCTTCATGCGCGGTCTCCGGAAGTAAAGTGCAATAAACTGCTTGACGATTGATTGACAGGCAGTATACTGCAATCTTGATCTAGCGCAAACATTCCTGATTCTGCCCCTCCTACCATGCAGCTGATGACTGAGCACGACACCCGGGCCACGCTCGCCGAGCTGGGTGCGCGGGTGCGGGCCTGGCGCGCCCGTCGCGGCATGACGCGGCGGCAACTGGCCACCGACTCCGGCCTGAGCGAGCGCTTTCTGGCCGATGTCGAAAGTGGCAAGGGCAATGTGTCGATCAATTCGCTCGAAGCCGCCGCCCGCGCCCTGAACATCTCCATCCTGGAGCTTCTGCAGGACGCGCCGCGTCCGGCGCTGGCGCGTGCGCAGGGCCTGCTGGCGCGGCTTGACGACACGCAGCTCGACCAGGCCTACAGCCTGCTGGCGTCGAGCTTCGGCCTGGGCGAGGCGAGCGGACGCGAGCAGCGCATCGCCCTGATCGGCCTGCGCGGCGCGGGCAAGTCCACCCTGGGTGCCCAGCTGGCGGCGGTGCGTGGCGTTCCTTTCGTGGAGCTGGACCGGGAGATCGAGCGCGAAGCCGGCACCAGCATGAACGAGATCCTGCTGCTGCACGGCCAGGGCGGCTACCGCCGCTACGAGCGCCGGGCCCTGCTGCGCATCGCCGAGGACCATGCCGGCGGCGTGGTGGTCACGACCGGCGGCAGCATCGTGAGCGAGCGCGAGACCTTCGACCTGCTGCAAAGCCGCTTTTATTGCGTCTGGGTCAAGGCCAGCCCCGAGGAGCACATGAGCCGCGTGGTGGCGCAGGGTGACATGCGGCCTTTCCACAGCACGCGCGAAGGCGGCAGCGACGTGCCGCAGGGCGCCATGGGCGAGGCGATGGACGACATCCGCCGCATCCTGGCCAGCCGCGAGGCCCTCTATGCACGTGCCGATGCCGTGGTCGACACCGCGGCGCGCACCGTCAAGCAATCACTGAAAGACCTGGAGCGGGCCGTGCCGGACGCTTCGCCATCCAAGAAGGAGACCCCATGAATGCCATGACCGAACCGCTGCTGTTCACGCAGGGCGACCGCGAACTGGTGCGCTTTGCCACGCACCCGAGCAAGTACCAGCACTGGACGCTCAGCGTGGACGGCGACGTCGCGCGGCTCAAGCTCGACATCAATGAGGACGGCGGGATCAAACCCGGCTACAAGCTCAAGCTCAACAGCTACGACCTGGGCGTGGACATCGAGCTGCACGACGCGCTCAACCGCATCCGCTTCGAGCACCCGGCCGTCAAGGTGGTGGTGTTCGAGTCGGGCAAGGAAAAGATCTGGTGCTCGGGCGCCAACATCTACATGCTGGGCCTGTCGACCCATGCCTGGAAGGTGAACTTCTGCAAGTTCACCAATGAGACGCGCAACGGCCTGGAAGACTCCTCGCGCCATGACGGCCTGAAGGCGGTGGCGGCCGTGACCGGCGCCTGCGCTGGCGGCGGCTACGAGCTGGCCCTGGCCTGTGACCGCATCGTGATGGTGGACGACCGGTCGTCCACCGTGAGCCTGCCCGAGGTGCCGCTGCTGGGCGTGCTGCCCGGCACCGGCGGCCTGACGCGCGTGACCGACAAGCGCAAGGTGCGCCGCGATCTGGCCGACATCTTCTGCACCACGAGCGAAGGCGTGCGCGCCGACCGTGCCAGGGACTGGAAGCTGATCGACGCGTATGCCAAGCCGCAGCAGTTCGGCGCCCTGGTGGATGCCGAGGTCGCAGCGCTGCGTGCGCAGTCGGGCCGCAGCGGCCCGGCCCGTGGCATCGAGCTGACCCCGCTGGCCTGCACGATCGACGAGCAGGGCTATCACTATGGCGTGGTGGACGCGCAGATCGACCGGGCCACGCGCATCGCCACCCTCACCATCCAGGCCCCGGCCGCGCCGGTGGAGTCCACGCCCGAGGCCATCGAGGCCGCCGGCGTCCACTGGTGGCCGCTGCAGATGCAGCGCGAGCTGGACGACGCCATCCTCAACCTGCGCACCAACGAGCTGGAGATCGGCACCTGGGTGCTGCGCACGCAGGGCGACGCCAACCGGGTGATGCAGGCCGACGCGGTGCTCGCAGCGCTTCAGGACCACTGGCTGGTGCGCGAAACCGTGGGCGCGCTGCGCCGCACGCTGGCGCGCATCGACGTCACCAGCCGTTCGCTGGTGGCGCTGGTGGACCAGGGCTCCTGCTTTGCCGGCACGCTGTACGAGCTGGCCCTGGCCTGCGACCGCATCTACATGCTGGACCTGCCTGATTCGCCCGATGCGGCGCCGGCGCTGCATCTGGGTGAGGCCAACTTCGGCCGTTACCCGATGGTCAATGGCCTCACGCGGCTGCAGACGCGCTTCAACGAAGACGCGGCGACCATTTCCCAACTGCAGGGCGTGCAGGGCAGTGCGCTGCGCGCCGACCAGGCGCTGGCCCTGGGCCTGGTGACGCTCACGCCCGACGACATCGACTGGGAAGACGAAATCCGCATCATGCTGGAAGAGCGCGCCTCGCTCTCGCCCGATGCCATGACCGGTCTGGAAGCGTCGCTGCGTTTCCCGGGCAAGGAGACGATGGAGACGCGCATCTTCGGGCGCCTGTCGGCCTGGCAGAACTGGATCTTCATCCGGCCCAATGCGGTGGGCGAGGACGGTGCGCTCAAGCTCTTCGGCACCGGAAAGAAAGCGAAGTTCGACTGGAAGCGGGTGTGATGCCCTGCGGCATCCCCACCCGGTGAGACAACTCTTTGGATTGGACACACGACATGAGCACGATCGACCTGCAAGCCCTGATCCCCAACAACGTGAACCTCGGTGACAACCGCCAGCTCCAGCGCGCGCTGGAGCACTGGCAGCCGGCCTTCCTCAACTGGTGGGACGAAATGGGCCCGAGCGACTTCAAGGCCAACGAGGTCTACCTGCGCACGGCCGTGGGCGTGGATGCCTCCGGCTGGGCCAGCTACGGCTACACGCCCATGCCCGACTACCGCTGGGGCATCTTTCTGGCCGACAAGGAAGAGGGCCGCAAGATCGGCTTCGGCGACCACATGGGCGAAGAGGTCTGGCAGGACGTGCCCGGCGAATACCGCAGCACCTTCCGCCGCCTGATCGTGACCCAGGGCGACACCGAGCCCGCATCGGTCGAACAGCAGCGCCTGCTGGGCCACACGGCGCCTTCGCTGTACGACCTGCGCAACCTGTTCCAGGTGAACGTGGAGGAGGGCCGCCACCTCTGGGCCATGGTCTACCTGCTGCACGCGCACTTCGGCCGCGACGGCCGCGAGGAGGCCGAAGAGCTGCTGATGCGTCACAGCGGCGACGCCGACAAGCCGCGCATCCTGGGCACCTTCAACGAGCCCATGGACAACTGGCTGAGCTTCTTCATGTTCACCTACTTCACCGACCGTGACGGCAAGTTCCAGCTCAAGAGCTTTGCCGAGTCGGCCTTCGATCCGCTGGCGCGCACCACGCGCTTCATGCTGACGGAGGAGGCACACCACATGTTCGTGGGCGAGACCGGCGTCGGCCGCGTCATCAAGCGCACCCTGGAAGTCATGAAGGAGCTGGACACCGACGACGTGGCTACCTTGCGCAAGGCCGGCGTGATCGACCTGCCGACCATTCAGAAGTTCATGAACTTCTGGTTCTCCAGCTCGCTCGACCTGTTCGGCTCGGAGGCTTCGTCCAATGCGGCCAACTATTTCAGCAACGGCATCAAGGGCCGTCCGGATGAAGCCAAGTTCGCCGATCATGTGGAGGCCGACACCGAGATGACCATCCAGGTGCCCGACGGCAAGGGCGGGCTCAAGGATGAGACGATCTCGGTGCGCAACGGCATCAACGAGGTGACGCGCCTGGAGTACGTCAAGGACTGCAACGTCGGCGTGACCCGCTGGAACATGCTGATCAAGCGCGCTGGCGTGGACTTCGAGCTCAAGCTGCCGTCCACGCGGTTTCGCCGTGCCGTCGGTGTGTGGTCGGGCATTCCGACCGACCCGCAGGGCAACCCGATCACCACGGCCGAGTTCGAAGCGAACAAGGCCAACTGGCTGCCGACCGACGCCGACATCACCTTCGTCAAGAGCCTGATGCAACGCGTGACCGAGCCCGGCAAGATGGCCGCCTGGATCGCCCCGCCGGACCGTGGCATCAATGCCAACCCGGTGGACTATGAGTACGTCAAGCTCTGAGCCGCAGCGGTACCGCGCCTGGCATTGAAAGCGCCCCTGCGGGGGCGCTTTTGTTTGGATGCCGCGCGTTGCCACTCAGGCGATCTTGGCGCCGCGCTCGGCCAGCAGTTCGCGCAGCAGCGAACGGTGGCATCGGGCCTCATCGGTGCAGTAGCAGCCGACCGAGAAATTCGCGCCATGCGACAGTGCGGCGAGCAGGTCGAGGCTGCGGCTGGCGTCGGGCTCGGCCATCTCGGCGCGGTATTTCTTGCGAAAGGCCGCCCAGTCCTTGTCGGAGGCGGCGTCCTGGCCGGCCTTCATGGTGTCCGCGCTCGGGGCCAGATTGGGGTACCACACGTCGTACCAGTTCTGCGCGGCGAACTCGGCCTTGGGCACGCCGCGCGGCGGGCGCCGCACCGTGCCGATGCGCAGGCCTTCGTCCGCAGAGCGTGGCGTGCCGAGCTGGATGATGCGTACCGTCATGGTCGGGCTCCTCGGAGTGGTGTCGGATGGGGGCGGAGGACGTGGAATTGCTGGCGACTCGGCCGGCCTCAGCGCACGCGCTCATAGAGGGTCACGCGCAGGCTCAGGTCGTTGTCGGGGAAGCGGAACTCGAAGAGGCGCCGGCCCTCGTTGAGCACGAAGAAGCGGTCGCCGGCCGCAGGCGCCGGCTGTTCCGGGCAGGTTGCACGCACGCGCCGGTAGCTGTCCGGGGGCAGCAGGCGGGCGATGCGCAGGGCCTTGTCGAACTCTCGCCGCAGGCCCACGAGCTGGGAGGTGTCGGTGCCGGCAGGCCAGTTGGCCTCGGTGAGCTGCCAGCGCGCACGCTCCTCGATGCGCTGCACGATGGCGGCGGACGGCACCAGGCCGTCGTAGGTAAGCGCGCAGTCCGCGCCCTGCAGTTGAACACTGACACGGCCCTGGACGTCGCGCCGGGTTGCGAGGGAGGGAGCGGGCGGGGGCAGGTTGCTGTCGGCAACGCGCCATTCGCCCGCCCAGATCGGGTTGACAGGCTGGGCCTGGCCTGCGCTGGCGAGAACCAGGGCGAGGCCGGCGAGCCCACTTCGCAGGCAGCTGAGCCCACTTCGCAGGCAGGCCGACGATCGCGCGAACAGGGTCTCCATCTTGAGGCGCAATGTATCACCCGGAAAGGGCAGCGTGCAGCGGCGCAGGCCGCCGGGGCCCCGGCCGGCGGTCAGGTTCCCACGATGCCGCCGTCCCGGCGCCGCACCACCACGGTCGCCGAGCGCGGCCGGGCCGAGCCGGGGGTGGTGCCGTCGGGCCAGGCGCTGTTGGGCGTCGTGTCTCCATCGTCGCGTGTCTCGCCGGGGTGCTGGATGTTCACGAACAGCGTGCGGCGGTCGGGCGTGGTCACGCAGCCGGTGATCTCGCAGCCCGGCGGGCCGGTCAGGAAGCGTTTGATGCGACCGGTGGCAAGGTCCGCGCAGAGCATGGCGTTGTTGCCGAGGCCCGCGTAGGGCGGCTTGCCCATGGCCTGACCGGCCATGTCGGTCTGGATCCACAGCAGGCCGCCGCTGTCGAAGTGCAGGCCGTCCGGCGCGCCGAAGGCATCGACCTGGGCCGACGGGTAACGCGTGCCCGAACCCGCCACGGCCGGATCGCCCGCGAGGACGAACTGGCTCCAGTCGAAGGTCATGGCGGCCGCGTCGCCGCCGCGCTCGGTCCAGCGGATGATGTGCCCGAAGACGTTGCCTGCCCGCGGATTGGCAGCGTCAGGCCCCGGCCGGCCCGGCTCGCCGCGCTGGCTGTTGTTGGTGAGCGTGACGAACACTTCGCCGGAGACGGGATGCACGGCGATCCACTCGGGCCGGTCCATCGGCGTGGCCTTGACCGCGTCGGCGGCCATGCGGGCGCGGATCACCACGTCGGCCTGGCTCGCGAAACCGTCCGCTGCCGTCAGGCCGGGCAGGCCGTGGGTCAGCGGCAGCCAGCGGCCCGTGCCGTCGGCGTCGAAGCGGGCGACGTGAAGCGTGCCGTGGTCGAGGATGTCGCGGTTGGCCACCAGTCCGCCGGGAAGGACCGGATCGCGGCTGACGAACTTGTAGATGTATTCGAAGCGGCTGTCGTCGCCCATGTAGACCGCGACGCGGCCGTCGGCGGTGCGCACACAGGTGGCGCTTTCCTGCCGCTTGCGACCCAGCGCGGTACGTTTGACCGGCTCGGCGTCCGGGTCCATCGGGTCGATCTCGACGACCCAGCCGAAGCGGTGCGGCTCGTTGGGGTGCCGCGTGAGGTCGAAGCGCTCGTCGTGCTCCCACCACAGGATCCATTCACCGCCGGGCATCGTGCCATAGCGCCGCTGGGCGGCGTCCGGGCGGGCGCCGCCCAGCTTCGGCCCGCCGAAGTAGCCATGGAAGTTCTCTTCGCAGGTGAGGTAGGTGCCCCAGGGGGTGACGCCCATGGCGCAGTTGGCGAAGGTTCCGAGCACGCGGGTGCCGGTCGGGTCGAGCGCGGTCCGCATCGCGGCATGGCCCGCCGCCGGCCCGCTGATGCGCATCGGCGTGTTGCCATGGATGCGCCGGGCATAGCGCGAGGGCAGCACCTGCTGCCAGGCGGTGCCGTCGAACGCCACCTCGATCACCGACACGCCCATGGCATGCTGCGACTTGCGCACTTTCTCGAGCGACCAGTGGCTCACGCCGTCGGTGTGCAGCAGGCCTTCGGCGGTGTACTCGTGGTTCAGCACCAGCAGTCCGCGCCGGCCGGAGTCGCCGAGCGGGAAGAAATGCATGCCGTCGTGGTGCATGCCCGCCTGCACCGCCTGGTCGGCGGCACTGTTGGACGCGTCAGGGCGGAAGGCGGGCATCGCCCCGGCGATGCCGGTGGGGCTGCCCCACGGATAGAGCAGCGCATATTCGTACTCCGGCGGGACGACGACACGGTCAGCCATGCTGGCCGGCACGCTGGTGAAGCCCAGAGCGGGCAGGGACGCAACGGCGGCGAGCGGGGTCGCGGGAAGGGTCCGGCAGGCCCCGAGCAGCGAGACGAGCGAAGCGGCGGCGCCGGCGTGGAGGAACTGCCGGCGATCGAGGGGAAGGTTCATGGCGAGGTCCGGGTCGAGGCTCGCAGTGTAGTGCGCAGGACCTGATCGAGGCATGACGGAGGTCCTGGCCTGCGACAGGCGCCCGATGCCCGCGAAGGAGGCGAGCCGCCGCGGCCGACAAGAGGTGGCCTGCCCGACAGGAATCGAACCTGTGACAGCCAGCTTAGAAGGCTGGTGCTCTATCCAACTGAGCTACGGGCAGGTAAGGCGGTCCCAAGCAAAAAGGCCCACCGGGTGAGCCTTTGCTGTGAGGTGGTCGGAGCGAAAGGATTCGAACCTTCGACCCTCTGGTCCCAAACCAGATGCGCTACCAGGCTGCGCTACGCTCCGACGAACCCACGATTCTACCCGCCGAATGCGTCAGTGCGAGCAGATGCTGTGTACTTTGGGAGCAAGCATTTTGCGGGGGCGTTGCGGAAACGATCATGGGATAGGCATTTCTTGCCTTTTGTGCCAATAATGCGGGATACCCAGGAGTAGCAATCGCCCATGTTCGAACGCCTGAAGAAAGCCTTTGCCAAGGACAAGGAGCCCGAGGCCGGGCCGCCCAGCTCGCAGATGCCGCACAGCCAAGTGTCCGAGTGGGCTGGCACGCAGGGCTTTGCGTTCTCGGGGCAGGGCTCGGCCTTCGCGCTCGATGGCAAGGTTGGCGACAGGGTCTGGCGCATGGAGCGCGGCCGGCCGTCGCGCAAGTTCATCCGGGGTGAGGAACTGCGGGGGCGGGCCGACATCGGCATCGACCCCGACATTTCGGTTCTCATCATGAACCGCCCGCTCAAGACGGCGCTCGAGAAGCAGGCCTACCAGCTCTACACGGACACCCTGCAGACCACCGCCGACCCGAACCTGCCGGAAGAGATGCGCTGGCTCGCCATGTATGACGAGGTCGGCTGGGAGACGCTTCCGCTGCCGTTCTGGGACCGGTACTCCATCCTCAGTGACAACCGGGATCACGCCATGGGCTGGGTGGGCCTGGGCCTGGCCGACAAGATGATGCACTGGCCGTCGCAAGGCACGACGCCCGAGGTGCCCTTCATGCTCATGCTGCTGCGTGGCAAGGTGTACCTGCGCATGGAATACACCCCGCCCGACATGCCGACCTTGCAGCACGCCTCCACCATCTTCACGATGGCCTGCGAGTCGGCGCTCGGCGGCCTGGCCGACATCTCACTCTGAGATCGCGCTCTGAGATCGCCCTCTGAGCGAGCCCGCCGCCGCCCCAGCGGCATCAGCAGCGGGCGCCCCCCTGTCTGTCAGCAGCCGCGCGTGATGGGCATCTCGACCTCGCGCGGGGTCGCCGCGTACTTGCCCAGTTCGAGCTTGGCGATCGAGTTGCGATGCACTTCGTCCGGGCCATCGGCAAAGCGCAGCGTGCGGGCTGCCGAATAGGCATAGGCCAGCGGAAAGTCGTCGCTCATGCCGCCGCCGCCGTGGGCCTGCATGGCCCAGTCGATCACCTGGCAGGCCATGTTCGGCGCCACCACCTTGATCATCGCGATCTCGGTCTTGGCGACCTTGTTGCCCACGGTGTCCATCATCCAGGCCGCCTTCAACGTCAGCAGGCGCGCCATGTCGATGCGGCAACGCGCCTCGGCGATCCGCTCCTGCGTGACGGTCTGCGCCGACACCGGCTTGCCGAAAGCCACGCGTGCCGACGAGCGCTTGCACATCAGCTCCAGCGCACGCTCGGCCAGGCCGATCAGGCGCATGCAGTGGTGGATGCGCCCGGGGCCCAGGCGCCCCTGCGCGATCTCGAAGCCGCGGCCTTCGCCCAGCAGGATGTTGCTCACCGGAACGCGAACGTTCTCGAACACCATCTCCATGTGGCCGTGCGGCGCATCGTCATAGCCGAAGACCGACAGCGGACGGATTACCTTCACGCCGGGGGTGTCCGCCGGCACCAGCACCATGCTTTGCTGCGAGTGGCGCGGCGCGTCGGGGTCGGTCTTGCCCATGGTGATGTAGATCGCGCAGCGCGGATCGCCCGCACCGGAGATCCACCACTTGCGGCCATTGATCACGTAGTCGTCGCCCTGGCGCTCGATGCGGGTGGCGATGTTGGTGGCGTCCGACGAGGCGACGGCCGGCTCGGTCATGGCGAAGGCCGAACGGATCTGGCCTTCGAGCAGGGGCGCGAGCCAGCGCTTCTTGTTCTCGTCCGAGCCGTAGCGCGCGATGGTCTCCATGTTGCCGGTGTCGGGCGCGGAGCAGTTGAACACCTCCGACGCCCACGGCACGCGGCCCATGATCTCGGCGAGCGGAGCGTATTCCTGGTTGGTGAGGCCCGCGCCTTCATAGCCTGAGTGCCTGGCGCTGTCGACCGGCAAAAACAGGTTCCACAGTCCGGCAGAGCGCGCCTTGGGCTTGAGGTTCTCGATGGTCTGCAGCGGCGTCCAGCGCTTGCCGGCGGCCGTGTTGGCCACGATCTCGTCATGGTAGGCCTGCTCGGCCGGGTAGATGTGGTCCTCCATGAACTTCAGCAGCCGTGCCTGAAGCTCCTTGGTCTTGGGGGAGTAGTCGAAATCCATGGTGTTCTCCGTTTGAATGCGATGGGGCCGATGGGGGGCGCCTGTTGAAGGGGCGTCAGGCCTGCTGCGCGAACTTCCAGGCCAGCTGGGCCAGAGGGCGCGCGCCGGCTGCCGACGAGACGGCCTGCGCGCTGGACGCGGTGCCGGTTTCGACGCGCTTGGCGATGCCCTGCAGAATGGCGGCGAGGCGAAACAGGTTGTACGCGAGGTAGAAATTCCAGTCGGCGGCCAGGGCCTCAGGGGTGGTGATGCCGGTGCGCTCGCAGTAGCGGCGGATGTACTCCGCCTCCGACGGGATGCCCAGCGCCGCGTGGTCCAGCCCGCCGATGCCTCTGAAGGCGCCCGGCGGAATGTGCCAGGCCATGCAGTGGTAGCTGAAGTCGGCCAGCGGATGGCCGAGCGTGGACAGCTCCCAGTCGAGCACGGCAAGCGCGCGTGGCTCGGTGGCGTCGAACATGAGGTTGTCGAGGCGGTAGTCCCCGTGCACGATGCTGGTGAGGCGTTCGTCGCGCGCGCTGGCCGGGATGTGCGCCGGCAGCCAGTCGATCAGACGCTCCATCTCGTCGATGGGCTGGCTCATCGGGCCCGCGCCGTCGGCCGATGCCTTGTACTGCTTGCTCCAGCGTCCGATCTGGCGCTCGAAGTAGTTGCCCGGCTTGCCATAGCCCGCGAGGCCGCGGTCGGCGAACTTGACCGTGTGCAAGGCCGCGATCACGCGGTTCATCTCGTCGTAGATCGCCGAGCGCTCGGCCGGCGTCATGCCGGGCAGGGCCTGGTCCCACAGGACGCGGCCCTGCATGAACTCCATGACGTAGAACGCGCGGCCGATGACGGACTCGTCCTCGCAGAGCCCGTACATGCGCGGCACCGGCACGTCGGTGCCGTGCAAACCGCGCATGACCGCGAACTCGCGCTCGATCGCATGGGCCGAGGGCAGCAGCCGGGCCACCGGGCCGGGCTTGGCGCGCATGACGTAGCTGCGGCCGGGGGTGACGAGCTTGTAGGTCGGGTTGGACTGGCCGCCCTTGAACATTTCCAGCGTGAGCGGACCTTCGAAATCGTCGAGGTGGGTCTGCAGCCACCGCGTCAGCGCCGCCTCGTCGATGGCGTGCTGCGCAGAGACGGGGCGGGTTCCAACGAAATGCTCGTAGTTGGTCATGGCGGGTTCAGGCATGGGAGACTCAGGCATCGGGGATTTCAGACGTCGGATTCAGCGATCCGCATGAGCGCGGCCCGGTCGCGCACCACCAGTCCGCCCGGCTCGATGCGAATGGCTTCCTCGCGCTCCATGGCCTTGAGTTCCTGGTTGACGCGCTGGCGCGACGCACCCAGCAGTTGGGCCAGTTCCTCCTGCGCGAGCTGCAGGCTGATGCGCATCTCGCTGCCGTCGGACAGGCTGGGCACGCCATAGCTGCGCACCAGATGCACCAGCTGCTTGGCCAGGCGCGCACGCAAGGGCAGGGTGTTGAGGTCTTCCACCAGGCCGAACAGCTGCCGGATGCGCCGCGCGTGCAGGCGCAGCATGGCCTCGTACAGCTCCACGTGCGCCGCGAGGATCTTGCGGAAGTCGGCTCGTGCCACGCACAGGATGGTGGTCTCGCCGTGAGCATAGGCATCGTGCGTGCGCCGGTCCCCGTCGAAGATCGCGACGTCGCCGAACCAGATGCCCGGCTCCACGTAGGTCAGCGTGATCTGCTTGCCCGAGATCGAGGTGGAGCTCACGCGTACCGCGCCCTTGGCACAGGCGATCCACTGCTCGGGCGGCTCGCCCCGTGCTGCGATCAGTTCGCCGTCCTTGTACCGTTTGACGTAGGCGCATCGAAGAATGTCATGCCGCAGAGACGGCGATAGTGAAGAGAACCAGCGACCGGAGTTGATCGCCTCGCGTTCCTCGATGGTAAGAATGGGGTCGTCCATGGGCTGTCTTGTGCGTGACTGGGTGACGCCCGCATTGTCGCGTGCGGGACGGCGTCCATGGGGCAGGGTTGTCACCTGCGCGTCGCCGGGACGGCGCCGCCCGGGCTACTCGTAGCGCGGCGTGGTCTTCTGCAGGAAGGCCTCGATGCCGATGCCGCCGTTGACGTGATGCAGGTTGCGCACGAAATGGTCGCGTTCGGCCGCCAGCTGGGCCGTCAGCGTGTTGGCCGCTGCATCGTTGACGAGGTCCTTGATGCTGGCCATGACGTTGGGCGCGCGTGCATTGAGCCGCTCGGCCAGCGCCAGGGCCTGCGCCAGCGCGGCGCCCGGCTCGGTGACCTGGTTGACCACGCCCAACGCATGCAGGCGTTGCGCGTCGATGCGCTCGCCGCACATCAGCAGCTCGTTGACGAGCTGGCGTGGCAGGGTGTGCGCAAGGCTCCAGCTGGCGCCCCCGTCGGGAGAGAGCGCGACGCTGCTGTAGGCCATGACGAACAGCGCATTGCTTGCGGCGACGACGAAGTCGCAGGCCAGCGCCAGTGCAAAGCCGGCGCCGGCGGCCGGCCCTTCCACGGCGGCGATCACCGGCTTGGGGAACGTCCGCACGGATTCGATCAGGTTGTTCAGGCCCTCGACGCTGCGCGCCTGGACCTCCGGCGGCTGCTGCCGGTTGCCGAGCAGGCGTTTGAGGTTGCCACCCGCAGAGAACACGCCGCCTTCGCCCGTGATGACCACGCTGCGCACTTCCGCGCTGCTCTCGGCCACGTTCAGCGCCTCGACCCCGGCGGCATAGATTTCAGGGCCGAGCGCATTGCGGAACTCGGGGTTGCTGATCGTCAGGACCATGGTCTGGCCCTGGCTGGTGCTGCGCAGCGAGGCGGACATGGTGGTCAGGCCTCCTCGTGCATCAGGCTCAGGCCGATCGCGCCGCGCCGGCGCAGCCAGGGGCTCGGGCGGTAGCGCGGATCGCCATAGACCGTCTGCATGTTGAAGAGCACTTCCAGGACGTTGGTCGGGCCGTAGCGGTCGCCCATGGCCAGGGGGCCGAGCGGATAGCCCAGGCCGAGCGTCACGGCGGTTTCGAGGTCGCGCGGCGAGCAGATGCCCTGCTGGCAGATGTCGGCCGCGATATTGACGATGGTGGCCACGACGCGCTGGGTGACGAAGCCGCCGCTGTCGCGGATGACGCTCACGGGCTTGCCATCGCGCGCGAACAGCGCGTGGGCCGCATCGCGCATGTCGGCCCGGGTGGCCGGGTTGGTGGCGAGCACGCGCCGGCGCGTAGCGGCATCGTCGATCAGCAGGTCGATGCCCACGGTGCGCGCCGGATCGAGCCGTTCGACCACGGCCACGGTCGTGACGTCGAATCCCAGCGGCGCCACCAGCGTGAGCGCGGCGGGGGAGGGCGAGGCGCCGGTTTCGATCTTCGCGCCCAGGTCCTTGAGCAGTTGCAGCAGTTCGGCGCGCCGGGCGGCGCGCGGCGACACCCACACCGGAGGCATGTCGGCAACGGCCGGCACCGCCTGCTCGGGCGCCACCTGGGCCGCACCATCGACATAGCGGTAGAAGCCTTCGCCTGATTTGCGGCCGAAGAGGCCGCCGGCCATGCGCTGTGCGGTGATCACGCTCGGGCGGTAGCGCGGCTCGTCGTAGTACTGGCGATAGATCGACTCCATGACGGGGTGCGACACGTCCAGCGCGGTCAGGTCCATCAGCTCGAAGGGGCCGAGCTTGAAGCCTGCCTGGTCCTTGAGGATGCGGTCGATCGTCGCGAAGTCGGCCACGCCTTCGCCGGCCACTCGCAGGGCTTCGGTGCCATAGCCACGGCCCGCGTGGTTGACGATGAAGCCCGGCGTGTCCGATGCCTGCACCGGCGTGTGGCCCATCTGGCGGGTGTACTCGGTGAGCGCGGCGCAGGTGGCCGGATCGGTGCGCAGGCCGGCGACGACTTCGACGACCTTCATCAGCGGCACCGGGTTGAAGAAGTGGTAGCCGGCAAAGCGCCCGGGCCGCTTGAGCCCGGCGGCGATGGCCGTCACCGACAGCGAGGATGTGTTGCTCGCGAGGATGGCGTCGGGCCCGACGATGTCTTCGAGTTCGGCGAACAAGCTTTTCTTGACGTCCAGCCTTTCGACCACGGCCTCAATGACTAGGCCGCAATCGGCCAAATCGGCCAGCGAATCGGCTATCGTCAGGCGCGACTGCAAGTCCTGGGTCTGTGCGGCATCCAACCTTCCTTTTTCCTGAAGTCGGGTCCACTGCGAAGTGATGGCGTCACGGGCCTTGAGGCTCGCGCCAGGTTGGGTATCAAAAAGTATGACGGCGCTGCCGGCCTGTGCAGCCATCTGGGCGATGCCTCGCCCCATGGCGCCTGTCCCCACGATGCCTGTTTTCTTGAAGATGGAGTTCATGAAAAGGATTATCCACCGCAGTCCGAGAGGACGATGCATGTGCCAAAATCAAGGCGTGTCATGAAACCACTACCAAAGTTGCGTCATACCGCCCTGGGAGTACTGTTGCTGCTGACTGCCTTGGGCAGTTCGGCACTGACCTTGGGGCGCCCGCGCGGGGTGATCATCATCGGGCAACCGCTCGATGTGACGATCCCCCTGCGTGTCGACTCGCCGGAGGACAGCGGCGCCCAGTGCTACGAAGCCGATGTGTTCCATGGCGATGCGCGCATTGGTGGCGGCCGCGTGACGGTCGGCATCGAGCCGGGCAATTCTCCTCAGGACTTTGTGCTGCGCGTGCGCTCGTCTGCCGCCGTTGACGAGCCGGTGGTGACCGTCTATCTGCGTGCCGGTTGCCTGCAGCGTTCGACTCGGCGCTACGTGCTGCTGGCCGACGTGGCCTCCGAAGTGGTCGCGCCGATCACCCTGCCTTCGACGCCTCGCGCTGCGAGCCCAGCGGGCCAGGGCTCGGCAGCTCAGCCAGCCATCAGTGCGGCTCCGTCGGCAAGCGGGGCGCCGGGCGCGGCGGGGACCGGCGCTACCGGGGCGGCGGCCCCGTCGACGCCGGGCACTTCCGCGCGCCAGCGTGCGTCTCGTGCTTCGAGTGCAGCCGGCGGTGCGCCCACCCGCGCGGCTGCGGAGCGGCAGCGCGAGCCGGGTCCGGGGGCGAAGGCGCGCACAGGGGGGGGTACTGAGGCGGGCACGGCCCCAGCGGCCGCAGCGCCTGCGGCCGCACCGGCCCGTGCGGCGCGTGCCGAGTCGGTTGTCAAGCGACCGGCCTCTGGCGCTGCTGCACGCTCGCGCCTGAAGCTCGATCCACTGGACTTGCTGGTCGAGGTCGATCCCGTGCTGCGAAGCTCCCCCGAGATCCTCACGCCGATCACCGAGAACCCGCAGGCCCGCGCCGAAGCGGCGGCTTTGTGGCGAGCCATCAACGCCCAGCCCCAGGACATCCTGCGGGACTCGCAGAAGCTGCAGGGCCTGGAAGCGGACGTCAAGGCGCTGCGCGAGATGACGGCCCGGAACCAGGCCAGCCTGACCGACCTGTCGGCCCGGTTGCAGAAGGCGCAGGACGAGCGTTACGCCAACGGACTCGTGTACGCGCTGGCCGGGCTGCTGCTCGCGGCGCTGGCTGCGGCGGGCTATCTCTGGTGGCGGGCCCGAGACGCGGCGCGCGGCAGCGTGTGGTGGCAAGGCGCCGACCAGGACGGCGACGAGCCGCAGGCTGGGCGAGCGTCGGCGCAGGCTCAGCCTGCTGCCGTGGTGGCGCCGCCCAAGGGCCTCACCGAGGTCGACGTGGATCTTGGGATGGACGAGAACCTGTTCGCGAGCCTCAAGACCCGCAGCCCGACGCCAGCTCCGTCCGTGCCGCCGCCGCGCTTCGTCCGCTCGCAGGGCGACCATTCGGACTTTGGCGTGAGCCTGCCGGGCATCAGCCGCGCGGTCAATGCCGAAGAACTGTTCGACATCCAGCAGCAAGCAGATTTCTTCATCTCGCTCGGCCAGTATGACCAGGCGATCGAAGTGCTCAAGACCCACATCGCCGACAACGCCGAGACCAGTGCGCTTGCTTACCTGGACTTGCTCAAGCTCTACCATTCGCTGGAGCGGCGCGACGACTACGCGGAGCTTCGCGCGGACTTCAACCGGCGTTTCAACGCCCAGGTTCCCCCTTTCGACAGCTACACCAACGAAAGCAACGGCCTGGAGTCCTACCGCGCGGCGCTCTCGCGCATCGAAGCCCTGTGGCCCTCGCGCAAGGTGCTCGAAGTCATCGAGGAGTCGATCTTCCGCAAGCCCGGCGCCGGCGATGGCGAGGCCTTCGACCTCGAGGCGTACCGCGAACTGCTGCTGCTCTACGCCATTGCCAAGGAGGTGGTTGACAAGCGCGATGGATCGGACTTCGAGTATTCCGGCCCGCCGTCGATGCCGCCGGATTCGGGTGGCGACTCCCAGTTCGGAGTCCGCCCGACCAGATTCTCGGCCACGTCGATCCAGCCGCTGTCGGCTGTCCACTACCGCGAGTCGCAGGACCCGAGGGAGAACACCGAGGTGATGCTGCCGGACATCCCTCTGCCGCGTCCGTCGCCGAGGCTGGGGCTGGATATCGACCTGTCCGAGCCGGATCCTGCATCCGCGTTCATGGACGAGATTCCGCCGCGAAAGGCCGACGTCTCGTTCGACGACTTCGCCTCCGAGTCCCTGCTCGACGGCGTCGACTCCTCGGGCGACAGCATTCGCGACGATTCACCCGAGCCGTCAGCAGGTCCGGTGAACAGCAACCTGATGGACTTCGATCTGTTCGATGCCGCCACCGAGGCCGAGATCAGCCCGGGGAAGGGCAAGATCCGCAAGAGCGGCCCGGCCCGCTGAGCGCTGCGCTCGAGGGCCGGCCACTGAGGGCTGGCCGCTCAGGTCCCGTGCGCCTTCGCCCGTGAGGCCAGCCAGCTCACGGCCATGGCCAGCAGCATGCCGACGAAGCCGACCCAGTGGAGCTGTTCCATGCCGCCCTGGGCAATCAGCCAGCCGCCGGTGGTCGCGCCGATGGCCTGTCCCGCATACAAGGCCGAGGTATTGAGCGCGATGGAGCCGGCCGCCAGTGTGGGCGCGATTCCCACCAGCCTTGCCTGCTGGGCAGAGTTGGACGCGAAGCATCCGAGACCCCAGGGAATCGCCACAAGACAGGCCAGCAGGAAGCTCGTGCCCAGAGGCCAGAGCAGCAGGCTGAGCGCCATCGCGGCCAGTCCGGCCATGATCGCTGGCGCCGCACCAAGCCGGTCGATGTTGCGCGACATGAGCACGTTGCCGATGAGCCCGAAGGCACCGAACCAGGCCAGCAGCAGGCTCAGCTGCGCTGGCGTGGTGCCCAACGTGGCCTTGTAGTAGGGCGCGAAATACGAAAACAGCACGAACTGGCTCGCCGCATACAGCACGGTCACGAGCACGCACAGCATCAGGGCGGGGGATTGCAGCGTCTCGCGCCAGGCCGCGCGGCTGAGAGCGGGCGGCCGCACGCCGTCCGGCATGGCGCGCCAGACCCAGGCCGCGCTGACGAGACTGAGCACGGCCACCACACCGAAAGCCGCGCGCCAGCCGAACACGCCACCCACGAACGCCCCCATCGGCATGCCGATCACCGAGGCAACCGACCACCCGAGGAACACGAAGGTGATGGCGCTGCCGCGCCGCTCGAGCGGCACCAGGAGGCTCACGCAGGCGGCCGCCTGCGGCGTGAAGACCGCCGCTGACAGGACCGACAAGGCGCGCAGCGGCAGCAGCGAGGCAAAGCCGGGCGCCAGCGCGCACAGCAGGTGCAGTGCGGCATACCAGAGCATCGAGATGGCCAGCAGACGCCGGCGGTCCCAGCCGGCCACCACGGCGGCGCACAGGGGGGCACCCAGGCACATCGTGACCGCCCCGGCGGCGATCAGCTGGCCAGCCGCCGCCACCGACACCCCGAGGGAGGAGGACAGCTCGTTGAGCGTGCCGGGGACCACCATGACGCCCGAGCCAATCACGAAGTTGCCGAAAAGCAAAGCCCACAGCACGCGCGGCATGGGCGTGGCGCTCATCGGCGAACCTGCAGGGCGCCGGGATTGACGATGTTGGTGGGCGTGCCGCGAATGTAGTTGACGACGTTGTCGAACGCGGAGCCGAAGTACAGCTCGTAGCTGTCCTGCTCGACGTAGCCGATGTGGGGCGTGCAGATGCAGTTCTCGAGGCGAAGCAGGGCGTGGCCCTGCAGGATCGGCTCGCTCTCGAACACGTCCACCGCCGCCATGCCGGGGCGGCCGCGGTTGAGTCCGGCAATCAGGGCCTCCTGGCCGATCAGCTCGGCGCGTGAGGTGTTGACCAGCAGCGAAGTGGGCTTCATGCGAGAGAGGTCATCGAGCGTCACGATGGCGCGGGTCTCGTCATTCAGGCGCAGGTGCAGCGAGAGCACGTCGCACTGCGCGAAGAAAGACTCGCGGCTCTCCGCAACGGCGTAGCCGTCCGCGAAGGCCGCCTCGCGGGACGCCTCACGCCCCCAGATCACGACGTTCATGCCGAAGGCCTTGCCGTAGCCTGCGACCAGCCTGCCGATCTTGCCGTAGCCCCAGATGCCCAGGGTCCGGCCGTTGAGCGACATGCCCAGGCAGAAATTGGGTGGCATCGAGGCGGTCTTGAGTCCCGACTGCTGCCATCCGCCATGCTTGAGCGTGCTCATGTACTGCGGCAATCGGCGCATAGCGGCCATGATCAGCGCCCACGTCAGTTCGGCGGGTGCGATGGGTGAGCCGACGCCTTCGGCAACGGCAATGCCTCGCTCGGTGCAGGCTGGCACGTCGATATGGCTGCCGACGCGGCCCGTCTGGGCGATCAACTTGAGCTTGGGCAGCTTGTCCACGAGCATCCGGCTGATCGGCGTGCGTTCGCGGATCAGCACGATGATGTCGGCGTCTTTCAGGCGGATCGCGAGCTGGCCGATGCCCTTGACGGTATTGGTGTAGACCTTGGCGGAGTAGGCGTCGAGCTTGGTGGCGCACTGGAGCTTGCGCACCGCGTCCTGATAGTCATCGAGGATCACAATGTTCATGCCCGCATTGTGCCTTGGCGCCTGCACGGTCTGCAGCGTCCGGCTACGATGCCGACTCCGATTCCACTCACGAGGAGACCCGCGTGTCCATTTCCATGTCATCTGCCAGCCTGCCTATTTTCAAGGTCATGCTGAGCAACCTCACTCACTTCCTGGACAAGGCCCAGGCCCATGCCGAGGCCCGGAAATTCGATCCGGCAGCACTGATGCAGGCGCGCCTCGCGCCGGACATGCTGCCCTTCACCCGCCAGGTGCTGATCGCGTGTGACGCCGCGAAGAACGGGATCGCCCGGCTTTCAGGCGTGGCTGCTCCGAAGTTCGAGGACAACGAGCAGACGATTGCAGAGCTCAAGGCCCGCATCCAGAAGACGCTGGACTATCTGGCCTCGGTGCCGGCCGAGTCGATTGATGGCACGGAAGACAAGGACATCACGTTCCCTGTGGGACGCGACGCCACGAGAACCCTCAAGGGCGAGGCCTACCTCAAGCACAACGTTCTGCCGAACTTCTTCTTCCACGTGACGACGGCTTATGCGCTGCTGCGCCACAACGGCGTGGAACTTGGCAAGAGCGACTATCTGCAGGGCGCCCGGACCTGAGCAGGGCTCAATGCCGCAGGGGCTGCTGGGCTTCGAGGGCCACCAGGCGATCCAGCTCGGCACACACGTCGGCCATGCGCCCGGAGATCACCATCCGGCCCGCACTGGCCGGCTGATGGCCGGGCTCCACGACCCGCAGCACGCGCAGCGGGCGCGTGGCGCAGTGGCGCGTGCCGGGAGCACGCAGGCCGGTAGAAGGGCTGGCTGCACGGGGCCGGGGGCGGGAGGGCGAAACAGAAACGACGGGTTCAGAAGGCGGTGTCTTTGCGTCGCCTGCATGGTGGCCTTGCCAGGGTCGACCCACGTGAAGCCGTGGCGCCGGCCGCGTCGTGTGGCGAGCGGGAGCAGCCGGCATGAACCAGCCCAGCAGCCCCTGCAACGGCGCGAACAGACTGGTGAGGGTGTACATCGCGATTCCCATGTGAAACTCCTGAACGACAGAGATTGAACACAGGCAGGATTGCTGGACAAGGCTGTCGCAACAGGGTGATGACTGCCGTCATACGCCCGCCACCTGCTGCGCCGCCCGGAAAGAATGGAAAGGGGTCAGCCCGCCTACATGAGCATCGTGTTGCGGATCAGGCCGACGGCCAGGCCCTCGATCTCGAAAGGCTCGCCGGGCTCGACGATGATGGTCTGGTAGTCGGGGTTCTCGGCGTGCAGCTCGATCACGTCCTTGTTGCGGCGGTAGCGCTTGACCGTGACCTCTTCGCCCAGGCGCGCGACGACGATCTGGCCGTTCTTGGCGTCGCGCGTGGACTGCACGGCCAGCAGGTCGCCGTCCATGATGCCGGCGTCACGCATGGACATGCCGCGCACCTTGAGCAGGTAGTCGGGCTTGCGCTGGAACAGGAAACGGGATTCATGGATCGAGCGCAGGGTGTCGCTCTTGAGCCGGATGCCGCGCGATGTGCCGCTGACCAGTTCGATCACGCCTTTGCGGGCCAGCGCCTGGAGATGCTCTTCCGCCGCATTGGCGGATTTGAAGCCGAGCTCGGCGGCGATCTCGGCTCGCGTGGGCGGCGCCCCGGTGCGGGCAATGGCGCTCTGGATCAACTCCAGGATCTGTTGCTGGCGCGCGGTGAGCTTAACGGGGTAGCTCTGCATGTCCATCATGGCGACTCCTTTTGACTGGCGAAGACAGCGACTGGCAATTGCAAGGTTCCGATGCAGGGTTTCGATCGGCACGATTCGGATCAGCGCGACTCGAACCCATTCAAAAGCTGTCTTAATATCCAGTACCTGTATTTTTAACCAGTTTTCGGGAGTTTGCAAGTGACTGCATCCAGAATCGTTGTTCTGGGCACCGGCGGCACCATCGCCGGGACGTCGGCTGATGCCGGCGACAACATCGGCTACACGGCCGCGCAGGTGGGCGTGGCGCAGCTGCTGGGGGCGGTGCCCGCGCTCGGTGGGCGCAATCTCGTGTCCGAGCAGGTGGCGCAGCTCGACAGCAAAGACATGGACGAGGCAACCTGGCGCCAGCTTGCCGCGCGCTGCGCCTTCTGGCTCCAGCAGGACGACGTGCAGGCGGTCGTCGTGACCCACGGAACCGACACGCTGGAGGAGACCGCCTGGTTCCTGCAATGCGTTCTCGCGCCGTCCAAGCCGGTGGTGCTGACCTGTGCCATGCGGCCTTCCACCTCGCTGGCACCAGACGGTCCTCAGAACCTGCTCGATGCCGTCGCGGTGGCGGGGACCCCGGGTGCGCGCGGCGTGGTGGCGGTCTGCGCCGGCAGGATCCATGGCGCGCAGGACGTGCAGAAGGTGCATCCGTACCGGCTCGATGCCTTCGACTCGGGCGACGCTGGCGTCATCGGCTATGTGGAGGAGGGGCATGTACGCCAGGTGCGTCCCTGGCCGCTGGCCCCGGGCGTGGCATCGCTCGACGTGCTCGACCGCGCCTGGCCGCGCATCGAGATCGTGCTGAGCCACGCCGGTGCGAGCGGAGCGATGGTCGATGCGCTCGTGGCCTCGGGCGTCGCGGGGATCGTGGTCGCCGGCACCGGCAACGGCACGCTGCATCAGGCGCTCGAGGCTGCTTTGCTGCGGGCCCAGGCGTCGGGTGTGCGGGTCGTGCGCGCGACCCGCTGCCCCACCGGGCGGGTGCTCGCACAGGCCGATCAGGTCATTGACGATTCGAGCGGTCTGTCCCCCGTCAAGGCACGCATCGCCATGATGCTCGGGCTCCTGGGCTAGGCGCGATGGAGTCGCTTCGGTCGAGTGCCTGGGCCTACCCCGCGCTGGAGGTTGTCCACATCGTGGGCATTGCCTTGCTGCTGGGCAATCTCGTCATTCTGGAGATGCGGGTCTTCGGCCGCGGCGCTGCCTTGCCGCTGCGCGAGCTGGCGCGTCTGAGCGTTTCCATCGCGCTGACCGGCTTTGCGCTGGCGGCCGCGTCGGGTCTCGCGATGTTCGCGACGCAGCCCGGGGAACTCTTGAGCAACCGCGCCTTCACAATCAAGATGCTGCTGCTGATGGCGGCCGGCTGCAATGCCGCGTGGTTTCACGGCCGCGACTCGCTCGGTCGGCTGGACACGCTGGCGCGATGCCAGATGGTGGTGTCGACGCTGCTGTGGCTCGCCGTCATCACCTGCGGCCGCTGGATCGCGTACCGATGAATTTTTTCCAAGGAGACGAGCGATGAACCGACGTGAAGGATTGCTGGCTCTCGCGGGTTGCGCCGCCTTTGGCGCATCGACGCTGGCTCGGGCCCACCATGGCTGGAGCAGCTTCGACCAGGATCGGCCGGTGTATCTTGAAGGCAAGGTGGTCCAGTCGCGCTGGCGCAACCCTCATGCCGAGCTGGTGATCGAGCTGCCGGAGGGCCTGCGCGTGCCGTCCGACCTGGCGCAGCGCACGGTCCCGGCCCAGAGCGCGCCCGTGGACGGCAAGGCGCTGCTGGGCAAGGCGGTGGTGCCGCAGCGCAAGGACCGCCGGTGGGAGCTCGAGCTGGCGCCGCTCACCCGCATGGACGCGTGGAAGGTGGCCGAGATCAAGCCGGGGACGACCTTGTCGGTGCTGGGCTTTACCTTCAAGGAAGAGAAGGGCGAGGCCGTGCTGCGCGTCGAGTACCTCTGGGTGGACGGCAAGGCCTATGCCCTGCGCTCAAGCCCGGCGTGAGCCATGAAAAAGGGCCGCGTGAGCGGCCCTGCGGGACAGTCGGTGCGGGCGGTGCGTCGTAGGGGTATCGCCGCTGGGCCTGACCTTCAGAGCGCGATGGCGAGCGACCTCATGCGCGGGGTCAGCCCGCCAGCGCAGCCAGTGCGCGCGCCGTGATCTCGTCCACCGTGCCCATGCCGCTGATCGCGCGGTACTTGGGTGCGTTGGCCGGATCGGACTGGGCCCAGCTCGAGTAGTAGGCCACGAGCGGGCGGGTCTGAGCGCTGTAGACGTCCAGCCGCTTGCGCACGGTTTCTTCCTTGTCGTCTTCCCGCTGGATCAGCGGCTCGCCCGTGACGTCGTCCTTGCCCTCGACCTTGGGCGGGTTGAACTTCACGTGGTACGTGCGCCCGGAGGCGGCATGCGAGCGGCGGCCGCTCATGCGCTCGATGATCGCATCGAAGGGCACGTCGATCTCCAGCACGTAGTCCAGCTTCACGCCGGCCGCCTTCATGGCGTCGGCCTGGGGAATGGTGCGCGGGAAGCCGTCGAACAGGAACCCTTGCGCGCAGTCGGGCTGGGCAATGCGTTCCTTCACGAGGTTGATGATCAGGTCGTCGCTGACCAGCGCGCCGGACTCCATCACCGCCTTGGCCTGCAGGCCGAGCGGCGTGCCCGCCTTCACGGCGGCGCGCAGCATGTCGCCGGTGGAGATTTGCGGAATGCCGTACTTCTGGCAGATGAAAGCCGCCTGCGTGCCTTTGCCGGCGCCGGGTGCGCCCAACAGAATCAGTCTCATGGATGTCCTCGATGCTTGTGAAATCGGCGAGCGCTTGGAGAGCGTCGGATGCCCGTGCGGTCAACCGGCCTTGCGCATTCTGGTACGAGGATAGCATGCGATGGCAGCGCAGAACTTACGATGGACAGGCGCGAGCCGGGCCCACGTCACCCCGCCCCCGGCCCGCATCGCCGGGGCGTCCAGCCCAGGCATGAGGGTCATCTGCCCGCTGACCCCACGCGACGCAGGGACTCAGAACATCTTGCGCACGCGCTCGAGATCCTGCGGCGTGTCCACGCCCGGTCCGGGCGCATGGTCGCTCACGTGGACCGCAATCCGGTGGCCATGCCAGACTGCCCGCAACTGCTCCAGCGCCTCGACGACCTCGATCGGTGCTTGCGGCAGCCTCGGGAAAAGCCGCAGGAAGCCGGCGCGATAGCCGTAGATGCCGACGTGACGCAATGGCGCCAGGCCCGGCGGCAGGCTCTCGATGCCCTGGGCAAAGCCGTCGCGCCACCAGGCGATGGGTGCGCGGCTGAAGTAGAGCGCCAGTCCGCTTGCTTCGAGCACGACCTTCACCACGTTGGGATTGCGGAAGTCCTCGACGTTGTCGATCGCGTGGGCCGCCGTGCTCATGCTGGCTTCGGGCCGCTGCGCCAGCAGGTGGGCGACGGCGTCGATCAACGCCGGGTCGATCAAGGGCTCGTCGCCCTGCACGTTCACCACGATGTCATCGCCATCGAGGCCCAGCAGCTCGCAGGCCTCGGCCAAGCGGTCGCTGCCCGAAGGGTGGTCGGTGCGCGTGAGCACGGCCTCGACACCGGCGGCTGCGCAGGCGCCGATGATCAGTTCACTGTCGGCAGCCACCACCACGCGCGAAGCACCCGATTGAAGCGCGCGCTGCGCGACACGCACGACCATCGGCGCGCCGCCGAGATCGGCCATCGGTTTGTCAGGCAGCCGAGTGGAGGCCAGGCGTGCGGGAATGAGAACGGTGAAGCTCATCGGGAAGTTCACACCAGAGGGGTGCGGGCGGGCAGTTGTTCGAGTTCTTCATCGCTGAGCGTGCGGGCCTCGCTCTCCAGCAGCACGGGAATGCCGTCGCGCACCGGATAGGCCAGACGCGCACTGCGCGAGATCAGCTCCTGGCGTTCCCGGTCAAAGTCCAGCGGACCCTTGGTGACGGGGCAGACCAGCAGTTCAAGGAGTTTGGTGTCCATGGGGAGCGCTTTACGGTTGGGGCTGCGGTGATGATAGCCGCGCATCCAGCAGGGCATCGAGGCGTTCGAGCATGGCCGGCTCCGGAGAGAACTCAAGCGGCACTGCCCAGGCCAGCGGATCGAGCGCCCACAGCTTGACGGCGTCTTTCTCCGTGCACAGCAGGGGCATGCCGGGCCTGCCGGGAACGCCGCTGCGGGCGAAGTCGTGATGGTCTTCGAGGGCAAAGGTGGCTGCCAGGTTCAGGCCGCGTGCGCGCAGCATCTCGAAGAACCGCTCGGGGCGCGCAATGCCGGCCAGGGCGGCGACGGGCTGGCCCTGCAGATCGGCGAGTGCCAGCCGCGCGCCATCAGACCGCACGGCGTGGTCGGCCAGCGCGCGCCGCGCCGTGAAGCCGCCGCTGAAGGCGACGTGATCGCCGCTGTGCAGCACGATGTCCGGCGCGGGCCGGCGCGGCCAGGGCTCGCGCAGCGGCCCGGCGGGTAGCACAAAGCCGTTGCCCACGCCGCGCTCATCGAAGACGCAGATCTCCACGTCGCGCAGCAGCGCGAGATGCTGGAGCCCGTCGTCGGCAACGATCACCTGCGTCTCGGGGTGTGCAGCCATGAGCGCGCGCACCGCGTCGATCCGCCGCGCCGCGACGAACACCGGCGCGTGGCAGGTGCGCGCGATCAGCAGCGGCTCGTCGCCGACGTCGCTGGCCATGCTGCGCGCGGTCACCTCGCGGCAGTCCCGCGTGGACCGGCCGTAGCCGCGCGAAACCACGCCGGCGGCAAGACCTCGCGCCTGCAGATGCCGGGTGATCGCGATCACCGCAGGGGTCTTGCCGGCGCCGCCCGCCACCACGTTGCCGATCACCACGACGGGCACGGGCGCCCGGTGAGCCGGAAAGAGATGCCATTGGTAGAGGCCGCGCCGCAGGGCGCCGAGCAGGCGAACGACGAGAGACAGCGGCCACAGCGCCCAGGCCAGGGCGCCGCGGCGCGTCCAGGCGTCCAGCAGGGCTTGTCGCACCCTGGCGCCCATGCGCTACTTCGCGGCCGCTGCCTGCGCCGAAGACTGCGTGGCGAAGGTGATCTGCGTCAGACCTGAGCGGCGCGCGGCTTCCATCACCGTGATCACGGACTGGTGCGCGGCGCTGGCGTCCGCGCTGATGATGACCACGGTGTCCTTGCCGGCCCGCGCGCCTTCCACCATGGCCACGGCCAGCGCGTCGATGCTGCGGCCATTGACCGGCGTGCGATTGACCGCATAGCGACCGTCGCTGCTCACGGAAATGATGAGTTCCTTGGGGTAGTCGCGCTGCGCGTCGGTGTCGGCCACCGGCAGGCGCAGCTGCAGCTCCGTGAACTTGCTGTAGGTGGTCGACAGCATCAGGAAGATCAGCACGACCAGCAGCACGTCGATGAACGGGATCAGGTTGATCTCCGGCTCGTCTTTCTGGCGGGGGCGGAAGTTCATGGCGGCGCGCTCAGCTGGCCTGGCGGCGCAGCGTGTTGAGGTGGCGCACGAAGCGTTCGGACGCCAGCTCCAGCGCCAGCAGATAGCTGTCGACGCGGGCGCGGAAGTAGCGCCAGAAGATCAGCGACGGAATCGCGACGATCAGGCCGAACGCGGTGTTGTAGAGCGCGATGGAGATGCCATGGGCGAGCTGGGCCGGATTGCTGGCGCCGATGGCCGAGCCCGCGCCGCCGCTGGGCGCCTGCGAGCCGAAGATTTCGATCATGCCGATCACCGTGCCCAGCAGGCCGAGCAGCGGTGCGGCCGAGGCGATGGTGGCCAGCGCCGGCAGGTAGCGCTCCAGGCGGTGCGCGACGGCGCGTCCGGTGCCTTCCATGGAGGCTCGCAGATCAGCCTCGGAGCAACGGGGGTTGCTGTTGAGCGCGCGAAAGCCGCTCGCGAGCACCTCGCCCAGGGCCGAGTTCTGCTCCAGCTGCGTGACGACGTCCGGGCCCGGGATGGCGGTGCGCGAGACCGTGAGGGCCTCGTCGAGCAGCTTGGGTGGGACGATGCGCGCCGTCTTGAGGCTGATGAAGCGCTCGATGACGAGGGCCATGGCCAGAACGGAGCAGGCAATCAGCGGCCAGATCGGCCAGCCAGCGGCTTGTATGATCGAAAGCAAAGGGGTCTCTCCACGCAGAAAACGCCGTTGGCGCTGCGCGATTATGGCGTACCTGCCACCGTGTTTCGGCGCCAATCGTGACGGCGGCCGTGCGGCTTGGGCGAAAGCGCAACATGACCACAGAAGATGTGGATAACTTTGTGAAGAAGTGGGTTGGGAAGCGCTGCGAAGCCGCACCAGCGCTGCGATGTGACAGATCGATGACTTTTTGAGCAGGAAAATCCGTAATGGAATCAACCACTTGCACGACAGCGTCAGCGCGATCCTACGGTTCCGTAGGCAAAATGCCTAAGCCTCCGTCAACTGTGGAGTATTGTGCTGTGCAATACGCCGCCAAGGCGCGTCGCTGCTGATGTCCGACCCTGAAACGCAAGCATTCAAGCCGCGAATCTGGCAGGTTGGGGCGCTATGCCGCGCCGTTGCTGATGCGCTGGACGCTCGATTCAATCCTGTCGCGGTCCGCGGCGAGATTTCGGGCTTCTCGCGCGCAGCCAGCGGGCATTGCTATTTTTCGCTGAAGGACGAGCAGGGCCAGATCCGCTGCGCCATGTTCCGGCGTGCCGCGAGCCTGCTGGATTTCACGCCGCGCGACGGCGAAGCGGTCGAGGTGCGCGGCCGCCTCGGGGTGTACGAGCCGCGTGGCGACCTGCAACTGATCGTCGAATCGATGAGCCGAGCCGGGCAGGGCGCGCTGTTCGAGCAGTTCCTGCGTCTGAAGGCGCGACTGGAGGGCGAAGGCCTGTTCGATGCATCGCGCAAGCGCCCCCTGCCGGTCCTGCCGCGGCGCATCGGGCTGGTGACCTCGCTGGGCGCCGCGGCGCTGCATGACGTGGTCGTGGCCCTGCGCCGCCGCGTGCCGCACATTCCGGTCGTCATTGCGCCAGCGCCCGTGCAGGGGGCCGGGGCCGTCGCCGAACTGGTCAGGGCGCTGCGCAGTCTGTGGCCGGGCACGTTGCCCGGTCCGGCCGTGGACGTCATCCTGCTGGTGCGGGGTGGCGGCTCGATCGAAGACCTGTGGTCCTTCAATGACGAGCAACTTGCCCGCACGATCGTGCAATGTCCGGTGCCGGTTGTCAGCGGCGTGGGCCACGAGACCGACTTCACCATCGCAGACTTCTGCGCCGACCTGCGGGCTCCGACGCCGACGGCGGCGGCCGAGCTCGTGTCCCAGCCGCGCGACGTCTGGCTGGGCGCGCTCGATGCCCTGGCGCAGTCCATGCAGGACGCAGTTCACCGGCGCCTGGACACCGCAGCACAGCGTCTCGATCAGGCTATGTCGCGGCTGGGCCGGCCTTCGGCGCTGGTGGCACGGCAGCAGCTCAGGCTGGGCCAGATGGCGCATCGCCTGCGCTATGGCTCGCGCGCACTGCTGGAGCGCCAGCGCCAGGCGCTTGTGACGCAGCAGCTTGCGCTCCCCCAGCGGGTCGAGTCCCGCCTGGCACGGGCCGAGGAGCGACTGCAGCGGGCGCAGCTTCGGTTGGAACTGCTCGATCCGCGGCTCGTCCTGCAACGGGGCTATGCGTGGTTGAGTGACGAGTCGGGCCATGCGGTCACCCGTGCCGCGCAGACGGTGCCCGGCCAGGCGCTTCGCGCAACCCTCGCTGACGGCGAGGTTGAATTGACGGTGTCATCGCCGCGCTGAAAGAAGTTTCTACAATCCGCCTTTCAGACCAACAACCACGAGGAAATGATGGAACACACGCTGCCCCCGCTGCCTTACCCGATCGACTCCCTGGCGCCTGCCTACTCCAAGGAAACCCTGGAGTACCACCACGGCAAGCACCACAACGCCTACGTCGTGAACCTGAACAACCTGCAGAAGGGCACGGAGTTCGAGAGCATGACGCTCGAGGAGATCGTCAAGAAGTCCAGCGGCGGCATCTACAACAACGCCGCCCAGATCTGGAACCACACCTTCTTCTGGAACTGCATGAAGCCCGCCGGCGGTGGTGAGCCCTCGGGCGCGCTGGCTGCAGCCATCAACGCGAAGTGGGGCAGCTACGCCGCCTTCAAGGAAGCCTTCGTGAAGTCGGCCGTGGGCAACTTCGGCAGCGGCTGGACCTGGCTGGTGAAAAAGGCCGACGGCTCCGTCGACATCGTCAACATGGGCGCCGCCGGCACCCCGCTGACCACCGCCGACAAGGCCCTGCTGTGCGTGGACGTGTGGGAACACGCCTACTACATCGACTACCGCAACCTGCGTCCCAAGTTCGTCGAGACCTTCCTCAACAACCTGGTGAACTGGGGCTTTGCCGAAAGCAACTTCGCCTGAACGCCGGGCGCCTGGGCGTCCCATGGAAAAAGCCGCTCCCAGAGCGGCTTTTGTCTTTCCGGCGGAGGCCGCGGCGCGTGCGCGCGCCTATCGGGTGGTCTCGAACGGTTTGCCCGCCAACTTGAAGCCGGCGCCGATCTTGCGCTTGGCGAACCAGCCCTGGTTCATCTCCAGGACGTAACGCACCGGCTTGAGCGAACAGTGGGAGTCGAGCGTCTGAGGCTTCATGTCGACGATGTTCACGATGCTGCCGTCGTCCGCGATGAAGGCGGCCGACAGCGGAAGCAGGGTGTTCTTCATCCAGAAGCACTGCATCGCCGGCTGCTCGAAGACGAACAGCATACCTTCATGCGCCGGCATCTCCTTGCGGAACATCAGTCCGATCTGGCGCTGCTCCGGGGTGAAGGCGACCTGACTGTCGATCTGGTGCATGCCGGCCGAGAGGGTGACGCGGGGCAGGTTCAGTTGGGGGCCCTCCTGCGCGCGGGCGGACAGGCCGAGACCGGCCAGGGCCAGCGCGGCAAAGGCACCAGCGAGGCGACGGCGGAGCAGGGCGGTGGCGGGGTACGAAGTCGACAAGGCAATGACCTTCCTCAAAAGAAAATGCCCGCAGGGGTGCGGGCATTTTGACCGAAGCTGCTCGGAAATGTTCCGAGCGTTTCAGAAGTTGCCCGGACCATTTCCAGGCGTTTCAGAAGTCGCCCGGAAACTTCCGGGCCGGTTCAAGACGGCTGATTAGGCCTTCTTGTCTTCCTTCTTTTCCTTCTTGGCCTTCTTGGCGGCGGCCTTTTCTTCCTTGGCCTTCTTGGCGGCGGCAGCCTTTTCTTCCTTGGCGGCCTTGGCGGCAGCGGCCTTTTCTTCCTTCATCTTCTTGGCAGCGGCGGCCTTGTCTTCCTTGGCGGGAGCGGCAGCGGCGGCGGGAGCAGCCGGAGCGGCGGGAGCAGCAGCAGCGGCCGGGGCAGCGGGAGCAGCCGGCTTGGCGGCGGGAGCCTGGGCAAACGCGCCAGCAGCGAACAGACCAGCGATCAGAGCAGCAAGAACTTTGTTCATTTGGATACTTCCTTGGGAATAACGTTATCGGAAACCACCTCCCCAACATTGGAGAGCCCTTCCGTAACGGCGCCCGTTTCAACACGGTTGACAGCCCGGCGACAATTTTTTGTCGATAGAATCCTAGGGTTTTGCCTAGGTCTTCATCTCGAAGGCCCGGCCGCTCAACGTCGTTACAACCTCCCGGAGACCGCTTCCATGTATCAGCACATCAAGGTGCCAGCCCAAGGCCAGAAAATCACCGTCAACGCCGACATGTCCCTCAACGTGCCGGACGAGCCGGTCATTCCGTACATCGAGGGCGACGGTACCGGGCTGGACATCACCCCCGTGATGCTCAAGGTGGTCGACGCTGCGGTGGCCAAGGCCTATGGCGGCAAGAAGAAGATCCACTGGATGGAGGTCTATGCCGGCGAGAAGTCCACCAAGGTCTACGGCCCGGACGTCTGGCTTCCGGAGGAGACCCTGCACGCGGTGCGCGACTACGTCGTCTCCATCAAGGGCCCGCTGACCACGCCCGTGGGCGGCGGCATCCGTTCGCTGAACGTGGCGCTGCGCCAGGAACTCGACCTGTACGTCTGCCTGCGGCCGATCCAGTACTTCAAGGGTGTGCCCAGCCCGCTGAAGGAGCCCGAGAAGACCAACATGGTCATCTTCCGCGAGAACTCCGAGGACATCTACGCCGGCATCGAATACGAGGCCCAGTCCGACAAGGCCAAAAAGCTCATCGACTTCCTGATCAAGGACATGGGCGTCAAGAAGATCCGCTTCCCCGAAACCTCGGGCATCGGCATCAAGCCGGTCTCGCGCGAAGGCACGGAGCGCCTGGTCCGCAAGGCGATCCAGTACGCGATCGACAATGACAAGCCGAGCGTGACGATCGTGCACAAGGGCAACATCATGAAGTTCACCGAAGGCGGCTTCCGTGATTGGGCCTATGCCCTGGCCCAGAAGGAATTCGGCGCCGAACTGATCGACGGCGGCCCGTGGTGCAAGTTCAAGAACCCGAAGACCGGCAAGGACATCATCGTCAAGGACAGCATTGCCGACGCTTTCCTGCAGCAGATCCTGCTGCGCCCTGCCGAGTACTCGGTCGTCGCCACGCTGAACCTGAACGGCGACTACATCTCCGATGCGCTGGCGGCCCAGGTGGGCGGCATTGGCATCGCCCCGGGTGCGAACCTGAGCGACACCGTGGCCATGTTCGAGGCCACGCACGGCACGGCGCCCAAGTATGCCGGCAAGGACTACGTCAACCCGGGCTCGGAAATCCTTTCCGCCGAAATGATGCTGCGCCACATGGGCTGGACCGAAGCGGCTGACCTCGTCATCTCCTCGCTGGAGAAGTCGATCCTGTCCAAGAAGGTGACCTATGACTTCGCGCGCCTGATGGACGGCGCCACCCAGGTCAGCTGCTCCGGCTTCGGCCAGGTGATGATCGACAACATGTAAGCCAGCGACGGACCTGAGCGCGGCGCGGGCCGCGCGATGGAACGCACTGCCAAACAAAAAAGCCTCTTTCCGGAAGGAAGAGGCTTTTCTGTTTGGCGGAAAGTGCTGCGGCAGTGCAAGCTCAGTCGTCGTGCATGGCGACGTCGAACTGGGGAATGCGTACGCGCGAGCGACGCCGCTCGGAAGGCGAGGCCGTCATCGGCGACGCATCTGCGAGGCGGCTTGCGGACGCTCTGGCGTTGTAGACAGGTTCTGGCTCGGCCGCCAGATGCTCGTCTGGCACATAGACGCATCGGATATTCTGTGCAAGCAGGCCCTTGGGTCCTTTCGTCAGGTCGTATGTGACATGCGCGTGCTGCCGCAGGGTCTTGAAGCCATCCATCGCGATGGCGGAGAAGTGGGCGAAGATGTCCGGCCCCCCATCGTCCGGCTCGATGAAGCCGAACCCCTTGGCGTCATTGAACCATTTGACCTTTCCACTAGCCATCACAGAGTCCTCCAGAGACATATTAATACCTTGGTGTGAAGTATCTTCAATGTGTCGCCTAGGTGTCAATCTTTGTAATGACATATTTGGTGTAAAAGATGTGTTGTACATAACTGAAGGTTCAATGAATACCGAAGCAGCGGTTGCATGTCGCTTGAAAGTGACGATTGCGGCTCCACATCATCCCCATGCTGCGGTGCGCAAGGCGGCTCGATAGAATGAATTTCATGGCAACGAAAATTCCCCAGAAGCCTGCGGCGCCGCAAGTGCAGCCGCCGGACGAAGGCGGCTCCGTGGTGCTCGAGCGCCGCACCCAGAAAACCAAGCCCCCCCAGATGTACCAGGTCGTCATGCTCAATGACGACTACACGCCGATGGAGTTCGTCGTCGTCGTGATCCAGGAGTTTTTCAGCAAGGACCGCGAGACCGCGACCCAGATCATGCTCAAGATCCATCTCGATGGGCGGGGCGTGTGCGGCGTGTACTCCCGGGACGTGGCTGCCACCAAGGTGGACCAGGTTCTGGAGGCCGCGAAGCAGGCCGGCCATCCGCTGCAATGTGTGAGTGAACCTATTGAATAAACGAGATTCGGATAGAGCTAGAGTAGGGAGTGTTCGTGTTGTGGTCGGCGTGGCGTCGACCCGGCGAGTATTGGCAGCAAGGCAAAAGGAAGTCACATGATTGCCCAGGAATTGGAAGTCAGTTTGCACATGGCCTTTGTGGAGGCCCGGCAGCAGCGCCATGAGTTCATCACCGTGGAGCACCTGCTGCTGGCGTTGCTCGACAACCCGAGCGCCGCCGAGGTCCTGCGTGCCTGCTCGGCCAACATCGACGACCTGCGCAAGTCGTTGTCGAACTTCATCAAGGACAACACGCCCCAGGTGGCTGGTACCGACGACGTCGACACCCAGCCGACGCTCGGGTTCCAGCGCGTGATCCAGCGCGCCATCATGCACGTGCAGTCCACCGGCAATGGCAAGAAGGAAGTCACCGGCGCCAACGTGCTTGTGGCGATCTTCGGCGAGAAGGATTCGCATGCCGTGTATTACCTGCATCAGCAGGGCGTCACGCGTCTCGATGTGGTGAACTTCATCGCCCACGGCATCAAGAAGAGCGACCCGCCCGAGCCGGCCAAGAGCTCGGAGGCATCCTCCAGCGAAGGCGAGGAGGGCAGCGAGAAGGCCGAGAAGGCCTCCCCGCTGGAGCAGTTCACCCAGAACCTCAACCAGCTGGCCAAGGACGGCAAGATCGACCCGCTGATCGGCCGCGAGTACGAGGTCGAGCGTGTCATCCAGATCCTGTGCCGCCGCCGCAAGAACAACCCGCTGCTGGTGGGCGAAGCCGGCGTGGGCAAGACGGCCATCGCCGAGGGCCTGGCCTGGCGCATCACCCAGAAGGACGTGCCCGAGATCCTGGCTGAGTCGAACGTGTACTCGCTCGACATGGGCGCGCTGCTGGCCGGCACCAAGTACCGTGGCGACTTCGAGCAGCGCTTGAAGGGCGTGCTCAAGGCGCTCAAGGACAAGCCCAACGCCGTGCTGTTCATCGACGAGATCCACACGCTCATCGGCGCGGGTGCGGCCTCGGGTGGCACGCTGGATGCGAGCAACCTGCTCAAGCCCGCGCTGTCGTCGGGCCAGCTCAAGTGCATCGGCGCGACGACGTTCACTGAATACCGGGGCATCTTCGAGAAGGACGCCGCCCTGTCGCGGCGCTTCCAGAAGGTCGACGTGGTCGAGCCGACGGTGCCCGAGACGATCGAGATCCTCAAGGGTCTCAAGTCGCGCTTCGAGGAGCATCACAGCGTCAAGTACGCCGTGGCGGCGCTTCAGGCGGCGGCCGAACTGTCGGCCAAGTACATCAACGACCGGCACCTGCCCGACAAGGCCATCGATGTGATCGACGAAGCCGGTGCGGCCCAGCGCATCCTGGCGCCGTCCAAGCGCAAGAAGACCATCGGCAAGTCCGAGGTCGAGGAGATCGTGGCCAAGATCGCGCGCATTCCGCCCGCGAACGTGTCCAACGACGACCGCAGCAAGCTCAAGACCATCGAGCGCGACCTCAAGAGCGTGGTGTTCGGCCAGGACAAGGCGCTCGAAGTGCTGGCGGCGGCCGTGAAGATGGCGCGCTCGGGTCTGGGCCGTGGCGACAAGCCGATCGGCTCCTTCCTGTTCTCCGGCCCCACGGGTGTCGGCAAGACCGAAGCGGCCAAGCAGCTGGCCTACATCATGGGCATCGACCTGATCCGCTTCGACATGTCGGAGTACATGGAGCGCCATGCCGTGAGCCGCCTGATCGGCGCGCCTCCGGGCTATGTGGGGTTCGACCAGGGCGGCCTGTTGACCGAGGCCATCACCAAGAAGCCGCATGCGGTGCTGCTGCTCGACGAGATCGAGAAGGCGCACCCGGACATCTTCAACGTGCTGCTGCAGGTCATGGACCATGGCACGCTGACCGACAACAACGGCCGCAAGGCGGACTTCCGCAACGTCATCATCATCATGACGACGAATGCGGGCGCCGAGACGATGAACAAGGCGACCATCGGCTTCACCAACCCGCGCGAGGCGGGCGACGAGATGGCGGACATCAAGCGCCTGTTCACGCCCGAGTTCCGCAACCGGCTCGACGCCATGGTCAGCTTCAAGGCGCTGGACGAGGCCATCATCCTGAGGGTGGTGGACAAGTTCCTGCTCCAGCTCGAAACGCAGCTGGCCGAGAAGAAGGTCGACGTCACGTTCTCCGACAAGCTGCGCAAGCATCTGGCGAAGAAGGGCTTCGATCCGCTCATGGGCGCCCGCCCGATGCAGCGGCTGATCCAGGACACGATCCGGCGTGCGCTGGCCGACGAACTGCTGTTCGGCCGCCTGACCGATGGCGGCCGGCTGCTCGTGGACCTCGATGACAAGGACGAAGTTCAGCTCGACATCTCGCCTTTGCCCAAGAAGGAAGGCAAGGCCAAGCCCGAGCCGGAAGAGGCCACGGCCGACTGACGCCGTTTCGGACGAAATCCGCGTGCAACCGAAGCCGCTGGCGGCGCGCCCTCGGGCGCATCGCACGTCTGTGGCACGACCTCCCTGACCCGCATCACAGGCCGCCTTCCAGGGCGGCCTGTTTCTTTGTCGTGCGTGCGGCTTTGGGCACCCGAAGCGGGATTGATGCACACTCGGGGGCTTCAAGCACTTCAGCCCCAGGTTGCGATGTCCGACTCGAATCACTCCGTTCCCTCTCTCCAGATCGCCGTCATGGGCGCAGGCGCCGTGGGGTGCTACTACGGCGGCATGCTGGCGCGCGCCGGCCATGCGGTGACGCTGATCGCGCGGCCGCAGCACGTGAAGGCCATCGAGCGCGACGGCCTGCGCATGGAGACCCGGACCTTCGACGAGCATGTGCGGCTGCGCGCGAGCACCGACCCGGCAGCCGTTCGCGGCGCCCAGCTCGTCCTGTTCTGCGTCAAGTCGGCCGACACCGAAGCCGCAGGCCGCGAACTGCTGCCCCATCTGTCGCCGGGCGCGGTGCTCCTCACCCTGCAGAACGGCGTGGACAACGCCGACCGCCTGCGCCCCGTGGTGCCCGGTCATGCCGTGGCGGCATCGGTCGTCTATGTCGGCACCGAGATGGCGGGTGACGGCCACGTGCGCCACAACGGCCGGGGCGAGCTCGTCATCGAGCCCACGCCCCTCGGAGCGGCGTTGCCCGCGCTGCTGGCCGCTGCAGGCATTCCGGCGCAGGAGTCGGGCAACGTGCGCGGGGCTTTGTGGGTCAAGTTCATTCTCAACTGCGCGTACAACGCGCTATCGGCCATCTCGCAGATGCCCTACGGCCAGATGGTCCAGGGCGTGGGCATCCTCGATGTGATGGCCGACGTGGTGGCCGAGTGCAAGGCCGTCGCCCAGGCCGACGGCGTGACGCTGGCCAGCGACGTGGACGAGGCCATCCGCAAGATCGTGCAGACCATGCCCGCGCAATACTCCTCCACCGCGCAGGACCTGGCGCGCGGCAAGCGCAGCGAGATCGACTACCTCAACGGTTTCGTCGTGAGGCGCGGCGAGGCCTTGGGCGTCGCCACACCGGCCAATCGTGCGTTGTGGGCGCTGGTGAAGCTGCTGGAGAGCCGTCCGCGCTGAACGACGCGGACGGCGCCTATCGCCAGCCACCGCGCTACTTCGTCGACCATTTCAGGCGGGAGGCGGCGTGCACGCTGGCAGCCGCCGAGGCGCGGGTGTCGGGCATGCTGGCGTCGGCAGCGCCGGCCCTGCCAGCGGGGCCAGCCGTGGCGGCCACGACCCCGCAGGCCACTGGAGTTGCGCTGCGCGACCTCGACTCCGGAGTGCGGCCCACGTAGTGGCGGGCATCGGCGGCCACACACTGGCACCGGCCTGCGACCATCCCAGCGTCGCACGCTGGGTTGTGAACAAGGTGCTGTTCATCCATGCTGCCCGTTCAGCCAAGACGACGCATCAGGAAAGCGCCTGGCGCGTAGGCCGCCGCGGCAGGCGTTCCACGATGTTTCAATGCGCGTTTCAGCTGTTGCGCAGCCACGCCCGCGCAACTGGAGCGCAGGCAGGCCTGTTTTGAAAATGTTTTTAAAAACATGGGCTTATCTGACCTCCTGCGTTTGGCATGAAGCGTGCATTCATGTGCAGCCGTGATTTCAAGAAACCCGAACGGACGGAGACAACACCCATGAAACTCATCAAGCACCTCCTGGCCACGCTGCTCGTGGCCGCTTGCGGCGTCGCCGCTGCGCAGACCTGGCCGACCAAGCCGGTGCGCATTGTCGTCGGCTACGGCGCAGGCGGGCCGGGGGACATCATTGCCCGCGCGCTGGCGACGAAGCTCAGCGCCAACTGGGGCCAGCCCGTGGTGGTGGACAACAAGCCCGGCGCCAACGAGATCGTGGCCGCCATCGACGTGGTCAAGCAGCCGGCCGACGGCCACACGCTGATTCTGGGCACGGACGCGCTGTATTCCTTCAACGCGCTGCTGCGCAGCAAGCCGGGCTATGACGCAGTGAAGGACTTCGCGCCGATCACACGCGTCGGCCAGTCGCCGCTGGGCTTGTTCGTTCGGCCCGACCTGCCGGTCAAGGACCTGCGCGAGTTCATCACCTACGTCAAGGCCAATCCCGGCAAACTCAACTACGCATCGACGGGGCAGGGCGGCATCACGCACCTGGCCGTATCCTGGCTCAGCAAGCTGTATGGCCTCGACATGGTCCAGACACCGTACAACGCAGTGCCGCTGTTGATGCAGGACTTGAGCGCCGGCCGCACCGACATGACCATGCTGGCCACCGGCCCGCTGATGCCCTTCGTCAACTCGGGCAAGCTGCGTGCCCTGGCCGTCGCCGGTCCCTCGCGTGTGACCATCGCGTCCAATGTGCCGACTTTCACCGAAGCCGGCTATCCGGAGTTCGAGTCCTTCTTCTACATGGCGCTGGCCGCGCCGGCCGGCACGCCGCCTGCGGTGGTCAGCAAGATCTCGGCCGACGTGATTGCCGCGCTCAAGACAGAGGACATGGCCAAGGCGCTGACCAACGTTGGATTCCAGGCCGTGGGCGAGACGCCGCAGCAGTTTGCCGCCTTCCTCGTGAAGGACCGGGCCAACGCCGCCGAGCGGGTCAAGGCGGCCAACGTCAAGATGGACTGAGCAGTACGCGGCGGCCGGCCGCTGCCGGTCGCTTCGAGCGCGTCCTGAGGCTGCGCCTGCCCACTCGCCCGTCACCGCCGCAATCCGAGGAGGTTTGATCCGATGCGATCGCCCGATGAAAAAATGGTTCTGGGCGTGTTTGCCCGTGCGAACGGACATCATGAAGGCGCATGGCGTCTGCCGGATGCGCCCACCGCACCCGAGCTGGATTTCAACGGCTTCTGGCTGCCGCTGGCCCAGCTGGCCGAGCGCGCGAAGTTCGATCTGTTCTTTCTAGCCGACGTGGACGGGCTGCGTGGTTCCGAGGCCGACCTGCAGGCGCTCAGCCATGACCCGGCGCGCTACGTCTCGCAGCTCGAGCCCATGACGCTGCTGTCGGCGCTGGCCGTCACCACGCGGCACATAGGCCTGGCTGGCACCGCGTCCACCACGTACAACGAGCCCTACCACGTGGCACGCAAGTTCGCGTCCATCGATCAGCTCTCGGGCGGTCGCGCGGCGTGGAACGTGGTGACCTCGTCAGTGCAGGCCACGGCGGCCAACTTCGGAAAGGACAAGCACATGGCGCATGACCTGCGCTACCGGCAGGCAAGCGAGTTCGTGCAGATCGTGCGGGGCCTGTGGGACAGCTACGAGGACGACGCCTTCCTGCGCGACAAGGCGTCAGGCGTGTTCTTCGATGTGGGCAAGCTTCACTATCTGAACTTTCACGGAGAGTTCCTCTCGGTCAAGGGCCCGCTCAACATGGGCCGGCCGGTCCAGGGGCATCCCGTTCTCATTCAGGCCGGGGTGTCCGAGCCAGGCAAGGCGCTGGCGGCCTCGGTAGCCGACATCATCTTCGGCTCCTCCGGCTCGCTCGCCGGTGCGCAGGCTTTCTACGCCGACGTCAAGCAGCGCGCCGCCACGCTGGGCCGCGATCCGCGCCACGTCAAGGTGCTCCCGGGCCTGTTCACAGTGGTCGGCCGCACGCGCGAGGAGGCCCAGGCCAAGAACCAGCGTCTGCTGGAGCTGGTGCATCCGGAGGTCGGCTTTTCTCTGCTGGAAGAGTTGCTGGGCGTCAGCCTGCGCGCCTGGCCGGTGGACGGGCCGCTGCCTGACGATCTGCCCGAGACCAATCAGCAAAAGGGCCTGCGCGAGCGGCTGGTGGAGACGGCGCGGCGCGAGAGGCTCACCATCCGCGAGCTGTACACGCGGCAGATCGGCTCGCATGGCGTCTACTCGATGGTGGGCTCACCGAGCGACATCGCCGACGAGATGCAGGCCTGGTTCGAGCAGGGCGGCGCCGATGGCTTCAACATCATGGCATCGGACTACCCGGGCGGCTTTCGCGACTTCGCCGAGCAGGTGGTGCCCGAGCTGCGCCGTCGCGGGCTGGCCCGTACCGACTACACCGAAGGCACGCTGCGCGAGAAACTGGGTCTGCTGCGGCCCGAGCATCCGGCGCGCGCAAGGCGCCTGGAGGCCTCATGAGTGCAGTGCAACCGCTTTCGCACGGCGGTGCGGCAGGCGACGGCGTCCTTCCGGCGAACGGATGCAGGATATCGCCAGCCGGCTTGATCGATTGAAACGTATCTGAAGGAATCATTGCATGTATCTCCAGGACTTCCAGACAGCCACCGCCACCATGGGCAATGCCCTGGCCGACCGCGCACGGCGCCTCGGTGGCAAAGTCTTTCTCAACAATCTGACCGACGGCCGCCAGTTCACCTATGCGCAGATCGATGAGCAGACGACGCGCGTGGGCAACGGCCTGCTTGCCGCCGGCGTGTCCTATGGCGGGCATGTCGGTGTGCTGATGGAGAACTGCCCCGAGCAGTTGCTGGCCATCTGGGGTATCTGCCGCGCGGGGATGGTGACGGTGCCGGTGAACACCGGTGCCAAGGGCCAGCTGCTGAGCTACTTTCTCAAGCATGCCGACTGCGAGGCGGTGATCGTCGAGCGCGCGCTGCTCGCCCGCGTGCTCGAAGTCGCACCGCTGTGCGAGAAGCTGCGCCATGTGTTCGTGGCCGACGTGGATCGCAGCGAGGGCGGATCCGCGCCGGCCGAGGGCGGCGTCAGCGCGCCGCCGGCCCACCTCACGGTGACGGGCTTCGACCAGCTGCTGGCAGCGCCGGCCACGCCGGCGGCTCGCCAGCCGCACTTCAGTGAGACGGCACTCCTGATGTTCACCTCGGGCACCACCGGCCCGTCCAAGGCCAATATCTTCTGCCATGCCCAGCTCGTCTACTACGGCACCGACGTGGCCACGCATCATGAGTATGTGCCCGAGGACATCGCCTACGTGTACCTGCCGCTGTTCCATGGCAATGCCTTTCTCGGCAGCACCATGGGCATGTTCATGGCCGACGCCTCGATCGCGCTGGCGCCGCGCTTTTCGATCAACCGCTTCTGGAGCGACGTGCGCAGGAGCGGCGCGACCATGTTCAACTGCCTGTCGAGTATCGTCAACTTCCTGTGGAACGCGCCGCCCTCGCCGGAGGACCGCAACCACAAGGTCTGGCGGGTGCATCTGGCGCCGGTGCCGGGCTTTGCGCTGCAGTTCGAGGAGCGCTTCGGCGTGCGCATCTTCAGTGCCTACGCGCTCACCGACTTCGGCATGGGCACCAACTACAACGCCCGCAGTCGCCGCGACAAGCTCGGCTCGGTCGGCCTGCCGCGCCTGAACGTCGAGCTGCGCGTCGTCGACGAGTACGACCAGGACGTGCCCGCCGGCACGCCCGGCGAGATCATCCTGCGGCACAAGATGCCCTGGTGCTCGACGCTGGGCTACTACAAGGCCCCCGAGGCCACGTTGGCGAGTCGCCGCAACATGTGGTTCCACACCGGCGACCGCGGCGTGATCGATGCCGATGGCTACGTCTGGTTCACCGATCGCCTCAAGGACGCGATCCGCCGCCGTGGGGAGAACATCTCCGCCTATGAGGTCGAGGAAGCGATCCGCTCGCACCCGGAGGTCGAGGATGTGGCGGTCTACCCGGTCAAGGCCGACTCCAGCGAGGACGAGGTGGCTGCGTCGGTGATCCTCAAGGCCGGCGCCGCGCTCGACGAGGAGGGCCTGGTTCGCCACTGCAACCGCAACCTCGCCTACTTCATGGTGCCGCGCTATGTGGCTTTCGTGACCGAGTTTCCGCGCACCGTGAACTCCAAGATCGAGAAGCACAAGCTGCGAGCCACCGCCGAGGCAGACCTCTCGGCCATCTGGGACCGCGAACGCGCAGGCATCGTGGTCACGCGCGAAGGTGTAAGCCTGCGCCAGCCCGCTGCCGCCAAGTGACTGCGGCACACGATTACCTTGTTCCAAAGAAAGCTGAGTTCATGAAACACAAGTCCGTTCCCACCACTGGCATTTCGCGCTACGAGCCCGACAAGATCTTCGTGCGCGGCGCCAACCTGGTGGACGATCTGATGGGGCAGCTCACCTTCACTGAAATGATCCTGTTCCACCTGAATGGCAAGAAGCCGACGCCGCTGCAGACGAAGGTGCTCGACGCCGTGCTGGTGACCACGATGGAGCACGGCTTCACGCCGAGCGCCATCGCCACCCGGCTGATCTACCACTCGGCGCCTGAGGCCCTGCAGGCTGCGGTGGCTGCCGGCGTGATGGGCGCCGGCAGCACCTATCTGGGCACCATGGAAGGCTGCTCAGCCTTGCTGGCCGAGATCGTCGATGCGCCCGAAGGCATGCAGGCCCGGGCCGAAGCCATTGCCCGCCGCTTCAAGGACGAGGGCCGGTTCATTCCGGGCCTCGGCCATCCGTTCCACAAGCCTGACGACCCGCGCGCACCCAAGCTGATCGAGATTGCCGAGAAGGCCGGCGCCAAGGGCAGCTACATCGCCGCGCTGCGTGCACTGTCGACGGCGGCCAACGCCACCTACCCCAAGTACCTCACGACCAACGCCACGGGGGCCATCGCCGCGATCCTGCTCGAAGTGGGCCTGGAGCCCGCCATCATGCGCGGCATCGCGGTCATCAGCCGCGCCGCCGGACTGGTGGGGCACATCGCCGAAGAGATCAAGCGCCCCTCGGGCCGCTACATCTACGACATGGTGGACCACGGCATCGAATACAGGGAGTAGGGCGATGACGGGGCCGCAGCAAGGGCCGGCGCAGCAGCAGGACCTGAGTGTGCTGCGCAAGGCGCTGGGCAGCTTTCCGACGGGCGTGGCAGTCATCACGACCTGCGGGGCACAGGGAGAGCCCGTGGGGCTGACCTGCAACTCCTTCAATTCCGTTTCACTGGAGCCGCCCCTGGTGTCGTGGAGCCTGAGGCTCGCCAGCTCCAACCTCGCGGCGTTCCGCGCGGCGCAATCCTTCACCGTCAACATCCTGGCCGTAAGCCAGAACGCGCTGTCCGCCCGCTTTGCCAGCCGTGATCTGCCCGACAAGTTCTCAGGCATCGACTGGACGCCGGGCGTGGGCGGCGCGCCTGTGCTGGGTGGCTGCGTGGCCAGTTTCCAGTGCGAGAAGTTCGCTGAGCACGAGGCCGGCGACCACATGATGTTCCTCGGCAAGGTCGTGCGTTTCGAGCACCAGGGCCATGAAGACTCGCTGGTGTTCTATCGGGGCGCCTACATGATGCTGGCGCAGTCCCTGCGCGAGCTGGCCGAGCAATGCCGCATGGACGCGGCCGACCTTCAGAGTGCCCGCCGGCAGATCAACTGCATGATCGTGCGCGAGGCGTGTACACGGGCCACCGCGGCCGACCTGGACGCCATCGACGACAACCTGCGGCGCATGGACGCACTCAGTGCCGGCGGCACGCTCGGCGAGCGCGTGGCGACCGGCCTGGAGTTCTTCCATCTCGTTGCACGCGCCGCGCACAACGACGTGCTGGTGGCCGTGTCGGACAGCCTGAACACCATCTTGCGCCAGGTGCTGCAGGCGGCCGGTGCCTCGCTGCATTTCCGCGCCGACCTTGTCGTCGAGCGCCGCCGCATCCTGGCCTGCCTGCGTGCTCGCGACGCGGATGGCGCCGAGCGCGAAATGGCCGCCTGCTTTCGCGAGACGGCGCATCTCGAGGAAGGGCGCCAGCACGCCCCTCAGACCTGAATGCGTTCTCCGGCCGCCGCCGCTGCGGGCGAGCGGCGCCGCCACCATCCCATGCTGCGACCGCCCAGTGTCCGGCCGAGCCGGGCCTCGGCAAACGCCACCGCGTCGCGCAGGCCATCAAGGCGGATGCCGGTGGCCAGGCCTGACTGCTCGGCCAGCAGCACCACGTCTTCGGTGGCCACGTTGCCGGCAGCACCGGGCGCGAAGGGGCAGCCACCGATACCCCCTGCGCTGGCGTCGAGCCGTCGCACGCCAGCCTCGATCGCCGCCCAGGCGTTGGCCACGCCGAAGCCGCGCGTGTCATGAAAATGCACCGCAGTGCGCGCCAGCGGCAGCGTGCCCCGCAAAGCGGCCAAGAGCCGCGTGACCTGCGCCGGCGCAGCGGCCCCGATGGTGTCGGCGATCACGATCTCGTCGGCTCCGGCCAGGAGCAGGCGCTCGGCGAGCCGGACCACCGTGGCCTGCGCCACCCCGCCTTCGAACGGGCATTCCCACGCCACCGCCACGTAGGCGCGCGTTGCCAGGCCCGCATCGCGCGCGGCGCGCACCGTGTCCTCGCTCATCGCGGTTGCAGCATCGAGACTCATGTTGATGTTCCGCCGGTTCATCGTGTCGGTGGCCGAAAGCACGACCGCAACCTCCCGAGCGCCAGCGGCCTGGGCCCGGTCCAGCCCCTTGAGGTTGGGTACGAGGACGGAGGCGCGCAGCTGTGGCACGGCCGCTCTCACGCCGGCCAGCACCTCGGCCGCGTCGGCCATCTGCGGGACGGCAGCCGGCGAGACGAAGCTCGTCACCTCCACGCTGCGCAGGCCCGCCTCAGCCAGCAGCCGCGCGAGCTCGACCTTGTCCGCTGCGGCGACGTGGACCGCCTGGTTCTGCAGTCCGTCTCGCGGCGAGACGTCGGTGAGGATGAGCGAGTCGGCATCCATGCGGCGGTCCTTCAGGCGATGGCACCGCAGCCGCGCAGCGCCGCGATCCGCTCGGCGGAGTAGGCCAACAGGCCTTGCAGCACCGCGTCGGTCTGCGCGCCGAGCAAGGGGGGCGGGCTAAAGTGCTCCGGCTCGCCCGCGTTGCCCGATAGCTTGACCGGATTGCCGGGCATGGGCACGCTGCCGCCCGAAGGCAGGGGCACGTCCACCACCATGCCGCGCGCCCGTACCTGGCGGTCGTTCAGCGCCTGGCTGAAGTCGTTCACCGGTCCGCAGGGCACGCGCGCCTCGCGCAGGATACGCAGCCAGTCGGCGGTGGTGCGGCTGGCGAGCGTGCGCGTGACGATGGCGTCGATCTTCTCCTTGGCAGCCAGCCGCGCGGGCTGACGGAGGTACTCGGGCCGGTGCAGTTCGGGGTCGTCGAACACGCCGAGCAGGCGCTCGTAGAAGGCGTCGCCGATGCACGCGATGATGATGTAGCCGTCCTGCGTCGGGTAGGTGTTGTAGGGCACGTGGACGAAATGCTCGTTGCCGATGCGCTCGGGCAGGTGGCCCGACATCAGGTGCATGGTCGCCATGTAGTTGAGCAGCGAGACCTGCACGTCCAGCATCGAGATGTCCACATGCTGGCCCACGCCCGTGGCTTCGCGGCCGGCCAGGGCCGCGAGAACGCCGATGGCGCCGAACACGCCGCCGCCCAGGTCGCCGATCGGGATGCCCGATCGCATCGGCACGCCGCCGCGCTGGCCAGTGATGCTCATGCCCCCGCCCATGGCCTGCACCACCTGGTCGAAGGCGGGTCGGTCGACGTCGGGGCCGGTCTCGCCAAAACCCGTGACCGAGCAGGTGATGATGCGCGGGTTGATGCGTGACAGCGTCGCGTGGTCGATCTGCAGGCGCTGCGTCACGCCGACGGCGAAGTTGTCGAACACGATGTCGGCCTGGCGCACGAGGTCGTAGAACACCTCGCGCCCGGCGTCGGACTTGAGATCCAGGCTCACGCTTTCCTTGCCGCGGTTGAGCGTGAGGTAGTACGCCCCCATGCCGTCGCGCGAGTAGTCGGCGTCGCCGCGCAGCAGCTCGCGCGTGCCTTCACCGCGTCCCGGCGGCTCGACCTTGATCGTGCGGGCGCCCAGGTCGGTGAGGATCATGGTCCCGTAAGGACCGGACAGCATGTGTGTCAGGTCCAGGATGATTTTTCCGTGAAGAGGTTTCATGGCTCTCGATCAAAGGGTGATAGCTGAAACATTCAGCAATCGGCGTGCCATTGCCTGTAACCGCTCCAACCAGGAGAAGGGATTTGAAAATCAAGCACTTACCGACAGGGCTGCACTCCGGCACAATTCACGGGCCGTTTCAGCCACGCAGATGAAACACCGGTGAAACCTGGCTTGCGCTGGCAGCCGCATGGCGCCTTCGCGCTGCGGGTCCACCGGGTCCGGTGCCTGACAAGAATGATCGTGAGAGACAAACCGTGACCGACGCCCGCCCCAAACTGTGCTTCTTGAGCTATTCCCACCTGAGCCGCCTGGCGTTGCAGGTGGCGCCGGAATTCGCCGACCGCGCCGACATCGAGATCCTCGACTACACCTTCGAGACGGCGCTGGCGCAGGCGCGCGGACGCGCGAGCTCGGTCGACGCCTTCGTGAGCGCGGGCTCCAACGCGGCCATCCTCAAGGGCGCGCTGGCGATCCCGGTCGCCACGATCAAGGTGACCGGCTATGACATCCTCGTCGCCCTGCGCACCGCGCGCGACCTGTCGAGGCGCGTGGGCATCATCACCTACGGCGACACCATTGCCGAGCTGGACGCGTTCAAGGGACTGCTGGACATCGAGATCGTGCAGCGCGCCTACCGCACCTTCGACGAGGCGCGCAGCGCCTTCCGTGCCATGGCAGCCGACGGGATCACCGTGTTCATCGGATCGAGCATCGTCACCGAGCAGGCCGAACAGCACGGGCTGCACGGCATTCTGGCGTACTCGATGGCCTCGGTGCGCGAAGGCCTGCGGGACGCCATCGACCTGGCGCGTGCAGCGCGCCTGGAGGCCGCGCGCTACGAGCAGCTCAACGGCGTGCTGCACAACCTGCAGGAGGCCGTGCTGGCGGTGGACACGGCCGGCAGGGTGATCGCGCTCAACCCCGCCATGGAGTCCCTGCTTGCCCTGCCGCGCCAGGCGGTGCTCGGCTTGCCGGTGGAGCGCGCCGCGCCCGAGCTGGCCGTGGGCGACGTGCTGGCCGGCGACGTCGAGGAGCGCCAGAAGGTCTGCCAGATCCATCGCCGCGAGTGGCTGATGAACCGCACGCCGATCCGCGAGCGCGGGCAGGTGGTTGGTGCGGTCGTCACCCTGTACGACGCCGCCACGATCCAGGAGGCCGACACCACGCTGCGTTCTCAGCGGCGCAGCCGCCAGCATCCGCAGGCGCGCTGGCGCCTCGAAGACCTGCAGGGCGACAGTCCGGCCTTCGCCCGTGCCCGGGCCGCTGCGCTGCGCTTTGCCGGTGCCGGCAAGACGGTGCTCGTCACCGGCGAGAGCGGCACGGGCAAGGAGCTCTTCGCGCAGGCCATCCACAACGCCAGCGCCCGCAACGACAAGCCCTTCATGGCGATCAACTGCGCGGCCGTGCCCGAGACCCTGCTGGAGAGCGAGCTGTTCGGCTACGAGGAGGGGGCCTTCACCGGCTCGCGCAAGGGCGGCAAGCGCGGGCTCATCGAGGCGGCGCACACCGGCACGCTGTTCCTCGACGAGATCGGCGACATGCCGGTCCTGCTGCAGACCCGCCTGCTGCGCGTGCTGCAGGAGCGCGAGGTGGTGCGCGTGGGCGGCGTCATGCCCATCCCGGTGGACGTGCGTGTCATTGCCGCCACCCACCAGCCGCTCGACCAGCTCGTGGCCGAGCGGCGGTTTCGCGCCGACCTGTACTACCGCCTGAACATCCTGCGGCTGCGCCTGCCGCCGCTGCGCGAGCGCGGCAGCGACATCGACGCCATGGCGCTGGCCTTCGTCGCGCGCAGCCTGCGAGGTCTGGGCAGCCGACATGATGCGCATGAGCTGCTGGCGCCGGTCTACCCCCGCTTGCGCGCCTATGGCTGGCCCGGCAACGTGCGCGAACTCGAGAACGTGTGCGAACGCATCTCGGTGATCTTCGCTCAGTATCCGCGCCTTGCGGGTGCCGCCTATGCCGAGCTGGAGATCGACTGCCCCGAGCTTTTTGCCGGCACTGCAACGCCTGCCGACGGCGATCTGTCCGCCTCGCAGCTCGCCGACGTGCTCGCCGCCTGCCAGGGCAATCGGCTCGAAGCGGCGCAGCGCCTGGGCATCAGCCGCTCAACCCTTTGGCGCAGGATGCGCGCGGCCGGTGTGTAGATCGCCGCGCCGGCCACCGACGTCAAAGAAAAAACAGCGCCGCAGCCGCCACAGCCGTCGGCCCGAGCGCGCCCAGCAGCAGCGCCCCCGCGCCCACGCTTTCATCGGCGAAGCCGCGCTTGAGCAGAGCCACGCCGGCGGGATTGGGCGCGTTCGCGATCACCGTGAGCCCGCCGCCTGCCACGGCGCCCGCCACCAGCATGTACTTGGAAGTGTCGGAGATGCCTTCGATCAGCGAACCCAGGTAGGTCAGCGCGGCGTTGTCGGTAATGGCCGTCAGGCCGAGCGCGCCGAAGAACAGCGCCACCGGCGACAGCGCCGACACGATGGGCTGCAGCCACCATTGCTGCAGGCCGCCCAGCACCACGAGGCCCGCAAGAAAAAAGCCCACGAGCAGCGCTTCGCGCAGGATCAGCGGGCTCTGATGGCGCTCGTAGGCCTGGGTGAATCCGAGGAACATCAGGAACAGGCCGAGGAACACCACGGGATGGTGCGCGAACATCACCACGCCCGCCAGCAGCGCCAGGTGCACGGCCGTGACGCTCCAGGGCACGGGGGCGGAGGCGGGCGCATGAGCCTGCGCCGCATCGGGGACCGGCAGATGCCGACGCAGAGCCAGCACGGCCACCGTTGCATTGACCACCACCGCCAGCGCCGCCTTCCAGCCGAAGTTCGCCAGCATGAAGGCGCTGTCCCACTGCCAGGTCGCGGCGACCATGAGCACGGGCGGCGCAGCATACGAGGTGAGCGCGCCACCGATGGACACGTTGACGAAGAGCACGCCCAGCGCAAGGTACTTCAGCCGCTCGGGCACGTCTGGCCGGAACACCTGTGGCGCCAGCAGCAAGGCCGCGATCGTCATGGCGGCCGGCTCGGTGATGAGCGAGCCCAGCAGCGGCACGGCCGCCAGGCCCAGCCAGGCCGAGGCCAGCGGCGTGGCCACGGGCAGCAGGCGCGCGGCGGTGGCCACCGTGGCCATCACCGTCTGCAGCACCGGCCGCGAGGCGGCGATCACCATGACCACGAAAACGAACAGCGGCTCGGTGTAGTTGCGCGATTCCACATAGCCGAGCGCGGAAGCGCTGCCGGCCAGCAGCGCCATGAGCACCACGAGGACGATGGCCCAGAAGCCGAACACCACCTCGACCTCGCCGAGCAGGTGGAACAGGCCCGCGTGGCGAGGGTAGCGGTGCGACAGGCGCTCGAACTGGCGTGCGGTGAAGGTGTGCAGCAGCGCGATGGCGAAGACCGCAGCGGCGGTCCATTGGATGAGAGTGGCAGACATTCGTTGGCGAACCCATGGCAAAGCCGCGAGGCGGCCCGACCTTCGCATGTCCTGACAGGCCCGGATCGGCCTGCCACCCAAGACATGCAGTTTAACGGGTCTGTGCCCGGTCGCCAGCCTGCGGGGCGATCGTGCAAAGAGCCACGGGCCGTGTCGGGGATGTGACGCTGCGCGCGCTCAGGCCCGGAACGCCGTCGCCGCAGGCCGGCCAGGCAGATGCAGCCGCGCCTCGGGCGCTGGCATCTCGGCCAGCAGCCGGCCCTGGCGCCAGACCTTCAGGCGGTGGGCGCGCAGGCGCAGCGCCTCCACCGGGCTGCGCGCCTGCAGCAGCACGAAGCTCGCGTCGCAGCCCGGCGCGATGCCGTAGCCCGGCAGATGCATGACCCTGGCGGCGTTCGTGGTGACGGCCTCGAAGCAGGCCTGCATGCCGGCCTGGCTCGTCATCTGCGCCACATGCAGGCCCATGTGCGCGACTTCGAGCATGTCGGCTGCGCCCAGGCTGTACCACGGGTCCATCACGCAGTCGTGGCCGAAGGCCACCGTCACGCCGGCGGCCATCAGCTCGGGCACGCGCGTCATGCCGCGGCGCTTGGGGTAGGTGTCGTGGCGGCCCTGGATGGTGATGTTGATCAGCGGATTGGCCACCGCGCTCACGCCAGCTTCGGCGATCAGCGGGATCAGCTTGCTCACGTAATAGTTGTCCATGCTGTGCATGGACGTCAGGTGGCTGCCGTTGACACGACCCTGCAGGCCCAGGCGCTGCGTCTCGAAGGCCAGCGTCTCGATGTGGCGGCTCATCGGATCGTCTGTTTCGTCGCAGTGCATGTCGACCAGCTTGCCGCGCTCGGCCGCGATCTCGCACAACAGGCGCACGCTCTCGGCGCCCTGGGCCATGGTGCGCTCGAAATGGGGAATGCCGCCGACCGCATCCACGCCGAGATCGAGCGCCTTCTTCAGGCTCTCGACCCCGCCAGGCGTGCGCAGCACGCCGTCCTGCGGAAAGGCCACGAGCTGCAGGTCGAGGTAGGGGGCCACGCGCTTTTTCACTTCGAGCAGCGCCTCCACCGGCAGCAGGCTCGGGTCGCTCGTGTCCACGTGGCTGCGGATGGCCAGCAGGCCCTTGGCCACGGCCCAGTCGCAGTAGGCCAGCGCGCGCGAGATGAGGTCTTCGGCCTTGAGCAGCGGCTTGAGCTCGCCCCACAGCGCGATGCCTTCGAGCAGGGTGCCGCTCTGGTTGACGCGCGGCAGGCCATAGCTCAGCGTCGCGTCCATGTGGAAGTGCGGATCGCAAAAGGGCGGCGTCACCAGCTGGCCGGCGGCGTCGACCGTCTCGCGAGCCGGGGCCTGCAGGCCCTCGGTGACTTCGGCGATGCGGCCGTCCTGCACGGCGATCGACATGTTCTGGCGGCCATCGGGCAGCGTGGCGTGGGTGATGAGGAGGTCAAGCATGGTGTCAGGCTGCCTTGTGGGTCTTGAGCCATTCGCGCAGGGCCGCATTCATGCGAGATTGCCATCCCGGTCCTGCCGCGCGAAACGCATCCAGCACATCGCGGTCGATCCGGATGGTGGTGGATTCCTTGGTCGAGCCGGAAGGACGGCCCCGCGACTTGCGGGCGGCCGCCAATCCCGCACTCAGCTCCTCGCGCGTGGCCGGGCGCTCGTCTTCGTCCAGGCCGTCCCATACGAAGTCGCCGCTGGACGGCGACCTGCTGACAGCAGCGATCGCGTCCTTACGCGTCATCTTCTTCGGCGAGCCATTCATGGTAGGCCTTCCTTCCGTCTGTGCTTGCCGTACGGAAACTCACGATGCGGGTCACGTGACCCGGCTTGTGGACGACCGTCAGTACAGCAAGCCGGTCATACACATAGGCAATCGATTGGGTTCTTTGCTCCCCGTTGCGAACAGTGAGCAGGTCGAACCTGATATCGCTTTCCAGCACCCAGGCGGCATTTGCAAAGTCCAGCCCGTGTTTGGACAAGTTGATGCGCCGCTTCTCCTCGTCCCATTCCAGCGCCATGCTGGCCTCTCCATGTTTTGAATTATTGTAGTAACAAAAAATATCCCGTCAAGCATGTGAGCGCTGCGAAATCGATGCTGCCCAATGGGCTGCGGGCGCTCACCGCCCATACCCTCGCTTCTCAGCGTTCGCCCTTGCGATAGGGCTTCATCAGCGCCTGCGGATAGGCGGCCTTGCGCGCCATGAGCACGAGGGCGAGGATGGACAGGGCGTAGGGCAGCATCAGGTACATCTGGTAGGGCAGCACCGCCGCGCCGGACTGCTGCAGGCGCAGCTGCAGCGCATCGAAAAACGCGAACAGCAGCGCGCCCAGCAGGGCCTTGCCGGGCCGCCACGAGGCGAACACCACAAGCGCCACGCAGATCCAGCCGCGGCCGTTGACCATGTTGAAGAAGAACGCATTGAAGGCCGCGAGCGTGAGGAAGCTCCCCGCCACGCCCATGAGCGCCGAGCCCGCGACGATGGCGCCGGTGCGCGCCCGCGCGACCGAGATGCCCTGACCCTCGGCGGCCTGGGGGTTTTCGCCGACCATGCGCACCGCCAGGCCTGCCGGCGTGCGGTACAGCACCCAGGCGATCGCCGGCACCAGCAGCAGCGCCAGCAGCGTGAGTGGCGTCTGGGCCGACAGGATCGGGATGCCCAGGCCCTCCATCGGCGCGAACGGCGTGATGGTGGGCGGCGTCGTCACCTTGGGAAAGCTCACCCGGTAGCCGAAGTAGCTGAGCGCCGTGGCCAGCAGCGTGATGCCCAGGCCCGAGACGTGCTGCGACAGTGCCAGGCCCACGGTGAGCAGGGCGTGCAGCAGGCCGAAGAGGGCGCCGGTGGCCGCCGCCGCTGCGACTCCGACCCATAGCGGCGCACCGGCATACACGGCGAGCCAGCCGGTGAAGGCCCCGGCCACCATGATGCCCTCGATGCCGAGGTTGAGCACGCCGGCACGCTCGCACAGCAACACGCCCAGCGTGCCGAGGATGAGCGGCGTGGCGATGCGCAGCACCGCGATCCAGAACGCGGGGTTGGCGAGGATGTCGAGCAGTTCGGTCATGGGCGCACGGTGCGACGTCCGATCATTTCAGCCGCACGCGGTACTGGGTGAGCAGCGTGGCCACGAGCACGGCGATCAGCGACGCGGCGACGATCACGTCGGCGATGTAGGTCGGCACGCTGATCGCGCGGCTCATGCTGTCGGCGCCCACCAGCATGCCGGCCACGAACACGCTGGCCGCGATCACGCCCAGCGGATGCAGCCCGGCCAGCATGGCAATGACGATGCCGCTGTAGCCGTAGCCCGGTGACATGTCGAGCGTGACGTAGCCGGTGCGGCCGGCCACCTCGATCGCGCCGGCCAGGCCCGCGAGTGCGCCCGACAGCAGCGCCACCAGGACCACGGTGCGCGTGACCGGAACGCCCGCGAACGCCGCCGCGCGCGCATTGGCGCCCGTCGCCCGGATGTCGAAGCCGAGCACCGTGTACTTGAACAGCGCCCACAGCAGCACGGCCAGCGTCACGGCCCACAGCAGGCCGGTGTGCACCCGCGTGCGCTCGATCAGCTTGGACAGCTCCAGCTCGCCCTGCAGCGCCACGCTCTGCGGCCAGCCCATGGCGGTCGGGTCCTTCATCGGGCCGTCGAGCATCGCCGAGACGGCCAGCAGCACGATGAAGTTGAGCAGCAGCGTGGTCACCACCTCGTCCACGCCCAGCCGCGTCTTGAGCAGTGCCGGGCCGAGCAGCAGCAAGGCGCCGGCCAGCGCGGCTGCGGCCATCATGAGCGGAAACAGCGCCCAGGCCGGCCAGGCGATGCCGCTGCCGCCGTGCAGGCCGCCCACGGCGATGGCCGCCAGCGCGCCGGCGTACAGCTGCCCCTCGGCGCCGATGTTGAAGAGCCGCGCCTTGAAAGCCACGGTGGCCGCCAGTCCGGTGAGGATCAAGGGGATCGCGCGCGTGAGCGTTTCGCTCCAGGCGAAGACCGAGCCGAAGCCGCCCTTGAGCAGCAACCCGTAGGTCTGCAGCACCGGAGCGCCGGCCCACAGCACGAGCAAAGCGCTGACCAGCAGCGTGAAGCCCACGGCTCCGAGCGGCGCCAGGGCCAGCGCGGCAGGGGAGGTGGCGGGGCGCTTTTCGAGCCTCATGGTGCGGACACTCCCGCCATGGCCAGGCCGATGCTCTGGCGCGTCCAGGCCTCGGGCGGCCGCGCGTCGGTGAGATGCCCGCCGTGCATCACGCACACCCGGTCGCCCAGGGCCAGCACCTCGTCCAGGTCGTCGGAGATCAGCAGCACGGCGGCGCCGGCATCGCGCGCGGCCACCAGCTGCTGCTGCACGTAGGCCACGGCGCCGATGTCCAGGCCCCAGGTCGGCTGGTGGGCCACGATCAGGCGCGGCGGCGCGCCATCGGGCGCCAGCAGCGCGCGGCCGAGGATGAGCTTTTGCATGTTGCCGCCCGACAGCGAGCGGGCCGGCGACGCCGGACCGCCGCCACGCACGTCGAAGGCCTCCATCACGCGCCGGGCGTGGGCGCGGGCCGCGGCCCTGCGCACCCACAGCAGCCGCGAGAAGGCGCGGGTGCGCAAGCGCTCCGACACCGCGTTCTCCCAGAGCGGCAGGTCGCCCACCACGCCCACGGCATGGCGGTCCTCGGGAATGCGGGCCACACCCTGCGACACCAGCCAGGCCGGCGAGGCCTTGAGCGGCACCGGGCCCGCCGCATCGATGGCGAGCGTGACGGTGCCGGCCGTGGCGCGGCGCGTGCCGCAGAGCAGCTCGGCCAGCGCGACCTGGCCGTTGCCCGACACACCGGCCACCGACACGATCTCGCCGGCCCGCAGCGTGAGCGACACGCCGGCCAGCGCCTCGCGGCCCGGCGCGGTGTGGACGCCATCCAGCACGCACACCGGCGCGCCCAACTGCGTGCCGACCTGAGGGGCCGGCCGGCGCTGCGTCGCTGCCACCGCATGACCCACCATCCACTCGGCCAGCTGCGCCTGCGTGGTGCCGGCGGCCGGCGCCTGGGCCACCAGCCGGCCGGCACGCAGCACCGCCACGCGGTGCGATACCCGCAGCACCTCGGCCAGCTTGTGGCTGATGAAGATGATCGACAGGCCCTGCGCCACCATCTGGCCGAGCGTGTCGAACAGGGCCTCGCTTTCCTGCGGCGTGAGCACCGCCGTCGGCTCGTCGAGGATGAGAATGCGCGCGCCACGGTACAGCGCCTTGAGTATTTCCACCCGCTGGCGCTCGCCCACCGACAGGCTGCCCACGAGCGCATCGGGCTGCACCGGCAGGCCAAAGCGCTGCGCCACTTCCAGCAGGTGCCTGCGGCCTTCGCTGCGGCGCGAGAAAGGCCGCCACAGCGCCTCGGTGCCCAGCATCACGTTGTCGAGTACGCTCAGGTTGTCGGCCAGGGCAAAGTGCTGGTGCACCATGCCGATGCCCGCGGCCAGCGCCGCACGCGGATGGCCCGGCGCCAGCGGCTGGCCGAACACCTCGATGCGGCCGGCGTCGGCCGTGTAGTGCCCGAACAGGATGGACACCAGCGTGGACTTGCCCGCGCCGTTCTCGCCGAGCAGCGCGAGCACTTCGCCCGCGCCCAGCTCCAGCGAGATGGCGTCATTGGCCACCAGCGGCCCGAACCGCTTGGTGATTCCTTCGAGTTTGAGGACGGGGCCCGTCATGCGGGGCAGCGCCGTCTCACTTGGCGGTGGACTTGGGCGCGTTGTCGTCGACCTTGACGGTGAACTTGCCGTCGAGGATGGCCTTTTCCTTGGCCTTGACCTTGGCCACCAGGTCGGCCGGGACCTTCTTCTCGAAGGTGCCCAGCGGCGCCAGCTCGGAGCCCTTGTACTTCATCATGGAGTACTGGCCCACGTCCTCGGCCTTGAACTTGCCTTCCTTGACCATCTTGATCGCGCGGTCGATGGTCGGCTCCATGTTCCACAGCGCCGAGGCGACCACGGTGTCGGGGTACTTGTCCTGCGTGTTGATCACGTTGCCGATGGCGAGCTTGCCCTTTTCCTTGGCCGCGTCCGACACGCCGAAGCGCTCGGCATACAGCACGTCGGCGCCCTTGTCGATCATGGCGAAGGACGCCTCCTTGGCCTTGGGCGGGTCGAACCAGCTGTTGATGAAGGTCACGGTGAACTCCACCTTGGGGTTCACTTCCTTGGCGCCGGCCATGAAGGCGTTCATCAGGCGGTTGACCTCGGGGATCGGGAAGCCGCCGACCATGCCGATCTTGTTGGTCTTGGTCATGCCGCCGGCGACCATGCCGGTGAGGTAGGCCGGCTCCTGGATGTAGTTGTCGAACACCGCGAAGTTCGGCTCCTGCGGCTTGAGCGAGGAGCCCAGCAGGAACGAGGTCTTGGGGAAGTCCTTGGCCACCTTGCGGGCCGCAGCCTCCACCGCGAAGGCCTCGCCCACGATCAGCTGGTTGCCGCCGGTGGCGTACTCGCGCATGACGCGTTCGTAGTCGGCGTTGGAGACGTTCTCGCTGGCCTTGTATTCGATCTCGCCGCGGGCCTCGGCGGCCTTGAGCGCCTTGTGGATGCGGCTGACCCATTGCTGCTCGAAGGGCACGGTGTAGATGGCGGCGACTTTGAGCTTGGCCTGGGCCAGGGCCAGGCCCGGGGCGGCAACGGCCAGCGCGGCGGCCAGCGAGATCAGGGTGCGGCGTTGAAACATGGGGGTACTCCTCGTTGAAAAATCGGGTCTTGTTCTGGAAGGCGAATGCGGTGCGCGGGGCGGCTCACTTGGTGCCGAAGATGCGGTCGCCCGCGTCGCCCAGCCCCGGCAGGATGTAGCCGTGGTCATTGAGCTCGCGGTCGATGGCGGCGGTGTAGATCGGCACGTCGGGGTGGGCCTTCTGCATGGCGGCGATGCCTTCGGGGCAGGTCAGCAGGCAGACGAACTTGATGGACTTGGGGTTCATCTCCTTGAGCCGCTCCACGGCGGCGATGGCGGAGTTGCCGGTTGCCAGCATCGGGTCGACCACCACCACGTCGCGTTCCTGCATGTCCTGCGGCATCTTGAAGTAGTACTCCACCGCCGTCAGCGTCTTGGGGTCCCGGTAGAGGCCGATATGGCCCACGCGGGCGCCCGGCACCACGCTGAGCATGCCGTCCAGGATGCCGGTGCCCGCGCGCAGGATGGACACGAACACCAGCTTCTTGCCGTCGATCACCTTGGCGGTCATCTTCTCGAGCGGGGTCTCGATCTCCACCTCCTGCATGGCCATGTCGCGCGTGACCTCGTAGGCCATGAGCATGGCCAGCTCGTTGAGCAGGCGGCGGAAGCTGTTGGTGCTGGCCTCCTTCTTGCGCATGAGCGTGAGCTTGTGCTGCACCAGCGGGTGGTCGAGCAGGTGCACATTGCCTTGGGAACTCGTCATCTCAGGAATCTCCTTGTTGTTGTCTAGAAAACCGTGCCGTCGCTCGTGATGTTCAGGGGAGGCGAGCCATCACGCAAGCGCTGTGCCAGCACGCGGCCGGCCGCCCACGTGCCGCCTTCGAGCACGCAGGCCAGCGGCATCTGCTCGGCCGTCACACCCAGCTGGCCGCGCACCCGGGGAGCCAGCTCGTCCAGCAGCGCCACCGTGAGCGCCCGCCATTCGACGATGGCGGCATCGCCCGCAGCCTGCGGCCGGGCGGGCAGCGCCGGGTCGCGCCAGCGCAGCACGCCGCCGTCCAGCAGCAGCCCGCCATTGCGGTACTCGGGCAGGCCCGTCAGACGGTCCAGCCCGGTCACCGGCACACCGGCCCACGCGAAAGGCTCCAGCAGGGAATAACTCAGCCATTGCGAGAGTTTATGAAATGGCATCCACCCGTCGCTCAGGCCCGGGCCGCGCACGGCCGGATGAGGCCAGCAATCACCCAGTGGCACGGCCTCTGCGCTCGGCCCGCCCAGGGTATTCTGCGCCGGCCAGATGCCCGACAGGGTGTCCAGCAGCGCGCGCAGGATGGCATCGGCCTGCAGGGCGCCCGCATCGCTCGCTGGCGCCTCGCCCTGCGGGGCGAGGTCGGCAGGCCGGACGCTGGACAAAGGCGTCGCTTGGCCGGTGAGGTGGTCGAGCAGCCCGCCGGGCCGCCCGGGCCGGCCGAACACCTCGGGCTGCGCAGCGAGCGCATCGCCCAGGCTGCGCAGCAGCGCGGCACGGCCTTCCAGGCCCACGAGCGGATTGGCGGGCCCGGCCTGGAAGGCGCGGGCCAGCGCCTCGGCCGTCACCGCCTGCAGCCCGGCCGCGTCGGCCTGCAGCGGCCGGGCCGGATCGCTGGAAAACAGGCCCGCCATGAAGGCATGGAAACTCGCCACGCCCAGGCCCTCGGAGCGGTTGAAGTCGTGGCCCGACGACGCCTCGCGGTAGGTCCAGCGCGGGCCGGCGCCGGCGTCCAGCAGCACGCTGACCAGCGCCAGGTCGATGTGTGCGCGGGCCTGGGCCGGCGCATCGGTCTGGCCTGCGGCGACGAGCGCGCGCACCAGGCTTGCGCGCCGGTCGGTGCCGCCTGCCTCGAAATGGCGCCAGCGGCTGTGGTACGGAATCTGGAGCGTCGGGTAGCGGGCGCGTGTGACCTCGGCCACCACGGCGGCAACGGTGTCGAGCGCGCCATCGTCCACCGTGAACACCGCCGACTCGCCGCGCCGGGCGCGGTCCAGCAGGGCCGCCGCGCGGGTGCGGATGGTGTCGGTGGAGCGGAGCAGGGCGGCGGCCGACCGCGCGTCGCCCGCGCCCGCCTGCGGTGCGGCGGGCGCGCTCACGCGTCCAGCCCGCGGCCCTTGGCCTTCTTGAGTTCTTCCGCGTCGGGCACGGCGCCGGGTGTGAAGTAGCCGGCCGCCATCTTGGCGTCCATCTCGACCCGCGCGTCCTCGGGGATCAGCTCGTCGGGGATGTTGATGCGCTCGCCCACCTCGATGCCCGAGCCGGTGATGGCGTCGTACTTCATGTTGCTCATGGACACCAGCCGGTGGATCTTGCGAATGCCCAGCCAGTGCAGCACGTCGGGCATGAGCTGCTGAAAGCGCATGTCCTGCACGCCGGCCACGCACTCGGTCCGCGCGAAGTACTGGTCGGCCGTGTCGCCGCCCACCTGGCGCTTGCGCGCGTTGTACACGAGGAACTTGGTCACCTCGCCCAGGGCCCGGCCCTCCTTGCGGTAGTAGGCGCACAGGCCCACGCCGCCACGCTGCGCGCCCTGGATGCACTCCTCGATCGCATGGGTGAGGTAGGGCCGGCAGGTGCAGATGTCGGAGCCGAACACGTCGGAGCCGTTGCATTCGTCGTGCACGCGGGCCGTCAGCTCGACCTCGGGGTTGGCCAGGTCGCGCGGGTTGCCGAAGATGTAGAGCGTGAGCCCGCCGATCGGCGGCAGAAAGACCTCCAGGTCGGACCGGGTGACCAGCTCGGGGTACATGCCGCCGGTCTCCTCGAACAATACGCGGCGCAGGTCGGTCTCGCTGCAGCCGAAGCGCTGCGCCACGCCGGGCAGGTACCACACCGGCTCGACCGCCGCCTTGGTCACCAGGGCCGCGCCACCGGCCGTCAGCAGGCGACCGTCGGGCACCAGGCGGCCCTTGTGGATCGCCTCCATGATCTCGGGCAGGATCACATGCGCCTTGGTCACCGCGATGGTCGGCTTGATGTCATAGCCCGCCGCCAACTCGGTGGCGAACACGTCGGCCATCGTGGCGCCCCAGGGGTCCAGGCTCACGATCTTGCCGGGGTCGGACCACTGCGGGTAAGGGCCGATCGCGTCCGTCGGCGCGGTGTTGGTGAGGTCGGCCTTGTGCTGGGGCGACAGCGCCCCGGCCGCCACCGCCAGCGCCCGGTACACGCTGTAGCTGCCCGAATGCGTGCCGATCACGTTGCGGTGCGCGCGTGTGGTGGTGGTGCCCACGATCGGCCCGCGCTCGGCCGGAGTGGCCGCGCCCCAGTGGATGGGCAGCGCGCCAAAGCCGCCCTGGTGCGAGGTCAGGCGGATGTGGCGAGGGGAAGGAGCGGCGTCGCGGGGGCCGGCCGCAGGCGCGGCGGCGGCAGGAAGGTCAGCGGGCATGGATCGGGGCTTTCAAAAAAAGCAATGTACTGAGGGGTGGGCAAGTGCGCAAGAGGGGGCGATGCCCATCCATGCGCAAGGCTGACAGGGGATTGACGGGCGCAGATCGCCCAGTGGAAGCAGGCGCAGACGCTGATCGACGCGAAGATCGCGTTCTACACGCGCCGGATGGAGGCGGGGAAGCGGCCGCCTCGGCACTGACCACACAGCCTGACCCAGCCGTGTCCCCCCTGCGGTTGAGGCCTCAGACCTCTGGCGTCGTCGTCTCGGCAGGCGCGCCCAACGACTGCGAATCGGACCCGCGCCTTGAAGCCGCCGCACCCACCGGCGCTTCGGCATCGTCGTCTGTCCCGAGCAGCGGCGACATGTCCCGCTGCTCGGACTCGTCGGGTCCGAGGGACGGGGAGGGCGGTCTTGAGTCGCTGCGACGTGACGGCGCGTCGAGTTCGTCGTCGGTCCCGGTGAGGGGCGGGGTGTCCCTGCCCTCGGACCCGAGCTTGACGTCGCGTCGGGTCCGCGCCGTTGTGACGAGTTCAATGGTGGCGTGTTCCTTGCGGTCGCCTGTGGTGCCGTAGGTCTTGCCGTCAGGCGTCGCGTGGACCGGGGTCGCGCACTTCTTGAGGAAGAGCAGCAGGGCGAGCTGCGTGGCGGCCGAGACGGCCAGCGGCACGAAGGCCAGCGGACTGCCGCCGCTCGTTTCGTAGAGCACGCTGGTCGGGCCTCCGACGCAGGGGCGGCCGAACTGCTGAATGCAGTCAGCGATACCGGATTTGCGGATGCCTTTGCCGTTGGGCACGTTGGCCATCAATGTCATCACGAAGTCGTACTGCGGCAGGGTCAGCAGCGGGGTGGCCAATGCATAGATGAGGTATCGCCCCGCCTGATGCTTGGCGACGTCGCGCAGAAACTCAGGCCCTGCCGTGCCATGCTGCAGGGCATTGATGCGCCCGATGATGGGGATCAGCTGCGTGGCCGTGACGCCGAACGCGCCAACCTGCGGGCCAGCCCAGACGTTCATCGTGGCGCCGAGCGCATTGTCCCAGGTGTAGTCCTTGCCGCTGTCGAGCGTGCCGTAGAGGTTGAACATCTCGGACAGCATCGCCGTGAGGTGGAACCGCGACTGGAACCAGATCAGGCCTTCCTGGTTGTTGAATCCCTTGGGCGCCACGAAGCCCGGGCCGTCGCCCGCCTGCGCGCCCCAGCCGATGAGACGGTTGAACTCGCGCATGGCCTGGGATTCGTCCATCTTGCGTGCCACCAGGGGCAGGCCGACCAGACTGCTGACCGGAAACAGGTGACGAAGCGGTTCATCGGGCGAAATCAGCTTGTGCTTGAGCGCGTCGAACAGGGCGCTTCCCGGGCGATCGGGAAACACATAGGCGGACTCCGCCGTTTCGATGAACATGCGGGCGTTGAATCCGATTGCAGCGGCCACTGCCCACTTGAACTGCTGCTGCTCGGTGGCGTTCGGCTTGAGGGCGCCCGGCACCGCGAGGTTGGCGTAGTTGTACATCTGGACGAGGCCGCGGACGCTGAGGTTTTCGCCGAGCAGGGACTCGTGCCGGCGCAGTACGCTTTGCCAGGGGCCGGGGGGCGTGAACGTGGCGTGGGTCAGCCAAGGGGGAATCATGTGAGTCCCGCTGAGCAGGCCGAGGCAGGTGAGGGCGGCGGTCGTGGACGGACTGACGCCGCCGGACACAACGGGCTTGTCGGAGGTCGTGCCGTTCGTTTCGCTGAGTGCGATGTAGGCCGTGCCGCCCGTCGATGCCGGCGCTCGTTCCACGACAGCGCTGTCTTCGTAAGGAGAGAGCGGCACAGCCGGCTGGCCAGTGGGCCGCTGCGACGATGATTCGTCGCCGAACACGCCGGCCTTGGCGGACTTGGCGGCGACCGCTCCCAGCAGCAGCATGACGAAGCCGGCTTTCCAGGGCGACCGCAGGCCGGCCCACTTCGTGTCACGCTGCGCCGGCGCGCGGTCAAGGTCCGTACTGTCGGTAGGTGCTGCCCGGCGAAGTGCCGGGGCATGACCGCTCGTGACCGTGACGGACGCCGTCCTGGACGGTGCCTGGGGCCTTTCTTCATGCGAGGCCCGAGGTTCAGCGCGACGCAGAAAGGGCGCGGGAGTCGGGGACGGCAGCGAAGGTGTAGAAGGCGTCATGACAGCGAGCCTTGAGGTTCAACATCGGGGTCCAGGATGCTGAGGGCATGATGCTCAGCGTCGGGTCCGGACTCTGGCGGTCGAATGAAACGGGTAACGGATTCTTCGATCTCGTCTGTTTCATCGACGTGCTGCGGAGCAGCCGGGCGCCCGGACTCGATGTCACCTGCTGGCACGGCGCCGGGTTCAACGCGGGTCAACAGGCTGATCCGGGACGGCGACGTGATGTCGCTGTCCGGTGGAACCTCGTTTTTGGATGGCGTGCGCTTGGTGTCGGATCGGAAGTCGAGTTTGGATGGCGTGAGGTCCTGGAGTTCAATGGCGGTGTAGTCCTGTCCTTCACTCGTGATGGGACTTGAAAGCTTCCGGGGCGTGGCCCGTGAGGTGTCCCGTGAGGTGTCCCGCGACTTCCCCTCTGGCACCACGCGCGCCCCGGTCGCGCACTTTTTCAGGTAGAGCAGCAGGGCGAGCTGCGTGGCGGCCGAGACGGCCAGCGGCACGAAGGCCAGCGGGCTGTGGCCGCTGGCCTCATAGAGCACGCTGGTCGGGCCTCCGACGCAGGGACGGCCGAACTTCTTGATGCAGTCAGCGATTCCGGATTTGAGGATGCCTTTGCCGTTGGGCACGTTGGCCATCAATGTCATCACGAAGTCGTACTGCGGCAAAGTCAGCAGCGGGGTGGCCAATGCATAGATGAGGTATCGCCCCGCCTGATGCCTGGAGATGTCGCGCAGGAATTCAGGCCCTGCCGTGCCATGCTGCAGGGCATTGATGCGCCCGATGATGGGGATCAGCTGCGTGGCCGTGACGCCGAACGCGCCAACCTGCGGGCCCGCCCAGACGTTCATCGTGGCGCCGAGCGCATTGTCCCAAGTGTAATCCTTGCCGCTGTCGAGGGTGCCGTAGAGGTTGAACATCTCGGACAGCATCGCCGTGAGGTGGAACCGCGACTGGAACCAGATCCAGGCCTTCCTGGTTGTTGAATCCCTTGGGCGCCACGAAGCCCGGGCCGTCGCCTGCTGCCGCCCCAGCCAATGGACGGTTGAACTCGCGCATGGCCTGGGATTCAATGCATTTGCGGGCCACCAAGGGCGAACCGACCAGACTGCTGACCGGAAACAGGTGCCGAAGCGGTTTCATCAGGCCAGGCTGGCTTGTGCTTGAGCGCGTCGAACAGGGCGCTTCCCAGGCGATCGGGGAACGCATAGGCGGACTCCGCCGTTCGGAAATCGCCCTGCGGGCGTTGAATCCGGTGCAGCGGCCACTGCCCACTTGAACTGCTGCTGCTCGGTGGCGTTCGGCTTGAGGGCGCCCGGCACCGCGAGGTTGGCGTAGTTGTACATCTGGACGAGGCCGCGGACGCTGAGGTTTTCGCCGAGCAGGGACTCGTGCCGGCGAAGTACGCTTTGCCAGGGGCCGGGGCTGACGCAGCTGGAGTGGGTCAGCCACGGCGGCACCGTATGCACCAGCGCCAGCGTACAGAGGCTCGACAGGGCAGCCGCCGTGGACGGGCTGACGCCTCCGGATACGGTGGGTTTGTCGGTCTCGGTGCTGTTGGTGCCTGCCAGCTTGATGAAGACCGAGCTGGCCATGGCTTCCCGGCCTTGAGTCACGACCGTGCCTTCGGCGTAGGGCGAGGTGGCGGGCGCTGAATCGCCCGTTCCGGCCGGGCCTTCGAGCGGCGCGGACTCGCCGCCAGACAGGCCGGCTCGGGTGGATTTGACGGCAGCCGTCCCGAGCAACAGCAGGACGAGGCCGGCCTTCCATGGCGAGCGGAGTCCGGCCCATTTGCCGTCTGTCTGTCCGGCAGGGCGAGGGTGGTCCCGCTCCTCTGGCTGCGCATGCTGGCGCAAGGCAGGCGTCACGCCACTCGTGACGCTGATGGATGGCGACGGGTGTCGGTGCTGTTCCGGGGCATCCTGTTGTGCCGGACTTGCGCGACTCAATAACGGTCTGGACAGCGGAGAGGACGACGAGGTCAGGGAAGGGGTCATGGTGGCGGGGCTCACAGTCTTGCGCGCAAGGGCGCCGTTGCTTTGTCGAGAGGGGCGCCTTGATGGGAGGCGACGAGTCTTTGGGCCTCGCCGAGCGCGGCCGTTGCCGCAGCTGCACCGTCCGACGCCGGCAATTCAGGCTTGGCCGCCCGGACGGCCCTTGGGGCCGCCGCTGCGCGGATGTCCTGCAATGCCGCGACGACCTTGGGTGCTGTCGTGTCACCGTTGGCCAGCTCCAGTTCCATGGCCAATCGGGCTACCGGCATGGCCTTGGCGAGGTGCGCCTTCTCGTCGGCAAAGCGTTTGGCGTAGTCAGGGTTGTTGTGGTGGGGGTCGTCCCGCATGAGGAGCACTTTTTCCGCCATCGGGAGGCAGTACCGCTCCCATGCGCGCACGCGGGCCCGCGCGCCGACGAAGATCCGCTCGTAGTTGTCGTATTTGATCTTGCGCGCCGTCTCGGGTTTGACCAGCTGGAGCAGGTCCTTGTAGATGTCTGCCGTGGACTGCCAGTGCTCGTGGCAGGTCGGGGCCAGGCTGTCGGAGCCGTAGAGGACCCGGTCCGGATACTTGTCGAAGAGGGCCGCCCACCGCAGGGCCTTGGCCTTGTCGAACGAACCCTTGGCCGTTCCGTCGTCCCGCGTCAGCTGATGAGCGACCACATCCCAGGACAGGTCGATGTTGACGTGCTGAAGTCGAGGGTCGCCCAGCAGCATGTCGAGCCTGTCCACATGCCACTCGTCCAGGTGGCTGTATTTGCCGGCGCCGCCCGCATGCGCCCAGATGATGGTCGTGTTGCGGCACTCGGGCTGGCGATACAGTTCGACCGCCGGATCGAAGTACAGCGTGCTGTCGTCACGCGAGGTGCGTAGCGCTTTGGGGGGGCCGGCGTCGTTGTGGATGATCATCGGCATCCCGATGTCACCGCAGGTCTGGATGAGTTTCTTCAGCGCGTCGCTATAGGGCTGGAACTTGCGCCCGTGCTGCTCACCCGGGACCAGGCGAGCCTGGTGCTCCATGGGCAGCTTGTGCTGGACGAACTCCTTGTGGACGGTGATCTCGCCGACGCCTGTGAACACGCCGGGGGCGTTGCCCAGCTTTCGAACGAGCGAGTCGCTGCACCGCAGGTCGCCCAGGTTGAGGCCGGTGACCATCGGGTCGAAGCGCTGCCGGAGCTTGGGGTCGAGCCGCTGGAAAGCGACGGCCGTGTGCGTGTCGCACTCGGTGTCGTGGGCCATGGCGGGCGAGTTGTTGACGACGTCCCAGTAGTCGGCCGAGCTGACTTTGGTGTCGAAACGGATCTTCGGATCGGGGATGTAGTAGTTGCAGCCGTGGGACGGCTGGCCCAGCGCGGGCCGGTACGCCTTGCCGTCGCCATCCAGCATCTGCCGTGTGGGCAGAGGCGCGAGCACGCATCGATGGATGCCGGCGCGGTCCATCATGTCGATCATCTCCAGCAAGGACGGGCCCTGATGCACGTAGTTCGAGGGGTGAAAATGGGCATCGTTGGTGTCGAGCCGAGGCGAGGCGAGCGCCTTCAGATCGACCAGCCTTCCGCGAGCCCTGTCGATCGGAATGATGTCGGCGCCCTTGCCAGGCGGCGTCTTGTGGGGGGTCGTGGTCAGCTGGAGGACGCCCAGGCTGCCGGTTGGGCCAGATTCAGATGGCACCGGCACCGGCGTCACGAAGGACGGTGCTGCACGGGGCGCCATGGGGATGGTCGTGGCGTGGTGACTGGAGGGGAGGCCGAGCGGGTTCATGCGCGGGTCTCCTCGCTCAAGGGGGTGGGGTTGCCCGAGTCGGGGCTCGCCTCATCTGCCGTCCGCAGCATGTACCGGCCTCGCAGGAAGCGGGTGCTGCGCCAGTCGGCTGCGGCTTCGCTGTGCTCAATGACGGACCGGATCATGGCCGGCGCCGACGCTGTGTCAATATCCATTCTCTCGACCATCACGACGTCGCCGGTGACGGGCGAGATGCAGAACGTCGGTCCACTGCTGGCGAAGTTCAGGAAGTTGCGCTTGAGCAGCTCGTAGTACGTGGACGCCTCCCGCTCGGCGGGGGGCGGGCCATAGGCAGCGCAGAGGAATGCCGTCCGAGGGTCGAGGTTCGGGTCATGCACCCATGAGAAGACAACGTCGTTGACTTCGAAGCTGCCGCCCCGCGCAACATGGGAAATGTCTTCGAGCCTTCCGAGCGAACAGAACTGCTCCACAAGCGATTCATACTTCAAAACTGCCTCCTTCTGATTTCATACCCAGGATCGGGAGGCCGAATGATTCCGTCGCTGAAGGGGAGCGTCTACATAGTCGAAAGTATGGACGGTGATGGACTGCTAACCGCTGTATTCAAGCGGTTCGCTGCACGGTCGAGAATTTCCCGGACTGCGCCGCCGGACGCCGGTCTGCGCAGGGGCGCAGTGGCGAACTCATGGCGGGGCGTGATGGTGCGCGGCGGTGGCCGCTCGAGCACTGTCGTGGTGTGACTGTGTGCGGCGGTGACTGCTCACGCACTGCAGGAGTGCGAAGGCGGCCATCATGGGCCGCCTGCGCACCGGTGAGGTGAGGCCTCAGCGCTTCTTGCCGCCGAGGATGCTTCCGAGCGCCCCGCGCAGCACCTGCCGCGCGAGGTTGCGTGCCTCCGACTTCAGAACCTGTTGCACGAGCCCGTCGCGCTGGCCGCCGCGCGGGCCGGTGGAGCCGAACAGCACGTCGCTGAGGCCGCCCATGAGGCCGCCGCCGTCTTCAGACTTCTTCGCCGCTTCGGTCTGCGCGGCTTGCGTGGCTTCGGTGCGCGCGGTGAGCTTTTCGTAGGCGGATTCGCGGTCGACGGCTTTTTCGTACACGCCGGCAACGAGCGAGCCGGCGATGAGCGCCTTGCGCTGCTCGGGCGTGATCGGGCCGATCTGGCTGCCCGGCGGCAGCACGAAGACGCGCTCGGTGATGCCGGGGCGGCCCTTGGCGTCGAGCAGGCTCACCAGCGCCTCGCCCACGGCGAGTTCGGTGATGGCGGTTTCGATGTCGAGGCCGGGCTTTTGCCGCATGGTCTGGGCCGTCGCCTTGACGGCCTTCTGGTCGCGCGGGGTGAAGGCGCGCAGCGCGTGCTGCACGCGGTTGCCGAGCTGGGCCAGCACGGTGTCGGGAATGTCCAGCGGGTTCTGGGTGACGAAGTAGACGCCGACGCCCTTGGAGCGCACCAGCCGCACCACCAGCTCGATGCGCTCGACCAGCACCTTGGGCGCCTCGTTGAAGAGCAGGTGGGCCTCGTCGAAGAAGAACACCAGCTTGGGCTTGTCGGGATCGCCGATTTCGGGCAGCTGCTCGAACAGCTCGGAGAGCATCCACAGCAAAAAGGTGGCGTACAGGCGCGGCGAGTTCATGAGCTTGTCGGCCGCGAGGATGTTGACCACGCCCTTGCCGCCGACGGTCTGCATGAAGTCGCTGATGTTGAGCATCGGCTCGCCGAAGAATCTGTCGCCGCCCTGGCTTTCGATCTGCAGCAGGCCGCGCTGGATGGCGCCCACGCTGGCGGCGCTGACGTTGCCGTACTTCGTGGTGAATTCCGACGCGTTGTCACCCACGTACTGCAGCATGGCCCGCAGGTCCTTGAGGTCCAGCAGCAGCATGCCGCTGTCGTCGGCGATCTTGAACACGAGGTTGAGCACGCCCGATTGCGTCTCGTTGAGGTCAAGCATGCGGCCCAGCAGCAGGGGGCCCATGTCGGACACGGTGGCACGCACCGGGTGGCCCTGCTCGCCGAAGACGTCCCACACCGTGGCGGGGCAGGCAAAGGGCTCGGGCAGCGGCAGGCCGCGTTCCTTGAGGATGCCGGCGAGCTTGTCGCCGATGGTGCCTTTCTGGCTGGCGCCGGTGAGGTCGCCCTTGACGTCGGCCATGAACACCGGCACGCCGATCTTGCTGAAGCTCTCGGCCAGGGTCTGCAGGGTGACGGTCTTGCCGGTGCCGGTGGCGCCCGTGATGAGGCCGTGGCGGTTGGCCAGGCCGGGCAGGAGGAAGCATTCGGTGTCGCCGTGCTTGGCGATCAGCAGGGGGTCGGCCATGGGCTTGTCCTTTGAATTCTGTGGCGTGCCCGCCCGGGAAGTGCCCCGGCGGAAAAGTAAAATTCGAGCCGCTAGATTAAATCAATACAAAGGACTTCCCGTGGCCGGTCATTCCAAATGGGCAAATATTCAGCACCGAAAGGGCAGGCAGGACGAAAAGCGTGGCAAGGTGTGGACACGGGTCATCCGTGAAATCATGGTCGCGGCCCGCCAGGGTGGCGGCGACCTGTCGGCCAACCCCCGCCTGCGGCTGGCGGTCGACAAGGCCAAGGCGGCCAACATGCCGGCCGACACGGTCAAGCGCAACATCGACAAGGCCACCGGCAACCTCGAAGGCGTGAGCTACGAGGAGATCCGCTACGAGGGCTATGGCATCGGCGGCGCCGCCATCATCGTCGACACCATGACCGACAACCGCGTGCGCACCGTGGCCGAGGTGCGCCACGCCTTCAGCAAGTACGGCGGCAACATGGGCACAGAAGGCTCGGTGGCTTTCCAGTTCAAGCACTGCGGGCAGCTGATCTTCGCGCCGGGCACGAGCGAGGACAAGGTGATGGAAGTGGCGCTGGAGGCGGGCGCGGAGGATGTGATCACCGGCGAGGACGGCTCCATCGAGGTGCTGACTGCCTATGCCGACTTCGAGGCGGTCAAGAATGCCCTGGAGGCTGCGGGCCTCAAGCCCGAGGTGGCCGAAGTCACGATGCGGCCCGAGAACACCATCGAGCTGGCCGGCGACGACGCTGCCCGCATGCAGAAACTGCTGGACGTGCTGGAAGACCTGGACGACGTCCAGGACGTGTTCCACAACGCTGAACTATGAAAGTCCTCGTCATTGGCGGCGGTGGCCGCGAGCATGCTCTGGCCTGGAAGCTGGCCCAGTCGCCCAAGGTGCAGGCGGTGTTCGTGGCGCCGGGCAACGGCGGCACGGCCGCCGACCCGCGTCTGGGCAACGTGCCGATCACCGACGTGGTGGCGCTGCGCGAATGGGCGCAGGCCGAGAAGATCGCGCTGACCGTGGTCGGCCCCGAGCAGCCGCTGGCCGCCGGCGTGGTGGACGAGTTCCGCGCCCACGGCCTGCGCATCTTCGGGCCGACGCGTGCGGCGGCGCAGCTCGAGAGCTCCAAGGCCTTTTCCAAGGCCTTCATGAAGCGCCACAACATCCCCACGGCCGAGTACGAAACCTTCACCGACGCGCAGGCGGCCCATGCCTACGTGGACGCCAAGGGCGCGCCGATCGTCGTCAAGGCCGACGGCCTGGCCGCCGGCAAGGGCGTGGTGGTGGCCATGACGGCGGCCGAGGCGCATGAGGCCATCGACTTCATGCTGCTGGACAACAAGCTGGGCGTGACGCACAACGCCGGCGGGGCACGCGTCGTGATCGAGGAGTTCCTCGCGGGCGAGGAAGCCAGCTTCATCGTGCTGTGCGACGGCAAGAACGTCACCGCGCTGGCCACCAGCCAGGACCACAAGCGCCTGCTCGACGGCGACGAAGGCCCGAACACCGGCGGCATGGGCGCGTATTCGCCCGCCCCGGTCGTCACGCCCGAGATCCACGCCCGCGCCATGCGCGAGATCATCCTGCCCACCATCAAGGGCATGGAAAAGGACGGCATTCCCTACACCGGCTTCCTGTACGCCGGCCTGATGATCGACGCCCAGGGCAAGCCGCGCACGCTGGAGTTCAACTGCCGCATGGGCGACCCCGAGACGCAGCCGATCATGATGCGCCTGAAGTCCGACCTGTACGACGTGATGATGGCCGCCACCTCCGGCACGCTCGACCAGGTTGACCTGGAGTGGGACCGCCGCACCGCGCTGGGCGTGGTGATGGCCGCGCACGGCTACCCGATGAACCCGCGCAAGGGCGACGCGATCACCGGTCTGCCGCGCGAGTCCGACAACGCCATGGTGTTCCACGCCGGAACGACCGAGAAGGACGGCGCCATCCTCACCAGCGGCGGGCGCGTGCTGTGCGTCACGGCCCTGGCCGATACCGTCAAGGCTGCGCAGCAGCGCGCCTACGAGGTGGCCCAGGGTATCCGCTTCGACGGGGCCCAGTACCGCAAGGACATCGGCCACCGGGCGATCCGGTGACACCGCGCGGCGACTTCGCGCCGCCGCTGGCCCTGCAGTTCCGGGGCAGCTGGCTGGCCCGTGCGCTGCTGCGGCTGGCCGGCTGGCGGGTGCTGTTCGCGGGGCTTCCGGCACGCCAGGGCGTGATCGTGGTCTATCCGCACACCAGCAACTGGGACTTCGTGGTGATGATTCTGGCCAAGTGGTCGGTCGGCGTGCAGGTGATGTTCTGGGGCAAGGACAAGCTGTTCGAGGTTCCGCTGCTCGGCCGCTGGCTGCGCTGGCTCGGCGGCGTGCCGGTGGATCGCACTTCGCCGCGCGGTGTGGTGCGACAGGCGGTGGACTTGTTCAACCAGGCCCGCGAGCAGGACCGGTACTTCTGGCTCGGCCTGGCGCCCGAGGGCACGCGCAAGGCGATTCCCGGCCTGCGCAGCGGCTTCTACCGCACGGCGCTGGAGGCGGGCGTGCCGCTCGGCCTGATCCGGCTTGACTACGGACGGCGCGAGGTCGTGGTGCTGGACTTCATCCGGCTCAGCGGCGACGAGGTGCACGACATGGCCCGCATCGCGGCCGCGCTGGGCGGCGCCACCGGCCGGGTGCCAGGCAATGCCGCGCCTTTGAAACTGCTTGACCCGTCCGTGGCCCGAACCGATACCATTGTGAAATGACCGAGCCTGCCGCCTCCAACGCCGTGACCACCCGTGTCCGGGACTACCTGCTCAAGCTGCAGGACAGCATCACCTCCACGATTGCCGCCATCGACGGCTCGGACTTCCTGAGCGACAGCTGGCGCAAGGAACCCGGCGAAGTGCTGCAGGGCGACGGCGTCACCCGCATCCTGGAGGACGGCGCAGTGTTCGAGCGGGCCGGCTGCGGCTTCTCTCATGTGCGGGGCCCACGGCTGCCGGCCTCGGCCACGCAGCACCGGCCCGAACTGGCCAACGCCCCGTTCGAGGCCATGGGCGTGTCGCTGGTGTTCCATCCGCGCAATCCGTATGCGCCCACGGTCCACATGAATGTGCGCATGATCTCGGCCACGGCGGCCGGGCAGGAGCCGGTGAGCTGGTTCGGCGGCGGCATGGACCTCACGCCCTACTACGGCTTCGACGAAGACGCCGTGCACTTCCACACCGTCTGCCGGGACGCGCTCGCGCCCTTCGGCGACGACAAGTACCCGCGCTTCAAGCGCTGGTGCGACGAGTACTTCCACCTCAAGCACCGCAACGAGCAGCGCGGCATCGGCGGCGTGTTCTTCGACGACTTCAACGAGCTGGGCTTCGAGCGCAACTTCGGCATGATGCGCGCGGTCGGCAGCGGCTTTCTGGACGCCTACCTGCCCATCCTGGCCCGCCGCAAGGACATGGAATATGGCGAGCGCGAGCGCAGCTTTCAGCTCTACCGGCGCGGCCGGTATGTGGAATTCAACCTGGTCTGGGACCGGGGCACGCACTTCGGCCTGCAGTCCGGCGGGCGCACCGAATCGATCCTGCTGTCGATGCCGCCGCTGGCCAGCTGGGGCTACCAGCGGCAGCCGCTGCCCGGCACGCCGGAAGACGCGCTCTACAGCCACTTCCTGCAGCGGCGGGAGTGGATTTGAGCGAGCCGGCGCCGCCGCGTCGCGTCGGCATGTTCGGCGGGGCGTTCGATCCGCCGCACAACGCCCATGTGGGTCTGGTGCGCGCAGCCGTGGAGCAGCTCGGCCTCGACCGCCTGCACGTGCTGCCCACCGGCCAGGCCTGGCACAAGGCCCGCACGCCCACCGCCGCCGAACACCGTCTGGCCATGGCGCGGCTGGCCTTTGGCGGGTTGCCCGGCGTGCAGGTGGACGACCGCGAACTGCGCCGCGCCGGGCCGACCTACAGCGTCGACACCCTGCGCGAACTGCAGTCTGAAAATCCCGGCGCCGAGCTGTTCCTCGTGGTCGGCGGCGATCAGGCGGCCGCATTGAGCCGCTGGCGGGAGTGGCGTGAGATAATACGGCTTGCTACTGTTTCAGTAGCGGTGCGCCCTGAATCTACGGATGTTCCGGTTGTGGCCTCTCCTGAGGCCGCGCCAGGCCCGGCGGCCCGTGGCCCCGGCGGCGTCGAGCCGGCCGTGGCAGCGCTGGCCCGGGTTCGCCTGCTCCAGCTGGCGCCGACCGACATCAGCGCCACGGCCATCCGCCAGCGAGTCGCCAACGCTCAAGGGATAGACCATCTGGTTCCCGACGGCGTTGCGCGCTATATTGACCAACATCACCTCTACCTTGCCACTTGATGACCTCTGACACCCCAAGCGCAACCGCCGCCAAGAAAGACACCCAGAAGCTCCAGCGCGCCATCGTCGATGGCCTGGAGGACGTGAAGGCGCAGGACGTCCAGGTCTTCAACACCGAGCATCTCTCCCCGCTGTTCGAGCGCGTCATCGTGGCGTCGGGCACGTCCAACCGCCAGACCAAGGCGCTGGCTGCGAGCGTGCGCGACGCGGTGCGCGAGGCCGGCTTTCCCAAGCCGCGCATCGAGGGCGAGGACAACGGCGAATGGATCATCGTGGACTGCGGCGCCGCCGTGGCCCACATCATGCAGCCGGCGATCCGCCAGTACTACCACCTCGAAGAGATCTGGGGCGAAAAGCCTGTGCGCCTGAAGTTCGGCGCCGCCAAGCCGGCCTCGGCCTCCGCCGACAAGGCATCCACCGACAAGGCGGGCAAGGCAGGCAAGGGCCGTGTGGCATCGGCCCAATCAGCCGCCGGCGCGGCGCCTGCCGGGCGCTCGGCTTCGGGCACGGCCCGCGCGAGCACCACCCGTAGTGCACCGGACGGCACGCCGTCGCTGCGCCGCAGCAGCGCCGCCAAGACCGCCATCCGCGAGGCCGAGCGCGCCGCCAAGGCCGATGCCCCGCCCAAGCGCAAGCCAGCCGCGCGCTCGCAAGGCGCGGCGCCGGCCGCCGGCCGAAGCAGTGGCTCTGCCGCCCGCAGCGGTTCCCGCACCCCGGGTGCCCGCTCCGCGCCCAAGCCCGCCGGCAAGGTGCTGGTGGTCGGCAAACCGGCCAGGAAGGCTGCTGCCAAGACAGGCGCTAAAACGGGCGCCAGAACGGGCGCGAAGGCAGGCGCCAGCACGGGGGCCCGGTCCGGCTCTGCAGGCGGTGCCAAGGTCCCCGCCAGGAAGACGACCCCGCGCAAGGCATGAGGCTGCTGCTGGTTGCCGTCGGCCAGCGGGTGCCCGACTGGGCGCAGGTGGCCTACGACGATTACGCCAAACGCTTTCCGCCCGAACTCAAGGTCGAGCTCAAGGCCGTCAAGACCGAGCCGCGGGGCTCCAAGACGCTGGAGACGCTGTACGCGGCCGAACGCGAGCGCATCGAAGCCGCCATTCCGCGGGGCTGCCGGGTGGTCGCCCTCGACGAGCGCGGCACGGCGCTCACCACCGTGGCGCTGGCGGCCAAGCTCAAGAGCTGGCAGCTGGGCGGCGACGACGTCGCGCTGGTGATCGGCGGGCCCGACGGTCTCGACCCCGCCTTCCGCCAGGCCGCGCATGAGCGCATCCGCCTGTCGGACCTGACACTGCCGCATGCCATGGTGCGAGTGCTGCTCATCGAGCAGCTCTACCGGGCCTGGTCCATCAATGCCAATCACCCCTATCACCGTGAGTGAGTCTGCCGCGATCCGGCGGCCTCCGGCTGTTCCCATGACCGACTTCATTTACCTCGCCTCGCAAAGCCCGCGCCGGCGCCAGTTGCTGGAGCAGCTGGGCGTCGCGCATGAGCTGCTGCTGCCGGACGCCGACGAAGATGCCGAAGCCCTGGAAGCTCAGCGGCCCGGCGAGGCGCCTGCGGCCTACGTGCAGCGCGTCACCGGCCTCAAGCTCGACGCCGCGCTGGATCGGCGCGCGCGACGCGGCCTGCCGCCTGCCGCCGTGCTCTGCGCCGATACCACCGTGGCCCTGGGCCGCGAGATTTTCGGCAAGCCGCAGGACGAAGCCGACGCGCGGCGCATGCTGGCGGCCCTGGCAGGGACCACCCATCGCGTGCTCACCGCCGTGGCCGTGCAGAAAGGGCGCCGCAGGGTCACGGCACTGAGCGACTCGCGCGTGCGCTTCGCCCCCATGACGGCTGCGCAGATCCGCGCCTACGTGGCCTCGGGCGAGCCGATGGGCAAGGCCGGCGCCTATGCGGTGCAGGGCAGGGCGGCGGCCTGGATCGAGCACATCAGCGGCTCGTACTCTGGCATCATGGGCCTGCCGATGTTCGAGACCGCCGGGCTGCTCAGGTCGCTGGGCCTGCTCAAGGCCTGACACGGCACAGCCATACCAAGACAACACAGGCATTCAGCCAGAGGCAGGGCACATGCAGCAGGACATCCTGATCAACTGGTCGCCTCAGGAGACGCGGGTCGCCGTGGTCGAGAACGGCGCGGTGCAGGAGTTGCACGTCGAGCGCACGCTCGAGCGCGGACTCGTCGGCAATATCTACCTGGGCAAGGTGGCACGCGTGCTCCCGGGCATGCAGTCGGCCTTCATCGACATCGGCCTGGAGCGCGCGGCGTTCCTCCACGTGGCCGACGTCTGGCACCGCCAGGAGGGCGGCGAGCCGCCGTCCATGGTGCGCGGCGCCACGCCGCCGGTGCCGATCGAGCGGCAGGTGTTCGAGGGCCAGGCCCTGATGGTGCAGGTCATCAAGGACCCGATCGGCACCAAGGGCGCGCGCCTGTCCACCCAGATCAGCATCGCCGGCCGTCTGTTGGTGTTCCTGCCGCAGGACGACCACATCGGCGTGTCGCAGAAGATCCCCGCCGCCCAGCGCGACGACCTGCGCAGCCGGCTGCAGCAGCTCGTCGGGCCGCATGGCGGCGGCTTCATCCTGCGCACCAACGGCGAGGACTCGACGGATGCCGAGCTGGCCGAAGACATCGCCTACCTGCGCAAGACCTGGGGCCGTATCAAGGAGTCGGCGCTGCGGCTGCCGCCGATGTCGCTGCTGCACCAGGACCTGTCGCTGCTGCAGCGCGTGCTGCGCGACCTCGTGGGCGAGGAGACGCAGACCATCCGCATCGACTCGCGCGAGCAGCACGAGCGGCTGCTGGCCTTCGGCCGCGAGTTCATGCCGGCGGCGGCGCCCAAGCTGCAGCTGTACAAGGGTGAGCGGCCGATCTTCGACCTGTTCTCGATCGACGAGGAGATCGCGCGGGCGCTGGGCCGGCGCGTCGAGCTCAAGTCGGGCGGCTACCTCATCGTCGACCAGACCGAAGCGCTGACCACCATCGACGTGAACACCGGCGGCTACGTCGGAGCGCGCAACTTCGACGACACGATCTTCAAGACCAACCTGGAGGCCGCCGGCGCCATCGCCCGGCAGCTGCGGCTGCGCAACCTGGGCGGCATCATCATCGCGGATTTCATCGACATGCAGCGCGAGGACCACCGCGAGGCGGTGCTCGCGGAATTCCGCAAGCAGCTCGCGCGCGACCGCGTCAAGACCATGGCGGGCGGCTTCTCTCAGCTCGGCCTCGTCGAGATGACCCGCAAGCGCACCCGCGAGTCGCTGGCCCACATGCTGTGCGAGCCCTGCGAAGCCTGCAAGGGCGCCGGCCAGGTCAAGACCGCCCGCAGTGTGGCCTACGACATCCTGCGCGAGATCCTGCGCGAGGCCCGCCAGTTCAATCCGCGCGAGTTCCGCGTGGTCGCAGCGCCCCAGGTGATCGAGCTTTTCCTCGACGAGGAAAGCCAGCACCTGGCCGGCCTGTCGGACTTCATCGGCAAGCCGATCTCGCTGCAAAGCGAGGGGGCGATGGGGCAGGAGCAGTACGACATCGTGCTGCTGTGAATGAAGAGATGCCGCACACGGCTCTACAGACTGTCGCCAAAAAGGCGACAGATGACGCCTTTTCAACATCACGCATCGACCGGGGCGAAGCGCGGCCTCGCCTGCGTCTCACGCCACCAGCCGATAGTGCTTGTGGCTCAGATCCCAGCCGAACAGCTTCTCCAGTTTCATCGCGAGCCGGTGCTTCTTCTCGCGCCGCGTGAGCACGTGGTCGGCCGAGGGTGTGAAGCTCGGTTCGGCCTCGTGCGCCAGCCAGTGCGCCATGACGGCCGGGTGCGTGCCGGTGTAGGGCCGCAGCGACTGCGGGTCGATCTTTGAATAGTCGACCTTCGGGGGCTCGCCGGACCAGTAGCGGCTGACCTGGTTCATCTTGCGCTGCATGTAGTCGACGCGTCGAACGTGGCCGTAGTGGAAGATGCGCGCATCGGCCAGCGCGGCCTGCGGGTGGCGGCCCTTGCGATGGCGGTCCATCACGACCCAGAACTGGCCGTCGGGCGCATAGGTGCGGATGGTGTTGCGGATGAGCCGGCATTCGCGCCGGTACCAGGCCGGGCTCACCGCCAGCCACTGCGGCGAGCCGTAGAAGTGCAGGTAGTCGAACACCAGCGCCTCGACCTGCGGGTTGCCGTGGTGCCGGTCCACGCTGGCCCGGATGCGCGGCAGGTCGTCCTCGTGCAGGACCTCGTCGCCTTCCAGGTAGAAGGCCCAGTCGCCGGTGCAGGCGTACTGGGCAATCATCTTCTGCTGCGCATAGACGAATCCGCGCTCGGCCATGCGCTCGTTCCAGACCGTGTGAATGATGCGGATCTTCGGGTCGGCCAGCGCCTCGATGCGCGCCAGCGTGTCGTCGCTGCCCGCGCCCACGGCAATGACGAACTCGTCCACCAGCGGCAGCAGCGAGCGGATCGATTCCTCGAACGGAAAGCCGAGCTGGGCGCCGTTGCGGATGAAGGTGAAGCCGCTGATGGATGCCTGGGTCATCGGTGAGACGGAGTTGGGAAGGGAAAGGCGTGGGCCGGATCAGGGGGCGGAAACGGCGGACGAGACCTCAGGCGAAGCACCTGGCGAGCCCGCCATGACATCGAAGCCGGTCTGATGCAGGCGCGAATAGAAACCGCGCTGCGCCATGAGCTGCGCATGCGTGCCCTGCTCGACGATGCGGCCCTGCGCCATCACGACGATGCGGTCCGCATGCTCGATGGTCGACAGCCGGTGGGCGATGACGAGCGTCGTGCGGCCCGCCATCAGGCGGCGCAGCGCCTCCTGCACCAGGCGCTCGGACTCGTTGTCGAGCGCCGAGGTGGCCTCGTCGAGGATGAGGATGGGCGCGTCCTTGTACAGGGCGCGGGCAATCGCCAGGCGCTGGCGCTGGCCCCCCGACAGCTGGGTGGCGTTGTGCCCGACCGGTGTGTCCATGCCCTGGGGGAGACTCGCCACGTGCTGCGCGAGGTTGGCTGCTTCGAGGCAGCGCTGCACGCGTTCGCGGTCGGGCGTGGCCTCGCCCAGCGCGACGTTGGCCGCCAGCGTGGTGTTGAACATGACCACGTCCTGGCTGACCATGGCGAACTGGCGGCGCAGGCAGACCAGGTCCCAGGCGGCGAGGTCCTCGCCGTCGAGCATCACGCGGCCCGCGCCGGGCAGCACGAAGCGCGGCATCAGGTTGGCGAGCGTGGTCTTGCCCGAGCCCGACGGGCCGACCAGCGCCACCACCTCGCCGGGCGCCACGTCCAGGCTCACCCGGTCGAGCGCGGGCGCGCTGTCGGCATCGGCCGCGCCGTAGCGCACGGTCACGTCCTCCAGGTGGATGCGTCCAGTGGCCCGCTCCACACGGTGGCTGCCGCCGGACTCGCTGGGCGTCTGCTCGATCAGGTCGAGTCCGCGCTGCAGCGCCGCGAGGCCGCGCGTGACCGGGCTGGCGATCTCCGACAGCCGCTTGATCGGCGCGATCAGCATCAGCATCGCGGTGACGAAGGCCACGAAGCTGCCCACGGTGATGCCGCTTGCGGTGCTTTGCACGATGGCGGCGACGATCACGCCCGACAGCGCCAGGGCGGCCAGCATCTGGGTGAGCGGCGTCATGGCGGCCGAGGCGGCGGTGGACTTCATGGCCAGCCGGCGCATCGATTCGCTCAGCGCCTGGAAACGCGCCGCTTCGTCCGCCTGCGCGCCGTGCAGCCGCACCATGCGGTGGGCCAGCACGTTTTCCTCCACCACATAGGCCAGGCTGTCGGTGGCACTCTGGCTGGCGCGGGTGATGCGGTAGAGCCGGCGCGACAGCACCCGCATGACCAGCGCCACGGCCGGGAACATCACCAGCACGAACAGCGTGAGCTGCCAGTTGAGGTAGAGAAGGTAGGCCATGAGTGCGACCAGCGCGAGCGAGTCGCGCGCCAGGTCGAGGGCTGCGTTGATCAAGAGCATCGAGCCGGTCTGCACTTCATAGACCACGGTGTTCGACAGCGTGCTGGCCGACTGCCGCGAAAACAGCGCCATGTCGGCGTCCAGCAGCCGCGCAAACAGCGCCCGCCGCAGGGCCAGCATGCCGCCGTTGGCCACCTTGGCCAGCGCCAGCTGGGCCAGAAACCCAGTGAGCCCACGCAGGCCGAAGAGGCCGAGCAGGGCGGCCGGCACCACCCACAGCGGCAGGCCGCCGGGCTTGAAGCCGCGGTCGAGCAGCGGCTTGAGCAGGGCGGGGATCAGCGGCTCGGTGACCGCGCCCACCAGGGTGGCCAGCACGGCCAGCGCCCAGGCGCCCCGCGCGCGGCCGAAATAGGGCAGGAGCCGGCGCACGCCGTCCAGCAGGGTGGGCTGGGCGGTCATGCGGGGCGCGGTGGGCATAATGGATTCATGGCCCAGCGATTATCAGACGAACCGGCAGCCACTTCCCCAAGCCCCCGGCGGCTGAGCGTCATCCTGATCACGCGCAATGAGGCGGCCAACATCGGCGCCTGCCTGGCATCGGTCGCGTTTGCCGACGAGATCGTGGTGGTCGACAACGGCAGCACCGACGCGACGGCCGAGCTGGCGCGCGCGGCCGGCGCCCGCGTGATCGACGCGCCCGACTGGCCCGGCTTCGGCCCGCAGAAGAACCGGGCGCTCGACGCCACCACCGGCGACTGGGTGCTGTCGATCGACGCCGACGAACGCGTCACGCCCGCCCTGGCGCGCGAGATCGAAGCCGTCCTGGCTGCAAGCGGTCCGGCGGCGAGTGCTGCAGCCGGCCCCGAGGCCTGCACGGCCTATCAGGTGCCGCGCCTCACGCAGTTCTGCGGCCAGTGGATCCGCCATTGCGGCTGGACGCCCGATCACGTCACGCGCCTGTTCCGCCGGGGCACGGCCCGCTTCAGCGACGACCTGGTCCATGAGCGGCTGCTGCCCACGGGCACGGTGGGCACGCTGCGGTCACAACTGTTGCATTACAGCTACCCGACGCCAGCGCATTACTGGCGCAAACTCCAGCAGTACAGCCAGGCCTGGGCCGAGCAGCGCCATGCGCGCGGCCAAAAGACCTCGATGGTGCGGGCGGCTCTTGCGGGCGTGGTAGCCTTTGTGCGAAGCTATTTTTTCCGTCTTGGATTTCTCGACGGCGCCATGGGCTTCGCGGTCTGCGCGATGCAGGCGCAAGGCGCTTTCGGGAAATACTTTTCCCTGTACTGTCTGAACCAACAACAAGCTGATGATCCAAGCCAAGAAACTCCCCTCTGAATCGCGCCGGCTGCTTGTCGCCGGCCTGGTGATGGCGCCGCTCGCACCGGCCCTGGCGCAGTTCCGTGTGGAGGTCTCCGGCGTCGGCCTGACGCAGCTGCCGATCGCCGTGGCGCCGTTTCGCGGCGACGCGCAGGCGCCGCAGAAAATCGGCGCCATCGTGCAGGCCGACCTTGAGCGCAGCGGCCAGTTCCGCGCGGTGGACGCCTCCGGCGCGCAACTCGACGAAACCTCGCGGCCCGACGTGGCCCTGTGGCGCCAGCGCGCCGCCGACTCGCTCGTGACGGGCAGCGTCACGCGCCTGGCCGATGGGCGCTATGACGTGCGCTTTCGCCTGTGGGACGTGGTGCGCGGCCAGGACCTCGGCGGCCAGAGCTACCCCGTGGCCCAGGGCGACCTGCGGCTGGCGGCGCATCGCATCGCCGACTTCATCTACGAAAAGCTCACCGGCGACAAGGGTGTGTTCTCCACCCGCATCGCCTACGTCACCAAGGCCGGCAACCGCTACAACCTGTGGGTGGCCGACGCCGACGGCGAGAATGCGCAGAGCGCACTGGCCAGCCCCGAGCCGATCATCTCGCCGTCCTGGGCGCCCAACGGCAACCAGCTGGCCTACGTGTCGTTCGAGTCCCGCAAGCCGGTGGTCTACGTGCACGAGGTGTCGAGCGGCCGGCGCCGGCTGATCGCCAATTTCCGCGGCTCCAACAGTGCGCCGGCCTGGGCGCCCGACGGCCGCACGCTGGCCGTGACGCTCAGCCGCGACGGCGGCTCGCAGCTCTACACCATCGACGCCGGCGGCGGCGAGCCGCGCCGGCTGACCCAGTCGAGCAGCATCGACACCGAGCCGTGCTACTCGCCCGATGGCCGCACCATCTACTTCGTGAGTGACCGCGGCGGCGCGCCGCAGATCTACCGCATGGCGGCCTCGGGCGGCAGCCCGGAGCGCGTCACCTTTACCGGGAGTTACAACATTTCGCCGGCCGTCAGCCCGGACGGAAGGACGCTGGCCTACATTTCCCGCATCAACGGGGCCTTCAAGCTGCAGGTCATGGAACTTTCCAGCGGCACGGTGAACTCCATCACAGACACGACGGCTGATGAGAACCCAAGCTTTGCACCCAACGGCAAGCTCATCGTCTATGCGACGCAGCAGGGCGGCCGCGAAGCGCTCATGACCACCACGCTCGACGGCAAGATCAAGGCCCGTCTGGCGGGGCAGGGTGGCGATATCCGGGAACCGGACTGGGGTCCGTTCCAGAAACAGTGACTTACTCGTTCAGGAGGTATGGAATGATGATGAAGAAGATCTTGCTGGCCCTGGCCGCAACTGCGCTCGTGGCTGGCTGCGCCTCCAGCGTCAAGCTCGACGACGTGCCGGTGACCGACGCCAAGCCCTCGACGGTCTCGCCCGATCCGAACGCGGCCGGCAATGCCGGCGCCAATGCGAACAACACCGCCAAGTCCGACGTCAAGCCGGTGCAGCTCGACAATGCCACCGGCGCCATGGCCGGCCCGCAGGGCGTGGGCAAGGTCGTGTACTTCGACTACGACAGCTACGTCATCAAGCCCGAATTTCAGGGGCTGATCGAAGCCCATGCCCGCTTCCTCAAGGCCGCGCCCGGCCGCAAGGTGTCGATCGAAGGCCACACCGACGAGCGCGGCGGCCGCGAGTACAACCTGGCCCTGGGCCAGAAGCGGTCGGAGGCGGTGCGCCGCGCGCTCGACCTGCTGGGCGTGAACGACAGCCAGGTCGAGGCCGTGAGTTTCGGCAAGGAAAAGCCGGCTGAAACGGGCATGACCGAAGAAGCCTTCGCCAAGAACCGCCGCGCCGAGATCGCCTACCGATGAGTCGCCCGAGCACCTCCCTGCGGCCCGCTCCGGCGGGGCGCGTTTCCTCCCGCCTGGCGCGGGGCGTCGCCGCCGTCGGGTCGGCCTGCTGCCTCGCGCTGCCCCTGCTCATGCCACTCGGCGCGGGCGCCGCGCTGTTCGACGACGACGAGGCCCGCCGCGCCATCCTCGAGCTGCGCCAGCGGGTCGAGGCCAACCGCCTTGCGGCCGAAAGCGCCAACCGGCGCGCGGTCGACGAACTGCAGCGCACGTCGGAAGAAAACGTGCAGCTGCGCCGCAGTCTGCTGGAGCTGCAGAACCAGATCGAGGCGCTGCGTGCCGAGCTTGCGCGCCTGCGCGGCTCCGACGAGCAGCTGGCCCGCGACGTGGCCGAGATCCAGCGCCGTCAGAAGGACATCGCCCAGGGCGTGGACGAGCGGCTGCGCCAGTTCGAGCCGGCCAAGGTCACGGTCGACGGCAAGGAGTTCACTGCGGCGCCAGAGGAAAAGCGCGACTACGAGGCCGCGCTCGGCGTCTTCCGCAAGGGCGACTTCGCCGGCGCGCAGAACCTCTTCGTCGAGTTCATCAAGCGTTACCCCAACAGCGGCTACAACCCCTCGGCACTGTTCTGGCTGGGCAATGCGCAGTACGCCACCCGCAACTACAAGGAGGCGGTGATCAACTTCAAGTCGCTGATCGGCCGCGCGCCCGACCATCTGCGCGCGCCCGAGGCGGCCCTGTCGATCGCCAACTGCCAGATCGAGCTCAAGGACACGCGCGCTGCGCGCAAGACGCTGGAGGACCTGATCAAGGTCTATCCGCAATCGGAGGCTGCGGTCGCGGCCAAGGAACGGCTGTCGCGCCTCAAATGAGGGCACGCCCGTAAAATCCGGGCATGCAAGCGACTGAACTCCAATCGCTCACAACCCAGGTGTTGTGGGCCTCCTTCATCCTCTCCGCCATTTTTGGCGCCATTGCCCAGCGCACCCACTTCTGCACCATGGGGGCCGTGAGTGACGTGGTCAACATGGGTGACTGGACGCGCATGCGCCAGTGGGGCATGGCCATGGGCGTCGCCATCATCGGCTTTGCGGCCCTCGTGTCGGCCGGCCAGGTCGACCCGACGCGCACCCTGTATGCGTCCACGCGCTGGATCTGGCTGTCGGCCCTGGTCGGCGGCGCGATGTTCGGCTTCGGCATGGTGCTCGCCTCGGGCTGCGGCAGCAAGACGCTGGTGCGCATCGGCGCGGGCAACCTCAAGTCGCTGGTGGTCTTCGGCGTCATGGGCGTCGCGGCCTTTGCCACGCTCAAGGGCATCACCGCCGTGGCCCGCGTGGCCACGGTCGACAAGGTGGCGGTCGACATCGCGGCCGGCACCACGCTGCCGGCGCTCGGCGCGGCGGCCACCGGCCTCAAGCCGGCGATGCTCGGCCTCGTGCTGGCGCTCGTGCTCGGCGGCGCGCTCGTGCTCTGGGCGCTGCTGGGCTTTCTCCGGTCCGAGCGGCGCGGCGAAAACCTGCTGGCCGGCCTGGGCGTCGGCGCCGTGGTCGCCGCCATGTGGTGGGTCAGCGGGCACCTGGGCTTCGTCGCCGAGCACCCCGAGACGCTGCAGGAGGCCTTTCTTGCCACCAACTCCGGCCGTGCCGAAGCCCTGAGCTTCGTCTCGCCCGTCGCCTACACGCTCGACTGGCTCATGTTCTTCAGCGACAAGAGCAAGGTGCTGACGCTGGGCATCGTCTCGGTGTTCGGCGTGGTCGTCGGCTCGGCCGTGGTGGCGCTCGTGACCCGCAGCTTTCGCTGGGAAGGCTTTGGCGGCACCGAAGACGTCGCCAACCACCTGGCTGGCGGCGCGCTCATGGGCGTCGGCGGCGTCACCGCCATGGGTTGTACCGTGGGGCAGGGCCTGTCGGGCATCTCCACGCTGAGCATCACCAGCTTCGTCGCGGTCGCGGCGATCCTCGCGGGTGCCGTGGCGGCCTTCAAGTACCAGAACTGGCGTCTGGAGCGCATGGCTTGAACGCGCCCGACGCGCTCCTGGCCGCGCTCGGACCTGGCGGCGCTGTGCCTTCGCCGGCGCATGACCCGGTGCAGGGCCAAGGGCAGATGCAGGCCCAGGCGCAGGGTGCTGACCTGCAGCGCCGGTTCGGCGGGCTGGAGCGGCTCTGGGGCGTGCAGGGCGCGGCGCGCGTGCGGGCGGCACACGTGGCCGTGGTCGGCATCGGCGGTGTCGGCTCCTGGGCGGCCGAGGCGCTGGCCCGCAGCGGGGTGGGGCAGCTCACGCTGATCGACCTCGACCACGTCGCCGAATCGAACATCAACCGGCAGGTCCATGCGCTGGACGGCACCGTGGGCCAGGCCAAGGTCCAGGCCATGCGCGAGCGCATCGCGCAGATCCATCCGGGCTGCGTGGTCAATGGCATCGAGGAGTTCGTGGAGGCCGGCAACTGGCCGGCGATCCTGCCGCCGGGGGTGGATGCGGTCATCGATGCCTGCGACCAGGTGGCCGCCAAGACGGCCATGGCGGCCTGGGCGCGCGAGGGCCGGCGCCTTTTCATCAGCGTTGGCGCGGCCGGCGGCAAGCGGCTGGCGCACAAGGTGGACATCGACGACCTGTCGGCCACCACCCACGATCCGCTGCTGGCCCAGCTTCGCTACCGCCTGCGCAAGGCCCACGGCGCCCCGCGCGAGGGCAAGCGCATCGGCATCGCCTGCGTCTTCAGCCGAGAGCCCGTGGCGCCGCCCGACCCGTCCTGCGCGGTCGAAGGCGACGGCACGCTCAACTGCCACGGCTACGGCTCGGTCGTCAGCGTCACGGCCACCTTCGGCCAATGCGCCGCCGGCTGGGTGCTCGACCGGATTGCCTCGCGCGAGACGCTATAATTTGAGGCTTTGCTGACTGGCGCCCGCCGCCAGGCAGCAGACAGAGAAGCGTGGGACGTTAGCTCAGTTGGTAGAGCAGCGGACTTTTAATCCGTTGGTCACAAGTTCGAATCTTGTACGTCCTACCAAAGAAAACTGGAGGGCTCACCGATTTTTTGGTGAGCCCTTTTCATTGTGTAGGCACTATGTAGGCAATCGGGCGATTTTTCTGAAAGTCTCGCCTCATAGTCGCAACATCTGTTGAGGCTCGATTCTGAAGCCGACTTTTCGCCCTCCGTTGGGATCATCGGTCAGGCTGACGGTCCCTTTGATCCGTGGATGAGGTGAACGTGTTTAGTATTTTTCCGACAGTCGCTCAATCCTGAGTGTCCCGCTTACCTGCCTGCGAGCGGGTAGGTGCCGGGCAAATCTCTCTTCTAGCGTGTGGCGATCGGCGTCGCCCAATTCGGGCCATACATGGCACTGCTCCGGCTTGAATACTGTATCAATATACAGTAAACTGCTGCGGCCCGAGCAGGTTCAACGCCGCGCTGCTGCGGCGTGCGCTTGGTGATGGAGGGTTCTATGTTCGCGATGTTTTGGGCGCAATCCGATACAGTCAAGGGCGCTGTTCTTGGCGCGTTCGTCGCCATGGTCGGTATCTTCATCAACGGCGTGGTGAGCGGGTGGAACACCCACCGTCAACTCGCAAACGACCGAGAGCAGAGGGCCAAGGAGCGCTCTCTTACGTTGCGAAGAGACATTTATTTGGGTGTCGCCCAGCACATGCAAGATTGCCTGCAGACGATGCTGTACCTAGGTGACATCAGCCTGACTCACGCGCAAGCTTTTGCCAAGCAGCGCGACAGCGCACACTTCGTAGCCAAAATTCATCTGATGGCTCATCCGGCCATGGTTGCCGCTGTAATCGAGGCAACCAACGCGCTGACGGCCGCTATTGTTGCGATTCGCCTTGAGCGCGAAACGGTTCTTCGCCAACGACAGGAGATCGACCGACTTCTGGCTCGGATACAGGAACATCGTAGGGTAGCCGCTGACGTGCTGAACGCGATCCGAGCGCGCGGTATAGATGGCCCGATTGAAAAGGAAAAGCTCGACTGGATGGGGAAGCTGCATCAACGTGAACTGGCAGAGGCAAACTCCGTGGCAAAAGAGCACGACGCTCTGCTGGTGCCACTTGACGAAGCACGGGCGAAGCTCAGCATCCTAGTGGCGGCCAGGCAACGAGAGTGCTACCCCGCTTTGATCGCAGTCGCTGGGGCGGCCCGTGCGGAACTAGGCGAGGATATCAACATGACGGCGTATCAACAGATGGTTGCGACGGCGTATGCTATCGATGAGCCGACGATGCGCCGTTTGCACGGCTTGCCCGCCGTTGCCTCTGGCGGGTAGGGAGTCGTGCGGCAAGTCCAGCACAAGGGCAGGACCGAATGAAATTTATTGAACTTCCCCCACGGACCACGCGCCACATTGCCGTGGAGTCTGTCAAGTCGCTCTTCATTGAGATGTTGTTCGACGAGACGCTTCTGTCAACCGGCACCGGCTTCATATGCCACGGCCACTCCGGAAGGCCCGCGCTTATCACGAACTGGCACAACGTGACAGGTCGGCATATTGAGACGAAGGCATTGATCGATACAAAACACGCAGCCATCCCTAATCGCATACGCATCCATCACAATTTACATCAACAGTTAGGCATGAAAGTGGCAACGATCGAGCCACTTCTCGATCCCTCGGGAGCAGCGCTTTGGTTGGAACATCCGCTGAGTAACGAAAGATTTGACCTGGTTGCACTTCCTCTGACGAACCTAGCTGATGTGCAGTTGTATCCCTACAATCCCAACGATGGTTCTGATATGCGTGTTAGCGTTGCTGCACAGGCCAGTGTCATTGGATTTCCCTTTGGCATTCACGCTAACCAAACTGCGGTTTGGGCTACTGGGTTTATCGCCTCTGAACCGGAAATTGATTACCAAGGCCTGCCGATGTTTTTAATTGATTGCCGAACACGACCGGGGCAATCCGGCAGCGCAGTCGTGATCAAGAAAAGCGGATACACAGACACCGAGGGGAACACGGTATTTGGCAGCGAGGTCACCAAGCTTTTGGGAATTTACAGCGGCCGGGTGCGACATGATTCAGATTTGGGGCATGTATGGAAAACCTCTGCCATCGAAGAAGTTCTGAGAAATTTCTAAGGCTACGCTGAAAAGGTCCACCAATTGGCCCTGTGATGCGTTGAGCGTTTCATGAAACAGCAAGCTTGCCATGGAAGCGGACAAGAACTTCGAGCAATTCCTAGGCCGCAGCGACCGTGCCGATTCCGGCGCCTATCAGGATGCCCGCTCCCGTGGTGACGAGCGGTACATCGCGAGTACAAATCTTTCCGTTGTAGCGACCTATAGGGTCGTTGGAGATTTTCCTCGCTGAATCCCCTGGTAGTTTGCAATCAAGTCGACCAATCGGGGTAAGTCCACGTCCGATGGCAGATTGGCCGCCTTGCGTGCGTACTCGCGCACGCAGGTTTCAAATTCGAGCGCCGCCGCGTTCGAAGAAATACTGGCCGTCGTCGAAACAACGGCGGTAGGCCAAATCCCAAGAAATCGAACCTGTCTGCGCTCGACTGACAGAGGATGCTCATTGCCCCATTCGTCATACAACTTCATGCGAAGGACGTCTTCAGGCTCGATGGCGCGAACCGCCTACTCCAATGAGTCGTAGGCCGAAACATCCAACCCGTCTTCGATCACAAAGTAGCGCATGTCGCGATCAGAAATGATGGCACATGTTGGTGTCAGTGGATTTCATTTGCCGCCGGCCTGTTGTGTATTGCCTTTCCATCTGGGCTACTGGTGATGACATCGCCATCCATCCTATTCAGGCTGACGCTCTAACGTCCAAGCGCTTTCCCGTTTGTTCACCACAAAGGTTGCTAGCTTTTTTCCAGATGCACCCCTCATCCAGAAGGTCAAATAAGACCGCTCAGAGGAAATTCTGAATCCAACAAGCACCAGTCCTTCTACCTTGCCGAATTCCTTGACCGTATCGGCCGACTCTGAAATTTGCTTCCGCGCAAACTCAACGTCCTTTGAAGTGGCGGCGAGATACCACGCTGCGCCAAATCCGATGCCACCCAAAGCAAACGCCGCCACCACGACATAGGATTTAACTTTCATTTTCTACGCCCTCTGTCATAAATCGAGCCTTGAATAGCCACTGACCCACCTACAGATGCACCAGTCTTGCCGCCGGGTGAGTAACCGATACTTCCCTTCAGCGACGGGTCGATAAATTGACGACTTTCCCCGAAGTCATATCCCCTAGGGAAGGTCTGAACAACTCGCAAACGATGTCGATCTGATCGTCCGAGCGCTGCGAGGATTGAAGGAATGCCCGGTCTGGAGCGTCTTCGAATGAGATTTCGAGGTCGTTCCGGGCCCTCAGGCCATCTTCGGACGGA
>JBGAIH010000043.1:0-32521 GCA_044225675.1 Burkholderiaceae bacterium
CTTGAGGAACAGATCGCGTCGCGTCGGGCGACGGAATTGCTCGAAGTTCTTGTCCGCTTCCATGGCAAGGGTTTGCTGTTTCATGAATCGCTCAACGCATCACAGGGGCAATTGGTGGACCTTTTTCAGCGTAGCCTTAATGCCACAAACGCCGTCTTAGGCAGCGAACTTCCTGAGTTCAACGACATTGTTAATAGGCTCACCACCCGCTGTACGTATGTGAACAAAAGGCGCCAAGAGCGCGACTTGAACGTTCAACCTGCGAGCAATATGGGCGAGCGTAACCCCCTTCGCTGAGGCGAGAAGATTGAGACACGTGTTGAGCAGTTCAGGCTGCTCGGGGACTAGCTTGTCATCCTCACGTTCTTTGATGGCCTCTCCTAGCCGACGCAAGCTGATCACGCCGGATCGGTACTGCTGATCACTAATCAGCTCCAACTGACGCGCTCGATACAGAAGCGCCGACTTGCTCACTCCCCACGTGAGCTTGAATTCGCTGATGCCTCGCCAGTCCAACTGGCGGATGCCACGAGTCTTAGGAAACAATTTAACCATCATGGTCTTCGGTACAAGCAAGGCGCTTGCGAAGCGATTCGCCTCCCCCTCGCTTACTCTGTCTCCCGTGACCTTCCCAGGGTGAAGTACGGCGTGACCAAGTTCGTGCGCCACGTCGAAGCGTAGCCTGCAAGGGCTTTCCTTTGCATCATTCCGAATGATCAGTGGGCGCTCAACGCCGACAGAGAGTGCATCGACTTCCCTCGAAGTTCCTGTGAAAGTGGTAACCACAGCGCCGATGTTCTCCGCGAGCCTGACCACATTTGAGATGGGTCCCATACCCAGCCCCCATTCCTTCCTGCAGGTCTCCGCGGCGGTCTCTATCTCATCGACCGTCGACGGTTTCGGGACCTCCGGAATCCGCACATCCGGAAGACTCAGTTCACGCTCCAGCAACGCTACTAGCCGTCTAAGAAGCTCGGCTTTAGCGATTACGGTCTGCTTAGCAGCTGAACGCGCCGTAAACATCTTCCGAAAATGCACGTTGTCCTCTGAGAAGGACACTGCCTGCAACTCATAGAAGAACTCCGGGCGGACGCTCAGCGCAAACGCGAGCTGGCTCACTAGCTCGGCGTTCGGATCGCTGATGGTCGTCTCAAGCTTATGAAGGTATTGACGCGTCTTGCCTAGACGATCAGCAACGTCCTCAAGTGAGAAGTCATTGAGTGTCCGGGCCAGCCGGAGGGCTGCCCCGTTGAATACTGCCTCCATGGCTCACTCGCCATCCGCGTTGCCCGCGAACTTCTTCGCGTCTTCGTAAGTCGGTTTGAGTGCAACGGACGCCGGCCCTATGTTGATCGTAGGAGGCACGTCGCTGTCGACGGCCGTAAGGGTGGCGCGGCCCGGCCGGAATTCCCACTCGCTAACCTTCTCCAAGAACGCGTTGAAGCCCGCCAAGAAAACGCGATCTTCTTCTTCATCCGAGAAGGCGCGCTCCACGATGAATCGCCACATGACCGGCAGTTCATCTTCGGCCGCGAACAAGCTATCCACGCGATTCCGTCTAAAGAAACCGCCCTTTTGCGGGGCGACTGGGTCGTCCGTAAAAAAGCGGCACGGGACGCTGCCGATCTTGAACGTGACATCCATTCCAGCGTGCACCAAGTCCATCCCCGGGGTCGACATTGCCATTTCAATTACCGCATTTCGCTGCCGGCCGAAGACAGCGGTCTCTCTCGTGTAGTTGTCGTCGTACTCCGAGTCCATCTCTCGAAGAGTCGTGTACCGAACCTCCAGCAATTTTTCGGCAACGATGCTGAGCATATGATCGTTCAGCTCGGGGTGGAACTTGGAGGGCGAAGGCAGCATGGACGACACCTTTCTTTGCAAAAATACGGATTTGTCAACCGATTATCTTTGCGAATTCTTGAATCTGTCAACTAGCCTTTCTGCGCGCGCGTCCGCCGTGGTCGATTGAAGCACTGAAGCATCGCGGGTCCGAAAATTGGATATGGGATAACTTCCAACCAATTCGAACAAGGCAAGAAAAAAGGCACTTAGCGTTACCGCTGAAGTGCCTAATTCCGTTCGCTTTTTGGCTCCTCGACCTGGGCTCGAACCAGGGACCTACGGATTAACAGTCCGGCGCTCTACCGACTGAGCTATCGAGGAACAAGCCTCAGATTATAGCGTGATTTTTTCGGCTTTCAGAAGCTGGTGCGCATGCTGATGCGGAAAGTGCGTTCGGCGCCCGGGTAGAGGTAGATGTGGCCGAACTTGGTGGGCGACTCCTTCCAGTAGCGGCGGTCCAGCAGGTTGTCGATGCCGAGCAGCCAGGTGGTCTGCGTGCCGGGAAAGAGCGTGTGCTCGTAGCGCAGCAGGGCGTCCACGCGGGTCCAGGCGGGCAGCGCGACCTGCTCGGTGCTGTTGTCGACGACCATGCGCTCGCCTTCGCGGCTGACGCTCGCGCCGAGGGTGAGGCCGGGCACGGCAGCGAGCGCGTATTCGGCGTTGGCGCGCAGGATGTGGTCGGGCACGTTGGTGGGTTTGCGGCCATCGATCGTCGGGTCGGCGCTGTGGCGGCGCGCGTGGATCAGGCTCAGCGCCGATCCGAGTTTCCAGGCGCCGAGCTGCGTCTGCACCGAGGCCTCAAGGCCCCGGTGCCGCGCATTGCCGTCGAAGCCGCGCAGGCGGCAGTCGGCCGGGCTTGCCGGGCACAGGGTGGCGATCTGCGCGGCCGAGAGCGTGCCGACCAGCTGGGTTTCGGAGGTAACGGGCCGCTTGATGTCGAACACGGCAAGCTGCCATTGCGTGGCGCCGGCGCCGCCCTTGAGGCCCACTTCCTTCTGCGTGCTTTCGATGGCCGGCAGGGCCACGCCGGCGTTGGCGTAGCGCGAGCGGTTGGGCGTGACTTCCGACTCGATGCCGCGGCCCCAGCTGCCGTAGACCGAGATGGCGGGCGTGATTTCGTAGCTGGCGCCGATCCATGGTGTGGTGAAGCTTTGCGCATAGCCCGTCGCGCGGCTGCCGTCGGTGCGCACGCTGCTGCGGTCGATGCGCGTGTGGCGCAGTCCGAGCCAGCTGGTGAAGCCGCCGCCCCAGCGTGCCACGTCGTGCACGAAGAATTCGGTGGAGCGCTCGTCCCGGTTGGTGTTGGGCGAGATGAAGGCCAGCGGCGGATTGGCCGCCGGGATCGGCGTGCGGCCGTCGGTCGTGGCCTGGCCGACCACGACGGAGTCGTCGGTCTGGAAGCCGAAGCGGTTGCGCAGGACGCTGCGCAGCACGCCGGTGGACAGGTTGTGCTTGACGCTGCCGACGTCGAACGCACCCTGCAGCTTGAGCTGCAGCGCCTGCTGGCGGCGGCGCTCGTTCTCGCTGCGGAAGTCGTAGATGTCGGCCAGCCCGACGCCCGGCGTGCCGGTGGCGGTGTCGGGGCAGTAGCGGTCGGCGTAGTAGTTGCCGGTGCCGGCGTCGAAGCAGCCGAAGGGATAGGCCAGGCGGTCGTTGGTCTTGAGGTTTTGCGCGCCATACTGGGCCGACCAGGCCCAGGCGGTGTTGATCGCCTGCTCCAGACGCAGCGTGCCGGTGAGGTTGTCGAAGTTGTTGGCCTGGGACCAGGCCTGGTTGTTGAGGTTGACGTTGGGGTTGCCCACCGGCGGCAGGCTGGCGCCGAGCATGCTCAGGCCCGGCACGCTGGGCTGGGTCTGGCTGCTCCACTCGAACTCGCCCTGCAGCAGGGTGTCGCGGCTGAAGCGCACGTCGCCTGCAAACGCGAGCAGGCTGCGCCGCCCCTGGGCCGATTCGGTGTTCGGCCGCAGGGTCTCCTGCGCCACGTTGAGCCGGTAGCCGAGGACCTTGTTGGTGCTGCGCCCGCCCAGGTCGAGCTTGAGCAGCGTGCTGCCGCGCTCCGACACGCCCAGCGTGACCTCGCGCAGCGGCGTCTCGGTCGGCCGCTTGACGACGTAGTTGACCAGGCCGCCCGGCGCGCTGGTGCCGGCCTGGATGCCGCTCGTGCCCTTGAGGATCTCGACGCGCTCCTTGTTGTCGAGCGGGGTGGCGGTCTCGCCGCTGACGGGCAGGCCTTCGCGGCGGTAGTTGTAGCGCGGGTCCAGCTCGTAGCCACGGATGTTGAGGTCGTCCCAGTAGCCGGGCGCGTTGTAGGCGTCGCTGACCGAGGCGTCGAACTTCACGAGGTCGGCCAGGCGCCGGGCGCCGCTGCCTTCGATCTGCGAGCGGTCGATGACGGTGGCCGACACCGGCACTTCACGCGCCGGAAAGTCGCCGAAGCCGGTGACGTCCACCGGCGTGGCACTGCGGGAGTTGACTTCTACGGTGCGCAGCGTGCCGGTGGCCGTGCTTTGAGCCATGGCCGGTGCAGCGCCCAGCAGGGCAACCAATGATGTGGCCAGTGAGGCGGCCAGGGCCACGGGGGAGCGGCGCGCGGCCCAGGGGGCGCGGCGTGATGGCCGGGAAGGGACACGGAACGGAACTACAGGCGAAAAAAATGCCATGACGTTTTCCTTGAAACGAAATGGCAGGTCGGCTTGCTGCGGCGTGGATGCGCCCCCGAGAAAAAGGCGCCGCCGCTATAGCTTGCTTCCCTGCGCGAGGATTACCTCAATCAGGTTCAAAGGGACTTTCTCAGTCGCCGCTTGCGCGGCAACACCCCTAGCGAAGTGCGGATTGTATGCGACGCGCGGGCGTCGCGTGAAGGCGGTGAGAGCGGGCCCGGTGCGCGTGGACAGGGCCGGCGCGATCAGTCGTCGAAGACCGGGGTCTCGACGCCCAGCACCTTGTGCAGTTTGGGCGACGTGGTCGTGTACTGCAGGTGGATCTTCTTGTCGGGGAAGATGAAGGGCGCTGCGGCGAAGGCGGCCAGCGCACACTCATGGAAGCCCGAGAGGATGAGCTTCTTCTTGCCCGGGTAGGTGTTGATGTCGCCCACCGCGAAGATGCCCGGGATGTTGGTCGAGAACTTCTCGGTGTCGACCTTGAGCTGCTTGCGCTCGATGTCCAGGCCCCAGTCGGCGATCGGACCGAGCTTGGGACTCAGGCCGAAGAAGACCAGCAGCACGTCCAGCGGCACCACGCGCGTGACGCCGTCGGCGCCGGTGACCTTGGCGCCGGTGAGGCGGCCGTCCTTCTCTTCGTAGCCGGTGACCTGGCCGACGATGAACTGCATCTCGTAGGCGTCGCACAGCTCCTTCATCTTGGCCACGCTCGCGGGCGCGGCCTTGAAGCCGTCACGGCGGTGCACGAGGATGACGCTCTCGGCCTTGTTCGGGCCGTCGGCCACGAAGTTCAGCGCCCAGTCGAGCGCGGAGTCGCCACCGCCTACGATCACGAGGTTCTTGCCGGCAAAGTCGGCCGGATTCTTGACGCGGTAGTGGAACTGCTTGCCTTCGAACTGCTCCAGCCCGTCCACCCGCAGCTGCTTGGGCTGGAAGGCGCCCACGCCGGCGGCGATGAAGATCGTCTTGGTGAGAAAGCGCGTGCCCTTGGACGTTTCGACGAAGAAGCGGCCGTCGTCCTGGCGCGCGACGGTGGTGACTTCCTGGCCGAAGTGGAAGGTCGCGCCGAAGGGCTCGATCTGCCTGAGCAGGTTGTCGGTCAGCTCCTGGCCGGTGCAGACCGGCACGGCGGGAATGTCGTAGATGGGCTTGTCGGGGTACAGCTCCACGCACTGGCCGCCGGGGTAGGCGAGCGAGTCGATGACGTGGGCCTTGATCTCGAGCAGCCCCAGCTCGAACACCTGAAACAGGCCGACGGGGCCGGCGCCGACGATGACCGCATCGGTCTCGATCGGGCCTTCATGGGCGGCGGCGGTATTGATCACTTCCTGATTGAGTTGAGGTTCCATGGCGTCCTGGGCGGGTTCTCAGCGGACAAGCTCGGAGATCTTTCCGGTCTTGTCCTTCCATTCTTCGGCTTCGGGCAAGGCGGGCTTGCGCTTGGTGATGCTGGTCCAGCCCGGCGCACGCGCCAGCTCGACGTTCAGCTTGATGAAGGCCATCTGGTCGCCGGGCACGTCTTCCTCGGCATAGATGGCGTTGACCGGGCACTCGGGGATGCAGACGGCGCAGTCGATGCATTCATCCGGGTCGATCACCAGCATGTTGGGGCCTTCGCGGAAGCAATCCACGGGGCACACGTCGACACAGTCGGTGTACTTGCACTTGATACAGGATTCGGTGACGACGTGGGTCATGGCGTTGTTCTTGGACGATGGATCAGGGAAACCCCTGATTTTATTGGCTTTTTCTGCATCTTCGTTGCTTTGTGTCAGTGAACCAGCACCGCCGCGGAGGTTTTGTGGGTCGCGGTGTCCACCAGCACCAGGGAGCCGAGCGCGCGCGACTGCGCATAGGGCAGGGTGGCGACGGCTTCCTGCAGAACGATTTCCACATGGCCGATGGCATTGGGCTCGAGTTGCGTGGCCTCGTCTTCCGCCAGGGTGTTGACGTCCAGCCGGTGGACGATGCGGCGCACCTTGGCCTTGATCCAGCGGTGGCCATGCAGTGCCCAGTAGGCCCGGCCGGGCACGAGCGGCTCGTCGTCGAGCCAGGCCACGGTGGCCGACAGCTCGCGCCGGGGCTCGAAGCTGGCTTCGGCCAGCAGCCAGTCGCCACGCGACACGTCGACCTCGCGGTCCAGCACGATGCCGGCGCTGTGGCCGGCCAGCACGCTGCGCGCGACGCGGGCATGGTCGAGCACCTGCGCGACGCGGGCGCTCTGGCCGCCGGGCAGGACGGTGACGAGCTGGCCCGGCTGCACGCCGCCTGCGGCCACGCGGCCCCAGAACACGCGGCGGCCCTGCGTGGTGTCGGCGGAGGACGAGAACTTTTCGACCCACTGCACCGGAAAGGCAAAGGGTTGCGCCGTGTCGGCGGCGGTGACGGGCAGCGCTTCGAGCAGTTCGAGCAGGCTCGGGCCGCGGTAGCCGCACCAGGCGGATTCGCTGGCAGGCTGGTCCGTGCCGGGCTGGGCGCGGTCGACCACGTTCCAGCCCTTGAGCGCCGATACCGGGACGATGGCCGTCACGCGGATGCCGGCCGCCTGGGCAAAGTCCGACAGCGCCGCACTGATGCGCTCGAAGGCCAGGGTGGCATCGGCCACCGCATCGAGCTTGTTGATGGCAAAGACGATCGACGGCACGCGCAGCAGGTTCACCAGCAGCGTGTGGCGGCGCGTCTGCACCAGCAGGTCATGCGAGGCGGCTTCGCTCGCGCCATTGGCCCAGGGCAGCTTGGTGGCGTCCACCAGCACCACGGCGGCGTCGGCGCTGGAGGCCGCCGTGACCATATTGCGGGTGTACTGCTCGTGGCCCGGTGCGTCGCCGATGATGAACTTGCGGCCGGCGGTCGAGAAGTAGCGGTAGGCCACGTCGATGGTGATGCCCTGTTCGCGCTCGGCGCTCAGGCCGTCGGTCAGCAGGGCCAGATCGGTCTCGCCGCCGCGCTGGACGCCCGCGAGCTGGTCCTGCAGCACGGTGCGGCTGTCGACCAGCAGGCGGCCGATCAGCGTGCTCTTGCCGTCGTCGACGCTGCCGCAGGTGATGAAGCGCAGGGCGGTGCGGGTGTCGCCCGCCTGGGCAGTCGTTGGTGCGAGGGCCGACGCCACGGCGGCGGCCACGGGGTCGAGGGTGGTGGTGCTCATCAGAAGTACCCGTCTTTCTTGCGTTTTTCCATGGACGCGTCGGAGGTCTTGTCGTCCATGCGGGTGGCGCCGCGCTCGCTGACGTCGGCGGCCAGGGTCTCGATCACGATCTCTGCAGCAGTGGCCGCGAGGCTGTCGACCGGGCAGGTGCAGGTGATGTCGCCCACGGTGCGAAAGCGCACGTCGCGCTCGACCACCTGTTCGCCCGCACGCGGCGGCGTCAGCGGCGTCACCGGCACCAGCAGGCCTTTGCGCTCGACGACCTGGCGCTTGTGGGTGTAGTAGATCGAGGGCAGGGCGATCTCTTCGCGCTCGATGTACTGCCACACGTCGAGTTCCGTCCAGTTGGAGATCGGGAACACGCGGAAATGCTCGCCCGGCTGCAGCCGGGTGTTGAACAGCGTCCACAGCTCGGGGCGCTGCGCCTTGGGCTGCCACTGGCCGAAGCTGTCGCGGTGCGAGAAGATGCGCTCCTTGGCGCGGGCCTTTTCCTCGTCGCGGCGGGCGCCGCCGATGAGCGCGTCGAAGCGGAACTCCTCGATGGCCTCAAGCAGCGTGACCGACTGATGCACATTGCGCGACTCGCCCTCGTGCGCGAGGCGCACGGTGCCGCGCTTCATGGAGTCTTCCACGCTGCGCACGATCAGCTGTGCGCCCAGCTCGCTCGCGCGGAAGTCACGGAAGTCGGTGACCTCGGGGAAGTTGTGGCCGGTGTCGATCATCAGCAGCGGGTAAGGGATGCGGCCGCGGCCGAAAGCCTTTTCTGCGCAGCGCAGCAGCACCAGCGAGTCCTTGCCGCCGGAGAACAGCAGGGCCGGCCGCTCGAATGCGGCGGCCACCTCGCGCAGCACGAAGATGGCTTCTTCCTCCAGCGCGTCCAGGTGCTGGTTGCTCAGGTGGGCGAGCAGTTGGGGTTCGGTACGCGCGTTCATGCGGCAACCTCCTTGATGGGAATGATGGACGAGGCACCCGGCAGCGACGAGGCACCCGGCAGCGACGAAGCGACATGCAGGCCGCACTCCTTGGCGCTTTCCTGCTCCCACCACCAGCGGCCCGAGCGCGGGTCTTCGCCGAGCGTGACCGCGCGGGTGCAGGGCGCGCAGCCGATGCTGGGGTAGAACTGGTCGTGCAGCGGGTTGTAGGGGATCTGCTGCGTGGCCACGTAGTGCCACACGTCGCCCAGGCTCCAGCCTGCCAGCGGGTTGACCTTGATGCGGCCGGCCTGCTGCTCGACGTCGGGCACGTCGGCGCGGGCGGCCGACTGCTCGCGGCGCAGGCCGGTGATCCAGCCGGCCTTGCCTTCGAGCGCGCGGGCCAGCGGCTCCATCTTGCGGATGTCGCAGCAGCGCTTGCGCAGCTCGATGCTGCGGTACATGGCGTCGGCGCCGTACTGCGCGACGAAGGCGTCGGCCACGTCCTGGCGCGGGCGGTAGATGTCCACCGTGCGACCATAGCGCGCCTCCAGCCGCCCGATCAGCGCGAGCGTCTCGGCGTGCAGCATGCCGGTGTCGAGCACGAAGATGCTGGCGTCGATTCCGGCCTCGCCGAGCAGGTGCGTGACGACCATGTCTTCCACGCCCAGGCTGGAGGCCTGGGTGAGCGGCGCGTGCTGGCGCGCCACGTCGCGCAGCAGCGCGATCGATGCCGCAAGCCGGGCCTCGAAGCCGGCGGAGGGCCGGGCGTAGAGGTCGATGGCGCTCATGCGGCGTCCGCCGTGGCGGCCTCGCGGAAATGCGGCGCCGGATGCACGATGTCGCCCTGGTAGAAGCCCTGGAAGCGGTCGAACTGGCGCTGCGCGTCGGCCTTGTCCACGCCTTCGCGCAGCACCGCGACGTCAAAGCCGGTGCGCTGCATGTGCACGAGCTGGTCGATCAGCACGTCGCCGGTGGCGCGGATCTCGCCCTTGAAGCCGAGCCGGCGGCGCAGCAGGTGCGCCTGACTGTAGGCCCGGCCGTCGGTGAACTTGGGAAAGTGCAGGTCGATGCGCTGCACGCCTTCGAGCGAGATGCTGGCGGGGTCGGCGTCATTGGGCAGCGTGAGCACGTTGTGCGGCTGCGGGTGCTCGGCCTGCTCGTGGAATGCGAGGATTTTCATGCGGTGGACTCCAGAGGTCAGGCGGTGGCGCGGCCGGCAAGGCGTGCGCCGTTGGCGGCGAGCTTGAACGGTTCGTGGCCGACGCGGCGCAGCGTGTCGATGAAGGTCTCGCTCGCCTGCCCGTCGGCCTGGCGCAGCGAGCGGTAGGTGTCGAGCACGGCCTCGATCACCTCGGGCACTTCGGCGGCCGAGAAAGACGGGCCGACCACCTTGCCGGCACCCGCAGCGCCCGAGAGGGTCGAGCCGTCGGAGCCGCCGAGGGTGATCTGGTACCACTCCTTGCCGTCCTTGTCGACGCCCAGGATGCCGATGTGGCCGCTGTGGTGATGGCCGCAGGAGTTGATGCAGCCGCTGATGTGCAGGTCGATTTCGCCCAGGTCGTGCAGCTCGTCCATGTCCTGGTAGCGGGCGGTGATGGCCTCGGCCACGGGAATGGAGCGGGCGTTGGCCAGCGAGCAGAAGTCGCCGCCGGGGCAGGCGATCATGTCGGTGAGCAGGCGGATGTTCGGGCGGGCGAGACCTGCCTTGCGCGCCGCCTGCCACAGCTCGGGCAGCTGGTCGCAGCGGACCCAGGGCAGCAGCAGGTTCTGGTCGTGGGTGACGCGCACTTCGCCGGCACTGAAGCGGTCGGCCAGGTCGGCCGCGATGTCGAGCTGGTCGGCCGTCGCGTCGCCAGGTGCCTGGCCCAGGCGCTTGAACGACAGCGTCACGGCGCGCAGGTCGGGGTTGCTGTGCGGTGCCACGTTCTGCTGCAGCCAGCGCCCGAATTCCACGTCGTCTTCGGCAGCCGCGCGCAGGATGTTCGCGATCTTGGCCTCGGCGTCGCGGCGGTTGCAGTCAAGCGCGGGCGGCACGAAGCTGGCGGCCACGCGGTCGTATTCGGCCTGGGTGATGGTGTGCGGCGCGCCGTCATGCTCGACGATCTGGCGGTACTCGGCCTCGACCGCGTCGATGTACTTCTGGCCCTCGGCCTTGACCAGGATCTTGATGCGCGCCTTGTACATGTTGTCGCGGCGGCCATAGCGGTTGTAGACGCGGATCACGGCTTCGAGGTAGTTCATGATCTGGTTCCAGGGCAGGAACTCGCGCACCACCGTGCCGGTGATCGGCGTGCGGCCCATGCCGCCGCCCACCAGCACACGAAAGCCCAGCTCGCCGGCCTCGTTGCGCACCAGATGCAGGCCGACGTCGTGCCAGGCCGTGGCGGCGCGGTCTTCGCGGGCGCCGCTGATGGCGATCTTGAACTTGCGCGGCAGGAAGGCGAACTCGGGGTGCAGGGTGCTCCACTGCCGCAGGATCTCGCCGAACGGCCGCGGATCGGCGATCTCGTCGACGGCGATGCCGGCGCGTTCGTCACTCGTGATGTTGCGGATGCAGTTGCCGCTGGTCTGGATGCCGTGCATGCCCACGCTGGCGAGCAGGTCCATCACGTCGGCGCTCTTGTCGAGGGGAATCCAGTTGTACTGGACGTTCTGGCGCGTGGTGAAGTGGGCGTAGCCGGTGGTCAGCCGGGTGTTGATGGACTGGCCGTTCTTGAGCGGCAATGCGCCCAGGCGGGTCTGGCGCGACTGGGCCTCGTTGAACAGCTCGGGGCGCGGCTGGTCGTACTCGCGCGCGATGCGGGCCAGCACGCGAACCTGCGCGCTCGACAGCTCGCCATACGGAACGGCGACCCGCAGCATCGGCGCATAGCGCTGGACATACCAGCCGTTCTGCAGGCGCAGCGGGCGGAACTCGTCCTCGCTGAGCTTGCCGGCCTGCCAGCGCTCGAGCTGGTCGCGGTACTGCTGGGCGCGCAGCTTGACGAACTGTTTGTCGAAGTCGGTGTATTGGTACATGGCGTGGGGCGGGAAAGGGCGAAAGCGTCTAGAGCGCGATCAGCTTGGTGCCGGCATAGGCCAGCAGGATGGAAAGAAGGGCGCGGATCGCGCGTTCGGGCGTGCGCTGCACCAGTCGCGTGCCGAGCCAGATGCCGGGCAGCGAGCCCGCCAGCAGCCAGCCGAGCAGCGACCAGTCGACCGAGCCGATGGACGCATGGCCCAGGCCGGCGACCAGCGTGAGCGGCACGGCGTGGGCAATGTCGGCGGCCACGATGCGCGGCAGCGGCAGGGCCGGGTACAGGAGCATGAGGACGAGCACGCCGATGGCGCCGGCGCCGACCGATGTGAGCGTGACCAGCATGCCGATCAGCGCGCCGAAGGCCACCGGCAGGGCCCAGTGCTTCGGCCGTGCCGCAGCGGCCTGCGCATGCGGCGCCACATGGCGGGGGGCGGTCTTGCCGGCGACGGCCTTGTAGAGCGAGGCCACGGCGGTCAGCAGCAGCGCGACACCCAGCGTGGTCGTCATGGCCTGCTGCACGGCGGGGTTGGCCGGACCGAGCTGGCGCAGCGCCAGCAGGGTGAGCAGCGACGCCGGCAGGCTGCCGGCGGCCACCAAGCCCACGACCGGCCAGTCGATGATCCGGGCGCGCGCCAGGCGGATGGATCCGCCCATCTTGGTGAAGGCGGCAAACAGCAGGTCGGTGCCGATGGCCAGGTGCGGCTTGACGCCGAACACGAAGATGAGCAGCGGCGTCATGAGCGAGCCGCCGCCCACCCCGGTCAGCCCGACGATCAGGCCGACGACAAAACCCGCGAAGACAAAGGCCAGATCGTGCATTGGCGCGACTATAGGAGTCGCCCTTATGAAGCCCAACGATTTTTTAGTTCGCGCTTTATGCGGATAAGCTTATTCGCGAAGCAGGACGCGGGCTGGCGCGGGATTTCTGCGCGAAGCCGGATAAAGCGGGTCGCGCCGTGCCGGCCAACCGCCGGAGCCGGCATAATTTGATGGCTGTTACAAACAAGGGAATGCGCAGGATGGGCGATCGCGTCTTCGTGAAGGTGGTCGGATTCACCGATGTGGAGCGGCACGCCCTGAACACCGTATTCCGGCTGTCGGACGAGCGTGCCGCCACCTACGTGCTGTGGACGCCCGACGCGCCCGAGCCGCCGCGCCTGGCGCTGGTGGACGGCCAGACGGCCGAGGGCCGCCAGGCGCTGGAGTCGCCCAACACCGATCCCGATCTCAAGCTCATCTGGGTCGGCGCCATCACGCCGGCCCATGCGGTGCGCAGCTTCGTGCGGCCCCTGGTCTGGCCGGACGTGGTCCAGGCGATGGACGAGCTGTTCGCGCCGCCGCCCACGGTGGACTTCGACCTTGATCTCGATCCGGTGGCGCCGACTGCCGCCGCGCCGGGCAAGCGGGCCCTGGTGTCGGGCGCGGATGCCGACCAGCGCTTCTACCTGCGCGCCAAGCTGGCCTCGGTCGGGCTGCTCGACGTGGACGAGGCCGATTCGGCCGCGCGCGTGGAGGAGCTGGTCAAGATCAAGCACTACCAGGTCATCCTGCTCGACCTGGACCTGCCCGATGCCGATGGCTGGGCGCTGCTGCGCCGGCTCACGGTCCTGGCGCCGCCGGCTCCGGTGATCGCCTTTGCGCAGGACGTGGGCTTTGCCGTGCGCCTGCGCAGCCGCTTTGCCGGGGCGCAGGCCTGCCTGGGCAAGCCGCCTCACCCGGGCAAGCTGCAGGCGCTGCTGCAGAAGATCTGAGTCAGGCCAGCACGGCGCCGAATCCCGGAACGCCGGCCGGCAGGCCCAGCAGGTCGAGCATGGTGCGCGCCGTGCAGGCGGCGGTCGACGTGACCGGCACGCCCAGGCGGTCCTGTGCGATCTGGAGTGCCGGCAGCGACGGCATCTGCACGCAGGCCGACAGCACCACGACGTCGGCGTTGGCCACGTTCAGCCGCCGGACGTCGTCGAGCAGTTGCATCGGGTCGCGCCGACCCACCTCCAGGTTGTCGGGGATCTCGAAGCAGAGACTGTCGACGACCTCGATGCCTTCGTTCTCGATATAGGCCACCACCTTGGCCGTCAGCGGCTTCATGTAGGGGGCCATGAGCGCGATGCGGCGTGCGCCCAGGCCGCGCAGCCCGTGAATCAGGGCGCCGGCCGAGGTCATCACCCGGCTGGCCGCGCCGTTGTCCTGCACGACGCGGGCGAAGTCGGCCTCGACCTCGCGGTGGTAGCCCGGGCCCTGCGCCATGATGGCCACCAGACAGGCCGTGCTCATCACATCGACCCGTGCATCGGCCAGCTCGGCCGCGCAGCGCAGACCCTCGCGGTTCATCGCGGCCAGCTCCTCCGGCGTGACCTTGTGCATGCGCATGCGCGAGCCGTGGAAGGTGAAGCGCTCGGGAAACAGCGCTTCGCGCGAGCGCAGGATCGCGGGCACCTCGGTTTCCATGGTGGTGTTGGAGCTGGGCACGATCTGCCCGATGCGGATGGGTCGGTTCATGAGGAGGGGGTATGCAGAAAGCCCAGCGCCGCGCGCAGGGCCGGTGGGATGGGCACGCGCCTGCGAACCTCGCGGCTGATGCAGATGGGCGAGAAGCGCCCGGTGAACACCGCGCTGCCGTCCGGGCGGCGCGCCCGCACGCGGATGTCGAAGCTGTGCTCGCGGATGGCGGGAACGTCGCAATGCATGTCGAACACGTCCTCCGGCCACAGCGCCGCGTGGAACTCCAGCTCCATGCCCTTGCAGGGCGTGTCCACGTCGAGCGTCTTGAGCCAGCGCGCATAGTGGCCCTGGCCCAGCTCGTCGAACACATGGTTGACAGCCGTGAGCAGGTAGTCGCTGAAGCGGCCGGTGTAGACCACGCCTGCCGGGTCGCATTCGGCCCAGCGCACGCGTTTGCGCACGATGAACGGCTCGCGCGAGACGAGCGCTTCGTAACTGGAGATCATGCGGCCTGCCCGTGCGCCGCAGTCGGTGCGCCGGCAGCGGCCGCGACGTCCGCATCCGACGCGGCCGCCGGGCCCACCAGGGGTTCCGCGCCGACAAGACCGGCCCGCTCGAACTGCGCGTAGAGCTGCGGATACTGCTCCGACAGGCGCTCCTCGCCCATGCGGCCGGTGCGGGTCATGAAGGCATGGATGAACTCAAGCGGTGTGTAGCGCCGCATCCACTGGCCGATGTCCTCATACCAAAGATAGGACTTGCGCGAGGCGCCGAGCAGCTTGGCCTTCTCGGGGCCGCGCGCCGCGACGAAGCGCGCCAGCCGCGCCAGGGCTGCGGGCTCGGCCCCGCCTTCGGTCGCGCACTCTGCAGCGCCGTCCGGCAGGGGCTCGGTCAGCGCCTCGGCGAGCGCGATGGCGTCTTCCATGGCAATGCGCGTGCCCGAGCCGATCGAGAAATGGGCGCTGGTCTGCGCGTCGCCGATCAGCACGGTGCGGCCGACCGTCCAGTGGCGGTTCTGTGTGACCGGGAACTGCCGCCAGTTCGAGTTGTTGGAGATCAGCGGCGCGCCCTCCAGCTCGGGCGCGAAGATGCGCTCGAAGAGGGCCTGGCGCTCGTCGTTGCTCATGGACTCCATGCCGGCGGCGACCCAGGTCGCATGGTCGCATTCGGCCACGAAGGTGCTGCCGCTGTCGCAGTAGGGGTAGTAGTGCGCCACGTAGGTCCCGCCGTTCCACTCGCGGAAAACGAGGGCGGACTTGTCGAAGACGCGGGAGGTGCCGAACCAGGCGAAGTGGTTGGTGAGGAAGGAGCGCGTCGTGCCGAAGCCGGCCTCGTCGGCCCCGCGCACGACCGAGTTGACGCCGTCGGCGCCGACGATCACGTCGGCGTCGCCCAGGCCGAGCGCGCCGAGTTCGTCCGGATGCGCGATGCGCGTGCCGAAGCGCACGTCCACGCCAGCGCCCAGCGCTGCCTCCTGCAGCACATGCAGCAGGTCGATGCGGGCAATCGCGCCGCCCTTGCTCGGATGCTGGATGTCGATCGGCTGCTCGCGCACATTGATGGTCTGGCAGCCGTTGAAGTGCATGTGCGCCACCAGCTCGCGATGGATGGCTTCGTCGGCCGCCTGGATGCGGTTGAGCCCCGAGTCGGCGAGCACCACGCCGAAGCCGAAGGTGTTGTCGGCGCTGTTCTGCTCGATGACGCTCACCTGGTAGTCGGGCCGGCGCCGCTTGACCAGGGTGGCCAGATAGAGACCGGCGGGGCCGCCGCCCACGATGGCGATCTTCATGCCGCAGCCTCGCCGATGACCAGCAGGTCATTGTCAAAGTGGGTGATGCGCCCGACCAGCCCGCCGGTCAGCGCGCCGTGCCAGACGGCGGGCTTGAAGCCCAGTTCCTTGCGCCGGAACTCCAGCGTTCCGGGCCGCGTCACGCGCCAGTAGCCCAGGCGCGGGCCGTCCACCCGGCAGCCGTCGACCTGCCGCGCATGGTCGACCAGCGGCCGGAATTCGGGGACGTCGAGAACGAAGACGGAGGGCATCATGCAGCCTCCAGCGCGCGGGCGAATTCGGCGGAGAGCCGGGCACCCTTGCTCGTCCAGACCTGGTCGATGGCCCCGAAGGCGGCCCGGCCGGCGTCGGCCTCCAGCGCCATGGCCGCGTCCAGCGTGCGGGCGGCGTCGTCATGGTCGACGGCTTCGAAAGGCCGGACCTGCCAGGTCACTTCGAGCGAATAGCCGTTCGGGTCGTCGAAGTAGATCGACTCGATCACCTCATGCCGCACCTGGTACTTCACCGCGATGCCTGCTGCCTCGACCTTGGCGCGCGTGGCCAGCAGGTCGTCGCGCGAGTTCACCCGCCAGGCGGTGTGGGTGGCGCGGTAGCGGTAGTCGTCGTGCACCGCCACGAACTCGGGCGGCGTGGTGCCGATGTAGTAGAAGAAGGCGATGGTGCTGCCGTTGCCGCTGTCGAAGAAGAAGTGCACGAAGTCGGCGTGGTCCTCCGGGCCCCAGCCGCGCGCCGAGATGGCATGCACCAGGGGCAGGCCGAGCAGGTCGCGATAGAAGTGAACGGTCTCGGCGAGCTTCCATGTCGGGCGGGCGGTGTGGTGGACGCCGGCAATCGGGATCGGGCCGGCTGACGGGGCCGGGGCAGAAGGCGTGGCAGGGGCGGTGTTCATCATTTCTCCAGGGTTGCGGCTGGCGTGCCCGATTGCTCGGCGGCCAGCTTTTGCGTGATGAGGGTCTTGAGGGCGGGCTTGCTGAGCTTGCCCGCATTGGTCAGCGGCAGCTCCGCGAGCACTTCGATGCGTTCGGGCCACTTGAAGCGGGCCAGGCCGTCGCGTTCAAGAAAGGCGCCGAGTTCGGCCACGGTCGGTGCCGGCATGCCGGCGCGCAGGGTGACGAACGCGCACACGCGCTCGCCGTAGACCTTGTCGGGCATGCCGACGACGGCGGCCGCCTCGACCGAGGGGTGGCGCGCAACGCGCAGCTCCACCTCCTCGCTGTTGACCTTCTCGCCGGCGCGGTCCACCACGTCCTTGGTCCGGCCGCGGAATTCCCAGTAGCGCTGGCCGTCGATCTCGCGAAACAACATGAGGTCGCCCGAGCGGTAGTAGCCCTGGCTCGTGAACGCCTGCGCATTGCGCTCGGCGGCGTCGTAGTAGCCGTGGATGGTGTAGGGGCCTGCGAAGGCGCATTCGCCCTCCACCCCGGCTTCGGTGATCTCTTCCTCGGTGCCGATGCGAAACAGCTTGACCTCGTCAAGCGGCGAGACCGGCCGGCCCACCATCGTGTCCTGCACGATGGCCGGGTCGCCCGGGCTCGTGAGCATGATGACGCCTTCGGTCATGCCGAAGATGTGGCGCACTGGCGCCTTGAGCAGCTGGCGCAGCGCCGGCGCGTTGTTGGCGCTGATCACGCCGCGCAGACGCGTCAGCGGCAGGGCGCCCGACGCGATGGCCGGCCGCAGCTTCTCGACGATCGGCCCGGCCATGACCGTCCAGGTCGGCAGGTAGCTCTGGAACACATGGCCGATGGCCTGCGGCGTGAGTCCGGCGGCGATGGCCACCGTGCCGCCCGTCAACAGGAAGGGGCCGAAGCAGCAGCCCATGTTGAGGTTGTGCATCATCGGCAGCGGCATGAACAGGCAGTCGTCTGCCTGGTAGCCGGCGAACGCGGCCACGGCGCGCATGTTGTAGATGTACTCGTTGTGGAAGCGCGGAATGATCTTGGGCACGCCGGTCGTTCCGCCCGACAGCTGGAACACCGCCACCTGGAACGGGTCGATCCGCAGGCCGGCCAGCCGGCTGCGGGCCTGCGCCAGCGGCATGCCGTCGATCAGCGCGCGCAGCGACAGCGCATCGCCGCGCGGCTCGCCTCGGGCCTGCAGGGTCCAGCGCATCGATGCGATGCTCTCGCGCATGCGCGTTGCGAAGGCCACGTCGTCGAACTTCGGGTCGTCGCCCTGCACGAAATGCAGACGGGCGCGGGAATGGTTGCCGAGGTAGCCGATCTCCAGTTCGCGATGGGCAGCCAGGGTGCAGACCGGAATCAGGCCGGCCTTCAGGCAGGCCAGGAAGCCGATCACCAGCTCGCTGCAATTGCCCAGCTGGAACACCACACGGTCGAGCGGCGCAAGACCCAGCGCCAGCAGCGCTGCGGCCAGCCGCTCGGTGGCTTCGTCGAGCACGGCATAGGTGGTTTCGCCGTCCACGCTGGCCAGCGCGATGCGGTCGGCATGGGTGGCACACGCCGCCCGGAAGGCCTCGGGCATGGTTTCGCGGGTCAGCGCGCCCGCGTCGAGGTAGCGCCTGAGATCGGCAGGCGGCGCATACACGACGCCGGGCAGGGGGTCGCGGACTTGGTACTGGAGGGAGTCGAGCATGGTCGCAGTTCCGTCGGGAAAGGCTCTGGGGACGTCTTGATGGACGCGTCGGGGCGGGCGGATCGCGGCAGCTTATTCCGGCTTGAGTCCGAGCGTGCGGATTACGCCGCCGAACAAGGTCTTCTCGCTGCCCAGGAAGCGTTGGGCGTCAGCCAGATTGCCCGGTGTCGGATAGGTACCGAACTCGCGGAACCTGGCGATCACGTCGGGCTCCTGCATGGCCTTGTTGACCTCGGCATTGAGGCGCTGCAGCACGGCTGCGGGCGTTCCCTTGGGGGCCTGCATCAGGAACCAGCCATAGACGTTCAGGCCCGCAACGGTCTTGTTGGCCAGCGGCAGGCCCTCCAGGCCCGGCAGCTCGGTCTCCGACGCCACCGCGATCGGGCGCAGCTTGCCGGCCTTGACCAGCTGCATCAGCGGGCCGACGCCATCCACGTACATGGCAATGTCGCCGTTGACCACCGCCTGCAGGCCTTGCGGCGTGTTCGCGAACGACACCTGCTGGAATTTGGCGTCCGACTTCAGGCCCACCAGTTCCGACGCCAGGTGCGGGATCGACGTGCGCGTCGGATTGCCCACCGACACCTGATCGGGCTTGGCCTTGGCCAGGCTGATGGCTTCGGCCAGCGACTTGGCCGGGTGATTCATGTTGGCGACGAACATCATCGGCGTCTTGCCGACCATGGCGACGGTTTCGAAGTCGCGTTCGGCGTCGTAGCTGGCCTCCTTGTAGGTGAAGGGCGTCACCACCAGCACGGCCGCCTGCGGCAGGGCCAGCGTGTAGCCGTCGGCTGGCGCGGCCTTGAGGGCGTTCATTGCCACGATACCGCCGGCGCCGGGCTTGTTGTCCACGATGACGGGCTGGCCGAGCTGCTTGGACATCTTGTCGCTCATGATGCGCGCGATCAGGTCGGGCGCGCTGCCTGCAGGCGCGGCGACGAAAAGCCGCAGCGGCTTCTGGGGCCACGCGCCACCCTGGGCCGAAGCGGAGGCGGCAAAGCCCGTGGCAAGCAAGGCGGCGAGCGTTGCCGCAAGGGGGGTGGCCAGCGTCGTGCAGAAGGCGCGTCGGGCCCGGTTCAGAGGTGTCATGCGGATGTCTCCGTAGTGTTGTCGTGGGTTGCTGGGAACGTGCGGGGGAAATCGGTGTGACGGCCGGGTCTTCGCGCTCAGGCGGCCGGACCTTCGAGCAGCCATTGCTGCAGCAGGCGGCCGGCCAGGACCTGGCCGGACTCTTCACCTTCTGCGAGGGCCTGGCCGTGATGGTTGCCGCGCACCCGGACCCGCCGCTTGATGGTGCTGGCCAGGCCCTGGTAGATCGCGTCCATGTCCGACGGAAAGGCGGCCTGGTCGCCGGTGTATTCGATGAGGAAGGAGGGCAGGGTGATCGAGGCGCCGCACTTCTCGAAGCTTGCGTTGGAACTGATAGCCGACCAGGTCGACAGCCACGATTCAGGGGTGACCATGCGTGCGAAGCCGACGCTGCCCAGATTCGACGCGAACGGGTCGCGGCCCCAGAGCGTGCCGACTTCACGGTCCGAGGGATCGAGCGACAGGTCCCAGCAGCGCAGGTCGGCATCGGTGCGCCAGATCTGCGAGATCTGCGTGTGGGCCGCCATGCGTCGGTTGCCGGGCGTATCGCGGCCTTCCTTGAGGGCCTGGCGGGCCGCCTGGCGCTCCGCGAGCATGGCGCGCGCGCGGGCATCGAGCCGCTCGACGCGGGCGATCTGTGCCGCGCGGTAGCGGGCGACGAAGTCCGGTGCGTAGCGTGAAGATGCAGGAGCGGGCAGGAAGCCGTTGGCCGCATCGAATGGATCGAGCGAGGCATCGACCGAGAATGGGTCGTTCTCGTCGGTGAGCGACGGATCGATGCCGGCCAGCAGCAGCTTGCCCTGGCCCGGATGCGGCGACACGAAAACCAGGTCGTCGGGCGCCGGCATGTCGGCCGACGCCAGCTTCACCGGCCGGCCGCCCGGCGTGTGCGTGATGCGCCGAGCCGGGTCGGCCAGAGACTGCTGGACGTAGAAGGCATACAGCCCCGCGCCGCCGGAGTTGCCCAGCAGCACGATCCGTTTGAAGCCCAGCTGGCGCAGATGCACCATGCCGGCCGCCACGTCGAGCAGCGCCAGCTCATGCTCAAGGCGCAGATCGGTTCCGATGGCGCGAGGCGCCTGCACCCAGGCGGCGCAGCCCGCGTCGAGCACATCGGGCACGAGGTAGGGTGTGCCCGAGAACTCCCGGGGATGCATCAGGCACACGACGGTCTTCTCCTGTCCCGTCTGCGAGTACAGGAGCCCGAGGGTGCGCTGGTCGTCGGCGGTCCGCAGGCTGGAAGGGCGGGTCTGGAACGGCCGGTCCATTCGGGCCGGATTCCAGCCCGCGCCGCGCAGGCCTGCGGTAATCTTGCCCTTGACCGTTTGACTCATCCCGTACTCCGGCGTGATTTAATTAAGATGCTCTCAATTAAATATTAAGACGGTCTCAATTTAACCCGTGAAAACCCTGAGTTCTGCGCCCATGCCCGATCCCGCCCGAAGAAAAGCCGTTCCGCCGGACGCGCCTGCTGCCGCGCCCACCACCGAGGCCGCGCCGCGCCGCCGCGGGCGTCCAAGCAAGGCGGCCGCGATGGCCAGCGCAGGGGGCGCCCCGGCGGTGCTCACACGCGAGCAGATCCTCGACAAGGCCACCGAGATGGCGAAGGTCGAGCCGCTGGGCGAGATCTCGATGGTGGGGCTGGCGCGTGAACTGGGCGTGGCGCCTGCGCTCATCCACTACTACATCGGCAGCCGCGACGACCTCATCTCGGGCGTGGCCAACCGGTACTTCAAGGAGCGACTGAGCCGCCTGCAGCCGCTCACCGGCGACTGGCGCGAGGACCTGCATCGCGAGGGAATGCAGACCTTTGCCATCGGCGTGGAGTACGGCGGCGTCCTGCGCTACATGATGTCGCACAACCGTTTCCGGCTGTTCCAGCAGGTGGTCTCGGGCGAGACCGACTACGGCATGCTCTACCTCAACCGGCTGGCCGGCATCTTCCGCAGCGGCGGCTTCAATGCGGATCAGGCTGCAGTCGGCTATCACCTGCTGTCGCTGTACGTCATGTCGTCCGCCTATGCCGAAGTCAGCCGGCAGTTGCCGGGCTATCACGAGAACTACATCCGCGCCCAGATCGAATCGCGGCCTGCCGATGAATTCGAGGGCGCGCATTTCATCGCGGAGCCGTTTTCGACACTCGACTCGGCCACCGCCTTTCCCGAAGGCCTGCGCCTGCTGATCGACGGATTCGGCCGCTGGCTGGAGCCCCGCCCTGCACGGCGCCATAGGGCGAACTGACCCGCCGAACCTGGCACCTTCGTGCCGGCAAACTGCGCCGGCGTCTTTGATCGGCGCCCGACCCGTCTCCGCCACGGCACAGCGGAGCATTAAGCATTCAAAGAACGCCCGGCCTGTGGGGGCTTGTGTGGCGGTTTAGCCTCAAGGTCCTGAAACAAATCATTACAAGCTAAATTCATCGGTGTATGTAACCGTATGTGAATCCAGCTTCGCTTATCGTGCGTATGCCAACAGGCAAGTGTCGAAGCAGCGATCAGAGTGCCTTGGCGAATCGGACAAACAGACGATATTGATGGTGAACGGATGAATCTTGTGTTGGGGTTGCATGGTCTGCCGGAGGCGGAGGCCAGCCTGGTGAAAACCATCGTGCGCCTGAGTTCCAATCTGCTGACGCCCTGGACCGTGATCGACTCGGGCCGGTGTGATGCGCAACTCGTGGACTTTGCCGAGTACGAAGCCGGGGAGTCACCTGGCCTGCAGCCCGGCGGCGTGAAGATCGCCGTACTGCGGCGAGGCCAGCCCGCCGAGCCGTCGAGCCTGTCGCGCCCGATCCGTGCCGAGGAACTGATCGAACGGCTCAATCAGGCCGCGCCGCGCTGCCTTGCCGGGCGGTCGCGCGAGGAGTCGGTCGATGGGAGCGGGAGTGTGTCGGCTGCAAGTGCGCAAGCCGCAGGTGAAAGTACGGCACCGGATGCATCGACGGGGGCGTCCATGGCGCCCGCCGACGCCAGTTCCAACGCCAGTCCTGTCGGCAGAGCCAGCGCGTCCGCGCCATCGCAGCCGGCCTGCCGCTCGGCTCGCCTGCGCCGCTGGCCGCCCCACGCGCTGCTCAGTGGCCGTCCGGGCTATGTGCAGATGGCGACGCTGCTGTCGCGCACGCCGATGTCGGCCGCGCGTCTGGCGGCGCTGTCGTCGCGCCAGGTGGCCGACTGCGAGGCGTTCCTGCGCGAGATGGATCTGCAGCAGCTGCTGTCCTGGGAACCCGAGCCTCAGGTGCTTGCGGTCCATGCGTCCGCTGCCTCGTTCAAAAATTCGCCAGCCGCATCGTCGGCGGGTTCGCTCTCTGGTTCGCCGGCCCAGCCTTCTGCCGCAGCGCAAGCGGGCCGCCGCGTCGCACCGGTCAGCCGCAGCCTGCTGGGCCTGCTGCGGCAGAAGCTGGGCATCACCGGCGGCCGGTCGTCATGAAAGAGCACAAGATCCTTTTCTCCGGCACGGCCGGAGCGGGCAAGACCACGGCCATCGCCGCGATCAGCGACGAGGCGCCGGTCTCGACCGACGTGGCCAACTCCGATATCTCGCTGGGCAAGCCGACGACGACCGTCGGCCTGGACTTCGGCACCATCACCCTGGCCAGCGGCGACCGCGTGCGCCTGTTCGGAACGCCAGGGCAGGCTCGCTTCGACTTCATGTGGCCGATCCTGGCGCGAGACGCGCTGGGCCTGATCATCCTGATCGACAACTCGCGGCCTTTCCCGGTGGCGGACCTGAACGTCTACCTCGATGGTTTCGCGGGCGAACTCGAACACATGCCCTGCGTGGTCGGCGTCGGGCGCACGGAGGCACATCCCGTGCCCACGCTCGACGTTTTCGGTGAACACCTGGCCCAGCGCGGCCTGGTGCTGCCGGTGGTCGCGGTCGACGTGCGGCGGCGCGACGACGTGCTGATGCTGATCGATTTGTTGCTGGCCCAGGCCGAGGCCGGGCTGGCGGAGGATTCCCAGTGAGTTTGAGCCCCCAACTGGTCCAGGCCGCCCAGGCCGCGACCGAGACCCTGCAGGCGCTGACCGGCGTCGTCGCCGTTGTCGTGGCCACGGCCGACGGCTTCGAGATCGCCAGCCGCGTGCGCGGCGAGGTCGACGTCGCGCGACTTGCGGCCATGGCCAGCTCGATCGCCGCGATCGGCAGCGGCGTCGCTCAGGAAGGGCGCCTGGGCGCCTGCCGCCATGTGACCGTGGGCTCGACAGGCGGCTTCGTGCACGTCGTGGGCGTGCGACGGGCGGGCGGGGAGCTGGTGCTCAACATCATCGCGGGCGAGGACGCGATCCTGGCGCAGGTGGCCTACACGGCCGGCGAGCAGGCCCGCGCGCTGGTGGCCGCATGAACCGGCAGGCCATTGCCGACGAAGTCGAGCGCCTGGGCCGCACGCCGGGCGTGATCGCCTGCGCGCTGGTGGACGGCAATGCCGGCTTCATCTACCACGTCACAGGCGACCGGCCGGACCTCGAGCCGCTGGCCGAGGCAGCCTGCGACTACTGGCGGCTGCATCGGCGCAACGGCAACTTCTACGGCGACCTCGGACCGATGATCGGCATCGTCGTGCTGCACGAGCGCGGTGTGATCAACCTGCTGTCCTGCACGCCCGACACCGTGCTGGTCACGCTTGCCGAGCGCAACCGCGTGACCTTCTCCAACTGGCCCGAACGGCTGGCGCCCCTGCGCCAGCTCATGGGCGCCCAGCCTGTCCCGGCCTGAATGCGAAATGCGCGTGGCGCATCAGGCCCAGAACATCCACGCCAAACCCTGGAATCCAAGGAACCATGTCCACCATCAAGGAAACTCTCGAAGGCCTGCTCACGGCCGACGGCGCTTTGTGCGCCGCCATCGTCGACTCGTCCAGCGGGATGATGCTCGGCTCGATGGGCACTGGCGTCGACCTGGAGGTCGCAGCTGCCGGCAACACCGAGGTGGTCCGCGCCAAGCTCAAGGTCATGCGCTCGCTCGGGCTGAATGACGTGATCGAGGACATCCTGATCACGCTCGGCCGCCAGTACCACCTGATCCGGCCGCTCACGCGCAAGGAAGGCGTATTCATCTACTACGTGCTCGACAAGAACAAGTCCAACCTCGCGCTGGCCCGCCGCAAGCTCTCCGACGTCGAGAAGGACCTCGTGTTCTGATTCCCGCGGGGAGGGCGGTCACCCCCGCTTTCCCAGGGCCGCCGCAAGCCGGCGTTCGAGCGGCAGCGGCTCGCCATGCAAGCGGGCCGCAATGACTTCCGCACACAGTGCAGCCAGGCTGAGCCCGCGTGAGCCCAGGGCCGCGCACAGCCAGAGCCCGGTCTCCCAGGGGCCGACAAGCGGCCGCCGGTCCGACGACGCGCAGCGCACCGAAGCCCAGGCCTCGACCGCGCGCTGCCCCGGTTCCGTGCCGAACGCGGTCGCCAGCGCCTGGCCGGTTGCGGGCAGCAGCGCACGCAGCCGGGCGAGATTGGCGTCATGGTCGCTGTCACGCGGCCGGGGGTCGGCATCGCCGCTGTCATAGGTCGATCCGCTGAGCCAGCCCCGGCGGCCGTCGGGAAGCCGGGCATCAGGGATGAAATGGCCGTTGCCATTCACCGGCCAGGGCGGAAGCGGCGGCTTCGCTCCGGCAGGCTGTTCGGCCGAGGCGTCTTGCGGATCGGCCTGGAACGACACCTGGCCCCGGACCGGCTGCAGCACGGGCGCGGGCAGGCCGGCACTCTCCAGCAGCGCGGCGCAGCTTTGCGCGGCGGCCAACACGACCAGCGGAGCGCGGGCCAGAACCTGGTCTTGCGCATCCAGCAGGATCCAGTCCCCTGATGCGCGCACCAGCCGGGCCACCCGCGCACCGCTCACGAACGCCACACCGGGCGTCGACAGCCAGGCCTGCACGAGCGCGCCGGGCCGCATCCAGCCTGCTTGCGGCAGCCAGTGCGCGCAGGCCTGCGGGTCGAGGCCGGCGGCGGCCGAGCGCGTGGCGGTGTCTGTGCCGACCCATTGCGGCACCAGCTCGGCACGCACGCGCTCCTGCAACTGCAGCCGTCCCTCGGGCCGGTGTTCCAGCACGCCGGTGTTGGCCCAGTCCCGGCCTTCTTCCAGCAGCGAATGAGCGGCCTGCAGCGTCGCGCGGATGCCGCGCCGGGTCAGCCGCGACAGCAGCGCGTCGTCGGGCGACAGATGCGGAGCGAACAGGCCGGCGGGCAGCCCGGACGCCCCCTGGGCCGGCGCCTCGGCGCCATCGAGCACCTGCACCTGCCAGCCGCGCCGGGCCAGGCTCGCTGCCACCGCCGCGCCTGCCAGGCCCGCGCCCACCACCACGCAGCGGCCGGGTTCTGCCGAGGCGCGCGGCGGCGTGGGCGGCGTCCACGCCGGCGCGAACTCGCCCGCGATGCAGTGGCGCTTGGGCGGCAGGCCGTCGGCCCGCCGCACCTCGAAGCCGCACTGCGCGAGCGCCCGGCGGACCGCGCCGGCCGAGGTCCAGCTCGCCACGCCGGTGCCGCGCCGCGCCAGCCGCGCAAGCGACTTGATCACCGGCAGGTCCCACATGGCAGGGTTCAGCTCGGGGGCGAAGCCGTCGAGGAACAGGCTGTCAGCCGTGAAGTCGAGCTCGCGCAGCATGGCCCGGATGTCGCCGATGCACACCGTCAGCAGGACCTGCCCCTGCTCCAGCACAAGGCGGTGAACGCCCGGGGTCATGCCCCACCAGGCGCCGGCCAGTTCACGGGCCAGCGCAGCGAGTTCGGGGTAGGGCGCCGCACTGCGCAGCAGATCGTCGGCCGTGGCCGGGAAAGCTTCGATGGCCACGTAATGCAGCGTCTGCGGCCGCTGCGGATCGTCCCGCCACGCCTGCCACGCGGCCAGGAAGTTCAGGCCCAGGCCCAGCCCGGTTTCCAGGATGCGCCACTGCCGCTGGCCGCGCCAGGCCGCAGGCAGGCCGCAGCCGTTCAGAAAGACATGGCGGGCCTGAGCGAGGCCGCCGGAGCGTGTGCGGTAGATGTCGCCGAAGCGCGGACTGAACGGCGTGCCGTCCTCGCGCCACTCGACCTCGGCGGACATGTCAGGCGGCAGGCGGCACGTAGCCCTGTGCGGCGTCGGCGCCGCTGCCGAAGAAGTGCGCCTCCATCTGGCGCACGAGGTACTGGCGGGCCCGGGCATCGGCCAGGTTCAGCCGGTTTTCGTTGACCAGCATGGTCTGGTGCTTGAGCCAGGCGGCCCAGGCTTCCTTGCTCACGCTCTCCCACAGCCGCTTGCCCAGCTCGCCGGGGTAGGGCGGGAAGTCCAGACCTTCGGCTTCCTTGCCGAGCTTGATGCAATTGACCATGCGTGCCATGTGTGTGACCTGTTCGAGTGGGGTGCGATGCGGCTGGCGGACCAGCCAAGGATGATTTGGCTATTTGGAACTGAAATCTAATTCGTTCCTGTTTTGAGACAGGCCTTCCAGAATCCCGTCCATCAGCACATTTTCACTGATCCGACCCCTGAAAGGCATCCTCATGAACGCTCGTCGCAACTTTATCAAGATTCCCCTGGCAGCCGCTGTGGCGGGCGCATTGGCCCTGTCGGCATTGCCGTCGCTGGCCCAGGCGCCGGCGCCGGTGACGCTGCTCAATGTGTCGTACGACCCGACGCGCGAGCTGTATGTCGACTTCAACCAGGCTTTTGCCAAGTACTGGAAGGCCAAGACCGGCCAGGACGTCACGATCAAGCAGTCGCATGGCGGCTCGGGCAAGCAGGCCCGCTCGATCATCGACGGTCTCGACGCCGACGTGGCCACGCTGGCGCTGGCCGGCGACACCGACGCGCTCGTGAAGAACGGCGGCTGGCTGTCGGCCGACTGGCAGAAGAAGCTGCCGCACAACGCCTCGCCCTACACCTCGACCATCGTGCTGGTGGTCCGCCAGGGCAATCCCAAGGGCATCAAGGACTGGGACGACCTGATCAAGCCCGGCATCAACGTGATCACGCCCAACCCCAAGACCTCGGGCGGCGCCCGCTGGAACTACCTGGCGGCCTGGGAGTTCGCCAAGCGCAAGTACGGCGGTGATGCCAAGGCCAAGGAATTCGTCGCCAAGCTGTATGGCAACGTCTCGGTGCTGGACACCGGCGCGCGCGGCTCCACCATCACCTTCGCCCAGCGCAACCAGGGCGACGTGCTGATCGCCTGGGAAAACGAGGCCTATCTGCTCGAAAAGGAATTCGGCACCAAGTTCGACGTGGTCGCGCCTTCGCTGTCCATCCTGGCCGAGCCCGCCGTGGCCGTGGTCGACAGGAACGTGGACAAGAAGGGCACGCGCGCCGTGGCCGAGGAATACCTCAAGTACCTCTACAGCGAGGAAGGCCAGGACATCGCCGGCAAGCACTTCTACCGCCCGGCCGTCTCGGCCAAGGCCCAGGCCAAGTACGCCAGGCAGTTCCCCAAGCTGAACCTGTTCACCGTGGACCAGGGCTTCGGCGGCTGGGCCAAGGCCGACAAGGACCACTTTGCCGACAATGCGAGCTTTGACCAGATCTACACCAGGAAGTGAAGAAGCAAGGCTGTCATTCGCCGCAAGACGGGCAGCCCTGCTGGCGGCCGGCGTCCCGATCACCGGCACCGTCCTACACCATCACGGCCCGGGCCGGCTCATACTGGATGCGTCGCCGCTTCCTGCGGCATTCATTCATGGAGACCGCATGCAAGTCCAGGTGAACACAGGCAAGAACATCGAGGGCCGCGAGGCGCTGGAGCGCTGGGCGACAGCCGAGGTCGAGGACAGGCTGGACCATTTCCGGCAGGACCTCACGCGCGTCGAGGTGCATCTGAGCGACGAGACCGCGAACAAGGGCGCGCATGACATGCGCTGCCTGATGGAGGCGCGGCCTGCGACCCATGCGCCGGTGGTCGCGACGCATCATGCGCCCGGCATGGACGAGGCGTTTCGCGGTGCGCTTGCCAAGCTCAGGCATGCGCTCGAGAACACGCTCGACCGCCGCAAGGACCATCGCGACCGGGTGTCGATCCGGCGCGAGCCCGAGATCGCGGCAGAAGGCGTGGCCGGTGCGAGCGAGGGCGCGGTCTCGGGCAGCAACGCCGCCTGAATCGCTCCGACGACCGGCTGGCGTCGAGGCCGTCGCGGCGGATCGGCCGCAGCAGGTGCTTGACAGTCCATGCATCCAGGCGCGTCTGCGCCGACAATGCAGGCTTCCGTTTTCACCTGCATTGACAAGCCGAGCGCCATGCCCCAATCACTATCCAGCCTGACCGAGCCCGCCCGCCAGACGCCCGTTCTGGGCGACTATGACCTTGTTGTTCTGGGCGGCGGGCCCGCCGGCATTGCCGCTGCTGCGGCCGCTGCGCGCTGCGGCGCCTCCACCTTGCTGGTCGAGGCCTATGGCTTCCTGGGGGGCATGGGGACTGCAGCGGGGGTGACCAACTTCTGCGGCCTGCATGCCAATGTCCACGGCACGATCCGCCAGGTCGTGCATGGTGTGGCGTCGGACCTGCTGGCGCGCATGGACGCGCTGGGCGGGCTCAACACGCCGCACATCCTGTTCGGCGGCAAGATCGCGGCGCAGGCCTATGACAATGCCGCGTTCAAGGTCGCTGCGGACGAACTGGTGCTGGCCAGCGGCGCGCAACTTCTGTTCCATGCGCAGGCCGTGGGCGTGGTGATGAACGCGCCGGGCGAAATCGGCGCGCTGCTGGTCGAGACCAAGTCGGGCCGGCAGGCCATCACCGCGCGGCTGTTCATCGACTGCTCGGGCGATGGCGATCTGGCGGCCCATGCCGGCGCGCCGTTCGAGAAGGGCACCGACGGTCACGGCATGATGTACCCGTCCACCATGTTCCGCGTCAATGGCGTGGACGCGGCGCGGGCGGGCGACGCCTGGAACCACTTCGGCCGTCTGCAGGCCGAAGCCGAAGCGAAGGGCCGCAAGTTCGCCCGGCGCTCGCCCATCATCCGCCCGCAGAAGAATCCGATGGAGTGGCGCGCCAACGTCACGCAACTGGCCAACCCCGACGGCACGCCGGTGGACGGGACGGACGCACTGCAGTTCAGCCGCGGCGAGGTCGAGGGCCGGCGGCAGATCGTCGACTTCTTCCGCTTCCTGCGCGAGTCGGCGCCGGGCTTCGAGAATGCCTACATTCTGGAGATCGCGCCGCAACTGGGCATTCGCGAGACGCGCCGCGTGATCGGCGACTACCAGCTGACCGAGTCCGACGTGCTGCAGTGCGCGAGCTTTGACGACACCATCGGCGTCAACGGCTGGATGATCGAGGAGCACGTGGCGGGCGACGTGAAGTTCGTGTTCCAGGACATTCCGGCGTCACGCGGCTTCAATCACCTGCCGTACCGCATGCTGCTGCCGCGCGGGCAGAACAACCTGCTGGTCGCGGGTCGCTGCGGCTCGATGACGCACATGGGCCAGTCGGCCGCGCGGGTGTCGGGCGCATGCTTCGTGATGGGGCAGGCGGCCGGCACGGCGGCGGCGATGGCCGTGCGGTCCGGGGTGAGCCCCCGGTCCATCGACGTGGCGCAGCTGCAGCAGCGCCTGGCCGCCGACGGTGCGTGGCTGGGCGTGTCGGACCTGCCGGCGGACGCGTGGTCGGCTTGAGGGCGTCCTGGGCGTCTGCAGGGCCGGCGCCTGGCCTCAGTGCGTGATCGCCACGAGCACGCTGCAATGCGCATGCTCGATCAGCGCGCTCGAGATCGAGCCGCGCCACCAGCGCGCGGCCCAGCCGTCCAGATGCTTGTGGCCGACCACGATGAGGTCGGCGTCGATCTTGCGGGCGTAGCGCGTGATCTCGTCGACGCTCTCGCCGACGAGCACCTCGCCGGTGGCTGAGCGTCCGGCGTCGGCAAGGCGCCGCAGGCCTTCGGTCAGCACGGCGTCCCATTTCTTCTTTTCGTGTTCGAGGATGCCGGCGTCGTACATGCCGCCTTCGAGGCCGATCATGTCCAGATGCCGCGGCATGACGGCGATCAGACTCAGCTGGGCATCGGACCATTGCGCGAGGTCGCGGCAGTCCAGCAGGGCTTTCTGCCCGGATTCGGAGCCGTCGTAGGCCAGCAGGATTCGCTTGTACATGGTGCACCTCGTGGCGCCTTTGGCGCTGTGGATGAATCGGTGTCGCAACTAGCATAGGCGCTCGCATCCTGCCACGCAAGAAACGCCACGGATCAAGGGGTCGCGCCACGGCACGCTTCATGCTGTAATTTGCCAAACGACGGTGGTGGGGTGTTCGATGCTGTTACAGAGGCTGCGCTGCCTGCGGGCGGCCGTGAGCAAGGTTCGCGCACGGACGGCGGCAGTGCTTGCTGCCGCCGTGCCGGCGGCAACGATGACAGCGTGGGCCGGCGAGCCGCTCACGCATGACGAGCAGCGCTGGATCGCCGCGGGCGCACCCGTGCTGGCATGGGCACGGCAGCAGGGGCTGGCGATCGACATCATCGTGCAGCCCACGGAGCATCCCGAACTGTCGCCGCTCAGCATGGCCTTCATCGGCGGACGCTGCAAACTGGTGCTGTCGATGCGCGGCAATCCCATGGTGGAGCGCCATCTGCAGGGTGTGCCCGCCCCCTTGCAGGGCGTTCTCATCGAAGTGATGACGGCGCATGAGGTCGGGCACTGCTGGCGGCATGCACAAGGCGCGTGGGAGGCGCTGCCGGCCGGCTTTGCACCTGCTGCAACGTCCCCTGCAACGCTCCCTGCGACGCTCCCTGCAACGCTCCCTGCAACGCTCCCTGCGACGCCGTCGTCCGCAGGTGCGCCCTTGTCCGCCGCCACGCCCCCATCGTCCGCGATGCCAGCGCTCATCCAGCCCGCTCAGGCGCAGCGGCGCGAGGAAGGTTTTGCGGACCTCGTCGGCCTGGCCTGGGCCTGGGACCGGCACCCCGGGCTTTACGCGCAGATCCATGCCTGGCTGCTGCGGGAGAGGCAAGGCGACGAAGCCGGAGCCGGTGGGGAGCCAGCGGCCGCAGGCCCGGCCGGGCAGGACGAGCCGGAGGCCCTGGCGCACGATACCCGGGCCTGGGTGCAGCTGGCGCGCGATGCAGGCGTCTTCGGCGCCGGCGACGGACGGCTCTTCGAGCAGGCGCGCGTTCCGTGGGAGGCGGGTCTGCGCAGCGGCCGCTGAAGGCCGCTGAGGGCCGCTGAGGGCCATGCGCGAGCGGACTCAGCAGGGGCGCGGCCACTGGGGCGCGCATCCTCCTGGCGGCCTGACTGCCGTGGTGCGCCCCTTCAGTCCTTCCGCAGCCGCGTCTCGACCAGCACCACCGTGAGGCCGGCAGCACAGATCAGCGCAATGCCGAGCCAGGTCATCGCATCGGGCCACTGGCCGAAGACCAGCCAGCCGAGGGCGGTCGCCGACGCGATCTGCAGGTAGCTGAAGGGCGCCAGCAGGGTAGCGGGCGTGCGCCGGTAGGCAGCGATTTGCATCCAGTGGCCTGCAAAGCCGCTCAGTCCGGTAGAGACCAGGAGCGCCCACTGCCACGCCGGCAGGTCGGGCATCGTCCAGAACCAGGGCAGGGCGGCGGTCAGCGCGATCGTGCCGGTCAGGCCGCCATAGAAGTTGGTGGTGAGCGGGTCGTCATGGGCGACGCGCCGCGTGGCGATCTGGAAGAACGCGAACACCAGCGCCGTCGCCAGGCCGAGCGCCACGCCCACCGGGTCCAGTTGCGCGCCGGGGCGCACCACGATCAGCATGCCGGCAAAGCCTGCGATGACGCCGAGCCAGCGGTGCAGCCGGTGCCGCTCTTGCAGCAGCCATGGCGCCATGGCCATGACGATCAGCGGCGCGAGGAAGTTGATGGCCGTGGCCTGGGCCAGCGGCAACCGGCCGAGTACCGAGAAGAACAGCACGGTGGAGGCGATCATGAGCACGCTGCGCACGATCTGCCGGGACAGCGACCGGGTGCGCAGGATGCCGAGCCCGCGCTGCGGCAGCAGCACCGCCGCCATCAGCCCCGTATGCACCACGTAGCGCACCCAGGACACCAGCAGCACCGGCACGCCCGCCATCACGAGCAGCTTGCCCGAGGCGTCCAGGGCCGACAGCGTCCACAGG
>JBGAIH010000044.1:0-30461 GCA_044225675.1 Burkholderiaceae bacterium
GGCGCCGCCGATCAGGAGGTCGCGGCCCGCAAGGATCAGCCCGCCGGCGCTGTTGCTGAGCGTGGACGTGGCGATGAGCAGGTCGTCGCGTGCGGCGATGACGCCGGCCACGGGCGCGCTCGCGGAGCCAGCACCGCCTGAGGACGCGCCGACAGAGGAGCCGGAAGAAACACCGGCGCTGGATGCGGCGGAGCCCGCGCCTGTGTCCACCGCGATGCTCTCAGGTGTTCCGTTGGCGATGACCTTCGCCTGCAGGAGGACGCGGTCGCCATAGAGCCGGGCGCTGTTGAGAAGGGCCGCCGCAGCGACGGAGGTGGACTGCCCGTCAATGAGGCCGGCCCCGCTGTTCGTGAGCGTGCCTGTCGCGTTGAACGAAGTGCTCTGCGCGCTGATCTCGCCGGTGTTGGTGATGTGGCGGGCCGTGAGGTCCAGCACGGTGCCGGCGAGCAACTTGCCCGCGTTGGTCAAGTCGCCGGACGCGGCAGAGGTCGCGGCGCTTCCCGTGCCGAGCGCAATCCGCAGCGCCCCGTCGCTGGCGATCTGGCTGCCCGCATCGTTGGAGAGGCTGCCGGCTTGAACGAGCACTCCTTTGCCACCGAGCAGTTGCCCCGCCGTGTTGACGGCCGGCCCGGCACTGGTCAGGCTCAATTGCCCCAGCGCAAGCAGCGTGCCGTGATCGTTGACGAGTGAGCCTGCGCTCAGGCTCAGGTCCCCCGCGCTTTGCCATTGGCCCGACACGTTGATGAGTGAGCCTGAGACCTCGGCCTGCAGGCCGCCCAGGGCTGTGAGGGCAGCGCCGCTCGTGAGCAGGTCACCCGCGCGGGCCTGCAGACTCAGGCCCGCGGACGACTCTGCACGGGCAGATGGCAAAGAGAGGCTCGCAGCCGCAAGCGTGAGGTCGCCTTGGGACTGCAGCGTCGCCAAGGACGCCGTCAGATCGCCGCCCGCGCCCAGCAACAGCCCGCCCGCCGCCTGCAGAGTCGCTTGCGGAGCAACGAGCGCGCCCGCCGCATTCACCGAGACGCTGCCCTGGGACACCATCACCGCCGAGGCGACGCTGATGTCGCCGCCTGCATGCATCGCAAGACCGCCCAGCGACTGGAGCCGCGCGGACGAGGCCGCAAGCGCGGCTCCTGCGTTCAGCGTGAGCGCTGCGCCGCTCTGAAGTGCAGCAGCGCTTGCGTCCACCGCACCCGCAGCGCTCAGCGCCATGTCACCCTGGGACTGGGCGGTTGCGCCCGCCACACTCAGGTCCCCACCCGCGCTCAGACTCATCCCCCCGCCGCTCGCCAGCGTGCCCGTCGCCGTCAGCTTGCCCGCTGCGGAGACATTCATCTGCCCGCGCGAACTCGCATCCTTGAGCACGATGTCGCCATTGGCCAGCAGCTTGAATTCCCCCGCACTGGCTCCGACGCGCCCCGTGCTGTTGAAGCCCAGCCCCTTCTCGGTCGCGATCAGCCAGATCTGCCCCGCGTACATCCCGCCCGCGTCCTTGAGATCCACCGCGAACTTCGGCGGCGAGGCGCCCGGGCTCACGCCATCGGGCAGGCCCTCGGCCCCGAGGTCGCCATAGCGCACCTGGTTGGCCCCGAGCATCGCCCGGATTCGCCCGGCCCAGACCGAGCCTTCCACCACGATCCCGCGCGCGATCAGGGCCAGCTCGTCGAGGTCGCCGACGCTCAAGCCACCGGGGCCGACCTGCAGCACCCCCTGCGGCACCAGCGCGCTGCTCACACCGCCGGCTGCGTCGTACTGCAAGGTGCCGGTGACCAGGCTCACCCGCCCGGCCGTGTTGATGAAGCTGCAGCCATCACAGGTGATGCCATTTGGGTTGGCCGTGACGAGGTTGGCCCCCGGCCCGGCCACTTCCATCGCGCCGCGCAGCAGACTGGGCGACGTTCCCGTCACTTCATTGACGATGACGCGCGCGGGCACGGGCCCGAGCTGCGGGTTGCCGCCGATCCAGCCGCCCAGCTGCGTCTGCACGGGTGCGGCGGAGTTGTTCAGGATGAGTCCGGAAGGCCCGACGTTGAACTGGCTGAACTGGTTGCGGCTCACGCCTGCCGCGCTGGGCGGCGCGATGTGGACCAGCGGCACGCCGTTGCGCGCCGCGTCCAGCAGCGGTTTGCGGCCGGCTTGGGCGTTCGGGTCGGCCGCGACCTGGGCGTAGGCCGATGGGAAGACCAGGGACGCGAGATAGGAGCCGAGCACCAGCGCCACACGAACCACTGCAGGTGCCCCGCCCGGCATAAAGACGTAGGCCGGAGGCCCAGGCCACTTGGCCGTCATCCTCGGTGCGGGCGCTGAGCGAGGTGCGGGCGCTGAGCGAGGTGCGGGCGCGGAGCGAGGTGCGGTCACAGCGCAGGGCGCAGGCACTCCGCACGCATGGCCCTGCAACGCCGGCCCACCCTCACCCCCATTCGCCCGCAGCAGGCGGGGCAGTCGTCTCAGGCGAAAGCGCAAACTCCTCGTCATGTCATCCCCCTTCAGAAAAAGAACGTGGTCGCCGCATAGGCGTTGAGCGCCCGCGAACTGAAGCCCTCGGGCGCGCGCAAGGGCGTGCCGAGGAGGAGCTCCAGGTGCAAGGCGCGGCCGCGCACGCGCAGGCCTGCCGCCAGTCCGGCCAGTTGCCGGCCGAGCAGCAGGTCGGCGCTCGGGCCGCCGACCCGGCCCCAGTCCACGGCGGCGACCCAGCTCGCGGCCGCGCCCGTCCACTGCGACACGCGCTGCGACGGCCAGGTGAATTCATTGCGCAAGACGAGGCCGCTCTCGGCGAGCAGCACCGCGTCACCATCGAAGCCGCGCACGGAGGCCCGGCTGCCGATGGCGATCTGGTCGGTTGCGAGCGTGCGGTCGCGCGTGCCCTGCCCGCGCACCTGCAGCGCGTAGCCGAACGGCAAACCGCCCAGGCCCCCCGGCTGCAGTTCCCAGCCCGCCTGCAGCAGCCACAGATGCGGGCGGACGGTGGGGCCACCGGCGACGGCTCCCGGCAGGTCGTCCTGCGCGGCGTTCCAAGGCATGCCCCGGCGATGGCCGAGCGCGAGGTCCAGCGTGGAGCGTGCGAAGGCATGGCGCACGGCGATGCCGGTTTCCAGCTGCGTGGTGCGCCGCCGCTGCACCAGCAGTTCGGTGTCGTCCAGGAAACTTTGCGCGCGCCGGCTCGACACGACTGCGTAGACGCCCAGGCGGCTCGATGCCGTGCGCAGGACGGTGTGGTCCCAGCGCAGCTCGCTGCTGTGGCTCACGCCGCTGGACAGAAAGTCCACGCCGGTGCCGCGCACCGTCTGCGCGAAGCGGCTGGCGCTGACCGACGCACTGAAGGTGCTGTAGCCCCAGGGGACCGAGTAGCCGATGCTGGCGCTTTGCGCCCGGTGGCTGGCACGCACGCGTTCGGCATTGCTGCTGAGCGACAGATAGACGCTGTCGCTGAGGCCCAGCGGATTGTCGAAGGCGAGGTTCGCGCTCAGCTGGCCGCGCCCGAGCGCCGCACTGCCCGCGTTGTCGAGGCCGAGGCTGCCACGCAGGCGTTCGCGCAGCGCCACGGGTTCGCGCTCGATGAGGACGCGCGCGCTGCCGGGCACGCTGCCGGGGTCGATGCGCACGGCCACCCGCTGGCTCGGCAGGCGCCGCATCTGCTCCAGGCCCTGCTCCAGCGCCTGCGTGTCGAGCACGTCGCCCTCGCCGAGCGGAAAGGCATTGCGCCAGGTGCCCCAGGTCGAAGCGCCCGTCATCTCGATGCGATCGACGCGGCCCGCGTCGAGCCGCAGCGCCAGCGTTCCCGTCGCCAGGCTGTGCGGGGACAGGCTCACGCGGGTGGTGGCATAGCCTGCATCCTGCAGCCGCGCGTTGAGTTCGGCCATGATGGTGTTGAGTCCCTGCTCGCCGACGCAGCGCCGCAGATAGGGCAAGGCCGCGTCCTGGAGCCAGGCGAAGCGGCGCGCGTCGGCGCCCTGCAGGAGGATGTCGGAGACGACGAAGCAGGGCGTTTCGTCATCCGGCAGCGCTTGGCGAGCCTGCGCCGGCTCGGGCCGCAGCAGCGATGCAGCCGGCGGCGGTTCCGCCAGCTGCCGCGCGCGCTCCTCCTGGCGCCGCAGGCCTTCCTGAGCCTGAGCGCCCGGAACGATGAGAAAGCTCGATGCGATGGCGCAGGCAAGCGCCGGAAGAACAGCGGACAACAACGGACAGGACTCCCTGGGCAGTGGGGCCGCCACGCCTTGCGCCCGGGCAGCCGCGAGGGCATGCGACGGGTCGCGTACTGCTCAAGGCCAGGCCGGCCCGTGGTGGCCGGCCCGCGTCATTCACGATGGGGAAAGAACGCTGGCGACGAAGAATCAGCCGGCACTGTAGGCAGCCCGGACGCGCGGTCCAATCGGCCTGTTGGCCTCGGTCGGCCCGGTCGGCTCGGTCGGCTCGGTCGAGCCGGTCAGATTCGTCAGCCCAGCAACTGGAACAGCGAGGTCTTCGCCACGCCCGCGTAGGTCTTGAGCGCGGCTTCGAGCGCGGTCTGGTTGCCCTGCAGGTCGGAGATCGCGCGCGCGAAGTCGAGGTCGCGCAGGTCGCTCAGATGGCCCGTGGCGGTGAGCGTCTCCTGCTCGCCGCTGGCGGCTGCGCTGTCGACCGCGTTCGCCTCGGCGCCGACGCGGCTGCGCGCCAGCACCATGCCGTCGAGCGCGCGGTCCACGTTGGCCTGCACGCGCGCCATCTGCTCGGGATAGCTCACGCCCGCAGGCGACTCCAGCAGGCCGATGGCCTGATCGAGCGTGGCGAACACGCTCTGCCGCCCCGCCGGCGCGAGCTGGAAGCTGTCGCCTGCAGCGGGCGTGCCCGCGATCGTCACGCGCTGGCCGTCGAGCGAGATGCTGGCACCGTCGACATACGGCGCCGCGTTGATCAGGGTGGTGCCGGCGGTGGTGTCGGTCACGGTGTAGCTCAGACTGCCTGCGGCGCCGCCGATGCTGATGGTGTAGTCGTGCCCCGTGAGCTGGGCCGGGTTGCTCACGCTGCCCGGATCGATCCAGCCGGTGCCCGTGTTGCCCGCCGCCGAAGCGGTGACGAACACGCCGTTGCCCTGCGGCAGCGACATGAAGCTTTCGCGGCCATCCACCGTCGTGGCATAGCGGCCGCCATCGCCCACGCGCTGGTCGCCCGCCGCCGCGCCGTAGGCCGGAGACGTTCCGGCAGCCAGCGGCTCGTCGGCGCTGCCCTGCCCCGCGAAGATGAAGCCGCCCGCGCCATCGCGGGTGTTGGCCACGCTCATCAGCTCGGCGCGCGCCGAGCGCAGCGCCAGGGCGAGCGACTTGCGGTCCTCGGCGTTGTAGCTGCCGTTGCCGGCGGCCACGAGTTTCTCGCGCACGTCCTGCAGCACGCCCACGCCCTGCCCGAGCGCGCTGTCGGCGGCCGCGAGCACGCTGGCCGACAGCTGCTGCGCCCGCTTGTCGTGCGCCAGATGCGCCAGACGCGAGCGCGCGAGTTCGGCCTGCGCGGCGCCAACCGGGTCGTCGCCCGGTGCGTTGATGCGCTGGCCGGTGGACAGCTGCAGCTGCAGCCGGTTCTGCGCCGACTGGCGGGCTTCGATGCCCGCAAAGACGCTGCGGGCCGAGTCGAGTGTGGGAACGCGCATGGATGGACTGCCTCAGGAAGGGGCGCGGGTCACCGCGCTGCCACGGCCAGCAGCGCGTCGAACAGCGTCTGGCTGGCCTGGATGATCTTGGCGGACGCCTGGTACGCCTGCTGGAAGCGCAGCAGATTGGCAGCTTCCTCGTCGAGGTTCACGCCCGAGACGTTCTGCTGGCGCGACACGGCCTCGGACCTGAGCGCCTCCGACACGGCGGCCGAATCGCTGGCACCTTGCACCCGCGTGCCGACGTCGCCGACCAGGATCGCATAGGCGCCGTTGAACGTGGCGCCGTCCACCAGCCGCAGCTCGGCCAGGCCGTCGATCGCGAGCGCGTTGCGGTTGTCGCTCGCGGGTGCAGCGGTCGGGCGGATCGCAAAGCTGTCGCCGGCGGCGGGTGCCCCGTCCAGCACCAGCGTCCAGCCGTTGGAGGTCGCCGGTGGGGCAGGTACGGCCGCGCCCGGGGTCCAGGGCACGCCGCTCAGGTTGCCGCTGGCCAGCCCGGTGATGTCGTAACTCGTGGGCGGGTTGTTGAAGGTGATCGTCACCGCCTGCGGCGTGCTGGCGTTCTGGGCGGTCACTGCAAAGGAGGTCACGGCCGCCGAGCCCTTGTTGGTGGCGGCGGCCTCGGCCGTCACCGCATAGCCGGTGGCGACCTGCGAAGCCGACAGGGTTCTGGCGGCCAGGCCCGTGCTGGCGGCGGCGAACGGCCGCACCAGAAAGGCATCACCCGCCGCCAGGCCGGGCGAGGCGCTGAAGCTCAGGCCATCCATGGTTGCCGGAAAGGTGGCCGTGGTGGTGGTCTGTCCGTCGGCGATGCGGGTGATCGTGCAGGCACTGCCGTCCCAGTCGACCCGGTAGTCGCTCGCCTTGAGCTGGCTGCTGTCGGCCACCGTGGCCGACACGCTGGCCGAACCGGTGTTGCCCGCATCGGGCCGCACCTGCGGCTGCGGCACCGACAGCACGGCCTGGCCGGCCGCTCCGCTCGCGTCCACGCCGTTCTTCTGCTGGGTGTTCAGGCGGTCGGCCAGCACCACGGCCAGGCGCCCCACTTGGTTCACCGCCGAGGCCAGGTCCTGATCGCGGAACATCATTGTTCCCGCGAGGCTGCCACCGCCCAGGCCTGCGGCGTCGAGCGGCTGGCTCAGGGCTCCCACGGTGAGCTTGAGCGCGATGCGTGACGCATCGGCCGGATCGGGACCGGCCGACAGCACCGACTGCTGGCCGCCCACGAGCAGCGCGGCGCCACTGCGGGTGAACAGGTCGACCGTGCCGTCGGATTTGGGCAGCACCGTCACTGCCATGAGGCCGTTGATCTCTTCGAGCAGCGTGTCGCGCTGGTCGAGCAGGTCGTTGGGCGGCTGGCCGCCGGACTGGGCCTGCGCGATCCGGGCATTGATCGACTTGAGCGCGGAGAGCTTGTCGTTGACCTGCCCCGCGCCCTGGGCGAGGCGGCTGTCGGCGCGCGAGGCCATGTCGGCCAGCTGCCGGCCGACCGAGGCGATGCGCTGCGCCATCTGCCCGGACTGGGCCAGCCAGGCGGTGCGCGCGGTGCTGTCGGCCGGGCGGTTGGCCAGGTCGCTGGCGGCGCCGAACATGTTGTCGATGGCCGCGCCGATGCCCACGCTGGCGTCGGCGAACAGGCCGTCGAGTTCGCTCAAGGCGCCGGAGCGCGCGGCGTCGGCGGCGGACTGCGAGGTCTGCGTCTGCACCGACTGCGTGAGGAACTGGTCGTACTGGCGCCGCACGGTCGTGAGGTCCACGCCGCGGCCGAAGTAGCCTGCGCCGGTGTACTGGCCGGACGCGGTGGAGAGCACCGCCTCCTGGCGCGAGTAGCCGGGCGTGTTGGCGTTGGCGATGTTGTGCGCGATGGTGCCAAGCGAGCCCTGCGCCGCCGCCAGGCTGCGGCTTCCGAGGCTCAGCAACGAGATGGACATGGCGCCGGGCTCCTCAGGTCAGTGCACGCTGCAGCGCGAGCGTATGGTTGATGGTGCGCGCCAGCTTGCTGGCGTACTGCGGGTCGGTCGCGTAGCCGGCGCGCTGCATGCCGCCGGCAAAGCCCTCGACGGTGGAGGCCTGGCGCACGACACCGCTGTAGCGCGGGTTGTCGGCGAGCAGCCGGGCGTAATCCGAGAAGGCTTCGGTGTACGAGGCGTAGCTGCGAAAGCGCTCGACGCGCGACACCGGCTGGCCGCCCTCGTACTCGGTTGTGCGGGTGGCGGTGGAGCCGCCCTTCCAGCCGCCGGTGGCCTTGATGCCGAAGAGATTGAACGAGGGCGTGCCGTCGGCGTTGCGGATCTCGCCCTTGCCCCAGCCCGATTCGAGCGCGGCCTGCCCAAGGATGAACGAAGCCGGCACGCCGGTGGCGCGCTCGGCCGCCTGGGCGTGCGGCAGCATCTTCTGCACGAAGGCGGCCTGCGGCGAGCTGGCGCTGCCGGCAGCGGCCCCTGTGACTGCACCGGCCGGCGCCGCAGTCTCGGGCGCGCCCGCGGGCGGCAACGTCGAAGGCGGCAGATTCTGCATGTGCCGCGACAGCTGCTTTTCGATCATGTCGGCCAGGCCCTGCGGCCGGCCGGCGAACTGCCGCGCCATCTGCGAGTCGAGCATGGACGCGAAGCTGTCGGCGCCCGCGCCCTGGCCGGGGTCGGCCTTGATCGTCGCGTCGCGCATGCTCTTGAGCACCATCTGCATGAACATCGACTCGAACTGCACCGCCGCCTGGCGCGCCGCGCCGCGCGGGTCGCGCGCGGCCTGGCCGCGCAGGCCGTCGAGTGCGCGGCTGTCCAGGCTGCGGCCATCGGCGCCGAGCGGGCGGGATGCGTCGAGCGACATCAGATGATCTCCAGGTCCGCCTTCAGCGCGCCGGCCGCCTTGATGGCCTGCAGGATGCCGATCAGATCCTGCGCCGATGCGCCCAGCAGGTTGAGCGACTTGACGATGTCGGCCAGCTCGGCGCCAGCCGGAATGTTGAACAGCGTGCCCGGCTCCTGCTGCACCCGGATGTCGCTGCGCTGCGTCACCACGGTCTGACCGCCGGCCAGCGGGTTGGGCTGGCTGATGACGGGGGTGCTCTGCACGGTGACCGACAGGCTGCCATGCGCGACGGCGCAGGCCGCCAGCCGCACCGACTGGTTCATCACCACCGAGCCGCTGCGCGCATTGATGATGACCTTGGCCGGCGGCGCGGCCAGCGAAACCTCGATGTTCTCCAGCTCGGCGATGAAGGCGACGCGGCTCGTGCCCGCCGGAAAGCGCACCCGCACGACGCGTGCGTCGAGCGCCGTGGCCAGGTCCTCGCCGCCCATGCGCGCGTTGATGGCGCTGGCCACCAGGCGCGCGGTGGAAAAGTCGGTCTGGTTCAGCTCCAGATGCACCGCGTCGGCGTTGAGCGCGGCATTGGCCACCGCGCGCTCCACCGTCGCGCCGCCCGGAATGCGGCCGGCCAGCATGTGGTTGACCGCCACCTTGCTGCCGCCCGCCGAAGCGCCGGCACCGCCGATGACGAGGTTGCCCTGCGCCATGGCATAGATCTGTCCGTCGGCGCCACGCAGCGGCGTGAGCAGCAGCGTGCCGCCGCGCAGCGACTTGGCGTCACCGAGCGACGACACGGTGATGTCGATCTGCTGGCCCGGCTGGGCATAGGCCGGCAGCGCGGCGGTGATCATCACGGCCGCGACGTTGCGCATCTGCGGCGTGACGCCGGGCGGCAGCGCCACGCCGAACTGGCTGAGCAGCGACTGCACGCTCTGCCCGGTGAACTGCACCTGGTTTGTCGCGTCGCCGCTGCCGTCCAGGCCCACCACCACGCCATAGCCGATGAGCTGGTTCACGCGCACGCCCGACACGCTGGCCAGGTCGCGGATGCGCTCGCTGCCGCCCGAGGCGGCCGCAGCCGGCTGCGGCATGCCCGCAGCGACGACGAGCGCCACGGCCAGCACGATCAGCCGGTCGAGGACGCGCGCGGTGATGCTGCGCAGGCGCACGGGCTGCCTGCGCGGCCAAGCGGGCCGCAGGGGTGTGCGTGCAGGCCGCACAAGCAGGCGGCGCAGCGCGCCTTGCAACGCGGACCAGAAGGACGGATTCGCAGCCATGGTCACACCGGCGCGATGCTGAGGAAGAAGCGCTGCAGCCAGCCCAGCCCCTGGATGCGGCCGATGTCGCCGCGCCCGCGCTGCTCCAGCCGCGCTTCGGCCACCTGCGTCGAGCTCACGACGTTGCCGCCGCGGATCGAGGCCGGATTCACGATGCCCGAAAAGCGCATCACGTCCACGTTCTGGTTCACGCCGATCTGCTTTTCGCCGACCACCAGCAGGTTGCCATTGGGCAGCACCTCGCGCACCAGCACGGTGATGCTGCCGGTGAAGGTGTTGCTGCTGTCGGTGTTGCCGTCGGCCGAGCCCGAGACGGAGGAGGTGGCATCCACGCCCAGCCGGCCCAGCGTGCGGGCGGACGCGAAGGGCAGCGCCGAGGTGCTGGCCGAGATGCCGCCGCTGCGGTCGATCTTGCTCGTGGACTTCTGGCTGGCGGTCACCTGCTCCTCGATCTGGATGGTGAGCACGTCGCCGACCAGGCGCGCGCGCCGGTCCTCGAACAGCGGGCGGTGCGTCGCAGCCTGGAAGATGGCGCCGGTGGTGGGCGCAGCGGCCGGTGCAACGGCCATGGCGGCCGCCGTCGGAACGTGCATGTCGACCTGGGGCGTGGCCACGGTGGCGCAGCCGCTCAGGCCGGCGGCCAGCACGGCCAGGCTGGTGAGCGGAAAGGTGAACGGGGTCTGCTTCATGGTGCGGGGTTCCTTCACAGCTGGGCGAGGCGGCCGAGCATCTGGTCGGAGGTCTGGATCGCCTTGGAGTTGATTTCATAGGCGCGCTGCGCCTGGATCATGGAGACGAGCTCCTCCACCACGTTGACGTTGGAGCTCTCGACCATGCCCTGGTTGACGGCGCCGAGCGCGGCGCTGGCCGGGTTGCCGGTCTGCGGGCTGCCCGAGGCAGCGGTCTCGGCAAACAGGTTGCCGCCGCGCGGATCGAGGCCGGCCGGGTTGGTGAAGTTCGCCAGCTGCAGCTGGCCGATCTGCTGCGGCGTCACCGAGCCGGCCACCGTGGCCGAGACGATGCCGTCGCGGCCCACGGTGATGCTTGTGGCGTTGGCCGGCACGCTGATGGCGGGGTTGAGCGGATAGCCGCTCGAAGTGACGACCTGGCCCTGCGCATTGAGCTGGAACGAGCCGTCGCGGGTGTAGGCGGTGGTGCCGTCGGGCATCTGCACCTGGAAGAAGCCCTGGCCGTTGATCGCGAGGTCCAGGTTGTTGCCGGTCTGCGTGAGCGCGCCCTGGCTGAAGTTGCGCGATGTGGCGACCGCGCGCACGCCGGTGCCCAGCTGCAGCCCCGTGGGCAGCTGCGAATCGCCCGAGGACGGCGCGCCGGCCTGGCGCAGGTTCTGGTACATCAGGTCCTCGAACACGGCGCGGCTGCGCTTGTAGCCATTGGTGGCGACGTTGGCCAGGTTGTGGGTGATCGCGTCGAGCTGGGTCTGCTGGGCTTCCAGACCGGTCTTGGCGATGGACAGGGAACGCATCATGGCGGGGGTCCTTCAGGGAAAGAGGTTCAGCGCGGCTGGGACAGCAGCTGGGCGGCGCGCTGGTCGTTCTGCTCGGCCGACTGCAGCAGCTTCATCTGGGTTTCGAACTGGCGCGAGGCGGCGATCATGCCGACCATGGCCTCCACCACGTTCACGTTGCTGCCTTCGACCGCGCCGGGCACCACGCGCACGGCCGGGCTGGCCGGCGCGTTGGCACCGTTGGCCAGGCGCAGCAGGCCGTCGTCACCCTTGCGCAGCTCGGCCGCCGGCGGGTTGACGAGCTTGAGCCGGCCGACGTTCTGGGCCGTGCCGCCCTGGGCCTGCGCACTCACCGTGCCGTCGTCGGCAATGGTGACGACGGCGCCGGGCGGAATCGTGATCGGCCCGCCCTGGCCCGCCACCGGCAGGCCGGAATGCGTGACGAGCTGACCGTTGGCGCCGACCGCGAGCGCACCGTCGCGGGTGTAGGCCTCGCGGCCGTCGGGCGCCTGCACCGCGAGGTAGCCGGCGCCCTTGATGGCAACGTCCAGACTGCGGCCGGTGGCCTGCACCGGGCCCGAGCGGTCGTCGAAGCCGGCGGTCGCCTCCAGCGCGAGCACGCGCGTGGTGGCGCCGTCGCCGCGCACCGGCACCGCGCGAAAGGCGGACATGTCGGCGCGAAAGCCGGTGGTGTTGGCATTGGCCAGGTTCTGCGTCAGGCCCTCCTGCCGCTGCATCATGGCGCGGGCCCCGGAGGCGGCGGTGTAGATCAGGCGGTCCATGGTTCAGCGCTCGGCGCGATCAGCGCAGGTTGACCAGTGTGGACAGCATCTGGTCTTCGGTCTTGATGGTCTGGGCGTTGGCCTGGTAGGCGCGCTGCGCGGTGATCATGTCCACCAGTGCCTGCGTGAGGTCGACGTTGGATTCTTCGAGCGCGCCGCCCTGCAGCGCGCCGAGGTTGGCCGTGCCGGGCGCGCTGACCGTGGCCTGTCCCGAGGCCGGCGTCTCGCGCCAGAGGTTGCCGCCCACGGGGGCGAGGCCCTGTTCATTGCGAAAGCCAGCGAGCGCCACCTGCGCGGCGTTGAGCGTGCGGCCGTTGGAGTAGCGTGCCTGCACCATGCCGTCGGCGGCGACGCCGAAGCCGGTGAGCTGGCCCGCGCCATAGCCGTCCTGCGACACCTCGGTCACGCCGAAGGCGCTGCCGAACTGCGTGCTGCCGGCGAACGAGAGGACGACAGGTGCCGTGCTGCCCGAGGTCGCAGGCGCCACCGGCAGCGTGGCAGAGGAAAACGGCACGTTGAGCGTGAGATTGCCGGGCGTGAGCGTGGTACCGCTGAGCGTGCCGCTTTGCGCGGCGTCGAGCGTGCCGTCGGGCTTGAAGGTCAGGCGCCCGGCCGGCTGCTGCGGGGCACCGGCGGCCGTCAGCGCAGGCACCGGCTGGCCGTTGTAGGCGGCATAGACGTCCCACTGGTTGTCGACGGCGGTGCGGCGGAAGTAGAGCGACTGCACCTGCTCGTTGCCCTGCTGGTCGTAGATCGCCACCGAGGTCGACGAGGTGTAGGACTGCGCGTCGGCCAGCGAGAAGGCCGGCATCGTGGCGGCCGGTGCGCTGGTGCGCGCATCGAGGTTGAGCTTGAGGCCGGCCTCCGTGGTCACGTGCGGGCCGATGCCCTGCGCCGGCAGCAGGATGTCGCCGACCACGCCGCCGGCCTTGCCGCTCACCGGGTCGACCGCATAGCCTTGCAGCCGCATGCCGTCATTGGTGACGATGTAGCCGCCGCTGTCGAGCTGGAACTGGCCGTTGCGGGTGTAGGCCACGTCCTGTGTGCCGGGTTCGGTCACGCGGAAGAAGCCGCGGCCGTTGATCGCCATGTCCAGCGGGTTGTCGGTGGTGCGGATGCCGCCCTGGGTGAACTGCTGCGTCACGGCAGCCGTCTTCACGCCCAGGCCGGCCGCGCCGCTCCACTGGATGCCGGCGGCATTGGCGTACACGTCGGCAAATTCGGCGCGCGAGGCCTTGGCGCCGACGGTGTTGGCGTTGGCAATGTTGTTGCCGATGACTTCAAGATTGCGGGAGGCGGCGTTCAGTCCGCTGATGCCTTGCTGGAAACTCATGGAATGCTCCGAAAGATGGGTTCGGTGGGGGCCGGGGGTGGCTCAGAGAAAGGACTTGATGTCGCTGTAGGCGCGCGTGCCGGCGGCGCCGAGGTCGATCTGCACGCCGCCGGTACCGTTGGACACCGATTCCACGCGCGCCGCCGTGAGCGCGGTGATGCCCACGTCCTTGCCGGCGGCGCTGGCGGCCACGCGGATGCGGTAGCTGCCGGCCGCCGCAGCCTGCCCGTCGTCGCGCAGGCCGTCCCAGTCGAAGCTGCGCGCGCCGGCAGGCGACTTGCCCAGGCCGAGCGTGCGCACCGTGCGACCAGCGCTGTCGACGATCTCGACCGTGGTCTTGTCGGCCGCAGCGGCCAGCTCGACGCCGCCGGTCGCACCGGCCGCGTCGAGCGTGAGGCCCGCGCCTTCGACCAGCACCGAGCGGCCGGGCAGCTGCATGGCCGACTGCGCCTGCAGCGAATTGAAGGCCGCCAGCAGCGAGCTGACGGTGGTGTTGAGCTTTTCGATGCCGCCCACGGTGTTGATCTGCGCGATCTGGCTGGTCATCTGCGCGTTGTCCATCGGGTTGAGCGGGTCCTGGTTCTTCATCTGCGCGACCAGCAGCTTCATGAAGCGGTCTTCCTGATCGGCGGCGCTGGTGAGCGAGCCGGCGGCCGAGGTGGCTGCCGGGCTGGCCGCCTTGGCGGCGGAAGCGCTGGCGGCGCTGTTGTTCTGGGTGGCGGAGGTGACGGTCATGGCAGGCTCCGGGCTCACTGGCCCATCTGCAGGGTCTTGGACAGCAGCGTGCGCGCCGTGTTCATGACCTCGAGGTTGTTCTGGTAGGCGCGCGAGGCGGACATCATGTCCACCATCTCGTCGACCACGCTCACGTTGGAATACGTCACGTAGCCCTCGGCGTCGGCCAGCGGGTTGCCCGGCTCATGGGCGCGGCGGCCCGGGGCCTGGCTCTCGGTGATGCCGGCCACGCGCACGCCGGCCACGTCGGAGCCGCCCACCGGCTCGGACTGGAAGGCGAGCTGGCGCGCCTTGTACGACTGGCCGTCGGGGCCGGCCACGGCGTCGGCGTTGGCCATGTTGCTGGCCACCACGTTCAGGCGCCGGCTCTGCGCCGAGACGGCGCTGCCGGAGATGGCGAAGACCTGGAAGAGCGACATGGGTTCGGGTCCTTGAAAGATTCCGCTCATCATTGGCCGGTGATGGCCGATAACATGGTGCGGACGTCGTTGTTGATGAAGCGCAGCGTCGCTTCGTAGCGCAGCGCGTTGTCGGCGAAGTTGGCGCGCTCGCGGTCGAGGTCCACCGTGTTGCCGTCCAGCGACGCCTGCTCGGCCTCGCGCCACTGGAGCGCCGGCTGCGACACCACGCCCTGCGGCAGCGCGCGGGCCTCGGCCAGCGCCGAGGCAAAGTCGAAGTCACGCGCCTTGAAGCCGGGTGTGTCGGCATTGGCGATGTTGCCGGCCAGCACCTGCTGGCGCCGGGCCAGCAGCGTGAGGGCCTTGCCGTTGTCGTCGATGCGGGAGGTGAAGAGGTCCATGGCGGCGCGTCAGGGGGTTCGTGGTGCAGGTTGGGCAAAGTATGGAAGCCGGGCCGGAAACTTAAATGCCGAAAAGGCCGGACTTCTGCCGCCTTTTGGACGCCTCGCGCGAGCTCACCGGCTCCTACAGTGAGAGCCTGGAACAAGCCCCCGCAGGATCCTCCTACCGATCCGTGCCATGGCCCCCGCCCGTCCCGACGTCCCCTTTCTTTCGCGAGGCCCTCATGAACAACACCCGTCACGCCCCCGGCCCGGCCCTCTGGTCAGCCACACGCGCCCTGATGCGGCTCGCCGCAACTTTGCATCGCCGGCTCGCCCTGCCGGCCCTGCTGGCCGGGCTCGCCGGGCTGGCCCTGCCGGCCGCCCAGGCCCAGCAGATCCCCGCCGCAGCCGGTCTGTTCGACGAGGCCAGCCTGCGCCAGTACGTCTCACAGCAGGTCGCCGGCAACGCGACCGAGCCGATCTCCCGTTTCGACGTGCGCCTCGGCCAGATCGACGCCTCGCCCGCCATGGCCCTGTGCCGGCGCAGCGAGCCGTTCACGCCTGCGGGCGGCCGCTTCTGGGGCCGCAGTTCGCTGGGCGTGCGCTGCGTGGAAGGCGCCAGCTGGAGCGTGCTGGTGCCGCTGACCGTCACGGCCTGGGGCCGCGCCGTGGTTGCCGCCATGCCCCTGCCCGCCGGCACTGTGCTGGATGCACAGAACCTGCGCGAGGACGAGGTGGAACTCACCCGCGACGCCGTCGCCCCGGCGCGCGACATCAACCTGCTGGCCGGCCGCACGCTCACGCGGGCGGTCAACGCCGGCCAGGGCATCCGGCTCGATATGGTGCGCACGACCGCCGTGGTCCAGTCGGGCGACGCAGTGCGCCTGCGCCTGTCCGGGCCCGGGTTCACCGTGGCCGCCTCCGGGTTGGCGCTCACTTCGGCCGGCGTGGGCCAGTCGGTGCGCGTCAAGACCGACCTGGGCAAGATCGTCACCGGCATTGCCCGTGATGATCGGGTTGTTGACCTGAGCTTCTGAAGAAAAACTGAAAACCCGCTCGGCCATGAAAAATTTCGCGAGCCCCCCCTTCAGTTCGACCGCGCGCTGCCGAAGATTGCATTTCAGGCTGCCGAACAGCCTGTGGAGAAACCCATGAAGATCGGTTCCACCCCTGATACCTGCCCCGCCAGCGCCGACATGGCCCTGCGTGCCGGCGCCCGCGCGACAAGCAGCCGTTCCACGGTCGCGAACGCGCCGTCCACTGACCAGGTCGACCTCTCGGCCGTGGGCGCGCAGATGAACGCGGCCCCCGGCGCGTCCGACTTCGACAGCGCCAAGGTCGACGCCATCCGCCAGGCCATCCGCGAAGGCCGCTTCACGGTGAATCCGGGCGCCATCGCCGACCGCCTGATCGCCGATGCCGCAGCGCTGCTCGGGCCGCGCACGCCGCACCAGTGAACCGCATGAACGCCAGCCTGGCCCCGGCAAGCCTCGCGCAGGAGCTGCAATGTCTGGACGAACTCCTGGCACGGCAGCGTGACGCCCTGCTCAAGGGCGACGCCGACGGGCTGCGGCGTCTCGCCGAACAGTTGCACGGCCGCCTGTGTGCCCTGCAGTCAGCGCGTCCGCGCCCCCTCGCTCCGGCCGACCAGGGACAACTGCAGGCCTTGCGCCAGCGTGTGAGCGCCAACCAGCAGCTCCTTCAGGCGCGTCAGGCCCATCTGCGCAACGCGCTTGCCGCACTCATGCCTGCAGCGCACGGCATCGCAACAGCGACCTACGAAGCCGCTGGTCAGCTCGCTGGCGCCGCAAGCCCGGGTCGCGCCTTCGCACGCGCCTGACCGGATGCCGCCAGCACCGGACTGCTTACGTTCAAGAATCACACCCGAATTTGTGACTAAGTGATACATTGCCGCCAAGGGGGAGTTAGCGCCTTGCAAAAAGGGGACACCAGGTGGACGGGTTCGACGAGCAACGACGGTTGCAGAAGCTGGAGCTGACCAGCATTCAGAGCACGACTCGCACGGTCACGATCGGCCTGGTTGCTTTCCTGTTCATCGTCCTCACGCTGTTCCACCGTGAGGTGCCGCCTGAACGTCTGGTGCCCTGGGGCGTGGTGTCCATCGCATTCGTATTCGTGCGTCTTTGGCTGATCCGCAAGCGCGATGACCAGGGCCAGATGGACACGCCGCAGGAGTTGCTCAGGTGGCGCCAGATGGTCATGGTGCTCTCGGTCATGGTCGGAGGCCTGGTCGGGAGCTTGGCGTGGGTGGCCTTCCCCTGGGTGGACCTGCCTGGACAGATCATCCTGACGTTCATGGCGCTGAGCGTCTGCCGCTCGGCCACCTACAACCTGTCGGACATGCCGCTGGCCTTGTTCCTGCTGCGCGTCGCGGCCATTGCACCCTTTGTCGTCGCCTGGCACGTGATGCCCTCACCGTACCAGAGCTTCGCACCGGCCCTGCTCGTCTTCGCCGTCCTGTTCTGGGGAATGTACGCCCGCAACTATGGCCGGGCCGAACGCGACAAATGGTCGCTGGTGGTTCGCAATGAGCAACTGGCCCAGGAACTGACGCGCCGCAATGCGGAACTCCAGGCATCCGACGCCACCAAGAACCGCCTGTTCGCCGTTGCCGGCCACGACCTGCGCCAACCTGTGCATGCGATCGGGCTGACGGTCGAGCAGCTCCGGCAGGACCTCGCCCCCGCGATCTTCAGGGAGCACGTGAACCGGCTGCGCCAGGCCTCCTACCTGGCGTCCGACATGCTGCAGGACCTGATGGACTTCAGCAATCTGGAACGCTCGGACTTCGTCGCCCGGCACGAGCCCATCGCACTGGGACCGTTGATCGAGCAGGTCCGCCAGAGCCTGGACGCGGTTGCGCGCGCCAAGCGGCTGCAGTTGCACATCTCGCCTGCAGCGCAGAACCTGGCCGTGCGTTCAGACCAGAACCTGCTGCGCCGCATCCTCCTGAATCTCGTGAGCAATGCCATCAAGTACACCTCGACCGGCTCCGTCACCATCACCTGCGAGTCCGAGGGCTCCGAAGTGGCCATCCGCGTGTGCGACACCGGTATCGGCATCCCGCCGCAGCATCTCAAGGATGTCTTCGATGACTACGTGCGAGTCGGCGGCGACCAGCGAAAGGATGATGGCCTGGGACTGGGGCTGTCGGTCGTGCGGCGTGCGGCCGACCTGCTCGGACACCGGCTGTCGCTGACGTCGACGCCCGGCGTCGGCTCCGTATTCGAGGTCCGGGCCGAGGCAGCAGGGATGCCCGCACTCGAGACGCAACCGGCACCTCTGTCGTGGACCCAGACCCACGGCGAGGTGGTGCTGGTCGTGGAGGACGACGAATACGCCCGCGAGGCCTTGCGCGGCCTGCTGGCGCAATGGGGCTTCGTGCCGGCTGCGGCTGCGTCCGCGCGTGAGGCACTGGACAAGCTCGGGCCAAGCCAGCGCCCGGCGATGATCATCACCGACTACCAGCTGTCGGCCAACGAGGACGGCTTCGACTGCATCGGCCTGGTGCGCAACTCGACGGGGGATCTGCGGCTGCCGGCGCTGCTGATGACGGGCGACATCAGCCCCTCGATCAAGCCCCGCGCTGCAGCCGCAGGGGTGAGCGTGGCGCACAAGCCGATCCCGCCGCCGATGCTTCGCCAGCGCATCCAGGCACTGCTGGCTGGCACGCCCCAGGAAGCCTGAGGCAAGGCCCCGGCCTCACCGTTCAGTAGTCGCGCATCCGCGCCCGCAGCCGCGCCACGGACTGGCTGTGCAGCTGGCACACGCGCGACTCGGTCACGCCGAGCACGGCGGCGATCTCCTTGAGGTTCATGTCGTGCTCGTAGTACATGCTCATGACATACTGCTCGCGCTCGGGCAGGTCGCCGATGGCCGCCACCAGCGCTTCGCGAAAGCGCCGGTCGGCCAGCTGCGCGGCCGGGTCGGTGCGCTCGTCCACCGGGGTGTGGCGGTCCAGGTAATGGGTCTCGCCCTCGGCCGGCTCGTAGTCGTCGGTGTAGACGAGCTGGGCGCCGCGCACGTCCATCAGCATCTCGTGATAGTCCGCAAGCGACAGCGCCATGTGGGCGGCAATCTCGGCATCGGTCGGCGCGCGCTTGAGGCTGTGCTCCAGCGCCTGCACCGCGCCGGCGATGTCGCGCTGATTCTTGCGCACCGAACGCGGCACCCAGTCGGTGCCGCGCAGTTCGTCGAGCATCGCGCCGCGCACGCGCTGCATCGCGAAGGTCTCGAACTGCGCGCCGTGGCCGGCCTCGTAGCGCTGCATCGCCTCCATCAGGCCCATCACGCCGGCCTGGATGAGGTCGTCGAGCTCGACGTTGGCGGGCAGACGGCCGATCATCTTGACGGCCGTGCGCCGCACCATGGGCAGGTAGCTCTCGATGCTGTTCTGGGCGCTCAGGGTACCTTTGGCGGTGTACATGGCAGGAATCCTTGGGAAGTCAGTCCGGCGAGCCGGAACGGGGAAAACGGGAGGCGAAGGCCAGCAGCGCGGCGGCCAGCGTGGCGCGCTCCGCCGGCTGCGGCGCGCCGGCCGCCGGCAGGCTGCCCGCATGCACGACCTCGGCGCCGAGGAAATGCGCCACCGCATCGGCAAAGCGCGCGTGGGCCTGGCGGGCCGCCTCGGCGCCGGCGTGGCCCTGGGTGACGAGCGTGAAGCGCCGGTAGCCAAAGCCTTCGGCCAGCTGCTTGACGGTGGCGTAGGCCCCCACCGTGTGGCGGTCGCCGGCCTGCAGCGCGACCACCGGCGCCGTGCGTGCCGGCGCGGCCAGGCAGGCCAGCTCGGCCGGCGGCATCACCAGCATCAGCGCATCGAAGCCGTGCGACAGGCGGGCAAAGCCGCCGAACAATTGGTGCGGCGCGGCCCCCGACGCCACGAAGGCCTCGACGCCGCGTTCGGCGCGCAGCACGTGCACGCCGTCGGCCGTGGCCTGCGCGACGGCGTCGAAGCCCTGGCCGCCCGACAGCATGTCCAGCAGGTCGCGGCGCGGCTGGCCGAGGCCGAAGGCGCGCGTGAGCATGCCGTCGCCGACGGCGTCCAGCACCACCGGCCGCGAGCCCGCAGCCCGCAGCGATTGCACCAGCTGCGCCACCCAGGCGACGCCGTCGCCCGGCTCCACCGGCAGGGCCAGCAGCGCCAGCGCATCGGCCGCCGCCTGGGCGCGCAGGCCGGCCGCCTGATCGAGTCCGCCATCAAGCATGGCGCACCTGTGCAGCGTTCGCACCGCGCGCGGGCGCGGCCGGCGGGGCGGTGAGCATGAGCGCGATGTCCGCGTCGCCCTGCGTGAAGACCGAGGTCGCCTGCTTCATCAGCGCCTTCTGCACCAGCAGCTGCGCCCTCGCGCCGTGCCAGTCTTCCGGCACGCGCTGGCCGGTGGCGATGCCATCGACCACGAGCTGGTGGCGGATCACCGTGTCGACCACGCCGCCGCATTTGACGGCTTCGTCGAGCTTGGAGATGACGCAGCGCATGCCGGGCCCGGCGCCGTAGGCCTGCACGGTTTCCTCCAGCGTCTCGGCCTGGGCGCTTGCGTTGAGCACCAGCAGGCGCTGCAGGCGGCCGGCGGGCAAGGCCGCGAACAGCTCGGCCAGGCGCGGGTCGCGCTGGCCGACGCCGACGGTGTCGACCAGCACGAGCTTCTTCTTGTCGAGCAGGCCCAGCAGGTCGCCGAGCGAGGCGCTGTCGCGCGCCGTATGCACGGGAATGCCGAGCAGCCGACCGAAGGCGCGCAGCTGGTCCGATGCGCCCATGCGGTAGGTGTCCACCGTGATCAGGCCGACCGAGGCCGCGCCGTGCAGGCGCGCGAAATGCGCCGCGATCTTGGCGCAGGTCGTGGTCTTGCCCACGCCCGTGGGCCCGACCACGGCAAAGGTGCCGCCAGCCTGCGCGATCGACTCGGCGCCGGCGCAGCGCAGATTGCGCGCCAGCGCCTCCAGCAGCCACCACTCGGCGCGGCTGTCCTCGCTGCCCTCGGGCAGGTGGTGCACGATCTGGCGCGCCAGCGCCGGCGAGAAGCCGTTGCCGATCATCAGACGCAGCAGCTGCGTCTGCGCCGGATTGCGGCGCACCGCATCGAACCACGACATGCTGGCCAGCTGCGAGGCGATCATGCCGCGCATGGACTTGAGCTCCTGCAGCAGGTCCACCCCGGCGGGCTGTGCCGTGCCCAGCTCCTCGCGCAGGGCCTGCGCGGCAAAGCGGCCCGGCTCGGCCGGCAGTGCAGCCACACCGGCGGGCAGGCGCTGCGCGGCAGGCGCAGCACCTTCGGCGCCGGCACGGCGCGACGCCAGGCGCGCTGCAGCCGCCTGCGTGGCGGCCTGGGCGGCCGAGGCATGCGACGCCTGGCTCTCCAGCGTGCCGACGGGCGTTGCCGGCTCGACCAGCGCGGACGGCTGGGCCTGCGCCGCCTCGCGCGCCAGTTCGGCGTCGCGCCGCTGGCGCTCGCGCACGAACTGCTGGAACGACAGCGTGCTCATCGGCGGCGCCGGCTCCGCAGCGGCGCGGGAGGGCACAGCGACTCCCAGCGAGGCGCCAGCGGGCGCGGCACTCGCGGCAGCGGTGCGTGCAGGCGAGGCATTCGCGTGGGCGGCGCCTGCATGCGCCATGAGCTCGTCATGCAAGGACGCCCGCGAAGGCGCCGGCAAAGGCGCCGGCGCGGGCAGCTCGCTTGCGGGAATTTCAGCACCCGCCATCGCCAGGATCTCGACGCCCCCGGGAATGGGCCGATTGGACAGCACGACCGTCTGGTCGCCCCAGACGCCGCGCGCCTGCGCGATGGCCTCGCGGGCGTTCTTGCCGACAAACCGTTTGACGTTCATGAGGAGGCTCCGATGACGCGATTGACCTGGATGGAATGGGTGCGCGGGATTTCAGAATGCGCGAGCACGCGCAGACGCGGTGCGCGCCGCTTGAGAAGGCGTGCCATGGGGGCACGGATGAGATCGGGAACGAGCAGGCAGGCGGGCAGGCCCGCTTCCTCCTGCAGGCGCGCCGCGTCCACGGCCTGGCCGACCACCAGCTCGCTGATGCCCGGATCGAGCGGTGCCTGGGACTGCGGCGACAGCGCCTGCACCAGCACCTGCTCCAGGCCCGGCTCGATGGCCATCACCGAAAGCTCGCGCACCGGACCGAACAGGTCCTGCACGATCGCGGCCGACAGGCCGATGCGCAGCTCGCGCGTCAGGGCCGCGGGGTCGGTGACGGTGCCGCCATGCTCGGCCAGCATCTCCAGGATGCCGCGCAGGTCGCGGATGTGGACCGACTCGTCCAGCAGGTTGCGTAGCACCTTCTGCAGCACTGGCAGCGGCACGATCTTGGGCACGGTCTCGTCGACCAGCGCGGGCGCGTACTTGCGGGTGTGGTCCAGCAGGTCCTGCACCTCGCCGCGGCCGAGCAGCGCAGCGGCCTGGCTCTGCATCACGTGGTTCAGGTGGGTGGCGATCACGGTGGCGGCATCGACCACGGTGTAGCCGGCGGCCTGGGCCTGCTCGCGCGTGCGCGCCTCGATCCAGGTGGCCTGCAGGCCGAAGGCCGGATCGGTGGTCTGGGTACCGGCCAGCGGCACCTTGATGTGGCCGGGATTGATGGCCAGGTACATGCCGCTGAAGGCCTGGCCCTCGCCCGCCACCACGCCGCGCAGCAGGATGCGGTAGTGGGCCGGATGCAGCTCGAGGTTGTCGCGGATGTGCACGGCCGGCGGCAGGAAGCCGACGTCGAGCGCGAACTTGCGGCGCACGCCCTTGATGCGGCTGAGCAGGTCGCCGCCCTGGTTCTTGTCCACCAGCGCGATCAGGCGAAAGCCCACCTCCAGCCCGAGCGGGTCGACCGGCGTGACGTCTTCCCAGCTCGCTTCGCCGTCGGGGTTGGCGGCGCGCACGGCAGGTTCGGGCGGGGGCGCGGGACGCGCGGCGATCTTCGCCAGCACCCAGGCCCCCCAGCCGCAGGTCGCCGCGAGAATCAGGAAGGGGATGTGCGGCATGCCGGGGATCACGCCCAGCAGGCCCAGCACGCCGGCCGTGAGCGCGAGCGCCTTGGGGATCGAGAACAGCTGCCCGGCGATCTGGCGGCCGATGTCCTCCTCGCCCACGCGCGAGACGATCAGGCCGGCGGCCACCGAAATCACCAGCGCCGGCACCTGCGCCACCAGGCCGTCGCCGATGGCCAGCAGCACGTAGTTGTTGATCGCCGTCTCCAGCGCCAGGCCGTGCTGCAGCATGCCGATGGCCAGGCCGCCGATGATGTTGATGAACAGGATCATGATGCCGGCGATCGCGTCGCCGCGCACGAACTTGGACGCGCCGTCCATCGAGCCGTAGAACTCGGCCTCCTGCGTCACCTCCAGGCGGCGGCGGCGCGCTTCCTTCTCGTCGATGCTGCCGGCCGCCATGTCGGCGTCGATGGCCATCTGCTTGCCGGGCATGGCATCGAGCGCAAAGCGCGCCGACACCTCGGCGATGCGGCCCGCGCCCTTGGTGATGACCACGAAGTTGATGATGGTGAGAATCGCGAACACCACGATGCCCACGGCGAAGCTGCCGCCGATGAGCACGTGCGCGAACGACTCGATCACCTGGCCGGCCGCGCCGGTGCCGGTGTGGCCGTAGAGCAGCACGGCGCGCGTGGACGCGACGTTGAGCGACAGGCGCAGCAGCGTGGTGACCAGCAGCACGCCGGGAAAGCTCGAGAAGTCGAGCGTGCGGCGCGTGTAGGCGGCCACCATCAGCACCACCAGCGAGGTCGCGATGTTGAACGAGAACAGCAGGTCCAGCACGAAGGCTGGCAGCGGCACCAGCATCATGGCCAGGATGACCACGATCAGCAGCGGCGCACCGAGCGCGCGCAGCGCCGGCGTGAGCCCCGCCAGCGACAGGCGGCCGCCCGCCAGGGCCGGCGCCGCGCCCTGCGGCGCGGCGGAGGTGGTGGTCACGAGGCCCGTGCTCATGCGGCGGCTCCGGCGGCCCCGGCTTCGCTGCCGGCACGCAGTTCATCTTCCAGCGGATCGAGTCCGGGGGGCAGCTCGATCTGCGGCTCGGGCGGCGGGCGCACGGCGGTGCGCAACCGGTAGACCCAGGCCAGCACCTGGGCCACGGCCGAATAGAGCGCAACGGGAATGTCGCGGTCGAGGTCGCCATGGCGGTACAGCGCACGGGCCAGCGGCGGCGCCTCCAGCACCGGCACCTGCGCGGCCGCCGCGACTTCGCGGATCTTGAACGCGAGCAGGTCCTTGCCGAGCGCCACGATGCGCGGCGCGCCCATGCGCGTCTCGTCGTACTGCAGGGCCACGGCGTAATGGGTCGGGTTGGTCACGACCACGCTGGCCTTCGGCACGGCCGACAGCATGCGGCCGCGCGCCATCTCGCGCTGGCGCTGGCGCCGGATGCCCTTGACGTGCGGGTCGCCCTCGGATTCCTTGTTCTCCTGCTTGGCTTCCTCCAGCGTCATCTTGAGTTCGGAGCGGTGGCGGAAGATCTGCAGCGGCACGTCGGCGGCCGCCGAGGCCACGCACACGCCGGCCAGCAGACCCAGGCCCGCAGCGATCCAGCCGAAGCCGGCCGACAGGGCATCCACCAGCGGCAGGCGCGACAGCGCGTCGAGTTCCGGCGCATGGTCGATCACGTAGTAGCCGGCGCAGCCGAGCAGCGCGCCGGCCAGGCCCGCCAGGCGCAGCTGGCTGAGCACCTGGCGCCAGGCGAACAGCCGGCCCAGCGCGGCCAGCGGGTCGATGCGGTCAAAGCGCGGCTCAAGCGCCTTGAGCGTGAAGTTCCAGCCGCCCACCGCCAGCGTGGTCGCCGCCATCAGCGCTGCGAGCGCAGCTGTCAGCGGCACCAGGGTGCCCAGGCCGTGCAGGCTCATGGCCGACAGGCGCGGCAGCAGCAGCGCGGAGTCGAGCGCGGCGGCCTGGTCGAAGCGCAGGCCGGCCGTCAGCATCTGCAGTGCGCGCGATGCGATCCACGGGCCGAGCCCCACCAGCAGCGACAGCAGGGCGCCGATGGCCGCCAGATGCACCAGATCGCGCGAGCGCGCCAGCTGGCCGTCCTCGCGGGCCTGCTGCAGGCGCCGCTCGGACGCGGGCAACTGCCGGTCTTCCTTGCTGGTTTCGGAGGCGGACATGGAGGCGGAGTCTCTTGAAGAAGTACACCTCCATTGTTTTGCGCGCGCGGAAAACTTAAAGCCGGAAGAGCGGGTGAAACCCCCCTCAAATCCCGGCCTGCTTCACGGCGGGTACGCACGTCGAGTATGCGCGCCGGGCATGCGCGCCGGGCATGCGCGCCGGGTATGTGCCCCGGGTGCGGACACCGGGACACGCACGCCCGGCATGCGATCCGGGCACGCGGGCCGTCACGGCCCGCAGCCGCTCAGAAGCCCAGGCTCTCGAGCAGGTCGTCGACCTGCGCCTGGCTGGAGACGACGTCGGGGCGGGTCTCTGCGTCGGCCACCGGACCGTGCAGCGCCGCCGTCTCGACCGGCGCGCGGTAGCCCGGCGGCGCGGTCTCGATCAGCAGGTTGAGCAGCGACTCCTCCAGCATCTTGGCCATGCTGACGACCTTCTGCACCGTCTGGCCCGTGAGGTCATGGAAGTCCTGCGCCATCATGATGTCGCTCAGCTGGGTGGCCGTGAGCGCCGCGTTGCTGCGCACGAGGGCGATGAAGGAGAGGACCTCGCCGCGGGTCGGCGTGCCGCCCGGCTCGCTGGCCAGCAGGGACTCGACCCGGTTGGCCTCGGCCACCAGCGCGTCCTGCTGGGCCTGCGCGGCATCCACCGCATTGAGCACCTTCTCGGCAGCATTGCCGGTCAGGCGCGCGATGAAGGACAGGCGCGCGGTGGCGTCGGGAATCGCCCCGAGCGAGGCTTCGATCTGCTTGTCGTAGCCGAGCTGCTGCAGCGTGTCGTGCAGGCTGCGCGTGAGTTCGCCGATGCGCTGGAACACCGGCGGAGGGGCCGGCGTCGGGCCGTGCAGCGGTGCGTGCTGCTGGGGCCCATGCGGCAGTGAAGTCACGGACAGCGCGGCGCCCGCCGCCGGATGAATGCTGGCGCTCATGGCGGGCCTCACGCGGGAACGGCCAGCTTGGCCAGGATCTTGGCCACCTTGTCTTCGAGCGTCGCCTTGGTGAAGGGCTTGACGATGTAGCCCGAGGCGCCAGCCTGCGCGGCCATCACGATGTCTTCCTTGCGTGCCTCGGCCGTGATCATCAGCACCGGCAGCGCGCGCAGCGCCGCATCGGCGCGGATCTGCGTGAGCAGCTCGAAGCCGTTCATGTTGGGCATGTTGATGTCGGTCACGACGAAGTCGAAGTGGCCATTGCGCAGCTTGTGCAGCGCGGCCACGCCGTCCTCGGCCTCGTCGGCGTTGACGTGGCCTGCTTCCTTGAGCAGGTTGCGCACGATGCGGCGCATCGTCGAGAAGTCGTCGACGATGAGGAACTTGAGGTCGGTGGGGGCAGTCATGGCGTGCTCCTGTGAAGCGGGGCGAAAGTGAATCAGTGGGCGCCCGGAGGCGCGATCGGGCGGATCGGCGGGCCGCCGGCCGTGGCTGCGCCGGTGGCCCCAGGTGCGGGTGCCTGTGCGGATGCCTGTGCGGGTGCACCCGTGGTGGCCGGCGCTGGCGCGGCGCCGGGAGCCGGCGACGCGGCGGCGCCCGCAGTGCCCGCAATGCCCGCAATGCCTGGTGCATTCGCCGCGACCGCAGCCGCCTCGCGCTGCGCGAGCAGCTTCTCGAGCGCCTCGTCCTCCGAGATCGGCACCTCGCGGCCGGCCCAGCGCTCCTGGCCGACGACGCCGAGCACGAGGATGGAGATGCGGCGGTTCAGCGGGCTGAGCGGCTCCTTCTCGTCGAACAGCACCGACGAGCCCATGCCGAGCACCCGCACCACGCGGTCCTCGCGCAGGCCGCCGGCCAGCAGCTCGCGGCGCGACGCATTGGCGCGGTCGGCCGACAGCTCCCAGTTGGAGTAGCCGCGCTCGCCGCCGCTGTAGGGCGAGGCATCGGTATGACCCGACAGCACCACCCGGGCATCGCTGTTGTCGAGCACCTGGCCCATGCTGCGCAGCAGCTCGCGCATGTAGTCCTTGACGCGGGCACTGCCGGCGTCGAACATCGGCCGGCCCTGCTCGTCGACGATCTGGATGCGCAGGCCGTCGTTGGTGACGTCCATCCGCAGCTGCTGGCGCATGGCCGACAGCACTGGCGAGGCGGCGATCGCCTGGTCGACCCGGCCCTGCATGTCGCGCATGCGTGCCGCGTCGCGCGCCTGCACCTCGGCGCGCAGCGCCTGCAGGTTCAGCGCCTTGGGCGGCGCCTCGATCTCGCCGTTGCGCACGCTGCCGTTGGTGCGCGAGAGCATCTGCCCGCCGCCCTTGATGATGCTGGAGCTGTCGCCCGAGCCCGAGCCGCCGGCCATCGCGACCTTCAGCGGGCTCTGGAAGTACGCGGCGATGCCCTTCAAGTCGCCCTGCGCGGTGGAGCCGAGCAGCCACATGAGCAGGAAGAAGGCCATCATGGCCGTCACGAAGTCGGCGTAGGCGATTTTCCATGCGCCGCCGTGGTGGCCGCCGTGGCCACCCTTCTTGACGCGCTTGATGATGATGGGCTGGAGCTTGCCGCCGGATACTGCCATGTCATGCCGCCTTTCGTCCCTTGACGTGCCCTTCGAGCTCGCTGAAGCTCGGGCGCTCCGTCGAATACAGCACCTTGCGCCCGAACTCGAGCGCAATCGCCGGTGAATACCCCTGCACGCTGGCCAGCAGCGTGACCTTGACGCATTGCAGCTCCTTGGTGGACTCGTCGACCTTCTGCGTCGCGAGCGCCGACAGCGGGCTGACGAAGCCGTAGGCCATCAGGATGCCGAGGAAGGTGCCCACGAGCGCGCCCGCGATCATCTGGCCCAGCACGGCCGGCGCGGCGCCCACCGAGGCCATGGTCTTGACCACGCCGAGCACGGCCGCGACGATGCCGAAGGCCGGCAGGCCGTCGCCCACGCCCTGGATCGCCGTGGCCGGCACCATCGCCTCGTGGTGATGGGTCTCGATCTCGTTGTCCATCAGGTTCTCGATCTCGTGCGCATTGAGGTTGCCCGACACCATCATCCGCAGGTAGTCGGTGATGAACTCCATCAGGTGATGGTCGGCATGGATCAGCGGGTATTTCTTGAACAGCGCGCTGTCCGACGGTTTCTCGACGTCGGCCTCGATCGACATCAGGCCTTCCTTGCGCGCCTTGGTCAGCACGTCATAGAGCAGCGCCATGAGCTGCATGTAGCGGGCCTTGGTGTACTTGGAGCCCTTGAGCAGCGTGGGCAGGTACTTGAGCGTCGTCTTGATCGTCTTGCCGCTGTTGCCCACCAGGAAAGCGCCCAGCGCCGCGCCGCAGATCACGAACAGCTCGTGCGGCGCCGCATGCAGGATGACGGCAAAGCTGCCGCCCGCGATGGCGTAGCCACCCAGCACGCAACCGATGACGATGAGATATCCGGCAAGAACGAACATGAGACTGGCTACCTCGGCTTGGGGTTCAGGGCCCGGTCCGCGCCGGTGTCCATGTCCTGATGCTTTCGGCAGGCCGGCGCGCCACTTGAGGCGGACCCGGCTCTGCCGGCTTAGTGGATCGCTCCGCTGCGGCGGCTCTTGCCGGCGCGCGCGGGCGGCTCGCACAGGCCACAGACGAAAGGCTTGAAGCCGTCGCCGTACTCGTGCGTGTGGGTGACGAACTTGCCGTGGCACTCGGTGCAGGCGGTCAGGCCCATCATGCCGGCGTCCACGAACTTCACGAGGCGCCAGGCCCGCGTGATGGACAGCAGGGCCTCGACGCCCACCACCTCGACCTCGGCCCGGTACAGCTGCCAGGCGGTGATGATCAGGTCGATCTGGTCGATCTCGCAGGCCTTGTCCAGGCTCTCATAGATATTGAGGAACAGGGAGGAATGGATGTTGGGCTGCCAGGACAGGAACCAGTCGGTCGAATAGGGCAACTGGCCCTTGGAGGGGGACTGGCCGGTGACTTCGCGGTACAGGCGCAGCAGCCGCTCATGGGACAACGCGGTTTCGGATTCGAGCACCGCCATGCGGGCTCCGAGCCCGATCAATTGCACGGCGCGTTTGACGTCACGGTTCTCGTCGACAAGACTCTTGGTGGCCATGGTGGCGACCTCCTGCTGGTACTTCTGCTGCTACTGCTTCTACCGTTGCGTGCGCGGACGCCTCAGGCAGCCGCGATGGCCTGGCGGCCGGCCATGAGCACGCTGGCATGCAGACGGTCGGCCGTCGAGTCCACGCCGTCGCGCGGATCGTGGCGGTCGGACAGCAGGCCCCAGATCATTTCATCGTCGAAACGCATGGCGCACATCACCAGATTGCGCGATGCGACGCGGATGAGCTGCTGGGCCGACAGCTGAGAAATCAGGTCAGCCACCGTTTCGGACAGGCCCAGGCGGTACAGGGCTTCGGGCTTGTTGCGGCGGATCATGGCCTGGGCCAGGATCAGGTACGACAGGTTGGTGTCGCGAATCTCGTTGAGCATCTGGTCGGTTTGCATCGTGGTTACCTCGGACTAATTGCGTTTGTTTTGACAACTTATGTGACGAATTGTGAGAACCATGAAGCATTGCTTGATACGGAATTTCCTCGACAGGGTGCAGAAGAATCCCTACTCGGGCACCTTCCCAAGTGTTGACTTAGTCCCTTGACAAGCTGAATCGGCCGGCGTAGTCGCACGCGAGAACGTACGCGCGATGGCGCTCGCCCACTGCGGGGCTCGAGGCGCTTTCGATGCGACGCCGCTAAAGCCGCGCTGCGACGCGCCGATAAAGCTGGCACGGGGCGATCCCCCGGCCAAGGACCGCGACAGATTCGCGGTGTTCAACCCTCCAGGAGTCCTTCGGGCCCCATTCATCAGGAATCTGTATATGCCTTCCGTCATCAACACCAACCTGTCGTCGCTCAACACGCAACGCAATCTGTCCACGTCGCAAGCCTCGCTGTCGACGTCCATCCAGCGCCTGTCCACCGGCCTGCGCATCAACAGCGCCAAGGACGACGCGGCGGGCCTGGCCATCTCCGAGCGCATGAGCTCGCAGGTGCGCGGCCTCAACGCTGCGGCCCGCAACGCCAATGACGGCGTCTCGCTCGCGCAGACCGCCGAAGGCTCGCTCGGCAAGAGCTCCGACCGCGCCGCCCTGCAGACCGAAGTGGGCCAGCTCAAGCAGGAAATCGACCGCGTCGCTCAGTCCACCAACTTCAACGGCACCAAGCTGCTCGACGGCAGCTTCACCGCCGCCAAGTTCCAGGTCGGCGCCGATGCCGGCGAGTCCATCACGGTCTCGTCCATCACCAACGCACAGCTGGCCGGCATGGGCGTGGTCAACCGCGCTTCCACGCAAAGCTCCACCGCCATCACCGACCTGACCGCCACCTCCGCCGGCGACCTCACCGTCAATGGCGTGGACATCGGCGTGCTCGCCGCCGCCGGCACGACGCAGGAGCGCCAGGCCCAGGTGGTCGACGCGATCAACCGCGTCTCCACCACGACCGGCGTCGGCGCCGCTTTCGACGCGCAGAACAACGCCATCGTGCTGACCTCGTCGGCAACCATCACGCTGACGGGCGCTGCCGGTGCCAAGGTCGGCTTCGTCGCCGCCGACTC
>JBGAIH010000045.1:0-28110 GCA_044225675.1 Burkholderiaceae bacterium
CGCTTCGCGCTTGCACTTGCGCTTCGCGCTCGCGCTTGCTGGTCAGTTATCGGGGTCTACGCTCATTCGCCAGTTGCTGGTGAAGCCGGGCGGTGGCTCGGCGGGGCCGAAGCGGGCGTGGTGGATGGCGGCGATCTTCTGAACGACGCGGTGGCCGAGGCCGAGGCCCAGGCCGAGGCCGGGGCGGGCGGGTTCGTCGGCCGCAGCGGACGCCGCCTGCACGGCGGCGTTATCGCAGACGTCGATCTGCCGCGCCACGGGGTCGAGCCGCACCTCCACCAGGGTGCCGCGCGGGGTGTGGCGCAAGGCGTTTTCGAGCAGGTTGCGGAGGGCCAGGCTCATGAGGACCGGGTGGCCGGTGAGGGTGAACGGGCCGGGGCTGACCAAGGCCATCTCGTGGCCGCTGTCCCATGCGGCCTGGGCGAATTCAGCGATGACGTCGCGCGCCATCGCCTCCAGATCGAACTCTGTCGCGGACTCGGCCAGTTCGGTGCGGCTGGCGCGCGCCAGCGCGAGCAGGTCCGACAGCACCTGACCGGCCCGCAGCGCGTCGCGCTCGATCTGCGCGAGCGCCTGGTCGCGCGCAGGGCCGTCAGGCGCCTCGCGCACCGCCCGGGCCTGCAGCGTGAGCGAGGCCAGCGGCGTGCGCAGCTCGTGGGCCAGTTCGTTGGCGAGTTCGCGTTCGCGCTCGATGGCCGACTGGTAGCGCCCCGCCAGCGTGTTGATGGATTCGGCCACGGCGCGCAGCTCGCGCTGCGGATAGGCGTGGGCCAGCGGTTCGGGGCGATGGATGTCCAGGGCATCGACGTCGCGTGACAGCGCATACAGCGGCCGCAGGCCGCGCCGGATGGCCAGGCCCAGCACCAGCGCAATGACGGGCAGCAGCCACAGCCCCGGCTCGGCGACCTGCTGGGCGATGTCGTCGGCCAGGTCGTCGCGCTCGCGCAGGCTCAGCAGCACCATCACCTTGCGCCGGTGGCCGTCGTCGTCCCAGCGCGAGAAGGCGCGCCAGGCCTGCGGCGGATCGCCCAGGCGCAGCGTCTCGAAGCCCTCGGTCGGGCCAAAGGCCGGCAGCGGCGCCTCGCCGCTCTGGCGCAGCAGTCGGCCGTCATGGTCCCATTCGACGATGCTGAGCGACTGCTGGTAGTCGTGGCTCTTGAGACCGGCCTCGGGCGCCAGCGGGCGGGGCGCCACGGTGCGGCCCCCCGTCTCCTCGTCGACGGCGGTAGCCAGCAGCAGCGTGGCCACGCTCGCCAGATGCCCGTCGGTCAGCTCGTCGGCCTCGTGCGTGCCGGTCTGGTAGCCGATCACGATGAAGCTGAGCCACACGATGGCCAGCGCGCCCAGCGTCCAGGCCAGCAGATGCAGGGTGAGCGAGCGCCGGGCCGTCATGACGCGCCGTCCGGTCCCGGGGTGTCCGCGACGAAGTAGCCCACGCCGCGCAGCGTGCGGATCACCTCGCTGCCGAGCTTGCGGCGCAGGTGGTGCACGTGCACCTCGATCGCGTTGCTGTCGAGCGCGCTGTCGAAGTCGTAGAGCTTGGCCTCGATCTGCTGGCGCGACAGCACCCGCGGACGCACCTCCACCAGCGCCTGCAGCACACCGAATTCGCGCGCCGACAGCTCCACCGGCTGGCCTGCGCGCAGCACGGTACGGGCGGCCGGGTCGATCTGCAGTTCGCCGCAGCGGATCAGCGGCTGGGCCCGGCCGACGGCGCGGCGCAGCAGGGCCCGCATGCGGGCGGCCAGCTCGTCGGGATCAAAGGGCTTGGTGACGTAGTCATCGGCGCCCATGTCGAGGCCTGCAATGCGCGAGGCCACCTGGTCACGTGCCGTCATGATGAGCACCGCCGTGGCCGGGTCCGGCAGCGCGCCCGCAGGCGACGCGCGCAGACGCGCGAGCAGGCTGGCGCCGTCGCCGTCGGCCAGCCCGAGGTCCAGCAGCACCACATCGAAGGCTTCGGCGCGCAGGGCCATCCAGGCACCGGCGAGGCTGCCTACGGCGTCCACCGCCCAGCCCAGCCGCCGCAGATGGGCCTGCAGGCCGCTGGCGATGCCGTCGTCATCTTCCACCACGAGAACTCGCATGGGGGCATTGTGTCTTGGATTCATGGCGTGGACTCATGCCCCGCCTTCAGGGACGCCGCCCGGGCTCCGCACCGGGTGATCCGCAGGCGTTAAGGAAGCCTTAAGCCGCTGCCGCAACCATGCCGCTCCATGCATTCCGTCCGCGCCCAGTCAGCACATGTCTCCTCCGCGAGCGCCATCGCGCTGTCCGCCGACGACATGCCCGGATGGCGCCGCCACGCGCTCATGGCGACCGCCATCATCACGCTGCTTCTGCTGGCCTGGGATGCGAGCGACCTCGACATGGCGCTGGCCCATCTGGCCGGCGGGCCCGGCGGCTTCCCGCTGCGCGACCATTGGCTGTTCGAGGCCGTTCTCCACAACGGCGGCCGCTACCTCGGCTGGCTGGTGGAGCTGGGCCTGACCCTGGCGGTGTGGTGGCCACCGCGCTGGCTCGCCGGGCTGAACACCGGCCGGCGGCTCCAGCTGGCGGTCACGCCTTTGCTGTTGCTGCTGGCCGTCAGCTCGCTCAAGGCGGCGACGGGCATCAGCTGCCCCTGGGACCTGTCGGATTTCGGTGGCGTGGCCCGCCATGCCTCGCACTGGGCCCAGATGCTGGCGCCCGATGGCGGTAGCGGCCGGTGCTTTCCGGCAGGGCACGCCTCGGCGGGCTTTGCCTTCATCGGCGGCTGGTTCGTGCTGCGCGACACCCACCCGCGCCTGGCGCGGCGCTGGCTCGCAGCGTCGCTGATCGCCGGACTGGTTCTGGGGCTTTCCCAGCAGATGCGGGGCGCCCACTTCATGAGCCATACACTCTGGGCAGCCTGGCTGTGCTGGATGCTGGCGTGGTTGATCGACCTCGCATGGCCGCTTGTCGTGCGTCCGGGCGCCGTGCCGCCTGACTCCGATATTGCATGAGCCTTCTTCGCCGACTGACCTTGTCCCGCAGCCCGACCCGCGACAGCGCCCGCAGCCCCTTGCGCCTCATCGTCGCGGCCAGCCTGTGGATGGCCTTCGCAGCCAATGGCGCGCTGTGGAGCGAGCTGGGCCGCCTGTCGCTGCTGGGCACACCGGGCGGCTGGGCCTTCGCGTTCGGACTGGGCATGCTCACCGCGCTGGCCCTTGTCCTGCTGCTGAGCCTGCTGGCCTGGCGCTGGACGCTCAAGCCCGTGCTGACCTTTCTGCTGCTGTCCGCGGCGTTCGGGGCCTACTTCATGACGAGCTACCGCGTGGTGATCGACGCGACCATGCTGGTCAATGTCTTCCAGACCGATACCCGCGAGGCTGCCGCCCTGTTCAGCCTGAGGCTGCTGGCGGTGGTGGGGGTGCTGGGCGTGCTGCCGGTGGTGCTGGTCTGGCGCACCCGGGTGGACTACGGAGCCTGGCCGCGCCGGCTGCTGGGCAATCTGCTGCTCGCCGGTGCCGCCCTGGTGCTGCTGGCGGTCACGGCGGTGGCCAGCTTCCAGCCGCTGTCCTCGACCATGCGCAACCACAAGCAGGTGCGCTACCTCATCAACCCGCTCAACTCGGTCTATGCGCTGGGCTACCTGGCCGCCACGCCGCTGCGGCGCGACATGTCCATCACCGAGCCGGTCGGGCTCGATGCCCGCATCGGCGCGGCGGGCGGCGCGAGCGCCCGGCCGCCGCTGCTCGTGCTGGTGGTCGGCGAGACGGCGCGCGCCCCCAACTTCAGCCTCAACGGCTATGCGCGCCCGACCAATCCCGAGCTGGCGCGCGAGAACGTGGCGAGCTTTCGCAACGCCTGGTCGTGCGGCACCAGCACCGCGGCCTCGCTGCCCTGCATGTTCTCGCACCTCGGCCGGGAGGCCTTCAACGGCCGGCCGCACAACTACGAAGGCCTGCTCGACGTGGTGCAGCGCGCCGGCATGGCCGTGCTGTGGCTCGACAACCAGTCCGGCTGCAAGGGCAACTGCGACCGCGTCGCGCGCGTGGAGGCGGCCGCCTTCAGCGACCCGAAGCTGTGCAGCGGCGGCACCTGCTTCGACGCGGTAATGCTCAAGGACATCGACCAGCGCATCGCCGCCCTGCCGCCGGCCCAGCGCGCGCGCGGCGTGGTGCTGGTCATGCACCAGATGGGCAGCCACGGTCCGGCCTACTGGCTGCGCTCGCCGGCGGAGTTCAAGCGCTTCGCGCCCGAGTGCCAGAGCAACAACCTGCAGGACTGCGCGCGCGACAGCCTGGTCAATGCCTACGACAACTCCATCGTCTATACCGACCATTTCCTCGCATCGACGATCGGCTGGCTCAAGACCCGCGCCGCCGACTACGACGCCGCCATGATCTACGTGTCGGACCACGGCGAGTCGCTCGGCGAGAACAACCTCTATCTGCACGGCCTGCCCTATGCCATCGCGCCCGACGTGCAGAAGCACGTGCCCTGGATCACCTGGCTGTCGCCGGGCTTCGAGCAGCGCACGGGCCTGGCGACCGCCTGCCTGCGCAATGCGGCCGATGCTCCCGTGAGCCACGACCATTACTTCCATTCCGTGCTCGGCCTGCTGGACATCCAGACCTCGGTGTACCGCAAGACACTCGACGCCTATGCCGCCTGCCGCAGCGCGCAGGCGCCGAAGTCGCCCTGAGCGCCGGCCCGGCCCACGCGGGGCGCACGGGCCGCGCACCGCAGCCGCTCAGTACGTCTTGTACGGCAGGAACTTGCCCGACAGCACCACGTTGACGCGATCGCCCTTGGGATCGGGCTCGCGCGTGATGTCCATCGAGAAATCGATCGCGCTCATGATGCCGTCGCCGAATTCCTCGTGGATCAGCTCCTTGATCGTCGTGCCGTAGACGTTGACGATCTCGTACCAGCGGTAGATCAGCGGATCGGTGGGCACGGCGGTGGGCAGCGAGCCCTTGTAGGGCACGACCTGCAGCCACTTCTGCTCCTCGGCCGACAGGCCGAAAAGCTTGCCGAGGATCTTGGCCTGCGCGGCCGTGGCCGTCATCTGGCCGAGGCACAGCGCCGTCGTCCACTCCTTGCTCTGGCCGACCTTGCTGGCGACCGACTCCCAGCTGATGCCCTTGCTCACCTTGGCGGTGATGATCTTCTCGGTCACGTCGTTGCGGTTCATGTCTTCTCCTGTGTGTGTTGAAGGGGGTCAGGCGTGGGCACTGGCCTCGCCGCCCGGTTTGGCCCGGCGGATGAGGAAGTCCACGATGTGGTTGCGCAGCTCGTAGTAGCCGGCGAGGTGGTGCAGGCCGGCGCGGGTCCGCTCGCGCGGCAGGGTGTTCTCGACGACTTCCCCGATGCCGCCGGGCACGTAGCCGGCCGGCGTATCGGCGCCGTTGGTCATGAGCAGAATGCGGTCGGCCAGCAGGATGGCCTCGTCCACGTCGTGCGTGATCATGAAGACCGTCTGCTGCGTCTCGCGCACGATGGCCATCAGCTCCTCCTGGATGGTGCCGCGCGTGAGCGCGTCCAGCGCGCCGAACGGCTCGTCCAGCAGCAGCATCTTGGGGCTGATGGCGAAGGCGCGCGCGATCCCGACGCGCTGCTTCATGCCGCCCGACAGCTGCGCGGGCTTCCTGTCGATGGCCGGCGTGAGGCCGACCATCTCCACGTACCTGCGCACCTGCTCGTCCACCTGCGCGGCGCTCCAGCCGGGCCAGCGCGACTGCACCGCGAACGCGATGTTGCGGCGCACCGTGAGCCAGGGCATGAGCGCATGGCTCTGGAACACCACGCCGCGCTCCAGGCTCGGGCCGGCGACTTCGCGGCCGTCCATGAACACGTGGCCGGCGCTGGCGGTGTCCAGGCCTGCGAGCACGTTGAGGATCGTCGTCTTGCCGCAGCCGGAGTGGCCGATGATGCAGACGAACTCGCCCCGGCGCTGCGTGAAGGACACGCCCTCGAACACCGGCTTGCCGGGCGTGTAGGTGCGGGCCAGGCCCTCGATCTTGAGAAAGTCCTGCATCACGGGTTCCTTGGCTGGTCGGCCGCTCGCGGCCGGCAGATCGCGGCGCAACTCACTCCACATAGGTCACCGCCTTCTGAAGCTGCGCGAACATGAGGTCCAGCAGCATCCCGACCACGCCGATCACGCCAATGGCGAAGATCACGTTGGTCAGCGACAGGTTGTTCCACTCGTTCCAGACGAAGTAGCCGATGCCCGTGCCCCCGACGAGCATCTCGGCGGCCACGATGACCAGCCAGGCGATGCCCATGGAGATGCGCATGCCGGTGAGGATGGTCGGCGCGGCGGCCGGCAGGATCACGCGCAGGGCCTTGCGCAGCGGATGGACCTCCAGCGTCGCCGCGACGTTAAGCCACTCGCGCTTGACCGAGGCCACGCCGAAGGCCGTGTTGATGAGCATCGGCCAGACCGAGCAGATGAAGATCACGAACACGCCGCTGACCGACGAGTCCTTGATGGTGTAGAGCGCCAGCGGCATCCAGGCCAGCGGACTGATGGGCTTGAGGATCTGGATGAACGGATCGAACGCGCGCCGCAGCAGCGGCGACATGCCGATCACGAAGCCGAGCGGCACGGCCACCAGGGCCGCGAGCGCAAAGCCCAGGCCGACGCGGCCCAGCGAATGCGCCAGCTGGATCAGGATGCCCTTGTCGTTCGGCCCGTTGTCGTAGACCGGATCGGTCACGTGCTTCCAGATGGTCGCGCCCATCTGGCCCAGGGTGGGAAAGCCGGTGGTCTTGCCGCTGCCCGGGTCCTTGCCCATCATCTTCGCGTACTCGATCTGCTCGGGGGTGAGGCCGGCTGCCGCAGCGGCCCCGCCCCCCGCTCCTGCGGCCGGCTCCGTTGCGGCATACCAGATGCCCAGGAACAGCAGGAAGATGAGCAGCGACACCAGGGCCGCCTTGAGGTTGAGGGATCGCATGCGCCTGGCGTCCCCGTTCAGGCCATCTTGCTGATCGCAAAGCTTTTCACGTACTCGTCCGGTTTGGCCGGATCGAACTCCTTGCCCATCACCTTGAACTTGCGGTACGCACCTTCGGGCGGGCGGAAGCCGACCTGCGCCATCTGCTTCTTGGCGTCGGTGAGCAGGAAGACCTTCTCGGCGATCTGGCGGTAGTTGACCTCGCCCTTCACATAGCCCCAGCGCTTCATCTGCGTGAGCATCCACACCGCCATGCTCTGCCACGGCACCGGATCGAAATTGGCGCGGTCGGGCACGTTGCGGATGTTGCCCAGGCCGTCGGCGAACTTGCCGGTGAGCACCTGCGCGATGACGGTCTCGGGCTGGTTCAGGTATTGCGTGGGCGCGATGACCTTGGCGATCAGCTCACGGTCCTTGGGGCTGCTGGCCATGTAGCTCGCGGTGAGCACTGCGCGGTAGAGCGCCGCGAAGGTGTTGGGGTTCTGGCGGATGAATTCGTCGCTCACGCCGAAGGCGCAGCACGGGTGGCCGTCCCAGATCTCGCGCGACAGGATGTGGATGAAGCCGACCTCGTCATAGACCGCGCGCTGATTGAACGGATCGGGGCCGAGAAAGCCGTCGATGTTGCCGGCGCGCAGGTTCGCCACCATCTCGGGCGGCGGCGTGACGCGGATCTGCACGTCGGTGTCGGGGTTGATGCCGTTTTCCGCCAGGTAGTAGCGCAGCAGGAAGTTGTGCATGCTGTATTCGAAGGGCACGGCAAACTTGAAGCCCTTCCAGGCTTTGGGATCGCGCTTGTCCTTGTGCTTGACGTGCAGCGTGATGGCCTGGCCGTTGGTGTTCTGGATGCTGGCGACGTTCATCGCGACCTGGCTGGAGCCCAGGCCCATGCTCATGGCCAGCGGCATGGGCGACAGGAAGTGGCTCGCGTCATGCTCCTTGTTGATCATCTTGTCGCGGATCAGCGCCCAGCCAGCCGTCTTGTTGAGCTGGACGTTCAGGCCCTCCTTCTTGTAGAAGCCCAGCGGGTCGGCCATGATGAGCGGACTCGCGCAGGTGATGGCGATGAAGCCGATCTTCAGGTCCTTCTTCTCCAGCGGGCCGCGCTCCTGTGCCATGGCCTGCAGCGAAGCCAGCGCTCCTGCGGGCAAGGCCGCCGCGATGGCCGCGCGGGCCGTGCCGGCGCCGACCGCGCGCAGGAATTGCCGGCGCACGCTGTCCACCGGAAACAGCGCCTTGACCAGCGTCGCCTCCATGAAGTCGCGCGACATCGCATCGGCGCTCGCATGGTCGCCCGGCGCATGGTCCTGCCCGCAGGCGCAGCGCAGCATGAGCGGACGGCTGGCATCGTAGGGGTCGTGGGCCGGCGTGTCTTGCGCGGCGGCCTGAAGGGAAGATCCGGATGGCGGCAGTCGGGACATGGTGCACCTCTTTGGAAATGGATGCCGATGCCATGCAAGCCCTGCGCCCGTTGCGGCCTGCGGGCGGCCCGACGCGAGCCGGCACCGCATTTCGCGCACGCTGCGTCGAGCCCGTGTAGGGCCAGCCCTACAGAAGCCGGCCGCAGCAGCCGAGTTCAGCGGGGTTCAGCCTGTCTTGCCGTGGCGCTCGGCATAGAGCGCCAGCTCGACGTCGTTGCGCGCGCCGGTCTTCTCGAGGATGCGCGCCCGGTAGGTGCTCACCGTATTGGCCGCGAGCTGCAGCTGCGCACCAATTTCGCTCACGCTGTGGCCGCTGGTGAGCAGGCGGAACACCTGGTATTCGCGGTGCGACAGCGCTTCGGCGCCGCTGCGGCCGCCGGCACTGCCCACGGCGGCCGCCAGCGCCTCGGCCGTTGCCTGCGTCACATACACCCCGCCCGACGCTGCCTTGCGCACCGCCGCGAGCATGTCGTCGGGGTCGGCACTCTTGTTGAGGTAGCCGGCCGCGCCCAGCCGGATGCAGCGCACCGCGTACTGCTTTTCCGGGTAGGTGCTCAGGATCAGCACCGGCAGGCGCGGCCAGCGGCTGCGCAGCGCCTGCAGCACGTCGAGCCCGTCGCGGCCCGGCAGGGCGATGTCCAGCAGCACCAGGTCGAGGCCGGCGTCGCCGCCGAGCTGCTCGACGCGCTCGATCACCTCGGGGCCGTCCTGCGCCTCGGCCAGCACGCACACGTCCGGCGCATCGGCCAGCACCTGCTTGAGACCCTCGCGCACGATGCGGTGGTCGTCGCCGATGAGCACGCGCAGGCTCATGCCGGCTCCGCCGCCGCGCGGGCCGCCACGCCGCGCAGCGGCAGCACCAGCCGGAAGATCGAGCCCTGGCCGATCTGGCTGGCGATGCTGATGTGCCCGCCGAAATGCCGGGCCCGCTCGCGCATGCCCATCACGCCGTAGGCGGTGGGTGCGTCGAAGGCGGACGCGGCCGCGCCGGTGCCGTCGTCCTGCACGCTCACGCTCAGGTGGCGCGCGTCCGCGTCGATGCGTGCGGTCACGCGCGTCGCGCGCGCATGGCGTCCGACGTTGCTGAGCATCTCCTGGAAGATGCGGAACACCGCCATCGCCGCCGGCTCGGGCAGCTCCACGCCCGGCGCCACCCGCATGTGCCAGTCGAGTTTCAGCTCGGCCGACTGCACGAAGTCGTGCGCCTGCCATTCGAGCGCGGCCCACAGGCCCTGGTGGTCGAGGATGCTGGGCCGCAGGTCGGTGATGATGCGGCCCACGTTGTCCACGGCGTTCTCGATCAGCCGGCTCATGTTCTGGCATTTGGCGCGCATCCGCTCGCGCATGGCCTGGGCCGCATCCAGGTCGCGCTGCTGCTGCTCCGACAGGCGCCTGTCGAGCCAGTTGACGTCCATCTTGAGAGCCACGAGCAGGCTGCCCAGTTCGTCATGCACCTCGCGCGCGATGCGGGTACGCTCGTCCTCGCGCACCGTCTCGGAATAGGCCGACAGCTCGCGCAGCTGACCGAGCGCCGCCGACAGCTCGCCGGTGCGCTCGGCCACCCGCAGTTCCAGCTCGTCCTTGGCCTTCTGCAGCGCCTCGGCCGCCCGCTTGCGCTCGGTGATGTCGACGAAGGTGATCACCGCGCCGAGAACCTGCGCGCCATCGAGGATCGGGTGGCTCGAATACTCCACCGCGAAGGCGCTGTGGTCGCGCCGCCAGAACACCTCGGTGTCCAACCGGCACGGCAGGCCCTTGCGGAAGGCGTTGAAGATCGGGCAGTCGGTGTCCGGATAGGGCGAGCCGTCGGCATGCGAATGGTGCGTCAGCTCGTGCATGTTGCGGCCCAGCACCTCGGCCGGCTCGAATCCGAGCATGCGCGCGCCGGCCCGGTTGATGAACATGCAGCGGCCGGCCAGGTCAATGCCGAAAATGCCCTCGCCCGTGGACTCCAGCAGCAGGCCCAGCTGATGCTGCCACAGCGCGCCGGGTTCGGCGCGCGGCGGCATCAGGACATGAAGGGCTTCGGCATGCATGGCCCCGGGTGTTAGCAATGGCTATGCCAGAGCTGCCCCCACGGCGGCCGCCGGACGGATTCAGTGGCCGAGGTCGGACAGCCCCACCGGCCGGGCGTCGCCGGTGCGCACCAGTCGGTCCAGGAAGGCCCGGGAGGCGGATTCGCTCCAGCCGGCCTTTCGCGCGAACCAGGCCAGCGAGACGGGGCGACTGGACATCACCGACAGGGCCCGCAGCAAGCCGGCCGTCCGCGGCGCACTGCCCAGATCGGGCCAGTGCATCAGCTCATAGCCGGCGATGACCGGCCCCGCATGAAAGCGCGACGACGCGTCGCGCTGCAGCGCAGCAGGACCGGTGATGCTTTCAAGCATCCAGGCGGAGAAGCGCCCGAACCAGGACTGGCGGGTGCCGCCAGGGCGAAAGTCGGGCTCGGATGAAACCGGATGAAACAGCATGGGGGAAAGAATACGGTCGCCCCCGCCCTGCCGTTGTAGGAAACCATGAAGTCGCAGCTAGGAAAATCGCCACTCAAGTTTTCCGGATCGCTGCATCGGCCTGCGCCGGCGCCTCCCGCACCAGCCGGAATCGGGTGTTGAGGTCGCGCGTGTCGAGGGCGAAGTACATGCCCGCGTAGCCGGGCATGAAGCGGATCCACCAGGGCACCATGCGGGCCTGCACGGCCCTGGCATGGACCGGCGTCGCATAGACGGTGATCGGCCGGTCGCTGCCGGCCGACTCCACGACGACCTGCTCGCCCTGGCGCAGCAGGCCTTCGCGCGCGTCCGTGAAGGGCGCCGCCCGTGAGATGAAGCAGCTCACCGTCATGTCCTGCAGGGCTTCGTAGATGTCGCCGTCCCGGGGATAGCGGGTGTCCGGCGGCAGCAGGCTGCGTTCGTAGTCCACGGCCCATTGGCTTTCGGGCCAGCCGATCTCGCGCCGCTCGCCGCGCTGCATCTCGGCCGAGAGATCGGCCATCGTCTTGTTCCAGCCGGGGGGCGCCGGCGGCAGCGCGGACGTCATGGCTGCGGGCCGTCGTAGCCCTCGATGATCACCAGGTCGATGGTCGAGACCGGCGCCCGCAGCCGGATGGCCTCCTGGTATTCGGACGACTTCCAGCAGTCGAGCGCCGCCTGATAGGAGGGAAACTCCAGCACCACGTTGCGGCTGCGGCTGTCGCCCTCGGGGTTGTCGAAGGTGCCGCCGCGCACGAGGAAGCGGGCGCCGTACATGCGGAACGACCGCGCATTGGCTTCGACATAGGCCTTGTAGGCTTCGGCATCGGTGACGTCGACGCGGGCGATCCAATAACCTTTGGGCATGGGACTCTCCTCGGGCTGCCGGCCCGGCCCGTGTGATGACGGGCCGGCGGCCGGACGCCTCCATTTTTCGGACCATTGTTACCGCCGCCCGTCCGCTTGCCAATAGCCCAAGTACGGGAGGTGCTCCACCGCGCCCCTGTGCTTACCCCGATTCCCCCCGGACCGGCGCCGGCCTAGCATCCGGGCCCATGCCGTTCATCCGTTCCCTGGCCGACATTCGCGCCATCGAGCAGCAGGCCTATGACGCCGCTGTGCCCCACCGCACCACCTATGGCCTGATCGCCGGCGCCGCCGCCCGCTTTGCCGACCGCGATGCCTTTGTCTACCTGCCGGACGGCGAGCTGGCCACGCTGCCGCGCCGCGTGAGCTACCGCGAACTGCTCGCCCAGGTGCACCGTGCGGCCAATCTGTTCCGCAGCCTGGGCGCCGGCCCCGACGACGCGGTGGCCATCCTGGCGCCCAATAGTCCCGAGACCCAGTTCGCCCTGTGGGGCGCGCAGCTGGCCTCGCGCGCCTGCCCGATCAACTACCTGCTGCAGCCCGAGCACATCGCCGCACTGCTCGAAGCCTCGGGCGCGCGCGTGATCGTGGCGCTCGGCCCGAACGACGAGCTGAACCTGTGGCCCACGGTGTCCCGCGTGCTGGCGCTGCGCCCGCTGCCGCTGGTGCAGATCCGCGCGGCGCCGGACGCTGCGACCGCCACCGGCGTGCCGGTGCTGCAGGACCTGCTGGCCGGCCAGAGCGAGACGCTGGCGTTCGATCCGCAGCTGTCACCCGACCGCATCGCGGCCTGCTTCCATACCGGCGGCACCACGGGCGCGCCCAAGCTCGCGCAGCACACCCATGGCAACGAAGCGCACACCAGCGCGCTCGCGCCCGGGTTCTACGGCTTCGACGAGCACACGGTCGAGGTCAACGGCTTTCCGCTGTTCCACGTGGCCGGCGCCTTCGTCTATGGCCTGTCGGCGCTGTCGGTCGGCGCCACCCAGGTGCTGCCCACCCTGTCGGGCATGCGCAATGCCCGCTTCGTGCAGCAGTACTGGAAGTTCTGCGAACGCGAGAAGGTCACGGCGCTCGCCTGCGTGCCCACCATCCTGGCCACGCTCGCGGCGATGCCGGTCGACGCCGACATCTCGCGCGTGCGCGTGGCCTACACCGGCGGCTCGCCGCTTCCGGCCGAGCTGGCGACCCAGTTCGAGACGCGCACCGGCGTGCCGGTTCGCAACATCCTGGGCATGACCGAATGCGCCGGGCTGGTGTCGATCGAGCCGCTCGCCGCGCCACGGGTGCCCGGCTCCACCGGGCTGCGCCTGCCCTGGAGCGATGTGCGCATCGTGCCCTGGCGCGACGGCCAAGCGCAGCTGGGCGAGGACTGCGCGAGCGGCGAGACCGGCGTGCTGGTGCTGCGCGGCCCGCACGTCAGCCCGGGCTACACCGACGCGGCCCGCAACACGGGCATGTTCGAGGGCGACTGGCTGATCTCGGGCGACCTCGGGCATCTGGACGCGCAGGGCTACCTGCACATCACCGGCCGCGCCAAGGACGTGATCATCCGCGGCTCGCACAACCTGGACCCGGGCCTGATCGAGGACGCTTTCATGGCGCACCCGGCCGTGGCCCTGTGCGCGGTGGTCGGCGAGCCGGATGCCTATGCCGGCGAACTGCCGGTGGCCTTCGTCACGCTGCAACCGGGCGCCCGGGTGCAGCCGCAGGCGCTGCTGGCCGAGGTCGCGCCCCAGGTCTATGAACGGCCGGCCGTCCCCAAGCGGGTCACGGTGATCGACGCCATGCCGGTGACGGCCATCGGCAAGATCTACAAGCCCGCGCTGCGCCTGCGCGCCATCGAGACCAAGCTGTCCGAGATGCTCGCCGATCTGGCGGGCGCCGACGGGCAGGCGCCCATCCGCGTGGAATGCGAGGAGCGCGGCAGCCGCCCCGTCGCCCGGGTGATCCTGCCGGCCGGTGCGTCCGCCTCGCTGGCCGCCCGGGTGCGCGAGAGGCTCGTGCCGATTTCCGTCATGACCGAGGTGGTGACCGCTTCGGCCTGACGGATCGCTTCGGCCTGACCGACCGCGTCAGTCCTTGCAGAAGCCTTCGCCTTCCTTGATGTACAGGCAGGTGGTCTTGTCCAGCAGGTACTTCATGCCGGTGTCCTTGCCGGTGCCGGCGCGGATCGCTTCGGCCTGGCCGCTGCGCTCGAACTTGATGCGGTAGCCCGCAGGCGTGCCCTCGTAGGTCGCGAGGCTGTCGAGCGACTGGATCGTGATCAGGTACTTGCCGTTGTCGCGGTTTTCGATGGTGAGCCAGGTGCCTTCGGGGCCCGTCCACTTGCCCAGCCAGGTGTCGGTGATGCTGCGGCCGGTGGCCGGTGGCAGCTGGGTCGGCGGCGGCGCTTGCGTCACCGGGGCCTTGGCGGGGGCGACGGGCGGGCCGGGCTTGTCCTTGCAGCCGGCCAGGGCGGCTGCGGCCATCGCGGCAACAAGGGCCACGCGGACGAGCGCCGGGGTGGAAGTGCGCGCGGCCAACCGGCCGCCGGGGGCAGGAACGTGCGGGCGCAAGGGGTGCATCAGGGTGTCTTTCGTGACGTCGATGCGCCATGCTACTACCAGCCGCCCGTGGCCAGCCAGTGGTCCACGTCGGGCAGGCGGTCGAAGCCCCAGAACATCTGGCCATCGACCACGACCGTGGGCGAGCCGAACACGCCGGCCGCGAGCGACGCGTCCACCGCCTCGCGCAGCGCCTGCGCGGCCTCGGCGCTCGCGGCCCCGGCGACCAGCGCCTGCGGGTCCAGGCCCGGCGGCAGTTCGGCGGCAGCCAGCGCGGCCGGTGCGGAGAAGTCCAGACCGCGCAGCCAGTAGGCGTCCATCAGGGCCAGCGCCAAAGGCGCGGCCAGCGTGGGGTGCTCGCGCTGCGTCCACTGGAAAGCGCGGGCAGGCACGAGCGGGTTCATCGGCGGCGCGGCCGGGTCGCGCGCGATCACGAGGCCTTCGCGGCGGGCATGGCGCAGCACGTCGGCGCGCACATACGGGCCCTTGAGCGGCGTCTCCAGCAGGGGCTTGAGCCCCATCACCTTCATCACCGACACGCCCAGCAGCATGGAGCACCACTCGACGCTGCGGCCGTGGCGCGCGGCCAGCGCGCCGATGCGCCGGGCCGCGAACCAGCCGTAGGGCGAGATGAAGTCGAAATAGAACCGCAGGGGCGGCAGGGACGCTGGCGGTGCGGGCTGTGCGGGCATGGCCGCCAGCTTACCCCAGCGGGCTATCATGGCCGCATGCTCCGCCCCACCACCTGGAACAACTGGCTCGCCGGGTTCGGCCGCGACGTGATCGCCTGGCTGCTCGGGTGGTGGCGCATCGTGCATTTCGGCGCGCAGATTCTCGTGCTGATGATGTCGCCATCGAGCTACCGCCCCGGCTACCGGCTGGTGCTGGCACGGCACATCTACTCGGGCACCGCGCCGATTCTCTGGGGCTTCACGCTGCTGTCGGCGCTGGTGACGGTGGTCATCACGCGCATCGTGCTCGTCACCGCGCTGAGCTACGGGCTGTCGCAGTATGCGCTGCAGCTGATCATCCGGGTGCTGGTGCTGGAGCTGATCCCGCTGACGGCCGCGCTGTTCGTGGCGCTGCGCTGCACCATTCCCGACGGCGCGACGCTCTCGCGCATGCGCCGCCGCGGCGAGCTGGAGGCGATGCGCCGGCGCGGCCAGGACCCGATCCTGCAGGAGGTGATGCCCCGCGTCATCGCCGGCGTGTTCTCCTCGGTCACGCTGGCCGCCCTGAGCTGCGTGGTGGCGCTGGTCACGGTGTACATCGCGGTCTACGGCTTCACCACGAGCGGCTTTGCCGGTTACACCCGGCTGTTCGGTCAGGTGTTCACGCCGGTGGTGACGCTCATCATCGTGCTCAAGACGCTGTTCTTCAGCCTGGCGGTGTCGCTGATCCCGATCGCCTCGGGGCTGTACGACATCATCAATGCGCCCTCGCGGACCGCTGCCGAAATGCGCGGCCTGGTCCGCATGTTCGCCGTGCTGCTGGTCCTGGAGGTGTTCTCCCTGATCGGCAACTACTATTGAGCCTGCAACCGACCGCCCCACGCCTTGCCCCATGAGTGATACACCCCCGCCCGCCTCCGGCCCGCCGCCTGAACCCGTCCAGGTCGTCACCGGCCCGATCAACCACCTGGAGCTCAAGGCGGCGCTGCTGCTCGTGTTCATGGCGCTGCTGGTGATCGGCTCCGTGGGCTATGTGCTGTATGCGCGCGGCGCCTTCGAGCAGACGCAGGAGCTGGTGCTCGTGTCGGACGACTCCGAGGGCGTGGTCGTGGGCATGGACCTGACCTTCTCGGGCTTTCCGATCGGGCGGGTGCGCGCCATCGAACTGTCGCCCGAGGGCAATGCCCGCATCCTGATCGACGTGCCGAAGAAGGACGCCCACTGGCTGCGCGAGTCCAGCGTGTTCACCATGGTGCGCGGCATCGTCGGCGGCACCAACATCCGGGCCTACAGCGGCATGCTGACCGACAAGCCGCTGCCGCCGGGCGCGGTGCGCACCGTGCTCAAGGGCGACGCCAGCGCCGAGGTGCCCAAGCTCATGGCGTCGGCCAAGGAACTGATCGACAACCTGGGCGCGCTCAGCGCCAAGGAAGGCCCGCTGGGCACCAGCCTGGCCAACCTGCAGGCCGTCACCGAAAAGCTCAACGGCCCCGGCGGTGCGCTGGGCGTGATGCTGGGCAACGACGCCGAACGCAAGAAGCTCATGGAGGCAATGGACCGCACCAACCAGCTGCTGGCACGGCTCGACGGCGTAGCCGCTCGCGCCGACACGCTGGCCGCCAAGGCCGACACGCAGGTCTTCGGCCCGGGCGGCGTGATGCCCGAGACACGCGCGGCCGTGGTGCAGATCAACGCGATCCTCGGCGAGGCGCGCACCAGCCTGCGCAAGGTGGACGCGCTGCTGGTGGACGCCCAGGCCATCGGCGCCAATGCGCGCGTGGCCACCGAGGACCTGGGCGCGCTGCGCGCCGAGGTCGAAACCAACCTGCGCAAGATCGAGGGCCTGGTCAACGACCTCAACCGCCGCTGGCCTTTTGCGCGCGACACGGAGATCAAGCTGCCATGACGCGCCTTCGCATCGCACTCGGTGCCGCCGCCCTGCTGCTGGCGGCCTGCGGCAGCAAGCCGGTCGCACCCGACTGGCAGATGAATGCGCAGGGCGCCACCGAACGGGCCGTGGCGGCCTATCTGGCGGGCAACGCGCGCGTGGAGGCGCTCGAGTTCGGCAAGGCGCGGGCCGAGGTCGCCCGCACCGGCCGGCCCGACCTGCTGGCCCGCGTGGAGCTGCTGCGCTGCGCCAGCCGCGTGGCCAGCCTCGTGATGGAAGCCTGCCCGGGCTTCGAGGCCCTGCGGCAGGATGCTGCGCCCGCCGAACGGGCCTACGCCGACTACCTGGCCGGCAAGGCCGCGCCGCAGGACGCGGCCCTGCTGCCCGAGGCCCAGCGCGCGGCGATGGCGTCGGGCGATGCGGCGCTCAAGGAGATGAAGGACCCGCTGTCGCAGCTCGTGGCTGCGGGCGTGATGCTGCAGACCGGCCGGGCCACGCCCGCGACCATCGCACTGGCCGTGGACACCGCCTCGGCCCAGGGCTGGCGGCGCCCGCTGCTGGCCTGGCTGCTGGTGCAGGCGCAGCGGGCCGAGCAGGCCGGCGCCACAGAGGAGGCCGCGCGCCTGCGTCGGCGCATCGCGGTGGTGGAGCAGGCGGGCAAGCCCTGAGCATCCGGCGACACGGCCGGACCTCTTGACGCGGCAGCAAAGCCGAGGACTTAACGCGGCAGCAAAGCCGCGTGGGTCTTCCTCAGCCAGTCTGCAGCCAGCTGGGTGAACTCATCGCCGATCCGCACGGCCGCCTCGAGGTCGCGTTGCGTCCGTTCGGCGCCGCCGTATTTCTGGTTGCGCAATTGCCGGATCGCATCGATCCTGTCGATTCTTGCGTTCGGCCGCCCTCAGCCAGTTGCCGATGGCCACCCGGTCCTGAGGGCACCGGTGAAAGGCCCGAGCCTCATCCGCGAGCTGCTGATAGGAACGAAGCAACGGACGCCTCCCCCTTGAGAATGATGATGCTGCCGGTGAACAGGCCGCGCCAGAACGCCGACTGCTGAGCCAGTTCACGCTCGATCTGGCCGCGCTCGACCGTCAGCACTTCAATGGCTCTGCCGTGCTTGCGCGACACGGGTGCGAACGCCGCCTGGGCCTCGATGCCGGACACCGCACCGATCACCAGCAGATCGACATCGCTGCCTGGGCCGTCGCGTCCCTGCGCGGTCGAACCGTACACCAGGACACTCTCGGCCGGCAGTTCCGCTGCGACCGCTCGCAGATCGTGCAACAGGTCCCCCGCCGCGAAAAACAGGGCCCGCAGCGGCGCTGCCAGCGGCGAGCGCGTATCCAGGCGATAGACGCTGCCTCGCCCATCCGACTCGACCCGCACGATGTCTGCCGATGCGAGGGCCTTGAGCGTCTTGTGGGCGTTGCCGGAATCGACGCCTGCCGCGCTCGCGAGCCCGCGCAGATGAAAGGACGCCTCAGGGTCCTCCAGCAGAACCCCCAGAAGGCGCGCCTTGGTCTCGCCCCCCATCAGGGTGCTCAAGGCTGTGAGAGCGCTGGTGGATTGCATGATGCGGTCGATTGCACAGCGAATGCTGTCATATCGACAATATTTGCAGTCTAATCAACAGCAAATGCGGTTGATTCGACAGTGCGAGGCGTCATCCCCTCTGCGGCAGATGCACCGTCGCCTCGACCTCCAGCAGCACCTCGTCGGACGGGAGCATGCGGCTGACCTCGACCACGGTGCTCACCACCGGCTCACTGAAGAACAGCCCGCGCACCCGGTTGTAGGCCGGGTAGTGGCGCAGGTCGCGGAAGTACTGGACCAGGCGCACGACGTCCTTCATCTCGCCGCCGCACTCGCGCACCAGGGCGCGGATGCGGTCGAGCACGAACCAGCTCTGCGCCACCGCGGGTGCCTCGAACACGTCGACCGACATCTGGCCCGTGACGTAGCCGAGCCGGGCCAGCTCGGCGCGCGCCGCGTCGGGCAGCTGCGCGTAGCGGGTGACGACGGCCTGCGCGGCCGGGTCGACCGCGATCACGCCGCTCATGAAAACGAAGTCGCCCGCGCGGCGCCAGGCGGCGTAGTTGGCAAGAGGTTGTCCGACGCTCATGGCATGGCTTTCAGGGTGGTGAAGACGCGCGCGAGAAAGCGCTCGCGCTCCTCGCGGCTGACGTTGTCCATGTTGTGCAGCTGCATCACGGTGGTGCGGCAGCCGCGCGCGAACAGCACGCGCAGGCCCCGGGTGAACAGCGTGCGGCCCGGATCACCCATGAGCTTGAGCCACCACCAGGGCGAGCCCGTGGTGGTGACGACGGTGAGGCGGCGGATGTGGCGCAGGCCCGGACGCGGTGCCTGGCCGCGCGCGCGCGGCGACTCGAAGGCCACACCCGGCAGCCAGACCCGCTCCAGCCAGCCCTTGAGCATGGCCGGCGGCCCGTAGAACCAGGTCGGGTAGACGAACACCAGGTGCTCGGCCCATTCGAGCGCGTTCACATGCCAGCGCACGCGGTCGGCGATGGCACCGGGGTCGGTGTTGTACAGGTCACGCTCGGCCCGCGACAGCACAGGATCGAAGCCCTCGGCGTACAGGTCGATGCGGCGCAGCTCATGGCCGGCCTCCTGCAGCGCCTGGCAGGCCGCGTGGTACAGCGCCGACCCGAAGCTGCCGGGCTGCGGATGGCAATGAACCACCAGGCAGCGGGTCATTTCACGCCGAGCTTCTTCTTGACGTCCAGGCCCACGCCCTGGTTCACGAACTGTGTGGTCGCGACCTTGCGCAGGTCGATCTCGCCCTTCGTGTAGAGCCCGGCCTTGACCATCTTGTCGTAGAAGTCCTGGATGCGGGCCTCGCTCATCGCGCCGATGCCCTTGGTGAGCGCGTCGCCGCTGTCGACGATGCCCTGCTTGCGGATCAGCTCCAGCGAGCCGGCCAGGTTGGCGTCCGTCATGTCGGGGTTGGCCTTTTTGATCAGGGCGTTGGCGGCCTTGTTGTCGCCATAGAGGTAGTTGTACCAGCCGAGGATGCTCGCCTCGACGAACTTCCTGACCAGCTCGGGCTTCTTCTGCACCGTGTCGAGCCGCGCCTCGATGGTGGTGCTGTAGGTGGAGAAGCCCGCATCCGCGAGCAGGAACACCAGCGGGTCCACCCCGCCCTGCGCCTTGATCGACAGCGGCTCCTCGATCGAGTAGCCCTGCTGGATCGACTTCCTGTCAGCCAGGAACGGTCCGGCGTTGAAGTTGTAGGGCTTGATCTGTTCGTCCCTGAAGCCGTACTCGGCCTTCATCCACTGCCAGAAGCTGAACTGACCGTCCTTGCCCACGAAGGCGACCGGCGCGCGGGTCAGGTCCTTGAAGCTGGCGTAGCCCTGGCCCGGGTGCGCGAGCATGGCCTGCGGGTCCTTCTGGAAGATGCCGGCGACCACGATGGTGGGCACGCCGTTCTTGACGTTGTCGAAGGTCTGCAGCAGGTTGCCGGTCATGAGGAAGTCGATCTTGCCGACGGCCAGCAGCGGCCGGTTGTTGACCTGCGGGCCGCCCTGCTGGATGTCCACGTCGAGCCCGTACTTCCTGTAGGTGCCGTCGGCCAGCGCCTGGTAGAAGCCGCCGTGGCCGGCCTGGGCCTTCCAGTTGGTGGCGAACACCACCTTCTCCTGCGCGGCCGCGGTGGCGGCCCACGCCAGGGCTGCGGCAATGGCCAAGGTCTTCAGTGCAAAGTGCTTGAGTGCGGATCGGTTCATGGGCTTCTCCTGGAGGGTTGGACAGGACAACGGGGAAACAGGGAATCGGGCTGCGGCTTCACTCACACAGGGCCAGGGCCTCATGGTACGGCGTCGCCGGCCAGCCAGCCGCGCGTCTTGCCGGGATTCATGAGGCCGTGGGGGTCGGCGACTTTCTTGAAGTCGATCTGGGCGGTGTCGATGGTCTTCATGCCGCCGTCCTCGATGGTGACGACGTGGGCATCGAACACGCCCACGCCCATGGACTCGATGAGGGTCTTGACCTCGGCGAGCCGCTCGGCATCGAAATAGCTCACCAGCGGGATCGCGAACACGCCGTACTGCCCGTAGGCCAGCGAGAACTCGTGATGCCAGAGGATCTCGTGGCCGAACTCGCGCACCAGCGCCATGGCCTGCGCCACGTCGAAGGGCTGGGGGAAGGCCAGCTGCAGGTAGGTCCAGGCCTTGTCCTTGCGCAGCGCCATGAGCGTGGTGTGGTTGTAGGCGCATTCGTAGGCCGGCAGCAGGCCGCTGGCCGCGACCTCGGCGTCGGTCATGCACATCGACAGCCGGCCGCCGTGGGCCTGCACCAGCGCCTCGAAGTCGGCCAAGCCCTGCGCCGCCACCAGCGCGAAGATGGCGTCGCGCGTGTCGGGAAAGCGCTCGCCATAGGCGGTGTAGTACGGCGCGAAGCCGCGCTCCACCGAGGTGAGCAGGCGCAGCGGCAGGTCGGGCCGCATCGCGGCGGCGCCGAAGCGCAGCGCGGCCTCGTAGCCGTCGAACAGCGCGATGACGTGGCGCCAGTCTTCGGCCGGCGCGAGCCGCAAGTCGAGCTCGATGATGATGCCGTTGGTGCCGTAGGCGTGGTGCACCTTCTGGATGTCGGCGCCATGCAGCTCGATCAGGCGCGGCGACGCCTCCAGCGTCATCACCTGCACCCGGGTGACATTGCCCGGGTCCTTGAGCACGCCGTGGCGGATCGAGCCGACGCCGCCGAAGCCGCCCGCAATGAAGCCGCCGATGGTGGCGTCGGTCAGCGTCGACGGGAACATCAGGATCTCCTGCCCCGTGGCGCGTGCCGCTGCCTCCAGCCGGCCGATGATGCAGCCGGTCTGCACCGTGGCATGGCCCGGATGGATCGTCACCGCGTCGAAGCGCAGCATCTCGACGATCACGCCGCCGGCCAGCGGCGTGCACTGGCCGTAGTTGCCGGTGCCGCCGCCGCGCAGCGTCACCGGCACGCGGTGGCGGGCGCAGGCCGAAGCGACCCGCCGCAGCTCGTCGAGATTCGCGGGCACGACCAGCAGGTCGGCCGTCTTGTCCTTGAGCAGTTCGGTGAGGATCGGGCTGTACCAGTGGAAGTCCACCGACTTGGCACGCAGCAGCGCAGGCGCGTCGTGGCATTCGATGCCGGTCAGCTCGGCGCGCAACGCGGCCAGCCGCGCCGCCGGGATCGGGGGTGGCAACGGGGCGGGCCAAGAAGCGCTCACAGTTCCACCCCCTGCCGGAACACGCGGCGGCGCCGGCCCTCCGGCGACAGCAGCTCATGCTCGTGACATGCCGCCAGCAGGACCAGATCGGCCGGACAGCCCGGTCGGATGAGTCCGTCCCACGCCAGGGCCAGTGCGCGCGCCGGGTTGACGGTCACCGCGTCGAGCCAGTCGGCGGCCGAAGGCAGGTGCGCCGCCTGCACGCCGAGGCCGAAGGTCTCCAGCAGGTCGTAGCTGCCGTAGGGGTAGAACGCATCGCCGACGTTGTCGGTGGCCAGGCAGACGTTCACGCCCTGCGCCTGGGCCTCGCGCAGCCGCGTGATGCCCCGCTCGACCGGCGTGCCGTCCCAGGCACCCTGCAGATACAGGTTGGTGGTGGGCAGGGCCACGAGGTGCAGGCCGGCTTCGGCACACAGTGCCAGCGTGGCCTCGGCCTCGGCAGGGTCCTGCACCGACAGCGAACAGGCATGGCCGCACACCACTCGCCCGTGCCAGCCGCGTCCGCGCGCCAGCGACGCGATCGCGCGCAGGCCGCGCGCGTCCAGGTGCAGCCCTTCGTCGACGTGAAAGTCCAGCGGCACGCTGTGCCGCGCCGCAAGCGTGAACACGCGTTCGAGCCGGGCCTGCAGGTCCGCCTGCCGGTAGACGAAGGCGCCGAGCACGCCGCCGGCTCCGGCGACGGCCTCGGCAATCGCCTGGCCCGCATCGCCCGCCAGCACCTCCAGCGGCGTGAGCGACGCGCACTGCAGCTCGATCCGTCCGGCCCATGCATCGCGCAGTTCGCAGAACACTTCAAGCGCCGCTGGCGGCGCGGCGTCGGGCCAGTCGAGGTGCGTTCGCATGGCGCGCGTGCCTGCCGCATGCGCCTGGGCCAGGGCCCGCTCCATGCGCTCGTGGATGCCGTCGGCCGTCCAGCCGGCGCGGTGCCGGGCCATGCGCTCGATGGCCGTCTGCAGGTCGCCGCGCGCCGCGCCGACTTCGTCGACGCGCCAGGTCTTGTCCAGATGCACGTGGGCATCGACCCAGCCGCTGACCAGCGTGCCCGAGGGCGGCGTGGGCACGGCCTCGATGGCCGTGACCTGCCCGCCCGACAGGCTCACGTCGAAGGCCTGCGACTCCGGCGCCACGGCGGGAAATCCGCGCAGCGCGCGGGGAATGGCCACGCTGAAGAGCTTCACCGGTCGGCCTTCACTTCGGACTCGTGCCAGTGGCCCAGCACGAGGCGCGCCACGAGATTGAACACCAGGTAGATCGCAATGCCCGTGAGCGACACCAGCACCAGCGCCGCGAACATCTTGGGGATCTCGGTGCGGAAGCTCGCCTCCAGGATGCGCGAGGCCAGGCCGGTTTCCTTGCCGGCCGCGCCGGCGGTGAACTCGGCCACGACCGCGCCGATCAGGCTCAGCCCGCCGGCGATCTTCAGGCCCGCGATGAAGTACGGCAGCGCCGACGGGATGAGCAGGTGGCGCAGGGTCTGCAGCGGCGAAGCCCGGTACAGGCGGAACAGGTCGCGCAGGTTGTGGTCGGCGCTGCGCAGGCCGACCACCGTGTTCGACAGGATCGGGAAGAAGGCCACGATCCAGGCGCACAGCAGCAAGGCCGCCGTGGTGCTGTCGATGTAGATGAGGATCAGCGGTGCGATCGCGACGATGGGCGTGACCTGCAGCACGATGGCGAACGGAAACAGGCTCAGCTCCACCCAGCGGCTGAGCGCAAACACGAAGGCCAGCAGCACACCGCCGACCACCGCCAGCAGCAGCGCCAGCACCGTGATCTTCATGGTGAAGAGCCAGCTCGTCATGAGCGAGCCGAGGTTGTCCCACAGGGTCCGGGCAATGAGCGTAGGCGCCGGCAGGATGTAGTGCGGCACCTCGCGGATGCGCACGAAGGCCTCCCAGGCCACGAGCGCGAGCGCGAACAGCGCGACCGGCAGCAGCACCCGCAGCCAGCGGCGGGCGGGGGCGCCGGCCGCGCTCAACGCAGGCCTCCGGGCGCGGACACCGGCGCATCCGCCGGCAGTATGTCCTGCGTGCCGGCCACCTGCAGCGCGCGCGAGACCTGCACGCACAGCGCCGCAAAGCGCGGCGAGGCGCGAAAGGCCTCGCCGCGCGGGTAGGGCTCGTCCACCGCGATCTCGTCGACCACGCGGCCCGGGCGCGCGGCCATCACGACGATGCGCCGGCTCAGGTAGACCGCCTCATAGACGCTGTGGGTGACGAACAGCGTGGTGAAGGCCTGCGCCTGCCAGAGCGCCAGCAGGTCGTCGTTCAGCCGGAAGCGCGTCATCTCGTCGAGCGCCGCGAAGGGCTCATCCATGAGCAGCAGGCGCGGCCGCGTCACCATCGCCCGCGCGATGGACACGCGCATCTTCATGCCGCCCGACAGCTCGCGCGGATAGACCCGGGCGAACGACGCCAGCCCCACCTTGGCCAGCACCGCGTCCACCTCGGCGCGGGCGTCGGCGAGCGAGCGGCCCTTCAGGCGCAGAGGCAGCCAGACGTTGTCGAACACCGTGGCCCAGGGCATGAGCGTGGGCTCCTGGAACACGAAGGACAGCTCCTGCTGCGGCGACGCGCCCGGGCCCCAGACGAGCTGACCGGTCGACAGCGGCGACAGCCCCGCGATCATGCGCAGCGCCGTGCTCTTGCCGCAGCCCGACGGCCCGAGAAAGCTCACGAACTCGCGCTCCCCCACCGCGAGCGACAGGCCGTGCAGGGCGAGCGTGCCGTTCGCGTAGCGCTTGCCGACCTTGTCCAGCGTCAGCAGCGGCGGACTGGCGGGTGGGGTGTCGGGCGTCGCCAGGGTCATGGAGCGGATGCCGTGCGATGAGAGTGAAGGGGGTGGAACCGGAAGGTGCGCGGTGGAAGGCGGCGGTGCAGGATCGGCAGGGATCGGGAATGCCTTGCCAACGCCTGCGCCCGGCCCGGCTCAGTCGGGCAGGCCGGGCTCGTCCACCAGCGTCGACAGCGGCAGCTGCGCGATCTCTTGCAACAGCTGTGCCAGCTTCTGCCCGGCCGCGTCGATCACGACGCGGCCCTTGTCCGCCGTGGCGTTGGCCGCATTGCCGGCGGCGCCCATGGGGTTGTAGTCCTGCATCTGCCAGCCGAGCTTGGCGCTGCGGCCGTTGCCCAGGATCGGAAAGCGCGCGGCGCGGTCCTGCGAGGTCGAGCGGAAGTCGCGCGCCTGATCCATCTCGACGAACTGCGGTCGCAATGCCAGCATCATCGAGGTCTCCATGTCGCCGCCATGGATGCCGAAGCGGTGTTCGTCGTCGGAGAACAGGTGCTCGGCGCCCGGCCCGAGCGGCAGGGTGAACCAGTTGACGCTGTAGACGAGCAGGTCGTGCTTGACCCGCAGGTCGCGCGCCACGATGTCCATCACGCTCACCTGGCCGCCATGCGAGTTGAACAGCACCAGCTTGCGGATGCCGGCCCGCGCCACGCATTCGCCCAGCTCCATCCAGACCCGCATCAGCGTCTCGGCGCTGAGCGTGAGCGTGCCGGGAAAGCGGCTGTGCTCGTTGCTCTTGCCGACCTGCTGCGTCGGCATGAACAGCACGGGCAGGTCGGGCGGCAGATGCGGAAAAGCCGCAACGATGATGCCCTCGACCAGCGTGGTGTCCACGCTCACCGGCAGATGCGGGCCATGCTGCTCGATCGCGGCGACGGGCAGCACCGCGATGGTGTGGGCCGCCGCACCGCTTTGCTTCAACCGGGCGAAGTCGCGGGTGGTGAGGTCGGCCCAGAAGCGGGATTTGAGGTTCATGGCTTGCATCTTATTAGGCCTGCGCCGCGCCTGCCACGCGGGCATCGAACCGCGTCGCCAGAAAGTCCACCAGCGCCCGCGTGCGCGCCGGCACGAAGCGGTTGCTCGGCAGCACCGCATTCAGCGGATAGCGCTCGCCGCCCCAGTCGGGCAGCAGCTGCACCAGCGCGCCGGAGGCCAGCTCCCGCTCCATGCCCAGCGCCGACTTGTAGACCAGGCCCTTGCCGGCCACGGCCCACTGGTGGGCGATCCCGGCGTCGTCGGCGTCCCGGTCGCCGTCGACCCGCACCTCGGTCCACGCGCCGTCCTTCTCGAAACGCCAGGTCGCGTACCGTCGGTTGCCGATGTGGAAGGTCAGGCAGTTGTGGTGCTCCAGGTCGCGCGGCGTGGCCGGCGCGCCATGCCGCGCCAGGTACGCGGGCGCGGCGCACAGCACGCGCCGCGAATGGGCCAGCGGCCGCGCCACGAGGCGCGAATCGCCCGGCTCGCCCAGGCGCAGCGCCACGTCCACCGCGTCGCGCAGCACGTCCTGCACGCGGTCGCTCACGGTGAGCACCAGCCGCACGCCGGGGTGGGCGTCGATGAAGTCGTCGAACATCGGCAGCAGCACGTTGCGCGTCATGTCAGACGGAGCGGCCACGCGCACCGCCCCGACCAGCGAGCCGCTGCCCTCCTGCAGCTGCGCCTCGCCCTCCTCCAGCAGTTCGATGGCCCGCACCGCATAGTCGAGCAGCCGGCGCCCCGCATCGGTCAGGCGCATGGCCCGGGTGGAGCGCTCGAACAGGCGCGCGCCCAGCTGCGACTCCAGCCGCTTGAGCATCGCGCTGGCCGCCGCCGGCGTGACGCCAAGCACTGCGGCCGCCGCCGTGAGCGAGCCGCCGCGCGCGGTTTCCACCAGCACGCGGACGTCCTCCATATTTTCAATTTTCATTTGAAGGTGTTAGAGAAACCCGGGGCTTTATCAAACAGTTCAATGCTCCCAGAATTCCGTTGGACTGTCACCCCGTCCATCCTTTTTTTCCAGTTTCGTTTCTCTTTTTCTTTGTTCATTCACTTCGCGAGAGATGCCCATGAAAGCCGTCGGATTCTTCAATCCCCTGCCCCTGACCGATGACCAGGCCCTGGTCGACCTTGATCTGCCGGCGCCCACGCCCGGCCCGCACGACCTGCTGGTGCGCGTGAAGGCCGTGTCGGTGAACCCGGTGGACACCAAGGTGCGCAAGTCGGCCCAGCCCGAGGCGGGCCAGGCGCGCGTGCTCGGCTTCGACGCTGCCGGCGTGGTCGAGGCCGTCGGCGAGGCGGTGCGCGGCTTCCAGGTCGGCGACCGGGTGTTCTACGCGGGCTCCATCGCCCGCCCGGGCACCAATGCCGAGCTGCATGCGGTGGATGCGCGCATCGTGGGCCATGCGCCGAGCAGCCTCGGCGACGCCGACGCAGCGGCGCTGCCGCTGACCTCCATCACCGCCTGGGAGCTGCTGTTCGACCGCCTGAAGGTGCCGCGCGGCGGCGGCGAGGGCGAAACGCTGCTGGTGATCGGCGGCGCAGGCGGCGTGGGCTCGATCCTCGTGCAGCTGGCGCGCCAGCTGACGAAGCAGCGCGTGATCGCCACGGCCTCGCGCCCCGAAACGCGCCAGTGGTGCCTGACACTCGGCGCGCACGACGTGATCGACCATTCGCAACCGCTGGCACCGCAGGTCAAGGCGCTGGGCATCGAGGGCGTCGACCGCGTGATCAGCCTGACGCAGTCCGACCAGCACATGGACCAGATCGTTGAGGCACTCAAGCCGCAGGGCCAGTTCGCCCTGATCGACGACCCGAAGGTGTTCGACGGCAACAAGTTCAAGCGCAAGAGCATTTCGATCCACTGGGAGCTGATGTTCACCCGCCCGGTGTTCGGAACGCCCGACATGCACAAGCAGGGCGAGCTGCTCGAAGAGGTCGCGCGCCTGGTGGACGCCGGCACCCTCCGCACGACCGCGAACGCGAGCTTCGGCACGATCAACGCCGCCAATCTGCGCAAGGCGCATGCACTGATCGAAAGCGGCACGGCGCAGGGCAAGCTGGTGCTGGCCGGGTTCTGACGGCTGGGCTTGGTTTTGGCTTGCTGAGACCTCGCGCAGTCAATTCGTCTGGAGCTTCTTCGTTTGCATAGACCTCGCGCAGCCAAGCCGCCAGTCCCTGGGGCCGGGGCGCTTGGCTGGGGCGGTCGGCACTTCGTGTCCGACTGCCCTGCGGTACTCGGTCTTGCGGGCCGGTCCAGAACTCATTGCGTTCGCTTCGCTCACTCCATTCTAACAGCTGGACCGAGTCAGATGACGAAGCGCGCTTCGCGCGCGCCCGCAA
>JBGAIH010000046.1:0-27915 GCA_044225675.1 Burkholderiaceae bacterium
GGTACCGGTGACCAGGCTCACCCGCCCAGCCGTGTTGATGAAGCTGCAGCCATCACAGGTGATGCCATTCGGGTTGGCCGTGACGAGGTTCGCCCCCGGCCCGGCCACTTCCATCGCGCCGCGCAGCAGACTGGGCGACGTTCCCGTCACTTCATTGACGATGACCCGCGCGGGCACGGGTCCGAGCTGCGGGTTGCCGCCGATCCAGCCGCCCAGCTGCGTCTGCACGGGTGCGGCGGAGTTGTTGAGGATGAGCCCGGAAGGCCCGACATTGAACTGGCTGAACTGGTTGCGGCTCACGCCGGCCACGCTGGGCGGTGCGATGTGCACCAGTGGCACGCCGTTGCGCGCCGCGTCCAGCAGGGGCTTGCGGCCGGCTTGGGCGTTCGGGTCGGCGACGGTCTGGGCGTGGGCTGCAACGAGCGGCGCGAGCAGCAGAGCACACCACGAGGCACGGAGCCCGTCAGGAAGGGGTCTTGCGCGCTTGGCGGAGCCATGGAGCGATTGCGCACAGGACGTGGCGTGCACCCGACGTCCGGACTTTGCCATGCGCAGGTCCGAGGCTGCGTCCACCCCACCTGCCGCCGATCTGCGAAACAGCTCAACGAGATGAAATGCAAGCGGACGTAGACGGAACTGCCGCTTCGAATCCAGGTACTCCCTGCGCATCCTCGCCCTCCATGGCCCGTCGGCGAGTCGCGGGCCGAGCCGTTGTCAGTCAGAAAGGCGCGATGCTAGGAAGAGTCGGCGTGTACACCAATCGGCCAAAAGGCCGAGGGCTGCAAATGGACTAGGCCGTTGCGTTCGTCTGCGGCATCGACGCGCCAGCCGTCAAGGCCAGACGTGGGTCACAAGGTGATGGATGCCAACCCGCACGCGTCGATCCAAACGACAACGCCTCGCGGTGAGCGAGGCGTCGGGAGCAGGCAAGTCCTGCGGCGCAAAAGAGGATGCGAGGCTGTCGGGAAGCTTGCCGCGATAGGCCCGGAATCTGAGCCTGGGATCAGAACTGGATGCCGGCCGGGTTGCTCGGCGGCGTGGCGGTCTGCGGCGTTGCGGTGGTCAGCGGGGGGCGCTGCGTGTTGCCCGGTGCGGCCTGCTGCGTCGCTGCGGCCGGGGCTGCGGCGGGCGCCGGGCGCTGGACGGCGACGAGCGGTGCGGCCGGCGGGTTGCGGTAGCTCGCGGGCAGCTGCGATGTCTTGGGGTAGCCGGCGGCGTCCAGGAACTGCGTCCACTCGGTGTCCGAGAAGCCCTTGATCTGCTGGCTGCCGATGGTCAGCAGCGGCACGGTGAGGTCACCGCTGATGCGCTGCAGCGCTTCGCCGTCTTCATTGGTGGTGATGGTGCGTTCGGTGAAGGGAATGCCGCGCGAGGCGAGCATGGCGCGGCCGCTGCCGCAGGGGCCGCAGGTCGGGCTGGTGTAGAGCGTGACGGGGAAGCGGTTGGCGATCTGGCGAAGTGCAAAAGGCAGGGAGCCACCGCCTTCGGAGGCGGCGCCTGCTCCTGCGGCAACAGGCGCCGCCTTGGCGCTGGTTTCGACGGGAGGCTTGTCAGAGAAGGTGACGCGGCCATCGGGGCCGACGATGCGGTAGACCTGCGCGTGGGCCGCGACGCCAGCCAGGGCCAGCAGCGCAAGCGTGGCGAGGAGGTGGGGGCGGTTGCGTTTCATCGATGATCTCCAGACTATCGGGATTCCAGGGTACTTCGATTGTGAGGGATGTCAGGCCATGCCCTGATGCCGCAACAGCGCATCGAGCGTGGGCTCGCGGCCCCGGAAGGCCTTGAACGACTCGAGGGCCGGGCGGCTGCCGCCTGCCTCCAGAATCGCCTGACGGTATTTTCGCCCGGTTTCGACGTTCGGCAAGCCGTCTTTACCCGCTGTTTCCTCGAACGCGGCATAGGCGTCGGCGCTCAGGACTTCGGCCCACTTGTAACTGTAATAGCCGGCCGCGTAGCCGCCGGCGAAGATGTGGCTGAAGGTGTGGGCGGTGCGGCTGAAGGCTGGCGGCTGGATGACCGCAACCTCCTTGCGTACCCGGGCCAGCAGCGGCATGAAGTCCTGCGCCGGGTCGTGCTCGGTGTGCAGCAGCATGTCGAACAGGGCGAACTCGATCTGCCGCAGCGTCTGCATGCCGCTCTGGAAGTTGCGGGCGGCGACCATCTTGTCGAACAGGGCGCGCGGCAGCGGCTCGCCGGTGTCGACATGCGCCGTCATGTGGCGCAGCACGTCCCACTCCCAGCAGAAATTCTCCATGAACTGGCTGGGGAGTTCGACCGCGTCCCATTCCACGCCCGAGATGCCCGAAACGTCGCGCTCGTTGACCTGCGTGAGCATGTGGTGCAGGCCGTGGCCGAACTCGTGGAAGAGGGTGGTGACGTCGTCGTGCGTGAGCAGCGGAGGTTTGTTGCCCACGCCCTCGGCGAAGTTGCACACCAGGTGCGCCACCGGCGTCTGCAGCGTGCCGGTGTCGGGACGCAGCCAGCGGGCACGGACGTCGTCCATCCAGGCGCCGCCGCGCTTGCCGGTGCGGGCGGGCTGGTCGAGGTAGAACTGGCCGACCAGCTGGCCGCCGCGCTCGATGCGGTAGAACTCGACCGCCGGATGCCAGACCGGCGCGCTGTCGCGGCGGATGTCGACCTCGAACAGCGTCTCGATGATCTTGAACAGGCCGGCCAGCACCTTGGGCGCGGTGAAATACTGCTTGACCTCCTGCTCGCTGAAGGCGTAGCGCGCCTCCTTGAGCTTCTCGCCGATGTAGGGCCAGTCCCAGGCCTGCGGATCCGCAAGGCCCAGCTCGTTCGCGGCAAAGGCGCGCATGTCGGCCAGGTCGCGCTCGCCATAGGGCCTGGCACAGGCTGCGAGGTCGCGCAGGAAGTGGATCACTTCGGCGGCCGACTTGGCCATCTTGGGGACAACGGAGACTTCGCCGAAGTTGGGGTAGCCAAGGAGCCGTGCCTCTTCCAGCCGCAGGGCCAGGATTTCGCGGATGTTGGCGCTGTTGTCGTGCTTCGGGTCGCCCTGGTCGCTGGCGCGGGTGACATAGGCGCGGTAGAGCTTTTCGCGCAGCGCACTGCTGTGGGCGAACTGCATGACGGGCAGGTAGCTCGGCATCTTGAGCGTGAGCTTGTAGCCGGGCTTGCCGTCCGCCTCGGCCGCAGCGCGGGCCGCCTGCACCACGTCGTCCGGCACGCCGGCGAGTTCGTCGGCCGTGACGTAGCAGGCGAAGGCGTCGGTTGCATCGAGCGCGTTCTCGCTGAACTTCTGGCTCAGCTCGGCCTGGCGCTCCTGGATCTGCGCAAAGCGCTCGCGGGCGGCGCCTTGCAGTTCGGCGCCGCTGAGCACGAAGTTGCGGACCGCATTGCTGTGGGCCTGGCGCTGTTCGGCGTTGAGCGTGGTCGGGTCGATGGCCTTGTATTTGGCATAGAGCCGTTCGTCGGCACCCAGGCGGGTCCAGAACTCGGTGATGGGCGCGAGCGCGGCGTTGTAGGCGGCGCGCAGCTCGGGCGTGTCGGCCACGCCGTTGAGGTGGCTCACGGCGCCCCAGGCCCGGCCCAGGCGCTCGGTGGCGACGTCGAGCACGCGGGCGATGGCCGTCCAGTCGGCGGGGAAGTCCGGCGCGGTGACGGTCTCCAGGGCGCTATTGGCGTCGGCCAGCAGCGTTTCCACTGCAGGGGCGACGTGTTCGGGGCGGATCTGGTCAAAAAGGGGCAGATCGCCCGTGTCGAGAAGGGGATTGCTCATGGTGCTTACTTGGGCGTTCTTTCGGCGGCTTCAAGTGTGTTGACGAGCAGCATTGTGATGGTCATGGGCCCGACCCCACCGGGCACGGGGGTGATCCAGCCTGCGACCTCCTTCACGCCGGCAAAGTCGACGTCTCCGCAGAGCTTGCCTTCGTCATTGCGGTTCATGCCGACGTCCAGGACCACGGCGCCGGGCTTGACCATGTCGGCCGTGAGCACGTTGCGCTTGCCGACGGCGGCCACGATCACGTCGGCCTGCAGCGTCATGGCCTTGAGGTCGCGCGTGGCGCTGTGGCAGATGGTGACGGTGGCGTTCTTCTGCAGCAGCATGAGTGCCATGGGCTTGCCCACGATGTTGCTGCGGCCGATCACCACGGCATGCTTGCCGCGCAGGTCGTAGCCCTGGCCGCCGTTGAGCGATTCCAGCATCTTCATGCAGCCGTAGGGGGTGCAGGGCCAGAAGCCGGGCATGCCGGTCATCAGCGCGCCGGCGCTGGCGATGTGAAAGCCGTCCACGTCCTTGGCGGGCGAGATGGCTTCAATGACCTTCTGCGCATCGATGTGCGGTGGCAGCGGCAGCTGCACCAGGATGCCGTGGATGGACGGGTCCCGGTTCAGGGCATCGACCCGCGCCAGCAGCGCGGCCTCGGTCAGGTCGGCGTCGTACTTCTCAAGCACCGAATGCAGGCCCGCGTCCTGGCAGGCCTTGACCTTGTTGCGGACGTAGACCTGGCTGGCGGCGTTGTCGCCGACGAGCACGACGGCGAGGCCAGGGGTGACGCCGCGTGCCTTGAGCGCGGCGGCGCGGCGCGCGACGTCGGCGCGCAGTTGCTGGGAGAGGGCGTTTCCGTCGATGAGCTGGGCAGTCATGGGGCGATCAGGGCAGGGGCTGGAATGAAAACGCCCGCAGATCCCAGGCGGGGCGGGCGTTGCAGAAAAGGGGTGCGGGCCGTCAGGTCTTGGGGGCGTTCTGGCCCAGGGCAATCTTGAGCAGGTCGGCCACGGTGTTGGCGTTGAGCTTTTCCATGATGTTGGCGCGGTGCGCCTCCACCGTCTTGATGCTGATGCCCAGGTCGTCGGCGATCTGCTTGTTCAGGCGGCCGGCGACGATGCGTTCGAGGACCTGGGCCTCGCGGCTGGTCAGCTTGGACAGCAGCGCATCGCGGCTGGCGGCACTCTGGTATTCGGCGAAGGCGCCCTTGGCGTGATCCAGCATGCGCTCGACCAGGCCCACGAGTTCGTCTTCCTTGAACGGCTTCTGGATGAAATCCATCGCGCCCTTCTTCATGGTGTTCACCGCCATGGGCACGTCACCGTGGCCGGTGATGAAGACGATGGGCAGCGGCGACTTGCGCTCGATCAGGCGGTCCTGGAGTTCGAGGCCGGTCATGCCACCCATGCGGATGTCCACGATCAGGCAGGCGACTTCGCGCGGGTCGTAGCGGGAGAGAAAGGACTCGGCGGAGTCGAAGCAGCGTACCCGGTAGTCCTTGCCTTCGAGCAGCCACTGCAGGGAGTCGCGCACGGCTTCGTCGTCATCAACGACGTAGACCGTGCCTTTTTTCGGAATCAAGCTCATGCGGGTACCCCGGAGTCTTTCGTTGCTGCTGAATTCGGTGGCTCGCCGGAGGAGTCCGCAAGCGGGATCCAGAAGGAAAAGCGGCACCCAACGACGTCCGGACCATTGTAGAGGTTCTCCGCCTGCATCCGGCCCCGGTGGGACTCCACGATGGTGCGGCACAGGTTCAGGCCGATGCCCATGCCTTCGACCTTGGTGGAGAAGAAGGCCTCATAGAGGCGCTCCATGACTTCCGGGGCTAGGCCCTGGCCCGAGTCGATCACCGAGAACTCGATCACCGGCTGGTCGTCCACCTGGCGCGGAATGACGCGCAGTTCCACGCTGCGGCGCGCCGTCGGCCGCTGGGCGTGGTCGATGGACTCGGCGGCGTTCTTCAGCAGGTTCACCAGCACCTGCTCGATCAGGATCGGGTCGACGCGCAGCTGCGGCAGCCGCGCGGCCACGTAGTGCGACAGGCGCACATTGCGCCGCCGCAGCTCGATCTCGGCCAGCTCCACCGCCTCGTTGACCATCTCGGCCACGTCCGACAGCATGCGGTTGGGCTCGCTGCGCTTCACGAAGGTGCGGATGCGCTGGATGATCTGGCCGGCCCGCTGGGCCTGGTGGGCGGTCTTCTCGAGCGCCTTGAGCAGATCGTCCTCGGTGATCTGGCCGCTGCGGATGCGCGAGAGCATGCCGTTGCAGTAGTTGTTGATCGCCGTGAGCGGCTGGTTCAACTCATGGGCGACGCTGGAGGCCATCTCGCCCATGGTGATGAGGCGGCTGGCCGACTGGGCCCGTTCGGCCTGCGCGGCAGACAGCTCTTCGGCATGGCGGCGCGGCGTGATGTCGGAGGCGATCACCATCTGCGCCAGTCGCCCGTCGACCCAGTTGAGGTAGCGCGAGCGCACCTCCAGCCACTTCCCGAGTTCCGGCACGTAGATCTCGGCGTTCTCGGTGCGTGCGGCGGTGAGCGCGCCGGTGGGCAGGCCGACGAAGGAGTCGACCTCGTCCATCGACTCGTCGGAAGGCGGCTTGGTCGGCACGCCGGCCTGCGCCACCATCTGCAGGTGGCCGGCGGTCTGCGAGCCGAACCAGAGCCGGTACAGCTTGTTGGCGAACAGCAGTTCTTCGCTGCCGAGCGGCGCCACCGACACCGACGCATCGAGCGCCTCCAGCACCGTGGTGAAGCGCTCGTAGGACGCCGACAGCTGCTCGCGGATGCGGTTGGGCTCGGTGATGTCGGTCATCGAGGTCATCCAGCCGGTCTGCTGGCCGCGTGCATCGATCAGCGGCGACACATAGAGCCGTGCGTCGAACAGGCTGCTGTCCTTGCGCTTGACGCGCACCTGGAAGCCGCCTGGCGTGGTGCGACCGTGCAGCTCGTCGTCCAGCCGCGCCGCGAGCGACTCGCGATCAGCCTCGGGCCAATAGGGGAAGGGCGCGGTGCGGCCGACCAGCTCGCCTTCGCTCCAGCCGGTCATCTGGCAGAAGGCTGCATTCACGTAGGTGATGCGGCCCTGCAGATCGAGCGCGCGCATGCCCGTGAGCATGGAGTTTTCCATGGCGCGGCGAAAGTTGGTTTCGGCGACGAGCGCCTGCTGCGCCTGCATGCGTCGGCGGGTGTGGCGCCAGGTGCCGATCAGCATCCAGGCGGTGAGCGCGCTCAAGGCGCCGACCAGCCAGAACAGGCCGCTGCCGATCAGGCCCTGCGAGGTGCGGTACGCCTGGGCGCGGATGATCAGGCCATTGCCCACGGGCGAGACCGGCACCTCGTACTCGTTGGCCTGTGCGGCCCAGGGCAGCAGGCTGGTGGCCGGGTTGCGCGGCGGCACGGCATTGCCGGCGAGCAGGCCGCTGCTGGCATCCAGCAGGGCGACCGCGTACTTGGCGCTCACCTCGGCTGGCACGCCGTAGCGCAGCAGTCCGTCGATCGAGTACTCGCCGAGGATCACGCCGGTGAAGCGCCCCTGCTCCGACATCGGGATGTGCAGCTGCAGGGCCCGCGGCGTGGCCGTGCCGCCTGGCGAGGCCGCGACTGCCACGGGCTGTGAGTAGACCGGCTGCTGCAGGTCGCGCGCCAGGCTGTAGATGCTTTCGGTCTCGCCCACGCGCAGCACCTCGCCGGCCACGCGCAACTGGGCATTGCCCACGCTGGGCGCGGCGTAGCTGGCGCGCACCCGGCGACGGTCGTCGATCCAGGTGATGGCCTGCAGCTCCGGATACTGGTTGACGAGGGACTCGGCGCGGCCCATGAACTCCTCGGAGTCCACCTCCTTGTTGGAGATGTCGCGCGCAATGCGCATGAGCTGCTCCTGGCGCTCCAGCAGGCGCAGGCGCACGCGCTGCTGGGCGTACTCCACGTCGCGCTTGACGGCCTCCTGCTCGCGGTCGATCTCCTCCAGCCGCAGGTACCAGAAGGCCGAGACGATGGCTGCCATGAACAGCAGCACGGCCGCCAGCGGACCGAGCATGGCAAAGCGGTCCTGCCGCGTGGGCGTCTGCCGCCGCCACCACTTGCGCCACCAGGCCGTCGGATTGACGGCGTCGACGACGGTCGGGGCGGACAGGGGAGACTTCATGGGAGGGAGTGTAGGGCAGGCAGGTGCGCCGCGACCTCGCGCGTGAGGGCCGCAAGGACCCTGAGGGCCTGCGGCTCATGAGTGGCGTGAACGCCGCAAGAGCGAGGGTTGGATGGGATCAGGTTATTTCTTAATGTGGAATCAATGCGCACGATTTGAAATAACCGGAAAAGTATGGGAAACTAGGGACACCGTACTAAAGTCACTGATCGCCCACAAGGAGACAAGCATGTCAGCAGTGCCCAACAACCTGTTCGGCTCGGCCGCCAACGACGCGGACGCCCAGGAAACCCGTGAGTGGATGGACGCCCTGTCCGCCGTCATCGAGAGCGAAGGGCACGAGCGTGCGCACTTCCTGCTCGAGCAGCTTCTTGAACACGCGCGCGAGCACAGCATCGATATGCCGTTCTCCGCCACCACCGGCTACGTCAACACGATCGAGCCCGACCAGGAGGAGCGCTGCCCCGGCAACCTCGAGATCGAAGAGCGGCTTCGCGCCTACATGCGCTGGAACGCGATGGCCATGGTTGTCAAGGCGAACCGCCATCACCCGGTGGACGGCGGCGACCTGGGCGGGCACATCAGTTCCTTCGCCTCGCTGGCCACGATGTTCGGCGCGGGCTTCAACCATTTCTGGCATGCCGAGAGCGAAGGCCACGGCGGCGACTGCCTCTACATCCAGGGCCACAGCGCCCCTGGCGTCTATGCGCGGGCCTTCCTCGAAGGCCGCATCAGCGAGGAGCAACTGCTGAACTTCCGCCAGGAAGTCGACGGCAAGGGCCTGTCGAGCTATCCGCACCCCAAGCTGATGCCCGAGTTCTGGCAGTTCCCGACGGTGTCGATGGGCCTGGGCCCGCTGATGGCGATCTACCAGGCGCGCTTTCTCAAGTACCTGCACGCCCGCGGCATTGCCAACACCGAAAACCGCAAGGTCTGGGTGTTCTGCGGCGACGGCGAGATGGACGAGGTCGAGAGCCTGGGCGCGATCGGCGTGGCCGCGCGCGAGAAGCTCGACAACCTGATCTTCGTCATCAACTGCAACCTCCAGCGGCTGGACGGCCCGGTGCGGGGCAACGGCAAGATCATCCAGGAGCTGGAAGGCGAGTTCCGCGGCGCGGGCTGGAACGTCATCAAGCTGATCTGGGGCAGCTACTGGGATCCGCTGCTGGCGCGCGACAAGGACGGCGCGCTGCGCAAGGTGATGATGGACACGCTCGACGGCGACTACCAGGCCATGAAGGCCAATGACGGCGCCTACGTGCGCAAGCATTTCTTCGGCCGCGATCCGCGCACGCTGGAGATGGTCGCCAAGATGAGCGACGACGATATCTGGCGGCTGCAGCGCGGCGGCCACGACCCGCAGAAGGTCTACGCGGCCTACCACAAGGCGGTCAACACCCAGGGCCAGCCGACGGTGCTGCTGATCAAGACCGTCAAGGGCTTCGGCATGGGCAAGAGCGGCGAGGGCAAGAACACCGCGCACCAGACCAAGAAGCTCACCGACGAGGACATCAAGGCCTTTCGCGACCGCTTCAACATTCCGGTGCCCGACAGCCAGCTGGCCGAGGTGCCGTTCTACAAGCCGGACGACGACACGCCCGAGATGCGTTACCTGCACGAGCGGCGCAAGGCCCTGGGCGGCTACCTGCCGAATCGCCGCACGCGCGCCGACGAGCAGCTCAAGGTGCCGGACCTCGACACGTTCAAGTCGGTGCTGGAGCCGACGGCCGAAGGCCGCGAGATCTCGACGACGCAGGCCTATGTCCGCTTCCTGACCGCGCTGCTGCGCGACAAGGAACTGGGCCCGCGCGCGGTGCCGATCCTGGTCGACGAGGCGCGCACCTTCGGCATGGAAGGCCTGTTCCGCCAGATCGGCATCTACAACCCCGAGGGGCAGCTCTACACGCCGCAGGACCGCGAGCAGGTGAGCTACTACAAGGAGGACAAGGCCGGCCAGATCCTGCAGGAAGGCATCAACGAGGCCGGCGGCATGGCCAGCTGGATCGCTGCGGCGACGTCGTATTCGACGAACAACCGCATCATGATCCCGTTCTACATCTACTACTCGATGTTCGGGCTGCAGCGCGTGGGCGACCTGTGCTGGGCCGCCGGCGACATGCAGGCGCGCGGCTTCCTGCTGGGCGGCACGAGCGGCCGCACCACGCTCAATGGCGAAGGCCTGCAGCACGAGGACGGGCACAGCCACATCATGGCCGGCACCATCCCCAACTGCATCAGCTACGACCCGACCTTCGCGCACGAAGTGGCGGTGATCATGCACCATGGCTTGAAGCGCATGGTCGAGCAGCAGGACAACGTCTACTACTACCTCACGCTGCTCAACGAGAACTACCCGATGCCCGGCCTGCAGAAGGGCACCGAGGAGCAGATCATCAAGGGCATGTACCTGTGCAAGGAAGGCCCCAAGCTCACGCCGCGCGTGCAGCTGCTGGGCTCGGGCACCATCCTGCGCGAGAGCATCGCCGCCCAGGAGCTGCTGGAGAAGGACTGGGGCGTGGCCGCCAACGTCTGGAGCTGCCCGAGCTTCAACGAGCTCACGCGCGACGGCCAGGACTGCGAGCGCTGGAACCTGCTGCACCCGACCGAGACGCCGCGCGTGTCCTTCGTGGCGCAGCAGCTCGACAGGCACGCCGGCCCGGTCGTGGCCTCGACCGATTACATGAAGGCCTATGCCGAGCAGATCCGCCCGTTCATCCCCAAGGGCCGCACCTACAAGGTGCTGGGCACTGACGGCTTCGGCCGCAGCGACTTCCGCAGCAAGCTGCGCGAGCACTTCGAGGTCAACCGCCACTACATCGTCGTGGCTGCGCTCAAGGCGCTGAGCGAAGAAGGCACCGTGCCCGCCGCCAAGGTGGCCGAAGCCATCCGCAAGTACGGCATCAATGCCGACAAGATCAACCCCCTGTACGCCTGACGTACCGTTCCGCTCAGGAAGGCCGGAGACAACACATGGCATTGGTAGAAATCAAGGTTCCGGACATCGGTGACTTCGACGAGGTCGCGGTCATCGAGGTCCTGGTCAAGCCGGGCGACACCGTCAAGGCGGAACAGTCGCTCATCACGGTGGAGTCGGACAAGGCGTCGATGGAAATTCCGTCGTCCTCGGCCGGCGTCGTCAAGGAGCTCAAGGTCAAGCTCGGCGACAAGGTCAAGCAGGGCTCGGTCATCGTGGTGCTGGAAGGCGCCGCCGGTCAGGCTGCCGCCCCGGCGCCGGCGTCTGCTCCGGCCGCAGCACCTTCCGCTGCCCCTGCTGCCGCCCCTGCTGCTGCAGCGCCAGCGGCTGCTGCCCCCGCTGCGTCCACCCCGGCCACCGCCGGTCCGGTCGAAGTGCGCGTGCCCGACATCGGCGACTTCAAGGACGTGGCAGTCATCGAACTGCTGGTCAAGCCGGGCGACACCGTCAAGGCCGAGCAGTCGCTCATCACCGTGGAGTCGGACAAGGCGTCGATGGAGATCCCGTCCTCGGCCGCCGGCGTGCTCAAGGAGCTCAAGGTCAAGCTCGGCGACACGGTCAACATCGGCGATCTGATCGCGGTGCTGGAAGGCGCTGCGGGGGGCGCGGCTGCGCCGGCACCGGCACCGGCTGCATCCGCCGCTGCGGCGGCTCCGGCGGCGGCCTCGGTCGTCAGCACGCCGGCACCGGCGCCGGCCGAGCGCGTCTCGCCGACGGCATCGCTGCCCGCGCACGAGCCGTCCGCGCCAAGCGGCCAGCTGCCGCATGCCTCGCCCTCGGTGCGCAAGTTCGCCCGTGAGCTGGGTGTGCCGCTCGAAGAGGTCAAGGGTTCCGGCCCCAAGGGCCGCATCACGCAGGACGACGTCCAGAACTTCACCCAATCCGTGATGGCCGGTGCCACGCAGACGCGCGCCCAAGCCGCGAAGGCGCCGGCTGGCGCTGCGGCGGGAGGCGGCTCGGGCGAGGCGCTGGGCCTGCTGCCCTGGCCCAAGGTCGACTTCGCCAAGTTCGGTCCGGTCGAACGCAAGGACCTGTCGCGCATCAAGAAGATCAGCGGCGCCAATCTGCATCGCAACTGGGTCATGATCCCGCACGTCACCAACCATGACGATGCCGACATCACCGACCTGGAGGCCTTCCGCGTCCAGACCAACAAGGAAAACGAGAAGTCCGGCATCAAGGTCACGATGCTGGCCTTCCTGATCAAGGCCTGCGTCGCGGCGCTGCGCAAGTTCCCCGAGTTCAACAGCTCGCTCGATGGCGACCAGATCGTCCTCAAGAGCTACTTCAACATCGCCTTCGCGGCCGACACGCCCAACGGCCTGGTCGTGCCCGTGATCAAGGACGCCGACAGGAAGGGCATCCTGCAGATCAGCCAGGAGATGGGCGAGCTGGCCAAGAAGGCGCGCGACGGCAAGCTCGCTCCGGCCGACATGCAGGGCGCCTGCTTCACGATTTCGTCGCTGGGCGGCATTGGCGGGCGCTATTTCACGCCGATCATCAATGCGCCCGAGGTCGCGATCCTGGGTGTGTGCAAGAGCCAGATGGAGCCGGTGTGGGACGGCAAGCAGTTCGTGCCGCGCCTGATGCTGCCGCTGTCGCTGAGCTGGGACCACCGCGTCATCGACGGCGCCGCCGCCGCGCGCTTCAACGTCTACCTGGGCCAGGTGCTCGCCGACTTCCGCAGGACGATGCTGTGACGACGGTCGTGGTTGTGAAGAAGGGCGGGCAGGTCGCGATCGCGGCCGACACCCTGGTGACGTTCGGCGACACGCGCCTGTCGCACCGCTACGAGTCCAACAGCAAGATCTTCAAGATCCAGTCGGTCACGGGCACCAGCTACCTGGGCATGGCGGGCACGGTCGCGCATTTCCCGGTGCTGCGCAACGCGCTGCAGTCGCTGGCGTCCGAGAAGGTGCGCCTGGGCAGCAAGGACGAGGTCTTCGACACCTTCACCAAGCTGCATCCGCTGCTCAAGGACAGCTTCTTCCTGCAGACCAAGGAAGAGGACAACGACCCCTACGAGTCGAGCCAGTTCAGCGTGCTGATCGCCAATGCCACGGGCATCTACGGACTGTACAGCTACCGCGAGGTGTTCGAGTTCAAGGACTACTGGGGCATCGGCTCGGGCCGCAGCTTCGCGCTGGGCGCGATGTACGCCGGCTGGGACAAGGCGAAGTCGGCACGCGAACTGGCGACGCTGGGCGTCAACGCCGGCTGCGAATACGACAGGAACTCCGCCGGACCGGTGGAGGTGTACTCCCTCAAACTGAAAGAGTCCGCATGAGCCTCATCGACATCCAGGTGCCGGACATCGGCGACTTCGACGAAGTGGCCGTCATCGAAGTGCTGGTCAAGGCGGGCGATACCGTCCAGGCCGATCAGTCCCTCATCACGGTGGAAAGCGACAAGGCATCGATGGAGATTCCCTCATCGCATGCCGGCGTGGTCAAGGAACTCAAGGTCAAGCTCGGCGACAAGGTGCGTCAGGGCTCGGTGGTGCTGACGCTCGAAGCACAGGGCGCATCGGCCGCACCTGCGCCCTCGGCGGCGCCGGCCCCGGCCTCCGTGGCCGCAGCGCCCGCAGCAAAAGCTCCCGCCGCTGCCGGACCCGCGCCCGCTCCGTCGGCGGCGCCGGCCGCGACCTATGGCGGGGCGGCCGACGTCGAGTGCGACGTGGTGGTGATCGGCGGCGGCCCCGGCGGCTATTCGGCCGCCTTCCGTGCGGCCGACCTGGGGCTCAAGGTCGTGCTGGTCGAGCGCTATGCAACGCTCGGCGGCGTCTGCCTGAACGTCGGTTGCATCCCGTCCAAGGCCCTGTTGCACGTGGCGGCCGTGATGGACGAGGTCAGTCACTTCGAGGCACTGGGGGTGAGCTTCGGCAAGCCCGTGGTCGACGTCGACAGGCTCCGCGCCCACAAGGAGAAGGTGGTCGGCAAGCTCACCGGCGGCCTGACCATGATGGCCAAGATGCGCAAGGTCACGGTTCTGCGTGGCTATGGCGAGTTCCTGGACCCGCATCACCTGCAGGTGGCCGAGACCGGCGGCGCCGGCCAGGAGCGCACGGGCAAGACGCAGACGGTGCGTTTTCGCAGCGCGATCGTTGCAGCGGGCTCGCAGGCCGTGCGCCTGCCCTTCATGCCCGACGACCCTCGGGTGGTCGACTCCACCGGCGCGCTGGCGATGGCGGGCGTGCCCAAGCGCATGCTGATCCTGGGCGGCGGCATCATCGGGCTCGAAATGGGCACGGTCTATTCGTCGCTGGGCGCGCGGCTCGACGTGGTCGAGATGATGGACGGCCTGATGCAGGGCGCCGACCGCGATCTGGTCAAGGTCTGGCAGAAGATGAACGCACCGCGCTTCGACAACATCATGCTCAAGACCAAGACGGTCGGCGCGCGGGCCACGCCCGAAGGCATCGAGGTGACGTTCGAGGGCGAGGGCGCCCCGGCGCCGCAGACCTACGACCTCGTGCTGCAGGCCGTGGGCCGCACGCCCAATGGCCGCAAGATCGGCGCAGACAAGGCCGGTGTCGCGGTGACGGACCGCGGCTTCATCGGCGTCGACATCCAGATGCGCACCAACGTGCCCCACATCTTTGCCATCGGCGACATCGTCGGGCAGCCGATGCTGGCCCACAAGGCGGTGCATGAGGCGCATGTGGCGGCGGAGGTGATCGCGGGCGAACTGCAGGGCGACAAGGCCCTGGCGGCCAGCGCCTTCAATGCGCGCGTGATTCCAAGCGTGGCCTACACCGACCCTGAGGTCGCCTGGGTGGGCCTCACCGAGGACCAGGCCAAGGCGCAGGGCATCAAGGTGAAGAAGGGCCTGTTCCCCTGGAGCGCGTCGGGCCGGGCCATCGCGAACGGCCGCGACGAAGGGTTCACCAAGCTGCTGTTCGACGACTCTCCCGAGGCGCACGGCCATGGCCGCATCCTGGGTGGCGGCATCGTGGGCACGCACGCGGGCGACATGATCGGCGAGATCGCGCTGGCCATCGAGATGGGCGCCGACGCGGTGGACATCGGCAAGACGATCCACCCGCACCCGACGCTCGGCGAATCGCTGGGCATGGCGGCCGAGGTGGCGCATGGTTCCTGCACGGACGTGCCGCCGGCGCGCCGCTGAAGCCGGCGCTCCACTGCAAGGGGGCTGATCGATGAATGCCGAGCGCGCGCCGACCGACACCGGTGGTGCGGCGCTCAGCCCGTCTCCCAGCCTGTTTGCGCACCTTCGGCAGGATCTCGGCCGGTCTCCGCCTTTCGCGCAGATGGATCAGGCCGACCTCGACTTTTTTCTGGCGCAGTCGCAGCAGCGCTACTACGCCCCCGGGGACCTGCTGGTGGAGCCCGCCCACGGAGTCGTGGGCGAGATCTATTTCATCCGCCAGGGCGCGGTCACCGGCGTGCGGGGCATTGCCGATCTGTCGGGCAGTGCCTTCCAGTACGAGGCGGGCGACCTCTTTCCCGTCAGCGCGGCGGTGGCGCAGCGGGCGGTCACCGCAACCTATCGGGCTGTCGAGGACACCTTCGTCCTGGTGCTGCCCGTTCCAGCGATGAAGGCGCTTGCCGCGCGTAGTGCCGCCTTCGCCGACTTCCTCAATGGCCGGGTGCTCCAGTTCCTCGAGCTGTCGCGGCGCGCCCTGCAGGTCGCGTATGCATCTCAGGCGCTGGCCGAGCAGTCGCTGGAGACCGGCCTCGGGCAACTGGGCGTCCGTGCGCCGGTGCAGTGCCGGGCTGAAACGCCGCTGCGCGATGTGCTCCAGGTCCTGCATGACCGCCGCATCGGCTCCATGCTGGTGACCGACGCCGCAGGGCAGCCGGTCGGGATTCTCACGCGGCATGACGTACTGGGCCGCGTCACGCTGGCCGGCGTGCCGCTTGACAGGCCGGTCTCGGAGGTGATGGTGCAGCCCGTTCATTGCCTGACCGTCGAGCACACCGCCCAGGACGCGGCGCTGCTGATGTCGTCCCGGGGGGTCCGGCATGTGCCGGTCACCCGTGGCGGGGTCGCTGTGGGCATGGTGTCCGAACGCGACCTGTTCGCGCTGCAGCGCCTGAGCCTGCGGCAGATCAGCAGCGCGATCCGCGGGGCCAGCGGGTTGGCGACGCTGCAGCTGATTTCGCAGGACATCCGCCGCTTTGCGCGCAGCCTGCTCGGTCAGGGGGTGCACTCCCGCCAGCTCACCGCACTCATCAGCCACCTGAACGACGTGCTGACGTTACGCCTGGTGGAGATCGAGGCCGCCCGCCATGGCGTGGAGCTGGCGTCGCTCTGCTGGATTGCGCTGGGCTCGGAGGGTCGCAGCGAGCAGACCGTCGCGACCGACCAGGACAATGCCCTCATCCTGCGTGACGACGCGGGGCCTTCCCAAAGGACGGCGGCCCTGGCATTCGCACGCGCGGTCAATCTGGCGCTGGATGCATGCGGCTATCCGCTCTGCCAGGGCGGGATCATGGCAGGTGAGCCTGCCTGCTGTCTCACGCTGCGTGAATGGCGCGATCGGTTCTCGCACTGGATCGAGCATGGCGCGCCGCAGGATCTGCTCAACGCCAGCATCCATTTTGATTTTCGCCCGCTGGCCGGCGATGAGTCGCTGGCGGTCGCCCTGCGTGCCGAGGTGGTGGAGTCGGCCCGGCGTACGCCCCGGTTTCTCAAGCAGATGGCCCAGAATGCCTTGTCGCGGGCGGCGCCGCTCAACTGGCTCGGGAGCGTGGACACGGATTCGCGCGGCACGGTCGATCTCAAGCTGCAGGGGACGGCTCTGTTCGTCGATGCCGCGCGGCTGTACGCCTTGGCCCATGGCGTTGGTGCAACCGGTACGCGCGATCGCCTGCAGGCTGCCGGCGCGCGGATGGGGCTGGCGAGCCACGAGTATGAAGCCTGGGTGGGTGGTTTCGAGTTTCTCCAGGAACTGCGACTGCGCGTGCAGCTCGACGAGGGGCACGACGCAGCGCAGCCGAATCGGGTGGAGGTGGCGAGTCTGAACGACATCGACCGGCGCATTCTGCGGGAGTCCTTCCGGCTGGCCCGGTCCCTGCAGCAGCGCCTCCAGCTGGACTACGAGCGGTGAGCTGGTGGCGTCGTCGCGCTGCGGTGGACGAAGGCCGCTGGATCGTGCTCGATGTGGAGACGAGCGGGCTCGACGCGCGGCGTGACCGGTTGCTGGCCATTGCAGCCGTTGCCATCCGCGTCGACTGGGCCGCCTCGCGGATGTCGGTCGCACCCTCGGACAGCTTCGAAGTGGTGCTGCGCCAGTCCACAGCGTCGAGTCATGACAACATTCTGCTGCACGGCATCGGGGTACAGCGCCAGCGGGAGGGCGTGGAGCCGCAGGCCGCCTTGCGCGCGTTCGCTGCGTTTGCGGGGGACTCACCGCTGCTGGCGTTTCATTCGGCGTTCGACAAGACGCTGATCGACCGTTACGCCCTGACGTTCCTGGGGGCTGTGCTTGCGCGCCCCTGGGTCGACATCGAGCATCTGTGCGCGGTGACGCATGAGAGCGTCCGGGCGCGATCCCTCGACGAGTGGATGTCGCATTTCGGCATCGTCTGTGCACAGCGGCACCAGGCTGCGGCCGACACCTTGGCGGAAGCGGAACTCCTGTTGCGTGCATGGCCCCGCGTCGCGGGCCAGTGCCGCAGCTGGCGCGACGTCGAACGCCTGGCGGCCCGGCAGCGCTGGATTCCGCGCGCCTGAACGCCAATACCTTCTGGCTTCGCGCGAGGCTGCTTGCAGCTTCAGGGCCGCACGCCAGGCGTCTCGATCGCCATGCCTTTCGCGCGCACGGCCAGATAGGCCTCCAGCTCCACAAGCTCCTGCGCATCGAAGGCATAGGGCTCGGCACGCACGCCTGTCATGCAGCCGCGGATGCGACGCGCGAGTGTGCCCAGGCCCTGCCATTCAAGCCGGTAGATCGGGTAGCCGGTGGGATGGGCCTGCGGGATCAGGCTGCCGCCGAGTCGCCGGCCCGCCTGCGCGTCATGGCATTGCGCGCACGACAGGTTGACCTGGCCGATGCGCTGGCGAAACAGCGCTTCGCCGCGCTGGCGGGCCGGCGCCAACCGAGGATCGTCGGGCGGCGCGATCGGCATGCCCCGCGAGGCATGGGCAACGTAAGCCTCAAGCGACAGCAGCTCATCGCTGCCCGGTGCCAGGGCCGCTGCGCCCTGATGCTTCACGCGGCACTGGTCGATGCGTTGCGCCAGATTCAACGGCCGCTGCAGGCCCGCATCGAAGGCAGGATAGCGCGCCGCGACACCCCGCATGCTGCTGGCCTCCGCCGCGTGGCAGGCGGCGCAGGCCTTGCCCGACGTGCCGGCCGGCTGGCTCCACAGCGCCTCGCCGCCTCGCACCCAGAGCATGCCAGGATTGGCCGTGTCATCGCGCTGCATGGCCTGGGTTGCGCGGCTCATGAACTCGAAGCCCGAGCGGCGCGGATCGACTGGCCGCTCCTGGGCGGAGGCGGGAGCGAGACTCAGGGCCGTCGCGGCAGCGAGACCGACCGCGGTCGCGGCGAACCCTGCAAGCGTTGCGCAGCCGAGCCGGCGGGCCAACGCCGCCCAGGGGTGGCGTCTCGGTGCCAGGGTGGGGCACGGCGCGATCATGCGACGTTGAGCATGACCGTTTCGGTCTGCGCAAAGCCGTTGTCACCTTCCCAGGTGAAGGTCAGTGGCGCGGTGTCGGTGGCACGTACGTGGAACGCCAGAAAGGGGTTGGCCGCGATCGCCGGGAACAGCTCGGCGCGGAACACCACCTCGCCGTTGTAGCGGCAAATGAAGCGCCGGATGATGTTGCGCAGGACGAGCCTGCCGCTGTCGTCGGGCCGGTAGCCCGTCTCCATCGGGTGGCCGATCAGCGCCTTGATCTCGACGACCTCGCCACGCCGGGCGGAAGGCGGGACGGTGATCAGCGTGCGGGCCACCTCAGTTCTCCTCGATGCAGGCCGCCAGGGTGACGACCACGTCGACCGTGTGCGACCAGCAGGAGCCGTCGCTCATGCGGGCGACCGCCACGAGCTTCTGCGTCGTGGCCAGGCGGATGCGGGTGGCGATGGCTGCCTTGCCCGCCAGAGGCCCGAGCGTGGCCTGGATGACCTCGCGCTGGGGATTGCGCTCGTTGAACACCGCGATGGCCGTGACGTGATCGGCCGGCGTCATCGGGCTGTCGACGCTCACCGACAGCGGCACCGTGTTGCCGTTGTCGACCAGCGACGCGATGTCGATCGTCACGCGGCCGGGGGTGTGGGGCGCGCCGCCCGTGAAGCCTGCCACGGCGCTGGCGAGCGCATCGGGCAGGGCTTGCGGCGTTTCCGCACGGGCGGTGGTGACGCGCAGCCCGCCGGCCAGGGCTGCGGCCAGCCAGGCGCGGCGGCGCAGCGCCGGTGCGGCCGTGGGGTTCATGGACGCACCGCCGGCTCGCGCAGCGTCTGCAGAAAAGCCACCACATCCTCGATCTGCTGCGCCGTGAAAATCGGCTGGCCCTGCCAGGCGCGTCCGACGCGGCTGAGGCCGTCCACCCGAAGGTAGGAGGGCATGACCGAGTCGGGGTTGATTCGCCACGAGTCGGCGATGCGCAGCCGCAGTTGCCCGGCCGACCAGCGCGCGCCTGCGCCGGCGAGGTCGGGCGCCAGATTGCCCTGGAAGCGTTCTTCGGGGAAGGGCCCGGTGTGGCAAAGGAGGCACAGCCCCATCTGGCGGCTCGCAACGATGGCCCGGCCCCGCGTCGCGTCGCCCGGCTCGGTGGTGAGCGGCGCGGGGACCGCGTCACCCACCACGGCCAGCACAGGCAGGGACCCGGAGCCTGCCGTCGCGGGCTGGGCTTGCACAGGACACAAGCCGAACCATGCGGGGGCGAGGGCCCAGGCCAGGGCCGCACGTGCCCAGAGGCGCCGGCCCCGGCTTCGCGCGGGCGGAGCAGGCAAGGGGCCGGCCCGGACCGTCATGCCTTCTTGAGGCTGTGGTTCTTCAGCGGCAGGTCGCGGATGCGCTTGCCCGTCGCGGCGTAAATGGCGTTGAGCACCGCCGGCGCGGCCACTGCGATGGTCGGCTCGCCAACACCGCCCCAGAAGCCGCCCGAGGGCACGATCACCGTCTCGACTGCCGGCATCTCGTCCATTCGCAGGACCGGATAGGTGCTGAAGTTGTCCTGTTCGATGCGGCCGTCCTTGACAGTGCATTCGCCATACAGCGCCGCCGACAGGCCGTAGGCAAACGAGCCTTCCACCTGGGCCTCGATCTGCTGCGGATTGACGGCATGGCCCGGATCGGTGGCGGCGACGATGCGGTGGATCTTCAGCTTGCCTTCGGCATCGACCGACACTTCGGCCACGGCCGCCACATAGCTGCCGAAACCCATGGTCTGCGCGATGCCGCGGAAGACGCCGGCGGGCAGGGGCTTGCCCCAACCGGCGCGTTCGGCTGCGGCATTGAGCACGGCCAGGTGCTTGGGGTGGTTGGCCATGAGCTTGCGCCGCAGCGCGAGCGGGTCCTGGCGCGTGGCGACGGCCACCTCGTCGAGGAAGCACTCGAGGTAGATCGCGTTCTGGTTGAGGTTGACCCCACGCCAGAAGCCCGGCGGCACGTGCGGGTTGCGCATGGCGTGGTCGATCAGCAGATTCGGCACGGTGTAGCCGATGGAGGCTTCCGGCCCGGACGGGTTGAGTCCCTGGAACACGACGGGATCGCGGCCGTTCTGGATGTTCTGCGGGGCCACGCCCGCCAGAATGGACTGGCCCGAGATGCGCATGTGCAGTGCCGTGAGCTGGCCCTGTGCATCCAGGCCCGCCGTCAGCTTGCACTGGGTGACGGGGTGGTAGCGGCCATGCAGCATGTCCTCTTCGCGCGACCAGATCAGCTTGACGTGCGTGCCCGGCATTTCGCGCGCAAGCGCCACCGCCTGCCGCACATAGTCCGTCATGCCGCGCCGGCCGAAGCCGCCGCCCAGATGGATCTTGTAGACATCCACCTTGCCTGCAGGCAGGCCCGAGGCCTCGGTGGCAGCAGCGAAGGCGGCCTCGCCGTTCTGCGTGGGGACCCAGACCTCGCAACGCTCCGGCGTCCAGCGGGCCGTGGCGTTCATGGTCTCCATGGTGGCGTGGTTCTGGTGCGGGTACGAGTAGACGGCCTCGATCCGGCGCGCCGACGCAGCCAGCGCCGCGCGAACGTCGCCGTTCTGGTTGCCGACCGCCGCCTCGGGCGCGTCGAGCCCGGCCTTGAGGATTGCGGCGTGGCTTGCGCTCGAGAGCTTCTCGTTGGGGCCGTTGTCCCATTCGATCGGCAGGGCGTCGAGCGCGGACTTCGCGCGCCACCAGGTGTCGGCGATCACGGCGACGGCCGAGTCGCCGACCTTCACCACCTTCTTCACGCCGGGGCGCTGGCTGATGGCTGCAGCGTTGAAGCTCCTGACCTTGCCGCCGAACACGGGGCAGTCACGGATCGCGGCGTTGACCATGCCAGGAAAGCGCAGGTCCATGCCGAAGACCTGCTTGCCAGTCACCTTGTCGACGGTGTCGAGGCGCGCAAGCCGCTTGCCGGCGATCTTCCAGTCCTTCGGGTCCTTGAGCTTGACGGCTGCCGCATCGGGCGCCGGCAGCCGGCCCGCTGCTGCGGCCACCTTGCCATAGGTGATGCGGCGGCCGCTGGGGGTGTGCGTGATCGTGCCGGCCGAGGTCGTGCATTCGGCGGCGGGAACATTCCACTGCGCTGCGGCCGCCTGCACCAGCATCAGCCGGGCCGTGGCACCGCCGCGCCGGACATAGTCATTGGATTGGCGGATGCCCTGGCTGCCGCCCGTGCCGAAGTTGCCCCAGACGCGGTTGCGCGCCAGGTTCTGGCCGGGTGTGGGGTACTCGGTGCTCACGCGCGCCCAGTCGCAGTCGAGTTCCTCGGCCACGAGCTGGGCCAGGCCGGTCAGCGTGCCCTGGCCCATCTCGGAGCGGGCGATGCGGATGATCACGGTCTCGTCGGGGCGCACGACGACCCAGGCATTGACCTCATCAGGCGTCGCCGGCGCGACGCCCTGCGCCGACGCCTCGCGGCCGAAGGGGACATGGAAGGCGACGACGAGGCCGCCGGCCGCAGCGGCCGACCCCAGGAAGCCGCGGCGCGACAGGGTGGCGGCGGCGCTCATGTGATGCTCCCGTCGGTGTGCTGGATGGCCAGGCCGGCGCTGCGGGTGTTCCCGCCCCGAGCCGCGACCTTGATGGCGGCCCGCACGCGGTTGTAGGTGCCGCAGCGGCAGATGTTGGTGATGGACTGGTCGATGTCGGCGTCGATCGGGTTGGGTTTGTCCTTGAGCAATGCGGCAGCGGCCATGATCATGCCGCACTGGCAGAAGCCGCACTGCGGAACGTCGAGTGCCGCCCAGGCCTTCTGCACCGGATGCGATCCGTCGGGCGACAGGCCCTCGATGGTCACGACCTTCTCGGTGGCGCTCACGGTGGACACGGGCCGCACGCAGCTTCGCGTGGCGACGCCATCGATGTGGACGGTGCACGCGCCGCAGGCGGCAATGCCGCAGCCGTACTTGGTACCTGTCAGGCCAAGCTGCTCGCGCAGCACCCAGAGCAGGGGCGTGTCCTCCTCGGCCTGGAATTCACGGACAACGCCATTGACGTTGAGTTGCGGCATGCGGGGCTCCTCGGTTCGGTTGGAGGGATCGGGCGGGACGCGATGGCAAGCCGCAGGATGTTACGACGCGACGCGTCACCGTGCACGGCGAAGGGCGAGGGTTTCTACCGAGAGCCCGCTTGCGTGCCCTGCAGGAGCTCCTGCAGGCCCGGCAGCGCGGCATGCGGCGGCACGCCGGTGCCGCTCAACGGGGTGTGACGGGGGATTCGCTGGACAGCGCTGCGGGCAGGGCTGCGGCGGTGGCGGCCTGCTGCGGCGAAGCAGAGGCCTGGACACGGCGGGCACCGTCGAAGCGGCGTTCCCAGTAGCCCACGCGCATGTCTTCCACCCGCACTTCGGCGCCGGGCTTGGGGGAGTGGATGAACTTGCCATCGCCGACGTAGATGCCGACATGGCTGAAGGCACGCTTCATGGTGTTGAAGAACACGAGGTCGCCGGGCTGCAGGTCGTTCTTGTCGATCTTCTCGGTGGCGGCTGCCTGCTCGTTGGCCCGGCGCGGCAGCAGCAGGCCCACGGTCTGCTCGTACATGGCACGCACGAAGCCGCTGCAATCGAAGCCGGTCTCGGCATTGTTGCCGCCCCGCTTGTAGGGCACGCCGAGGAAGCCCATGGCGTTCACGACGAGCTCGGAGGCCTTGTTGCGGACCTGCTCGATGTGCGTCAGCAAGCCTTTGTCGCTGAGGAAACGGGCCATGTCGTCGTCTGAATTGGCGGCCGGCGCAGCGTGAGCAGCCGAACTGGCGATCAGGACGAGGAGGGCCAAACGTTTCATGGGCGCAAGCGTAAGGTTTGAAAACCTAGAAGTCAAGTTAGAAATATCGGGCAACTTGTTGATTTATATGGGCAAGGTTGTAACGATTGCCGCCCGGCGAGGGCGCTGGGGCTCAACTTGTTCCCGAAAATGGTGCATGGCGGCAGGTTTTTGTCCTGCGGTTTCAAGCGGTGGTAGCGCATGCAAGTCGCGTTCCTGTCCTACAAACTTTGTGCCGTCCGCGCGGTCAGAGTGCGGCGCGTCCGGCTGGAAACATGGATGGCAGGATTGGGTCATCCCGGCCCAGCCGGCGTCGCAGCCCCCATGGAGAACCTCAAATGAGCCGGATTCCTCTTTTCGCCGACCACTGCCGCAACCTGGCAACGCGCTGGACCTTGCTGATGGCCCTGATGCTCGGCCCGCTCGCCGCGGGGGCCCAGACGCCACGACTCGAAACCGTTGCGAGCGGCCTGGAGAATCCCTGGGCAGTCGCCTTTCTGCCCGAAGGCCGGTTTCTCGTCACGGAGCGGCCCGGCCGCATGCGCGTGGTGGGCGCCGACGGCCGAGTCGGTCCGGCGCTGGCCGGCGTGCCGGACGTCGCTGCCAGCGGCCAGGGTGGCCTGCTCGACGTGGTGGCCGACGCCGACTTTGCCGGCAGCCGGCGGATCTTCTTCTGCTTCTCGGAGCCGGGAACCGGAGGCAACGGCACCGCGCTGGCCACGGCGCAGCTCGCCGCCGACTTCACCCGCCTGGAGTCCGTGCGGGTGATCTTCAGCCAGAAGCCCAAGGTCCAGAGCAGCCTGCACTTCGGCTGCCGCATCGTGCTGGCGCGCGACGGCACCTTGTTCCTGACCCTGGGCGAGCGGTACAGCCGCAGCCAGGACGCCCAGCGCCTGGACAACCATCTGGGCAAGGTGGTGCGCCTGCGCAAGGACGGCAGCGTGCCGCCCGACAACCCGTTCGTGGCGCGGGCCGGGGCCCTGCCAGAGATCTGGAGTTACGGGCACCGCAACCCGCAGGGGGCCACGCTTGCGCCGGACGGCAGCTTCTGGATGCATGAGCACGGTCCGCAAGGCGGAGACGAGATCAACCTGCCCAGGGCCGGACTCAACTACGGCTGGCCGGTCATCACCCATGGCGAGCAGTACGGCGGCGGGCCGGTGGGCGAGGGCATCAACGCGCGCGCCGGAATGGAGCAGCCCCTGCATCACTGGACGCCCTCGATAGCGCCCTCGGGCATGGCCTTTCTCACCAGCGACCGCTATGGCCCAGCGTGGAAGGGCAACCTGTTCGTCGGTCCCCTCAAGTTCGCTTACCTGGACCGGTTGGAGCTGGCGGGCGGCAAGGTGGTGCGGGAGCACCGCATCGAGGTGGGTGAGCGTGTGCGTGACGTGCGCCAGGGGCCCGACGGGCTCCTGTACCTTCTCACCGACGCGGGCCGCGGCAGGCTGGTACGCCTGACGCCGTAAATGTTCTCAGGCTGGTACGCCTGACGCCGTAAATGTTCTCAGGCTGGTACGCCTGACGCCGTGAGAAAAAGGGCAGGCAGTTCGTCTGGCGCTGCGATCCCGCAACGGGCATTCAGGGCTTGATGAGGCCCTTGCGCACGGCGTAAAGGGTCAGGCTGGCAATGTCGTTGATCCGCAGGCGCTCCATGATGCGTGCGCGGTGCACGTCCACCGTCTTGGAGCTCAGCCCGAGTTCGTAGGCGATTTCCTTGGACGCCTTGCCCTGGGCGATCAGCTTGAGGATCTCGATCTGCCGCTGCGTGAGTTCTTCGTCGATGGTCGGCTCCGACGGCTGCAGGAGGCGCTGCGCGATCACCGGACTGAAGTAGCTTCCCGTGGCCATCACGCTGCGCACGGCCTGTTCCAGCTCGAACGGGGGTGCGTCCTTCATGAGGTAGCCGCATGCGCCGCTGGCCACCGCGCGCTTGACGAAGTCGACCGTGTCGTACATCGACAGCACCAGCATCTTCACGGCCGGGCGCGACTCCTTGATGTGGGCGATGGCCGAAATCCCGTCCATGCCGGGCATGGAGATGTCGGTCATCACGAGATCGGGGTTGAGCGACTCCACGAGCGTGATGAGTTCGTCCCCGTTGCGGGCCTCGGCGATGACCTCCGCGCCGCTGACCATCGACAGCAGGGCCTTGATCCCGGAGCGGACGAGGTCATGGTCGTCCGCCAAGACGATGCGGACAGGTTCCTGCGCTGTGGTCTTCATGGTCATTCCTCCTTATAGCAGGGCGCGGATCGCCACGCCCCGGCCGGGCCGCGTGCGGATGGCCAGTCGGCCGCCTGCCAGCTCGGTCCTCTCTATCATGCCGTAGAGCCCGACGTTTTTCACGCTCGGCTGTCCGTCGAGCACATGGCTTTTCTCGAACCCGCGCCCGTTGTCGACGATGAGAAGCGAAATCCGGCTGGAGGGCAGGAAGCGCAGCCGCACCCACACGCGGCTGGCCTCCGAGTGGCGCACGACGTTGGTCATCGCTTCCTGGACCAGCCGCACCGCGACCGATGCGGTTTCGCTCACTTCGCGCGGTTCCTCGCCCCGGGTCGACATGCTCACGCGAATACCGGCCGGGTCGGCCATGCGCTGCAGGGCCGATTGCACCGCCGCCACCAGCCCCAGCAGATCGAGTTGGGCGGGCCGCAGCGAGAACGACAGGGTCTTGACCTGCTGCACGGCCTCCTGCGCCATCTGCATGGCCGTGTCGGTGTAGTGCGCCGCTGCCTGCGGGTCGGTGGCCTTGCGCGCCGCATGCAGGTGAATGACCATGCCGGTGAGCGTCTGCCCCAGAACGTCGTGCAGCTCGCGGGAGATGATCGTGCGCTCGCGCTCCTGGGCGGCGACCAGACGGGTGGAGAGCTTCTTGAGTCGGCTGTAGGCGGCGTCGAGCTCGATGGTGAGCCGCTCCTGCTCCAGCTTGCGGCGCCGGTCGGCCATGACGCGGGCGATCACCTGCGGCAGCGTGCCCAGCTTGTCCTTGGTGACGTGGTCGCTGGCGCCATGGCGAAGCACGTTGACTGCGGCTTCCTCGCCGATCGCCTGCGTCACCACGATCAGCGGGACGGTGCTTTCGCGCTCCGCCAGCAGGCGAAGCGCCACGTAGGGCGAGAAGCGGGGCAGGTTGTAGTCGCACAGGATGGCGTCGGCGCCCGCCTGCAGGCCTGCTTCGAAAGCCTTGGTGTTGTCCACGTGCCGCAGCACGTAGCGGTGCGCCGGGTCGGCGCGCTGCAGGGCGTAGGAAATCAGTTCGACGTCATCTTCCCTGTCCTCCACGCACAGGAGTCTGATTTCCGGAAGTTCGGCCGAGGAGTCCTTCACAACAGCCAGTTTAGCGCCGCGCGAAGCCTTGGCGTAGTGCTTTGTGCTTGCGCGTTCATGGAGCCTTCGGGATTTTCCTTAAGGGTCGCGCGGCGAATGCCCTAGGGCGGCCGGCGGCATCCATGCTCTGATGGTCGCTCGGTCGCGGTGAATGTCCTGGCGACCCCGCATCCGGCAGTTCCCTCCTGTTCGCTCTTCGCACGCCCACACCATGAAGCCCCTGACTCCTGAAAGCTCCGCGCCCGCCAGCGCCCAGGCCACCGACAGCCTGCCTGAAGACGCCGAGAACCAGGAGCCCGCGCCGCGGCGTGGCGCACGCGCCGCACGCACCGAAGGCGATGCGCGCATTTCGCCCAACGTGAGCCGGCTGGAGCCCTGGGTGCCCTGGTCCATGGCGGCCTACACCGCGTGGGTTGCACTCTTTGCCTTTCCGGACGTGGTCGCGATCTGGCTGTTCGTTCTTTACGCGGGTGTCCTGGGCAAGTGGGGCCATCTGTTTCCAGCGCGGCGGCAGGGCCGGATGTTTGCCCACGGGGCCCTGCTCATCTGCGCGGCCTACCTGCTGCACACCCATATCAGCGACCGTCTGGAGGGGCCGGGCGGTCCGTTCTTCTTCTGGGTGGCAGTGCCGGCCCTGGCGTATGCCTTCATCCTGAAGCCGCGCTGGGCGATGGGCATCGTGGCGCTCGCCGTGACCGAATTCGCGGTGTCGAGCGCGATGACCGAGGCGGGCGTTGCGAGCTCGATCGCACTCGCCGGATTTCTCATTCTCTTTCCGCTGGCGCTGGCACTGCCTTTCGGCGAAGCGATGCGCAAGCCCGACGAATTGCTGGAACTTGGCCGGCGCGATCCGGCCACAGGCCTGCTCAACCGCCAGGGCCTCGCCTTTCACGGCGACGAACTGCTGCGCGACTGCCGGCGCGAGAAGAAACCCCTGACCCTGGCGGTCGTCGCCTGTGAGGACCTGGCCACCGTGCGGCAGATGTATGGGCGCAAGGTGGGCCGCAAGGCGCTTGGGCTGCTGGTGGACAAGCTCCAGGCGGCCGCAGGAAGCCGTGGCTTCGTGGCGCGTACGGGCCCGGCGCAGTTCAGCCTTCTGATCCCCGCCGTCACGCGCGACAAGGCGCTGGCGCTGATCGGCCGGCAACTGGGCAGCCCCCTGCGTCTGGAGTTCGACGCGGGCAGCGAGGAGATCGTGATGCTGCCGCTGCTGGTTCTGGAGTCGGTTCGCGCTGCCGAGTCGTCCATTGAAAGCCTGCATGCGGAGCTGTGTGCGGAGCTCCTCGATGCGGTGGCGGCCGCCCGCCAGGGCGTGATCGTCCCCGAGCCCGAGCCGTGGGGGGGGGGGC
>JBGAIH010000047.1:0-4635 GCA_044225675.1 Burkholderiaceae bacterium
GCCATCGAGCCCGTGGCATCGATCAGGAAGACCAGGTCCAGCCGCGCCGGTGCGGCCGCCGCGCGGGCGTCGAGCACCACCTCGACCGCGCTCTTCTGGCCCCGTTGCAGAAAGCCCCGGCTCTGGCGGCCGTCCTTGCGCACCGCAACTTCGTACAGCGCGGCGCGGCCGGCGTCGAACGCGTCGGGGTGAAGCCAGACGCGGCCGCTGGTGTCGGTGCGCGCCCACATCGCTGCGCCGCTCGCGGCCCGCACCGCGACCTCGGCATCGGCGACGCCACGGCCGGATGCATCGCGCACCTGCAGCAGGTAGCGGTCGCGCACGTCACGGGCGCGGTGGGCCACGCGGGTGCGGTCGCGGAAGGCGAGGTAGGCGCTGAAGTCGGCGTTGTCGTCGACCATGCCGGCCGTGACCGGGCCGGCGGCCTGGTTCTGGCGCTGCGCGGCAAGGGGGGCGGGCGCGGCGGCAGGCGCTGGAGGGCGGGGCGGCGCGAAGAGCGCGTCGCCCCGCGATTCGGCGGCCGCCTTGCCGGCAGCGCCCGAGGTGCCCGAGGCGGCGGCATCCGCAGCCGGCGCGGGCACGGCTGCCGGCGCATGCATCGGCGCAGGCAGCGGAGTGGCCTTGCGCAGGCGTCCCTCGGACTCGCCCCGTGCGTCCTCGCGCGATGCGGCGGAGGACTCGGGCCGCTCAACCAGGGCGCCGGGTCGCGGCGTGGGCCAGGGCCGGTCGTCACCCTGGGCCGTGCCGGGCACTTCGCGCGTCTGGATCGGGCGCGCACAATGCGGCGCCGACGGGGCGTGGAAGTTGGGCCGGGTCACGGCCACGGGCAGCGTGGGGGTGGGCGGGGCGGGCTCGGGCCAGCCCGTGCCGCCCGGCGGCATCACGGCAGGCGAGCGGGCGGTCGCGCCGCAGGCGGCCAGCAGCAGTTGGGTGCCCAGCAGGGCGATCACGATCTTGCGTTGGGTCGGTGTGCTCATCATCAGTACCTTGCGTGGTGGAGACGCAGGCTGAAACGGCGCACGGGCGCGGGCGGGGTGATTTTTTTGCGCAGGTTTAACCCCGATACATGGCGAGCGCCGTACAACGCAATGTGAAAATCTCCCCATGCCCCTGGCCGACATGCCCGACGACCAACTGATGCTGGCCTATGCAGGCGGCGATGCGGACGCGTTCGACGCGCTGTATGCGCGCCATGAGGGCGCGCTGTTCCGCTTCGTGCGGCGGCTGCTGGGCGCGCCGCTCGCGGCGCAGGCCGACGAGGTGTTCCAGGACACCTGGATGCGCATCGTCGCCGCGCGCGCCAGCTATGCCCCGCAGGGCGCCTCCTGGCGCACCTGGGCCTTCACCATCGCGCACCATGCGGCCATGGACCGCCTGCGCGTGAGCGGACGTGAAGTCGGCCTGGGCCCTGCCGATGCCCGCGACGATGCCGACGATCCGATGGACTGGCTGCAGGGCGCTGTCGATCTGGCCCATCCGTCGGCGGAAGACACGGCCTTCTGGCGCGCCGCCGGCCAGCAGCTGCTGCATTGCCTCGATGAGCTGCCCGAGGCGCAGCGCGCGGCCTTTCTGCTGCACCATGAAGACGGCGCGACGGTCGAAGACCTGGCCGAACGGCTCGGGCTGGCTTTCGAGACGGCCAAGAGCCGGCTGCGCTATGCGCTACAGAAGCTGCGCGGCTGCATGCGCCGCTACCTCGACGTGCTGGAGGGCCCGGCATGACGCAGCTGCGCGACGCCCGCTTCGTCCAGGCGCTGGCGCATGCGCCCGATGCGCAGATGCAGCCGCAGGCGAGCACGCGCGCGGCGATCCGGGCGGCGGCTGTGCGTGCCGTGGCTGTGCCTGCCGTGGCTGTGCCTGCCGTGGCCGCTGCTGCGGCCGATACACCGGCCGTTCCGTCGGCCGTCACCCCGGTTGATGCCGCGCCGCAGCGCAGTGGGCGGAGGCACTGGCAGAGCTTGTGGCAGAGCTTGTGGCACGGCGCCGGCGCGGGCCGTGGTGCGTCGAGCCGCGCTCCTTGGAATGCCGCGTTCGCGACCGTGCTGCTGGCCGGAGTGATCACCCTGCTCTGGCACGGAGAAGAGATCCCCGATGCGCGGCGTGCCGATCCGCCGATGCCGAAGGAGTCGGCCGGGCCTCTGCCGCCTTCGCCTGCGTCCGTGCCAACGCCAACGCCAACGCCAACGCCAACGCCAACGCCAGCACCTGCACCTGCACCTGCACCTGCACCTGCGGCCGGTTCGGCCGAAGGCTTCGCACGGGGCCAGGGCGCTGCGCCCGGCGCACGTGCAGCGCCGCAAGCGCCGCGCCCCGCCAGCCCCGCCGCCCGGTCCGAGGCGGCGCGAGAGAACAGTGTCGCGGTCGCGCCAAGTCCACCCGCAGCGAGCCAGAAAGCCGCAGCCCCGGCGGCGGCCGACGCTGCGGAGCAGCGCGCCGACGAGCGCGCGCGGGGCCGTGTGGCGGACGCGCCAGCAGCGGCCTCGGCTGCCGCACCAGCACCAGCACCAGCACCAGCACCAGCACCAGCACCAGCACCAGCACCAGCACCAGCACCAGCACCAGCACCAGCACCAGCACCAGCACCAGCACCAGCACCAGCGGCGCGTCCCGTTGCGCCCGCCGCGCCTGCTGCAATGGCGCCGCCTGCGCTCTCAGCGCCTCGGGCGGCTCGCGCCGCAGCGCCTGTCGACCTCACGGTCCTGGACCGATGGACGCAGGCGCGCATCACGCTCGGTGCCCGCACCGCCACCGTGGAGCAGGCCCAGGCAACGGGGCTCGCCGCGCGGCTACGCGCCCTGGTGCTGGCCCTTGGCGCAGCGGCCGACGCGGTGCCTGCGCCGCCGGGCGCCGAGCCGTCCGGCCTGCGGGTGGAACTGCGCGACGCGACCGAGGCGCTGGCCGTGCTCACGGCCGACACCGTCCCCGGCGCCGATGGGCGGGTGGCGGTGCGCTGGCAGACCCTGCGCGACGGGCGCGAGTCCACGCGCTCTGCGCGGATCGACGCCAGCCTGGCGCAGGCGCTGGTGGACGAGGCCGCGCGGCTCACCGCCCGCTGACGGCCTGCGCTGCCTCACTCTACTGCCTCACTCGTGCCTGAACTCGGCCTTGCGCTTGTTGACGAAGGCGTCCATGCCTTCCTTCTGATCGGCCGTGGCAAAGAGGGCGTGGAACATGCGGCGCTCGAACATCACGCCGTCGGACAGGCTGCCCTCGAACGACCGGTTGACCGATTCCTTGGCTGCCATCACCGCGATCTGCGAGAACTCGCTGATGATCAGCGCCGCGCCCAGGACCTCGTCCATGAGCTTGTCGAGGGGCACCACGCGGCTGACCAGGCCGGCGCGCTCGGCTTCGGTCGCGTCCATCATGCGGCCGGTCAGGGCCAGGTCCATGGCCTTGGACTTGCCCACCGCGCGCGGCAGGCGCTGCGTGCCGCCCGCGCCGGGGATGATGCCCAGCTTGATCTCGGGCTGGCCGAACCTGGCGTTGTCGGCGGCGATGATGAAGTCGCACATCATCGCCAGTTCGCAGCCGCCGCCGAGCGCGAAGCCGCTCACGGCCGCGATCACCGGCTTGCGCACGCTGCGGATGGTCTCCCAGTTGCGCGTGATGTAGTCGCCCTTGTAGACGTCGGCGAAGGTGTAGGTCGCCATGGCACCGATGTCGGCGCCGGCCGCGAAGGCCTTCTCGCTGCCGGTGACGATCATGCAGCCGATCTGCGGGTCGGCGTCAAAGGCCTTCAGGGCCTCGCCCAGCTCGTCCATCAGCGCGTTGTTCAGCGCATTGAGCTGCTTGGGCCGGTTCAGGGTGACGATGCCGACCTTGCCTTCGGTGCGGACGATGATGTTCTCAAAAGCCATGGGGTTCTCCTTCTGGCGCCAACTATAACCAAGCGGCACATTCGCCAACCAATCGGTCGGTTAATCGAGGTTTGGTGGTACATTCGCCGCGAAGGAGACAAGCACCCATGGCCGAACCCACGGTTCCATCCACTGCGCCCGCCACCGTGCCTGCCACGGTGCTCTACACCGAGCAGGGCGCCGTCGGCATCGTCACGCTCAACCGCCCGCAGGCGCTCAACAGCTTCACGCGGCAGATGCACCACGACCTGTGGGCCGCGCTCGACCGGGCCGAGGCCAATCCGGCGATCCGCGCGCTGGTGATCACCGGCGCCGGGCGCGGCTTCTGCGCCGGAGCCGATCTGGCGGAGTTCGACTTCACGCCGGGGCCGGGGCTGGTCGAGCGCGCCAACCCGGGCCCGATCATCGAGCAGGCCTTCAATCCCAGCACGCGCCGCCTGGTGGCGCTGCGCATGCCCACGGTCGCGGCCGTCAACGGCGTGGCCGCAGGCGCGGGCGCCTCGTTCGCGATGGCCTGCGACATCACGCTGGCGGCGCACAACGCCAGCTTCATCCAGGCATTCAGCAAGATCGGCCTCATTCCCGACGCGGGCGGCAGCTGGTTCCTCGCGCAGCGCGCAGGCCTGGCGCGCGCCATGGGCGCTGCGATGCTCGGCGACAAGCTCGGCGCCCAGGACGCCAAGGCCTGGGGCCTGATCTGGGACGTGGTGCCCGAAGGCGAGGACTGCGTGGCCGCCGCGGTGCAACTGGCCGCACGCCTGGCCACGATGCCCAC
>JBGAIH010000047.1:4675-26874 GCA_044225675.1 Burkholderiaceae bacterium
CACGCGCCAGCTGCTGCGCGGCGCCGCCACGCGCGATCTCGATGCCCAGCTGGACGTCGAGCGCGACACGCAGTCGGCCCTCGGGCGGACCCACGACTACATCGAGGGCGTGCAGGCTTTCCTGCAGAAGCGCCCCGCGCAGTTCAAGGGCGAATGATGGCGGCCGGCCCTGCAGGCGGCCCCGGTGCCGGCGACCGTGCAGCCTCCGGGTCCCTGCCGGAGCCTGCGGCGGATCGCGCGTCGGCCCGTGCGTCGGACGATGCTGCGGCCCGCGAGCTGGCCCGCCGGGTCGGCGAGACGATGTTCGCCGGTGACAACGCGTCGCGCGAGTTTCTGCAGATGGAGCTGATCGGCTGCGAGCCGGGCCGCGCGGTCATGCGCATGACGGTGCGCGAGCCGATGCTCAACGGCCACCGCATCTGCCACGGCGGGCTGATCTTCACGCTGGCGGACTCCACGTTCGCCTTCGCCTGCAACAGCCACAACAAGGTGGCCGTTGCGGCCGGCTGCAGCATCGAGTTCCTCAAGCCCGGCCAGCTGGGCGACGTGCTCACCTGCGAGGGCCGCGAGCAGACCCTGTCGGGCCGCCATGGCATCTACGACATGACCGTGACCAACCAGCGCGGCGAGGTGATCGCGCTGTTCCGCGGCAAGAGCGCGCAGATCCAGGGCAGCATCGTGCCGGCCTGAGACCCTCATCCCCACCGAGAAGCCACGGAGACACCATGAAGCGCTTTGCCCTCGACCCGATCGAAAAGGCCAGCGTCGACGAGCTGCGCGCCCTGCAGCTCAAGCGGCTGAAGGCCACGCTGCGCCACGCGTATGACAACTCGCTGGTCTACCGCGTGAAGTTCGACGAGGCGGGCGTCCATCCGGACGACTGCCAGTCGCTGGCTGACCTCGCGAAGTTCCCGTTCACCACCAAGAAGGACCTGCGCGACAGCTACCCCTTCGGCATGTTCGCGGTCCCGCGCGAGCATTGCGTGCGCATCCATGCCTCCAGCGGCACGACCGGCAAGCCGACGGTGGTGGGCTACACCGCCAACGACGTCGCCATGTGGTCCGACTGCGTGGCCCGCAGCATCCGCGCGGCCGGCGCACGCCCCGGCGACCTGGTGCATGTGAGCTATGGCTATGGCCTCTTCACCGGCGGCCTCGGCGCGCACTACGGCGCCGAGCGGCTGGGCCTCACGGTGGTCCCGTTCGGCGGCGGCCAGACCGAGCGGCAGGTGCAGCTCCTCAACGACTTCCGGCCCGACATCATCATGGTCACGCCCAGCTACATGCTGGCCATCGCCGACGAGTTCGAGAAGCAGGGGCTCGATCCGGCGCAATCGTCGCTGCGCATCGGCATCTTCGGCGCCGAGCCATGGACCAACGACATGCGCCAGGCGATCGAGCGGCGGCTCGGGCTCGACGCGGTGGACATCTACGGGCTGTCGGAGGTCATCGGCCCCGGCGTGGCCAGCGAATGCGTCGAAACCAAGGACGGCCCGACGATCTGGGAGGACCACTTCTATCCCGAAATCATCCACCCCGAAACCGGCGCGCCGGTGGCCGATGGCAAGATGGGGGAGCTGGTGTTCACCAGCCTGACCAAGGAGGCGCTGCCGATCATCCGCTACCGCACGCGCGACCTCACGCGGCTGCTGCCGGGCACCGCGCGCACGATGCGCCGCATGGAGAAGATCACCGGCCGCAGCGACGACATGATGATCGTGCGCGGCGTCAACGTGTTCCCGACGCAGATCGAGGAGCTGATCCTCAAGCGCGCCGAACTCGCGCCGCACTACCAGTGCATCCTCACGCTCGACGGCCCGCTGGACGCGCTCACCGTGGCGGTGGAGACGCGCCCGGGCATCGACCCGCGGGGCGCGGCAGCACAGGCCGCGGCCGCACTGCTGCAGTACGAGATCAAGACCTACGTGGGCACCAGCGCCCGCATCGAGCTGCGCACCGAGGGTGGCGTCGAGCGCAGCATGGGCAAGGCCAAGCGGGTGCTGGACAAGCGGCGCTGAAGCCGCGCAGGCTCACTTCTGCTCGATCTTCTCGACCATCAGGTCGACCCAGGTCGTCGGATTCATGTTGATGCGGATGCGCACCGGCAGGTACTGCAGGGCCGGCGCAAACCACATCTCGGCGGTGATCGGCCCGCGCGGGTTGGCCAGGGGCCGCGGCTTGAGGTGGAAGGCCTCGACCGAGCCCATGTCGGCGATCGGCAGCGAGACTTTCTCGGTGACGTCGTAGGTCCAGTAGTCGGCGCCGCCGAAGCGCGCCATCCAGAAGCTCACGCTGTTGCCCACCGCGAGCTGGCCGCGGCCGCTGGCGAACAGCTGGGTCAGCTCGACGAACTGGCTGGCGGTGTCCTGCAGGCCCGGCGGGCGCGGCGCCTTGGTGCCGTTGGGGTAGAGGATCTCGGTCGGCGTGAACGAAACGCTCGCGGCCCGTCCGCTGCGTTCCTCCTCGTACACGTGCGGCAGCAGGCCCTGGGGCGTGATCTCTCCCTGGCTGGTCATGACCATCTTCGCCAGCAGGTTGATGTCGATGTCGATGCGCACTTCGTAGCGCTCATCCTCCCGCAGCCACTGCACCTGGGCGCTGCCATGCACCGGGCCGCGGAAGTTGCCGGTGAGCTTGTAGGAGAGGCGCGAGTCGGCCGGCCAGGCGTCGAGAAAGCTCACCGTGGCCGTGGCGCTGCCCGTGCCGGAGCCGGGTGCGGCCGATGCCACCACCGTGGGCGTGGGTGCCGGTGGCGCCGCCGGAACGGGTGGGGTGGGTGCCGCTTGCACTGCCGGCACCGGCTCCGCCGTGGCCACCACGGCTGGCACGGGATCGGGCAGGGTCGGCGTGGTCAGGGGTGTGGACGGCAGCGCGGCGGCCGGTGCGCGCGGGCGCGGCGGCGCCGGTTGCGCGACGGCCGGCGGCGGCACGGGGGCCTGTGGCGCGAGCTGGCGCGTGAGCATGGGCGTGGCCAGCGGCTTGAGCAGCGAAGGCTTCTTCCAGTGCTGGCCCAGCCACTGGAGCGCGGCGATGTGGCCGATCAGCACGGCCACCAGCACCAGCGCAATCAGTCGGCCGGTGCGAGCCATGCGCCGGTGAGCGCGGCGTCGCGCAGGCTCAGCCGCCAGGTGGAGAGGTTGCCCGGCAGCGTGAGGCGCAGGCGCAGCAGGCGCTTGTCGCGTGACACGAGCAGGGTGAATTCCTTGTCGGTGACGACGTACAGCGCCAGCTCGTCGAGCTTGCCCAGCCGCCATCCGCAGCCGGGAGGATCGGACGGGGTTTCCACGCCCAGCAGTTCGTCTCCGGCGCACAGGCCGGCGCGCTCTGCGGCGCTGCCGCGCAGCACCGTCTTGACCTGGATGCCCGCGCTTTCCGTCACGCGCACGCCCAGGCGCTGCGCGAGCTGCGGCGGGTCTTCGGCCACGGCCACGCCCTGGCGCTCAAGCAGCTCCTTGAGTGGCAGGTCGCGGGTGCCGTGCACCCAGGCGGCGATCTCCCTGGCGAACGAGCGCCCGCCGAGCGACTGCAGCACGGCGGTGAAGTCGGCCTCGGTCATCGGGCCGGCTTCGCAGCGCGCCCACAGGCCGCGCATCACGTCGTCGAGCGAGGCGCTGCCCAGGCCGCGCAGCGTCAGGTCGAAGCACAGGGCCACGAGCGAGCCCTTGGCGTAGTAGCTCACCGTGGCGTTGGGGGTGTTCTCGTCCTGCCGGTAGTACTTGACCCAGGCGTCGAAGCTGGCCTGCGCCACCGACTGCACCTCGCGGCCCGGTGCCTGCAGCACCTGGTTGATGGTCTTGTTGAGCAGCTTGAGGTAGCCCGTGTCGTCGAGCAGTCCGGCGCGGCGCAGCAGCAGGTCGTCGTAGTAGCTGGTGAAGCCTTCGAAGAACCACAGCAGCTCGGTGTAGTTTTCCTGCGTGTAGTCGTAGCGGGCCAGTTCGGCCGGACGCAGGCGCTTGACGTTCCAGGTGTGGAAGTACTCGTGGCTGATCAGGCCCAGCAGCGTGGTGTAGCCCTCGGGCTGGCGCGCCAGGCCCTGGCGCGGCAGATCCTTGCGGTTGCAGATCAGTGCCGTGGAGTTGCCATGCTCCAGCCCGCCGTAGCCGTCATCCACCGCATTGAGCATGAACACGTAGCTCCTGTGCGGCGTGCGCGGCTTGCCCCGCGCGGCCAGGGCCTCGGACCCATGCCAGAAGCGGATCTCGGCCTCGCAGATGCGGCGCGTGTCCTCCAGCAGGCGGCTGCCGTCGAAGGTGGGCAGCGCGCCGGCCACGACGAAGCGGTGCGGCACGCCACCGACCTTGAACTCGCCGCTCCAGAAGCGGCCCATCTCGACGGGGCTGTCAGCCAGTTCGTCGTAGTTGGCCGCGCGGTAACTGCCGAAGCCGGCCTTGTTGACGCGGGTGGGCGCGAGGCCCGTCGCCACCTCCCACTGCGCCATCTCGCGTGAGGCCGCCAGCTGCAGCGCATGCGGGCCGTCCTCGGCGCCTTCCACGCGCAGCAGCAGGCTGGTGCCGTTGAAGAAGCCGCGCGAGGCGTCCAGCCAGGCGGCGCGCACCGACGGGTCGAAGGCATAGACCTCGTAGTGCAGCACCAGCGGCTTGCCCGCCAGGTTGCGGACTTCCCAGCTGCATTTGTCGAGCTGGCGCAGCGCAACGGCGCGGCCGCCCTGCACCGCATGGAGCTTCTGCAGGTGCCGGGCGAACTCGCGCACCAGGTAGCTGCCGGGAATCCAGACGGGAAGGCTCACGCGCTGGTGAGCCGAGGGGGCGGGAATGGTCAGCGTGACGCTGAACAGGTGGGCATGCAAGCTCGCGGCCTCGACCTTGTAGTGGACGGGGCGGGCGGCGGCGGATCGGGGTGAGGCCATCGTGGTTCAAAGAATAACCGACTCAACGACCCCTCGCGGGCTCATTGCCGGCCCCGTCGCGCGCGCTGCGCGGGGCGGCCGGGTCGCCGGCAGGGGCCGGGGGCGGCGCGGGCCCGCACGCCGGGCGGGATCCGGCGGACTACTTCGCCTCGGCCAGGAACTTCTCGACCTGCTGCGCGCTGATGGCGCCCGGCACGCGGGAGCCGTCGGCGAAGATCAGCGTCGGCGTGCCGGTGATCTTGTACTTGCTCGCGAATTCGAGGTTGCGCGCCAGGCTCGCCGCGCCTGCGTCGCAGGTGGCCACCGGGGCGTTCACGTCGCGCACCATCATGTCGGTCCAGGCCTTGGCCTTGTCCTTGGCGCACAGCACGTTGCGCGACTTCTCGGGCGAGTCGCGGCCGAGGATGGGGATCAGGAACATGTGCACGGTCACGTTGTCGACCTTCTGCAGATCGCGCTCGAAGCGCTTGCAGTAGCCGCAGTTCGGGTCCTCGAACACCGCCAGCCTGCGCTTGCCGTTGCCGCGCACGATGGTGAACGAATCCTTGAAGGGCAGGTCGTCGAAAGCGACGGCCGTGAGCTTTTCGATCCGCTCTTCCGTCAGGTTGCGGCGCGCGCGCGTGTCGATCAGGTTGCCCTGCAGCAGGTGATTGCCTTCGGCGTCGGTGTAGATGATCTCGCTGCCGTTGTAGCGCACCTCGTAGAGGCCGGGCATCGGCGTCTTGCTGATCTCGTCGATCTTCTGCAGCGCAGGGATGCGTTCGGCCAGGTTCTTGCGGATCGTGGCTTCCTGCGCCGAGGCGACCAGGGCGGCCGCCAGCAGTGCCACCGCCAGCAGGGGTTTGAACGTCTTCATCGTGAGTCCCATCATTTGCATCGTTTCTGCGCGCTCTGCGCCCGTTCCATCATTCATTGCCGCCACCGTCGCTGCCCGCCCTCGTTGCCGGCCGTCGCCACCGGCTCCTCAGGCCCGCGAGCTGCGCATCGCCTGCCGGGCCATCCAGGACTTGAGCGGGCCGCTGCGCTCGAATCCCTTCATGCCCCAGTTGCGCGCCGCCTGCCATGCCGTTCCCTCGCGGGCGAACAGCTGCTGCAGGCCATCCGTCGCCCAGCCCATCGACAGCACGTCGGCCTTGCGGGCCCGCTCGTAGCGTCGCAGCAGCTTTTCGTCGCCCACGCTGCGCCAGTACTCCCGGCCGTGCAGCACCCGCGCCAGCTCGGCCGCGTCGGCCAGGCCCAGATTGAGTCCCTGGCCGGCCAGCGGATGCACCGTGTGCGCCGCATCGCCCGCCAGCGCCCAGCCCTGCGTGCCCGGCCGTGCGCCGAGGCTGCCGACCCAGCGGCCGGCCCGCGACAGCGACAGCGGCCAGGCGGCCCGCTCGGCCGCAAGGGTCAGCCGGCCGGCGTGGCCGTGACTGGCCTCTTCCAGCGCTGCGGCGAAGGCCTCGGGCGACAGCGCCAGCAGATCCGGCGCGCGGTCCTTGAGAACAGACCAGACAACCGCCACCAAGTTCCCGCTTTCGCCGCCGAGCGGCAAAAAAGCCAGCACCTCGCCCTGCGAGAACCACTGCCGCGCGACCTGGCCGTGCGGCTTTTCACAGATCAGACGGGTGGCGACGGCCTGCTGCGGGTAGGGCGTCACCTCGAACTCCACCCCGAACTCGGCGCGCGTGGCGCTGGCGCGGCCCTCGCAGACCACGGTAAGGGCCGCCGGCTGCGGCGAGCCGACGACCTCGATCATCGGCTGGAACCGCACCGCATCGGCCAGCCGGGCCGCCAGCGCGGGCACGTCGACGATCCAGGTGAGGGCGTCCTGGCCTTCCTGCCCGGCGCTGAAGCTCACCTCGCCGCCATCGTCCCCCCACACCTGCATGGCGGTGACGGCGGTGGCGTGTTCGGGGTCGGGCCAGCTGCGCAGCGACAGCAGCAGCTCGCGCGAGGCGCTGTTCATGGCGTAGGCGCGCACGTCGCTGGTGGCGCCGGGCTGCGGCACCGCCGAAGCGGGCTGCGATCCCGCCGAGGCAGACTGCGATCCCGCCGCGGCAGACGGCGATGCCTGCGCAGCGGCGGCGGACGCATCGACCAGCGCGACCCGCAGGCGCTCGCGCGCCAGCAGCAGGGCAAGCGTCCGGCCGACGATGCCGGCACCTCGAACGCAGACATCGAATGCTGAAGCCATGCGCGGATTGTAGAAGGCAGGGCAAAATCCGGCCTTTCCCTCCCGCCTTCGAAGGAATTGAGCCTGTGAACCCCACTCCACCCGATGTCACGGCCCGCATTGCGCGCCTACTGGTGTACCCCGTCAAGTCGTGCGCTGGCGTGGAGTTGCGTGAGTCGGTGCTGATCGAGACCGGGCTCGAGTTTGACCGGGCCTGGATGGTCGTGGACGAGCAGGGCGAGTTCGTGAGTCAGCGCGAGTACCCGCGCATGGCGCTGATCAAGCCGATGCTGCGCCATTCCGACTTGGTGCTGCGCGCGCCGGGCATGCTGGCGCTGCACATTTCGCTCAACGAGGTGGAGGCGCCGGCGCGGGTGCGCGTGTGGGACGACGAGGTGCCCGCCTTCGACATGGGCGCGGTGGCGGCCCAGTGGTTCAGCGACTTCCTGGGCGCCAAGCTGCGCCTGGTGCGCTTCGATCCGGAGCACAGGCGCCTGTCGAACCGCAAATGGACCGGCGACGACGAAGGTCTCAACCAGTTCAGCGACGGCTATGCGGTGCTGGTGGCCAGCGAAGCCTCACTGGCCGGCCTCAACGAACGTCTGGGCGCCGCCGGCCACGCGCCCGTCACCATGGAGCGCTTCCGGCCGAACATCGTGCTCGCGGGCCTGGAGGCGCATGACGAGGACCGGCTGGACGTGCTGCAGGTGCAGACCGCGCCGGCCGATGCAGACGCTGCGCCGGTGCGGCTGCGCGCCGTCAAGCCCTGTCCGCGCTGCCCGATCCCCAACATCGACCCGGTGACGGCGCACAGTTCGCCGGAAGTGGGCGACATGCTGCAGACCTACCGCCGCAATGACGTGGTCGGCGGCGCCGTCACCTTCGGCATGAATGCGATCGTGCTGTCGGGCGTGGAGCAGGTCCTGCAGGTCGGTCAGACCGTCACCGCCCACTGGAAGTTCGACTGAGCGCAGCGGCTCGGGCTGCTGCGCCGTTCAGAGGGCGCGCGGCAGCGAACTCAGGCCGTCCTCGTCGCCATCGTGCTGCGAGTCGGGCTCCAGCGGCATGGGCGTCGTCTCCTCGGGCTCGACGAAACGGATCGGCCGGCGGGTGCGCGGCGACATGCCGGCGAGCGTGGCCACCAGGGCGTTGACCAGATCCTGCGGCGCCAACGACCGTTCGTTGAGCAGCACGGCCGCGCTGTGGAAGTGCAGCGTCACGTCGGGCTTGAGCCCCTTGAGCGGCATCAGGCCCGAGGCGATCAGCCGGGCGCAGCGGTCGGTCACCACCGCGCGCGAGCCGACGCCTTCCATGATGAGGCCGAAGCGGGCTTCGCCGATGCGGCTGACGGTGTCGACGTCGCGCAGCAGCCGCCGCAGCTTGATGACGCAGCGCAGCAGGCTCTGCTCGGCGACGGCCTGCCCGTGCACGGCCTTGATGCGGTCGTAGTTGACGAGGTCGATGAAGATCACGGCCGAGCTTTCGCGGTCGCGCTTGAACCAGGTGATGGCCTGGCGCAGCCGGTCCTGGAACAGATGCGGCGCCAGCAGGCCGGTCAGCGCGTCCTGGCTGGCCAGGGCCTGCTCGCGGATCTCGGCGCTGTGGCGCTCGCGCGAGCGCAGGTTGAGGGCCACCAGCAGCAGCGGCACCTGCACGGCCATCGCCACCACGATGCCGTACTGCGCCAGCCACACCGAGGGGATCATGCCGCCCACGCGCAGCAGGATCAGCGACACCGCCAGCGCCATCGGCGTGTACGCCGCCACCATCCAGCGGCCGACCCGGTCGCCGCGCCGCCAGGCCAGCGCCGAGATCCACAGGTTGGCCAGCGTCGCCAGCGCGAGGTAGGCGCCCAGCGCGTTGAGCCCGGTCTGCCTCGGTGTCGTGATGTAGAAGAAGGCCAGCAGCGGCCCGGCGTAGCCCAGGCCCTTGACCAGCCTGTCGATGCGCGGGTAGCGGATGTTCAGGCCGCTCAGATGGCGCACGAACAGCAGCGTGGCGCTGCCGGCCAGCAGCGCGAGCACGCCCTGCGCGGTATCGGCCCAGGTGGCCGAGTTGGACCACAGCAGGTGCCCGGCCACGCCGGTGTACGAGGCGGCGGCCAGCGCGGTGATCACCGAGTAGACCGCATACCAGCCGTAGATCGGGTCGCGGTGCACCCACGCCTGCGCGCTGCTGCCCACGATCAGCAGGCACAGCGCGCCGAACACCACGCCAAGCAGGAGGTAGTCCACCGACTGCTGCGAATAGTGGCTCGGCTCGGACACCAGCGTGACCGGGATGTTGACCGAGGTGGTATGGCGGACGCGAACGAAAACGTCGCGCACCTCGCCGGGCGGCAGATCGAGCTTGAAGGCCGGGTAGCGCCCCGGCTCGGGCCAGGTGGAGACCGCGACCGTGTCGCCCGCCGACTGCGCATGCCACTGGCCCTGGGCGTCGCGCTGGAACAGCGTCGCGTTGTCGATCATGGGCAGCGGGAGGGTCACAAGCCAGTGATTGCGTGCCGTGCGGTCGCGGACCACCCGCAGATGCAGCCACAGGTTCCTGCTCTGCCCGAGCTGGTAGATGCGCCGGGGCTCGACCGGCCGGAACTTCGACGGCGAAGCGGCCACCTGCTCGATGCCGGCCTTGGCCTCCTCGTCGATCCACGCCACCATGCGCGTCTCGGCGTCGATGTCGGGCGTCATGTCGTCCAGGCGGACGGCAGGCATCACCGTGGGGGCGGGCCGTGCTGCGGCTGCAGGCGGGGCCGACGGAGCAGCGGATGAAGGGGCCGATGAAGCGGCAGGGGAGACGGAAGCTGCCGCAGCCGCAGCGGCGCCGCGCGTCTGGGCTGTTGCCGAGGCTGGCACCAGGGCCGGAACCAGAGCCATCAGGAGACCCGTCGTCAGCGCCGGTGCCAGGCCGAGCCAGAAGGCGACTGCCAGCATCCAGCCGCCCCGCAGGAGGCTGTACAGGGCGACGGCGCGGCGCTGGGCGGTCATGAACTACACTTGCCGCCTGTTTTTCGAGGTGATCTCATGAGTCTGAAGTGCGGCATTGTAGGCTTGCCCAACGTTGGTAAATCCACCCTGTTCAATGCCCTGACCAAGGCCGGCATCGCCGCCGAGAACTATCCGTTCTGCACGATCGAGCCCAACGTCGGCATCGTCGAGCTGCCCGATCCGCGGCTGGCCCAGCTGTCGGAGATCGTCAAGCCCGAACGCATCGTGCCAGCGATCGTGGAGTTTGTCGACATCGCGGGCCTGGTGGCCGGCGCGAGCAAGGGCGAGGGCCTTGGCAACCAGTTCCTCGCGCACATCCGCGAGACCGACGCCGTGGTCAACGTCGTGCGCTGCTTCGACGACGCCAACGTGATCCACGTGGCCGGCCGGGTCGACCCGGTCTCCGACATCGAGGTCATCCAGACCGAGCTGTGCCTGGCCGACCTGGCCACCGTCGACAAGAGCCTGGCGCGCTACACCAAGGCCGCCAAGTCGGGCAACGACAAGGAAGCGACCAAGCTGGTGCCGATCCTCACCCGGGTGCAGGCCGCGCTCAACGAAGGCAAGCCGGTGCGCACGCTCGAATTCAGCGCCGAGGAGAAGGCGCTGATCAAGCCGCTGTTCCTCATCACCGCCAAGCCCGCGATGTTCGTGGGCAACGTGGCCGAGGACGGCTTCGACAACAACCCCCACCTCGACCGCCTGCGCGAGTACGCCGCCAGCCAGAATGCGCCCGTGGTCGCGATCTGCGCCAAGATCGAATCCGAGATGGCCGACATGAGCGACGAGGACAAGCAGATGTTCCTCGCCGAGATCGGCCAGGAAGAGCCGGGCCTGAACCGTCTGATCCGAGCGGCCTTCAAGCTGCTGGGCCTGCAGACCTACTTCACCGCCGGCGTCAAGGAAGTGCGCGCCTGGACCGTCCCCATCGGCGCCACCGGCCCGCAGGCCGCCGGCGTCATCCACACCGACTTCGAGCGTGGCTACATCCGCGCCCAGACCATCGCCTTCGAAGACTACATCGCCTTCAAGGGCGAGCAGGGCGCCAAGGAAGCCGGCAAGATGCGCTCGGAAGGCAAGGAGTACATCGTCAAGGATGGGGATGTGATGAACTTTTTGTTCAACGTCTGAGCCTCGATCCGCCGGCCGAGTCTTCGGCCGGCGCCTACCCGGCCGAGGGCGTCCCTGCTGCGGCTTCGAACAGCTCGCCCGTCTCGTCGCCTGCGCCTGTCGCGTGCAGCGCCAGCCTCATGGCGCACCCTTCCCTGCGCGGATCGCCCCGGCCCGCGCGGCCACCGCCTCCTTCTCCTGCACCGTGAGCCGCGCGAGGTTCTTCACCTGCAGCGCCATGCGCGGGTTGGCGGCCATCAGCGCTTCGTGCCGCATGAGGAAGTCCCAGTACAGCGTGGTGAAGGGGCAGGCTCGCTCGCCGGTGCGCTCGCCCGGGTCGTAGCGGCAGCCGCTGCAATGTGGGCTCATGCGCTGGATGTACTTGCCGGTGGCCACGTACGGCTTGCTGCCCATCACCCCGCCGTCGGCGTACTGGCTCATGCCCAGGGTGTTGGGCAGTTCCACCCATTCCACCGCATCCACATACACCGCCAGGTACCAGGTGTGCACCTGCCGGGGCTCGACGCCGAGCAGCAGCGCGTACAGGCCGGTGACCATGAGGCGCTGGATGTGGTTGGCGTAGCCGTGCGCGAGCGTCTGCCCGAGCACGTCGCGCAGGCAGGCCATGTCGGTCTCGCCGGTCCAGTACCAGGGCGGCAGGTCCTGTCGCGCCTCCAGCCGGTTGCGTTCGGCATAGCCGGGCATCTGCGTCCAGTAGATGCCGCGCACGTACTCGCGCCAGCCGAGGATCTGGCGGATGAAGCCCTCCACGCTCGCGAGCGGCGCCCGGCCCTCGCGCCATGCAGCCTCGGCCGCGGCGACCACTTCATGCGGGTCCAGCAGCTTGAGGTTGAGCGCGGCCGAGATGTGCGAGTGGTAGAGCCACGAATCGCCCGGCCACATCGCGTCCTGGTAGCGGCCGAAGAGCGGCAGCCGGTCGTCGATGAAGGCGGCCAGCGACTGCAGCGCCTGCTCGCGCGTGACCGGCCAGGCAAAGCTGTCGAGCCGGCCGGGGTGGCTGGCAAAGCGGGTGTTGACCTCGTCGATGACTTCGCGCGTGATCGCATCGGGCTCGAAGCGCACCCGTGGCGGCACCCAGCCCGGGCCGCGCGCGTCGAAGGCTTCGCGGTTGTCGCTGTCGAAGTTCCACTGGCCGCCCTCGGGCTCGCCCTGCGCGTCGAGCAGGATGCGGTGGCGCCGGCGCTGCTCGCGGTAGAAGAACTCCATGCGCAGCGACTTGCGGCCCTTGGCATGGGCCGCGAACTCGCGCACGGTGACGAAGAAGTGGCGGTCCTCGCGGATGTCGAGCGGCACGTCGCCCGCCGCAGCCGCGCCCTTGACCGCCTGCAGCACGCGCCAGTCGCCGGGCGCCGTCATCACGAGCTGCCGCGGCCGCAGGCGCCGCAGGTCGGCCGCGAGCTGGGCGGCCAGCGTGCCGGCGTTGTCCGGAGCATCGAGCCGCGTGTAGTGCACCGTGCGGCCGACCGATTCCAGTGCGATGCGGAAGTGGCGCATGGCCGACAGGAACAGCGCGATGCGCGCCTTGCCCGACCAGACATGCTCCGACTCGTCGGCCACCTCGGCCATCCAGACCGCGTCCTGCGCGGCATCGAAGCCGTCGAAGCCCGACGCTTGCAGATCGAGCTGGTCGCCCAGCACGATGACGAGGCTGCGCAGTTCAGCCACGGCGTGGCGTGCCCTGGCGGCAGGCGTCGGAGCAGTACTTGACCTCGTCCCAGTTCTTCGCCCAGCGGCGCCGCCAGGACATGGGAAGGCCGCAGCATGCACAGGTTTTGCTGGGCAGCGCGGCCTTGTTGCCGCGAAACGGCCGCGGCGCCGGAGCGGGCGAGGGAGAGCGGGGCATGGCGCGATGCTAAGGGAAGCGCCGCGCCTGCGCACAGGCGCCTGACATGCCCACCGGCGGCGTCGGCCTGATGGGGCGGGACGGCGCCGCCGGGCCGGCCGGTCAGCGGAAGGTGAAGCTGCGGTCGTTGACGCGCACCTTGCGGATCTGCCAGTCGCCGGCGGTGGTGTTGCCGCTGGAGCCAAGGAACAGGAAGGCGCCGGCGTGGGCCTTGCCGCAGGTGGCCGGCGCGGTGTCGGCCAGGCTCGCACCGGTGTCGCAGGCCGGGTCGGCCGCCTTGTCGCGGAACAGGCCGCCGTCACCCGAGACGCCGTCGACGATGCAGGCGTCCGGATAGGTGGCGTAGTCGAAGCCCTCCAGCGTGAACTGCGAGCCGTGATCGACTTCTTCCACGCCGGTGTCGTTGCCTGCCACCGCGCCGGCCGAGATGCGCCAGCCGCCCGTGGCCGGCGTGAAGGTCATGGCGCTGAACTGCGCGTTCGAGAAGAACGTGGGCTGGTCCTGGATGAAGCGGTAGTACGCGTCGAAGGTCAGCAGGCGATGGCGGGCGCGCGCGTCGGCCAGCGTTGCATTGGCGGGCAGCGGCGCGCGGTCGCAGTGCAGGTCGACCATCAGGTTGAGCGAGACGTAGGGGTTCGGCAGGTCAAAGGGCGTGAGCGGCTTGAGCTCGACCGACACTTCTCGCAGGTCCTTGAGCTTCATGCCGGCCAGGCCGGGCAGTTGCAGCACGGCCTTGTTGCCGGCGCCGCTTCCCACATAGGCGCCGATGGCTGACGGGCCTGCCGCAGCGGTGCGCATGCTGAGCACGCCGTCGGCGATCGACAGGGTTGCGGAATTGAGCTGCGGCATGGCTGCGACGTCCGCCGCAACCAGCACGTCGGTGTAGGGGATCACCAGCGTTGCCGTGCCCTGGGACGCGACCAAGGCGACCAGCGATTCGTAGCTTTGCCCAGAGGTGGCCAGCGAAGTCTTGAGGGCTTCGAGCAGGTCGTCAAGTGGGTCGCCATCGGTGGGCGAGAAGCCGACCGTCAGCAGGTCGCCGGGCGGCACTGTGTAGCCCGAGCCCGCCAGGCTCGCCGAAACGGCGGCCTGACCGGCCGGCAGCCGCGCCGCCAGCAGGGGCAGCGCCGTCGCCAGCGTGGCCTTGTTCGCGGCGAACCAGGCGGCCGGCGTGCTGCCTGCTGCGGCGGCGACAATCAGGTCGGTCAGCGGGGTGACGTTCACCGGGCCTTGCGCCTGCGCGATGGAATGCAGCGTCACGGCCGGTGTGCCGCCGGTGACGGTGACAAAGCAGGGGAACTGCTGCCCGCCGTTGAGCGCGAGCGACCAGGCGCCGGAGGCCGAGGTCGTGGTGGTGAGCGCCTCGCCCACCACGCATTGCATGGACACGCTGGCGTTGGCCAGCGGCTGGCCGACGGCTGCTGTGCCATTGACGGTGGCGGTGGGTGGGTCGTCGCCGCCGCAGGCCGACAGGCCGAGGCCGACCGAGAGGATGAGCGCGAGGCAGGCAGCCGGCCTCGCAAGCGTGTGGAGTTTCATGGGATCCCTTTTTCAGATGTGTGACAGCAGGCCGCGACAGAAACGTCGCGTGGCCCGAGGGTGGGGCATGGTGGGGATGCCGTCTGTGCGTCAACGCCCGGAAGGGCCTGTACAGCGCAGGATCGAAGGAAGCAGGGTGTGGAACGCGGGGGCGGCTTGTGGCGTGCGGAACGCCGGCTGATGCGGCAGGGGCTATGCCGCCGGCTCAGAGTCCCGGCGTGCCCGGCCAGAAGTGGATCAGCACCGACGTCATGATCAGGTAGCGCAGGAACTTGCCGATCAGCATGTAGCCCGCGCAGGGCCAGAAGGGCAGGCGCAGCCAGCCGGCCACCGCGCACAGCGGATCGCCCACCAGCGGCAGCCAGGCCAGCAGGCAGGCCTTCGGGCCGAGCCGCTCCAGCCAGGCGATCACGCGCGTGTGATGGCTTGAATGCTGGTACTTGTCCACCACCTCATGCGCGCCGTAGCCCAGCCACCAGTCCAGCATGCCGCCGAGCGTGTTGCCGGCGGTGGCCACGAAGATCGCGGGCCAGAACATCGAGGGGTTGAGCTGCAGCAGGCCGAACAGCACCGGTTCGGAGCCGACCGGCAGCAGCGTCGCCGAAATGAAGGACGCGACGAACAGCGTGCTCAGGCCGAACTCGGGCAGCGCGAGCAGCGCGAGGGTGGAGTTCAGCCAGGCTTGCATGGGCTTCAGAGTATAGGCAGCGGCTTGGGCGCACCGCATAGGCCGCAGCGCTCATCGGCCCGTGGGCGGTGGCCTACACGGCGCAGGCTTCTATACCTCAAAAATCGTGCTGGTGCTGAATTTTTGGGCAGCTACAATCGTGCCTCATTTTTCAGCAGCCCAGCCCTCCCCGCATTCCCCCGCCATGCAGATCGGTTCCCATGTTCTTGCGAACAACGTGTTCGCCGCGCCCATGGCAGGCGTGACCGACCGGCCGTTCCGCCAGTTGTGCAAGACGCTGGGCGCGGGCTATGCGGTCAGCGAGATGGTGACCTCGCGCCGCGATCTGTGGGACAGCCTCAAGACCTCGCGCCGCGCCAATCACGACGGCGAGATCGAACCGATCGCCGTGCAGATCGCGGGCACCGACGCGGCCATGATGGCCGACGCGGCCGCGTACAACATCGACCGGGGCGCGCAGATCATCGACATCAACATGGGCTGCCCCGCCAAGAAGGTCTGCAACAAGTGGGCGGGCTCGGCGCTGATGCAGGACGAGGCGCTGGCGCTGTCGATCGCCGAGGCCGTGGTGGCGGCGTGCGCGCCCCGCAACGTGCCGGTCACGCTCAAGATGCGCACCGGCTGGCGTGCCGACCAGCGCAACGCCGTCACGCTGGCCCGGGCCTTCGAGTCGGCCGGCATCCAGATGCTCGCGGTGCATGGCCGCACGCGCGAACAGGGCTACGGCGGTGAGGCGGAGTACGACACCATCGCCGCGGTCAAGGCGGCGGTGCGCATCCCCGTGGTTGCCAACGGCGACATCACCACGCCGCAGAAGGCGCGCGAGGTGCTGGCGCGCACCGGCGCCGACGCGGTGATGATCGGCCGCGCCGCGCAGGGCCGGCCCTGGATCTTCCGCGAGGTGGCGCATTACCTGGCCACCGGCACGCTGCCGGCGCCGCCGCTGGTGGCCGAGGTTCGCCGCCTGCTGCTGGACCACCTGCGCGAACACTACGGCCTGTATGGCGAGCGCACCGGCGTGCGCACCGCGCGCAAGCACATCGGCTGGTACGTGAAGTCGCTGCCCGGTGGCGAAGCCTTCCGGGCCCGGATGAACCTGCTGGACGACTGCCAGGCGCAGCTGGATGCGGTCGCCGGATTCTTTGATGCGCTGGGCGCGGTCGCCGACCGCATGCCGGGCAGCGCGGGCGCCCCGACGCAGGCGCGCGGCGCGGAGGTCACACCATGAGCAAGAAACAGATCGAGGAGTGCGTGCGGTCCAGCCTGGAAGGTTACTTCCGGGACCTGCGCGGAACGGAGCCGGACGGCATGTACGACATGATGGTCAAGGTGGTGGAAAAGCCGCTGCTGGAGGTCGTCATGAAGCAGGCCGGCGACAACCAGTCCAAGGCGGCCGAGTGGCTGGGCCTGAACCGCAACACGCTGCGCAAGAAGCTGCTCGAACACAAGCTCATCAAGTAATTTCCTTTTCTCCAGGCCTCTGCCCCATGAACGCACTCATCTCCGTATCCGACAAGACCGGCGTCGTCGAACTCGCCCAAGGGCTGCACGCGCTGGGCATCCGCCTGCTGTCCACCGGCGGCACCGCCAGGCTGCTGGCCGAGCAGGGCCTGCCCGTGACCGAGGTGGCCGAGGTCACCGGCTTTCCGGAGATGCTCGACGGCCGCGTCAAGACGCTGCATCCCAAGGTCCACGGCGGCCTGCTCGCGCGGCGCGACCTGCCCGAGCACATGCGCGCGCTCAAGGAACACGGCATCGACACCATCGACCTGCTGGTGGTCAACCTCTATCCGTTCGAGGCCACGGTCGCCAAGCCCGGCTGCTCGCTCGAAGACGCGATCGAGAACATCGACGTCGGCGGGCCGGCCATGGTCCGCTCGGCCGCCAAGAATTGGAAGGACGTGGGCGTGCTGACCGATGCCTCGCAGTACGAGACCGTGCTGGGCGAACTGCGGGCCGACGGCAAGCTGAGCGATCGCACGAAGTTCGCGCTGTCGGTGGCGGCCTTCAACCGCATCAGCAACTACGACGCGGCCATCAGCGACTACCTCTCGCGCATCCAGCCTGACGGCAGCCACGCGCTGTTCTCGGGCCAGGCCAACGGCCGCTTCATCAAGCTGCAGGACCTGCGCTATGGCGAGAACCCGCATCAGCAGGCCGCGTTCTACCGCGACCTGTACCCGGCGCCCGGCTCACTCGTGACGGCGCGGCAGCTGCAGGGCAAGGAGCTGTCGTACAACAACATCGCCGATGCGGACGCGGCCTGGGAATGCGTCAAGAGCTTCGACGTGCCGGCCTGCGTGATCGTCAAGCATGCCAATCCGTGCGGCGTGGCGGTCGGAGCCGACGCGCTCGAGGCCTATTCCAAGGCCTTCAAGACCGACCCGACCTCGGCCTTCGGCGGCATCATCGCGCTCAATCGCACGCTCGACGGCGCGGCGGCCCAGGCGATCTCGAAGCAGTTCGTCGAGGTGCTGATGGCGCCGGGCTTCACCGCCGAGGCGCTGGAGATCTTCAAGGCCAAGGCGAACGTGCGCATCCTGCAGATCGACCTGCCCCCGGGCGGCCGCACCGACTGGGACAACGGCCGCAACCTGATGGACGTCAAGCGTGTGGGCTCGGGCCTGCTCATGCAGACCGCCGACAACAAGGAACTCACGCTGGCCGACCTCAAGGTCGTGACGAAGAAGGCGCCGACGCAGCAGCAGCTGCAGGACCTGCTGTTCGCCTGGAAGGTGGCCAAGTACGTCAAGTCCAACGCCATCGTGTTCTGCAAGGACGGCATGACCATGGGCGTGGGCGCGGGCCAGATGAGCCGGCTCGATTCGGCCCGCATCGCGAGCATCAAGGCCGGCCATGCCGGTCTCACGCTCGCGGGCACCGTGGTGGCCAGCGACGCGTTCTTCCCGTTCCGCGATGGGCTGGACGTGGTGGTGGATGCGGGCGCCGAATGCGTGATCCAGCCGGGCGGGTCGATGCGCGACGCCGAAGTCATTGCCGCCGCCGACGAGCGCGGCGTGGCGATGGTGTTCTCGGGCGTGCGGCACTTCCGGCACTGAGGGCACTGAGGCCCGTCGTTTTCTGTGCCCTCCCGCGTGAGGTCACACCGGCTTGATCGCCGGTATGCGCGCCGGTAAGTGCGCCGGTATTTGCGCCGCGGTTTCGGGAACGAGGTTTCGGTGGAGCGGCCTGGCCTCATCTCCGACCTAGTCCATCCGACCCCTGCGCAGCGTATCCGTGCGTTCCTAGAATGCGGCGCAGCGCGGCCCGGTGGCTGCTCTTTGCCCCGCCAATGCAGTACCGGCGGCTTTCCACAAGCCTGCGATACAGGACTGCATGAGCGAATTTGCCTCTCCAACCGTTTCCGTTGCCGGCGCCCTGTCGCGCGATCTGGCTGCCAATCTCTCCCGCCTGCTGGATCGCCTGTTTGGCGCGTGGATGCTGACCCTGTGCATGCTGGGGGCCTCGATGGGCGCGCATGCGCAAAGTCAGCCGCTGCCAGACCTGAGCGGGCTCGTGGCGCCGTGCACGGCGCTGTACATGTCCACGCATAACAGGAGCTGCAGCCTGATCACGGGGTACCTCGACAAACCTCCGTCTGACGACCGCTGCTATGGGCTGCCGTGCGCGAGCGGGCCGGGTCGCTACGTTCAGGTTGGCGCCGGCGGCCCGGGCCAATACGTCTACTCCTTTGCATTCGTGCCGGACGATGCCGTTCTTGACGTGCAGGGTGCAAGCCAGACGCGTGCGCTGCCGGCGGGTCCCGCGCTGCCGTACCAGGTCAAGGTTCGCCAGGGCCGCTGGAGCCTGCCCAACGCCTGGGTGGAGTTGCGGGTGGGCGAAGACGGCGGCGTCCAAAGCGCCATCACCGACGAAAGGGGCGACACCGCTTTCACCTACGTGCCGCCATCGCGGCGGGCTACCACGGTCCACCTCATCATCAGCTGCTCGGGTTGCATCAACCGGGTCGAGCGCGAGGTGCAGGTGCTGCCCTGCAACATCTGCGATGGCTTGGTGGGCAACCCCATTGCCACGGGGACCGGCGAGAAACTGCAGATGGAGCAGGACTGGCAGGATGAGGGGGCGCACCCGCTGCACCTGCAGCGCCACTACCGCAGCGGGGGCAGCTCGCCGGTGGGCCTGGGGCCGGGCTGGAGCCACAGCTACGCGGCACAGGCCTGGGTGGGCGAGCGGCAAGCCTTCGTTCAACTGGGCACGGGCTGGCGCGTGCTCTTCAAGCGCGAGCAGCCGGGGCAGGCGTGGGTGGCCGACACCGGAGGCGACCGGCTGGAGACCGGTCCCCGAGGCCCGGTCTTCGTGCGCGCGGCCGACGACAGCCGCTGGCAATTCGAGGGCGGCCAGCTCGTTGCCATCAGCCAGCGCAATGGCTGGACCATGCAGCTGACCTATGACAGGCAGGGGCGGCTGGCGCGCGTGACCAACGCCTTCGGCCGCAGCCTGGGGCTGACCTACGACGCGGCCGGACGCATCATCAGCATCACCCCGCCCGGCGCGACCGAGGGGGCGCTCGGCTACAGCTACGACGCGGCCGGACGGCTTGCCGCCGTCCGCTACCCGGACGGGACTGTGCGCGGCTACCTCTACGAAGACCCGCGCTGGCCCGAGGCGCTCACGGGCATCGTTGACGAAGCTGGCGAGCGCTGGGCGCGCTTTGCCTACGATGCGCAGGGCCGGGCGGTGGCCACCAGCCATGGGTTGGAGGCGCAAAGCTACAGCATCGGCTACCCGCAGGGGCCGTGGGGTGGCGCGGCCATCGAGCGCGGCCAGATCCACCTGGGCGCGCTGCCCGAAGGGCTGTACAGCGACAACGTCCTGATCAGCGGTCCCGATGGGCGTAGCCAACGCCTGAACTTCCAGGGTGGCGAGGGCACCCTGCGCGTCTCGGGCGCCCAAAGCGTGCTGGACGGTCAGCGCGTTGCCGCGAGCGAGCCCGGCCCGTTCAACCTGCCGGCCAGCGAGGTGGACTTTGCCGGCAACCGCACCACCTACGGCTGGGACATCCAGCGCCGCCTGCCCCTGCAAGTCACCCGCGCGGCGGGCCAGCCGGAGGCCTTGACCACCGAGACCCAGTGGCACCCCCAGTGGCGACTGCCCGCTCTCATCACCGAGCCCGGGCTGAGCACCGCCTTCGCCTATGATCAACGCGGCAACCTGGTCAGCCAGACCGAGACCGACACCACCACGGGCCAGAGCCGGCGCCAGGCGTGGACGTGGGACGCGCGGGGCCTGCCGGCCAGCTACACCGACGCGACCGGCGCCACCTGGCGCTGGGAACACGACGACGCGGGCAACCGCACCTTGGCCGTCGACCCGCTGGGCCAGCAAACCCGCTGGGAACACGATGCAGTCGGCCGCATCATCCGGGAAATCCGGCCGGGCCAGCCGGTGGCATCCCCACCGGGCCGGGCTCAGCAGGATGCGGTCCTGCCCACAAGCCGCACCATCGCCTCCACCTGGGACGCACGCGGGCGGCTGCTCAGCCGGACGGTCACCGGTGCCGACCTGCAGCCGGAAACCACCGCCTGGACCTATACGTTGCAGGGCCGCATCGCCACGACCACCCTCCCTTCGGGCCAGCGCCTGGGCTACAGCTACGATGCGGCAGGCCGCCTCGTGGCCATCGAAGACGGCCGGGGCAACCGCATCGACTACACCCTGGACGGCCAGGGCAACCGGCTCAGCGAGCAACTGCGCGACCCGCAGGGCCAGCTCGTGTGGCTGGGCCGGCGCGTCATCAATGGCCTGAACCAGACGCAGACCGTTCTGGGCGCTGCCGGGCAGGCCACGCAACTGGCCTACGACCCCAACGGCGAGCCCATCAGCCTCAGCGACCCGCTGAACCAGACCACGCGCCAGAGCCTGGACGCGCTCGGCCGCGTCGGCGTCGTCACCTTCGCTGACGGCGCCAGTGCCAGCCACCGCTGGAGCCCGCAGAACCGGCTGCAGCAGCTCACAGACCCCAAGGGCGTGGCGACGGGCTACACGTACAACGGGTTTGGGGAACTGCTGGCCGAGAGCAGCCCGGACAGCGGCGCCACCGTCTACGGCCGCGATGGTGCGGGGCGTGTCAGCTCGGTGCAGGACGCTCGGGGCCAGCAGCAGCGCATTGGCCGCGATGGGCTGGGTCGGCCCACCGACATCCAGGCCACCGAATTGCGCACCGGTGCGGATCACACCGTCCACCTGAGCTACGACGGCACAGGGGAGCTCGCTGCCATCGACGAGCCGGGCGGCAGCACCCGGCTGGTGCACGACGCCCAGGGCCGAGTCGTTGCGAAGACCCAGAGCGTCAACGACAACCCCACGGCCCCCAGCCAGTATGCAGTGCGCTACTTCTACAGCGGCGGGTTGCTGTCGGGCCTCACCTATCCCAGTGGCCTGAACGTGCAGTACCGGCGCAGCCAGGGCCGCATCATCGGGGTGGACGTGCAGGAGCCGGGCACGATCGTCAACAGCCGCACGCCCAAGCCGGTACAGCCCTTCCTCACCGGGCTGAGCCACACGGCACTGGGCCAGCCGCAAAGCTGGCAGTGGGCCAGCGGCGCGCGGGCCGAGCGCCGCTTTGATGCCGATGCCCGCATGACGGCCACCGAGTTCGCCCGCTACACCTGGGACGCGGCCAGCCGCATCACCGCCATCACCCAGCTGCTCTGGGTGACGTCGGCAACGGCCGGTACAAGTACCGGCGCAGGCACCGGCACAACCGGCCCCCTCACCGGCCCCGTCGGCCTGAGCACCACCGAGCTGAACTGGACGGTCGGCTACGACAGCCGCAACCGCATCACGTCCATGGGGCGGGACGGCTCCGACAGCCGCTACACCTACGACGCCAACAGCAACCGGCTCAGCGCCATCAGCACCGTCATCCGCGAGGCGGATCTGGGGGATGGCCTGGGAGGTGAAGTGATCGGCGACCTGAGCAGTGGCCTGATCGGCGAGCCTGGCGCGTCAGGCGCCCGCAGCACGGG
>JBGAIH010000048.1:0-26800 GCA_044225675.1 Burkholderiaceae bacterium
CCCGGCCGGCCGGGCTGGTCAGGCCAGCCCGCCGGCCATCCAGGCGGCGGTGCGGGTGGAGGTGCGGGCGGCGGCGCGGGTGCCATGGCCGGCGGGCCGCTCTCCGGGCCCGGCTCGCGCATGGGTGGCCCCGGCGACGAAACCCGCCTGCTGACCGGCACCACGCCGCTGGCCCGGGCTCGCCAGCGTGCGCAGGGCGTGCTCGGCCAGTTGCGGCGCATGCTCGGCGATCGCGGCGCGGAATTCGACGTTACCCAGACCGGCCGGGCCTCGCCGGCCCTGGCCGAGGCGATGTCGCGCATCGACGCCACGCAGATCCATTCCGGCGCCGGCAGCGTCAGCTCCGACGGCGGCCTGCTGGTCGATGGCGTGGCGGTCGAGCAGGCATCGGTGGTCGTGCGCCAGCGCACGGCCGAGCTCAAGAAGAAGGCCAGCACCACCGCCGAGAAAGCCACCATCGAGATCGTGGCCCTGATGTTCCAGAGCATCCTGGCCGAAGAGCGCATCCCGCCGGCCGTGCGCGTCTGGTTCGCCCGGCTGCAGATGCCGGTGCTGCGCGTCGCGCTGTCCGAGCCGGAGTTCTTCGGCACGCTGCAGCATCCGGCGCGCCAGCTGATCGACCGCATGGGCTCCTGCGTCATGGGCTTTGACGCCAGCGCGATCAACGGCAGCGCGCTGGAGGCCGAGATCAAGCGCGTGGTGCAGGTGATCGAGCAGTACCCCGAGACCGGCCGGCGCGTGTTCCAGCTCGTCTACGAGGAATTCCAGAAGTTCCTGGCCAAGTTCCTCACCGAAAGCGGCGCCAACCAGCGCCTCGTCAGCGTGGCGCAGCAGGTCGAGCAGAAGGAAACGATGGCGATCCAGTACACCATCGAGATGCGCAACATGCTCAAGGACATCCCGGTGCGCGAGGAGATCCGGGAGTTCCTGTTCAAGGTCTGGGCCGAAGTGCTGGCGGTGGCCGCCGTCAAGAACGGCCCGCAGCACCCCGAGACCATCTCGCTCAAGAAGTGCGCCTCCGACCTCGTCTGGGCCGCCAGCGCCAAGCCCAACCGCAACGACCGGGCCCGGGTCATCCAGGACCTGCCCGCGCTGCTGCAGCGCCTGCGCCAGGGCATGACGCTGCTGGGGGTGCAGGGCGCCGAGCAGGAGACGCACATCAAGAGCATCGGCGACACGCTGGCTGACGCCTTCATGTCCAAGACCGAGGCCATCCCGCGCGAGCAGATCGACGCCATGGCGCGGCGCCTGGCCAACCTGGAAGACTTCGTGGGTGACGGCTCGGCCGGCGACCTGCCGCTGGACTCCGAGAGCATCGAGATGATGCTGGGCATCGACGCCTCGTCCATCATCGTCGTGGCCGACGGCGGCTCGCGTCCGAGCGACGCCATGCTGGCCTGGGCCAACGAGCTGGAGCTGGGCACCTGGTTCACCCTGGACCACAACAACCAGACCAGCCAGGTGCAGTTCGCCTGGCGCAGCGACCGCAAGCAGCTGCACCTGTTCGCCTCGACCGACGGCAAGAGCTATCTGATCCAGGCCCGGCGTCTGGCGGCCTACCTCCAGGCCGGCCTGCTTGTGCCGACCGAAGAGGAAGCACTCACTGTACGAGCCACGCGCGACGCACTCGCCAAGCTCGACGCCAACCCCGAGCGCCTGCTCAACTGAGGGCGGCCTGCTGCAAAAAGCGGCAGCTTTCCCGCTCTTTCCCGCGCTTCGGCGGCGCGGTGCCCGACCCACAATGCCCTGACCGGGTGGACTTTCGGCCTCGCGTTGCGCGAGGCCTTGCCAAGCCCGGCCCCTTCAGGAGCTGTGCCGTGCCTTCCATTCTTGCCGTCGACGATTCCGCCTCCATGCGCCAGATGCTGTCCTGCGCGCTGCAGGCCGGTGGCCACACGGTGATCGAGGCCGTCGACGGTGTCGACGCGCTGGAGAAGATGGCGCTGCACGGCATCGACGTCGTGCTCACCGACCACAACATGCCCCGCATGGACGGGCTGTCGCTCACCCGCTCGCTGCGTGCCAGCGCCCGCTACCGGGACCTGCCGGTGCTCATCCTCACCACCGAGTCCAGCGCCGAGGTCAAGCAGCTCGGCCGCGAAGCCGGCGCCACCGGCTGGCTGCTCAAGCCCTTCGATCCGCCGCGCCTGCTGGAAGTGATCGAGCGCGTCACGCGCTGACCGCCGGAGTGCCGCCATGCCGCTTGCCGCCGCCGAATCCCCCCGGGCCATGGACCTGACGCAGTTCTACGACGTCTTCTTTGCCGAGGCCGCCGAAAACCTCTCGCGCATGGAGCAGCTCCTGGTGGACCTGGACACCGACGCGCCCGACGATGAAACCCTGCACGCCATCTTCCGCTGCGCCCACTCGATCAAGGGCGGCGCCGCAACCTTCGGCTTCTCGGACGTGACCGCGCTCACCCATGTGATGGAGACCCTGCTGGACCGCCTGCGCCGCCATGAACTGCCGGTGGAGCGAGCCATGGTCGACGTGCTGCTGGCCGCTGGCGACGAGCTCACCGCCATGCTGGACCGCCGCCAGGACGGCGAGACGGCCCTGGTGGACGACAGTGACCTGATCGACCGGCTCACGCGTTTTGCCCAGGGTGGCGGCACGTGCGAGGCACCAGCACCTGCACCCGCTGTGCCGCCGCAGGCGTGCCGCGCCGTTCAGGCGGCCGCCGCCACGCCGCCGGCACGCGAGCTGCAGATGCTCGCCGGACCGCTGGCCACGCCCTCGATCGCCGACGACCTCATCGAGCTGTTCTCCGAGGTGGGCGGCGCGGGCGACCTGACGCGCGCCGACCCGCTGCCCGGACAGGACGCGAAGACCGTGCGCTTCCGGCTTGCCACGAGCAGCACCGACGCGGAGGTGATGGACCTCTGCGGATTCCATGTCGGGCGCGAGCAGATCCAGCTGTCGCCCTGGCCCTGCCGCGAGGACTTTGGCCTGTTCGAGCCCCAGGTCCGGATGCCGGCCGCTGCATCGGCCCCTGTGGAGCCCTCGGTGGCACCTGTTGCGCCGGTGCCGGCGGCTGACCGCCCAGGCAGCCAGAAAGACGTTTCCAGGGATGCCCCCAAGGAGGGGTCCACAGAAGGGGCCAAGGAGGGTGGCAAGGAGGGTGCCAGGAGCAGCCGCCGCAGCAGCGCCGTGGCCGCAGCCGAAGCCACCATCCGCGTCGGCGTCGGCAAGGTCGACCAGCTGATCAACCTCATGGGTGAGCTCGTCATCACGCAGGCCATGCTCTCGCAGCGAGCCGCCGTGCTCGACCGCGCGGTGCAGCAGGAGCTGATGGCCGGCCTGGCCGATCTCGAGCGCACCACGCGCGACCTGCAGGACTCCGTCATGTCGATCCGCATGATCCCCATGGCCGAAGTCTTCAACCGCTTTCCGCGCATGCTGCGCGACCTGGCCGGACGGCTGGGCAAGAAGATCGAATTCGTCACTGCCGGTGAAGCCACCGAGCTGGACAAGGGCCTGATCGAGAAGATCACCGACCCGCTGACCCATCTGGTCCGCAACGCGGTGGACCACGGCATCGAGCTGCCCGCCGAGCGCCTGGCCGCCGGCAAGCCGGCGCATGGCACGCTGCGGCTGAGCGCCCAGCACGAGGGCGGCTCCATCCTGATCCAGGTGCGCGACGATGGCCGCGGCCTCGACCGCGAACGCATCCTGGCCAAGGCCCGCAGCAGCGGCCTGCCGCTGCCCGAGCGCATGACGGACGGCGAGGTCTGGCAGCTCATCTTCGCGCCGGGCTTCTCCACGGCGGAGGTGGTCACCGACATCTCGGGCCGCGGGGTCGGCATGGACGTGGTCAAGCGCAACATCCTCGCGCTTGGCGGCACGGTCGATCTCGAATCGACGGCCGGCGCCGGCACCTGCGTGAGCGTGCGTCTGCCGCTGACCCTGGCCATCATGGACGGCATGTCGGTGGCCATTGGCGACGAACTGTTCATCCTGCCGCTGGCCACCGTGGTCGAGTCCTTCCAGACGCCTGCGGCATCGCTGCGCAGCCTCGCGGGCGAGGGCCGCGTGATCAAGGTCCGCGAAGACTACCTGCCGGTCGTCGTGCTGCGCGACGTGTTCGGCGTGACGCCGCACGAGCCCGAGGACGCGCCGCACATGCTGGTCATCGTCGAGGCCGAAGGCCGGCGCGTGGCGCTGCAGGTCGAGCGCCTGGTCGGCCAGCAGCAGGTCGTCGTCAAGAACCTCGAGTCCAACTACCGCAAGGTGCCCAACGTGTCGGGCGCCACCATCATGGGCGACGGCCGCGTCGCCCTCATCCTGGACGTCGCCGCGCTGTCGCGCGCAGGCGCCCGGGCCTCCTGAGGGGTGGCTCAAGAAGCCGGCCCACCTGCCGAAACCGGATCAAGCCACTTCCCCGCCTGAAACACCGGAACTCTCCTTCCAACCGACCGGATCCTCCTCATGAACCTCCTGCGCAACTTCCGCATCGGCACCCGCCTGGCAGCGGGCTTCGGCATCATCCTGGTCATGCTCGTGGCCATGGTGGCCTTCAGCATCAACCGGCTGAGCGCGTTGCAGACCCACCTGGACGACATCGCCACCGTCCGCAACGACCAGGTGCGCCAGAGCAACCTGATGCTTGTGGCCATCCTGAGCACCACGTCCGGCGCGCGCGACTACATCCTGGCCCGCACGCCCGCCGAGCAGGCCGCCGCCGAGTCCCGCATCGCCGAACATCGCGCGCGCTATGACGCAGCGGCCGCCGCGCTCGCGCGGCTGGTCAAGGACTTCGGCACGCCGCGCGAGGCCGAAATGATCGCCGGCATCGACCAGCAGCGCACCCGCACGCGGCCGATCGTCAACAAAATGATCGAGCAGGCCAAGGTCGGCAATTTCGACGAAGCCCGCCGCATGCTCGACGCGGACGTCCTGCCCGCGCAGGAGCGCTGGAGCCAGGCGATCCGGGACCTGGTGGACTTCGAGGACAAGGACACCGCCCAGGCCACGCACGAGGCTGGCCTGGCCTACGCAGCCTCGCGCAACTTGCTGCTGGCGGTGGCCGTCGTGGCGGTGCTGCTGGGCATCGCCTGCGCCTGGTTCATCACCTCCAGCATCACACGGCCGATCGGCGATGCGGTGCGGGTGGCCGGCATCGTGGCCCGGGGCGACCTCACCGTGGAGATCGACACCGACGGCCACGACGAGACCGCTCGGCTGCTGCAGGCGCTGCACGACATGACGCAGGCCCTGGCGCGCGTCGTCTCGCAGGTGCGCTCGGGCAGCGAGTCGATCGCCTCGGGCTCGGGCCAGATCGCCAACGGCAACCAGGACCTGTCGCAGCGCACCGAGGAGCAGGCCTCCAACCTGCAGCAGACCGCCTCGGCCATGGAGCAGCTCGGTGGCACGGTGCGCAACACCGCCGAGACGGCGCGCGAGGCCACGCAGCTGGCCGCCGCCGCGAGCGAGGCCGCCGAAGCCGGCGGCCGCATGGTTGGCGAGGTGGTCGACACCATGGACGGCATCCGCGACTCCAGCCGCAAGGTCAGCGACATCATCGGCGTGATCGACGGCATCGCCTTCCAGACCAACATCCTCGCGCTCAACGCGGCCGTCGAGGCCGCGCGGGCCGGCGAGCAGGGCCGCGGCTTTGCCGTGGTGGCGGCCGAGGTGCGCAGCCTCGCGCAGCGCAGCGCCGATGCGGCGCGCGAGATCAAGCAGCTCATCGGCGACAGCGTCGGCAAGGTCGAGACCGGCAGCAAGCTGGTGGGCGACGCTGGCCGCACCATGGGCGACATCGTGGCCCAGGTCAAGCGCGTGAGCACGATGATCAGCGAGATCAGCACCGCCGCCGCCGAGCAGACCCAGGGCATCGGTCAGGTGGGCGACGCCGTGACCCAGCTCGACCAGGTCACGCAGCAGAACGCCGCGCTGGTCGAAGAGCTGGCTGCGGCGGCCGGCAGCCTCAAGTCGCGTTCGGCCGAACTCGTCGGCTCGGTGGCGCAGTTCCGCCTCGACCGCACGGCGGCCGGGCTGTCCGACTTCGGCGGCACGGCACAGGCGTCGACCGGCATGGCGCCGCCAGCAGGCGCCGCGCCCGAAGCCGTGAATTTCGCGCCGGCACTCGTGGCCGCGTCCGGCCCGTCGTTCTCCGCTTCGTCCGCACCCGTTTCATCCTCACCCATCTCATCCTCCCCGGCCGCGCCCCGCGCTGCGGCCGCCCGCCCCACCCCCGCCAGTGCCGAGGCGGAGTGGACCCAGTTCTGACCCAGGAGCGCAAGCCATGGACATGATCAACGAAGGCGCGCACATCGCGCGCATGGAAGCCAGCTTCCTGCCGGCCCGGGCGCTGCCCGGCGAGTACCTGACCTTCCGCCTCGGCGACGAGGAATACGGCATCGACATCCAGAAGGTGCAGGAGATCCGCTCCTACGAGCCGCCCACGCGCATTCCCAACGTGCCCTCCTGCATCAAGGGCGTGGTCAACCTGCGCGGCGTGATCGTGCCGATCGTGGACCTGCGCATCAAGCTCGACTGCGCGCAGGCCGAGTACACCGAGTTCACCGTGGTGATCGTGCTGGCCGTGCACGGCCGCGTGGTCGGCACGGTGGTCGACTCGGTCTCGGACGTGCTCAACCTGGGCGCGACCGACCTCAAGGAGCCGCCTTCCCTCTCGGGCGAGAGCGGCCCCGAATTCATCACCGGCATCGCCAGCGTGGACGACCGCATGCTGATGCTCGTGGACATGGACAGCCTGCTGGGCGACGCATCGCTCGGCCTTGCCGGAGAAGCCGCATGACAACCGCGAACACGCACCTCAAGAACTCCGCCGCCGGTGGCCGTGGCCTGCGCCTGTGGGGCCGCCTGATGCTCGCCTTCGGCGTGCTGCTGCTCCTGCTGGCCGGCATCTCGGGCCTGGCGATGGTCCAGCTGCAGGCCTTCAAGGGCCTGAAGGACCGTCAGGCCGAGCTGGCCGACAGTCGTCACATCGTGTTCCAGTGGAGCGCGCAGACCCGCATGAACGTGATCCGCGCGCTGGCTCTCGCCAAGGCCGGCAGCCCGCCTGCGCTGCAGGGCTGGATCGAAGGCGAGATGAAGCAGGGCTCGGCCGCGATCTCGGAGCTGCAGACGCGGCTGGAGTCGCGGCTCGACGATCCCGGTGAACGCGAGCTCATGGCCACGGCCGCGCAGAAGCGCAAGGCCTACCTGGCCATTCGCGCGCCGCTGATGGCGCGGCTGGCGCGGCCGGACGAAGCCGCCGCTGCGCTGGCGGACATCGAAAGCCAGATGGTGCCCGCCGCCACCGCCTACCTGCAGTCGCTGGACAACGTGGTCGCCCGCGTCGAGACGGAGCTGCGCACCCAGTCCGAGGCGATGGACCGCGACCTCGTGCGTGCGCTGTATCTCTTCGCCGGCCTGTCGGTTGCGGCTGTCGCCATCGGCGCGCTGCTCGCCTGGCTGGTGGCCCGCAGCCTGGTGCGGCCGATCCGCGCAGCCATCGCCTCGGCGCGCGACATCGCCGCCGGGGATCTGGCCCATGACATCGAGGTCACGCGGCGCGACGAACTCGGCGAACTCCAGCAGGGGCTGGCCGACATGCAGGAGAGCCTGCGCCACATGGTCACCGGCATCCGCCACGGCACCGAGAGCGTGGGCGTGGCCACCGGCCAGATCGCCAGCGGCAACCAGGACCTGAGCTCCAGAACCGAACAGGCCGCGAGCAACCTGCAGCAGACCGCTGCGACCATGGGCCAGCTGACCGACACCGTGCGCAAGTCCGCCGACTCGGCCCGCACGGCCAACGAACTGGCCAGCAACGCGACCGACGTCGCGCGGCGCGGCGGTGAGGTGTTCGCGCGCGTCGTCGACACCATGAACGACATCAACGCGGGCTCCAGCCGCATCTCCGAGATCATCGGCGTGATCGACGGCATCGCCTTCCAGACCAACATCCTCGCGCTGAATGCGGCGGTGGAGGCGGCGCGGGCCGGTGAGCAGGGCCGCGGCTTCGCCGTCGTGGCGGCCGAAGTGCGCAACCTCGCGGGCCGCTCGGCCGACGCCGCGCGCGAGATCAAGTCGCTGATCGGCGCGAGCGTCGGCAAGGTGGCTGCAGGCACCCAGCTGGTGACCGATGCAGGGGCCACCATGGACGAGATCGTGCGCAGCGTCGGCCAGGTGACGCAGGCCATCAGCGAGATCACCACGGCTGCCGCCGTACAGGCCGGCGGCATCGGCGAGATCAACACCGCCGTCGGCCAGCTCGACCAGATCACGCAGCAGAACGCCGCGCTGGTGGAGGAAGCTGCCGCCGCCGCGCAGAGCCTGAAGGACCAGGCGCAGGCTCTGGCCCGCATGGTGATGTCGTTCCGGCTCAGCTCCCAGCCGGCCTTCGGCTGATCGCGCAGGGTCACCCTTCGCCGGGCGCCAACGCCATGACGAACGTCTACGACGCCAGCCTGACGCACCCGCGCGACATCGCGTTCAGCGCGCATGACTTCGAGCGCGTGCGCGCGCTCATCCATGCGCGTGCGGGCATTGCGCTGAATCCCGGCAAGCAGAACATGGTCTACAGCCGGCTGTCGCGGCGCCTGCGCGAGACGGGCTACACCAGCTTCAGCAGCTACCTCGACCGGCTGCAGGGCGAGCCGAACCTGGCCAGCAGCGAGTGGCAGGAGTTCATCAACTGCCTGACCACCAACCTCACCGCGTTCTTCCGCGAAGCCCACCACTTTCCGGTGCTGGCGGACCGGCTGCAGGCGGCGCCGGCCGGCAGTGCCCAGCGCATCTGGTGCTGCGCCGCATCGACCGGCGAGGAGCCCTACAGCATCGCCATGACCGTGGTCGAGGCGCTGGAGGGCCGGCCCGGCGCCGCCGCACGCGTGAGCATCGATGCAAGCGACATCGACACGCGCGTGCTGGCCACGGCCGAGGCCGGCGCCTACGCGATGGAGGACGTGGCCAGCCTGGGCGAGGCCAGGCTGCGGCGCTTCTTCCTGCGCGGCACCGGCAGCAACGCCGGCAAGGTCCGCGTCAAGCCCGAGCTGCGCTCGATGATCGCGTTCCGCAGCTTCAACCTCCTGTCGTCCACCTGGCCGAAGGAGCCCTACGACGTGATCTTCTGCCGCAACGTGATGATCTACTTCGACCGGCCCACCCAGCGCCAGGTGCTGCAGCGGCTGCATGCCTGCCTGCGGCCCGAGGGCCTGCTCATCGTCGGCCATTCCGAGAACTTCACCGAGCACCGCGACCTGTTCCAGCTCATGGGCAAGACGGCCTACCGCCGCGCCGGAGCCTGACATGGTGGCCGCCGCCCCGCGCATCGAGTCCGTGATCCAGGCCCTGCGCCGCCAGCCGCGCCGCGAGCAGGAAGCCTCGTTCTTCTTCCACGACCCGAGCTTCGACCGTGCATCGGTCAAGGTGCTGCCCGGCGAGTTCTGCGTCAGCGACCAGGACGTGGTCATCACCACCACGCTGGGTTCGTGCGTCGCGGCCTGCCTGCGCGACGCCGGCACCGGCGTGGCCGGCATGAACCACTTCATGCTCCCCGATGGCCGCGACGGCGCCGACTCCGGCGCGAGCGGGCGCTTCGGCGCCTTCGCCATGGAGCTGCTGATCAACGAGATGATCAAGCGCGGTGCGCGCCGGGGCCATCTCGAAGCCAAGATCTTCGGGGGCGGCCAGGTCATGAAGAGCCTGGCCAGCACCTCCATCGGCGAGCAGAACGTGGCTTTCGTGCAGGGCTTTCTGGCGCAGGAGCGCATCCCGGTGCGCGCCAGCGACGTGCTGGGTCTGTGGCCGCGCCGCATCTGCCTGTTTCCGGCCGACGGGCGCGTGCTGTGCCGCCGGCTGCCGGCCACCCATGGCGCCGAATTCGAACTGCAGGAGGAGCGCTACCGGGCGCAGCTCGTGCAGCAACCGCGCGCAGGCGCGATGGAGCTCTTCTCATGACGATCCGTGTGGTGGTGGTGGACGACTCCGCGCTGGTGCGCAGCGTCCTGACGGAAGTGATCAACAGCACGCCCGACATGCGAGTGGTCGGCCAGGCGGTCGACCCGATCATCGCGCGCGAGGTCATCCGCGAACTCAACCCCGACGTGATCACGCTCGACGTGGAGATGCCGCGCATGGACGGCCTCGATTTCCTGGAGCGGCTGATGCGCCTGAAGCCCACGCCGGTGGTCATGATCTCCACCCTCACCGAGCGTGGCACGCAGACCACGCTGCGGGCGCTGGAGCTGGGGGCGGTCGATTTCGTGGCCAAGCCCACGCTCAATGTGCGCACGGGCCTGGGCGCTGCGGCCGGCGAGATCGTCGAGAAGATCCGCATTGCCGCGCAGGCACGCGTCGGCCGGCGCGAACCCGCGCCCGTCCATGCGCCGGTGCCGCGCCGCCCGCAGGCCACGGGCAGCGGGCTCGATTCCGAGGCGCTGATCGCGATCGGGGCCTCCACCGGTGGCACCGAGGCGATCCGCGCCGTCCTCATGGACCTGCCGGCCGACGCGCCCGGCATCGTGATCACCCAGCACATGCCGCCGGGCTTCACCGCGAGTTTCGCGGCGCGGCTGGACGGCCTGTGCCGCGTGCGGGTCAAGGAGGCGCAGGACGGCGAGCGCATTCTCCAGGGTCATGCCTACGTGGCACCCGGCGGCATGCACCTGTGGGTCGAACGCGCCGGCATGGCCTTCGTCGCCCGCGTCACTGGCGGCGATCCGGTCAACCGCCACAAGCCTTCCGTCGACGTGCTGTTTCGCTCGGTCGCACGCGCTGCGGGGCCGCAGGCCATCGGCCTCATGCTCACCGGCATGGGCGCCGACGGCGCGCAGGCCATGCGCGAGATGCGCGAGGCCGGCGCCCACAACATCGTGCAGGATGAAGCCAGCTGCATTGTCTTCGGCATGCCGCGCGCCGCCATCGCGGCGGGCGCCGCGCACGAGGTGCTGCCGCTGGCGGCGATTGCGGGCCGGCTCATGCTGCGGGTGGGTGTGCGCTTCGCGCCGATCACGACCTGAGGCGCTCAGGCCATTCCGGCCCTTCAGGCTTTGAGGCCCGGCGAGCCTGCCGGGGCCCTGCATCGCATCCTGACCGCCCGCGATGCCCTGCCCTGCAAGGCCCTCAGCGCAGCGGCGCGAGGAAGACCCGCAGGGCCTCGTCCAGCGGCCCGGCCAGGTGCTCCGTGCCGAGCGCCAGCGCCATCAGCCCGGCCAGCAGCGTCACCGGAAAGCCGATGGAAAACAGCGACAGCTGCGGCGCCACACGCGAGGCAAAGCCCAGCACCAGGTTGATGAACAGCATCAGCATGGTCGCCGGCAGCGCCAGGCCCAGGGCGAGGCGGAACATCTCGCTGCCCAGCAGATCCAGCCGCATGCGCGCGAACGACGAGAACGGGTCGGCCGCGATCGGGAAGGCTGCGAAGGTGCCGATCAGCGCGTCGATCAGCACCAGATGCGCATTGAGCGCGATGAACAGCATCATGGCCAGCGTGTTGAGCCAGGTGCCCACGGCCGACTCGCTGCCGCCCTGCGGATCGAAGAAGCCGGCAAACGAAAACCCCATCTGCAGGCCGATGAATTCGCCCGCGATCTCGAACACCGCGAACAGCAGCCGTGCGGCAAAGCCCAGAGCCAGGCCGATGGCGACCTGCTGGAAGACGAGGCCGAAGCCGCTGGCCGACGCCAGCGACAATCCGGCCGGCACGTTGGCGAACGGTGCGGCCACGAAGGCGATGGCAGCGGCCAGGGCCACCCGCGCGCGCGCCGGAAAGGCGCGGTGCGACAGCAGCGGCGCCGCCGAGAACAGCGCAAGGATGCGCACGAAGGGCAGCAGGCCCGTGGCCAGCCACAAATCCAGCTGCGCCTGCGAGAAGGTGAACATCAGCCGATGGCGGCCGGGATGCCCGAGATGACTTCCCGGATCCAGTCGACCAGCACCGAGATCATCCACGGCCCCGACACCGCCAGCGCACCGAGCACCGCCAGCAGCTTGGGCAGGAAGGACAGCGTGGACTCGTTGATCTGCGTCACCGCCTGGAACAGGCTGACCGTCAGACCCGTGCCCAGGGCCACGACGAGGACCGGCGCCGACACCTGGATCAGCATCTCCATCGCGATGCGGCCGAAGGCCAGCACGGCTTCGGGCGTCATGACGCACCTCCGAAACTGGCCACCAGCGAGCCGATCAGCAGGTTCCAGCCGTCGGCCAGCACGAACAGCATCAGCTTGAAGGGCAGCGCCACCAGCACGGGCGACAGCATCATCATGCCCATGGACATCAGCACGCTGGCGACGATGAGGTCGATCACGATGAACGGGATGAACACCATGAAGCCGATCTGGAACGCGGTCTTGAGCTCGCTCGTCACGAAGGCCGGCACCAGGATGCGCATCGGCGTCTCGGCGGTGGACGCCGCCGGAGCGCCATTGCCGCCGATGCGGTTGAACAGCGCCAGGTCGGCCGCACGCGTCTGCTTGAGCATGAATGCGCGCAGCGGCACCGCACCGCGCGTTGCGGCCTCCTCGAAGGCGATCTTCTGCTCGCTGTAGGGCACGTAGGCTTCGGTGTAGATCCGGTCGAGCGTCGGTCCCATGATGAAGAAGGTCATGAACAGCGACAGGCCCACCAGCACCTGGTTGGGCGGTGTGGACTGCAGGCCGAGGGCCTGGCGCAGCAGGCTCAGCACGATGATGAGCCGCGTGAAGCTGGTCATCAGCAGCAGCGCCGCCGGCAGGAACGACAGCGCGCCGAAGACGATCAGCGTCTGCACCGGCACCGAATAGGTCGTCGTGTTGCCCGAGGTCTGCGACGAGAACTGCAGCGGCGAGCCCTGCGCGAGCGCGGCCGTGCTGCAGGCGGCCAGAGCCAGCACGGGCAGCCAGCGCAGTGCGGTGCGGATCATGGGAGTCATGCGCTTCATGCGGCATCTCCGCTGCGCCGCAGCGCGGCAAGCCGGGCGGCAAAGCCTGCGGGCACGGTGTCGGCCTCGGGCGGCAGCGCCGCGGCGTCGAGCTCGCCCAGCAGCGTGATGCTCTGGGCCGTGGCGCCGAGCACCAGCACGCGGCCGTGCACCCGCACCGTCACCACGCGCTCGCGGGTGCCCAGCGGCAGTTGCGACAGCAGCTCGAGCTGGCGGGCCTGGCCCGGCAGGCGCACGGTCTGCATGCGCTTGACGATCCACAGCACCAGCGGGATCAGCGCCAGCACGAGCAGCATCATGAGAAGGGAGGGCGCCATGGTCTTCATTGCGCGCCTTACTGCCGGCTCAGCCGGCGCATGCGCTCGGACGGCGTGACGATGTCGGTCAGCCGGATGCCGAACTTGTCATTGACCACGACCACCTCGCCCTGCGCGATCAGAAAGCCGTTGATCAGCACGTCCATCGGTTCGCCGGCCATGGCGTCCAGCTCGATGACCGAGCCCTGGGCCAGCTGCAGGATGTGCTTGATCGGGATGCGGGTGCGGCCCAGCTCGACGGTCAGCTGCACGGGAATGTCCAGCACCATGTCGATGTCGTTGCGGTGGGCTGGCGCGGCGCCGGCGCCGAGGTCAGGGAACAGGCTTGGGGCGGCGGGGCGGTTGCCGGCGCCTTCGGCCTCGGCTTCGGCCAGTGCGCTGGCCCAGTCGTCGGCGGCGCTGTCCTGCGCGGGAGTGGCGGTGTCGGTGGAAGGCATGGTGGGGTCCTGCGGGAAGTCAGGCGTTGCCGGGCGCGGTCAGGTCGCCGCCCGAATGGGTGAGGAATTCGCGGATGCGCAGGCCGTAGCGCGGCCCGAGCGTGCCGTAGTCGCACTCGAACACGGGCACACCATCGACCTTGGACACCAGCGTCGGTGCGCGGTCCAGCTCGATGAAGTCGCCGACCTTCAGCGCCATCAGCTCGCGCACCGTGGCCTGGCTGTAGGCCAGCTCGGCCGCCAGCTCGACGCTGGCCGCCTTGATCTGCTGCGTCAGCAGCGTGACCCAGCGCCGGTCCGGACCGCCGTGGTCGCCCTGCAGTGGCGAGTACAGCGTCTCGCGGATCGGCTCGAAGGTGGAGTAGGGAATGCAGATGTGCAGATCGCCCGCGCTGTCGGCAAACTCGACGCGGAAGGTCGTGGTCACCACGATCTCCGATGGTGTCGCGATGTTGGCGAACTGCATGTGCATTTCCGAGCGCGCGTACTCCAGCTCGATCGGGTAGATCGGCGCCCAGGACTTGGCGTACTCGGTGGCGATGACGTCCACCAGCCGGCGGATGATGCGGTTTTCGGTGGCGGAGAACTCGCGGCCTTCGATGCGCACCGGGTAGCGACCGGCGCCGCCGAACATGTTGTCGATGATGGTGAAGATCAGCGTCGGGTCGCAGATCAGCAGGCCCGAGCCGCGCAGCGGCCGCACGTGCATCACGTTGATGTTGGCGGGCACCGCCACGTTGCGCAGGAAGGCGCTGAACTTCTGCACCTTGACGCCGCCGACGGCCACGTCGGGATTGCGCCGCATGAAGTTGAACACGCCGACGCGGAAGTTGCGCGCGAAGCGTTCGTTGACGATCTCCAGCGTGGGCATGCGCCCGCGCACGATGCGCTCCTGGCTCGACAGGTCGTACTGGCGGACGCCGCCGCTGTCGGCCTCGGAGCCGTCGGCCGCGTCGGTGTCGGACTCGCCCGTGACGCCGGCCAGGAGGGCATCGACTTCTTCCTGCGAAAGCGGTTGCTGCGCCATGCCCGACCTCTTACTGCACGATGAACTGGGAGAACAGCACGTCCTGCACCGGGTTGTTCGGGTCGTCGGCGGCCGCGACGCCCGCGCCGTGGCCGCCCGAGGCCGGCCGGGCTGCGGCCGGGGCGGTCGCGACCGGGGTGCCCGCAGCCTGCGCGAGGATGCGCCCGGCCCGTTCGCGGACCTGCTGCGCGAGTTCCCGCTTGCCCTCGTTGGTGAGCAGTTCGTCGATGTGCTTGGAGGAAATCAGCAGCAGGATCTCGTTGCGCACGGCCGGCAGGCGGTCCTTGAGCTGCTCCTCGGCAGCGGCGCTTTCCAGCTGCAGCGTCATGCCGATCTGGGCATAGCGCTCGCCCCGGGCGTCCTGCAGGTTGACGGTGAAGACGTCCATCGGCGAGAACACCGGCTTCTGTGCGGGCTTCTTCTCGGGCGCGTGCGCGGCCTTGGCGTCCGCGGGTTTCGCGCGCTGCGCCACGAACCAGGCCGCGCCTGCGCTGCTGCCGGCCAGGGCCAGGCCCGCCACGATGAGCAGGATCAGCTTCTTCTTGGACTTGGGGGCCTTGGCCTCGGCGGGAGCGGCGTTATCGGCAGACATCAGAAAAACTCCAGTGGGTATGCCGTCGATTGTGCGAAGCGGCAGCGCCGCCCAAGCCGCGATAAGCAGGGCAAAACCACCCGCTTTTTGCGGCTCCGCGATGGGCGGACGCCCGTGGCTGCAGGAGGCTGGGGGGCCTGCGGATCAGGCGTAGAGGTCGAGCATGCCGCGCGTGGCGCGCAGCGGGCGCGTGACGGACTGGATACTGGCGCCGTCGCTCCGAGCCGTCCGGCCCGCCCCGTCCGCGGACTGCCCACCCGCCCGCAAGGCGGTGCCTTGCGCATCGCGCCGGGCCTGGCCGCCGTCACCCTGGGCCTGCGCCTGCACACCGGCCTGGCCGAGCCCGAGGCCCTGCGCCGACAGCATGTCGCGCAGGGCGGGCAGCGCGCGCTCGATGCCTTCGCGCGTGGCGGCGTGCGCGGCGGTAAAGGCAATGTCGGCGGTCTGATCGTGCAGCCGCAGCGTGATGCCGATCGGCCCCAGGTCGGCCGGGTTGAGGCGCAGCTCCGCCCGCTGGCTGCCGTTATCCATCATCAGGCGCACCTCGCTGGCCAGGTCCCCGCCAAAGGCCGCTTCCTGCGGGCGCGTGGCCAGCGCGGCCTGCCAGACGCCCGCGTCGCCGCCTGGTGCTGTGGCCGGTGACGCGAGGCCCTGCATCAGCGGCGACGGCAGGCCCGGCACGGGCAAGGGCACGGAAGCGCCCGTGCTCGGCAGGCCTGCCGGCGAATTCTGCAGGTCGGGTGCCGTGATGCCCAGGCTTGCTGCTTCCTCGGCCGTCCGGCCCGCAGCGGCCCCGCCGTTGCCGAAAGTCGCGCCATGGGCCATGGCTTGAGGACCTGCACTCGCGAAGGCGGCCGCGAACGGACCTGTGCCGGCCGCAAGGTCGAGGCCTTGCGCATCGGTGCAAGCCTGGCGGCCTGCGGCAGCCGTCAGGCCGCCCGCCCGCCCCGCTGCAGGCCCGGCGGCGCCTGCCTCTCCGCTTGCCTCTCCGCCTGCCGCACCGGTGGCGGCATCGGCGATGAACAGGCCGGTGCTGGCGGCCGCAGGTGCGAGGCTGGCCATCGTGCCGGCGAGGGCCGGGTCTGCAGGCCCCGTGCGGGTAGCCGGCGCGCCAGAACGCACGCCGGGCTGCGCGTCGGCAGATGCTGCTGCGGCTGCCGCGCTTGTGGCCGTGTCCGAGTTCGTTGCCGGACTCGTTGCGGGCGCAGCGGCACCCGCTGCGGCATCCGGGCCCTGGCCTGCATTCCCGGACAGGGCGTCGCTGTGGCGCTCCTCGCGGGCCGGACCCTCGGTGTCGGATGCGTTGCTCAGGGAGGTTGCAGATCCGGCGGCCGGAGACTCCGCTGCGTCGCCGGTCCTCGCTGTACTGTCGGCTGTGGCGTGAGTGTCGTCGCGTGCGGCGCGCAGCCGCTCGGCGCCAGAGGGATGGGGTGGCCGCGCCTGCGCGGACGTCTCCGGTGCGGCGGGACCGTGCTTCGGCGGCGGCGCCGACTGCACCGAGCGCTGGGCGAGCAGGCTTGCGGCCAGGTCGGGCCGCGCTTGCGTCCTCGCGGCGGACGCGCCATCGGCGGCATGGGCATCGCGAACGCCGAGGCGGTCGGCTGCGGCGGGTGCGCCTTCGTGCTCGTGTCCCTCGTTCTCGTGCCCCTCGTTCTCGTGCTTTTGCCCATGGGCCTGCTCCAGCAGGCGGCCGAAGGCCGCGTCGGCGGCGAGGCGGGGCGATGCAGCGGACGACGCCGCGCCAACGCGCGGGGTCGGAGCAACGGGACCGACGCTGGCAGGCGCACTCATGCGAAGCCGCCGGAGAGCTTGCGCTGCGTCGCGCGTGCCGCGAACTCGTCGCTGGCCTGCTGCGCACGCCGCTGTTCACGCGCCTGGGCGGCGGCCGCGCGCCGCTGCACCAGCGCCTCGAAGGCCAGCAGCCGGCGCTGGCTCGCCACCAGCTGCTGCTGCCCGGCCGCACTGCGCTCCTGCCGGCGCTCGCATTCCAGCCGCTGCAGCGCGATCGCATCGTCGAGCCGGCTCATGAAGCGCTGGCCGTCGATCAGCGCCTGCGCATCGGTGACCTGCCCGGTGGCGGCGGGCAGCCGCGCCAGCGAGTCGCCGCGAAAGTCCTCGAGCCGGCCGAGCGTGGCCTGCGTTGCCGATGCGGCGGCAGCCGCGTCGCGGGCCAGGCGGGCCTGCCGGTCACGCGCTTCGGTGGCGCGTTCGACGAGGAGGGGAAGCAGTGTGTTCATGGGGCGTGTCCTGCGGGTGAAAGCGTGTGCGGGTTGACGTCGTGGGGGTAGGACGGTAGGGCGGTCGGTGCGGCGCGCTGTGTAGGGGGGCGGAAGGGCGCGGGAGGGGACAGTGCGTCGCGGCGGGGCCGTTGGCTGCTTGCTGGCTCAGGCGCGTGCCTGGGCCAGCAGGGCCTCCAGTTGCGCCGCGCTCGTGCCCAGGCCGACGCCTTCGTGCATGTCCTGCTGCAGGAAGGCGGCGATCTGCGGGTACAGGCGGATGGCCAGGTCGGTCTGCGGGTCGCCGCCGGCAACGTAGGCGCCGACGGCCAGCAGGTCGCGGTTGCGCTGGTAGCGGGCGTAGAGCGCCTTGAGCTCGCGCGCCGCCTGCAGCTGGCGCGCGGGCGTCACGTTGTGCATCACGCGCGAGACCGACTGCTCGATGTCGATGGCCGGGTAGTGGCCCTGCTCGGCAATGGCGCGCGACAGCACGATGTGGCCGTCCAGGATGGCGCGCGCGTTGTCGGCGATCGGGTCCTGCTGGTCGTCGCCTTCGGTCAGCACCGTGTAGAAGGAGGTGATCGAGCCGCGTCCGCGCAGCCCGTTGCCGGTGCGCTCCACCAGCTGCGGCAGCCGGGCGAACACCGACGGCGGGTAGCCCTTGGTGGCCGGCGGCTCGCCCAGCGCCAGCGCGATCTCGCGGTGCGCCATGGCATAGCGGGTGAGCGAATCCATCAGCAGCAGCACATGCTGGCCCCGGTCGCGGAAATGCTCGGCGAGTGCGGTCGCATAGGCGGCGCCCTGCATGCGCATGAGCGGCGGCAGGTCGGCCGGCGCGGCCACCACCACGGCGCGGCGCCGGCCTTCGGCGCCCAGGATGTCCTCGACGAACTCCTTGACTTCGCGTCCCCGCTCGCCCACCAGGCCGACCACGGTGACGTCGGCGCGGGTGTAGCGGGCCATCATGCCCATCAGCACGCTCTTGCCCACGCCGGAGCCGGCAAACAGGCCGAGCCGCTGGCCGCGCCCGACGGTCAGCATCGCGTTGATGGCACGCACCCCCACGTCCAGCGGTTCGCGCACCGGGTCGCGGTCCATGGCATTGATCGGGTCGCGCGCGAGTGGCTCGCTGCGCGCATCCTGCAGCGGGCCGCCCTGGTCGAGCGGCTGGCCCGACGGGTCCACCACGCGGCCGAGCAGGCCGTCGCCCATCGGCAGGCGCCTTCCGTGCGCATTGCGCAGGGGCGTGGTGGGCGCGTGAAAGCCCGCGCCCGGCGTGAGCGTGCCGCGCCAGGGCGCGCCGCCGCCGGGGTGGCTGATGCCCTGCACCAGCGCGCCGGGCGACAGGCCGTCGATGCTGCCGGTGGGCATGAGGAACAGCCGGCCCCGCGCGAAGCCGACGACCTCTGCCTCGGTGGCCTGCTCGCCGTCGCGCACACTGCACACGCTGCCCAGGGGCAGCTGCAGACCGCTGGCTTCCATCACGAGGCCGGACACGCGCACCAGCCGGCCGCTGCTGACCAGCGGCACATCGGCTGCGAGCAGCGCGCGCTGGGCCTGCAGGTGGGCGGACCAAGCCTGCGCACTGGCGGGCATGGGGCCCGGTGCGCTTGTGGCCGCAGCGGGGCTTGTGGATGCAGGTGGGGCTGCAGGTGCATGTGCGGGTGCAGGTGCAGGTGCAGGTGCAGGTGCAGGTGCAGGTGCAGGTGCAGGTGCGGAGGCTTGCGCGTGCGCCTTCGCGGCCGCCAGCGCCGCTTCGGCGGCGCTCAGCGCCTGGCTTTCTTCGGGACTGATGATCATGGTGCCTTGCCTCCGTCCAGACCGAGCCGGTCCGTCGCGGCCTGCCAGCGCGCCTCGACGGTCGCATCGGCTGTGCCGGTGTCGGCCTCGACACGGCAGCCGCCGCGCGTGATCGAGGGGTCCTCGACCAGTTGCAGCGCAGCGCCGGCTGGGGTTTCGAGATGCTGGCGCAGCAGCGCGGCGTCCAGCGGATGCGCCCGCAGTTCGATGCGTGCAGCGCCTTCGCCGACGGCGCGCAGGGCCTCGCGCGCGGCGGGCAGCACGGCCCGCTCGTCCTGCGCGAGTTCGCGGCGCAGCACCTGCCGCGCCAGGTCGACGGCCAGCGCCACCAGGTCGGCAGCGACCCGGCCTTCGAGCGCGGCCAGACCATCCTGGAACTGGCGGGTGAGCGACAGCATCTGCGCGGCCGTATCGGCCGCCAGGCGCGCCTGCTGTTCCGCAAGGGCCTGCGCACTCGCAGCCTGGCCCTGGGCGCGGCCTTCGCGCAGGCCCTGCTCGTGCCCGCGCCGGCGGCCGAGCTCGAAGGCGGCGCGCGCCGTCTCGTTGGCCAGGTCGCGCCGGCTCAGCGGGCTGTGCGGGCTGGCTGTGGCGGTGCTGAAGGAAGACGGGCGCGGGGCGGCGGAGTGGGCGGCCGAGTGGGCAGCCGAATGCGCAGCGGCCGCCTCGTGGGGGATGGCCACGGCCCCGAGTTCGGGCAGCGCGAACGGGCTCACGCTGCGCAGCGCTGCGGCGGAGGTCACGCGGCTGGCGCCGCTCGCGGACTCAGACAAAGCTCTCATCTCCGCTGCCGCCGATCATGATCTGGCCTTCGTCGCCGAGGCGGCGCACCAGCTTGAGGATCTCCTTCTGCTCGGCCTCGACTTCCGACAGCCGGACCGGGCCGCGCGACTCCAGGTCTTCGCGCAGCGTCTCGGCGGCGCGCGAGCTCATGTTGGAGAACACCTTCTCGCGCATCTCGGGCTCGGCGCCCTTGAGCGCGACGATCAGCGAGTCGTTGGCGACTTCGCGCAGCACCAGCTGGATCGCCTTGTTGTCCAGCTTGAGCAGGTCGTCGAAGGTGAACATCTGGTCTTCGATGCGCTGGGCCAGCTCGGCGTCGTTCTCGCGGATCGAGCCGAGCACCGAGGTCTCGATGCTCGAGCCCAGGAAGTTGAGCATTTCGGCCGCCGCCTTGGTGCCGCCCAGAGGCGTCTTGCGCACGCGGTCGCCGCCGGCCAGCACCTTGGACAGGACTTCGTTGAGTTCCTTGAGCGCGCCCGGCTGGATGCCGTCGAGCGTGGCGATGCGCAGCACCACGTCGTTGCGCGGTCGCTCGTCGAGCGCGGCGAGCACGCCCGAGGCATGGTCGCGGTCGAGGTGGACGAGGATCGAGGCGATGATCTGCGGGTGCTCGTTGCGGATCAGCTCGGCCACCGCGGCCGGGTCCATCCACTTGAGGCTTTCGATGCCGCTGACGTCGCGGCCCTGCACGATGCGGTCGATCAGCAGGCCGGCCTTGTCGTCGCCGAGCGCCAGCTTGAGCACGTTGCTGACGTAGGCGCTGGTGTCGTCCACCAGCGAGCGCTGCGAGTCGACCGTGCCTTCGAAGCGGGTGAGCACCTCGTCGAACTGCACGTCGGGCACCGTGGTCAGGCGGGCCATGCGCTCGCCCAGTCGCTGCACTTCCTTGGGGGTGAGGTGCTTGAACACTTCGGCGGCGCATTCCTCGCCCAGCGCGAGCATGAGGATGGCGCCGGCCTGGACGCCGTCGTCTTCTGCGGGAGTTGCCGTGGCCATGGGAAATCGGTTCGTGAATCAGGGGGAAAAGGCGGGAGGAATTCAGGCGGGCTGGTTGACCCAGTTGCGCACGACGTTGGCCACCGTGCCGGGGTTCTCGCGCGCCTGCTTGCGGATGTTCTCCAGCTGCAGGGCACGCAGCTCCTGCAGCTGGACCTGCGCGGCCGGCGGCATCGGCAGCGCGGCGATGTCGCCGGGGCCGGCGGCCGAGCCGGTGCCCGGAGGCGGCGGCAGGCTGATCGCGTCGCGCACGCTGGTCTCCACCCGTTGCAGCGGGCGGCGGTCGCGGCTGGCGCGCATGGCCGGACGCACCAGGCCGAGGATGATGATGAGGGCGACCAGCGGCAGCGCGATCCAGGGCGCGGCCGTGCGCACGATCTCCACCGTCTCGGGCTGGCGCCACATCGGCACCTGCGGCGCGGGCGGCGGCTCGGTTCCGGTGAAGGGCGCGTTGACCACGTTGAGCGAGTCGCCGCGGTCCTTGCTGAAGCCGATGGCCTCGCGCACCAGCGCATTGATCTGCTCCATCTTCGCGTCGGGCAGCGCGGCCTGCGTGAGCTTGCCGTCGGCACTCTTGACGCTGGCATGGTTGATGATGACCGCCGTGCTCAGCCGCTTGATGCTGCCGGTGGCGTTGCGCACCACGCGCACGGTCTTGTCGACCTCGTAGTTGGTGACGGCATCGCGCCGCGTGCCGCTGTTGCTGGTGCTGCCGCTGCCGGCCGACAGGGCCTGGGCGGAGCCATTGATCGGCGCGCCGTTGCCCGAGGGCGGCTGGTTGGACAGCGCGCCGGGAATGCCGCCGGCCACGCCGCCGAGGCCGCCGCCGCCTCCGCTCATCGAGGAGTTGCCCGAGCTGCTGCCCGAACTCTCCGACAGCTGCTGGCTGCGCACGGCCGCCGGGCTGGCGCCCTGGTTCGGCCCGAACATCTCGGCGGTGGATTCGCTCTGGGTGAAGTCGACGTCGGCGGTGACCTGCGCGCGCACGTTGCCCGCGCCGACGATCGGCTCCAGGATGCCGAGGATGCGTGCCGACAGGCTCTGCTCCATCTGGCGCACGTACTGCTGCTGCGCCGCGTCGAGGCCGTTGGGCGCGGCCGGGCCGTTCTGCGACAGCAGCGCGCCGGTCTGGTCGAGCACGCTCACGGCGGCGGGCGGCATGTCGGGCACGCTCGAGGCCACCAGGTGCACCACGCCCGCGATCTGCGAGCGGTCGAGCGTGCGGCCGCCGTAGAGCGTGAGCAGCACGGAAGCCGAGGGCTTTTGCTGTTCGCGCATGAAGGCCGTCTGTGCCGGCAGCGCCAGATGCACGCGCGCCGACTGCACGGCCGACAGCGCCATGATCGAGCGCGCCAGCTCGCCTTCGAGCCCGCGCTGGAAGTTCAGCCGCTCCTGGAACTGGGTGACGCCGAACTTCTGGCCTTCCATGATCTCGAAGCCCACGGTGCCGCCCTTGGGCAGACCCTGCGAGGCCAGCCGCAGGCGCGCCTCGTGCACGCGGTCGGCCGGCACGAGGAAGGTGCCCGAGGCGTCGCTGAACTTGTGCGGGATGGCCATCTGGTCGAGCGCGGCCAGCACGGCGCCGCCGTCGCGGTCGCTCATGCTGGCGTACAGCGGGCGCCAGTCGGGCTGGCGGCCCATGTTGACGGAGACCCAGGCCAGGCCCGCGAGCAGCGCGGTGGCGGCGGCCAGGATGATCTTGTTGCGCAGCGGCAGCGCGCCAAGCCGGCCCAGCACGGCAGGCGCGGCAGCGTCGCTGGCAGGAAGGGCGGCAGGGGTGAACTTGGAATCCATCGGGAGCGTGCGGTCGTGTGAAGGGGTGCCACGATTGTTGGCCGCCGCGCCGCACGGCCGTGCGCCGATATGCCGGACATTCCCGCCCTTTTTCGGCCGACCGCCGCGCCGGCCCGGGCCTAAAGTTCAGTCCTGCCCTTCAACAGGACGACGCCATGAACATCCGTCCCGCCGCCACCGGACTTGCCACACCCATGCTCGACGCGCTTCGCCGCAACGCTGCTGCGCAGCGGGCTGCGCCGTCAGGCGGTGCCATGCCGGCTTCGGCGACAGGCCTGGGCGTAGGCGGTGGCGTGGGTGCGGGCGGTGGCGTTGGCGGAATCGGCCAGGCCGGCTCCTTCAGCGGCGCGCTCGACCAGGCACTCAAGTCCGTGAGTGCCAGCCAGCACGAGTCCACGCGGCTGGCCCAGGCCTTTCAAGCCGATCCGGCCAGCACCAGCCTGGAGCAGACCATGGTGGCCGCGCAGAAATCGCAGATCGCCTTCCAGTCGGCGCTGCACGTGCGCAACCGGCTCGTTTCGGCCTATTCCGACATCATGAACATGCAGGTCTGAGCGGCCCTCGCGCGGCGCCCCCCACGGCACTGCCGCCGGGATGCTCAGTGCAGCATCAGGCTGCCCTCCGTCGGCATGAAGTTCAGCGGATCGAGCGTCGCCGGCATCGGCTCGGCGATGCGCCGGATCTCCGCATCGTTGGCCAGGATGGACTTGAGAAAGCGCATGCGCAGCGGCTGCTCGTGCGGCTCGAGCGGGTTGTCGCGCGACTCCTGGCGCAGCCTGGCGATCAGCACGGTGCAGGCGCCTTCGAGGCGGCAGACGCTGTCCCAGTCGCCCGCGCGGGCGGCCTCCACCATCTCGCGGCTCGCGCAATGCAGCGCGGCGTAGTAGCGCAGCACGCTCAGGCGGTCGGGCGTCTCGGCGGGCTCGGACGGGTTGGCGGTCGGTTGGTCAGGCATGGAGGTTCGCATGGGCGGTGGCTTTCGGGGCGATCTCGGCCCACGTGGAACGCAGGTCGCCGAGCAACCGGGCGACCTCGCCCAGCGGTTCGTCGCGGTTGTGGAGGTTGGCGACCAGCAGCTGGCTCACCATGTGGTCGTACAGCGAGCGCAGATTGGCCGCCAGCGACGGGTCGCTGTCGCTCTCGACCGAGGCCTTGAGGCCCTCGTCGATGATGCGCATGGCCTTGGACAGCGTGGTCAGCTTGGTTTCGGTGTCGCCGGTGGCAATCGCATGCCGCGCCTGCAGGAGGGCCGCGATCGCGCCGTCGAACAGCAGCATCACCAGCTGGTGCGGCCCGGCCTGCGACACCGAGGTCGCGGTGGCGACGTCCCGGTAGTGGGCGATGGGGGGCAGGGAGCTGGCGAACATGGCGAAGGGGTCCTTGCATCCCATATCGGCAGCGGCGGGGGGTTCTGTAGGGTCAGTTGCCGCTGGCGTTTGTAACAGGCGTCGGTTCCTTCGTGTAAGCTGCACGGGCATGACGCCTGCCGCCTGCCGATTGATGGCCGACTACAACCGCTGGATGAACGCCCGTCTCCATGAGGCTGCGGCGCGGCTGCCCGAGGCGGCGCTCATGGCCGATCGCGGCGCCTTCTTCGGCTCGCTCTTCGGCACGCTCAACCACATCGCGGTAGCCGACACGCTCTGGCTGCATCGCTTTGCCGGCCTGCCGGGGCATGCGTGGATGACCAGCCGAATGGCTCAGTTTCCGAAGCCGCAGGCGCTGGCCGAGCGCCTGGCCGATTCGCTGGCGCCGTTGTCGCATTACCGCGTGCGCGTCGACGCGGTGATCGACGACTTTGCGCAGCGCCTCGTCGCCGATGACCTCGAACAGATTCTGCACTACACCACCACGGATGGCCGGTCGCAGGCCAAGCCCCTGGCCCCGCTTCTGCAGCACTTCTTCAACCACCAGACTCACCATCGCGGGCAGGCCAGCACACTGCTGTTCCAGGCCGGCGTGGACATCGGTGTGACGGACCTGGCGGCGCTGATACCGCAGGAGCAGGGGTGATTCAACCCGACGAACTCGTCGTCAGCCCCAGCGCCGATTTCATCTGCGCCAGCTGGGCGTTGAGCTTGCCCATCTGGCTGTCGAGCGTCTGATACTGCGCGCGCAGGCGGGTCTCGGTCGCGGTCAGCTTGGCCTGCGCCGCGTCCTGCGCCTTCTGGTTGTTGGTGAGGCTTTGCGTGAGGCCCTGGCTGCGGCTGGCCAGCGGGCCGGTGTCGGCCGTGAGCGCTGCGCTCCACTGCTTGAAGCGCAGCGCGATGCCGCGCGATGCCGTGTCGCTGCCCGACTGGCTCTGGGCAAACAGCGCCTGCAGTTTCTCGGGCGTGGCCAGCAGCGGTGCCAGCCGCGTTTCATTGATCTTGAGCGAGCCGTCGCGCTGCAGTTCGATGCCGGCCGCGTTCAGGCTGGCCACGCTGCCCAGGCCGGTGACGGCGCCGTGCAGCGCGTCGGTGATCGACGAGGCAAGCGCGCGGGCAGTGAAGTCGCCCTGCAGCACGCCGTTGGCCTTGCCCGTCGGGTCGGCCTTGGTCTGGTTCTTGACGAGCGTGTTCAGGCTGTTGTAGCTGCCGATGAAGTCGTTGAGATTCTTGCGCAGCGCGGTGCTGTCGATGGCCACGCTCACGTCCACCGGCTGGGTGGTGAGCTTGCTGAAGTTCAGCGTCAGGCCGTCGATCACGTCGCTGGCGGTGTTGCCGGCGCTGGCGAGTTGCAGGCCGTTGAGCGTGTAGCGCGCGTCCTGTGCGGCCTGCGACTGGCTCAGGTTGCGTCCGGCGCCGACAGCGGCTGCAGGGTCCCAGGCCAGGGCCGACAGGCCGGCCGTGTCGGTGGCGTTGCCATCGCCGTCGCTGACGGTGATGCGCATGGAATTGCTTTCGCCCGACGGACTGCGCAGCACCAGGCGGCTGCTGCCGCCACTGTTGACGATGCTCGCGCTCACGCCGGCGCCCGAGGCATTGATGGCGTCGCGGATGCCGGCCAGGGTCTGGTTGGCCGGCGTGATGGTGATGAGCGTAGGCAGCGCGCCGGATCGGGGCGTGAAGCTGCTGCCTGCGGTGGTGCCGAGTTCCAGCGTCAGCTGGCCCGTGCCCACGACCGTGGACGAGGAGGCGAAGCTGCCGCTGGACAAGGCCTGGGCCTGGGCCAGCTGCGTCACCTCGACGGTGTACTTGCCGGCCTTGGCGCCGCTGGCGGCCGTACCCGCCACGGCGGAGGCGTCGGAACTCGTGGTCGTGAGCGGATTCCAGTTGGCCGCATCGGCCAGCCGCCCGGCCACGTCGCCGAGCGAGGCGATCTGGCTCTTGAGGCTGCCCAGGGCCGACACCTGCGTCTGCATGGTGCTGGCCTTGGTCTGCAGCAGCGTCAGCGGCCGCTGCTCCAGCGCCATCAGCGAGCTGACGATGCTGTTGACGTCCAGGCCGCTGCCGACGCCCGTGCTGGTGATCGTGGCCATGGAGGTCTTTCAGTGAATGTCAGGCGATGGCGCTTACTTGAGCAGCGACAGCACCTGCTGCGGCAGCTGGTTGGCCTGCGACAGCATGGCGTTGCCGGCCTGCTGCAGAATCTGCGCGCGCGTCAGGTTGGCGGTTTCGGCCGCGAAGTCGGTGTCCATGATGCGCGACTTGGCGGCAGTGGTGTTCTCCGACGCGATCTGGATATTGGCGATGGCGCTGTCGAAGCGGCTTTGCACCGCGCCGAGGTTGGCGCGCGCGCCGTTGATCTGCGTCAGGGCCGCATCGCACTGCTGGATGGCCAGCTGGGCGCCGCCGTAGGAGCTGATGTCGAGCGAGGCCATGTTGGCGCTGGAGGCGGCGGTGGCCGAGTCGGCGGCGACGAAGCCGACCTTGGCACCGGCAGCGCCCGTCAGCGTGATGGTTGCCGACGAGGTCAGCACGATGGCGTTGTTCTGCGCGTCGAAAGCGGCGCCGACGCCGGTCGTGGTGGAGACGCGGTTGATCGC
>JBGAIH010000005.1:0-178097 GCA_044225675.1 Burkholderiaceae bacterium
GTCGAAATCGACACGATGCGCGACGCCACAGTGGGCACCGTCACCCTGCGCAACAGCGGCGACCTCAGCGTCACCGGCCTGAACAGCGTCGGCGGCGATTACAGCGCCACCAGCGACACCGGCAAGGTGACCGTCGGCGGTACGCTGCGCGCCAACGGCAACGTAACGCTGACAGGCACCAGCATCCAGATCACCGGCACCATCGAGCAGCCGGGCAATGTGGTTCAGAACGGCATCATCACCAATGCAGCAGGCGCCGTGCTGGCCGGCGTCGTCGTCAGCGGGAATGTGGTGACTGTCAATGCCTCGGGCGCAGGCGCCAGCGCCGACCTGAGCCAGTTGCTCACGCCGGCCGTGCTGGCGGGTCTGCCCGCGGGCGTCGACACGATCACGGTGAACCTGGGCAACACGATCAACACCTACAGCGCGGCGGCGCTGACGAACAGTGCCATCGCGCTGGGCAACGTCGGCAATGCGGTGACGGGTGGCTGGACAGTGCGCACTGGCACGGCCTTGGGCGCTGCGACGCAGACCCAGCGCAACTGGAACCTGACGGACACAGGAGCAGCCGTGGACCTGGGCAGCCGGGCACTGGAGATCAACGCTGCACGTGGCACGGCAAACACAGCGGGTAGCCAGGCGAGCAGTGTGGTGGCAGTCGCCAATGCGGCCAACACGGCGGCAGGCTTCGATGCAAGCAAGGGCTCCAGCGTGAGCTTGAGCCAGACGCGCACCAGCGGCAGCGTGGTGGTCAAGGACGCCAACGACGTGGTGATTGATAGCCCCGCAGCGGCGAACCTCGGCTACATCTACGCCAACGGCAAGCTCGACGTTCACTCGGCCGGTGCCTTGACGGTGAACGGTGCGCAGCGCGCAGGCGGCGCCTATGCCCGGCTGGCTGCCGATGGCAAGCTGGATGTTCAGAACACGGTCACGGCCGCAGGTACGGGCAATGTGGTGCTGCAGGCAGGTCTCACCGGCGCGGGCGATCTGGTGCAAGGCGCATCGGTCAGCAGCGCCAGTGGTGAGGTCAATCTCAGCGCTGCGGGCAGCATCACACAGGGTGCAGGCATCACGACGGCGGGCAACATCCTGGCCCAGTCGGGCGGTGCGATCAACAGCACGGGCGGGACCTGGAACAGCACGGGCGGAGCCATCTCGCTGCAGGCGGGCACGGGCCTGGGTACGTCGGGCAACCGGGTGAACGTACAGGCGGCCAGCGTGGCGAGCCAGTCGGGCGGTGACCAGTTCGTGAGCCTGCAGAGTGCGGCCACGCAGGTGGCAGCCAGCAGCACGGCCGGTGCGGTCGATCTGAGGGCGGGTGCGGGCAGCATCACGGTGGGCGAGGTGAATGTGGCCAGCGGCCTGACAGCCAGCACGGGTGGTGTGGGCGCCACGGCGGCTGGGGCGGGCACACTGCAAGGCGTGACGGCCAGCGGCGTTGCCAGCGTCGCAGCGCTGGGTGCCACATCGGACCTGACACTCGACCGCGACGTCAGCAGCACGGCTTCAAGTACGACGCTGCAATCGGGACGCGACGTTACCTTCAGCCTGAACAATGCCCAGGCCAACGCAGCCGCAAGCGTCACGGTGGCGGCGGGGCAAGACATCGTCAACGCCACGGGTCAGGGCGGTGCAGCAGGCCGCGACCAGATCAAAGGTGGCTCCGTCGTCCTGAGCGCTATGGGCAAGATCGGCTCAGGCGCCATCGACGACACCCTGGCCGGCACGAGCAATGCGCAGGACCTGAACATCGACACCACGCAACTGCAGGCCACGTCCAGCGGCGGTGACGCCGTGCTGTGGACGCGCGGCGCCGTGCAACTGACGGGGGCCAGTTCGGCCAGCGGCCGCTTCGGCCTCAACGCCGGCGGAGTCGTCAGCCAGGCTGCAGGCTCGACCCTCTCGGCCGCAGACGTCGAAATCGACACGATGCGCGACACCACAGTGGGCACCGTCACCCTGCGCAACAGCGGCGACCTGAGCGTCGCCGGCCTGAACAGCGTCGGCGGCAACTACAGCGCCACCAGCGACACCGGCAAGGTGACCGTCGGCGGCACCTTGCGCGCCAACGGCAACGTGACCCTCACGGGCACCAGCGTGCAGATCACCGGCACCATCGAGCAGTCGGGCACCATCAGCCAGAACGGCGTCATCACCAACACCGCAGGCGCCGTGCTGGCCACCCTCGTCGTCAGCGGCGCCAACGCCACCCTCAACGCCTCGGGCGCCAGCGCCGCCATCGACCTGAGCCAACTGCTCACCCCCGCCGTCCTCGCGGGCCTGCCCGCTGGCGTCACGACGATCACGGTGAACCTCGGCAACACCCTCACCAGCTACAGCGTGGCGAGCCTGCTCAACCCGGCCATCGCGCTGAACAACACAGGCAATACGGTGACGGGCGGCTGGACCGTGCGCACCGGCGCCGCGCTGGGCGCGCCCACCCAGACCGAGCGCGCCTGGAACCTCACCGATGCCACCGGAGCCGTCGACCTGGGCAACCGCAACGTGGAGATCAACGCCGCGCGTGGCACCGCCTTCACCGCCGGAGCGCAGCCCAGCACCGTGGCCGCCGTCGCCAATGCCGCCAACACGGCCGCTGGCTTCGACGCGGCCCAGGGCTCCAGCGTCCAGCTCAGCCAGACCCGCACCAGCGGCCAGTGGACGGTGCGCGACGCCGGTGAGCTTTCGCTGAGCGCGCCGGCCGGCGACCTGAACGTCGCCTACGCCCACAGCAACGGCACCATGGGTCTGCACAGTGCAGCGGCCAACCTCGTCACCGCTGGCGCAGTGCGCGCCGGCAGCCACCTGATCGCCACCGCCGCCCGCGACCTGGTGCTGGACCTGGGCACGAGCATCGCCGCGCCCAACGGCCGCATCACCCTCGTGGCCGACCAGGCGTCCGGTACCCAGCCCGGCTCGGGCCGCCTCATCAACCGGGTGGCGGGCCTGAACATCACGGCCGACAGCCACGACGACGTCGCGCTCTACGCCCCCTGGGGTGGTGCGGTGCCCGAGGGCTACACCACCACGGTGGACGTGACCGATCCGCGCTTCGTCGCCAACGGCCTGCAGGTCAACGGCGTGGCCGTGCCCACGGACTGGGCCGCGCAGTACTGGGGCGCGAGCTACCAGGCCCAGTTCGGCACCGACCTCACCCCGGGCAACGGCCAGTTCGGCTCGGTCCGCGTCTGGTACAAGGCGCCGCTGGCACAGGTACCCCCCACCGTGCCTCCGGTGGCGGTGCCGGGCGTTCCTGCCGCCATGCCGCTCATGTGGATGAGCCAGCCGCTGCCCGTATCAAGGGACGCGGACGCCCGCAGGGACTTTGCCTTGATCGACTGCTCGGCATCCATGCCACTCGCACGCAAGGGCAGCCAGCTCTTCGGGCAGGGCATGTTCGCCCGTCTGAGCGTCTCGGCCGTAAGCTATCTGCCGGTGGACGAGGATGCATCCGCCGATCTGGCCACGCCGCTGGCCCTGCGCCGCGAGGCGGTCGAGCGCCGCTGCGCCGATCGCCTGACCCGTGATGTGCAGCCTGAGCCGACGGATGCTCAGACCGGCCCTGGCGTGCCGGTGTCGAGGGCCACCGGGTCGGTCACGGTCGGGGCCTTGCCGCGTTAGAGGACTGGAGCAGGGGGCCTGCCTTGTCGAGCCACATCTGCAGGCTGTCCAGCAGGTCCTTCTGCGAGAAAGAGCAGCTTTCCTCCGAGAACAGGGCGCTCGACTCCAGCCGGTCCAGCAGCTGGTGCAGCACCTCGGTGTAACGAGGCGGCAGCACGCCGAGCAGGTCGACCTGATTGCGGGCCAGTGTGCTGAAAGGCATGACGCCCATCGCATCCTGCCGCAGGCCGGCCAAGGCGTCATTCAGTGCGGCGTGCTGCCTTCGGGCGGAGTCGGTGTCGATGTTCATGGTCTGCGTGTCGAGGAAGTGGGTCCGCGTCAGGGCCTGAGTGCAGGCGGGACGGGCATGCCGCGCTGCCGCATCACTTCGCGGACCCGGTCCGGATAGTCGCTGATGATGCCATCGATGCCCAGACCCATCACGCGCTCGATGTCGGCCGTTTCATTGACCGTCCAGGGCACGACCCTCAGTCCGAGGGCATGGGCTTGCTGGATCAGCGGCGGGGTCAGGTCCCTGTAGTGGGGCGACCAGACGCTGCCGCCAGCCGCCTTGACCATGGCGGGCACCGATCCGTGCTGCGCCAGCGTCAGGCCGGCGGTCCAGAGGCCGTCCGCCACCGTGTCCGCCCGGGGATGGCTCTGGATGGTGAGGTAGACGGTGCGGATGCGTGGCTCGAGTTGCTGCACCAGGCGCAGGGTGCGCCAGTCGAAGCTCTGGATCATCACGCGAGGCACCATGCCATGGTCCCGGATGACGGCCAGCAGGGCCTTGACGAAGGGCTCGGGCGCCAGCGTGTCGCCCGGACTGCGCGGGTCGATCTTGGTCTCGATATTGAACTGGACTTCATGGGCGCCCAGCTCGGTGACGCGGCGGAACAGGGCGTCCAGCGTGGGAATGCGCGTGCCATCGCGCGGCTGCTGACGTGAGAAGTCCCGCGCATACGCCGTATCCGGCCGCAGCCGGCCGACGTCGTAGGCCTCCAGCTGCGCCAGGGTCAGGCTGCGGATCAAGGGGCCCGGCGACGCCAGCCATTCGCCTCGCGCATCGCGCGTGGTGAGCGGATTGAGCGCGCGGTCATGCGCGATCACGACCACGCCATCGGCGGTGACACCCGTGTCGAGTTCCAGGGTGGTCACGCCGATCGCCAGCGCCTTCTCGAAGGCGGGGAGCGTGTTCTCGGGCGCGTGGCCGCGCGCGCCACGGTGGCCCTGAAGGTCGAAGGCGGCTGTGGGAGTGGCTGGCAACAGGGACAGCGCCAGGCAGATCGATGCGCATCGCAGGCTCTGCACAAGAAGACCGGGCAGGCCGCGGGCCCGAGAGCTTGGAAAATTCATGCGGGCATTGTGCAGGGCCTGCGTGACAGCGGGCACCGGAGTTTCACCGGGCACGTCCGCAGGCCCGCGCACCCGCTGTCGCGTTCACGGCAGGCCAGGATCGACAGCCCGAACGCCCGGTCCGAACGCCCGTCCGGAGTGTCCTCGCGAGTCCGCCCTCGCCGGAGCGACTCAGTCGTTCAGCGACGACAGGAACTGCCGCAGCTCGGGCGTCTGCGGATGGCCGAACAGCTCCGAGGGCGGGCCCATTTCATGGACCTTGCCCTGGTGCATGAAGATCACCCGGTCGGCCACCTTGCGCGCGAAGTTCATCTCATGCGTGACCATCAGAAGCGTCATGCCTTCGTCGGCCAGACTCTCGACCACACGCAGCACCTCGCCCACGAGTTCCGGATCGAGCGCGGAGGTGATCTCGTCGCACAGCAGCACCGCCGGCTCCATGGCCAGCGCGCGCGCGATCGCCACACGCTGCTGCTGGCCGCCCGACAGCTGGTCGGGCGTGGCGTCGAACTTCTCGGCCAGGCCGACACGGGCGAGCAGCTTGTGCGCCTGCTCGGCCGCGCTCGCGGCATCCTTTTTCTTGACGAGCGTGGGCGCCAGCATGATGTTGCGGCCGACGGTCAGATGCGGAAACAGGTTGAAGCTCTGGAAGATCATGCCGACGCGCTGGCGCAGCTCGCGCATGGCCGTGGCGCTGTCGTGCAGCAGCGGCTTGCCGTCCACGGTGAGGGCGCCGTCCTGGAACTCCTCCAGCCCGTTGATGCAGCGCAGCAGGGTGCTCTTGCCCGAGCCGCTCTTGCCGATGATGGCGATGACCTCGCCGCTGCGCACCTGAAGGTCGATGCCCTTGAGCACCTCGTTGGCCCCGTAGGACTTGCGCAGCGCGGCGATGTCGACGACCACGCGGTCGGGCGCGGGCGCCTTCGGCACGGAGGCCTGGGGTGAGGTGGCCTCGGGTGCGGTGGCCTCGTGCAGCGCGGTGTCAGCGGACATGGGTTTTCCTTTCCAGGGTCTTGGCGTACAGGCTGATCGGGAAGCACAGCGCGAAGTACAGGAGCGCCACGCAGCTGTAGACCACGAAGGGCTTGAAGGTGGCGTTGGTGATCATGGTGCCGGCCTTGGTCAGCTCGATGAAGCCGATCACCGAAGCGAGCGCGGTGCCCTTGATGACCTGGACCAGAAAGCCGACCGTCGGCGGGATCGCGATGCGCGTGGCCTGCGGCAGGATCACCCAGCGCAGCTGCTCGCTGAACGACAGCGCGAGGCTCTGACCGGCCTCCCACTGGCCCTTGGGGATGGCCGCCACGCAGCCGCGCCAGATCTCGGTGAGAAAGGCGCTGGTGTAGAGCGTGAGTGCCACCGACGCGGCGGTCCAGGCCGAGGTCTTGATGCCGAACAGCGCGATGCCGAAGTAGGCGAGGAACAGCTGCATCAGCAGCGGCGTGCCCTGGAACAGCTGCACGTAGCCGCCGACCAGGCGCTCGGCCACGGGCGAGCGCGTCAGGCGAGCCACCAGCAGCGCCGCGCCCACCAGCCCGCCGCCGATGAAGGCGATCAGCGACAGCACGACGGTCCAGCGCGCCGCCAGCAGCAGGTTGCGGAAGATGTCCCAGAGAGAAAAGTCGACCATGGCGTGGGCTCCCGATTCAGCGGCCGAACAGGTAGCGCGGGCCAGCCCAGTTGAGCAGCCTGCGCACGCCGATGGCCAGCAGCAGGTAGATGGCCGTGGCCACGATATAGGCTTCGAAGGCGCGGAAGTTGCGGCTCTGGATCAGGTTGGCCGCATAGCTCAGCTCCTGCGTGGAGATCTGTCCGCAGACGGCCGAGCCCAGCATCACGATGATGATCTGGCTCACGAGCGAGGGCCAGACCTTCTTGAGCGCAGGCGGCAGCACCACCCGCAAGAAGGTCTGCGCCCGGGTGAGCGCCAGGCTCATCGCGGCCTCGATCTGGCCGCGCGGCGTGGCTTCGATGCCGGCGCGGATGATCTCGGTGGCATAGGCGCCCAGGTTGATCACCATGGCGATCACAGAGGCCAGCTCGGGCGTGAGCTTCACGCCTGCCGCCGGCAGGCCGAAGAACACGAAGAACAGCTGCACGATGAAGGGCGTGTTGCGGATCAGTTCCACATAGGTGCCCACAGCCCAGCGCAGCCAGGGCGCGCCGTGGGCGCGCGACCAGGCGCAGGCGATGCCCAGGGCCACGCCGATCACCGCCGAGATGACCGTGAGGCCGAGCGTCCAGGCCACCCCCTTGAGCAGCAGCGGCCACTGCGCGAGGATCGCCAGAAAGTCGAAGGTGATGGCCATGGCAGGGCTTTCGCGGCAGGCTTACTGCGGCAGGTCGCCGGCCGGACGGCCGAGCCACTTCATGGCCATCTTGTCGATGTCGCCGTTCTTCTTGCCCTCGGCAATGATCTCGTTGACCTTCAGGCGCAGCTTGTCCTCACCCTTGCCCACGCCGATGAAGTTGGGGCTGTCCTTGAGCAGCAGCTTGAATTCGGTGCCCAGCTGCGGGTTCTTGGCCATCATGTTGCCCGCCACGGAGGCGCCGGTGGCAATGGCCTGCACCTGACCCGAGACGAAGGCCGATACGGTGGCGTTGTTGTCCTCGAAGCGCTTGATGTCGGCACTGGCGGGCGCGAGCTTGGTCAGCTCCTGGTCCTCGATGGCGCCGCGCGTCACCGCCACGCTCTTGCCCGCGAGGTCGGCAAAGCTCTTGAGCGGCGTGCCCTTGGCGGCGAACACCGCCTGGAAGAAGGGCGAGTAGGCGGCGGTGAAGTCGATCACCTTCTCGCGCTCGGGGTTCTTGCCGAGCGTGGAGATGACCAGGTCGGCCTTGCGCGTCTGCAGGTAGGGAATGCGGTTGGCGCTGGTGACGGGCGCCAGCTCGATCGCCACGCCCAGCTTGGCGGCGATGTAGTTGGCCATGTCGATGTCCAGACCCTGCGGCTTGAGGTCGGTGCCCACGAAGCCGTAGGGCGGGAAGTCGGTCGGAATGGCGATGGTGATCTTCCTGGCCTTCATGACGTCGTCCAGCGCCGATTGGGCCTGGGCGCTGCCGAAGGCGAGCAGGGCGGCCGCAGAGGCCAAGGTGAGGGCGAAGTGGCGCTTGGTGAGCTTCATAGCAAGGTTCCCAGGTAGGTGGAGGAGTCGTCGGAGGAGGGATCGGAAGAAGAAGCGGCGGTCACCGCGAGCTTGCGGCGCTTGCGTGCCGGCCGGGCGGCTGCGCCGTCCGCTGGCGGTGTCTTGGAGACGGGCGCCAGCGCATCGCGCAGCTGCGACAGCGGATCGCTCACGGCCGGCAGGCGCAGCGCGTCCTGCACGGAGCCGATGTGGCGCGCCATCAGCTGTTCGGCCAGTGCGAGGTCGTTCTTCTCGAGCGCCGCCACGATCTGCACGTGCTCCTCGCACGACTGCGCCGCGTCGTGGGACGACTGGTAGAGCATGGCGATGAGGGTGGTGCGCGCGGTGAAGTCGCGCAGCGTGTCGGCCAGCAGGCTGTTGCCCAGGCACTCCGCCAGGCACACATGGAAGTCGCCGAGCAGGAAGCTGCGGGCGCCCACGTCGTGGCCCTGCACCGCCGCCTTCTCGCGCGCCAGATGCTGGCGCAGTTGCCGGATCGCCGCCTTGTCCACGGTCTTGGCGCTGCGGATCAGGCCGAGCTCGATGACGTGCCGCGCCTCGAAGGCCTCGCGCGCTTCGCTCTGGGACGGCTCGATCACGTACCAGCCGCGCCGCGCGCTCACGGTCACGATGCCGCGCGCGGCCAGCCGGGTCAGCGCCTCGCGCACGATGGTGCGGCTGCAGTCGAACAGCATCGCCAGCTGCTGCTCGCCCAGGCGCGAACCCGGCGCGAGCTTCTGCGCCATCACGGCTTCGATGATGCGGTCGGAGATTTCGGAGGCGGAGATGGCCATGGCAAAACCTCCACAGCATCAAACGTGCCAGCGTTCATCTGGCTGATATACAAGATTGATGCACCGAATCAGGCCAGGGACGCGTCGCCGATCCTTGTTTGGGGCGTCATGCCGCACCACGCTGGTGTTCGCGGCACGTGCGGTCCGACCCGCAGGCCGCAAGCCCAGCGCCGGGCGCGCGCGTGCCTGCGGCTTCAGTTCGCGGCTTCAGTCCACCGCTTCAGTCCGCCGCTTCGGGTGCCACGGCCGGCGGCAACTGCCAGGCCGAGATGTCCTGCGCGGCAGCCTCGACGGCCGTGGCAATGGCCTTGAGCTGCGCGGAGGTCTTGCCGGCATGGATATAGACCGCGACGACTGCGCCGAGCACCGTGTCGGCCTCGCCCCGCACCAGCGTCGCTGCCGCGCCCACGCCGTCCAGGCCTTCGCCATGGCCCTGGATGGAGTCGGTCATCTTCAGCCGCTGGAGGCTGGCGCGCAGGCGCTCCGGCTCGCTGAAGGTGCGCGCGGTGCGCCGCTCCAGCGGGCGCGCGAGCAGGTCGCGCAAGACCGATGCAGGCGAATGCGCCAGCAGCAGGCGCTGCGAGCCGCCGATGTGCAGCGGCATGCGCGTGCCCACGCGCGAGGTGACGCGCGCTTCGAGCCCGGTGTCGGCCACGGCGACGGTCAGCGCCTCCAGGCCGCGCGGCACGATCAGCTTGACCGTCTCGCGCACCTGCTGCGCCAACCGCTCCATCACCGGCCGCGCCAGCGCGACGAGGTCCGACGGCTGCGGCGCGAGCCGGCCCAGCCGCGCGATGGCGGGCCCCAGCTGGTAGCTGGCCTCGGCGCCCTGCGTCGGCTGCACGAAGCCATGCGCCACCAGCACCTTGAGGATGCGATAGAGCGTGGCCCGCGGCGTGGCGGTGTGCGTGGCCAGTTGCGGAACAGGAAGGCCTGCGGGATGTTCGCCCAGCAGCCGCAGCAGTTGCACCGCGCGCTCGACGGCGGGCGCGCCCGCGTCGGGCGTCTCCTGCGCGGCGCGGGCGCCGGCAGCACGCCGGGGGGAGGGTGTCGGGCGGGCGGGTTCTTGACGGGTGTTTCGAGCCATGGCTATATTGAATCACATGCGATAACCAGTCTCATATTTGATACCAGGCGTCCACCACTGTCCACCCCACCCATCCACCCGCTCCCCGCACAACCCTTGCCCCTCAGGAACCCGCATTCATGACGACCCCCACCGCGCCCGCCAGTCCCACCCCTCTCCAGAAGGAAGCCCGCATGATGAAGCTGGAAAAGCTCATCGCCTCGCGCGAAGTCTTCCCCGAGGTGAACTTCCCCATGCCGACCGGTGAGCTGCTCGCGCGCTACGAGAAGCTGCAGACGGCCGTGGTCTGCGACGTGATGCGGGAGCACTGCCTGATGGACCAGGCCTTTCCGGGGCGGTTGCAGGCGCTGCGGCCCGAGCGCACCGTGGCGGGCATCGCCTTCACCGTCAAGAGTTCGCCCAACACCCGCGTCTCCGGCGAGCTGACCTACCGGGGCCAGATGCTCGACGACATGCACGAGCATGCCTTCGTCATCTGGGACACCTCGGGCGACGAGCGGGCCACGCTCTGGGGGGGCGTCATGACCGCGACCGTCGCGCGCAAGGGCGTGCGCGGTGCACTGATCGACGGCGGCATCCGCGACACCCAGCAGATCCTGCAGAAGGACTTTCCGATCTTCTACCGCTACCGCAGCCCCAACGGCAGCCTGGGGCGCTGCCTCATCACGCATTACCAGCTGCCGGTGCAGATCGGCGACGTCTTCGTCAAGCCGGGCGACGTGATCCTGGGCGACGCCGACGGCGTGGTGGCGGTGCCGCGCGAGATCGCCATGGAAGTGCTGCTGCGCGCCGAAGAGATCATCGCCAACGAGAAGACCATCTTCTCCTGGGTCGACCAGGGCGAGACCGTCGAAGAAATCTCGCGCAAGGGCGGCTACTTCTGACCGCCGCCCGCCAGCCAGCGCCCCGCCCCCCTGCATCCTGAAGGAGACCGATCATGTCCGTCCAAGCCCGTGCAACCCGTGCGCTCCCGAACCGCCCCTCCCTTTCGCGCCGCCGCAGTCTGCTGGCGCTCGCCGTCGCCACCGGCCTGCTGGGGCCGGCTTTGCTGGACGCCAGCGCCGCCCGCGCGCAGACCGCGGCCTGGCCCTCGCAACCCGTCAAGATCATGGTCGGCTTTCCGGCCGGCGGTGCCTCCGACGTCATGGCGCGCATCATCGGCAACAAGCTCAGCCAGGGTCTGGGCGTGCCGGTGATCGTCGACAACCGGCCCGGCGCGGCCGGCACGCTCGCGGCCTCGCTCACCGCCAAGGCGCCGGCCGACGGCTACACGCTGCTGCTGGCCTCGCCCACGGCCATCACGCTCGCGCCTTCCACTCTGGCCGGCAAGATCAACTATGCGCCCGACAAGGACCTCGTGCCCATCAGCATGGTCGCGCGCTATCCGCTCTTTCTCGTGGCCCATCCGCAGCTGGGCGTCAAGAACGCTGCCGAGCTGGTGCAAAAGGCCAAGGCCGCGCCGGGCAAGATCAATTTCGCCTCCTTCGGCACCGTGACCAGCGGCGGGCTCGCCGTGGAGCAGATGAAGCTCAAGGCCGGCATCGACGTGCTGCACGTGCCCTTCAACGGCAGCGCGCCGGCCCTGCAGGCGCTGATGGGCGGCAATGTGGACCTGATGTTCGACACCGCCGTCACCGCGCTGCCCAACATCCGCGCCGGCAAGGTGGTGGGCCTGGGCGTGGCCAGCCTCACGCGCAGCCCGCTCGCGCCCGACCTGCCGACCGTGGCAGAGGGTGTGCCCGGCTTCGAGGCCGACAGCTGGAACGGGCTGATGGCGCCGGCCGGCACGCCCCCGGCCGTGATCGCCCGCATCCAGGCCGAGGTCGCCAAATTTGTGCGCGACGCCGACACCAAGGAGCGCTTCGCCACCCTCGGTGCCGATCCGGTCGGCAACAGCACGGCTGACTTCGCGAAGTTCCTCGCGGCCGAGACGGTGCATTACACCAAGCTCGTGAAGGAAGCCAAGGTCAAGGTGGACTGAGAGGGCGGGCACCGCGACCTCGCCGGCGCCGGCCGTGTCGCGGCGACAGCTGTCGATTCCGGCGGTGCGTGTTCGTCGTGGCAGGAGGAGGCTATCCTCTGCCCACCAGGAGTCGACCATGAGCACACAGACCATCGAGCTTCACCGCGTCATCCGCGCCACCCCCGACCGCATCTACCGCGCCTTTCTGGATGCGGGTGCCTGGGCCAAGTGGCTGCCGCCCCACGGCTTCACCGGCACCGTGCACCAGCTGGAGCCGCAGGTCGGCGGCCGCTACCGCATGTCGTTCACCAACCTCACCACCGGCCACAGCCATGCCTTCGGCGGCGAATACCTCGAACTCGTCAAGAACGAGAAGCTGCGCTACAGCGCGCAGTTCGACGACCCCCACCTGCCCGGCACGATGCAGACCACCGTGACGCTCAGGCAGGTGTCCTGCGGCGTCGAGCTGCGCATCACGCAGGAGGGGATTCCGGCCGTCATTCCGGCCGAAGCCTGCTACCTCGGCTGGCAGGAGTCGCTGCAGCTGCTGACGCTGCTGGTCGAGCCGGAGATTCGGCAGTAGGCTCAGTCGAGCTTGGCGCCTGAGGCTTCCACGGCCTTCTTCCAGCGCGGCATTTCCGCCGCAAGGAACTGCGCGAACTCGTCCGCGCCCATGAAGGCCGGGTCGGCGCCCTGCGTGACCATGCGATTGCGGATCTCGGGGTTGGACAGCACCTGGCGGAAGGCGTCGCTCAGGCGCGCCTTGACGTCGGCCGGCAGACCGGCCGGCGCCAGAAAACCGTAGAAGCCCACGACCTCGAAGCCCTTGATGCCCGATTCGATCACCGTCGGGATGTCGGGCAGCGCCGGGTTGCGCTCGCGGCTCGTCACGGCCAGCGCGCGCACCTTGCCCTGCTTGTGGTAGTTGGCCGCCTGCGGGATCGACTCGGCCATGAACTGCACCTGCCCGGCCATGAGGTCGGTGAACGCCGGCGCGCTGCCGCGGTAGGGGATGTGCACCATGAACAGGCCGGTGGCCGTCTTGAACATCTCGGGCACCAGATGGCTGATGCCGCCATTGCCCGCCGAGCCGTAGTTGATCTGGCCCGGCCGCGTGCGGGTGTAGTCGACGAACTCCTTGAGGTTGTTCACCGGCAGTTTCGGATTGACCAGCAGGGCCAGCGGCTGCATCGCGGTGCGGGCAATCGGCGTGAAGTCCTTGAGCGTGCCGTAGGGCAACTTGGTGTAGAGCGCGGGGTTGATCACCATCACGCCGGTGTTGGCCAGCATCAGCGTGTAGCCGTCGGCGGGTGCCTTCATCACTTCCTGCGCGCCCACGGTGCCGCCTGCGCCCGACTTGTAGTCGATCACGATGGGCTGGCCCAGCGCCGCCTGCAGCCGGTCCGACAGCAATCGCGCGTGCTGGTCGAGCGGCCCGCCGGCCGGAAATCCGATCACCAGACGGATCGGCTTGTCGGGGAAGGCGGCCAGGGCGGGGAGGGTGGCCGCCCAGAGGGCAGCCGCAGCGGCGAGCAGGCGCAGGGGTTTCATGAAGTTGTCTCCAGCAGCAGTTCTTGATCGCGCCATGATACGGGCCAGCGAAGGCGCAGGGCGGCGCTGCGGTCGCGGGGCGCATGAGTGCAGAAGCATCGTCGGCCTTCGCCCCTGCGTCGCGAAGGCGACGCCGGCCGTTGGGGCCTTCCCCGATGCGCAGGCGCGGCGGTGGCGCTAGCCTGCAGGCCCAGGAGAGTCCATGTCGCGTCCCCATCACAAGTTCTGGCCCAGCCGGCTGCCCCATCGTCTTGCCGCGCCGGCCGTGCCGCTCTGGCACAACCTGCAGACCAGCGCCGAGCGCTACCCCGATAAACCGGCCATCGTCTTCTTCGGCACCGAGCTGACCTATGCGCAGCTGGTCCAGCAGGCGCTGGCGCTGGCAGCGCGGCTGCATGCATTGGGAGTGCGCAAGGGCGACCGGGTGATCCTCGACATGCAGAACTGCCCGCAGCTCATCGTGGCGCACTTCGCCATCCAGCGCGCCAATGCGGTGGTGGTGCCGGTCAACCCGATGAACCGGGCCGAGGAGCTCAAGCACTACATCACCGACCCCGACGCCCGCGTCGCACTCACCACGGCCGACCTCGCGCCCGAGCTGGCGCGCGCCAGCAACGCGCTGCCGGCCGGCCAGCGGCTCGAACACCTGATCGTCACACGCTTTCCCGACGCCTTCGATCCAGCGGTCACGGGAGACGACGCGCCGCCTGCCGCCTGGCGCGACTGGCTGTTCGGCCAGCACGAGCCCGCAACGCTCGACGGCGGGCAGGTCCATGCCTGGACCGAGGCGCTCGCCTGCACCGAGCCACCGCCCGCGCCCGACGTCGGGCCGCAGGATCTCGCCGTGCTGCCCTATACCAGCGGCACGACGGGGCTGCCCAAGGGCTGCATGCACACCCATGCGAGCATCATGCACAACGCGGTGGCGAGCACCGTCTGGGGCAACGGCACACCGGGCAACGTGACCCTGGTCGTGGTGCCGATGTTCCACATCACCGGCATGGTCAGCGTCATGCACACCAGCATCTACACCGCCGCGACCATGATCCTCATGCCGCGCTGGGACCGGGAGCTTGCGGGCCAGCTGATCTCGCGCTGGCGCGTCACCCACTGGACCAACATCCCGACCATGGTGATCGACCTGCTGGCCAGCCCGAACTTCGACCGCTTCGACCTGACCAGCCTGGTCTACATCGGCGGTGGCGGCGCCGCGATGCCGCAGGCCGTGGCCCAGCGGCTGCTCGACCTCTACGGCCTGCGCTACTGCGAAGGCTATGGCCTGACCGAAACCGCCGCACCCTCGCACTCCAACCCGCCCGACCACCCCAAGCAGCAATGCCTGGGCATTCCATTCATGAGCACCGACGCGCGGGTGGTCGATCCGGAGACGCTCAAGGAGCTGCCGGTCGGCGAGGCCGGCGAGATCATCATCCACGGACCGGAGGTGTTCCAGGGCTACTGGAAGCGGCCCGAGGCCACGGCGGCGGCCTTCGTCGAGTTCGAGGGCAAGCGCTTCTTCCGCTCGGGCGATCTCGGGCGCATGGACGAGGACGGCTACTTCTTCATGACCGACCGGCTCAAGCGCATGATCAATGCCAGCGGCTTCAAGGTCTGGCCGGCCGAGGTGGAGGCGCTGATGTTCCGCCATCCGGCCATTCAGGAGGCCTGCGTGATTGCGGCGCGCGACAGCTACCGCGGCGAAACGGTCAAGGCCGTCGTGGTGCTGCGGGCCAGCCACAGGGGCCAGGTCAGCGAGCAGGACATCGTCGCCTGGTGTCGCGATAACATGGCGGTGTACAAGGTGCCGCGCATCGTCCAGTTTGCCGACGCCCTGCCCAAGAGCGGCAGTGGCAAGGTCATGTGGCGGCTGCTGCAGGAAGCCGAGCTGGCCTGAGCGGTGCGACGTCAGCCCGCAGCGGCTTGAACTTTCTGCACGGCGCGGCCCTCTGACGCCTGCGGCCGCTGTCGGTCGCTCCAGATGGACTTTCACATTCGACGTGCCATGAGTTCCCGCTTCAGCTTCCTCCTTTCTTCTGCCACGGACCGTTCACCCGCGCGCCCGCACCCGGCCCCCTGGCGTGCGGCCCTGGCCGCGCTGCTGTGCCTGGCCGGCATCGCCACCGGCGGCGCCTCGGGCGCCCAGATGGCCGAGCCGCGGCCGATCGCGCCGCGCGGCGCGCTCTCGGCGGAGGAGCAGCGCATCGTCTCGCTGTTCGAGAACGCCGCGCCCTCGGTGGCCTACATCACCACCGAAGTCGTGCAGACCAACATCTGGCTGGAGCAGGTGCAGAGCACCGGTGCGGGCAGCGGCTTCGTGTGGGACACCAAGGGCCATATCGTCACCAACAACCACGTGATCCAGAACGCGCGGCGCGTGTTCGTGCGGCTCGATGCCGGCGAGCCGATCGAGGGCGTGGTGGTCGGCCGCGCGCCCGAGTACGACCTCGCGGTGGTGCGGCTGTCACGCTTTCCGACCAGCATCCGCCCGATTCCGCTCGGCGAGAGCGGCAACCTCAAGATCGGGCAGGCGGTGTTCGCCATCGGCAACCCGTTCGGCCTGCAGCGCACCCTGACGCAGGGCATCGTGAGCGCGCTCGACCGCGAACTGCCCACCACCAGCTACCGCGAAGTCGTCGGCGTGATCCAGACCGACGCTGCCATCAATCCGGGCAATTCGGGCGGCCCGCTGCTCGACAGCGCCGGCCGGCTGATCGGCGTGAACAGCGCCATCCGGTCGGCCAGCGGCAGCTCGGCAGGCATCGGGTTCTCGATCCCGGTCGACCTGGTCAACCGCATCGTGCCGGCGCTCATCGCGCGCGGCAAGGCGCCGCTGCCGAGCATCGGCATCCTGCCGGTGCGGCCCGACATCGTGGCGCGCTCGGGCATCTTCGGTGTGGTGCTGGCCCAGGTGCCGCCCAACGGGCCGGCGGCCGAAGCCGGGCTCGTGCCCTACAACCCGCGCACCGGCGAGGTGGGCGACGTCATCATCGCCGTCAACGGCCGGCCGACGCAGAACCTCACGGTGCTGGTCAGCGAACTCGACCGCGTGGGCGTGGACAATACGGCCGAGCTGACCGTGCGGCGCAATGCGCAGGCCGGCCAGGAGCGCAAGGTCCGCGTCAAGGTGATCGACCTGCGAAGCTGAGTCCGCGCATCCCCACCGGGAGGCGGCCCCGGCGATGTTCAAACGACGGAGAACGCCCATGGCTTCCATGACGCCCAGCACCCAATGGTCCGAACGCATCGCACCCGACGAAGAAGCGCGCTACACCGCGCATGCCCAGACCTTTGCCGAAATCCAGGCGCGCAAGTCCGCGCGTCATGGCACGGGCCGCACGCTGCACCGCAAGCAGCTCACGGCGGCCCAGGGGACGCTCGACGTGCTGGACGGTCTGCCCGAGTTTGCCCGGCAGGGCCTGTTCGCCACGCCGGGCACGCATGAGGCGTGGGTGCGCCTGTCCAACGGCGGGCTCGACAGGGCGCCCGACCGCATGCCCGACATCCGGGGCTTCGCGATCAAGGTGTTCGGCGTCGAAGGAGACTCCGCCCTGGGCAACGGGCCGGCCGTGAGCCAGGACTTTCTGCTGATCAACCAGGAACAGTTCGCCTTCGCGGGCAGTGAAGAGTTCGTGGCCTTCGTGGCGGCTGCCTCGCACGGCAACGGCGCGCTGCTCAAGCACATGTTCAAGCGCCACGGCATCCTGGCCGGTTCGTCGCGTCTGGCCCGCATGCTCAAGACGGTGGGCCGGCCCTTCGGCGGCTTTGCCACCGAGCCGCTGTTCAGCGCCGTGCCGATCGCCTGCGGTCCCTACGCCGTGCGGGTGCGGATCGTGCCCGGGGCGGGCAACGGGGCGCCCAACCCGGCCGCACGCGAGGACTGGGGCGCCGACTTTGCCGCGCGGCTTCGGCAGCACGCGCTGGACTGGGATCTGCAACTGCAGCCCTTCACGCGTGAAGACATCACGCCGATCGAGGATGCATCGGTCAACTGGCCCACGCCGTGGACCACGGTGGCGCGCCTGGTCCTGCCGGTGCAGGACACCGGCTCTGCCGACGGCAAGGCCCTGGCAGGGCGGGCCGAAAGCGGCGTGTTCGATCCCTGGCAGGCGCTGGCCGCGCATCGGCCGCTGGGCGACGTGCAGCGGGCGCGCAAGGTGGTCTATTTCCAGAGCCAGAGGGGCCGGGGCGCGGCCTGAGGCAGGGGGCCGGCGCCGAAGCCGCAGGATCGCAGAGGCGCCTGGGCAAAGACGTCCGGTGCGTCGATGCACAGACGCGCCGACGCGCTCAGACGCCACCCGGCTCAGGCTGGCGGTGCCGTGCCGGATGCCGTACCAGGGGTCGTGCCCGCGGCCGCCCGTCCCGCAGCGTCAGGGACCGTGTCGATGTACTGCGCGGACGTGACACCCATCGAGACGTAAATGCTGGTCACCGCCTCGACGCCGAGATCGGCGGGTTCGACCCAGTCCGCCGGTACATACAGCAGGCCGCCGCCAATCGGCACCGGCGCGGTGGGCACCAGCACCGCGTGAAACGGCTGGCCGCCGATCAGCACCGGCACCGGGGTCGACAGCAGGCCGAGCAGCACCGTGGTCCGGCCCGGGCCGCCGCCTTCCGCGCCGGGCCGGTCCTTGCCGCCGAAGTGCAGCCAGACGGCGCTCATCGACTGCGTGCCCTCCTTCTCGGGCTTGGAGAACAGCTGGACGAGGCGGGTGGAGATGTCGTAGACATTGCGCACGATCGGGATGCGCCCCATGAGGTAGTTGACGGTGCGGGCAAGGCCCCGCTCCAGTCCCGCCTCCACGACCAGGCCCAGCAGGTAGATGCCTGCCGCCAGCACCAGCAGCCCGGCCAGGTAGCCCGTGACCCAGCTGGTGGCCAGGCCCAGGCCGATCCGCGTGAGCAACTGTCCGAAGGCGCTGCCGGGGCCGACCCATTCGGCCAGGAAGCGCCAGGTCCAGGCGACCAGCAGCAGCGTGGCCACCAGGGGCAGCACCGCCAGGGCGCCGGCAGCCAGCGTGCGCAGTGGGTGACGGGGCAGCAGCTTCATGGCGCGGCGCCTTCCTTGGGGGCCGGGCTGTCGCCCACGACCACGCGCGCATAGCGCTGGAAGCTCCAGTACGCGGCGGCCCAGTCGAGCAGCACGACGAAGCGGTTGCGAAAGCCGATCAAAAAGTAGATGTGCGCGAACAGCCAGAACAGCCAGGCGAAGTAGCCCGAGAAGCGCCAGGGCCCCGTCGGGGTGCTGAGGTCCACGACGGCGGCGTTGCGTCCGATGGTCGCCAGATTGCCATAGTCGCGGTAGCGGAAGGCTTGCGTGGCCGTGCCCGCCAGGCGGCGCAGCACATTGGCTGCCGCCGTGCGGCCCATCTGCTTGGCGCCGGGCGACACGCCGGGCACCGGCCGGGGCGGCTGGCCGGGCGCATGGCTCGTCGCCGCCGCCAGATCGCCGATGACGCTGATCTCCGGATGCCCCGGCAGACTGAGGTCGGGCTCCACCACCACGCGGCCGGCACGGTCGGCGGTGCAGCCGGTGCTGCGCGCCAGCGAGCGGCCCAGGGGCGATGCCGCAACGCCCGCCGCCCAGACGATACAGCGGCTGGCCAGGCGGTAGATCACCTGGCCCGTCACCTCGGGGTTCGCGGTGTTCGCGACCTGCAGTCCTTCGGCGTCGATCGCCGTCACCCGCGCATTCAGCCGCACTTCCACGCCGAGACGGGCCAATTGCTCCAGCGCGCGCTGGCTCAGGGACTCGGGCATCGTCTGCAGAACGCGCGCGCCCCCTTCCAGGAGCAGAATGCGCGCCTGCGACGGGTCGATGTGGCGGAACTCGCCGGGCAGCGTATGCCGTGCGATCTCGGCCAGTGTGCCGGCCATCTCGACGCCGGTCGGCCCGCCGCCGATCACCACGAAGGTGAGCCAGGACTTGCGCCGCTCCGGATCCGGTTCGCGCTCGGCCTCCTCAAAGGCCATGAGAATGCGGCGGCGTATCTCGAAGGCGTCACCCAGGGTCTTGAGTCCCGGGGCGAAGGGCGCCCAGTCGTCACGGCCGAAGTAGCTGTGGGTGGCGCCCGCCGCGACGATCAGGTGGTCGTAGGCGAGCGCTGCACCGTCGCGCAGCAGGACGCGACGCTGCGCGGCGTCGATGTCCTGCACCTCGCCCAGCAGCGTGGTCACATTGGCCTGGCGGCGGAACAGGTGGCGGATCGGCGCCGCGATCGCCGGGGCCGACAGGCCGGCCGTCGCGACCTGGTAGAGCAGGGGCTGGAACAGGTGATGGTTGGTCCGGTCGACCAGCGTGATGTCCACCTCGGCCCCGCGCAGCGCCCGGGCGGCCTCCAGGCCGCCAAAGCCGCAGCCGATGATGACGATGTGGGGACGGGTCGACGGGCGGGATGGAGTCATGCCGCCATTATGGGCAAGGCAGCGGCACCGCTGCGGGCGGCCCCAGTGGTCAAGGCAGGAGGATCGGTGCCGGCTGGGCTGCCGGGTTGCTGCGCCTGCCCGGCGTGATCCAGCGCCGGATGGTGGTGAACATGCCAGCGACGTCCAGCGGCTTGGGAATGTGGTCGTTCATGCCGCAGGCCAGGCAGCGCTCGCGGTCGCCCGTCATGGCGTTCGCCGTCATGGCCAGGATGGGCAGGTCGGCATGGCGTGGGTCGGCCCGGATCTGGCGCGTGGCCTCGAAACCGTCCATCTCGGGCATCTGGCAGTCCATGAGGACGCCGTCATAGACGGTGCTGTTGACGCATTCGATGGCCTGGACGCCGTCCACCGCTACGTCCACGCGCATGCCCACGCTTTGCAGCAGCGTCAGCGCCAGTTCGCAGTTGATGGCGTTGTCTTCCACCAGCAGCACGTGGGCGCCAGCCAGCGCGCGGGTCACCTCGCGCGAGTCCTGAGGTCTGGCGCGCACCAGCTCGCCGCTGCGCGCCAGCGTGTTGAGGATGCTGTCGAGCAGGGTCGAAGGACTGACCGGCTTGGACAGCAAGGCGTCGATGCGCGCGGCGCCGGCCTCGCGCAGCACCCGGTCGCGCGAGGGCCCGGGCGCCAGCAGGAAGACCGGCGTGGCCGACAGCGGGGGATCGCCGCGGATGGCGCGCAGCAGTGCGACTCCGTCCATGCCGGGCATGTCGGAGTCGGCGACGACCAGTCCCCAGGGCGTGCCCTGCTCATGGCCTTCGCGCAGGGCCGCCAGGGCAAGTCGGGCGTCATCGACGGCGCGGGGGGCCAGCCGCATCGAGGCGAGCATGGCCGTGAGGATCTCGCGGGCACGCGGGTTGTCGTCCACCACCAGCGTGCGCAGACCCACGACCGCAGGCTGTGTCGCGACGAGGTCGCGCCGGAAGCCGAGCACGCCCAGCCGCGTCGTGCACCAGAACACACTGCCTTCGCCGGGCGTGCTCTCAAGGCCGACGGCGCCACCCATCATCTCCACGAGACGCTTGGTGATGATGAGGCCCAGGCCCGTGCCGCCGTAGCGCCGCGTGGTCGACGTGTCGGCCTGCTCGAACGCCTGAAACAGTCGGGCGCTCTGCTCGGCGGTCAGGCCCACGCCGGTGTCGCGCACCTCGAACCGGAGCTCCACCGTGTCGTGCTCGCGGCCGAGCACGCGTACCGCGAGGATCACCTCGCCCTGGTCGGTGAACTTGACCGCATTGCTCACCAGGTTGACGATCACCTGGCCCAGCCGCAGCGAGTCGCCCACCAGCACGGTCGGCACGTCGGTGGCGATGTCGAACAGAAGCTCCAGCCCCTTGTCGTGTGCCGGGCCGGCGCATACCGTCGAGACGTATTCGAACACCTCGTTGATCTGGAACGGCGCGCGCTCGAAGTCGAGCTTGCCCGCCTCGATCTTGGAGAAATCCAGGATGTCATTGAGGATGCCCAGCAGATTGCGCGCAGCCAGCCCCACCTTGGAGATGTAGTTGTGCTGCTCGTCGGTCAGTCCGGTCTGCAGTGCCAGATGCGACATGCCGATGATCGCGTTCATCGGCGTGCGGATCTCGTGGCTCATGTTGGCCAGGAAGTCCGACTTCATGCGGCTGGCGTCCTCTGCCATGCGCCGGGCTTCCTCGATCGCCTGGCTGGCGCGGTGCCGCTCGGTCACGTCGATCACGGCGCCGACGTAGCGCTCGGGCATGTCGTGCGGGCCGGCCACGACGACGCCGGCCGCCACCATGTGGACCACCTGGCCGTCGGCGCGCAGCATGCGGAACTCCGTCGTGGGGCTGCGCCGCTCGCGGGCGCCGCCCATCGGCGTGGACATGTGATAGTCCAGCAGCTCGCGCATGTGCTCCCGGTCGTCCGCATGGACATGGGCGACGAAGCTCCAGTCGGCGCCGCTGCAATGGGCGGGAAAGCCCAGCATCTCGTTCATGCGCGGGGAGTAGGTGGTGTGGCGGGTCGCTGCCTCCCACTCGATGCTGCCGGCTTCGGTACAGCGCACTGTCAGCTCCAGGCGCTGGCGCTCGAACTCGAGCGCCTTCTCGGCACGCCATTTCTCGCTGGTGTCCAGGCTCGCGGTGAGCACACCGATGACCCGCCCCGACGCGTCGGCCATCACGGCATGGGTCGTCGTGAAACGGTGCGGGCCGAACTGCGCGTCCTCGGCCCGCGCCACGCCACCCGGTGGCAGCGTCAGTGCGCGCACGTGCAGCGCGTCCATCCATCCGCTGTCGGGCGCGGGCGATGCGTCCGGGTCGTGCGCGGGCCCACTGCTGCGGCTCGCAGGGGGCTGCAGCGCCTCGGGGGCGGTGCCGAAGTGCCGCGCCCAGGTGCGGTTGGCGAACACCGGCCGGCCCTCGGGGTCGCGCAGGGCCAGGCCGATCGGCAGGGCGTCCACCATCTCGTTGAAGAAGCGGGCCCGCTCCGACATCTCGGCGGCCTGGCGCGCCACCTCCTCGCTGGAGGCGCGCAGCTCATGCTCCAGCTGCTGCTTGTCGATGCTGGCCTGGCGCAGCGCGGCCAGCGCACGCAGCATGTCGCCCACGTCGCCGTCGCCACGCGGCACGGGCACGGCTGTCTCGAGCTTGCCGCGTGCGATGTCCACCAGGGCCCGGGTCGTCTGCAGCAGGGGGCTGACCACGCGCGAGCGCAGCAGCAGGAAGCCGATCGTGGCGGCGGCGAGCACGGCCCCGCCGATGGCCAGCGCCAGCAGCATGTTCAGCCGGGCCCGGTCGTGCCGCGCCTGCGCGCCCTCCAGCGCGATCTGCACCATCATGTCGCGCAGCTCCACGATGGTCCGCATCTCGGGCACATAGCGCGCGATGAACCCCGCCATGTCGACGCTGTAGGGCACGCCGAGCGCCGAGGCCCGTTCGAGGTCGGCGATCACGCCGTTGCCATTGCCGAAGTAGCGCGCCTCCATTTTCTGCAGCGCCTGGAGGATGCGCGGATCGGTGCCCGCCTTGCGCGTGGGCAGCTCGATCAGCATGCGCAACTGGTCGATGCGCGCGCGCAGGTCCTGGATGCCCGCCAGCTCGCGCGGGGCCAGCGGCTTGCGGTTGATGAGCGCCGCCGAGAATTGCGAGCCCAGTCGCCCCGCATAGTCGCGCAGCTCCACCGCCATGCGGGCGCCGACGATGGCGTCGGAGAACTCGGGGTAGATGTCCTGCGCTTCCTTGGACAGCACCACCACCGCTTCCAGCGCCACCGGAATCACGTCGAACATCCGGTGCACCGCGCCCATCACCTCGAGTTGCTCGCGCTGGGCCAGCGGCAGGGCCGACACCCGGTCCACGTCGTCCCGCGCCGTGGCGAGCATGGACTGAGCGCGGTAGAGCAGCCGCGTGGCTTCCTCGCGCCGCTCGAGGGTGCTGGCCGCGACGGCCTCCTGCACCTGCCGCAGCGCGGTGTCACTGGTCACGCGGAACTCCGCGAGGGTGGCGCGCTTGGTGGCGCTGGGCGGGTCGCCGTCTCCCAGCACGTTCAGCATCGGCCCGCGCTCGGCGGAGATGCGCTCGGTCATCACCATCGCGATGCGGGCGATCTTCAGCGCTTCGAGGCCTCCGCGCGCCGACTGCCATGCCTGCATCTCGGCATGCACGATCCATCCCGCCATCAGAGCAATGAGCGCGGCGAAGGCGGCGGTCGTTCCGGCGAAGAGTCGAACCAGTCTCATGCGTAGTCCTGCGAGATACTCGGCCAGTCAGGCCGGGACGGCAGGAGCGCAGCCCGGACGGCAACTGAGTAACAATGTACCAACTGTTACATACAAAGCATGCATTGCGCAAGGAGACCGGCCATGATGACGTTCCCGACCTCGATCGCGGGCAGCCTGCCCAAGCCGGCCTGGCTGGCCGAAACCGGCAAGCTCTGGCCCCGGTGGCGGGCCGAAGGGGCCGAGCTGCAGCAGGCCAAGGCCGATGCCACGCTGCTGTGGATCAAGGCCCAGGAAGACGCGGGCCTGGACATCGTGGGTGACGGCGAGCAGGCGCGACAGCACTTCGTCCATGGCTTCGTCGAGCAGGTCGAGGGCATAGACTTCGAGAACAAGGTCACCATGGGCATCCGCAACAACCGCTATGACGCGCAGGTGCCGCAGGTGGTGGCACCGCTGCGCCTGAAGGGCCGGGTCCATGCCTTCGAGGCGCAGCTGGCGCGTGCCCACACCACCCGGCGTCTGAAGTTCACGCTGCCCGGCCCCATGACCATCGTCGACACGGTGGCCGACCGCCACTATGGCGACAAGGTCGAGATGGCCATGGCCTTCGCCGAACTGCTCAATCAGGAGGCGCTGGCCTTGCAGGCCGACGGGGTGGACATCATCCAGTTCGACGAGCCGGCGTTCAACGTCTACATGAAGGACGCGGCCGACTGGGGCGTGCGCGCGCTGGAGCGCGCCGCGCGCGGCCTCAAGGCGCAGGGCGAGGCCAATGGCCGGCCCTGCACGACGGCCGTGCACATCTGCTACGGCTATGGCATCCAGGCCAACGTGGACTGGAAGCGCACGCTGGGCGACGAGTGGCGCCAGTACGAGGCGGTGTTCCCTGCGCTTGCGGCCAGCAGCATCGATCAGGTCAGCCTGGAGTGCTATCACTCGCACGTACCGCCCGACCTCATGAAGCTGCTCGATGGCAAGGACGTGATGGTGGGCGTGATCGACGTGGCGAGCGACGCGATCGAGACGCCCGAGCAGGTGGCCGACACCATCGGCACGGCGCTGCAGTTCGTGGCGCGTGATCGCCTCATTCCCTGCACCAACTGCGGCCTGGCGCCCATGAGCCGCGAGGTGGCCTGGAAGAAGCTGCGGGCGCTCGCCCAGGGGGCTGCGCTGGCGCGCGAGCGCTACCGCTGACCCACTGGGCTCGGCCCTGGCGGCCGCTGCTGAGGACGGGCGGGTCCGGATGCCCCGTGGATGCGAATGATCTGCGGGTTCGTTGCTTGGCGACTCTGGAAACTTGAGCCTTCCCCATCCCGGATATGAGGCCCAAAACCGCCGCATTTCGGCACATCGCCCGCGACCTGGCATTCCTATAGTGGCCGAATGATTCCAGGCCGCTTTTCTCCCCCTGACTCAAGTTCTGCCCGGCGCGTGCCGATATCCGGGAGGAGCCGCTGCGCCATCGCGCGGCCCAAGCCCGAAAGCCGTTTCTCATGACTTCTTCGACCCTTCTGGACAGCGCAACCCCGTCGACCGACAGGCCGACGCGGGCGGCCTGGTGGCCTGCCGCGTTCTGGCTGGGTCCCTTGTTTGCGCTTTTGCCCGTGGCCCGCCACGGCGGCTGGACGGACTGGATGGCGCTCCTGGGGGTGAGCCTGGCTTCCTGGCTGCTGGCCTGGCAGGCACGCCAGCGATCCCGTCAGGACGCGTCGCAAGGCGCCGAAGCCGCCCCGGGTCCGCAGCCGGGCGACTACCCGGCGCTGCTGGCGGCGGTGTTGCCGGTGTGGCAGCAGCATGTGGAGTCGGTGAGGGCGCAGACCGAGCATGCCATCACCGAACTCGTCAGCAGTTTCGCCTCCATCAGCGGCCAGTTCGAGGCGGCGGGCTTTCGCGGCGCCAGCGGCCCGCGTGCGGCTGCCGAGGAGGGCGACCGCGTCGATCTGCTGGCCCGCTGCGAAAGCGAGCTGCGCCCGGTGCTGGAATCCATGACCCGGATGATCGAAGCGCAGGGCGCCATGGCCACGTCGGTGCGCGAGCTGTCCACCGCGACGGAAGATCTGCGCTCGCTGTCCACCGGCGTCAGCCAGATCGCCTCGCAGACCAACCTGCTGGCGATCAATGCCGCCATCGAGGCCGCGCGGGCGGGCGAGTCCGGCCGCGGCTTTGCCGTGATTGCCAAGGAAATCCGCAGCCTGTCGAACGTGTCGGCCGAGCTGGGCAAGAAGGTCACCGACGGCATCGTGCATGTGACCGGCATCATGAAGAACACCGCCGACGTCGCCGTGCGCGCCGCCGCCAGCGACCGTGCCGTGCTCGAACATTCGGGGGCGGTGGTGGGCGAGGTGCTGGCCAACGTGCGTGCCCTCAGCGCCGAGTCCGCGCAGATGCGCAGCCAGGGCAACCTGATCCGTGGCGAGATCGAGCGGCTCATGCTCAACCTGCAGTTCCAGGACCGGGTGAGCCAGATCAGTGGCGTGATCGGCGGCGACATGGCGCGCCTGGCCAGTGCCGTGCAAGGCGGCGAGCCACTGCCCGCTCCGCAGGTCTGGCTCGCTGACATGTCCCGCCACTACACCATGGACGACCAGCGCGTCGTGCATCACAACCCCTCTTCATCCACCGGCGCAGTCGCGCCGGCAGGCAAGGCAACGGCCGCCGAGTCGGTCGAATTCTTCTAGACCACGAAAGTCCTCCATGGCAAAGACCATCCTCATCGTCGATGACTCCACTTCGCTGCGCACCGTCGTCAAGCTCGCGCTCACCCATGCGGGCTACGACGTGCTGGAAGCGGGCGACGGCCGCCAGGGCCTCGCGCAACTGGAAGCGGCGCAGCGCGTGCACCTGATCGTGAGCGACGTGAACATGCCCAACATGGATGGCATCACCTTTCTCACGCAGGTCAAGCAGCATCCGCGCCACAAGTTCACCCCGGTCATCATGCTGACGACCGAAGGCCAGGACGCCAAGAAGCAGGAGGGGCGTGCCGCCGGCGCCAAGGCCTGGATGGTCAAGCCCTTCAATCCGCCGCAACTGCTGGACGCGGTGTCGCGCCTGGTGTTGCCCTGAGGTGCTGCCATGACGCATGTTCTGTCCCTGCCTGCGGAGCTGACCATCCATGGCGCCGCGCCGCTGCGCGCGGGCTTGATCGAGGCGCTGGATGCGGCCCGCGCTGCTGAGCCGTCCTGCCTGCGAGTCGATGCCGCCCCGGTGGAAGAGGTTGATGCCGCCGGCCTGCAGTTGCTGGTGGCTCTGGTCCACGACTGCGGTGCACGCGGCTGCGCCCTGCAACTGGCGGATGCCAGCGCTGTCTTGCGCAATGCCGTGGCGGCGCTGGGCCTTTCCGGATTTCTGAACCTGACCGAGGGAGCAACGGCATGAGCGACCATTCCCGACTCGACGCGGACTTCATCGCCCAGGCGCTTCCCGCCTTCATCAGCGAAGCGCAGGAGCAGATCGAGACGCTCGAGCACCTGCTGCTCGAACTCGAAGGCGCGCCCGAAGACCGCCAGCTGCTGGATGCGCTGTTTCGCTGCATGCACACCATCAAGGGCTCGGCCGGCATCTTCGGCCTGGACGACGTGGTGGCCTTCACCCACCATGTGGAGACGCTGCTGGAACTGCTGCGCGAGGGCCGTCTGGCCGTCACGCCCGGCCTGAGCACGCTGCTGCTGCAGTCGACCGATCAGGTGCGCCTGCTGGTGGCTGCGGCCCAGGGCGATGCCGATGCCGCCGCACAGGCGCAGGGCGCGGGCGACGTGCTCGTGCAGCGGCTGCGCTTTGCGTGCGACCCCGTCGGAACGGGGCAAGACGCGTCTGTGGCCGCTTCCTCGCATGCTGCGCCGTCCGCATCGGTCCAGGGCGCCGCCGGCTCCGTGAATGCATCGGCCTGCGGCGCCGCAGATGCGGCTCACGACGCATGGCAGGTCCTTGCCCGCTTCGGTCCGGATGCCTTCCGCAATGGCATGGACCCTCTGGCGATCCTGACTTACTTGCGCAGCCTGGGCGAGATCCGTTCCGTCAGCTTAGACACCGGCGCCGTTCCGGCGCTCGATGCGCTGGACGCCGAGAACTGCCATGTGGCGCTGCGCTTCACATTTGCCGGCGCAACCGGTCGGCAGGCGATCGACACCGCTTTCAGCTTCGCACACGAGGACTGCGAGCTGCAGGTCGAGGCGGCGCCTCCCTTCCCCGCGAAATCCGTGTCCCCTGCTGCCCTCGCACCTGCTGCCCTCGCACCTGCTGGCGCCGCACCTGCTGGCGCCGCAGCGCCCGACGCACGCGGCCCCGGCCCCAAGGCCACCGCAGCGCGTGCGCCCGCCGAAGGTGGCGCCCGGCCCGCAGAGGAGAACCGCTTCATCCGTGTGCAGGCCGACCGCCTCGACGAGGTCATCAATCTACTGGGCGAGCTGGTCATTGCCGGCGCTGGCGCGTCGATGCTCGCGCGCCAGAGCCGCCACAACGCGCTGATGGAGGCGAACCAGCAGGTGGCGCGCCTCATCGAAGACATCCGCAACAGCACGCTGCAACTGCGCATGGTGCCGATCGGCGAGACCTTCTCGCGGTTTCGCCGCGTGGTGCGCGACACCGCAGCCGATCTTGGCAAGGATGTGGCGCTGGAGATCGTCGGCGGCGAGACCGAACTGGACAAGTCGGTGGTCGAGCGCATTGCCGACCCGCTGATGCACCTGGTGCGCAATGCGCTGGACCACGGTCTCGAGTCGCCCGCGGATCGCCAGGCGACAGGCAAGCCGCCGCAGGGCACGCTCACGCTGGCCGCCTGCCATGAGTCGGGCAGCATCGTCATCCGCATCACCGACGACGGCCGCGGCATCCAGCGCGACAAGGTGCTCGCGCGCGCCATCGAGCGCGGCCTGGTGGACGCGGCCGCCCCGCCCGAGGGTGCCGACGTGCTCAAGCTGATCTTCGAGCCGGGCTTCTCCACGGCCGAGAAGGTCACGAACCTGAGCGGCCGGGGCGTCGGCATGGACGTGGTGCGCAGCAACATCGAGGCGCTGCGTGGCTCGGTGGCGCTGCACAGCGAGCCCGGCGCGGGCTCGACCATCGAGATCCGCCTGCCGCTGACCCTGGCCATCATCGACGGCTTCCTGGTCGGCGTCGGACCCTCGCGCTTCATCTTCCCGCTGGAGTCGGTGGTGGAGGTCATCGCCGATGCGGGGGGCAGCGTGCTGGCCGAGGCGGCCGGGCGCGGTTGCGTGGAGTTGCGCGGCCAGGTCCTTCCGGTCATGGATCTGCGCAAGGTCTACGGCATCGAGTCGCCCAGGCCCCAGCGCGGCAGCATCGTCGTGGTCCGCACCGGCGCGAGCCGCTACGGCGTGATGGTCGATGCGCTGCTGGGTCAGCATCAGACCGTCATCAAACCGCTGGGCCGCCTGCTGGGCAGCCTGCGCGGCATGTCGGGCTCCTCGATCCTGGGCACGGGCGAGGTCGCGCTGATCTTCGACGTGCCCTCGCTCGCCCAGATGGCAGTGCAGGCGCCCGTTTCCTTTTCCAAAGCCTCGCGGACTGTCCGCGAAACCAGTCCGTCCGCCTCGCGGCTCCAACCCGAAAGTCAATCATCATGAACGAGAACAAACCCTCCTGGATTGCCCAACTGATCGCCGGCTCCGCACTCGAAGCCGCTCGCGAGCAGGCCCGCCTGCAGGAGCAGGCCCGTCAGGAGGCCGACGCCGCACTGGCGCAGGTCAAGGCGCGGCTGGCTGCCGTCGAGTCGGAGCTGAAGGTGCGCACCGACATCATGAACCTCACGAGTATCGTCTCGGAGGCCGACAAGAAGGGCGACATCCTGTCGATCAACCAGAAGTTCCTGGACGTCTCCAAGTACGGGCGCGACGAGCTGATCGGGCACGGTCACAACACCACGCGGCACCCGGACATGCCCAAGGAAGTGTTCAAGCAGATGTGGTCCACCATCGGGCGAGGCGACATCTTCCGCGGCGTGGTGAAGAACCGTGCCAAGGACGGCACGCCCTACTACGTGGATGCGGTGATCGCGCCGATCCTGGGCGACAACGGCAAGCCGATGAAGTACCTGGGCGTGCGCTACGACATCACCGAGACCGAGATCGAGCGCCACAACGCCCGCGGCATCCTGGGCGCGATCGACGCCTCGTTCGCCTACATCGAGTTCGACCTGGGCGGCCATGTGCTCAAGGCCAACGGCAACTTCCTCAAGGTCATGGGCTACCAGAAGGAGGAGGTGGTCGGCCATCACCACCGCATGTTCATGGACCCGGTCGAGGCGGCGACGCCGGCCTATCGGCAGTTCTGGGCGGACCTGGCTGGCGGCCAGACCTTCAGCCAGGTGTTCGGCCGCGTCACCAAGTCGGGCCAGCAGGTCTGGCTGCAGGCGATCTATGCACCGGTGAAGGACGAGATGGGCCGTGTCTTCAAGGTCGTGAAGATCGCCACCGACGTGACGGCGGAAGTCAATGCCAACACCATGCTGCGCAAGGCCGTGGAAGAAGCCCAGCGAGTGACGTCCGCCGCGCGCGCGGGCGACCTGTCGCAGCGCATTCCCGTCGAGGGCATGAGCGGGCCGATTCTCAAGCTGTGCGAAGGCGTCAACAGCCTCGTGAACACCACCTCGGTCATCTTTGAAGACGTGGGCCGGGTGTTCGGCGCGCTGGCCGAGGGCGACCTCACCCAGCGCGTCACGCGCGACTACGAGGGGACGTTCGGCGAAGTCAAGCGCGACGCCAATGCCACCAGCGAGAAGCTGGCCGCGATCATCGAGGACGTGGGCCGCGTGTTCTCCGGCATGGCCGAGGGTGACCTGACCCAGCGCATCACGCGTGATGCCGATGGCGTGTTCAACAAGGTCAAGGAAGACGCCAATTCCAGCGCCACCAAGCTGGCCGGCATCATCGAGGAGGTGCGCGCCGCAGCCGACGCGCTCACCGGCGCGGCCGGCCAGGTCAGCGCCACGGCGCAGAGCCTGTCGCAGGCGGCCAGCGAGCAGGCGTCTTCGGTGGAGGAGACGACGGCGTCGATCGAGCTGATGTCGGCCTCGATCACGCAGAACAGCGACAACGCCAAGATCACCGACGGCATGGCCACCAAGGCCAGCCGCGAGGCGGGCGACGGCGGCCAGGCGGTCACGCAGACCGTCAACGCGATGAAGCAGATCGCGCAGAAGATCAGCATCGTCGACGACATCGCCTACCAGACCAACCTGCTGGCGCTCAACGCAGCCATCGAGGCGGCGCGCGCGGGCGAACACGGCAAGGGCTTTGCGGTGGTGGCGGCCGAGGTGCGCAAGCTGGCCGAGCGCAGCCAGGAGGCGGCCAAGGAAATTGGCGACCTGGCGGGCAACAGCGTGTCCACGGCCGAGCATGCGGGCAAGCTGCTCGGCGAGATCGTGCCGTCGATCCAGAAGACGTCGGAGCTGGTGCAGGAGATCGCAGCGGCCTCGCAGGAGCAGAGCCAGTCGGTCACGCAGATCGGCGGAGCGATGTCGCAGCTGAGCAAGGCGACGCAGCAGAACGCGTCGGCGTCGGAAGAGCTGGCGGCGACGTCGGAGGAGCTGTCGGGCCAGGCCGAGCAGTTGCAGCAGTCGGTGGCCTTCTTCCACCTCGGCGGGGGGGCGGGCGGCATGCGCGGCGCCCCGGCGCCGGAGGGCGTGTCGCGCCAGCGCGGCGCGAGCGCGCCGAGCGTGGTGCGCATCGGCACGCGCGCAGCCGCCGCAGGCGGGGCGCGAGGCCTCAATGGGCCCGGCGGTGCGCAGGCCGTCGGCAATTTCCGTCCCTATTGATCCGGAGCGCACAGATGAGCAAGGAACAACTCGAAGCCGGCGCCGTCTCGGGCGCCACGCAGTACCTGACCTTCAACCTCGGCGACGAAGTGTTCGCCATGGACATTCGCACGGTGCGGGAGATCATCCAGTACGGCGCCATGACGACCGTGCCCCTGATGCCTGAATTCGTGCGGGGCGTGATCAACCTGCGCGGCGCCGTGGTGCCGGTGATCGACCTGCAGGCGCGCTTCGGCCGGCCTGCAGCGCAGGTGGGCAAGAAGAGCTGCATCGTTGTGTTCGATACCTTGCGCGAAGGCGAGCGCGTGGAGCTCGGGCTCCTGGTCGACGCCGTCAGCGAGGTCATCGACATCCCGGCCGACCAGATCGAGCCGCCGCCGGACTTTGGCGCGTCCGTGCGCCGCGACTTCATCCGCGGCATGGGCAAGGTTGCCAACCGGTTCGTGATCATCCTCGAGCCGGGCCGCACGCTCGATGTCACCGAGATGGCCGGCCTGTGCGAGGCGGCCCAGCAGCCTTTGGCCAGCGCACCCGCTCTGCCCTGACCGCCTCGCGGGCGCGCCCGCAATTCATCTGATGTCCCATCACAACACGAAAGACCCCACCATGAGCGACAAAAAATCCCCCTGGATCGTTCAACTCGTTGCCGGCCCTCAACTGGAGGAGGCGCGCGAGGCTTTGCTGAACGCCGAACGCGAACGGGAGCATGAGCGCCAGGAGGCCGCAGCGAACCTGGCGCAGGTCAGGGCGCAGCTGGCTGTCGTCGAGTCGGAGCTGAAGGTGCGCACCGACATCATGAACCTCACGAGCATCGTCTCGGAGGCCGACAGGAAGGGCGACATCCTGTCGATCAACCAGAAGTTCCTGGACGTCTCCAAGTACGGGCGCGACGAGCTGATCGGCCACGGCCACAACACCACGCGGCACCCGGACATGCCCAAGGAAGTGTTCAAGCAGATGTGGGCCACCATCGGGCGAGGCGACATCTTTCGCGGCGTGGTGAAGAACCGTGCCAAGGACGGCACGCCCTACTACGTGGATGCGGTGATCGCGCCGATCCTGGGCGACAACGGCAAGCCGATAAAGTACCTGGGCGTGCGCTACGACATCACCGACACCGAGACCGAGCGCCAGGACGCCCGCGGCATCCTCCAGGCGATCGATGCGTCCTACTGCTATGCGGAATTCGATGCCCGGGGACATGTTCTTAAAGCCAATGTGCATCTGTGCGAACTGCTCGGCTATGCCGAGCAGGAGATCGTGGGCAAGCACCACCGGATGCTGGCGGGGACGGAGCAGGCGGCGTCTGCGGCGTATCGGGATTTCTGGGCGGCACTTCTTGAAGGCCGCACGCAGTCGGACGTGTTCAAGCGGGTGGGCAAGGAGGGGCGGGAGGTCAGGCTGCGTGCCACCTACGCGGCCGTCAAGGACGAAGTGGGTCGCGTCGCCAAGGTGGTCCTGATTGCGACGGACGCCACTGCCAGCGAGCGGGCAGGAGCGGATGCACGAGGTCAATTGAGTGCCATCGACAAGTCGCAGGCCGTCATCGAGTTCACGCTGGACGGCAAGGTGATCCGCGCCAACCGGAATTTCCTCGAAGCCCTGGGCTATTCGTTGGAGGAGATCGTGGGCCAGCATCACAGCATGTTCGTGGAGCCGGCCTATCGTGCGAGCCCCGAATACCGGCTGTTCTGGGACAAGCTGGCCCGAGGTGAGTTCGACGCGGGGCAGTACAAGCGAATCGGCAAGGGTGGCAAGGAAGTGTGGATTCAGGCGTCCTACAACCCCATCCACGACATGAACGGCAAGGTGGTCAAAGTGGTCAAGTATGCGACCGACGTCACCGCCGCCCGCCTGCAGGCGGCCGATTGGGGTGGACAGATCGCGGCCATCGGCAAGGCCCAGGCGGTGATCGAGTTCGGGATGGACGGCAGGATCCTGAGCGCCAACGAGAATTTCCTTCGCGCGCTGGGCTACTCCCTGCCGGAAATCCAGGGGCAGCACCACAGTCTCTTCATCGACACCGCCGAGCGCTCCAGCGCGGAGTACCGCCAGTTCTGGGAGCGGCTCAACCGTGGCGAATATGACGCAGGCCGCTACCGGCGCATCGGCAAGGATGGCCGCGAGGTGTGGATCCAGGCGTCCTACAACCCGATCCTCGATCTCAATGGCAAGCCCTTCAAGGTCGTCAAGTACGCGACGGACGTCACCGACCAGGTCAAGGCGGCGAACATGCTGGCCCTGGCGGTGGAGCAGGCGCAGCTCGTCACCCGGGCTGCCAAGGAGGGTGATCTGGAGCGCCGGATTCCGCTCGACGGCATCAGCGGTCCGCCCCGCGAGCTGTGTGAAGGCATCAACTCCCTGGTCGAGACCACGAACGTCATCTTCGGCGACGTCGGACGCGTGCTGAGCGCCTTGTCCACCGGCGATCTCGGACAGCGGATCGAGCGTGACTATGCCGGCGTCTTCAAGCGGGTGAAGGATGATGCCAATGCCACGGCCACCAAGCTCTCGGAGGTGATCGAGGAGGTCCGCAGCGCCGTCGAGGCGGTGACGGGGGCGGCTGGGCAGGTGAGTGCCACGGCGCAGAGTCTGTCGCAGGCCGCCAGCGAGCAGGCCTCGTCGGTGGATGAGACGACAGGCTCGATCGAGCTGATGTCGGCCTCGATCACGCAGAACAGCGACAACGCCAAGATCACCGATGGCATGGCCACCAAGGCCAGCCGCGAGGCGGGCGACGGCGGCCAGGCGGTGACGCAGACCGTCAACGCGATGAAGCAGATCGCGCAGAAGATCAGCATCGTCGACGACATCGCCTACCAGACCAACCTGCTGGCGCTCAACGCGGCCATCGAGGCGGCGCGCGCCGGTGACCATGGCAAGGGCTTTGCGGTGGTGGCGGCCGAAGTGCGCAAGCTGGCCGAGCGCAGCCAGGAGGCGGCCAAGGAAATTGGCGACCTGGCGGGCAACAGCGTGTCCACGGCCGAGCATGCGGGCAAGCTGCTCGGCGAGATCGTGCCGTCGATCCAGAAGACGTCGGAGCTGGTGCAGGAGATCGCAGCGGCCTCGCAGGAGCAGAGCCAGTCGGTCACGCAGATCGGCGGGGCGATGTCGCAGCTGAGCAAGGCGACGCAGCAGAACGCGTCGGCGTCGGAAGAACTGGCGGCGACGTCGGAGGAGCTGTCGGGCCAGGCCGAGCAGCTGCAGCAGGCGGTGGCGTTCTTCCAATTGGGCGATGGCGGATCGGGGATGCGCAGCGCGCCGTCGCCGGAGGCGCCACGCCAGCGGGCCCATGCGCCGAGCGTGGTGAGGATCACCCCGCGCGCCGCAGGCGGCGGTGCGGGGCGAGGCCTGAACGGGCCGGGCGCGGCGCAGGCTGTCGGCAACTTCCGTCCCTATTGAACCGGAGAGAGTGGATGAACTCCGATCAACCCTTGGTGCCAGGTCTATCCGGGCGCAGCTGCATGGAGCCGCCGACTCAGTTTCCTGAGCGACGCGATGCAAGGGAGGGCGTGCCATGCTGACGCTGCGCGACTCGACCTTTCGTCAAATCACCGCCCTGATGCATTCGAGTGTCGGCCTGTCATTCGCGGCCAACAAGAAGCCGCTGGTGTCCTCGCGCCTGGCCCCGCGCATCCAGCGCCTGGGCCTGCGCGGCTACGAGGACTATCTGGAGCTGATCTCCGGCGAGGACGACGGCGGCGAATTCCAGATGGCGGTGGATCTGCTGACCACCAACGAAACATATTTCTTCCGCGAGCCGGCGCATTACGATCTGCTGCGGGCCGAGCTTGATCGCGAGCGCCCCCGCCAGCTGCGCATCTGGAGCGCGGCCTCCTCATTCGGCGACGAGGCCTACAGCATCGCGATGCTGGTGGCCGACCTGCAGAAGCGGGGCCGCGTCGGCGCGGACTGGAGCATCCTGGGCACCGACATCAGCGACCGGGCCCTGCAGAGCGCGGCCCAGGCCGTCTACCCCCAGGAGCGGCTGCGTCACGTGTCGCAGGAGCACCTGCGGCGCTACTGCCTGCGTGGCGAGGCCGAATCCGAAGGGCTGGTGCAGATCCAGCCGGCCCTGACCGAGCATGTGCGTTTCGGTCAGCTCAATCTGTGCCGTCCGATGGAGGACATCGGCCCGTTCGATGCGGTGTTCCTGCGCAACGTGCTGATCTACTTCGATGCGCCCACCAAGCGCGAAGTGGTCGATCGCGTGCTCACCCAGCTGCGGCCGGGCGGGCTGTTCTTCATCGGCACGGCCGAAGGCCGGGTGCCTTGCGAGACGCCGCTGCAGCCGCTGGCGCCGGGGGCCTTCCGCAAGGTCGCGGCATGACCGTCTTGCACCCGGGTGACGTGGCCTGTGTCGGTCGCGACGAGCGGCTGGAGACCCTGCTGGGCTCCTGTGTCGCCGTCGTGCTGACCGACCCGCGCCGCACGCTCGGCGCGATGTGCCACATCGTCCATCCGCAGTCGGCCCGTGCTGGCGGCCCGCAGACCACCGACGGGGCGGGCGCCCTGGCGGCCATGCAGGCGCAGATGCGTGCCCGGGGCATCGAGCCGCGGCTGTGCGAGGCCTGGGTGTTCGGCGGCGGCAACATGTTTCCGGCCCTGGTGGGCGAGCATCACGTCGGCGAGGCCAATGTGAGCTGGGTGCTGGATGCGCTCGCGCGCGACGGCATTCACGTACTGGGTTGCGATGTCGGTGGCAGCGCCTACCGGCGCGTGGCCTGGACGGTCGGTGACCAGCCACCGTCGGTGACTTCAGTGAAGGTTTGAAGGACAACAACATCATGCCAATCAAGGTTTACGTGGTCGACGATTCGGCCGTGGTGCGCCAGACGCTCCTGCACCTGCTGCAGGGCGATGCGACCATCGAACTGATGGGCAGTGCGCCCAATCCCCTGGTGGCCGGGCCCGCCATTCGCAAGAGCCGCCCCGACGTGCTGCTGCTGGACATCGAAATGCCCGGCATGGATGGACTGACCTTTCTGCGGCAGATCATGGAGGAGGATCCGATTCCCACCGTGATCTGTTCCACGCTCACGGCCCAGGGCAGCAAGATGGCACTCGAAGCATTGGCTGCCGGCGCCGTGGCGGTGGTGGCCAAGCCGCGCCTGGGACTCAAGCAGTTTCTCGAGGAGTCGCGGCGCGAGCTGCTGTCGACCTTGCGCATGGCGGCGATGTCTGCGCCGCGCCGGCGGGCGACGCCGGCCACGCCAGCGGCCGCTTCCGGTGGCGTCAAGCCGCGCCCGGCGCCCGAGGCCGTGCCCGCCGGCCTGCACGCGCTGGCCGTCAACAAGCCGGTGCTCATCGGCAGCTCGACCGGCGGCACGCAGGCCATCGAGTCGATCCTGCTGTCGCTGCCTGCGGACGCACCCGGGATCGCCATCGTGCAGCACATGCCGGAGCAGTTCACCGAGATGTATGCCAAACGGCTCGACGGGGTCTGCGCCATGAACGTGCGCGAAGCGCGCGATGGCGACCGGCTTCAGCGAGGCGTGGCCCTGATCGCACCGGGTGGCCGGCACATGCAGCTGCAAAAGCGCGGCGGCCATTACTTTGCCGTGGTGAGTGACGGCCCGCCCGTCAATCGGCACAAACCGTCGGTCGACGTGCTGTTCCGCTCCGCTGCCGAATGCGCCGGCAAGGACGCACTCGCCATCATCCTGACTGGCATGGGCGACGACGGCGCGCGCGGCATGAAGCAGCTCCATGACATGGGTGCGCGCACCATCGCGCAGGACGAGGACAGCTGCGTGGTCTTCGGCATGCCCAAGGAGGCCATCCGGATGGGTGGGGTTGATGAAGTGATGCCGCTTGGCCAGGTGTCGCGCGCGATCGCGCGCTTTGACGCGCGTGGGTGAGGTTTGCGAACCTGAGGCGGTTTCGCGCCGGGTTCATGCGCTGGTCGGGCAGCTCGCCGCGCTTTTCGCCAGCGGCCCGAGCGTGAAGTGGAAGCTCGCGCCTTCCCCCTCGGCCGCCTCGGCCCAGACCCGGCCGCCATGGCGCTGCACGATGCGCTGCACGATCGACAGGCCGATGCCCAGACCCGGGTACTCGTCGGCCAGGTGCAGGCGCCGGAAGGGCTCGAACAGCTGGCTGGCATGCGTCGGATCGAAGCCGGTGCCGTTGTCTCGCACCGTGTAGACGCGCTCGCCGCCCGGCCCGGCCGTCGCCGCGATGCTGATCTGCGGCCGCGCCTGCTTGCCGGCGAATTTGCAGGCATTGGACAGCAGGTTGGCGAACACCTGGCGCAACAGCACCTGGTCGGCCTGCGCCGTACCGAGGCCGGGCTGCACGGTGACCTCGTGCGTGGTCAGGATGCCTTCGGAGCGCGCCTGCTCCAGCACCTCGGCCACCAGCCGGTCCACGTCGACCTGTTGCCGCTCCAGCGGCCGCCGCGCCAGGCGCGACAGGCGCAGGATGCCCTCCACCAGTTGCTCCATCTGGTTCACGCTGAAGCGGATGCGCTGCAGGTAGTGCAGGGCCTTGGCATCCATCTGGCCCGCATGGCGCGACTGGAGGACCTGGCTGAACCCCTGGATCACGTGCAGCGGCGCCCGCAGGTCATGCGATACCGAGAAGGCAAAGGCTTCCAGGTCCTTGTTGGCGGCCTCCAGCTCGTCGGCATAGCGGCGCAGCGCGTGGTGCGACTGCCGCAGTTCGGTGGACTGTGCCTGCAACTGGATGGCCATGGTATTGAAACGCTCGCCCAGCTGGCCGACCTCGTCCGCTCCCCTGATGGACACGCGGGTGTCGAGCTGGCCGGCGGCCAGCTGCCCCGTCGCCTGGCCCAGCGCGTTGACGCGTCGCAGGAAGGTCGCGGCAAAGGCCGCGCCGATGAGCGCCGCCGCGCTCATGAGGCACAGGGCCAGGATGACCTTGTTGCGCGTGGCCAAGGCCAGGTCGGCCGTCAGCGTGGCCTCGGGCATCATGTAGAACAGGGTCCAGGACGTGGTGTGCAGGCGGCTGGCGACGCCGAAGTTCCAGCTGTCGGTGATGCGCGCGAAGCCGCGGAACATGTCGTTCGACGGCGAGGCGCTGAGCGCCCGCTCGAGCTGCTCGGGAAAGGGCAGCACGTTGTCGAGCAGTGCCTGCGTGCGCGGCCCGAAGCGGCGCGTGGCCACCAGCGTTCGCTTGATCTCGGGGGCCAGCGGGCCTGCCGGGCGGAACACGATGTCCTGTCGAAAAGAATGCCCGATCCGGATGCCCAGGCTGTCGTAGAGGACGGCGAAACTGCCCGGGCCGGCCTTGGCATTGGCCTCGCGGAGAACGCGCCACAGCGCTTCGGCATGCACCCAGGTCGCCACCACGCACAGCACCCGCCCCTGGGCGTCGGCCACCGGCGCGAAGTAGGCCACTGTGGGAAGCTCCACGCCGGTGATGGTGGACACATACATGTCCGAGATCATCGGCGTGCCCTGCAGCGCGGTGCGTACCGTCACACGGGAGGAGAAGTCGAGGCCCACGATCGGCGCGTCGGTGGCGACAGCGACTCGCCCGTTGCCGTCGATCAGCGCCAGCCCGCGGATGGACGGATCACTGCGCGGGAATGCGCCAAAGATGCCGTTGATGCGCGGCAGATGGCGCACCCTGTCGGCTTCAGGTGCGCTGCAGTACTCCTGCAGCGCAGGCTGGAAGGCCACGCGTTGCGTCGAACGCAGATAGCCCGTGTTCAGGGCATCGATCTCATGGGCCAGCTGCTCGGCCCGCGCGTCAAGCAGTTCGGCGGTGTCTCGGGTGCGGGTCTGCCGGATGCTCTGCACGTCCAGATAGGCCGAGAACGCAAGCGGCAGCAGCGAGGCAACGGTGAGCATCACCGCCAGCTTGGCGCGGACGGACCAGTCGCGAAACTTCAGCCATCGCTTCATGTGCTGCAGATGCTCCATCACCCCATGCTGGATCCGCAGGGTAGGGCGGGGGCTGATCTATGTCAGCCCGCAGAGAGAAACCCGACCGGCAGAAGCCGTCGCGCTTCGTGGGTCGGACTGTCACTCTATGCCTGAGGCCGGGTTCTGTCCATGGCTTCTGGCGGTGCTAGTCCGGAAAGCGTTCCATATGCGTCTCGCCGCGGCGGCCGAAGTAGCTGACGTGGCGCCCGGCCAGCCATACCGTGTAGCCGACGCAGCCTGCGCGCTGGGTGAGGCGCTTGAACTCGGGGTACATCACCTGGCCCTGCTGCGCGCCGCGGATGGCCGAGCGCACCGCATCGCCGTCGAAGGCATCGGCGATGCCCTCCTGCGGGCGCTCGAAGGCCACGTCCAGCGTGGCTCCGTCGGGCAGGTAACAGGTGGTCCGGCCGCTGCGGTAGTCCACATGGTACGACTCCACCTGCGCGGCCAGAAGCTGCCGGATCACTTCGCCGAAGTGGATGCGGCCGCTGCCCGAGGCCTCGAAACAGTCGCTGATGAGTTGATGTGCGGTGTCGTTCATGGGGGTCTCACTCGGTCGGAAGGTCCTTGAGCTGGTGATGCTGGACCAGGGCCTTCATCGCCTCGGTGAGGGCGACGCGCTCGTCCTGGGGCAGGTGACCAAAGAAGTGGGCGTCATTGGCGTCGGCCAGCGCCGCGAGCCGCGGCACCAGGGCCTTGCCGGCGGCGGTGAGCTCCAGCCACTGATCTCGCGCGCTGTCGCCCGAAAGGCGCCGCCGCGCCAGGCCCTTGGCCTCCAGGCGGGAGGCGACCTTGGACGCTGCGCCCTTGGTCATCCCGAGCGCCTCGATCAGCTCGCCGTGCCGCGTCTGCGGCCGGGCCCACAGCGTGCGCAGCGCCACCCACTCCGTGACGCTGACGCCCTGCGCCTCCAGCAACTGCGCAAAGCGCAACGACACATGGTTGGACACGAAGCGCAGCCAGAAGCCCAGATGCGCTTCGAGCGCGGAGGGGGTACGGGAGCGGGGCCTGGCGGGCATGAGGTTTCCTTGGAAACTGGAAGTTTAGTTTCCCTGGAAACTATCGTCAAGGCGGTGGGAGGGGTTCGGCCGGATGCATGGGGTCGGGGGTGGCCACATCGGGGGCATTCTGACGCCATGAAAAAAGCCCTGACTCTTGCGAATCAGGGCTTTTCATTTGGTGCCGGAGAGATGCGTTCGTGCATCAAACGGGTCATGCTAAGTCGTTGATTTGTAAAGGCTCCGCGCAGTGGCGGGGTTGAGGAATACCACAGAATCTACCACGGGAAGCCCTCATGGCTGGTGGGTGACGTGTCGGCCTGCGGATAGGTGATACTGTGGCAGTAACGATCTACCTACCTCGCTCATGGCAATCCCGCACTTCAACTTCGAGCAGACAACGATTGGCAAAGTCCTCAAAGAGGGGAGCTTGGTCGTGCCACCCAACCAGCGGTCGTATAGCTGGGAAGAGCAGCACATCACGAACTTGCTCCATGACTTCGACGAGGCGGTGAGCGAGAAAGCCGACTACTTCCTTGGCACCATCGTTCTGGTCCAGGGTGACCGCCAGTCAATTCAGGACGGACAGCAGCGGCTCGCGACGACGACGATCTTGCTGGCCCGCATTCGTGACCAACTTCGCCTTACCAAGCGTGAGGTCAGCGCTCAGTCTGTAGACGCAGATTTCGTGCGAACTATCGACAGGAACACCGAAGAGCGTGTCGCGCGGCTGACCCTGAACGCTGAGGACAACAACTACTTTAGCCGGTCGATCATCACCGGCCCCGGAGAAGAAGGGTTCGCGCTGAAGCAGGTGGCGATGAGGCAGTCGAACCAGAGGATGGCGAGGGCATCCGAAATCGTTCAAGAGTTCATTACGGACAAGCTGAAACCGATGCCTGCAGAACGGCAAGTGGAATGGCTCCTTCAGTGGGTCACGTTCATCGAGAAGGACGCTTCGGTCGTCGTCGTGACGGTGTCGGACGAAGTCAACGCATACCGTATCTTTGAGACGTTGAACGATCGGGGACTGAAGGCCTCCCAGGCAGACATCCTCAAGAACTACTTCTTCAGTAAGGTCGGAGCGAGGCTTCCCGAAGCGCAATCGATGTGGAACTTCATCGCTTCCAACATGGAGACCGTTGCGGGGAACGAGGGAGATAGGCTGTTGCTTACCTATATCCGCCATTTCTGGATTACCGAGCATGGTCAAACGAAGGAGCGGGAGCTTGCCGCTCTTGTCCGCACAGAGGTGACGGGCCAGGCGCAAACAATGAAGTTCTTGTCCGCGTGCAGCGCTGCCGTTGGCGACTATCTGGCTCTCAGCAATCCGGGTCATCACAAGTGGGATGCGTATCCCGCGAGCGTGAGGAAGAACGTCGAGACCATTGCGGCACATCTTCAAGTCGAGCAGATTCGCCCCCTGTTGTTCGCGGTTGCGATGAAGTTCGATCCTCTGGAAGCAGAGAAGGCTTTCAAGCTTTTCGTAAGTTGGTCGGTCCGGTTCCTGATCGTAGGAGGGCGGGGCGGCATGCTCGATCAGCAATACTCGTTGCGGGCTTTTGAGGTGGGCACCGGGAAGATCACCAAGGCTCGCGATCTTCGAGAGGCCATGAAAAAGTATGTGCCGCCTGACAAGGAGTTCCAGGAGGCATTTGAAAGCGCCAGGGTTTCTAGGGCGCACCTCGCGAGGTACTACTTGAGGGCTATCGAGAAGACGATGGTAGCCGACCCCCATCCTGAGTACGTGGCGAACGACGACGTCAAAGACGTGAACCTTGAGCACATTCTCCCGCTCACGCCTGGGCCTGAATGGGGCGTGGACGAGGACACTGCGAGGGCTGCTCAAAAGCTTCTTGGAAACATGGTTCTCGTGAGTGCTGTTGAGAATGCGAAGATGGGCAACGCCATCTACGCCAAGAAGCGCGACGTCTTGCGGGGTTCGGCTTTCCTGTCTACGAAGGCCGCAGGTGCAGCCGAGGACTGGTCCATGGAAGCCATTAAGGCACGCCAAGCTCAACTTGCCGCGCACGCAGTCACGACTTGGACCCTTACATTCGCAGAGGAAAGGCCTGTCGCAGAGCTTGCCGGAGAGGCTCAGCTCGCCTTGCCCGAAGCGCAGAAGGATTAGAACAGGTCGCCGCTTCTCGGAGGGTCCACCCTCGGGGCACCCCCAAGGACCGACGCCTTAGCCCGCCTGGGCAAGGGTGCCGCAATCCCCTCCAGCGGCCCCTTCCACTGCTTTATGAACTTGTCTGCCTCGGTGACGGGGCAGGTTAGCCACTCCGCGTAGTCCTCCGGGTCCAAGATCACGACCATCCGCTTCTCCTCCCCCGGCTTGTGGAACTGGCGCATGAACTCGTGGTCGTCCGCGTTGACCGTGAGCATCGCCATGGTGAACATCTTCCGGCCATCCGGGTGAGTAACCTCGTCGTAGATGCCAGCGATCCCCATGGGAACCGCTCCGGCTTGCTGGATGGCCCATCGCTCGTGACGCCCTTCCTCATCGTATCGCGGCTCGTAGATGATCTCGGCGGGGATGAGGCAGCGGCGACCCGCGAACCACGCCTTTTTGTAGTTCCTCCTGATGGCAACGGTTTCGCTTTTGGCGTTATAGGTCTTCCGTGCCCCCTCTACCTTGGCGATGAAATCCGGGACGAACCTGAAGATGGCGTCCTGGTGGCCATCAGACGGCGCGGCGTGGTGCCGTCGCCGGGTCCCAGGAGGATCATGGGAGCGAGACCCGAGGGGAACACGTCACCGGGCTGCGGGGCGCGCTTCTCTGGCTCGACGCCGAAGAATGAAAGCAGGCGGTCGGCGGCGGTGACGGGGCGGTAGTTGGAGCACACGACGCGACCTCAGTGAAGCCGTGGAGGCTGCTGGGCAATCCATGCCCGGCACTCATCTTCCGTGTTGTGGACCGCCACGCATCTACCTTCAGCGTTCCCGTCGTCCTCGTCCGTCACCTCCCACACTTCCCACATGAACTCGCTTAACTGGATCACCTCGAAGCGGTCATCAGAATTGTTCACAGCATGTTCCTTGAGTCAGTTGATCTTCTGGTCAGCCCCCATCCGAAGCACCTCAGTCACCCTGGACATCCATTCCCGGCGTCATAGGCTACCCATAGCAGCAACTGAAGGATAAAGTCCACCCCGGAGGTGTCTCATGAGTGCAAACGAGTACGACGCAAACAAGCTGCCAGGAAAACTCTATTCCAGTCCGAGTCTTCCTGCCTTCGGAAATCCCGAGAGAAGCGTGAGGATCATGTCGAAAGTGCTGTCGTCGCCTGAGCACTACGAGTTCGCGCAGATAAAGAAGGACGTAGTCTTGCGTCTCACCGATGGCAACAAGAAGGTCATCAAGGCCACGGTTTTCGAGGACAACAGGGCAATTCGCAGTCTGAACCTCCAAGCGTTCTCTCCGGCGAGCGGCAAGCCGCACTCCACATCGTTCTCGCTCTTGGGAGCAGAGATTCAAGAGTTCATCGAGTTTGTTGGTGTCATCCAGTCCATGCCTTTGGCGACCCCGCAGGCCATCAACATGACAGACGACCAGCTACGCCGCGCGATCCTCTCGCCCGAACAAGCTGCCGCTCTGCTGGAGCAAAACGAAAGTGCCGTGACGGAAGCACTCCGGTCTCGGGTAACCAAAGCGGACATCGTCGCGGTCGGCTATAGACGTAAGCAGTTGGACATCTTCGCCCGCCTCCTCGACGACGACGCCTTCTTCGAGAAGCAGGTGGCGAGGTTCGAGGGACCAGAAGCTTTGTGGCAAGGCTTTTTCGAGCGCAACACTTGGATGTTCGGGTACGGACTTGGCTACCTGTTCGTGAGTGGTCTTGATGACTCCAAGCTGGAGCAAGTGGTGCAGGGCGCATCGCTCGCCAACTACGGGAAGCGGGCGGATGGAGTCATGAAAACAAGGGGCGCAGTCTCCAACCTGTGCTTCGTTGAGATCAAGCGACACGATACGCGACTGCTCGCCTCCAAGCCGTATCGTTCAGGATGTTGGGCACCCTCCGGTGAGCTCTCGGGGGCCGTCGCTCAGGTGCAGGGAACCGTTCACTCGGCGATAGAGACGCTTGGCATCAAGTTCAGCGGCCGCGATGACTCCGGTAATCCAACTGGCGAGGAGGTGTTCAATGTCCAGCCCAAGGCATACCTCGTGGTCGGCAACTTGCAGGAGTTTCGCGGTGAGTACGGTGTCAACTCCGATCAAGTCAAGTCCTTCGAGCTATTCCGCAAAGGAACCTCATCGCCCGAGATCATCACCTTTGATGAACTCTATGAACGTGCTCGATTCGTTGTCAATCACAACGGCTGAGATGGTGCCCATTGTTTAGGCCCGCGCAATGGGAACGTCATCCAGGCGGGTCGTGTACTCGGGTGTCCGCCGCTCTTGCCGCATCGTCCACGCCCTGCGATTCCCCCCGGTGCCCGTGCTGCCCACATGCAGGGTTCCCTTGCCGTACCTCACATTGACGGCGTCCGGGGCCACCATGAGGCGCGAGCGGTCGCGGCCATCCTCAACTCCAGGTCTAGCTTCTCGTGTTGTTGTCAAGGGTCGCCGAATTTTCCCCAGTCGTGGTCGTTCAAATTTCCCCACCCGGTCGATTGGCAGGTAGCCGATCTCGTCGATGATCAGCAGGCGTGGGGCGGTGTAGACCTTCAACTTATCTTCCAGCCGCCCTTCGGCGTGCGCCTTGGTCAGCTTCTCGATCAGGCTCGCAGCGGTGGCGGGACCAGCGCTTGCGGCGCTGGTCTTTCAGAATGACTTCAACAGAGTCCCATCGCCTAGTCGTATTCACAGTCTTACTCCTATCCGTAAAGATAAGCGATAGACCGTGTCCAGTGTTCTAGGAGGCTGGCTCAAGCTGCGTGTTTCCGAAAGGAGAGGGCGAAGAGTTATTCGATCTTCAAAGTGCAAGCCTCAAAAAATCCTCGTCCTAACGTCGTTGGCAATACCCTGCCTGAAAAATAGCCTCCGTAGAGATTTCGCAGCGCTTCAATACATCCAAGACGCCGAAGGTTTTCCAAAGATACTTGGACCTCTTTCGACAGGACGACGTCGTTGTCGTTTTTCGGTTCCTCTGCTATTTCTACAAGGCGAGCGCGTGTAGGAAGATCACCTGTCCAGACCGTTCGTTGTCGGGAAGCGTCGAAGGGCAAGCTATATATGGCTGCGAGAATTTGCACATCCAAACTTGTCATGTCTCGAAGCATTCCTATGTAAGTCGCTCGGACCTCGATCCCACTGTTGGAGTTGGCCGCATTGACAAGTAGGTTGGTCCAACGGTCCTGAAGGTAGTCATCCTCCTCCATGGCGCCTTCCTGGAGCAGTGGTATAGCGATCTTGAGGGGAATTGGTCGCGTTGGCTGCGACATTCCCAATGCAGCCAACTTCGCGTTCGCACGTTGCATGAAGTCGATTTGCCTTTCCCACCTCACATACCGCAGCTTTTCGGTCCAGATAGCCGAGGCTTGCTCCAGTGGTCCGTCTATGTATTTGGCGATGAAACCGCCTGCCTCTCGGGCCGCATCGATTCCCTTGCCGGTGGCCCTGGCAATCTCCTGAGCGGCTTTGGCCCCCTCTGTTGCTGGATCGGTCATGTTGTTCCCCTCTCTTGCTCGCGAAATGATTGTGCCCCTCTTTCTGGCCGCGAAGAGGGTGAATCAGGGTATGAGCTGTCAAGTTTTTTGGGGGTCAGGAACACTGCGGTTCGGGTTTACCGCACGAAGCGAGGTTCAGGAAGGTTTTGTGGCGCGAGGATTGGCCTTGCCATCGCATCGCGACTTCATTCCGGCTCCATGAAAAAAGCCCTGACTCTTGCGAATCAGGGCTTTTCATTGTGGTGCCGGAGAGATGAATCGAACACCCGACCTTCTCATTACGAAGGCGTGTAGGCGTAGCTGAGAGGTTCTTTTCCCCGGCTCGCGTGTATCCCCGTTGTTTGTTTTCAACACATCGGAGTTACACGAATGCTTGACGCCCATCCTTGTGCGGATCAGAATCCGCCCATTCCTGCTGTGAGGTCGCGCTCCCAGGATGTTCAATCGCCCGCTGTGCTCTACGTAGGCCCGGGAATCTCCTCTCGCGAAGTCCCCCTTGTGGCAATCGTCGGTGACAAACCGGCCTTGTCATTGGCATGTTCACCGGAGATTCTCATGAAAAAAGAGTTCGATCATTCTGCGCCGCCTCGCGCCTCCGCAAGCGTAAGCGCGGCGGCGCGGGCGGCGAAGCCGCCCTTAGATTTATCACTAGGACACATTGGAACAACAGACGCGGAGTCTGTTGATGACGACGCTAGCTGCGTCTTCGTTGATGACGATTCTGATGGCCCTGATGTTGATGATTCCACGCATGGTCATCTGTATTTGGTCGTTAATCACGATCTGCATACGGCGCTTCTGAGGCGTGCTGTTGGTGTCGCTCCGGGCAACCTCTCAAAGGTGCATCGCCAACGTATTGAGCGACAACTGCGAAACAAGCTGGCGCGCCTTTCCGCCGAGGGTTATACGGTGGACGTTGGGGGGCTGCTATGACGTTGTTTGCTCATGATCATTCGGCGCATGTGAAGTTGCACGAACTTGACACGCCTGAGTTGAGGGCCGACATATCGGATGCTGCTGCCTTTCTTTTGCCACTCGCAAAGGCGCAAGTGGCGGCAGGTACGTGGCCGATTGAAGTAGCGGCTTGGCTAATCATGGTGCGCGATTCGTTTTGCCAAAAGCCGGAGGCGCACTGATGAAGTACCGCAATGGCAAACCATATCTGGCGCTCGGGCGGTACGTGTCTAAGCGCGAGCAGGCGCAAATCGACCGTCGTGCTGCGCTCTTGGCCCGCTGTGTCGCATTAGTTGACTTGACTGGGGGTATGGGGGCTGTGGCCCCCATGGCGACTCCTGAGCGGCGTGGTGGGAGTGCTGGCCGCGTGCGGCCATTTCCGCCAGTCGGGCCGTTTCCTGCGCGCCCTGGACAACGAAAAGCCTCCGCGAGTGTTAGCAGCACTCCGGAGGCGGTGACCAACATTCAAAAGGGGAATGCTGATGGAGAGGATTGTAGGCCGTGACATCCTACGTTGTCACGTCGGGGGTGGATTCGACCTTGTACGTCGCGATCTGGGCAATGGTCATCGGGAGTACCGCATGGCACCGATAAGGACTTGGGAGCATGTGGGCGTGCTTTCGGATCAGGCCTACGCGGATCGTTTGGCGTCCATGGCGGCGACGGAGGAGGAACGCAAGTTCGCGAACCTTGAGCGTGCTGCTCGGCGTGCAGCCACCAGGGTGCGGCATTTGTGCAAGGTCGCGGGCGTCGATACGCTGCTGACGCTGACTTATCGCGAGAACATGCGCGACTGGTCGACCTTGAAGCGGCACATGAAGGAATTTAATCGACGCATGTCGAAGCTGATTCCGGGCTGGTTCTACGTGTCGGCATTCGAGCGGCAGGACCGTGGCGCTTGGCATGCGCATATGGCAGTTCATCGTCTCCCGCCTGAGCTTGCTGCGAAGGGCGGAGTGAGGGTGAAAAGCTTCAACGTTGTACGCGCGGTATGGCGCGCTGTGACGGGCGAACTTGGCGGAAATATCGATGTGCAATCGCGCAAGCGAAACAGTCGGCGCGCGCCGTCGCGTATTGCCGCATATTTGTCCAAGTACATGACGAAGGCCTTCGCTGATGGCGACGCCTGGAGTAATCGATTTAGGGCTACGCTGAAAAAGGTCCACCAATTGGCCCTGTGATGCGTTGAGCGATTCATGAAACAGCAAACCCTTGCCATGGAAGCGGACAAGAACTTCGAGCAATTCCGTCGCCCGACGCGACGCGATCTGTTCCTCAAGACGATGGACAAGATCGTGCCATGGCAGGAGTTGGCCCGCCGATCGGGCTGGAGCGCATGATGCGCATGCTGTTCGTGCAGCACTGGTTCAACCTGGCCGACGAGGCTTGCGAAGAGGCGCTGTATGACAGCGCCAGCCTGCGCAGCTTCGTGGGCATTGACCTGGGACGCGAGCGGGTTCCCGACGGCACGACGCTGCTGCGGTTTCGGCGATTGCTGGAGCAGCATCAACTTGGAGCGGCGCTGTTTGCCAAGGTGGGCGAGGTACTGCAGGGCCAGGGTATGAGGGTGGGCACGGGCACGATCGTGGATGCCACCATCATCAGCGCGCCCAGCTCGACGAAGAACAGGCAGAAGAAGCGCGACCCCGAGATGCAGCCGGTGGGCAAGGGCAAGAACTACTTCTTTGGCATGAAGCTGCATATCGGGGTGGACAGCCACTGGGGACTGGCACACAGCGCGGTGGTGACGGCCGCGAATGTGCATGACAAGCACCCGTTACCCGACTTGCTGCACGGCGGAGAGTTCAAGGTCTACGGCGACAATGCGTATGCCAGCCAGCAAGAACTGATCGCAGCGAAGGCGCCGCTGGCCGAAGACTGTACGAACCAGAGGGTGCGCCATATCAATGGGGTGCCCGACGAGAAGCAGCGGCGCAAGAATCGTGAGAAGTCCAAGGTCCGGGCACGCGTTGAGCACGTGTTCGCGATCATCAAGCGGCAGTGGGGGTTCAGCAAGGTGCGCTACCGCGGCCTGCACAAGAACGCGACGCGCGCGTTCACCGTTCACGGCGTTGGCATTGGTCAACATCTACATGAGCCGAGGGCTGTTGCTGGCACAGGTGCGTCCGTAAGGGACAAAGAGAGGCCGCAAGGCCTTCGAAAGCAGCAGGACAACGCCAAAGTCCGCCGTCTTGGGCATGAACACGCGCAATGTGAAATGGGGTCATCGAGCGTTGCGGAAATCGAGGGCTAAATCAGCGTAGCCTAAACACGTTCACGATAATCCCAGGCCACCAAGATATGAGCCCCATAGTCTTACCTGGACGTCTGCGCAGGCAAGAACTCGCCGGGTCCAGCCTTGGCCTCTGGGTCCGAGAGTTCGAAGAAGCAATCGATGACTTTTTCAGCTTCCGTCCAGTCAGCCTTTCGCTCCCACATCGTCAAAAGTGCCTTCGATGCATCGACAACGCTGGGGCTGAACTGCGTGGTGTGCAGACTCAACGCATCGAAAGTGTCCCGTGCATCGTGCAGGCCTCCATCCTGGCGTGCATAGCTGTAGAACTGCTTGATCTTTCCCGGCTTTCCGATCTGGGTGCCCGGGCAGTTCGCGCCGGTCTCGGATGCGCGTTCGGTGTGTGCCTCTGAGAAGCTGTCCTGAAGCATATGTAGAAGGCTGCCGATGGCGACCTTGTCCAAATCCTTCCGGACTTCAACAATTCCAGTCGCAAACAAATTGGTTGCTGTCATGTCTCCAGGAAAGTAAGTCCCCAGGGCAGGATCGCCAAGATCACGGAGGTACCGGTCGACCGGAACGGCGCCTACCGCAATCCCCCACAGAAACTTCGACCACATCTTGATGCGCACGAGTGTGTCGCCAGCGCGCTCTCCATCAAAGGAGCCCATCGAATGCATGAACTGCAGATCCCCGAAGTGCGACCGGTACAGCAGATAGTCACCTGGTCCAAATGCAGGGGCATCCGGATTCTTCTTCAAAGCGACTGCCGCCTGCTTTCCTGCGTCACGGAAAAGCCCATACCAGCACTTCGGCTGCGCCGTCGAACGCAAGGTTACCTTGGGGTCGCAATCCGGGATCCGAGGCGGGCTGGACGTACTCAGGCGAAACGGCGGATCATCCGGCCAGCGCACGCCATAGAGGATCGCCCGGTGGGTCGTGACCGCATCAAGAGTGATGCATGAACTCTCATTGCCAGCGCTTGCCGAACATCCAAGGGCGGAAAGGGTAATTGCTTCATGCACAGGCGACTTCATGTAGGGGATCGCGCTGCCGTAGAACCACTGTCCCACGGAATCAATGAAGGTGTTGCTGCTCCAGCGGGTCAGCTTGCGATCGACATCGCTGACTTTGGGCAGCACCTGGAAGGCCTGGGTCGCAGGTGCGAAGAGCATCGTCGCAGCAACGACATAGCAAGACAGAAGTGCCGTAACCTGAGAAGGTGCTTTCATTCTTGTTGCCTCCCGGGCTTTCGCCCAAAAACGATCCGGTAGAAACCATGCATTGCAGGTGAAAAGAATACGTCAAGTCACTCGACTCCACATCCCCCAAATGGAGGAGACGAGTCTTGGGGCAAACGTCCGCCACTCGACCCGCGAAAACCACCCGCATCTCCAGCGCGAGTAGCGCAGCTCCTCAACTTGCCCCTGCGGCAAATATCCCGCCTAATCTCCGCATATTCAGCGGAGAAAACCTTTACATCTGGCAGGCCGAAGACTGGCCCCGTTGGCGCTATGACCTATCTGCGCTCACGGGCCTGCTGACGGAGGTCAGCCGCGCCCAAGGCCTTCTTCGGGGCCGTCTGGCGGACGTCGGCCCTGCGCTGCGTGACGAGGTCACCCTGGCCGCGCTCACCGACGATGCGCCGCCCGCCGAACTGTTGCCGCGCGAGACGGAGCGACTTCTTGCGTGGGCCAACGCCGAGACGGGCGAGCCCGCGCTCGTCAAGGCCGGACTGGCGCATCTGTGGTTCGTGACGCTGCACCCTTTCGACGACGGCAACGGCCGGATCGCGCGCGCCGTGGGCGACCTGTTTCTCGCGCGAGCCGACGGCAGTCCGCAGCGCTTCTACAGCCTGTCGGCGCAGATCCAGCGTGAGCGCAAGGCCTACTACGACGTGCTGGAGCGCACGCAGAAAGGCACGATGGACGCCACAGGCTGGCTCACCTGGTTTCTCGACACGCTGGGTCGCGCGGTCGCCAGCGCCCAGTCGACGCTCGACGCGGTCTTGGTCAAGACGCGCTTCTGGCAGCGCTGGACGGGCACGCCGATGAACGAGCGGCAGATCAAGCTGCTCAACCGCCTGCTCGACGGCTTCGAAGGCAAGCTCACCACCAGCAAGTGGGCCGCAATCGCCAAGTGCTCGCCCGACACCGCCCTGCGCGATATCGGACAGCTGCTGGAACTGGGTGTTCTGAGGAAGTCACCGGGCGGCGGACGCAGCACGAGTTACGAGCTGCCCCCATCCTGAAGGCTCATCACGAGTTGCGTCACTCAGCGAGCCACGCAATTCACCGCGCCGGCTGAGGCGCCCGAGCAACGGGGGGCCTCTCGGAGTCGTTGTCCTGAACCCGCAATGCGGCGTGTGCACAACAGCGGAGACAGACTTCCGGGGGGCATTCAAGAACGGGTGACATGAATCCGCCGACAACTGCTTTGCCATGCACCAATGGCGCACGCGCCAACGCGCCATTCGACCCGCGAATACCACCCGCATGAATTCAGTATTGGCCTTCCCCGCACCTTCGTCCCTATAGTCGCGCAGCCGCCACAAGCGGCCCCCTCACGCAACCAACGAACGGAGACACCGTGCAAGCTTCGCGACGCCTGCTGCTATCCGCAGCCCTTCTTTCCGCCTTCTCTTTTTCCACCGCCGCCAGCGCGCAGACGCGCGAGGTCAAGATCGGCTATGCCCTTGCGCCGACCTCCCACTACGGCGCGGGCGCCACGGCCTGGGCCGACTTCACGCAGAAGGGCACCGGCGGGGCCTTCATGTTCAAGCAGTTCCCCTCCAGCGCGCTCGGCGGCGAGCGCGAACTGCTCGAAGGCATCCAGCTCGGCACGGTGGAGGCCGGCATCGTGTCGACGGGCACCCTGAGCAATTTCGTGCCCGAAGTCGGCGTGACCGACATTCCCTTTCTGTTCCGCGACAGCGCGCATGCGCGGTCGGTGCTGGACGGGCGGATCGGCCAGGACATTCTGAAGAAGTTCGAGTCGCGCGGCATGATCGCCCTGGCCTGGGGGGAGCAGGGCTTTCGCCACGTCACCACCGGCAAGCGGGCGGTCGAGAAGCCCGAAGACCTCAAGGGCCTGAAGATCCGCACGATGGAAAACCCCGTCCACATCACGGCGTTCCGCGCCCTCGGCGCCTCGCCCACGCCGATGGCCTGGCCCGAGGTGGTGGGTGCGCTGCAGCAGGGCACCATCGACGGCCAGGAGAACCCGCTGTCGGTCATCGTCTCGGCCAAGCTGCCGCAGGTGCAGAAGTACCTGTCGCTCACGGGCCATGTGTACTCGCCCGCCGTGCTGGTGGTCTCACCCCGGCTGTGGGGCACGCTGAGCGAAGCGCAGAAGAGTGCCTTCCGCCAGGGCGCGCACGAAGGGGCCATCGCCATGCGCAAGTACGTCGACGAGGTCGAATCCAAGGCCGTGGCCGAATTGCGCGCACAGGGCATGCAGGTGTCGTCGGTGCAGAACAAGGCCCCCTTCCAGCAGGCACTGGCTCCGGCGTATCGCGAGTACGCCGCGAAGTACGGCAAGTCGCTGCTCGACGACATCGCCAACGCCCGCTGACCGGCTCTGCTTCCTGACCTGTGAACGGCGGGCGAGGGCCCGCCGCGTGCTCCCATGCATCGAATCGAAACCCTGCTGGTCGCCGTCAACCGGTGGCTGCTCATCGTCATGCTGGCCGCCATGGCCTGCATCGTCTTTGCCAACGTCGTTCTGCGCTACACCACCGGCGACTCGCTGGTCTGGGCCGAGGAGGTGTCACGCCAGATCATGGTGTGGACGACCTTCCTCGGCGCGGGCCTGGTGCTGCGCTTTGGCGGCCACGTCGCCATCGACAGTCTGCACCAGGCCATCGGGCCGCGCTCGCGCTACCTGCGCATCGTGGTGCTGCAGGGCATCGTCGCCTTCTCGCTGGTGATGGCCTGGTCGTGCCTGGACTATGTGGCCATGAGCCGCTTCCAGACGACGCCTGCCACCGGCATTCCGTTCAGCTACGTCTATGCCGCACTGCCCGTGGGCTTCGTGCTGATCGTGGCGCACGCGCTGTTCATCGCCCGCTCCTACATCGCCACCGGCGCGTACATCGAATCCCCCGAGATGGACGCGGACTCGGCCGCCTCTCTCTGAGCTTTCCATCATGGCAACAGTCCTGTTCCTCGCCGCCGTCGCGCTCATGGTGCTCGGCTTTCCTGTGGCCTTCGCCCTTGGCATGGCCGCGTCGATCGCGGTGTATGCGGGCGGCCGCTATCCGCAGATCATCGTGTTCAAGGAGATGTTCTCCGGGATCGACAGCTTTCCGCTGATGGCCGTGCCCTTCTTCATCCTGGCCGCCGAGCTCATGTCGGGCGGTGCGCTCACGGTCGTCCTGCTGCGCTTCGCATCGCAGTTCTTCGGGCACAGGCGCGGCGGCCTCGGCTACGCGAACATCCTGTCGCTCACGCTGTTCTCGGGCATCTCGGGCTCGGCCCTGGCCGATGCGGCCGGCCCCGGCTCCATGATGGTCCGCATGATGGACTCGGCCGGCTACCCGCGCGCCTATGCTGCGGCGCTCACGGCCAGCACGGCCATCGTCGGCCCGATCATTCCGCCGTCGATCATCATGATCATCTATGCGCTGCAGGACGAGCGGGTGTCGGTCGGCGCGCTGTTCATCGCCGGCTTCATCCCCGGCATCCTGATCGCACTGGCCATGGGCTGCGTCAATGGCTGGGTCACGGCCCGCACCCACACGACCGATCTGCCGGCCCGGCCGAGCCTGCGGGAGATGCTCGCCAATACCTTCAAGGCGATCCCGGCGCTGTTCCTGATCGTGCTGATCCTCGTGGGCATCCGCTTCGGGGTGTTCACGCCCACGGAGGCTTCCGTGGTCGCGGTGTTCTACGCGCTGGTCTGCGGCAGGTGGATCTATGGCACGCTGCAATGGCGGGCGCTGCCGGGCATCCTGTCGCGCTCCGCGCTGTTGACGGCTTCGGTGCTGCTGGTCGTCGCGGCGTCGGCAGCCTTCGCCTGGGTCCTGACGATCGACGGCATTCCGCAGGCTCTGGCCGAGCGGATCGTCGCCGCCGAACTCTCCGCCTGGCAGTTCCTGCTGGCCGTCAACGTGCTGCTGCTGGTCTTCGGCATCTTCATGGAGCCGCTGCCGGGCGTCATGATCCTCGTGCCGATCCTGGCGCCCGTGTCCGCGTCGCTGGGCATCGATCCGATCCACTTCGCGATGGTCGTCATCGTCAATCTCACGCTGGGCATGATCACGCCGCCGGTCGGCAGCCTGCTGTTCGTGACCTCCGTGGCGACCAAGGTGCCGATGACGGCGCTGACGCCGCAGCTGCGGCCCTTCCTCATCGCCCACGGCATCGTGCTGGCCCTGCTCACCGCCGTGCCGGCCCTGTCGACCTGGCTGCCCCATCGGCTGGGCTTCTGACGGCCGGCCTCGAAGGTCCCGTCTCCACTCGCTGCATCGGCGCATTGCATCAACGCGCTGCATCGGCGTTCTCCTTCAACGCCCCGCACCACCGGCCAGGCCCGCGACCGTGCTCCGCAGCACCGTGAGCAGGTGCGCAATGACGGGGTTGGTGTCCGCCTTGCGGTGGATCAGGCCGATGTCGATCTTCGGCGCGCGGCCCTGGAACGGGATGTAGGTCACGCCGGTGCGCTTGAGGTTCCGCAGCGAGGCCGGCACGATGGCCACGCCGAAGTGGTTGGCCACGAGGCTGATGACCGTCTGCATCTGCCGGGCCTGCTGCTCGATGCGCGGCGAGAAGCCGCTGGCGCGGCAGAACGACGCAAAGGTGTCGTAGTAGCCCGGCGCCATCTCCCGCGGGATCATCACGAAGGCCTCGCCCTGCAGGCTGCCGACGCGCACCGTGCGGCTCCTGGCCCGCGCCAGCGGATGGTCGCTGGCCACGGCCAGCACCAGCTCCTCCGAGGCGAGCCGGTGGTAGGCCACGCCGTCGGCGTCAACCGGCGCCAGGGCCAGACCGACGTCGAGAGTTTCGGCCGCCATCTCCTTGAGCTGCGCATCGGTGGTGAGCTCGTGCAACTGCACTTCCACGCGCGGGTACTGCGCGCGAAAGGCCTTGAGGCCCGGCGGCAGAAAGCTGTAGTCGACGATCGACACGAAGCCGATCGACACCCGGCCTTCGTCGCCGCGCGCCGCGCGCTGGGCCGCCACGCGCGCATGCTCCACGCGCGCGAGAACGGCACGGGCCTCGGCGTGGAAGACCTTGCCCGGCTCGGTCAGCGAGATGCCCTTGGACGAGCGAAGCAGCAGCGTCACGCCCAGCCAGCGCTCCAGATCCTTGATCTGCGTGGACAGCGGCGGCTGCGAGATGTGCAGCCGCTCGGCGGCCTTGAGGAAGCTGCGTTCCTCGGCGACGGCGACGAAGTAGCGAAGGTGACGCAGTTCCATGGGTATATGTCTGACGAATAGAGTCGTGCAGCGATTTGTATTTGACCGAATACCAGTCCACTACAAACAATCGTCGCTGTCAATCCTCACGAGGGCTTGACCCCCCCGCACCACTGGAGGCCCGATGGAATCACCCGCCACCCACCCGGGCGTGATCGAAGACGATGACGAAGAGCTTGAAGACGAGCGCCGCCGCTGGCGCCGGCAGGTGCTGCTGGCCGCCTGCGCGATCCTGTTCCTGTCCATCGGCGCCCGGCAGGGGTTCGGCCTGCTGATGGCGCCGACCCTGGCCGACGCCAGCCTGACGCGCGGGCAGTTCTCGCTCGCGGTGGCGACCCAGTACCTCGTCTGGGGTCTCGCCAGTCCGGTCGCCGGTCTGCTGGCCGACCGCTGGGGCGCGCGCTGCACGCTGGCCGCCGGGGGCGCGCTCTATGCCCTGGGCTGGGTGGCGGCCAGCCTGTCGCAGGGGCCGCAGGCCTTCTGGTGGTCCGCCGGCGTCATGATCGGGCTGGGGCTGGGTGGCGCCAGCTTCGGAGTCGTGCATGCCGTTGTCGCAGCGGCGTTTCCGCCGCAGCGGCGCGCAACGGCGCTGGGGAGGGTGGGGGCCGCGACGGCGCTCGGCCAGTTGCTGATGCTGCTGTTCACCGACTGGAGCCTCAACGCCTTCCACTGGCGCGAGGCCATGCTCTGGCATGCGGTGGCCGTTGCCGGGATCGTGATCGCGTCGTATTTCATGCAGGGGGTTGAGGCGGCAGGGAGCGGGCCGAAGGACCGCGCGGACGGGCCGGGTGCGGCCGGCCCTGCGCACCCGTCGGCCCCGACGGGCGTGACCTACCCATCAGCCCCTTCGGGTCTGAGCCATCCATCAGCCCCTTCGGGCCGGACCTACCCATCAGCCCCTTCGGGTCTGAGTGCCCTGGCCGGCGCACTGCGCAGCCGGCGGTTCTGGCTGCTGGCGCTGCCTTTCGCGTTCTCGGGCTTTCAGGTGATGGCCACGATGACGCATCTGCCTGCGCTCGTGGCCGATCTGTCGTTCCCGGCCGACACGGCGCTGTCGGCGCTCGTCGCCGTGAGCGCGACCGCCTTTGCCGGATCGTGGGCCTTGGGCCGGCTGGCCGACCGTTACCGCGGACCGATCGTGCTGGCCTGCGTCTATGCCGTGCGGGCGGTGCTGGCCCTCGTGCTCGCGTTCTGTCCGCTCACGCCGGCCGGTCTGGTCGTGCTGTTCCTGGTGACCGGCCTGTTCTGGATGAGCCCGATCCCGCTGAGCTCGGCGCTGTGCGCGCAGTGGTTCGGCACGAAGAAGCTGGCGTCGATCTTCAGCGCGATGTTCTTCTTCCACCAGCTCGGCGGCTTTGCCGGCACCTGGCTGGCGGCACTGGTTCGCAACAGCACGCAAAGCTACCGGCCGATGTGGCTCGTGGCCGGATGCCTGTGCGCGCTGGGGGCGCTGCTCGTCGCGGCGGCGGGAAGGACTGCGCCGGCGCCGCCGGATCAATGAGGCGCGCTGCCGCCTCGCGCCTGGTCCATCTGTCCCTCAGCGCTGGCGACCTCGAAGCTGGCGCGGCCTGAGGCTGTTGCTCCGCACCAATCGCTGTCACTGATAGCGCCATTCGACGGCGCAAATTGCCGGCGCCAGCGGCCGTTTCTACACTGCCTCCCAGTCGCCTCGGCCCCGCTTGTCGGGCACGGCGCTTGGTATCACCGACAGTGCGAGACCCCATGAATTTCGACCCCACCACCTGGCCTCCGGCAGCGGATCGGACGCTGGGCTCCCTCCTGCGCCGTGCGGCCCAGGCCCATCCGGAGCGCCTCTGTGCGATCTTCCCCGATGCGAGCCTGAGCTATGCGGCCTTCGACGCGCAGGTCGACCGGCTCGCGGCGGGGCTGCAGGCGCGCGGGCTTGGCAAAGGCTCGAAGCTGGCCATCATGTTGCCCAACGGCCTCGAGTTCCTGGCCCTATGGTTCGCCTGCGCGCGCATCGGTGCCGTCGAGGTCCCGGTCAACACCAGCTTCCGTGGCCCGCTGCTTCGGCACGTGCTGCACCATGCGGACGTCGAGCTGCTGGTCGTTGCTACGCAGTGGGTGCAGCATCTGGCGCCGATCGCGGGCGAACTGCCGGGCCTGGGGGCGGTGGCCGTCCTCGGTGCGGCTGCCGACACGGCTGCCAGCCTGTCGGCGCAAGGCCAAGCGGGCCAGCCGGCTGCGCTGCCGCCGTCGCTGCGCCTGTTCGCTTTCGACGAGCTGCTGGCCGCCAAAGGCCCCCCGCAACCCGTCGAGGTGAGCGCCGACGACCCGGCCGCCATCATCTTCACCTCCGGCACCACAGGTCCGTCCAAGGGCGCGCTGCTCTCGCACAACTACTTCTGGTGGTTCGCCGAGCGCAGCTGGGACATCCGGGGCCATCAGGGCGAGGAGCGCCTCTACACCTGCCTGCCGCTGTTCCACGCCAATGCGCAGGTGCTCACTGCGCTGGCGGCCATCGTGCGGGGGCAGACGGCCGTGATCGATACCCACTTCACTGCGTCCGGCTTCTGGCAGCGGCTGCAAGACTTCGGCGCAACGCAGTTCAACTACATCGGCGGGATGATCCCCATCCTGATGAAGCAGCCGCCCGGCGAGCGGGACCGCGCGCACCGGGTCCGCATTGCGCTGGGCGCGGCCGCTCCGCGCGAGCAGTGGCAGGACTTCGAGGCGCGCTTCGGGCTGCGCGTGCTCGAATGCTATGGCCAGACGGAAGATTGCGCCGTCACCTGCAACCCGCTCGACGCGGTGCGCCTCGGCTCCATTGGCAAGGCGGCCTGGGGCCATGAAATGCAGGTGGTCGACGATGACGACCGCCCGGTTCCCGATGGCACGGTCGGCGAGTTCGTGGTGCGACCCCTTCTGCCCGGCGTGCTGATGCTCGGCTACTACAAGATGCCGCACGAAACTTTGGAGGTGTTCCGCAACCTCTGGTTCCACACCGGGGACTACGGCTCGCGCGACGCCGACGGCTATTTCTGGTTCAAGGACCGCAAGAAGGACGCCATCCGCCGCCGGGGCGAGAACATCTCGGCCTTCGACGTCGAGATGGTGATCAACGGGCATCCGGCGGTGCTGGAGTCGGCGGTCTACGCCGTGCCGTCCGAGGTGGGCGAGGACGACGTCATGGTCGCGCTGGTGCTGCAGCCGGGCCAGGTGCTCGCGCCGGAGGACCTGCTGCGCTGGTGCGAGCCGCGCCTGTCGTACTTTGCCGTCCCCCGCTATGTGGACATCCGTGCCGACCTGCCCAAGACGCCCACCCACCGCGTCGAGAAGTACCGCCTGCGCCAGCAGGGCGTGACGCCGGCAACGTGGGACCGCGAACGCGCCGGCTACCGGCTCACCCGCCAATAACCAGGAGAAGACATGCATTTCAACTACTCGGACTCGCGCGAATACCTGCGCCGCGCCGGCACCCGCAAGATGCCGCCCCTCATGATCAGCGCCGCCATCACCGGCGGTATCCAGGGCAAGGAACTGAGCGGCGCTCTGCCCGAGACGCCCGAGGAGCAGGCACAGGAATGCCAGCGCTGTTACGAGGCAGGCGCCACCATGGTTCACATCCATGCGCGCAACCCGAAGACGGGCTATGCCACGCCGTCGATGTGCCGCGACGACTACGACGAGGTGAACTACCTCGTGCGCCAGCGCTGCCCCGACCTGATCATCGACAACACCTCCGGCGGTGGCTGCGGCCTCACCCTGGAAGAGCGCGTGTCCTCGCTCGACGCGCTGCCCGAGGTGTCCGACATCGACATGGGCCCGTTCACCGTGGCGATGCGGCTCAAGCAGCGGCTGGCCCCGCTCTCGGGCCGGGACGCCGACATCGACATCGACGAGATCCTGCCCGTCACGGTGGGCGAGACCGAGTTGCGGGCGCGCATGATGGCCGAGCGAGGCGTTGGCGTCACCATGGCGCTGTTTCACACCGGCCACTGGAGCATGGTGGACAACCTGATCCGCAAGGGACTGGTCAAGCCGCCCTACAACTTCATCTTCTTCCTCGGCATGACCTCGGGGGCTCTCGCCACGCCCGCTGCGCTGCTGGACTTCGTGCGCGATGCCCCCCAGCCGTCCAACGCCTTCGTGATGGCCGTCGGCCGCCACGACCTGCCGCTGGTCACCATGGCCACGCTGATGGGCCTGCACGCCATGGTCGGCCTGGAGACGAATCTGTACGTCCGCGAAGGTGTTCCCGCCGACTCCAACGCCCGGCTGGTCGAGCGCACCGTGCGCATCGCACGCGAACTCGGCCGCGACATCGCCACGCCCGCGCAGGCGCGCGAAATGCTCGGCCTGTCGCCGGTGCCGCGCCAGTACCCCGCACCGGCAGCGGCGCGCGAGGCCCTGGCCCTGTGAAACTGCTGCGATACGGTCCCGCCGGCCTGGAGCGCCCCGGCCTGCTCGACGCGGGCGGCCGCATCCGCGATCTCTCGGCCCATGTCCATGACATCGCCGGGACGATGCTGCGGCCTGCCAGCCTGCACTTGCTGGCCGCGCTCGATGTGAACCGGCTGCCGCTCGTGCAGGACGGCGTGCGACTCGGCCCGTGCGTCGGCAAGGTGGGCAAGCTGGTGCGCGCGGGTGCGTCGCTGAGCCTGCTCGCGCCCAGCGCCATCCAGGGCGCGCGCGACATGGTGTCGATTCCGGGAGGCCTGCGGCTGGTCGGCGAGCCGCGGCTGGCCATCGTCATCGGTCAGCGCGCCAGTCGCGTGAGCGCGGCGCAGGCGCTCACCCACGTCGCGGGCTATTGCCTTGTCGCCGACATCGGTCCCGAGGGCGCCGAGGGCCACTCGCCGCTGCGGCATCACGATGGGTTCGCACCGCTGGGCCCCTGGCTCGTCACCCCCGACGAACTCCCCGGGCTGGACACGGCCAGCGTCATCGACGCCCTGGTCGCTGCAGGCGCCTGCATGAGCCTTCAGCAGGGCGACATTGTCACCACGCCGCTGCGTGGTGCGGCGACTGCCACGGCGCTGCGTGCGGGCAGTGCCTGGCAAGGCAGTCTTCCCGGCCTCGGCGAGCAGCGATGGCGCTGCGAGGCGACCGACCCGCAACCCACTCCCCTTGAGGTTCTTGAATGAAGACACGAATCACCGAACTGCTCGGTGTGCGCTATCCCATCATGCAGGGCGGCATGCACTTCGTCGGCATGGCGCCGCTGGCAGCCGCCGTCTCCCAGGCCGGCGGCCTGGGTGTGATCACTGCATTGACGCAAAAGACACCGGAGCTGCTGGCGCGCGAGATCGCGCAGGCCCGCGAGATGACCGATCGCCCGCTGGGCGTGAACCTCACCTTCCTGCCGACCTTCTCCAAGCCGCCCTACGACGAGTACATTGCCGCCGCGCATGAAGGCGGCATCCGCATCGTCGAGACGGCCGGACGCAACCCCGAGGCGCACATGCCGCAGCTCAAGGCGCTGGGCATGACCGTGATCCACAAATGCACGTCGGTCCGGCACGCGCTCAAGGCCCAGGCCATCGGGTGCGATGCGGTCAGCGTCGACGGCTTCGAATGCGGCGGCCATCCGGGCGAGGACGACGTGCCCGGGCTGATCCTGCTGCCACGCGCGGCCGACGAGCTGCAGGTCCCCTTCCTCGCCTCGGGTGGCATGGCCGACGGCCGCAGCCTCGTGGCCGCGCTCGCCCTGGGGGCAGATGGCATCAACATGGGCACGCGTTTCATCGCCACCCGCGAGGCTCCGGTTCACGAGCGCGTCAAGCAGGCCATCGTGGCAGCAACGGAACTCGACACCCGGCTCATCATGCGCCAGCTGCGCAATACCGAGCGCGTGCTGGACAACGCCGGCGTGCGCCGGATCGCCGAGATCGAGCGCGAGAAGGGCGCGGCGCTGCGGATCGACGACATCTTCGACCAGGTTGCCGGTGTCTACCCCAAGGTCATGCTGCACGGCGAGATGGACTCGGGGGCCTGGAGCTGCGGCATGGTGGCGGGTCTGATCGACGACGTGCCGGCCGTGGGCGAGCTGATCGAGCGCATCGTCGCGCAAGCCCGGCAGATCGCGAACGAGCGGCTGCGCAAGCTGCTTGCCTGAGGCGGCGGGGGCTTCACAGTCCCCGGCCGATCTCCTGCACCAGTCCGCGCAGCCAGCGGTGGGCATTGTTGTCGTGCATTCGCTCGTGCCAGATCGCGCGCACCGGCAGCTCGGGCATCTCGAATGGCAGCGGGAGCACCTGCAGTGCGGGCGCATCGCTCACGCTGTGTGCCAGCCGGAACGGCATGGTCGCCATCAGGTCGGTGCGCGCGACCATGCGCGGCATCATGGCCAGCGAAGGCACGTTCACTGCGATGCGCCGCTCGATGCCCTGTGCCGGCAGCACCCGCTCGAGCACCACTTCCACCGACGAAATGAACTTGGGCGGCGCTCCGTAGTAGATGTGGTCGGCGGCCGAGTACTGCGCCGCCGACACGGCGCCGTCGATGACCGGATGGCCGGCCCGCACGACGCAGGCGAGCTGGTCGTGCAGCACGATCGTCTGGTACAGGCCGTCGGCGATGTCGTGGTAGAAGCCCACGACCAGGTCCACCTCGCTGTTGGCCAGGGCCTCCCGGATCCGGCTGGGCTCGGGCATCGCCACCGTCAGCAGCACGTTGGGAGCCACTTCACGCACCCGCTCGACCAGCAGGGGCAGGATGGTGAAGCCGACGTAGTCGCTGGCCATGATGCTGAAGGTCACGGCCGAGCCCGCCGGATCGAACTCGCCGCGGCGCGCGATGGCCAGGTCGATCTCGTTGAGCGCGCGGCGCACCGCGCCGGCGATCTCGGGCGCGTGCTCGGAAGGTTTCATGCCGTGCGGCGTACGCACCAGGATCGGGTCATCGAACACGCTGCGCAGCTTGGCCAGGGCCGTGCTCATGCCCGACTGGCTCATGCCCAGCTTCTCCGCCGCGCGCGTGACGTGGCGCTCCGTCACCAGGGTCTCGAGGCAGCGCAGCAGATGAAGATCGATGTTGGGAACAGTCATGGCAGGGTCCGGCTGGGATTGGACCGCAGGCCGATTCTGCAGGCATCGGTAATCTCCCGCGCCGATGGCGGCATCGTCGGCCGGGAATGGCGCGGTCCCGAGGCCAATCCTACACTTCGGGCCACATTCGGAAAGCGGCATTCAAGGAGACTTCGTGAGAGCGATTTGCATCGAAACCGTCGGTGGGCAGCCAGAGCTGGTGCTGCGCGATCTGCCGCCGCCCCGGCCCGGCCCGGCCGAGATCCTCGTGCGCGTGCGCTGCGCGGGCGTCAACTTCGCGGACCTGTACCGCGCGGCGCGCCATTTCGGCAGCGCCGGTGACACGTCCGCTGCGATCGCCGGCCTGGAGATGACGGGCGAGGTCGTGGAGGCTGGCAGCGACGTGCAGGGCCTGCAGCCCGGCGATCGCGTGATGGGTTTCGCCACCGGTGCCTATGCAGAGTACTGCTGCGTTCACCATGCCCATGTGCTCAAGGTGCCCGACGCCCTGTCGTGGGTTCAGGCGGCCTCGGTTGCCGGCACCTACGTGACGGCGCATGACGCGCTCGTGACCAATGGCGAGCTGGCCCCTGGCGAGACGGTGCTGGTCCAGGCCGCCAGCTCGGGCGTCGGCATCTCGGCCGTGCAGCTCGCGCGCCTGCTCGGCGCGGGACTGGTGATCGGCACCTCCACCTCGCCTGCCAAGCTCGACAGGCTCGCCGCGCTCGGGCTGCAGCTGGGCATCCACAGCAAGAGCCAGGACTTCGCCGACGCGGTGCTGGAGGCCACCGGGGGCCGCGGTGCCGACGTCGTCATCGACAATGTCGGCGGCGACACGCTGCCGGGCAACATCCGCTGCGCGGCCGTGAAGTGCCGCATCATCAACGTCGGCCGGCTGGGCAAGTGGACGGGCGAGGTCAACCTCGACGAACACTCCCGCAAGCGGATCCGCCACATCGGCGTGACCTTTCGCACCCGCACGGTCGACGAGGTCACGCAGGTGGTGCGCCGCGCCGGTGCCGTGGTCCTGCCCGCCCTGCAGGCAGGCACCATCGTCCCCGTGGTCGACCGTACCTGGCCGCTGGAGGCGGCCTCCGAGGCGCAGGAGTTCATGCGGGCCGGCAAGCATTTCGGCAAGCTGGTCCTCGAAGTGGCCTGACGCGGCGCGACATCAAGAGGAGACACATTCATGAGCCATTTGTTCGGTCAGGTCCGCCAGCTGGGCTACGTCGTGCGCGACCTGGAAGCCGCGATGAAGCACTGGGTGCAGACCATGAAGGTCGGCCCCTTCTTCCATTTCGACCGCGGGCCGCTGCTCGACTACCGCTACCGCGGCCAGCCGCATGCGCTGTGGCTCAGCGCCGCCTTTGCCCAATGCGGGCCGCTGCAGATCGAGCTGATCCAGCCCCGGGACGACACGCCCTCCATGTGGCGCGACTTCCTCCTGGCCGGCCACGAGGGCCTGCAGCACATCGCGTTCTGGGAGGACGAGTCCACCTTTGACCTCAAGCTCGCCCAGGCACAGCAGGCCGGCTTCACCGTCTGCATGTCGGCCTCCACCGTCGACGCGACCGGCCGCATCGTGTACTTCGAGCAGGAAGGCCATCCCGGGACGGCGATCGAGCTGTCCTGTCTCACACCGGCCAAGAAGAAGGTCTTCGACGCCGTCGCCGATGCCGCCATCGGATGGGATGGCCGCGACCCGATCCGCAGGATGGACGCGGCCTGACACACCGCGCCGCCCGATTCACACAACACAGGAGACACACCATGAAATTTCTTTCCCCACTGCTTCTCGCGGCCGGTCTGGCGCTGGCATCGCTCGGCGCGCAGGGTGCCGACACCAAGCTCGTCGTCGGGGGCTCCATGCCGACCAAGGGGCCGGACTCCCGTGCTCTCGTGTCGTTCGCGCAGCGCGTCGACCAGCAGAGCAAGGGCTCCGTCAAGTTCGACATGTCCTTCGATGGCCAGGTGGTCAACTTCCGCAGCTCGCTTGGCGGCGTCAAGGACGGGCTGGTGGACGGCATCCAGCTCTACCCGGCCTTCTACCTGAGCGAGCTCAAGGTCATGAACACCTTCGTCGACCTGGGCCTCGCCGCCTCCGAGTCCTGGGCCCACACGGCCGCCGTGGCCGAGACGGTGCTGCTCAACTGTCCGCAGTGCGATGCGGAGTTCGCCCGCTACAAGGTCAAGCCGCTGGCACTCAGCGGCAGTGCGCCCTTCAACCTGATCTGCCGCAACCCCGTCAACTCGGTGGCCGACCTCAGGGCCAAGTCGATCCGCGCGGTGTCGGCCAACCAGTTGCTGGTCAAGGCGTTCGGTGCCAATCCGGTGGCGATCGTGCCGTCCGAGGTGTTCGAGGCCATGCAGCGGGGCCAGGTCGAGTGCGTGTTCAGCCCGCTCGACTGGATCCCCGCGTATGGGCTGGCCGATGCCGCACGCTTCGTCGTCGACACGCCGCTCACGCATGACAGCAGCCGCATCCCGTTTGCCGTCGGCTCCGACACCTGGAAGAAGTTGTCCGCCGAGCAGAAACTCGCGATCACCCGCAATCTGCCCTTCCTGGTGGCAGAGGCCACGGCCAACAACATTGCCGACGGCATCGCCGCCCGCCAGCTGGCCGAGTCCAAGGGCCTGAAGTTCGGCAACGGCGGCGCGGAGTACATGCAGATCGTCGCCAACTTTCGCAAGGGCGAGCTCGAGCGCGTGGTGCGCGACGCCGCCGGACGTGGCGTGGACGGCGCAGCCGGGCTGGTGAGCGTCTATCGTGACAAACTCGCCAAGTGGCAGAAGATCGTCGCCGACAACCGGGGCGACCGCGCGAAATATGAAGAGGCGCTCTGGCGCGAGATCTACTCCAAGTTCAAGTAAGGCAAGGACGCGGCATGAATCTCCTGGTCCGGCTGCTCAAGCCGCTTTCCACCGGCACGCTCGCGCTGGGCTGCGTGGCGACGCTGCTGATGATGCTCCACGTGGTGGCCGACGTGATCGCCCGGGTCGTGTTCAAGGTGGCGCTGGGCGGCACGCTCGAGACGGTGACCTACATCTACATGGTGGCGGTGGTCTTCCTGCCCCTGGCCATGGTGCAGCGCCGGCGCCAGCAGATCATCGTGGAGCTGTTCAGCCAGGTGCTGCCTCCCCGGGTGCTCGCGCTGCTCGACGGCATCGTGGGGACCCTGGCCTGCCTGTTCATGGTCGCGCTCGCGTGGTTCAGCGCGCATGAAGCCTGGGCCCAGACGCTGATCCGCGAGACGGCACCGTCCCCTACCAATCCGGTGCCGATCTGGCCTGCGCGCTGGATGGTGGTGGCCGGCGCCGCGCTGGTGGCGCTGTACCTGGCGATCCAATCGGTGGACGACCTGTGCATGGCGGCGACCGGGCGGCGCTCGCTCGAGCGCGAAGTTGCGGACGGCCCGGCACCGGCGGAGGGGCTGGCATGAGCAACTTCCAGATCGGACTGTGCGGCATCGGCTTCCTGTTCGCGCTGCTGTTGCTGCGCATGCCGATCGCGATCGCGCTCGGCCTGGTGTCGGTCGCGGGGATCGCGGCCATCCGCGGCCCGGACGCCGCGCTCGGCGTGCTCGGCACGCTGCCCTACGACTTTGCCGCCAACTGGACGCTGTCGGCCGTGCCGATGTTCCTGCTCATGGGCGCGATCGCTTTCCATTCGGGCATGACGGCCTCCGTCTACAAGGTCTGCCGCATGTGGTTCTGGTGGGTGCCCGGCGGTCTGGCGGTGGCCACCAACTGGGCCAGCACCGCGTTCGGCGCCGTTTCGGGCTCCAGCGTGGCGGTGACGGCGGTGATGGCCAAACTCGCCGTGCCCGAGATGCTCAAGTACAAATACGACAAGTCGCTGGCCACGGCTGTGGTCGCGGCCTCCGGCACCATCGACGCGCTGATTCCGCCGAGCATCGCCTTCATCATCTACTCGTGGTATGCCGAGGTGCCGGTCACCGACCTGTTCCTCGCCGGCGTGATTCCGGGCCTGCTCACGGCCGTGGTCTACACGGCCATGATCGTCACCCGCTGCACCCTCGACCCGACCCTGGGTCCGCGCGGCTCGCGCGACTTCACCGCCGCCGAGCGGCGGGCCGCGAACCTGGATGCCTGGCCGCTGCCCGTGCTGTTCGCCGGCATCTTCGGTGGGCTGTACTCCGGCGTGATGACGACGACCGAGGCGGCTGCCGGCAGCGCGACGCTGGCCTGCCTCATCGCCATCGTGCGGCGCGAGATGACCTGGGGCGTCATGCGCACCAGCCTCGCGGAGTCGGCCCTCACGACGGCGGCGCTGTTCTTCATCGTCATCGGCGCGGCCATGTTCACCCGCTTCATGGCGGTGTCGGGCCTGCCGGCGCAGCTCGGCCAGCTGATCGCCAGCTGGCAGCCCAGCGTGCTCACGTTCATGCTGATCGTGACGGCGATCTACATCGTGCTGGGCATGTTCCTCGAAGGGATCGGCATCATGATGCTGACGCTGCCGATCCTGGTGCCGATCTGCCGCACGCTCAACCTCGACCTGATCTGGCTCGGGGTGATCGTCGTCAAGCTCATCATGCTCGGCCTGATGCATCCGCCCATCGGCATCCAGGCCTTCGTCGTCAAGGGTGTCGTCGGTGACACCGTTCCGCTGCTGACCATCTTCCGGGGCCTGCTGTGGTTCCTCGGCGTCGAGATCTTCGTGCTCGCGCTGCTGATCGGCTTTCCGGAGCTGAGCCTGTGGCTGCCCCGGATCGCATCGGCCCCCTGATACATCAAGAACTTCCCTCATGAATGAAACACGGTTTGAAAGCCAGGTCGCCCTGGTGTCCGGCGGCGCCAACGGCATCGGCGCCGCCACTGCCCGGCTGCTCCGGCAGCAGGGCGCGAACGTCGTCATCGGCGACCTGCCCGGCGTGGGCGGCGAGGCTCTCGCGCAGGAGATCGGCGCCACCTACGAGCCGCTGGACGTCACGCGCGAGGAGGACTGGCGCCGCGTCGTCGGCACGATCCTCCACCAGCACGGGGCGCTGCACATTCTGGTGAACGCCGCGGGCATCGTCGGCGACAGCGTGTCGGGCGCGCTGGACACCACCACGCTGGCCGAGTGGCGACGCGTTCTGGCGGTGAACCTGGACGGCACCTTTCTCGGCTGTCGCGAGGCCGTGATGGCCATGCGCAGGGCGGGTCGCGGCGCCATTGTCAACCTGTCATCGGTCGGGGCCTACTACCCCACGGCGCAGAGCGTGGCCTATGGCGCGAGCAAGGGCGCGGTGATGCAGCTGACCAAGTCGGTGGCTCTGGCCGGCTCCGAAGGCGCGCGCATCCGCTGCAACTCGGTTCATCCCGGCATGATCGAGACGCCGCTGTTCAATCGTATCGTCTCGGAAATTGCCCAGCGCAGCAACGGCCAGGCCAGTGCCGCGGCCGACTCGTCGATCCGGCGGATGCCCCTGGGCGCGCCGGGCCAGCCGGACCAGGTGGCGCAACTGATCGCCTTCCTCGTGTCGGACGAGGCGTCCTACATCACGGGCGCCGAATTCACCGTCGACGGAGGTTGGAGGATGCTGCGGTGAGGCGTTCGGGAAGGCCCGCGACCGGTACATCGATGGATGCGAACCACCCGAGCCTGTCGTCCCGGCCCAGGCGGCGCCCATGATCTGAGCACAGGCCCCTCAGAACCGGCCCCTCAGCGCAGGCTCGACCAGTCCGTGAAGCTTCCCGGCTGGGACTGCGGCTCCTCGTCCAGCAGCTCGTGCAGGGCCATGCAGAGTTCCTCGACCTCGCCGGACTTGCTCAGCACCTGGGCGGCGCCGCTGGCGTAGGCACGCTGGCGCAGGGCTTCGTCGAGGTAGCCTGACATCAGCACCACCGGCAGCTCCGGCGCGAACTGCTTGAGGTGCAGCAGCAGGTCGATGCCGTTGATGTCAGGCAGCTTGTAGTCGCTCACCACCGCGTCGCATTCGGGCAAGTGGGTCTGGATGAAGCGCAGCGCGGACAGGCCGTTGTCGAAGCAGGTGACGCGGTAGCCGGCGTCGGGCAGGATCTCGTTGACCAGATCGCGCATGCCGCGGTAGTCGTCCACGTAGACCACGTGCTTGAGCGCCGAGCCCGAGCCGCTGAGCGCCGGGCGGTCCAGCGGCAGGGCCGAGGGGAGGTAGATGTCGAAGCCCGTGCCCAGCGTGCGGTCGGTCGCCACCGAGAAGGTGCCCTTGTGCTGCACGACGACCTGGTGCATCTGCTGCAGCCGCAGCCGCGCCGCACTGTGGCGCGGCGTGCCGGGCGGCGGCGGCTCGACTGGCAGGTGCAGCGGGCCGGCCGGGTTGCGCAGGTTGTTGCCGATGGTGATGTAGATGTAGCTGCGCGGCGGCAGGCCACCCTGCAGCTGCTCGGCCTGGTTGTCGAGCACGATGTTGTCCATGACGACTTCCGTCACACTCACGACGATGCGGGGGTCGAGCCCCACCATCGACTGCCAGGTCACGAGGCAGGCGCTCGCGATCAGGTCTTCGAGCTGGCCGGCGTCGGCCCGGATGCGCAGCGACGTCTGGGGTGCCTCGCTCAGCAGCACGAACTCGTCGGGCAGGAGCACGCGCACGCGCTGCAGCGCATGCTGCAGGATCGGAGTGAACTCCTGGTTGACGCGTTCCGCGTCGAGCGAGCCGTCGGCTGCCATGGTGTGGGGTCTGCCTTCCATCCCTGTCCCGCGATCTGCGGTATGGCAGCTATCCTAGCGCCATACCGCTTCGGCGGAAAGAGGCGAAAAGACCGCAGTTCCTCCGCTTTCCCCGGGTGCTCTGGGGGTTTTCAGGTCGCGCAGTACCCGCCATCCACCAGCAGGTCTGCACCCGTCATGAACGACGAGGCGTCGCTTGCGAGGAACAGCGCCGCCGTGGCGATCTCTCTCGGGTGGGCAAAGCGGTTGAGCAGGTACTTGGAGGTTGCCGCGCGCTTGACGTCGGGCGGCAGCTCGCCGCCATAGCGGAAGGCGATGCGTCGCGTGTCGACCGCGCCGGGCGACAGCGTGTTGACACGGATGCCCTGCGCCGCATGGTCCACCGCCATGGTCTTGCCCAGCTGCAGCGTCGCGCCCTTGGTGGAGGTGTAGGAAACGCGTCCGCCGCGCCCCACGTGTCCGTGCATCGATGCGATGTGGATCACCGAGCCGCCGCCGGCCTCGATCATCGCGGGCAGCACGGCGCGCGACATCAGGTAGCTGCCCGTGAGGTTGACGCGGTGGACCTTGTCCCATTCGTCCAGGTCGATCTCCAGGATCGTGCCGCTGCGGTCTAGCATGGCCGCGCCGTTGACCAGCACCGTCGGCCGCCCCAGCTCGGCCACGATGCGCGCGGCGGCCGCCAGCGTGGAGGCTTCCGACGCCACGTCGCAGCCCACCCCGATGGCCCGTCCGCCGGCAGCCGTGATGCCCTCGGCCATGGCGCGGGCCTTGTCCTCGTCCAGGTCCACGCAGGCGACGGCGGCGCCCACATTGGCAAACAGCGTGCAGATCGCGCCGCCGATGCCGCCGCTGCCGCCGGTGACCACGGCGACCCTGCCGTCGAGCCGGAACAGGCTCTCGTCGAAGCGACCGGTGCCCGGCGCGCTCACGACGGCTGCTCCTCGAGCACCGACAGGTCCACGCCTTCCTCGCGCAGCACGCGCCGTGCGATCGCAAAGCAGTCGCGCGCGATCGGAATGCCGCAGTACAGCATGATGTGCAGCATGACTTCGCGCAGCTGGATCAGCGGCACCTTCGTCTGGTTCAGGGCAATGCGAAAGTGCAGCTCCCATTCCTCCATGCGGCCGCGGCCCGCGAGCATCGCCAGGTTGATCAGGCTCAGCTGCTGGTGCGACAGGATGCCGCGCGCCCAGGTGCGACCGAAGATCTGGTTGGTCACGAACAGCTGGTACTCCTCGTCGAAGGGCGTCTTCTCGCGCAGCATCTTCTCGAAGGTCTCGTCGCCCAGCAGATGGCGCCGTACGGCCTCGCCCTCGGGGTCGAAGTCGCTGCGGGCCGTGGTCGGTTCATGAAGGCTCATGGTGATGTGTCTCGTCCTGTGGATGTGAAAAGGGTGAACGCCCGAAAAGGCAACTTTGATGCCAGTGGCGTGGCGCGGCTGTGCAGGCGTGCGATGCCATGGTGTGCCCCCCGCCTGCGGCCCTCGCTTGCGCCGGTGCCGTCCGGCAAGTCGCGCCTGCCGCGAGCTGCGGATTCTGCATCACTGTGCGTGCCGCAGACAGTCACCTGCGCAACGCCTGTCCATGGCCGAGACAGTTGTGCGCCGATCGGCCGGCTGCCGCAAGGCGCGGCGGGTGCGGGCGGGGTGGCATCAAAGTTGCAGACCCACGCCTTCTGGAGACCCGTGCAACCGATGCACGCGACACAACCCGGGAAGGATTTGGGCACTATGTTGGGATTGATGCAGAACTGGCCGCTCCTGTGCCAGCGTGTGATCGAGCATGCGGCGCGCGAGCATGGCACGCGCCGGGTCGTGAGCCGCACGGTCGAAGGCCCGCTCAAGATCACGAACTACGCCGAGATCCACCAGCGCGCCATGGCCGTGTCGCGCCGCCTGCGCGCCGAAGGCATCGCGCCGGGCGACCGCGTCGGCACCGTGGCCTGGAGCACCTCCAGCCACATGGAGTGCTGGTACGGCATCGCCGGCATCGGCGCGATCTACCACCCGATCAATCCGCGCCTGTTCGCCGAGCAGATCGTGTTCATCGTCAACGATGCGAAGGACCGCATCCTGTTCGTCGACACCAGCTTCGTCGAACTGCTGGAGTCGCTCGCCGACCGGCTGCCCACGGTCGAGCGCTACGTCGTGCTGACCGACCGCGCTCACATGCCCGCCACCGCGCTGCGCCGGGCCGTGGCCTACGAGGACTGGCTGGTTGAAGGCGAGGGCGAGGGCGAGCGCGCGAGCGATGCCGCCTCGCCCTGGCAGGACTTCGACGAGAACACCGCCGCCAGCCTCGCCTACACCTCGGGCACCACCGGCAACCCCAAGGGTGTGCTGCTGTCTCACCGCTCCATCGTGCTGATGTCGCTCACCGGCGGCTCGCCCGACATGTACGGCTTCTCGGCCAACGACCGGGTCCTGCAGGTCGTGCCCATGTGCCATGCCAATGGCTGGACCTGGCCGTTCTCCGCGCCGATGGCGGGGGCGAGCCTCGTCTTCCCCGGCGCTCGGCTCGACCCGGCTTCCATCGCCGAGCTGCTGGTGGACGAGCGCATCACGCTCACCGGCGGCGTGCCCACCGTGTTCCAGGGCGTGCTGCAGCATCTGGAGCAGGAGGGCATCCGGCTTGAGCATCTCAGGCGGGTGTACATCGGCGGCTCGCCCTGCCCACGCCCGACCATCGACGCCTTCACCCAGCGCCACGGCGCCGAGGTCCGCTCGTCCTACGGCATGACCGAAATGGGGCCACTCGGCTCGATCTGCACCCTGTCGCCCGACACCGCCGCGCTGGAAGGCGACGAGCTCATCGCGCTGCGCCAGACGCAGGGCCGCCCGCCCTTTCTCATCGAGTACCGCACCGTCGACGACGACGGCGCCGTGCAGCCGCGCGACGGCGAGAGCCCCGGCCACCTGCAGGCCCGGGGGCCGTGCATCGTCGGCGCGTACTTCGGCCAGACGCCTGGCAGCGCGCTCGATGCCGACGGCTTCTTCGACACCGGCGACATCGCCGTCATCGCGCCCACCGGCTACGTCCGCCTGACCGACCGCGCCAAGGACCTCGTCAAGTCCGGCGGCGAGTGGATCTCGTCCATCGACCTCGAGAACGTCGTCATGACGCATCCGGCGGTGCAGGAGGCTGCGGTGATCGGCGCGCGCCACCCCAAGTGGGACGAGCGGCCGCTGCTCATCGTCGTGGCCAAGCCCGGACAGGCGCTCACCAAGGCCACGCTGCTGGACTTCCTGCAGGGCCGCATCGCCAAATGGTGGATGCCCGATGACGTGGTGTTCGTCCCCGAGATCCCGCACACCGCCACCGGCAAGATCCACAAGCTCGCGCTGCGCCAGCGCTACCAGGACCACCTGCTTTCCGCATGAACGCTCCCGCCACGACCGACACCACCGCCACGGCCGCCACCACCGACACGACCGCCACGGCCACCACCGCCGCTGCGTCCGCCGCCCTGAGCCACCTCGAAGCCGCCCGGCGCGAAGCCGCGCGCATTCCGGGCCTTGCGCCCGACACCCTGGCGCGGCGCATCGCGCGCGTCGGTGTGGTCGGCGCCGGCACCATGGGCGGCGGCATCGCGATGAACTTTGCCAACGCGGGCATCCCGACCGTCATCGTCGAGAACAGCGCGGCGGCGCTGGAGCGCGGCCTGGCGCTGGTCCGCCGCAACTACGAGGCGACTGCCGCCAAGGGTCGCATCACCGCCGCGCAGGTGGACGAGCGCATGGCCCTGCTGCACGGCTCGCTGGACGACGCGGCGCTCGCGGACTGCGACCTCGTGATCGAGGCGGTGTTCGAGAACATGGACATCAAGCGCCAGGTCTGCGAGCGGCTGGGCCGCATCTGCCGGCCGGGCGCGATCATCGCGTCCAACACCTCCACTCTCGACATCGACGCGCTGGCCCGCGCCACGGGCCGGCCGGCCGACGTGCTGGGCCTGCATTTCTTCAGCCCGGCCAACGTGATGCGTCTGCTCGAAGTGGTGCGCGGCGCGCAGACCGCGCCTGACGTGCTTGCCACGGCCATGGCGCTGGCCCCGAGGATCGGCAAGGTGCCGGTCGTCTCGGGCGTGTGCTACGGCTTCATCGGCAACCGCATGCTCGAGAGCTACCTGCGCGAAGCCGACTTCCTGCTCATGGAAGGCGCCAGTCCCGCGCAGATCGACCGCGCGATCGAGGGCCAGGGCCTGGCCATGGGGCCGTGTCGCATGCTCGACCTGACGGGCACCGACGTGGCCGCCAAGGTCGTGATCGAGCGCGGCAAGGCCGGCGGCCTGCCCGATGACCCGGCCTACCGCGCCGTGGTGCGCCGCCTGCTCGACCTCGGCCGGCACGGCCAGAAGACGGGCAGCGGCTACTACCGCTACGAGGGTCGCACGCCCGTGCTCGACGCGCAGGTCACCGCCCTGTGCGAGGCTCTCGCGCACGAACACGGCATCCAGCGCCGCACCGACATCGGCGACGACGAGATCGTCCAGCGCTGCCTCTACCCGCTCATCAACGAAGGCGCGCGCATCCTCGAGGAGGGCATCGCCTACCGCCCCGGCGACATCGACGTCGTCTGGACCCAGGGCTATGGCTTTCCCGCGCAGCGCGGCGGCCCGATCTGGATGGCCGACGGCATCGGCCTGGCGCCGGTCGTGTCGGCCCTGGAGAGCTTCGCGGCCCGCCGCGGCAACCGCCATGGCTACTGGAGCGTGTCGCCGCTGCTCGCGCGGCTGGCGCACGAGGGCGGCCGCCTGTCCGACTGGACTTCCCCTTTTCATTGATCCCCTGAAAGAAGACCCCTGATGAAAGAAGCCGTGATCGTCTCCACCGCCCGCACGCCCATCGGCCGTGCGTTCCGCGGTGCCCTGAACAACATCAAGTCGCCCACGCTCATGGGCCACGCCATCGCGCATGCGGTGCAGCGCTCGGGCGTCGAGCCGGCGCAGGTCGACGACGTCGTCATCGGCACCGTGCTGACGGCCGGCACCGCCGGCATGAACATCGCGCGCCACGCGGCCCTGGTGGGCGGGCTGCCCGTCACGGTGGCGGGCCAGACCATCGAGCGCCAGTGCGCCTCGGGGCTGATGGCCATCGCCACGGCCGCCAAGCAGATCGTCGTCGACGGCATGCAGATCGTGGTGGCCGGCGGCCAGGAGAACATCTCGGCCGTGCAGGGCCCGTACTTCAAGTGGGCGCAGGAGGCCAAGGACCCGAACGCCGTCGCAGCCGCCGAGCACATCTACATGCCGATGCTGCAGACCTCGGAGTTCATCTCGAAGAAGTACGGCATCAGCCGCGAGGCGCAGGACCGCTACGCCCTGCTGTCGCAGCAGCGCACGGCCGCAGCCCAGGCCGCCGGCCGGCTCGACGCCGAGATCGTGCCCATCACCGCGCAGATGGCCGTCACCGACAAGGATAGCGGCCAGGTCAGCTACCGCGAGGTCACGCTGGCGAAGGACGAGGGCAACCGTCCGCAGACCACCTACGAGTCGCTGGCGCAGCTCGCGCCGGTGATCGAGGGCGGCGTGGTCACGGCCGGCAATGCGAGCCAGCTGTCCGACGGCGCGTCGGCCTGCGTGCTGATGGACCGGCAGCTCGCCGAGCAGCGCGGTCTGCAGCCGCTGGGCATCTACCGCGGCATCGCGGTGGCGGGCTGCGCGCCCGAGGAGATGGGCCTGGGCCCGATCCACGCCGTGCCCAAGCTGCTCAGGCAGCATGGCCTGCGGGTGGAGGACATCGGCCTGTGGGAGCTGAACGAGGCCTTCGCCTGCCAGGCGCTGTACTGCCGCGATCACCTGGGCATCGATCCCGAGCGCTACAACGTCGACGGCGGCGGCATCTCGATCGGCCACCCCTACGGCATGACGGGCGCGCGCCTGGCGGGCCATGCACTCATCGAGGGCAAGCGGCGCGGCGTGAAGTATGTGGTGGTGACGATGTGCATCGGCGGCGGCATGGGCGCGGCCGGCCTGTTCGAAGTGGCCTGAAAATCATGGGCGCGGCGCAGCGCAGCAGCGATGGGCCGGCCACCGGCACGGTGGCCGCGCCGGCCGGCGTGCTGGTGCGGCTGAGCGAGGCGGTGGACGGCACCGACGAGGCCTTTCACACCTGGTTCCATGACCAGCTGCCCGGCCCGCTGGCGCTCGACGGTTTCAGCGCCGCACGCCGCTACCGCGTGGCCAGCGGCGAGCCGACCTACATGACGGTGTACGAGTGCAGCAGCGCCGAGGCGCTGGCGGCGCCGGCCGCACGGGCCGCGCTGGCCCGCGTCGGTCTGCCGCCCTCGGGCTGGCAGCCGGGCGTGCGCGACACCATGCAGTTCGTCGGCCGCCAGCTCTGGTCGGCCGGCGCAGGCCTGGGCGGCTCGGCCATCGTGGTCGAATGCAAGCCGGTGCAGGGCCGCGAGGCGGCGGCGCGCGAGTTCATCCGCAGCCGCTTTCAGCCCGGATTGATGCCGGCACTCGTGCGCATGGCGCTGTGGGAGGCCGACAGCGCGCTGGGCAGCGCGCTCGCCCTGCCCGGCACGCCCCGGCCCGGCGGCAGCCGCCCCCCGGGCGCGCGCCCCGGCGCGGGCCAGCGCTGGGTGCTGGCGCTCGAAAGCCACGACGTCGCGCGCATGGCGCTGGCGGTGCATGCGCTGCTGCTGGCCTGCGAGAGCGACAAGACGGGCCTGATGATCGGCTCGTGGACGCGCTTTCAGCTCGTGTGCTCCTACGGCCGCGCGGCGCACTGAGGCTTCGCGCTCTGGCGGCTTCCTCAGAGATGCCGCACGAACCAGTCCCGGGCCGCCGCGCTCGACTCCTCGAAACGCTCGATGTAGGGCTCGTAGTGGGTGGCGCCTTCCAGCACCACCAGCTGCCGGGGCTCGCCGGCCTGCTCGAAGGCTGCGCGCTGCATGTCGGACGGCGTGAGCGCGTCGGCGCCGGCCACGATCATGAGCAGCGGCGTGGGCGCGATCTGCGCCACATACTGGCCCGGCCGGTAGGCCAGGGCGAGGTCGCGGCTGAGCAGCGTGATCCGGTTCGGGTGTCCCGCCTGCGGATGCGCCTCGATCAGGTAGCGGTGGCTGTCCGAGCCCGGCTCGCACACCGCGATCATCTCGGGCGGCTCGCCGCGCGAGCGGCGCTCCAGGTCGGCCGCCACGCGCGCGCGCAGGGCGGCCAGGGCTTCGGGCGTCGTGCGGCGGCGCACCGCCTCGCCGCCGTCGATGGTCATGACCTGCGACACCACGCACCTGACGCGCCGGTCCTGCGCGGCGACGACGAGGGCATGGCCCCCGGCATAGCTCGTGCCCCACAGGCCGATGCGCTCCGGGTCCACGCCCTCGCAGCGCCGCAGGAAGGACAGCGCATGGCGCATGTCGAGCACCTGGCGCCAGGGGTCGATCTCGCCGCGCGGCAGGCCGTCGCTGGCGCCCAGGTTGCGGTGGTCGTAGACCACGCAGGCCAGCCCCGCGTCACAGAACACCTGCGCATAGCGGTCGAGGTCCATCTCCTTGAGCGCGGAGAAGCCGTGCGACAGCAGCACGCCGGGCCAGGGGCCGCTGCCCGCGTCGGGGCGGCAGTACCAGCCGCGCAGCGTGGTGCCGTCGGCGTCGAAGGAAACGTCCTGCCTGCGCATCGGATCGGTCGGTGCCTCGTCCGTCAGACCATCGCCAGGCCGCCGTTGATGTCGAGCGCCGCGCCGGTGATGAAGCCCGACTTCGTGCTGGCGAGGAAGGACACCAGGTCGGCGATCTCCTGCGTCGTGCCGAAGCGGCCGACCGGCGTGCGCTGCAGCAGTGCGGCATTGGTCGCCGGATTGGCCTCGCTCGACATCGCGGTGTCGATGCGGCCCGGGCAGATCGCGTTCACGGTCACGCCGCGCGAGGCCATCTCCATGGCCAGCACGCGCGTCAGGCCGATCAGGCCGGCCTTCGACGCGTTGTAGGTGGCCACCGCGATGCCGATCACCGTCTTGCCGCCGACCGAGGAGTTGTTGACGATGCGGCCGAAGCCGGCCTCCAGCATCGGCGGCAGGCAGGCCTGGCTCATCAGGAAGGCGCCGGTCAGGTTGACCGACATCACCAGGTTCCAGTCGTCGAGCGTCAGGTCCAGGAAACCGATCTTGCGGCCGTCGCGCTTGGGCGAGACGGCCGCGTTGTTGACGAGCACGCGCAGCCGCGCATAGTCGTCGCCCAGGCGCTGCGGCAGCGCGGCGATGGCGGCGGGGTCGCGCAGGTCCAGCGGCAGCGGCCGCAGGTCCAGGCCCTCGGCGGCCAGGCCTGCGAAGGCCTGGCGCAGGTCGTCCTCCAGCACGTCCACGCCATACACGCGCCGGCCCTCGCGCGCCAGTTGCGCGGCAATGGCCAGCCCCATGCCGCGGCAGGCTCCGGTGACGACGGCGACTTCAGGTGAGTTCATGCGGTGCCCGTGCTCAGTTCATCTGGATGCCGCCGATGCGGCGGATCACGCCGCCCCACACATCGTAGTCGCGCTTGATCAGCGTGTCGAAGGCCTGCGGCGTGCTGGTGGAGGGGATGGTGCCGTCGGCGATCATGCGGTTCTTCACCTCGTCGCTGTTGACGGCGCTGTCCACCGCCTTCTGCAGCCGGTCGACGATGGCCTGCGGCGTGCCCTTGGGCACCACGATGCCGGCCCAGGACGACATCGCCAGTTCCGGATAGCCCATCTCGGCAAAGGTCGGCACCTCGGGCGCGCCGGGCAGGCGCTTTTCGCTGGACACCCCGAGCACGCGCTCCTTGCCTTCCTTGACCATCGGCTGGTGCGCCAGCAGGCCGTCGAACATCGACTGCACGCGCCCGCCCAGCAGGTCCTGCATGCCGGGGCCGGTGCCCTTGTAATGCACCGGCACGATGTCGATGCCCAGGCGCGCCTTGGTCAGCTCGCCCAGCAGGTGGGTCGCCACGCCGGGGCCGGTGGTGCCGTAGTTGACCTTGCCGGGATTGGCCTTGGCGTAGGCGACGAACTCCTTGAAGTCCTTGACCGGCAGCACCGCCGGATTCACGAACAGCGCCATCGGCAGCACGTTGATGGTCGAGACGGTCTGGAAGTCCTCGATCTTGTAGCGCAGCGACTGGAAGGTGTGCGGCGCGATGGTGAACATCGTCGCGCCGGCCATGAGCAGGGTGTAGCCATCGGGCTTGGCGCGGGCCACGAACTCGGCGCCCAGCGTCGTGCCCGCGCCCGGCTTGTTCTCCACCACGACCGACTGGCCGAGCAGCGTGCTCATGTGCTTGGCCAGCAGCCGCGCATGGTTGTCGAACTGGCCGCCCGGCGTGTAGGGCACGATCAGCGTGACGGGGCGGTCGGGGTAGCTCTGCGCCGCGGCGGTCAGCGGCAGCAGCGCGGCGGCCAGCACGGTGGCGGCAGGCGCCAGCAGCTTGCGCAAGAGGGTGGGCATCTTCATGGGGTGTCTCCTTGTCATGACGTCCGGTATCCGGTGGGCTCGGGCTGCAAAACGCATGCCATTGGAGCCGGCCTCACGACGCCCGGTTGGGTGGCTGCGTCGCAAGCATTGTGTGCGCCGGCATGTCTTCGGCGCAGTCACCTGTGTGCGCCGGCGTGTGAGGGTCTTCCCGGGGGTCAGCCCCTGAGCTGGGCCATGGAGGTCAGACCCAGCGCGCCGTCGACCACCACGTTCTCGCCCTGCAGGTAGTCGGCGTCGGGCCCGGCGAGGAACGCGATCACGTTGGCGATGTCCTCGGGCACGCCCACGCGTCCCTGCGGGATGAACTTCTCGCGCGCTGCCTTGCGCTCCGGGTCCTTGTAGATCCAGTCCACCAGCGGCGTGTGGATCACGCCCGGCGACACCGAGTTCACGCGGATGCCGTCGGGCGCCCACTCGAGCGCCATCTGCCGCGTGAGCATGATGACTGCGGCCTTGGCCGGGCTGTACGGCCCGAGGCCCGGCTGTGGATTGAGTCCCGACACCGAGCCCACCGACACGATCTTGCCGCGCGAGGCCTTGAGCATCGGATACGCCGCCTTGGCCAGCAGCCAGGGCGCGCGCACGTTGAGCGCGAACACGTCGTCCCAGTCGGCCACCTCCAGCTCGGCCAGCGGCACGCGCTTGCCCCGCCCCGCGTTGTTCACCAGCACGTCGAGCCCGCCGAACTCTCGCAGGGCCACTGCAGCCGCCTCGGCGCAGACCTCGGGCCGGGTGATGTCGCCGACCTGGCCCACGGCGGTGGCACCGGCTGCGCGCAGCTCGGCGCAGACGGCCTCGACGCGCTCGGCCACGATGTCCAGCACCAGCAGCTGTGCGCCGCGACCCTCGCGCGCAAGGCTGTCCTGGTTGAGTCTGAGGCAAGTGGCCCGGCCGATGCCGCTGCCGCCTCCGGTCACGATCGCTCGCATGTGCAATGTCTCCTTGTTGATTCGTCCGTGCATGCAATGCCCATGCCCGCCGCCGACGCCGGCAGCGGCTGGGGGGGCGCGCGCGTCCTTGCGCCCTGCTGCATGATGCCTGCATCGGCAGGGACCGGCCCGATGGCATGTGTATTGCATCCACGGGCCCTGGAGACAACATGCAAGACCCGATTCTTTTTCCGGACGACACGTCCGCGCTCACCGCCGTGGCGCGCGTCATCCAGGTGGGCGACGCCCCCATTCCGCTGGCCGGACGGCTCGACCCGCACTTTGCAGACCTGTTCGACGCCTTCGCGGACAACTTCGCGCGCGGCCAGGAAACCGGCGCGTCCTTCGCGCTCTACCACCGGGGGCGGCTGGTGGCCGATCTGTGGGGCGGCCATGCCGACGCGGCCCGCACCCGCGCCTGGGGCGAGCACACGCTGTGCAACGTGATGTCGGTCACCAAGGCCATGGCCGCCACCTGCCTGCACCGGCTGGTCGAGCGCGGCGCCGTCTCGCTCGATGCGCCGGTGGCGCAGTACTGGCCCGAATTCGCGGTTGCGGGCAAGCAGGGCATCCGCGTGCGCTGGCTGCTGGACAACCGCGCCGGCCTGCCGGTGCTTGCCGACGACCTCTGGCCCGGCGCCATCCTCGACTGGCAGGCCATGACGCGGGCGCTCGCCGCGCAGGCGCCGCTGCTGCCGCCGGGCGGCGCGCCGGCGTACCACATCCGCACGGCGGGCTTCCTCGTCGGCGAACTGGTGCGCCGCGTGACCGGCCAGAGCCTCGGCCAGTTCTTCCGCGCCGAGATCGCGCAGCCGCTGGGCATCGACTTTCACATCGGCCTGCGGGACGGCGAGATCGCCCGCTGCGCCGAGTTCATTCCGCAGCGCAGCGGCACGCTGCTCGATGCCGGCCTGCACCAGGCCGACAGCCTCGTCGCGCGTGCGGCACGCCAGCTGCCGCAGCCCATGGACTACAACGCCGAGGCCTACCGCCGCGCCGAGATCCCGTCGACCAACGGCCACGGCAACGGCCGCTCGGTGGCGCGCTTCTATGCGCTGCTGCAGGCGGGCCGCATCCTGGCTCCCGCAACGCTGGCCGCGGCACTCGCCGAGCAGCACCGCGAGACCGAGAGCGTCATGGGCCGAACCTACCGGCAGGCCCTGGGCTATCTGCTGAACACGCCGGGCGACTTCGCCGTCGGCCCCGGGCCGCGCGCGTTCGGCCTGCTCGGCGCAGGCGGAGCCCTGGGCTTTGCCGATCCCGACCAGGGCCTGGGCTTTGGCTATGTGGAAAACCGCATGCACGCGGCCATGGGCCTGGGCGAGCGCGCGCCGCGCCTCATCGACGCGGCCTATGCCTGCATCGCGAGGCTGCCGGCCTGAGGCGGGCCAGCCCTGAAGACGCAGACCCTTTGCAACGAGAACGAAAGCGAGACACGGACATGATGGAAGCAGGATTCGGCCTGGCCGGCCAGGTGGTGATGGTCACGGGAGCCGGCGGCGCGGGCGTGGGCCGCGCGATCGCGCTGGCCTTTGCGCAGGCGGGCGCGCGCGTGGCAATCAATGACGTGGCGGCCGACGGCCTGCAGGAGACGCTGGACCTGCTGCGTGCGTCCGGCGCCACCGCCCATGCCGAGACGGGCGACATCTCCGACGCCGCGCGCATGGCGCAGGTGGTGCAGGCCGTGACCGGGGCGCTCGGGCCGATCGACGTGCTCGTCAACAACGCGGCCGTCATGACCGAGGTCAAGCCCTTTGCCGACATCGACCCGGCCTGCTGGGAGCGCGACATCCGCATCGGCCTGATCGGCACGATGTGCTGCACGCGCGCCGTGCTGCCGGGCATGCTGGCGCGCCGCCAGGGCACGGTCGTCAACATCGCGAGCGACGCGGGCCGCGCGGGCAACGGCAACCTGGTGGGCTACTCGTCGACCAAGGGCGGCGTGATCGCCTTCACCAAGGCCCTGGCGCAGGAGGTCGGGCCGGCCGGCATCCGCGTCAACGCGATCTCGCCGGGCTCGGTGCGCGCGCCGATGCGCGACCAGGTGCTGCGCGACATCGAGGAGCGGCTGGGTTCGGAAGGCGTGGAGGCGCGCGAAGCCAGCCGCACGGCGCAGGTGCCGCTGCGCCGCGTGGCCGAGCCGGAAGACATCGCCTGGCCCACGGTGTTCTTCGCGTCGCCGCTGGCGCGTCACATCACCGGGCAGGTGCTGAGCGTCAACGGCGGGTTCCGGATGTACTGAGTTCAGGCCGGCGGCGCGCGCCGCGCCAGCTCCTCGCCCAGCATCGGCATCGCCACCGAGCAGGTGTGGATGCCCAGCACGCTGGTGAGCTGAAGCACCTCCATCACCTGCTCCCGCGTCGCGCCCGCGTCCAGCGCGCGGCGCAGATGCAGCGCAATGCCGGGCCGGTGCATGAGCGTGCTGGAGGCGTGCACGGCCAGGCTCAGCAGTTCACGCGTGGCCGCATCGAGCGCCCGCGTCTGCCAGGCGGCGCGCAGGTAGCGGGCGTGGTGCTCGAAGGCCTGCGGGTCGAGCTGCAGCAGCGCGTCCAGGCCCTCGTCCCAGTGGCCGGTGGCTGCCTCGAACTGCTGGCGCAGCGCAGCCTGCGCGGGCTTCGGCGCCACCGGTGCTTCGCCGCGGGCCTGCAGCGCCTCCAGCAGGAAGGGCGCGCCGGTCGTCGTGCTCAGCAGGCCGATGCAGCTGGCCAGCTGCAGGGTCTCGACGATGTCGGCCGGGCTCGCGCCGTGGCCCATGGCATCGCCCATGTGCTTGCGCAGGCCGGGCTGGTACAGATGGGTGATGGCGGCATCGATCGCGATGTACACCAGCTCCTTGACGCGCGGCGTCAGCGCATGCGTGTTCCAGGGCGCCGAGGTGAAGCCGAGAAACGCCTCGAAGAAGTCGGGCGAATGGCGCAGCAGCTCGTCGAGCCAGGGTGTCCAGTAGCCGCGCCGGGACTCGAAGCGCTCGCGCAGGGCGGCCCGGCGTTCGTCGGCGGGTGCGGCGCCAGGGAGGCTGGCGGATGAAGGTGAGGAGCTCATGCCGGAGCGCATCGGCGCGTCAGTCCAGCTTCACGCCGCCGATTCGCTGGATCACCTCGCCCCAGACCTTGGTGTCGCGCTGGATCAGCGCGTCGAACTCGGCGGGCGTGTTGCTCATCGGCACGATGGCATCGGCGATCACGCGCTTCTGGAATTCCTCCGATGCCACGGCCGCCACGATGGCGCGGTGCAGCTTCTCGATGATCGGCATCGGCGTGCCGCGCGGCGCGACGATGCCGTTCCACGAGCCCATGCCCAGCTCCGGAAAGCCGCTCTCGGCGAAGGTCGGCACCATGGGCGCGCCCGGCAGGCGCTTGTCGGTGGAGATCGCGATGCCCAGCTCCTTGCCCAATGCGATGTGCGGCAGATGCGGCGGCAGCGAGTCGACGATGGCCTGCACTCGGCCGGTGAGCACGTCCTGCAGCGCGGGGCCGGCGCCCTTGTAGTGGATGGCCGTCATGTCGGCGCCGGTGCGCGCCTTGATCAGCTCGCCCAGCATGTGCGAGGCGCCGCCCGGCCCGGTGGTGGCGTAGCTCACCTTGCCGGGGTTGGCCTTGGTGTAGGCCACGAACTCCTTGAAGTCCTTCACCGGCACCGCCTGCGGGTTGATGATCAGGCCCACCGGGATCAGGCTGGTCAGCGCGATGGTCTGGAAGTCCGACGGCTTGAAGCGCAGCGAAGAATAGGTGAAGGGCGCGATCGTCAGCAGGCTGCCGCCGGCCACGAGCAGCGTGTAGCCGTCGGGCTTGGCGCGCGCCACGTACTCGCCCGCGATGGTCGTGCCGGCGCCGGGCTTGCTCTCCACCACCACCTGCTGGCCGAGCGAGGCCGACAGCAGCCTGGCCAGCAGGCGCGCATGCGCATCGGCCTGCCCGCCGGGCGCATAGCCGACCACGAGCGAGATCGGCCGGTCAGGGTAGCTGCCGGCCGACGGGGCCTGCGCGAAGGCCGGGGCTGCGAGGGCGGTGGCAGCGAGGCTGGCGGCCACCCAGCGGGCGGCCTGGCGACGGGTGAAGTGGTGCATGGGGAAGTCCTTCAAAGGAAATGGGAGTGACGGGTCGTGAAGACGGGGAAGGTGTGAACCGGAGGGGCCTGCAGGCGGCTCAGAGCTTGCCGCCGTTGACGTCGACGATGGCCGAGGTCATGAAGCTTGCGCCCTCGCTCGCAAGAAAGGCGATCACGCGGCCCAGCTCCTCGGGCTGGCCCGAGCGCTTCATCGGGATCAGCTGCAGGTTGAACTTCTGGCGCTCGGGGTCGAGCGAGCGGTGCATGTCGGTGATGACCTGGCCCGGCGCGACGGCGTTCACGCGGATGTTGTGCGCAGCCAGGGCCTTGCCCAGGCTTTGCGTCATGCCGATCACGGCCGCCTTGGACGCGCCATAGTCCACGTAGGGCGAGCCGGCGCGGCCCGCAGCGGAGGCGACGTTGACGATGGCGCCTCCGCGGCCCGCATCCACCAGCCGGCGCGCCACGTGCTGCGAGGCGAAGAACATCGCGCGCACGTTGACCGCGAACGAACGCTCCCACAGCTCGGGTGTGACTTCGAACACCGGCCGGCCGTGGAAGACCGCCGCGTTGTTCACCAGCACCTCGATCGGGCCGTGGTCGCCGGCGATGCGGTCGAGCGTGGCGCGCAAGGCGTCGAGGTCCGAGATGTCGCAGGCATAGTGCAGCGGATCGCCGGGCGTGGTCTGCACGTCCACGCTCACGGCCGTGAAGCCCTGCTGTGCCAGTTCATGGCGCGCGGCGCCCCCAATGCCGCCGAAGCCGCCCGTGACGACCGCGACGCGGCCGCGTGTGCTGTTGCTCATCTGCTGTCTCCTGAAGAGGCGATCGCATGTCGCCCTGTCGGGCGTTACCGCAAGTCGCGTGCCATGGCGTGGCAGCGTGCGCCGACGCGGCCGTGTGCGCGCTGCAGTGTGTTTGTGTGTGCAGCAAGCACACTGCGGCGCCCGGTTTGTCTTGCGCACAGACAGGCCGGAGATGAGCGCAGGCATGTGCGCCGGGCTGAGCGCCTGGGTGGGCCCCGGGCTGAGCGCCTGGGTGGGCCCCGGGGTGAGCGCCAGGGTGAGCGCTTGGGGTGGCGACCCCGGCGCGCCATGGATGGCACGTTCGTTGCAGCCGGAGGGCGGCCGGTCCGCCTGCGGGCGGCTGAGTTCCGGCGCCAAGTCCAACTTCGAGGAGACACTTCATGAACCTGCATAGCCGGCGCCATCTCGCGCTGTGGATGGGCGCGCTGCTGTGCGCCGTGACCCTGTCGATGCCTGCCCAGGCGCAAACGCGCGAGCTGCGCAAGGTGCCCATTGGCGGCGACGTGGAGCTGGCGGTGCGCTCCGGCGGGCAGGGCCCGGTGCCGGTGATCTTCGTGCACGGCTACAGCCTGTCGATGGACACGTGGGACAAGGTGATCCCGATGTTTCCGCCCGCGCGTTACACCACCATCGCCTATGACCTGCGCGGATTCGGCGACTCGTCCAAGCCGGCGGGCGGCTTCACCATGGCCCAGCATGCGCGCGACCTCGCCGCGCTGATGGACCGGCTGCAGATCCGCCGTGCGGTGCTCGTCGGCCACTCGCTCGGTGGCGCGATCAGCCAGGAGTTCGCCACGCTCTACCCGGAGCGGGTGCTGGCCTTCGTCACCTCCGACGCGTTCGCGCGCTTCAACCCCATGCCCGGCGTGAGCGAGGCCGTGCGCAAGCGTGCCGACGGCTTCGGCACGATCGAGCAGAACCGCGAACTGCTCAAGGGCGCGGTGCCGCGCTACTTCGACCCGCGCAATGCCAACCCGGCCGATGTGGAGAAGTTCCTCGCGATCACGCTCAAGTCGTCCAGCGCCGCGCTGCGCGACCAGCTGATCGACGCCTACGCCGGCCCGCAGCTGGACATCGAGAAGTACCGTCGCCTGCCCATGCCGGTGATGGCGGCCACCGGCGCGGTGGACAACGTCGTGCCGGCGGCCAATGCCATTGCCATTGCCGACGTCGTGCCCGACAGCGAACTGCTCATGGTGCCGCGCGCAGGCCACACGCCGATGTGGGAGCGGCCCGAGGCCTGGGCCGGCCCGGTGGTGAATTTCCTCGACCGACGCGTCAAGCCCTGAGGCGGCGGCGCATGACGCCCTATCCGCACCTGCTCTCGCCCGTCTCGATCGGGCCGCTCCAGCTGAAGAACCGGGTGGTGATGGGCTCGCTGCACACGCGGCTCGAGAACGAGCCCGACGCCGGCCCGCTGCTGGCCGCCTTCTATGCGGCACGGGCGCGCGGCGGCGTGGGTCTGATCGTCACGGGCGGCGCTTCGCCCAACCACGAAGGCCGCATCGAGGAGGGCGCGCAGGTACTCGACAGCGCCGCGCAGCTGCCGGAGCACCGCCGCATCACCGAGGCCGTGCATGCCGAGGGCGGGCGCATCGTCCTGCAGGTGCTGCACACCGGCATCTACGCCAAGCACGACCAGCTCGTCGGCCCCACCGACCGGCCTTCGCCCATCAACAGGCGCAAGCCGCGCGCCTTGTCGGGGGACGAGGTGGAGCGCACCCTCGACGACTTCGCGCGCTGCGCCCGGCTGGCGCAGGACGCGGGCTACGACGGCGTGGAGCTGATGGGCTCCGAGGGCTACCTCATCACCCAGTTCCTGGCCAGCCGCACCAACACCCGCACCGACGCCTGGGGCGGACCGTTCGCGCAGCGCATGCGATTTGCGGTGGAGATCGTGCGGCGCATCCGCGAACGCACGGGGCCGGGCTTTGCCGTCCTGTTCCGCATCTCGGCCATCGACCTGGTCGAAGGCGGCCTCACCGGCGACGAGATCGACCAGCTCGCCCGGGCGCTCGAAGCCGCTGGCGTGGACGCGCTGAGCTGCGGCATCGGCTGGCACGAGGCGGCCGTGCCGACCATTGCCACCTGCGTGCCGCGCGGCGCCTTCGCATTTGCCGCCGCGCGGCTGCGGCGGGCGGTCCGCATTCCGGTCATCGCCTCCAACCGCATCAACACGCCCGAAGTGGCCGAAGCCCTGCTTGCGCGCGGCGACGCCGACCTGGTGTCGATGGCGCGCAGCTTCCTGGCCGACCCCGACTTCGTCAACAAGGCCGCCGAGGGCCGTGCCGACGAGATCAATCCCTGCATCGGCTGCAACCAGGCCTGCCTCGACCGCATCTTCGCGCAGCAGCGGGCGACCTGCCTCGTCAACCCCAAGGCCTGCCACGAGACCGAGTTCGACGAGACGCCGGCCGCCCGGCCGCTGCGTGTGGCGGTGGTCGGTGCGGGCGCGGCCGGCATGGCCTGCGCCGCCACCGCGGCCGAGCGTGGCCATCGGGTGACGCTGTTCGAGGCCGACGATGCGGTTGGCGGCCAGCTCGAACTGGCGCGCCGCATTCCCGGCAAGGCGCAGGAGTTCGGCGAACTGCTGCGCTACTTCCGGGTGCGCCTGGCGCGCAGCGGCGTCGAGGTGCGCACCGGGCGGGCGGTCGATGCGGACGCACTGGCGGCCGGCGCCTTCGACCGCGTGGTGCTCGCCACCGGCGTGCGTGCGCGCGGGCTGGGCTGCGCGGGCGCGGACCACCCGCGCGTCGTCGGCTATGCGCAGGCGATCCGCCAGCCGCAGGCGCTCGGCGGCCGGGTGGCCGTCATTGGCACGGGCGGCATCGGACACGACGTGGCGGAACTGCTCACGGCGGTGGAGGGGCCGGACGCGCACGACGATGCCGACGCCTTCTTCCGCGAGTGGGGCGTGGACCCCGCCATCAGCACGGCGGGTGGCTGGTCACCGCCTGCGGGCGCGCAGCCTGCAGCGCGGCAGGTGACGCTGCTGCAGCGCAGCCACGCGCGCCCGGGCGAGCGGCTCGGCCGCACCACGGGCTGGATCCACCGGCTGCGCCTCGTGCGGCGCGGCGTACAGTTTCTCTCGGGCTGCAGCTACGACCGGGTGGACGACGAGGGCCTGCACTACAGCATCGACGGCCAGCCGCAGCCGCCGCTGGCGGTGGACCATGTGGTCGTGTGCGCCGGCCAGGAGCCCGAGGATGCGCTGGCTGGCGAACTGGTCCGGCGCGGCTTGACGGTGGACTGCATCGGGGGCGCGCGTGTCGCCACAGGCCTCGATGCGCTGCGCGCGATCGATGAGGGGACGCGGCTGGGGTATCGGATGTGAGGTGAGGGTGGGGGGCCGAGCGTCGAGAGAACCTCCGCGCATCCACCCCTCTTCTCGGTATAGGTTAGATGCGGAGCGACTTCCTCTCGTTCCGTTCCTCGGTGCCGGTGCACCAGCCCTTGTAAAGGGTCATGCCCGAAATCTCCCCTCTCACGTTTCCGGCTGGGCCTGCAGGTCGATGCCGTAGGCTTGGCCGATCCGGCCGACCAGTTCGGCGACGGTGACTGCGCCGAGCTGCAGTGTCTTCGGGTCGATGCTCGTGTCGGCGGTCACCGCAGCGAGAAACCGCGCCAGGTCCTCGGCGATCTTCTGGTCCAGTGCGATGCGTGTGGTGGACGCCAGCAGCTGCGACAAGCGCAGCACGTCGTTGAGATGCTTGCGCACGTCCTTGGCGTCCACTTTTTCGCCTTTCTCCCTGCGGGCGCTGAGCTCCAGCCAGGCGACGGCCTTGAGCGGGATCAGGCGGTCCTCACCGACCCATGGCAGGCCGTCGGCTTCCCGGCGTCCCGCCATGATGAAGGCGTAGTAGGCCTCGTCCAGCAGGATCGCGGAAAGACTTGCAACGGCTTCGTCGAGCGGAATCGGAGTCAGATGGCTGCCTTCGGCCGGCTTCAATCCATCGGGCGCGCGGGCAAAGAGTTCGACCATCGCCGGGAAGCGCTCGTCTGCGGGCTTGGTGAAGCGGTAGAAGTTGGGCTTGCCGGTCTCGCTGGTTTGGCGAATCTCGTACTTGCCGGCATCGACGAATTTCCAGAAGGCCTCGCCGAAAGCCGGCGTCAGTGCCTCCACATGCAGCACGATGTCCAGGTCCTTGGTGGCGCGGAACTCGAGCCCGGCGTCCTCCATCGTGAGAGTGGCGGCCGTCCCGCCGATCAGAACGTACTGGTCTGCATAGGCCGCGAACCACTCGCGGAAGATGTCGAGCCCCTTCACCAAGGAATTTTCCCCTGCAGCTCGTCCAGCGCGATCTGAACCCGGTCATCGGCGTTGTCTTGGAGACTGAGACTCAGAGAGAGCGGATCCACTGTGGGCTCGCTCGGCACGAGCGCCGGTGTGTAACTCCAAACCTGCCATTCCTGCGCTCCAGCCACAGGCTCGGGCAACTCCCGGACGCCTGCTTTCGTGGCGGCCTTCCAATCGGCCGTGCTGATCGCATAGACCGGCCACCGGGGCTCGGCCAGCATGGAGTGACGCGCAAGAGCGCTCATGCCTGCCAGGCGGCGCGGGCAGTTCTCCAAGACGGGGGAATCGGCAACCCAGAACGTGTTGCGAATCGGCGTTCGCAGGGTGGGCTTCGCGCGCTCCCAGATCGCCTGCGGTGGGTCTGCCATGCGCAGCCACCTGGAGCGGCCCTCCACGTGCAGGCTCGCGAGTCCCGCGCCCGTCAATTCCTTGATCACACGCGACAGCGTCATGGGCGTGTAACCCAGCTCGGCGGCGGTCTTGGCAGGTCGCCACTCCTCTTCCCAGACAGGGCGAAGCAGTGCGGTGATCAGCATGGCCTGGGCCGAGGGACTCAGGGCTTCAACGGTTGTGGCACGCTTGCGAAAATATTCGCGCAAATCAAGTCCCAGGTCGGGGACGTAGAGCTGGTTGCCCGGCACAATGAACGGCACTTTGAGCTCGATCAGGCGCCGACGTTCGTAGGAGGCCAAGGCTTCGGTCACGTAGATCGCCGGTCCGCCGGCCAATTCTCGGACCCGATTCAGCCAAGTCCGCACGTCGCTCAGGGTGCGTTTGGTTTGGGGGCGGCCCACGGCCAAGACAATCGGTTGCCCCAACAGTTCGATCTCGCTGAACTGGAATGCGTCCTTGAGGAAGTACGGCAGGTTCTTTTCCTGCGCCCAAGGCTTCGCTTCGGGTACGGCAATGCCGAGAGCTTCGTCGATGTAGCGCCTGACGGCGTTCATCAGCGCCGTCACACCTGACTTTTGATTTAACATGATAATTGCACAATAACATCAATATTGTTATCGTGCAAGATTGTGTTAAAATGGCTGCTCGGCGTTGCCTCCAAGCGCAGGTGGATTTGGAGGAATTGAATGGGGATGCGAGGGCCATGATGGCCGGCGCGCCCGCTCCCCGTTTCGTCATCCGAGCTGAAATCAGATCGCGCTGGACAGGGGGCGTAGCTCAGTGCCCGCCGCTCCCCTCACGACAGCTCAGGCAGCTTCTTGTACAGGTAGGCGCGCGAGATCCCGAGCTCCTCGGCGACTTTCTTCTTGTTGCCCTTGTTGCGCTGCATGGCCTCGCGGATCATCGCGCGCTCGACGTCGGCCACGGCTTCCTGCAGCGTGCTGCCGGGGGCCGGGGCGGGCACGCCGGTGGCCTGGGGGGCGGCAGCGCTGAAGGCCGGCGCAGAGGAGGTCGCCGCGCCCGGCATGCCCATGCGTTCCAGCGCCGCCTCGCCGAACGCGGTGTTCAGCGGCAGCGGCCGGAAGTTGTGCACGCCGATCTCCGGCCCGTCGCAGAAGATGGCGGCCTTCTCGACCTCGTGCAGCAGCTGGCGGATGTTGCCCGGCCAGGGCAGCTCGCGCAGGTAGCCATAAACGCGGCGGTCCACGCTCTTGGCGCTGGTGCCGTGACGCGCCGCGAAGGCCGCGAGGAACTTCTCGACCAGCTCGGGGATGTCCTCCAGCCGCTCGCGCAGGCTGGGCATGCGGATGGTCACGCCGCTGATGCGGTAGTACAGGTCGAGCCGGAAGTCGCCGTCGCGGATCATCTGCTGGAAGTCGCGGTTGCTCGCGCAGATCAGGCGGAAGTCGGAGTGCCGCGCGCGATCGCTGCCGACGCGCTCGAACATGCCGTCCTGCAGCACGCGAAGGAGCTTGACCTGGATCTCGGGCGGCATGTCACCGATCTCGTCGAAGAACAGGCTGCTGCGGTCGGCCAGCTCGAACTTGCCCTTGCGGCCTTTCTTCTCGGCGCCGGTGAAGGCGCCGGCCTCGTAGCCGAACAGCTCGCTTTCCACCAGGCCGCTGGGCAGCGCGGCCGCGTTGACGAAGACCATCGGGTTCTCGTTGCGCGGGCTCAGCGAGTGCAGCGCGTGCGAGGCCAGTTCCTTGCCGGTGCCGCTTTCGCCGACGATCAGCACCGGCACGTGCAGCGGCGCGACCTTGATGATGTCGGACTTGAGCTGCTGGATCGCGTCGCTGCGCCCGACCATCTGGTCCAGGCCCTGGGTGCGCCGCTTCATGCCCGACAGCTCGTTGCGGTAGAAGGTGACCTCCGAGCGCAGCCGGGTGACTTCCTTGCTCAGCTCGTGGACGGTTTCGGGCTCCTTGAACATCACCTGCCCGATGGCGCCGACGGTGCGCCCGTTGTGCTGGATCGGGATGCGCGAGACCACGCGCGTCACGCCGCTCATCGTCTGCAGCTTGCCGATCTCGGCCTTGGAGGTGCGGACCACGTCGTGCAGCCGGGTGTTCTCGATGACGTGGGTCACGGGTTTGCCCACCGCGTCGCCGTGGCGGATACCGAAAAAGGCCTCATGCACCGGCGGGATGTAACGGATGCGCGCCTCCTCGTCGACCACCACCATCGCGGCATAGGGGCTGTTGAGCAGGTGGGTGAAGATGGAGAAGGCGAAGTCCACGCTCGAGACGAAGTCGAACAGGGTCGGCTCGGACTCGGCCGACTGCAGCAGGAACACGGTCGCGTCGTCCATGGCGCGGTAGGCGGCGATCAGACGCGGCTCGCCTTCCAGGGCCACCATGCCGACCTCCTCGTCGCGCCGCTCGGACAGGTCCGCCAGCAACTGCGCCTGCAGGTGCGGCTCGCGCGCCAGGCCCGTCGCACACATCACGCCACCCTGGAGGTTGACCACCAACACGCTGAAAGAGGACATGTCTCGCTTACTCATTGTCTTCAAGATGAACAGATGCGCCGTCTGCCATTGTCTTCAAGGAAGACACTTCGCGCATGGTGCCTAACCCTTAGACCCTTCGCAGCGGCGCGCCTTTGCACGGTTGCGACAGGGCCGCCGCCAGAAGGAGAAAGGGCTCTGGCAGGGGGCGCGCGCCGCAACCGTGCGCCCGCTCCCGCTGCATCAAGCATGCCCGCGCGCGCCGTGGCATGGAGGTTGCTGACTCCAGGGCTCAACCTGGGCCGACGGCCTCCTGCATCGTGACCACTTCCGCAGAACAACTACCGCCTCCGGAGACAGCTTCCACCCTCGACCTGCTCGCCGGCGTGCGCGTGCTGGACCTGACGACCTCCATCGCCGGTCCGTATGCGTGCCTGCTGCTGGCCGACCTCGGGGCCAGCGTCGTGAAGATCGAACGTCCCGGCCGCGGCGACGACGCGCGCGCCTGGGGGCCGCCGTTTCTCGATGGCGAGTCGCTCTGGTTTCTGAGCGTCAACCGCAACAAGCACAGCGTCACGCTCGACTACGGGCAGGAGGGCGGCCGGCGCGCGCTGCACGCGCTCGTCGAGAAGGCCGACGTGGTCGTCGTCAACCAGGTGGCGCGCAGCCAGAAGAAGCTGGCCATCGACGCCGAGACGCTGCGCGCGATCAATCCGCGCCTCGTGCATGCATCGATCACCGGCTTCGGCCTCACCGGCGAAGGCAGCGAGCGGCCCTGCTACGACCTGATCGCCGAAGGCTACAGCGGCGTGATGGACCTCACCGGCGCCGAGGGCCGCGATCCGCAGAAGGTCGGCACCCCGGCGGCCGATCTGCTGTCGGGCTCCGACGCCTCGCTCGCGGTGGTGGCCGCGCTGCTGCGCCGCACGCGCACCGGCCAGGGCGCGGCCATCGACGTGTCGATGATCGAGAGCATGACGCGCTTCATGACGCCGCGCATCGTGTCCTACCTCGGCTCGGGCGACCTGCCGCGCCGCTCGGGCGGGCGCGACAGCGTGATCGCCATCTACCAGACCTTCAGCACCGCCGACGAGCCGATCACGCTGGCCCTGGGCAACGACGCGATCTGGGAGCGCTTCTGCAAGGCCGCAGGCCTTGGCGACATGGGCGCCGATGCGCGCTTTGCCGACAACGCCGGCCGCCGCGAATGGCGCGAGCACATCGTCGGGCGCATCCAGGAGACGCTGGCGAGCCAGCCGGCGGCCTACTGGCTCGACCTGTTCGAGCGCAACCGCATCCCGGCCGGGCCGATCAACCGGCTCGACCAGGTGGTGCGCGACAGCACGCTGCGCCAGCGCGGCCTCTTCTTTGCCGCGCGTCGCGGCGACACGCCCGTGCCGCAGGTCGGCCTGGGCATCAAGTTCGACGGCAACCACCGCACCTTCCAGAAGGCCCCGCCGCTGCTGGGGGAGGACAATGAGGCGGTGTTCAGCAGCTGGCTCGGCTGGAGCGCCGAAGAGGTCGACGCGCTGCGGCAGGCGGGCGTGCTGTGAACCTCCGGGCGCGTGCCCGCATCTTTTTTTGAACTGAAGTTTTCCAGGAGACCCGGCATGAGCCAGAAATTTGAAACCATCCTGTACGTCGAAGAAGGGCCTGTCGGCATCATCACGCTGAACCGCCCCGAGCATGGCAACATGTTCACCGAGACGATGTGCCACGAGATCCGCGACTGCATCGACGCGATCCGGCGCGAGACGCGCACCCGCGTCATCATCCTCACCGGCGCGGGCGACAGGTTCTTCTGCATCGGCGGAGACAAGTCGGGCATGGAGGACTCGCTGCTGTACGCGGGCGTGCTGCCCACGCTCGACATGTACGAGAGCATCGACCGGCTGCAAAAGCCGGTGATCGCGGCCGTCAACGGCTTTGCGGTCGGCGGCGGCAACGTGCTGCAGGTCGTGTGCGACATCACCATCGCCAAGGAAAGCGCGGTCTTCCGCCAGGTCGGCCCGATGATGGGCAGCTTCGACGCGGGCTATGGCACCTGGTACCTCGAAGACCTGGTCGGCAAGAAGCGCGCCAAGGAAATCTGGTACCGCAACCCCAAGATCAGCGCACGCGAGGCGCTCGAGATGGGCATGATCAACAAGGTCGTGCCCGACGGCGAACTCATGCAGGCCGCACGCGAGATGGCTCTGGAGATCGCCGACCGCGGCTCCTTCGCGCTGGCCTCGATCAAGGGCGCGTTCAACGCGCGCCATGGCGGCGTCTCCGGCCTGTCGCGCGTCTCGCACGACCTGCTGCTGCGCGCGCACCTGAACACCGCCGAGTCGAAGGAGCTGTCGGCCTCGTTCAAGGAAAAGCGCCGCCCCGACACCGGCACCTTCGGGCATTGAGGAGCAGGCCATGGCCATCCGCCTGACCCGCCACGAGGAGTTCGCGCACATCACGCTGGACCGCCCGCAGGCGCTCAATGCGCTGAGCTTCGCGCTGATCCGCGAGCTCGACGCCTGCCTCGCAGAGGTCGAACGCTCGGACGCGCGCGCGCTGCTGATCACCGGCGCGGGCGAGCGCGCCTTCTGCGCCGGTGCCGACATCCCCGAACTGATGGGCCGCACGCTGCGCGAGCAGCAGGCCGGTGCCGAGCTGGGCCAGCGCGTGTTCGCGCGGCTGGACACGCTGCCCATGCCCTCGGTCGCGCTGATCCAGGGCTTTGCCTTCGGCGGCGGCCTGGAGCTGGCGCTGGCCTGCACCTTCCGCCTTGTCACGGCGCAGGCGAAGATGGGCCTGCCCGAGATCAAGCTCGGCCTGATCCCCGGCTATGGCGGCACCCAGCGCCTGCCGCGCATGGTGGGCGAGGCCCGCGCGATGGAGATGATCCTCACCGGCCGCACGGTGCGCGCCGACGAGGCGGTGCGCATCGGCCTGGCCAACCGCCAGGTCGAGGGCGACAGCTTCGCCGCGCTGCTGGCCTTCGCACGCGAGTTCTCGGGCCATGGCCTGCTTGCGCAGCAGTTCGCGCGCCGCGCGGTGCAGCGCGCGCTGCAGACGCCGCTGGCCGAGGGGCTGAAGATCGAATCCGACCTCTCGACGCTGGCCTACCAGACCGCCGATGCCGCCGAAGGCATGCAGGCCTTCATCGACAAACGCCCGCCGACCTTCCAGGACCGCTGAACCGCAGGACCGTTTCCCACCATGCAAGCACACGACACCATCATCGTCACCGGCGCGAGCCGGGGCATCGGCGCGGCCATCGCGCTCACGCTGGCACATGCCGGCTACCGCGTCGCCTGCCTCTCGCGCAGCGGCGATCTGCCGCGCGTGCCCGAAGGCGCCGGCGCGCAAGCGGGCGCGGCGCTCGCTCGCTGCGTGCCGATCGCCTGCGACGTCACCAGCGAGGCTGGCGTCAAGGCGGCGTTCGCCCAGGCGGCCTCGGGCGGCGCGCGCATCGTCGGCCTCGTCAACAACGCCGGCATCCATCTGGAAGGCGCGAGCCATTCCTTTCCCCTGGCCGACTGGGAGCGGGTGCTGGCCACCAACACCACCTCGGTGCTCGTGGGCTGCCAGCAGGCCTATCCGCTGCTGCTGGCCGCGGGCGGCGGCGTCATCGTCAACATCGGCTCCTTCTTCGACAAGATGGGCGTCAAGCACAACCTGGCTTACTGCGCCTCCAAGGCCGCCGTGGGCGCGATCACCCGCTGCCTCGGCGTGGAGTGGGCCAAGAAGAACATCCGCGTGATCGACGTCGCCCCGGGCTACATCCTCACCGATCTCAACCGCGACTCGCTGGGCGAGGGCAGCCCGCTGCGCGAGTACCTGGCGCGGCGCATCCCGGGCAAGGAGCCCGGCACCGCCGAGGACGTGGCCGAGCTGGTGGCCGCGATGTTCACGCCGGCCTCGCGCTTCGTCACCGGCGAGACCATCTACATCGACGGCGCGCAGGGCATCAACCACTGATGCCTGCGGCCCGTCCGACGAACCCGAAACAGGAGTCCCCCGCGTGAAAGTCTTCGAGCGTCTCGACGCCGCCATTGCCCTGTCCGCCGACGAGCGCATGCTGCTGGACAGCGTGCGCCAGGTCACGGCCAGCCAGATCGCCCCGGCCGCCGCCGGCTTTGACCGCTCCGGCGAGTTCCCCTGGGCCAACATCCACGCGCTCAACCAGCTCGGTCTGAACGCGATGTTCGTGCCCGAGGCCTACGGCGGCTCGCCGCTGTCCTACACCGCCTACCTGGCCTGCATGCGCGAGATCGCGCGCGCCTGCGCCTCCACCGGCATCATCTGGGGCACGGTGTTCCACGGCATGAAGCCGCTGATCGACTTCGGCACCGAGGAGCAGAAGGCCCGCCTGCTGCCGCGCATCGCGGCCGGCGGCCTGGCCTCGCTGGCCATCACCGAGCCGGGCGCAGGCTCCGACGCCACCGGCATGCGCACCCGCTTCACCGAAGACGGCGACCACATCGTCATCAACGGCGGCAAGTGCTTCATCTCCAACGGCGACGTCGCCGACCTGTACCTGCTGTTCGGCAAGTGGGACGGCATCGACGACCAGCGCAAGGCCATCTCGGCCCTGGTGCTGGAAAAGGGCACGCCGGGCCTGAGCGTCGTCTCCACCGAAGAGAAGATGGGCCACCGCGCCGCCAGCACCGCGACCATCGCCTTCGACAACTGCCGCGTGCCGCGCGCCAACCTGCTCGGTGCGCCTGGCGACGGCCTGTCGATCCTGTTTTCGTCGCTCAACAAGTCGCGCCCGAGCATCGCGGCGCATGCGCTGGGCATCGCGCGCGCGGCCTTCGAGGACAGCGTGGCCTACCTCAACGAGCGGCGCCAGTCGGGCCGGCGCATCGTCGAGTTCCAGGGCATCCAGTTCCAGCTGGCCGACCTGGCCACCGACCTGGCGACCTGCGAGTCCTGGCTGTGGCAGATCGCCGCGCGGGTGGATGCGGGCGACACTGACTTCGGCATCGAGGCCTCGATGCTCAAGATGCGCGCGAGCGACGTGGCCATGCGCATCACCACCGAGGCGGTGCAGTTCCTCGGCGGCTACGGTTACTGCAGCGACTACCGCGTCGAGCGCCTGATGCGCGACGCCAAGATCACCCAGATCTGGGAGGGCACCAACCAGATCCACCGGCAGCTCATCGGCCGCAGCTTCATGAACAGATAGGACAGCGATTCCATGAACCCCATCCAGACCGTCGGTGTCGCGGGCAGCGGCACCATGGGCACCGGCATTGCCATCGTCGCCGCGCGCTCGGGCATGCAGACATTTCTTTATGACACCCGGCAGGACGCGCTCGACCGCGCGCTGCGCCAGATCGCCGGCTTCTTCGGCAAGTCGGTCGAGCGCGGCAAGATGAAACCCGAGCAGCGCGACGCGGCGCTCGCGCGCATCACCGCCACCACCGACATGGCGGCCATGGCGCCCTGTGAGCTGGTGATCGACGCGGTGTTCGAGGACCTGAAGGTCAAGCACCAGCTGTTCGCCGCGCTCGACAAGGTCTGCCCGCCCGAGACGATCTTCGCCTCCAACACCTCCACCCTGTCGATCACCGAGATCGCGGGCGGTTCGGGCCGCGACGACCGCTTCGTGGGCATGCACTTCTGCCTGCCGGCGCAGCTCATGAAGCTGGTGGAGATGTCGCCGGGGCTGAACACCTCGCCCGCAGTCTTCGAGCGCGCCTGGGCCGCCTGCGAGGCCATGGGCCAGCGGCCCGTGAAGACCAAGGACAACCCGGGCTTCATCCTCAACTACTTCCTCGTGCCGTACAACAACGACGCGATCCGCCTGGTCGAAGCCGGCGTGGCCGAGCCGGCCGACATCGACCGCGCGATCAAGGAGGGCCTGGGTTATCCGATGGGGCCGCTGGAGCTGCTTGACCTGATCGGCCTGGACACCCAGCTGCTGCTGTGCGAGGCGCTGTACGGCGTGACGAACGAGCCGCGCGCGGCCTGCCCGCCGCTCGTGCGCCGGATGATCGCGGCTGGCCACCTCGGGCGCAAGTCCGGGCGCGGCTTCTACACCTACCAGGGCGACGCCACTTTCGGAGGCTGACGGACATGCACTACTCGGTGATCGACAGCGGCGGCGGCCGCTCCTTTTCGGAAGCTCACGCATTGACCGCTCCGGCGGCCGGCGACGACGGCACGGGCGTGCTCCTGCTGCTCGGCCGCGACCCGGCCGCAGCGCTCGCTGCGGTGGCGCAGCCCGAGCGCCGTGCGGCCATCCTCGTCGAACTGCACGGCCAGTGCCTGGGCGAGCTGACCGGCGAGTCGGCGGGCCTCGAAGGCTCGAACGTGCTGGGCTTCGCGCGCTTTCGGCTCGGCGATGCCGCGCCGTCGAACCTCGTGGAGCTGGTGCGCCAGCCCGGCACCGCGCCCGAGGCGCTGGCCGCCGCCAGGCAGGTGTTCGAGGCCGCAGGCCTGAAGGTCGCCGTGTGCGGCGACTTCCAGGGGCGCATCATTGACCGGCTGGTGCGGCCTTACTACAACGCCGCGCTGCGCCGCCTCGACGAAGGCCTGGCCACGGCGGCCGACATGGACCTCACGCTGAAGCTCGGCCTGGGCTATCCCCAGGGCCCGATCGCGCTGCTGGAGCAAAGCGGCCTGGCGCACCACTACGAGGTGACGCAGAACCTGTTCGAGCGGCTCGGCGATGCGGCCTACGTGCCCGCGCGGCGCGCGCAGGTGGCGCGGCGTCGCCAGCCGTGATGAGCGCGCCGCCTTCTCCTGCCGCGTCGCCAGCCGCGGCGAGCGCCGCCGCCGCCACCCCGCGCCCGCTGCAGGGCGTGCGCGTGCTCGACTTCAGCACGCTGTTGCCCGGTCCGCTGGCCACGCTGGTGCTGGCCGAGGCCGGCGCCGAAGTGCTCAAGATCGAGCGGCCCGGCGCGGGCGACGAGATGCGCAGCTACGAGCCGGCCTTCGGAGACGACAGCGTGAACTTCGCGCTGCTCAACCGCGGCAAGCGCAGCCTGGCGGTCGATCTCAAGAAGCCCGAGGTCGTGCGCCGGCTGCTGGCGCTTGCGCGCGACGCCGACATCGTGATCGAGCAGTTCCGCCCCGGCGTGATGGACCGGCTCGGCCTGGGCTACGAAGCCATGGCGGCGGCGAACCCGCGCATCATCTACTGCGCCGTCACCGGCTGGGGCCAGAGCGGCCCCAAGCGCGACGTGGCGGCGCACGACCTGAACTACGTGGCCGAGACCGGTCTGCTGGGCCTGGCTGCCGGCAGCGACGGCGCGCCGGTGGTTCCGCCGGCACTGATCGCCGACATCGCGGGCGGCACCTACCCGGCGCTGGTGAACATCCTGCTGGCGCTGCGCCAGCGCGACCTCACGGGGCGCGGCTGCCGGCTCGACGTGGCGATGGCCGACAACCTGTTCACCTTCATGTACTGGGCCATGGGCAACGCGCGCGCGGCCGGCCAGTGGCCCACGCCCGGCGGCGACCTGGTCACGGGCGGCTCGCCGCGCTACCAGATCTACCGCACGCAGGATGGCCGCTTCGTCGCCGCCGCGCCGCTGGAGGACAAGTTCTGGGCGAACTTTCTGCAGGCGATCGAGGCCCCCGCCACGCTCGAGCAGGACGCGGGCAGCCCGGCTGCCACGCGCGCCGAGGTGCAGCGGCGCATCGGCGCGCAGACGGCGGCGCACTGGGCCGCGCGCTTTGCCGGCCGCGATCTGTGCTGCTCGATCGTGCCCACGCTGCGCGAGGCGCTTGACGACCCGCACTTCAAGGCCCGTGGACTGTTCGACCACACGCTGCGGGGCGAAGGCGTCGCGCCGATGCCCGCGTTGCCGGTGCCGGTCGATCCGGCCCTGCGCGGCGCGCCGGCCGAACGCGGCTACCCGCTGCTGGGCGAGGCCAACGGCGATCTCGGATTCGGCGCGCCCTGAGGGCGGTGCGCCACAGGCTTTCATGACGGCGGCGCGCCGATGCAGCGCGCCGCCCGCGACACACCAGAAAAAGGACAAGGATGGACTTGGGATACACCGCCGCCGAAGCGGCCTTCCGTGACGAGGTCAGGGCTTTCCTGGCCGCCGAACTGCCGCCGGCGTTGCGCGCCAAGGTGCGCGCGCACCGGCACCTGGGCAAGGACGATTTCGTGCGCTGGCACCGCATCGTCCACGCACGCGGCTGGGCCGCCGGTGCCTGGCCGGTCGAGCACGGCGGCGCGGGCTGGGGCCCGGTGCAGCGCCACATCTGGGAGGAGGAGTGCGCCGCCGCCGGCGCGCCCATCATCCAGCCGTTCGGCGTGCACATGGTCGGGCCGGTGATCATCGCGTTCGGCAGCGAGGCGCAGAAGCGCCGCTTCCTGCCGCGCATCCTGAGCTGCGACGACTGGTGGTGCCAGGGCTACTCGGAGCCCGGTGCGGGCTCGGACCTGGCCTCGCTCAAGACCCGTGCGCAGCGCGACGGCGACCACTACGTCGTCAACGGGCAGAAGACCTGGACCACGCTGGCCCAGCACGCCGACTGGATGTTCTGCCTGGTGCGCACCGACCCGGCGGCGCGCCAGCAGGCCGGCATCTCCTTCCTGCTGATCGACATGAAGACGCCGGGCATCAGCGTGCGGCCGATCATCATGCTCGACGGCGAGCACGAGGTGAACGAGGTGTTCTTCGACAACGTGCGCGTCCCGGTGGAGAACCTCGTGGGCGAGGAGAACAAGGGCTGGACCTACGCCAAGTACCTGCTCGGGCATGAGCGCACCAACATCGCGGCCGTCGGCCGCTCGCGCCGCGAGCTGGCCTTTCTCAAGGACTTCGCGGCGCGCCAGCTCAAGGCCGGACGGCCGCTGCTGGAGGACGCCGCCTTCGCCGCTGCCGTGGCGCGCCTGGAGATCGAGCTCATGGCGCTGGACATGACGGTGATGCGCGTGCTGTCGCAGGAGGCTGCCAGCGGCGCGCCCGGGCCCGAGGCCTCGCTGCTGAAGATCCGCGGCACCGAGATCCAGCAGCGCATCACGCAGCTGTGGCTCGACGCCGCCGGCCCGCTGGCGCAGGCCTTCGAGCGCGACTTCCTCGACGGCGTGGCCGATGCGAGCGCCAGCGGCGACGACGATGCGGCCCCGGCCGCGCCGACCTATTTCAACTACCGCAAGACGGCGATCTACGGCGGGTCCACCGAGATCCAGAAGAACATCATCGCCCGCATGATCCTGGGCCTGTGAGAGAGAGCGCATGAACTTTGACCTGACCCCCGAACAACAGCAGCTGGCCGACGCGGTGCGCCGCTGGGCCGACAAGGGCTACGGCTTCGAGCATCGCCGCGCCGTGATGGCCAGCGCCGACGGATGCGACGCCGGCGACTGGCAGGCCTTGGTGGACCTGGGCCTGACGGCGCTGCCGGTGCCGGCCGATGCGGGCGGCTTTGACGGCACGGCCATCGACCTCATGGTGGTGCTGCAGGCCCTGGGCCCGGCGCTGCTGCTCGAGCCCTATGCCGCCACGCTCGCAGCGGCCGAGTGCCTGCGCCGCGCGGGCGGCCATGACGAGGTGCTGGCGGCCGTGGCCGAAGGGCGCTGCCGCCTGACCACCGCGTTCGGCGAGTCGCAGGCCCGCCATGACCTGAACGACGTCCGCACGAGCGCCCGGCCTGAATCGCGCGATGGCGAGCCGGGCTGGCGGCTGCGCGGGCGCAAGACCGTCGTGCTGCACGCGGCGCAGGTAGACCAGCTGCTGGTCTCGGCCCGCGTGGCCGGTGACGAGCGCGACACCGAAGGCCTGGTGCTGCTGCGGGTCGACGCGCGGGGCGCCGGTGTGAGCCGGCGCGACTTCCCCACCGTGGACGGCCTGCGTGCCAGCCACGTCGACTTCGACCTGTGGGTGCCGGACACGGCGCGGGTCGGGCCGGCCGGCGGAGCCTGGGCCCTCCTCGAAGGCGCGGGCGACCATGCGGCCTTGCTGGCCTGCGCCGAAGGCATCGGCGTCATGGAGGCCCTGAACGCCGCCACGCTGGACTACCTGCGCACGCGTCAGCAGTTCGGCGCCCCGCTGGGCCGCCAGCAGGTGCTGCAGCATCGCATGGCCGACATGTTCATCGCGCTGGAGCAGGCCCGCTCGCTCACGCTGCTGGCCGCGATGCGGCTGGCTGACGAGGCGCAGGCATCGCAGGCCGGCGCGCTGCCGGCGCAGGTGGTGGCGTGTGCCGCAGAGCGCCGCCGCGCGGTGGCCGCCGCCAAGGTGCAGGTCGGCGAGGCGCTGCGGTTCATCGGCGAGCAGGCCGTCCATCTGCATGGCGGCATCGGCGTGACCGACGAGCTGCCGGTGTCGCATCTGTTCAAGCGCGCAACGATGCTGGCGCAGGTCTGGGGCGATCCGGCCCACCACCTCGCGCGCTTTGCGGGCCTGCCCGGCTTCATGCCGGCGGCCGCCTGAAGACCTTTCACATCCCACCCAACGACAGGAGACAGATCATGGCAAGCTTGTCAGACCGCTACCCGGCCAGCGACTTCACGCAGGAGGGCGACCGGCTGCGCCGCACCATCATCGGCGACGCCTACGTCGACGACATGATGGCCGGGCGCGACGCCTTCAACCACGAGTGGCAGGTCTACTGCAACAACCAGCTCTGGGGCCGCACCTGGGCGCGCGGCATCCTGGCGCACCAGCAACTGAGCCTGATCAACCTGGCCATGCTCGCGGGCCTGGGCCGCATGGAGGAGTGGGAGCTGCACTTTCGCATCGCGCTCAAGCACACCAAGGTGCCGCTCGTGCAGCTGCGCGAGGTGATGCTGCACATCGGCATGTACTGCGGCATCCCGATCGGCCGCGACTGCTTTGCCATCGCCCGGCGCGTGCTCAAGGAAGAGAACGTGGACGTGTCGGTGCTGGACGAGCCCGCCGCATGAGCGCCGCAGACACTTCAGGCGGCGCCCGCCCGGCCGTCGGCTACATCGGCCTGGGCGACATGGGCGGCCCGATCGCGCGGCGCCTCGCGGCCAGCGGCTTTTCGCTCACGGTGTGCGACCGCAACCCCGAGGCCGCAGCGCGCCTGGCCGCGGCCGGCGCGACCGTCGTGGCCACGCCGGCCGAGGTCGCCTCGGCGGCCGACATCGTGTTCGCCTGCCTGCCGTCGCCCGCCGTCAGCGAGCAGGTGGCTCTCGGCCCCGAGGGCGTCGTCCACGGCACCCGCATGACGCTGTACGTGGAGAACTCCACCATCGGCGCCGACATGCTGCGGCGCATCGCGGCCGGCCTGCGCGAGCGCGGCATCGGCATGCTCGACGCGCCGGTCAGCGGCGGCCCGATCGCCGCCGCCGAAGGCCGCATGAGCTGCTTCGTCGCCGCTGCCACCGCCGACTTCGCCCGGGCCGAGCCGGTGCTGCGCGGCATGTGCGACCGGCTGTTCCACATCGGCCAGACGCCGGGGCAGTCGCAGGTGCTCAAGCTCGCCAACAACCTGCTCAATGCCGCCTGCCTCACCGTCAGCTGCGAGATGCTCGAGATGGCGGTGCGCGCCGGCATCGACATGGCGACGGCGGTGGAGGTGCTCAATGTCAGCACGGGCCGCAACCGCGCCACCGAGGAGACGATTCCGCGCCAGGTGCTGTCGGGCCGCTATGCCACCGGCGCCCGGCTCGACATTCTGGCCAAGGACGTGGGCCTGGCGCTGGCCGAGGCCGAGGGCCTGGGCGCGCCGCACACCGCGTCGGATGCCGTCGGCACGGTCTGGCAGGCCGCGATGGCCGCCGGCCGTGGCGGCGACGACCTCAGCCGCATCCAGCAATTCATCGCGGCCCAAGGCCGCGCCACAACGTCGGGAGAGCATCATGGGCAATGAATTCGCAGGGCAGGTGGCCGTCGTCACCGGCGGCGGCAAGGGGATCGGCCAGACCATCGCGCTGTCGCTGGCGCGCGAGGGCGCCGACGTGGTGATCGTCGGCCGCGACCGTGTCGCGCTCGACGACACCGTGGCGCAGCTGCAGGCGCTGGGCCGGCGCGCCTTCGCGGTGTCGGCGGACCTGACGTCCGAGTCCGAGGTGGCCGCCATCACCGCGCTGCTGCGCCAGGAGTTCGACGGCCGCGTCGACGTGATCGTCACGGCCGCCGGCACGCGCGACCACATGAACCAGCCGGCCGCCGAGATCGACATGGCGAGCTTCGACAGCGTGATGCGCGGCAACGTCAATGGCACGCTGCTGCCGATCCGCGCGGTGCTCCCGCTCATGATGGCGCGGCGCAGCGGCAAGGTGGTGGCGATCAGTGGCGTGTTCGGCCTGCGCGGGCGCGCGCGCCACGGCGCGGGCTGTGCCTCCAAGTGGGCGCTCGAAGGCCTGGTGCGCGTGATGGCGATCGAGCTGGGGCCGCACAACATCAACGTCAACGCGGTGTGCCCGGGCTACGTCGAAGGGCCGCGCTCGGCCGCCGGCATGGCCAAGGCCGCTGCCGCTCAGGGCCTGGACGCCGCCGCCATGCGGGCGCAGCTCGAAGGCGCGACCGCCCTCAAGCGCATTTCCACGCCCGACGACGTGGCCAACGCGGCGATGTTCCTTGCCAGCGAGCGGGCGCGCAACATCACCGGCCAGGACCTCGTGGTGGATGCGGGGTGGACGCTGTGAGCCACCTGTCTGCGGCAAGAACATCTGCGGCGCATGCGCCGTGGACATCCCGCGCGCATGCGGCGCAGACACAGGCGCTGTGCGCGGCGCAGACAGCGCGCCCGCCAGGCGGACCGGGCGAAGACTTTTTGTCGACGTTTGCGGTGTGTTTGCAGCCTTTTGCAGCCGGCTGGCCCGGTGCGGCGTGCGGCGGCTGGATGGCACCAAATTTGCCTTGAACACCACGTGCCGCCGGCCATCGAAGCCCCCGCGGCGCCGGTGACCTGAACATCAATCAATCCTGTGGAGACTGACATCGTGACTTCCTCTTCTTCCCTTCTGCGACCGGCACGCCTTCTGGCGGCCCTGTGCATCGCCTTCGTGGGCCTGGCTTCGGCCCAGACCTTCCCGAGCCGCCCGGTGACCCTGGTGTCGCCCTACCAGGCCGGCGGCAGTGCCGACGGCATCGCCCGCGCCATCGCCGAGGCTGCTGCCCGGGATCTGGGCCAGCCAGTGGTCGTCGAAGCCAAGCCCGGCGCCGAAGGGCTGGTGGGCGCGGCCGACGTGCAGAAGGCACCGCCCGACGGCTACCGCGTCCTGTGGGGTGGCGCCGGCTCGCTGATGATCACGCCGGCCCTGCGCAAGAACCCGCCGTTCGATCCCGTCACCGCCTTCACGCCGATCGCGGCCTCGGTGGACTTCTCGTTCTTCCTCTACGTCCATCCGAGCTTTCCGGCCAAGGACATGAAGGAGTTCATCGCCTACGTCAAGGCCAACCCGGGCAAGGTGTCCTACGCCACCGGCAACAACCAGGGCCTGCTGTCGATGGCCGACGTGGCGCTCAAGCACAACCTGGACATGGTCAAGGTGCAGTACCGCGGCGAGACCGCTGCGGCCACCGACCTGCTGACCAACCGCGTGCAGGCGATCTTCGCGACCAGCTCGATCCTGAACTTCGCGAAGGAAGGCAAGCTGCGCATCCTGTCGACCACGCTGCCCAAGCGCAGCCCGCTGCTGCCGGACGTGCCCACCATGAAGGAAGCCGGCGTGCCTGAAGTGGAGTTCGGCGGCGGCTGGCTCGGCATCTACGGCCCGGCCGGCATGCCCAAGCCCATCGTCGAGCGCCTGAACAAGGCCTTCGTCGCCGCCTTCAACGACCCCGACGTGCAGGTCAAGATGCGCAACGCCGGTCTGGTCTACACCCCGTACAACACGCCCGAGCAACTGGCCAAGTACACCAAGGACCAGCGCGACCTCTACCGCAAGACGGTCTCCGAGTTGAAGATTCCGCTCGAGTGAGCGGGCGCCCGCGCCCTGCGGGCGGCGCCGGGCTGCAGTCAGCCTGCCCGGCGCACAATCGGGTCTTTGCAAGCACCTTTCGCAGAGGTCCGCCATCACCCAGGAACGAACCCCCGCGCCGGAGCCGGTGGCCGACCCGCCGCTCGGTCTGCGCCAGCTCGGCCCGGGCCTGATCACCGGCGCGGCCGACGACGACCCGAGCGGCATCGCCACCTACTCGCAGGCCGGCGCGCAGTTCGGCTTCGCGATGCTGTGGACGGTGGTCTTCACGCTGCCGCTGATGGTGGCGATCCAGATCGTGTCGGCGCGCATCGGCTACGTCACCGGGCGCGGCATTGCCGCCAACATCAAGGCCGCTTTCCCGCGCTGGGTACTGCTGGTGGTGGTGGGTCTGCTGCTGGTGGCCAATACGCTCAACGTGGCCGCCGACATCGCCGCGATGGCCGAGGCCCTGCGGCTGCTGCACGGCGGCTCGGCGCACGTGTATGCCGTCACCTTCGGCCTGCTGTGCCTGGTGCTGCAGGTGTTCGTGCCCTACAAGACCTATGTGAGCGGCCTCAAGTGGCTCACGCTGGCGCTGCTGGCCTATGTGGGCGTGGTGTTCTCGGTGCGGCTCGACTGGGCGCAGGTCGCGGGCTCGCTGCTGCGGCCGCAGCTGGCGGCCAGCCACGAGGTGCTGCTGATGGTCGTGGCGGTGTTCGGCACCACCATCAGTCCCTACCTGTTCTTCTGGCAGGCCGCGCAGGAGATGGAGGAGTCGCCGGCCGGCGCGAGCCACACGGCCGCCGAGGTGCGCGGGCACCTGCGCCGCATCCGCGTCGACACCGTGACGGGCATGGCTTTTTCCAACCTGATCGCGTTCTTCATCATCCTGAGCACGGCCGCCACGCTGCATGCGGCGGGCGTGACCGACATCCAGACCTCGGCCCAGGCGGCCGAGGCCCTGCGTCCGGTGGCCGGCGAGTTCACCTTTCTGCTGTTCAGCCTCGGCATCATCGGCACCGGGCTGCTGGCGGTGCCGGTGCTCGCGGGCTCGGCGGCCTATGCGGTGTCCGAGGCCGCAGGCTGGCCCGGCAGCCTCACCGCGCGGCTGGACCGGGGGGAGGGGCGGGGCTTCTACGGCGTCATCGCGGCCGCCACGGTCGGCGGCGTGATCCTGTGTTTCACGCCGGCCGATCCGGTCAGGGAGCTGTTCTGGTCGGCCGTGCTCAACGGCGTGATCGCGGTCCCGATCATGGCGGTGATGATGCTGCTGGCGTCGCGCCGCAGCGTCATGGGCGAGCACGTGATCGGCCCGCGCCTGCGCTGGCTGGGCTGGGCCGCCACGCTGGCGATGGGCGCGACCGTGGGCGCCATGCTTGTGACGCTGTGACGCTGTGACGCTCTGACGCTCTGACGCTCTGACGCTCTGACGCTCTGACGCTCTGACGCTCTGACGCTCTGACGCTCTGACGCTCTGAGGGGTGGCGCGCTGGCGCCGCAGGCCTACAATGGTTCTCATGCGTCGCTTCCGCTTCCTGCTGGCTTGCCTGCTTGCGTTCGCCGTTCCCCTGCAGGGGTTCGCGGCGGCGTCGATGCTGCTGTGCGGCACCGGGCACTTGCCGGTGAAGGCGGCCAGCGCGGCGCAGGGGCCTCATCATGGACCGGCTCATGCCGCCCCGCCCGAGGTGAATGCCCTGGCCCACCCGGCGCATGACCATTCTGCGCATGATCACTCGGCCCATGACCACACGGCGCATGACCCCGCAGCGCATGACCACTCTGCGCCCGACGGCATGAACCCTTCAGCGCACGCCGGGATGCATCCGCCGACCGAGGGCCATGCCGACGTCCATACCGACGTCCATGGCGGCGGCACTGGCTCCAAGTGCAGCGTCTGCGCCTCCTGCTGCGGCGCGCTGGCGCTTGCGGCTGCGCCGCATCCGGCCTTGCTGGCCCCCGCGCCTCAGGTCCTGGCCGCCGCGCTTGCGGCGCCGCTCGCGGCCTGGCCCTCTCCCGTTCCCGACAAACCTCCACGCGCCTGAACGGCCTGCCACGTGCCGGCAGGCGCCGGCACGTCCTGGCTGCGCCCGTTCGCGGGTTGCGGCCGTCCGTTGGCCTTGCTGCGCGCCGCGTGGCGCTCCAGCCAGGCCTGTGTTCTCCGGAGCCTGCTCCGATGATCCACGTGAGGTTGTCATGTTCCAGTTTTCAACGGTCCTGCCCCGCAGGGCCTTGCCCGCGCTGGCGGCCGCTGCGGCCCTGCTGGCTGCGCAGACCGGCGCGGCGCAGGTCGTGCCGCCGCAGGCCGCCCAGGGCGCTGCGGCGCGCACAGCTCATTCGTCCCCCCACGCACCGGCCGGCCACCCGGGGCCGTCCTCCGCGCCTGTCTTGGGGAATTCCTCAGGGCATTCCTTGCCATCGGGGCACGCCCCGAGCCAGCCATCTGGCGACTCGGCGGGACACGCTGCCGGACACCACGCCGGACACCACGCCGGCCCTGCGGTCAGCCCTGCCCCTGCCGCAGCCTCTACCGTCGCTTCTGAGGCTGCTCCCGCCGCTGCGTCCGCCGCAATGCAGGACAGCCCGGCCCTGGCGGACTACAAGCCCTTTGCCGACGAGAAGCCGGGCGCCTGGCGCGCGGTCAACGACACCGTGCGTGCCGTCGGGGGCTGGCGTGCCTACGCGCGCGAAGCGCAGGCGCCCGCGCCTGCTGCGGGCAGCGCGCGTTGAAGGAGGACCACGCCATGACACGCTCCTTCATGAAGGGCCGGCCGCAGCCGTCCCTGCCAGTCCATGCCGTCCTGTCGACCCTGCTTGCGTGCGGCCTGCTCGCCGGTTGCGCCACGGCCGACTTCGACGCCGCCCTGCGCGACGTCAACACCACCACCCGCAGCGTCACGGGCGGCACGCTCGCTCTGGCCCGCTCCGATGCAGAGCGCGCCGCGCGCCGTGAACGGGTCGACGCGCTGCTCGCACAGCCGCTCACCGCCGAAGCTGCGGCGCAGCTGGCCGTGGACAACAGCCCGGCCTTGCAGGCGCTGCTCGCCCAGGCCTGGGCCGCCGAAGCCGACGCCGCAGGCGCGGCACGCCTGGCCGGCCCGGTCTTCAGCTTCGAGCGCATGCGCCAGGGCGACGAGCTGGAGTTCGGCCGTCTGCTCTCGTTCGGCCTGATGGACCTGATCCTGCTGCCGCAGCGGCAGGCGCTGGCGCAAAGCCGGTCTGCAGTGAGCCGCATGGAGCTTGCAGGGGCCGTGGTCGACGTCGCCAGCCACGTGCGCACGGCCTGGGTCCGCGCGGTGGCCGCGCAGCAGATGCTGCATTACGCAGGGCAGGTCAGCCGCGCCGCCGAGGCCAGCGCGGAACTCGCCCGCCGGATGCAGCAGGCGGGCAACTTCACGCGGCTGCAGCGCGCACGCCAGCATGCGTTCTATGCCGACGCCGCCGCCCAGCGCGCCGCAGCGCAGCAGGCGGCCACCGCAGCGCGCGAGCAACTGGTGCGCGCGCTGGGCCTGGACGATGAGCAGGCCGCGCGACTGCAGCTGCCCGAGCGCTTGCCGGACCTGCCGGCCGCCGCCCGTGCGCCGGCCGATGTGAGCCGCGCGGCGCTCGCGCAGCGCCTTGACGTGCGGCTGGCGCGACTGGAGCTGGCGGCGGCCGGGCAGGCGCGCGGCCTGCGCCAGATCGAGACGCTGGGCGACGTCGAGCTGGGTCTGCGGCACGACACGGTGTTCGACCAGGCCACCGGCCAGCGTGACAACCGGCGTGGCTTCGAGCTGGACATCCGCCTGCCGCTGTGGAATGACGGCGGCCCCCGGCGTGAAGCCATGGACGCACGGACGCTGGCGGCCGCGCTGCGCCACGACGCGGTGGCGCGCGCCGCCACCTCGCAGCTGCGCGAGGACTACGCGGCCTACCGCACGGCCCTGGCCATCGCCTTGCACTGGCGCGACGAGATCGTGCCGCTGCGCAAGCTGGTCGCCGAAGAAAACGTGCTGCGCTACAACGGCATGCTCATCGGCGTGTTCGAGCTGCTGGCCGACACGCGCGAGCAGATCGCCAGCGTGATGGGCGCGATCCGCGCGCAGGAGCAGTTCTGGCTGGCCGACGCAGGCCTGTCGGCATCGATCCTCGGGAGGCCTCCATCGGGCCTTCCGGGTCTGTCCGGGTTCGCAGGGGCCTCGGCGGCCGGCAGCGCCTCGGGCGAGGCAGGCCATTGATGCGCAGCCCGTTCCACGCCGCGCGTCACGAGGCGCGGCTCTTCCCTGTTTCGCCGCGCGCCGCCACCGGCCCGGCAGACATCTTCCTTCCAGATCACGAGGCATCGTCATGAACCCCTCATCCTTCCATCCTGACCGGCGGCAGTTCCTCGGTCGTGCACGCGCCCTGTCGGGCGCGGCGCTGGGCGCCATCGCCGCCGGCGTCACGGCCGGTGCGGTCAGTCGACCGGCCCTCGCCGCCTTGCCCGAGGCGGTCATCGAGACGCGGGCCGACACGCGGCCGCCCCTGGTGCCGCCCGACGGCCGACCCTACAACCCGGTCGTCACCCTCAACGGCTGGACGCTGCCGTGGCGCATGAATGCCGGCGTCAAGGAGTTCCACCTCGTGGCCGAGCCGGTGGTGCGCGAGATGGCGCCCGGTTTCAAGGCCCATCTGTGGGGCTACAACGGCCAGTCGCCGGGGCCGACGATCGAAGTCGTCGAAGGCGACCGCGTTCGGGTGTTCGTGACCAACCGCCTGCCCGAGCACACCAGCGTCCACTGGCATGGCCAGCGCCTGCCCAACGGCATGGACGGCGTGAGCGGCCTCACGCAAAAGCCGATCGAGCCGGGGCAGACCTTCGTCTACGAATTCACCGCGCGGCGCGCCGGCACCTTCATGTACCACCCGCATGCCGACGAGATGACGCAGATGGCCATGGGCATGATGGGCCTGTGGATCACGCATCCGCGCGCGGCGCACCCGCACATCGCACGCGTCGACCGCGACTTCTGCTTCCTGCTGGCGGCCTACGACATCGACCCCGGCGCCTACACGCCGAAGATCATGACGATGACCGACTTCAACCTCTGGACCTGGAACAGCCGCGTGTTCCCGGGCATCGACTCGCTCAACGTCCGTCAGGGGGACCGGGTGCGCATCCGCGTGGGCAACCTCACGATGACCAACCACCCGATCCATCTGCACGGCCATGAGTTCGAGGTCACCGGCACCGACGGCGGGCCGGTGCCGCGCAGCGCGCGCTGGCCCGAGGTGACGACCGACGTGGCGGTCGGGCAGATGCGGCAGATCGAGTTCATCGCCGACGAGGCCGGGGACTGGGCGCTGCATTGCCACAAGAGCCACCACACCATGAACGCGATGGGCCATGGCGTGCCCACGATGATCGGCGTGGACCACCGCCAGGTGGTGCGCGAGATCACGGGACTCATCCCGGACTACATGGTCATGGGCGAGCGAGGCATGGCCGACATGACCGAGATGCAGATGCCGCTGCCCGACAACACCGCGCCGATGATGGCCGGCGAAGGCCCGTTCGGGCCGGTGGGCATGGGCGGCATGTTCAGCGTGCTCAAGGTCCGGCGCGACCAGAAGCCCGGCGACTATGCCGATCCGGGCTGGTATGCGCATCCGCCGGAGTCTGTTGCCCGGGAGGTGGCCGCTGCGCCGGCTGCCGTGGCACCGCCGCCGCAGCGCGCGCCAGGGACGCAGGGTCCGCAGGGCGCGAGCCCCGAAGCGCGCGGCTCGATGCCCGCGCACCGGCACCCGGGCGCGCGCGAGGTCGAGGTTCAGATCCGCAAGCCGGCTGCCGGCGCGGCAGGGCACTCAGGGCACTGAGCGAGGACCGGGCGGACAGGGCTTGGCCATGCCGCCGCTCATCCCCAACCCACTTTTCAACGTTTCAAGGAGATTTTCATGACCCACTCTCAACGAATCCGGTCGGCATGGACGGCGCTTCTTCTGGCCGTGAGCCTGGGCGCCCACGCGGCCGACCCCGGCGTGGGCTATACGGCGGGCGAGGTGCGCCGCATCGACCGCGACCAGGGCCGCATCACGCTGCGGCATGGCGAGATCCGCAACCTGGACATGCCGCCGATGACCATGGAGTTCCGGCTGCGTGAAGCCGCGCAGGCCGAAGGGCTCAAACCCGGCGACAAGGTCCGCTTCAAGGCCGCAAAGGACGGCAGCGCCTTTGTGGTGACCGATCTGCAGCGCGGACCCTGACGCCGGTTGCCAAGCCGAAGCTTCCCGGGCACGATAGCAAGGCATTCGCGAGGCATTCCCCGTCGCGTTGCCCACGCAGTCGTCCCCATGTCCTTTCTCTGGCCACACTCTCTCTGGCTCCTGCTGGCCGTGCCGCTGCTGCCGCTGGCCTACCTGTGGCTGCTGCGCCGGCCGGCCCGGCGCGCGGTGCGTTACAGCAGTCTCGGTGCGGTGCGGGCGGCGGCCGGCCCCGGCTGGCGGCGCCACGTCCCGCCGGCACTGCTGCTGCTGGCCTGCGCCGGCCTGCTGCTCGCCGCGTCGCGGCCGGTGGCGCGCGTGCCGCTGCCCTGGGCCAAGTCGACCATCGTCATGGCCATGGACGTGTCGCTCAGCATGCGGGTGAGCGACGTCAAGCCCACACGGCTGGCGGCCGCCCAGGACGCCGCCAAGCTGTTCCTGCGCGACCTGCCGCGCAGCATCGAGGTGGCGCTCGTCACCTTCGCCGGCAGCAGCCAGGTGGCGCATGCCGCGACGCTCGACCGCGAGGCGCTCACCGCCGTCATCGACGGCTTCCAGATGCAGCGCGGCACGGCCGTCGGCAATGCCATCGTGACCAGCCTGTCGGAGCTGTTTCCGGACCACGGCCTCGATCTGGGCGAGATGACCTTCGGCAGCGCGCGCCAGCGCGGCCGCAGCCTCGACGACCGGGTCAAGCCTGCGCCCAAGGAGATCACGCCGGTCGCGCCGGGCTCCTACACGTCGGCAGCGATCATCCTGCTGACCGACGGCCGGCGCACCACCGGTGTGGACACGCTGGAGGCCGCGAAGATGGCCGCCGACCGTGGCGTGCGCATCGACGTGGTCGGGCTCGGGTCCAATGGCGCGCCGTCGGACGACATGCCGATCTACCTGCAGCTCGACGAGCCCACGCTGCGCGAGGTGGCACGCATGACCGGCGGCGAGTACCACTTCGCGGGCACCGCCGAGAAGCTGCGCAGCGTGTACGAGAACCTGGGCTCGCAGCTGCAGGTCCACAAGCGCGAGACCGAGCTGTCGGCGCTGCTGGCTCTGGTGGCGGCGTTGCTCGCGCTGGCGGCGGGCGGCCTGTCGCTGCGCTGGCATCGCGGGCCGGTCTGAGGCCTGCGCGCAGTTCAGCAGCGCTCAGGCCTGCCAGGCCAGCGGCAGCAGCTCATCCAGCAGCATCTGTCCGATCTCGCGCCGGCGCGCAGGCGCCATGCGCGAGCTGATGGCCACCACGCCGATGCCGGCCTGCACGCTCGGCGAGATGGTCACGCCCAGGCCGACGCTGAACACTTCGTTGGAGAAGAAGGGCATCTGCGCGTAGCGTGTGGTGCGCGTCGCGCGCACGGTGCGCAGCAGCGCGGCACGGTTGACGTCGCGGCGTCCGTACTCGCCGGCATTGGCGTCGATCACCCGCTGCAGTTCCTCTTCGGGCATGGCCGCCATCAGCGACACGCCCACCGTGCTCGTGCCCAGAGGCCGCACGACGCCGGCCTCGGCCAGCAGGGTCTTGACCGGGAAGCTGCCCTCCTCGCGCAGCAGGCAGACCACGTTGTGGCCGCTGCGCAGCATGAGGTAGGCGACGTCCTCCGTCTTGCGCGCCACCCGCAGCAGCACCGGCCGCAGCCGGTCCTTCACCGGCCCGTGGTCGGCCGCCGCCAGCGCCAGCTGCGTGGCTTCGATGCCCAGCCGGTAGCGCTTGCCGTCGGCAGCGCGGCTGACGAAGCCTTCCTTCACGAGGCTGGTCAGCGCCCGGTGCGTGGTGGACTTGTCGTAGCCGGTGCGCTCGATCAGGTCGGTCAGGCGCAGGCCGCCCTGCGCGTCGTGCGCACCCACCAGGCGAAGGAGCTGCAGCAGCCGCGAGGCCGACCCGGCTGCGGCAGCTTCGGCGCGCGGGCCTGCTGGCGCGATCGGCTGTCGCGCGTGGAGCGGGGCGGGGCGCGGCGTGCGGGCGGGCATGAGGGTGTGGGCCTGAGCTTGGGTTTGGGGACGCTGGTTTCTCTTTCAGCGAGAAAAAAATGCGGTAGGTGTTGTTGGCGAAGAATTTTGCGGCTGGAATGCGCCCTTGTCGAGACAAGCAGGAGACACCGTGCCCGATTCTTCCCCCCGCCCCGTCTACGTTCTGGGCGGCTGCCAGACGGACTTTGCCGTCAATGCGCGGCGCCAGGGCCTGTCGCTGTTCGATCTGCTGCGCGAGTCGGTGCTGGGCGCGCTCGATGATGCGTCGGTCGATGCGGCTGCCATCGATGCCTGTCACGTGGGCAACTTCGTGGCCGAGCTGTTTCTCGGCCAGGCGCATCTGGGCGGCATGTTCGCGGCGATCGATCCGGCCCTCGACGGCAAGCCGGCCGGCCGGCACGAGGCCGCCTGCGCGTCCGGCGGCATTGCGATCCTCTCGGCAATGGCGGACATCGAGGCCGGGCGCCACGATTGCGTGCTGGTGGCCGGGGTGGAGATCGAGCGCAACGTGCCGGGCGGCATCGCGGCCGGGCACCTCGCGGCGGCAGCCTGGGTCGGCGAGGAGGGCCGCGACGCCACCTTCATGTGGCCCTGGATGTTCGACCGCGTCGCCCGCGAGTACGAGGCGCGCTTCGGCCTGAAGTACGAGCACCTGGCCCGCATCGCCGAGATCAACATCGGCAACGCGCGGCGCAATCCGCTCGCCCAGACGCGTGACTGGCAGTACGAGGAGGGCAGCTTCAGCGCCGACGATGCGAAGAATCCGGTGATCGAAGGGCTCGTGCGGCGCAACGACTGCGGGCAACTCACCGACGGAGCCTGCGCCGTGGTGCTGGCCGGCCCGGCCACGGCCGCCGCCTGGGCGGCCCGGCGCGGAGTGGCCCTGTCGTGCGTGCCGCGCATCGCGGGCTGGGGCCACCGGACCTCGCATCTGCAGCTGCAGGCCAAGCTCGACCGCAGTGCGGGCCAGCCTCATGTGTTCCCCCATGTGCGCGACACCATCGCCGACGCCTTCCGGCGGGCCGGCGTGGCCGACTGGACGCAGCTCCAAGGCATCGAGACCCACGACTGCTTCAGCCCGACGCAGTACATGGCCATCGACCATTTCGGCATCACGCCGCCGGGCCAGAACTGGCGCGCCATCGAGGAGGGCTGGATCGAGCCGGGTGGTCGCATTCCGATGAACCCGAGCGGCGGGCTGATCGGCGGCGGGCATCCGGTGGGCGCGACCGGCGTGCGCATGCTGCTGGATGCAGCGCGCCAGGTCAGCGGCCGCGCCGGCGCGATCCAGGTCGAGGGCGCGCGGCGATTCGCCACCCTCAATCTGGGCGGCAGCGCGACCACGGCCGTGAGCTTCGTCGTCGACACCGGGGCGGCAGCATGAGTGGCGGCATGCAAGGCATGGGCGGCATGGACACGGACCGCCTGCCCCGCAGCACGGCTGTGGCCGGTGCGGCCGCAGAGCGCATCAGCGACAGCAACGTGGCGATGGCGATGGCGCGCACCCTGCGGGCCGCGGGCGTGACGCAGGTGTTCGGCCAGTGCTGCCCGATCGCCTTCTTCCTGGCGGCCGAGAGCGTGGGCATCCGACAGATCGGCTACCGCACCGAGAACGCGGGAGCGGTCATGGCCGACGGCTTTGCGCGGGCCAGCGGCGGACTGGCGGTCGTGGCCGCGCAGAACGGGCCGGCAGCGGCGCTGCTCGCCGCCGGCCTGGCCGAGGCGCTCAAGGCGTCGGTGCCGGTGCTCGCGCTGGTGCAGGACGTGGCGCGCACCCATGCCGACCGAAACGCCTTCCAGGAACTCGACCATGAGGGCCTGTTCCGCCCCGTCGCCAAATGGGTGCGGCGCGTTCCGCAGGCATCGCGCGCCGCCGAGTACGTGCAGCGCGCGATCCGCGCGGCCACCACCGGACGGCCCGGTCCGGCCGTGCTGATCGTGCCCTGGGACATGGTCACCGAAGAGATCGGCGTCTTCACGCCGCCGCCGGAGCTGACACCGGCGATCGGCCGCCTGCCGGTGGACCGCTTCGTGCCGGCGCGCGACCTGCTGGCACGCGCCGCGTCCACTTTGATGGCGGCGCGCCAGCCGCTCATCGTCGCGGGCGGCGGCGTGCATCTGTCGCGCGCCTGCGATGCGCTCGCGCGGCTGCAGCGCGAGTGGCAGATCCCGGTGGCGACCACCAACATGGGCAAGGGCGCCGTCGACGAGTCCGACCCGCTGAGCGTCGGCGTGGCCGGCTACGTGATGGGCTCGCGCAGCCCGGCCCACCATCTGCGCGAGTACGTGCGCGGCGCCGACGCCGTGCTCTTCATCGGCAGCCGGACCAACGAGAACGGCACGGCGTCGTGGACGCTGTTCCGCCCCGACGCGCAGTTCATCCAGATCGACGTGGACCCCGAGGAGATCGGCCGCAACTACCCCTGCCAGCGCCTGCTCGGCGATGCCGGGGCGACGCTCGAGGCCCTGCTGGATGAGGGCGCGCGCCTGGGCCTCGGCCCGCACCCGGGCGGGCGGGCCGTGCGCGCGCTGATCGCGTCGGCGCGGCAGGCGCACGCGGCCGACATCGCCCCGCATGCGCAGAGCGACGCCGTGCCGCTGCGGCCCGAGCGGCTGATGGCCGACCTCGATGCACTGGCCGGCGGCGACGTGATCTGGGTGGCCGACGCGAGCTACTCATCGCTGTGGGTGTCGCAGTACGCGCGCGCCCGCCGCGCCGGCCAGCGCTTCATCACGCCGCGCGGCCTGGGCGGGCTCGGCTGGGGCCTGCCGCTGGCGATCGGCGCCAAGCTGGCCTGTGCGCGCCAGACCGTGATCGCGGTGGTGGGCGACGGCGGCTTCGCCCACTGCTGGTCGGAGCTGGAGACGGCGCGGCGCCACGGCGTGCCGGTCATCGTCGTCGTGCTCAACAATGGCGTGCTGGGCTTCCAGCGCGACGCCGAGCTCAACCGCTTTGGCAGCTTTGCCGAAGTCTGCGATATCGGCCCCTTCGACCATGTCGCCATCGCGCGCGCCTGCGGCTGCGACGGCTTCGCCTTGCGCGCGCCCGGCGACGTGGCCGAAGCCTGGCGGCGCGCGCAGGCCTCGGCCGTGCCCTTCGTGATCGACGCCTTCGTCGACCCGGCCGCGTTTCCGCCCATCACGGCCTTCGAGAAACTGCATGGCGCGAGCGACCCGGCGGCCCCGCAGCCGCAGGAGGCCGCGCCCGCGCACTGACGGTCCCGATGGATCTGCCCGACAAGAATCTGCCTGACCCCTGAACCCAACGAGGAGACATACCATGACTGATTTGCCCAACCGCTGCGGCGGCATGCAACGACGCGGTGCCGTGCGGGCGCTGGCGGCGGCGGTGGCCGCGCCCACCGCCCTGTGGCTCTCGCGCGCCCATGCGGCGGATTTTCCGTCCGGGCCGATCACGCTGATCGTGCCCTGGCCGCCGGGCGGGCCCATCGACACGCTGGTGCGCAGCCTTGCGGCCGCTGCGGGCAAGCAGCTCGGCCAGCCGCTGGTCATCGTCAACCGTCCGGGCGCGAGCGGCACGCTGGGCATCGCCGGCATGGTGGCCAATGCCAAGCCCGATGGCTACACGATCTCGCAGATGTCCATCAGCGCGCTGCGCCTGCCGCACATGCAGCAGGTCAGCTACGACCCGCTCAAGGACTTCACCTTCATCATCGGGGTGTCGGGCTTCGCCACCGGCATCATCGTGCGGGCCGATTCGCCCTGGAAGAGCTTCAAGGACATGATCGACCAGGCCAAGGCCCAGCCCGGCAGCGTGACCTATGCGACCACGGGCCAGGGCACGACGCTGCACCTGGCGATGGAGGAGGTCTCGCGCATCACCGGCGCGAAGATGCTGCACGTGCCCTACAAGGGCACGGCCGAAACCACGGTGGCGCTGATGGGCGGCCAGGCCATGATGCAGCTCGACTCGGTTGGCCTGCCCATGGTGCGCGCCGGCCAGGCGCGGGTGCTGGCCACCTTCACCCAGGAGCGCTACCCCAAGCTGCCGCAGGTGCCCACGGTGCGCGAGCTTGGCGTGGACGTGGTGGCCAACTCGCCGCTCGGCTACATCGGGCCCAAGGGCATGGACCCGGCGGTGGTGAAGGTGCTTCACGACGCCCTGCGCAAGGCCATGGACGACCCCGACTACAAGGCCGTCGCCGACCAGAATGCGCAGGAGACCTGGTACCGCAGCAGCGCCGACTACCAGCGCTGGGCGGTGGAGGCGTCAGCGACCGAAGCGCGGGTGCTCAAGGCGCTGGGGATGGCGAAGTAGGCGCCATCGGAAGGCCCCGCGAGGGCTCAGCGGCTGTATTCACTCAGGTTCGGGAGCTTGATGCCGTTCGTGCCGTTCCTGACGTTGTCTGCAAGCATCTTCCAGAACTCTCGGCCAGCCTCGGTCGCGAGGTCCCTGGCGTTCGCGCGGTCTGCTTCGTCGAAGTCGGGTTTGCGGCTGAGCTGCTCGATGGAGGTCTTCAGACGGTCCGCGAGGTTCACGCCCTGATTGTCAAAGTAGTCCTGCATCCGCCGGACGTCTGCCGGGCTTCCTGTCACCGTCGCGCGATAGGCCAATTCGAGTGAGCCCATGACCTCTTCAGCATAGCCTTGCTTCGCCTTCTCTGCCACTCGTCCATAGAGCGGGCCGTTCCCTCGCAGTTGCGCGAACGCCCGCCATACCGGCTCGGCAAGCTGGGGAACAGCCGGGGTCGGCGTCAACCACTTCTTGAATGTGGCGAACGCAGCACTGGCGAACGCTGCCATGCCGCTGCGGCGAGCCGGTGCTGACGCGACGCGCACAGGGGCTGCGGCCGGTGGCGCCAATTGATCCATCTTGTTGCGGGTGCGCTGGACCACGCCCATATTCAGCATACCCCATACTTCCTTGGCCGCCTCCTGCGCCGCCTGGCGTGCCTCGGCAAGCGATGCATCGTCAAACGTGTGCAGCTTCCGGAGTTCCTGCAGCTTCGTTCGCAGGAGGTCGGAGATGTTGATTTCAGCAGCCTCTCCAGATCCGAGAAACCCCTTCTCGTCGCTTGAAGCGGATGGGGGTGGAGCCACGTATTGATCGACCAAGGCGTCGAAATCTTCCTTGGAATTGCTGGCGAGAAAATCTGGAGCTGCGTTCAGATAGTCAAGATTCTCCGTGACAAACTCATTCTTGACGTTGCGGACAACCTGGTCATAGACCGATTTTTCGGCCTTGAGCGCCTCCAGCTGGGACCACGGTTCCATGCCCTTTACCGACGTGGGGCCCGTCGAGGAGATGCGCGATGTCGAAGCTGTGCTGACGGAGCTTCGCGGCGTCCCCGACGGCGTGGCGATGCCGCTGGAGATCGAGCTGCGCGGCGTGGGCGAGGGCGTCGTGCGCTCCGTCGGCGCGCTGCTGCTGGCCTTGGTTTCGGCATACGAGGCGATCTTCTGCCGGATGTCCTCGGCCTGGAGCACGTCGGTGCCTGACATGTGCGGCGCGGGCGTGCCGCCGTCCAGGTTGATCTGGCGCGTGCCATGCATCACGGCGACGTGGGTGGCGCTGGGAGCCTTGAAGCTCACCTGCCGGTCTTCGTTGACCCGGAGATCGATCCGGGTCCACTGGGGCGGTGCGTCGGAGAGGTCGATGTGACCGCCAGCCTGCAGGGGGATGCTGACGGACTTGAGGCCGGTGAGGGAGGCGAGCGACTTGAGGACGTCGCCCGTCTTCGGATCGTCGCGCAGGGCTTCCGGCAACGCGATGGAGGTGATGGGTGCGCCGCTGGCCTTTTCGAGCGCCAGCCAGGCGCTGGCCGGCATGTGCTTGACGAGAGTCAGCAACTCCGAATCGGACGTGGACTTGGAGTCGGCGCCCAGATTCTGCAGGTCCAGGTGACCGCTGCGCGCGCGCGCGATCAGCGCGTCGGCCTGGCTGAGCGTCTCGCTCGTTGGGGTGGGTGCGCTGCTCGTGATGGGCGCCGAGCCGGAGGAGACCGTGGGGCTGGCGTGGGAAGCGATGGAGGAGGTCATCGTACTGCTCTTTCCGGAACTGCAAAAAGGGAAGAGCCGATTGTGGGAGTGCCCCCTCGTGCAGCGGGCCATACGGAAGTCTGATCGGCGCCTGAAGAATGACCGGTTTCGTGAAGAAGGCCGCGTCGAAGACCATTCACGCAGCGGCGCAGCGATGCCCCCCGGGTCTGCCAGGATGCTCAGGCGTCGATCCCCGCCATCGTCCGCTTCGCGATGTTCGCGAGGTGGATCTGGCTGGTGCCTTCATACAGCCGGAACAGCCGCACGTCGCGGTAGAAGCGCTCGGCCACGTTGCCGGCGAGGTAGCCCGAGCCGCCGAAGACCTGCACGGCGCGGTCGGCCACGCGGCCGCACATCTCGGAGGCGAACAGCTTGCACATCGAGGCCTCCATGGTCACGTCCTCGCCGGCGTCGCGGCGGCGCGCGGTCTCCAGCACCAGGGCCCGCGCGGCGTGGGCTTCGGTGTTGCTCTCGGCGATCATCTGCTGCACCAGCTGGAACTCGCCGATCGGCTGGCCGAACTGCCGGCGGCTGCGCGCGTGGCGCACCATCTCCTCCACCAGCCGCAGCGCCGGCCCGACGCACAGCGCGGCGAGGTTGATGCGCTGCTTGTTGAGCGTCTTCATCGCGGTGCGAAAGCCCTGGCCTTCGATGCCGCCGATCAGCGCCGAGGCCGGCACCCGCACGCCGTCGAGCACCACCTCGCCGACCGGCGAGCCGTGCTGGCCGAGCTTGCGGTAGGGCGCCGAGGTCGACAGGCCGGGCGCGCCGCGCTCCACCAGAAACGCGCTGATGCCGCGCGCGCCCTGCGACGCCGGGTCGGTGCGCGCGAACACGGTGAACAGGCCGGCGATCGGCGCGTTGGTGATGAAGCACTTGCGTCCGGTGATGACGTAGTCGTCGCCGTCGCGGACCGCCACGGTCTTCTGGGCCGTGGCGTCGGAGCCGGCCTCCGGCTCGGTGAGGGCGAAGCAGCCCGTCACCGCGCCACTGGCCAGGCGCGGCAGCCAGGCGTCCTTCTGCGCCGGCGTGCCGTCGACCACGAGCGATTCCGACGCGATGCCGGTGTTGCCGCCAAAGCGCGCGCGGAAGGCCGTGGCCACCTGGGACACCTCGATGTTCACCAGCGCCAGTTCCTCGGTGGAGAGACCGGCGCCGCCCCAGGCCTCGGGGATGCTGTGGCCAAACAGGCCGAGCGCGCGCATGCGGTCGACCAGCGGCTCGGGGATGGCGTCGTCGCGGTCGACCTGCTCCTCGATCGGGCGGCATTCGTCCTGCACGAAGGCCCGGACTTCGGCCAGCAGCGCAGCAAAGCGCTCGGGTTGGCGGATCATGGCGGCGGGGTCGTCAGTCGATCTTGAGCTTGGCCACACGCGCCAGGCTCTGCCAGGTCTCCATGTCCTGGCGCACGGTCGCGGCGAACTGGTCGGCGTTCTTCAGCGGCGGGCGCGGCATGTTCTGCGCGGCGAACTTCTGGATGGTCTCGTCGGTGGCGAGGATGCGGTTGAACTCCTGGTTCAGGCGCACGACGATGTCGCGCGGCGTGCCGGCCGGCACGAAGATGCCGTACCAGCCGTCGGAGTCGAAGCGGTAGCCCTGTTCGGTCAGCGTGGGCACCTCGGGCAGGGCCGGGCCGCGCGCGGAGCCGGTGGCGCCCAGCGCCTGCAGCTTGCCCGCGCGGATGTGCGGCACCGGCGAGGCGATGTCCACGAAACCGACGCTGATGGTGTTGGCCAGCAGGTCGCTCACCAGCGGCGAGACGCCCTTGTAAGGCACGTGCGGCAGGGTCAGGCCGTAGTGGGCCTTCAGGCCCTCCATCACCAGGTGGCCGGTGGAGCCGTTGCCCCAGGAGCCGTACGACAGCTTGTCGGGGTTGGCCTTGACGTAGCGCACCAGGTCGGCAAGCGACTTGAAGCCGGTGGAAGGATGGGCCACCAGCAGGATGCCGGCCGCGCCGATCTGCGCCACGGGCTGCAGGTCCTTCTGCGTGTCGTAGGGCATCTTCGGCTGAATGATCGGGTTGATCGCGATGGCCGAGGACGGCGACAGCAGCAGGGTGTAGCCATCGTTCGGTGCCTTGGCCACGGCGTCGTTGCCGATCAGGCCGTTGGCGCCGGCCTTGTTGTCCACCACGACCGGCTGCCTGAGCGCCTCGCCCAGCGGCGTGGCCAGCAGGCGCGCGAAGATGTCCGAGCCCGCGCCCGCCGGCCCCGGCACGACGAGGCGCAGCGGACGCGACGGCCAGGCCGTGCCCTGCGCGCTGCCGATGCCGGGCACGGCAAGAGCCGCTGCGCCTGCGAGCAGGCTGCGCCGGCTCAGCCGGGCGTCGGCGACGCGGGCCGCGAGCGTCCGCTGCGGCGTGCCGGCTTCTGCGTGCGACGGGGTGAGGGTGTCGCGGGTGATGCTGGGTTTGTTCTTGTGCATGAGGGAAGTCTCCTTGGGAGGGCTGTGGTGAATCTTCAGGCGGAGGGTGCGGGTGATGGAGAGGGCGATGGCGCGGAGGGTGGCGTGGCCAGGCCCGGTTGCAGCACCTGGCCTGTGAGGAACTGCGCCCGCGCGCCGGCCAGGTAGTCGAGCAGCGCGACGCAGCCCACGGCCAGCCGGCCGGCGTCGGCGGGTGCGTGGGCCGGAAGCTGCAGCGCGTTGATCCGCAGGCCCTGCGCGCCCCATTCGGCCGCGAGCGTAGCCACCAGCATGCGCATGGCGGCCGCGTCGCCGGCCAGCGGCCAGTCGATGCCGTCGGGCGGGGGCGGCAGCAGGAGCGTGAGGCTGGCCTGTGCGGCATGTCGGGCGCGAAAGCGGCGGGCCGAATGCAGTGCCGTGGCCAGCTGGTCGCCCGGCGCAGCGTCGAGCAGAGCGCCGTCGACTACGGCCGGGTAGGCGGCGCGGGCAGATACGTCGCCGGGTTGGGTGCCAGGTTCGGCGCCGGGTTGGGCGCCGGCTGTGCCCCGTTGCGCGAGCGCGCTTTGCCAGGCGGGCGAGCGCAGGTCTTCGGCATGCAGCGCCAGCGGCAGGTCGAAGGGCAGCGGCGCCTGCAGTGCGGGCGGCAGCGGCTGGCTGCCGCCGCTGACGGAGGAGCCGCCATCGAGCACGAGCAGCTGGCCGGTGAGCGCGCGGGCGCCGGGGCTGGCCAGGAAGCACAGGGCCTCGGCCATGTCGTCGGGCTCCGCCATGCGGCCCATCGGAATCTTGCCGACCGCCTGCGCCGGGTTCAGCCGGCCGCCGTCGATCAGACGCTGGACGAGTTCGGTGCGCACGAAGCCCGGTGCCAACGCGGTCACCGTCCATTCGGGGTGCGCGGCGGCCAATGCCTGGGTCTGCGCGATGAGTCCGGCCTTGCTCGGGCTGTAGAGGCCGCGCCAGCCGATCGCGCGCAGTCCGGCACCCGAGGCCAGGTTGACGATCCGCGCGCCGGGGCGCAGCTGCGGTGCGCAGGCCTGCACAAGACGCGCAGGCGCCAGGAGGTTGAGCGCAAGCAGCCGGTCGGCCGAGCCATCGTCCAGGCCCGACAGCGCATCGGCTCCGCCGGCCGACAGGCCTGCATTGTTGATGAGGGCGTCGAGCGGCGGAACCTCTGCGCCCAACTGCGCAATGCGCCCCGCATCGGTGAGATCGGCCACGCGGGCTTCGGGCGCCGGCGCGCCAGCCGGCCACGCCGCCTGCAGGCGGTCGAGTGCTGCAGCGTCGGCGTCGACCAGCACGCAGCGCCAGCCGTCACGGGCCAGGCGCAGCGCCGTGGCGCGGCCGATGCCGGCGGCCGCGCCGGTCACGAGGGCGGTGGCGCCGCTCATGCGCCGGCCCTGCCGCGCAGCAGCGCATAGACCGCATCGTGCGGCGCGCTCTGGCCGGTGGGCTGGCGCACGCCGAACAGCTGCGCGTCGTCCTGCGCGAGTTCGGGCCGCTGGCGCTCCTCGATCCAGTCGTAGACGACGGTGCGTGCCGCCACGCGCCATTGCCGCCCCTGCGCGCCAGTGCGGCATGTGAAGCGGTCCACATAGCGGCCGCACAGGAAGGTTTCGCGCTCCGGTTGCGCGGCGCTGGCCTGCAGCGCGAAGAAGGCGCTTTCGACAGCGGCCTCGTCGCCCTGCAGGTTGATCAGCACATTCGTGATCTGGTGCACCCGTCGCCCGCCCTGGCGCAGCCTGGCCAGCGCCTGGTCGATGAAGCCCGAGGCGCTGCCGTTCCATGCGCCGTGGCAGTCGGTGGCGTCGTCCCAGTAGGCCGAGCGCAGCGCAGCCTCGTCGCAGCGGTCGATGCCGCGGCAGTAGCGGTAGAGCGCGTCGCGGATGGCCTCGCGGTCGAGCAGGCCCTGCAGGGCCTGTGCGTCAGGGCGGCCTTGCAGGGCCTGGGGGTCATTGCGGCCCGGCTCCGCCTCGTGGTCGGCCGGCCCGCTCATGTGGCAGATGCCGGTGCGGCGCGCCGGAACAGTTGCAGGAGGTTGCCCTCGGGGTCGCGCAGCGACAGCACCGCGCCGTGCGCGCCCATGTCGCGTTCGGCCAGCACCTCGCCGCCGCCAGCGGCGATGCGTTCGCGCGCGCCGTCGAAGCTGGCCACCTCCAGCACGAGCACCATGCCCGAGGTGGCGGGCGCGGCCTCCTCGGCGCAGGCCAGCGCCACGTTGGTGTTGCCCACGCCGTACTGGAGCCAGCGGTCGCCGTCGCGGAACTTCAGGGGCAGGCCGAGGGCCGATTCATAGAACGCATGCAATGCGCCGGGCTCGCGCGCGACGACGAACACGTTCTGCACGCGCGAAGGTGCAGACGCAGGCGTGGAAGGGGTCGGGTTGGCCATCGTCATGCCCTCACATCGACACCTGTGATGCGCCGCCGTCGAGGAGCAGCACGTCGGCATTGAGAAAGCGCGCGCCGTCGCCCGCGAGGAAGCAGATCGCGTCGGCGATGTCCTCCACCGTGCCCAGCCGGCCGAGCGGCGTGCGGGCGATGCGTCGGGCATCCAGCTCGGCATTGCGGTGCCTGGCCGTGCCTTCGGTCGGCACGGCGCCCGGCGCTACCGCGTTGACGCGGATACCGCGCGCGCCGAGGTCGGCCGCTGCGGCGCGCGTGATGCCGATCACGCCGGCCTTGATGCCGCTGTAGACCACCGAGCGCTGCGGCGAGCGCACGCCCGCGATCGAGGCCACGTTGATGATCGAGCCGCCGCGCGCCGGGTCCATGCATTCGGCTGCGGCCTGAATGCCCCAGATGACCGACTTGAAGCCGATCTCCACCATGCGGTCCATGACTTCGGGCGTGATCTCGGCAAGCGGCTGGTAGCGCACCCAGGCGGCGTTGTTGACGAGCACGTCGAGCCGGCCCGCCTGCTGCACGAGGCTTTGCACGGCCTGGCGCATGCCGTCGCGGCTTGACACGTCCTGCGCGATGCCGATGGCCTGACCGCCTGCGCCGCGGATCGCGGCCACGGCATCGTCGACGAATTCGGGCTTGAGGTCGTTGACGCCGACGGTGGCGCCGAGGCGGGCCAGGGCCAGCGCGGTGGCGCGGCCGATGCCGTGGCCGGCGCCGCTGATGAAGGCCACGCGGCCCTGCAGGCTGCCGGGTGGGGAATGGGGGTCGGTCATCGGAATGTCTCCTGGAGGTCGCGGGTCAGGCGCCCGCGTGTTCGGGGGAAGGCCGTGCGCCTGCGACGGGTGGGTCGGGCGGGCCCGGTAGGTTCGATAGGTCGGGCACGGTGCCTGCGGCAGCTTGCGGCAAGGCATCAGGCGCGGGGACCAGCAGCGCGTCGAGCGCCCAGGCGCCGCGCCCCGCGTCGAGAACCACCAGCGGGTTGACGTCGATCTCGGCGACCTGGCTCGCGTGTGCGGCAGCGAAGCGCGACAGGCAGGCCACGGCTCGCGCGGCGGCGGCCACGTCGGCAGGGGGCCGGCCGCGCGCGCCGTCGAGCAGCGGGAAGCTGCGCAGCGAGCGCAGCATCGCCACCGCCTGCGCCTCGTCGACTGGCGCGGTCTGCAGCGCGACGTCCTTGAAGACCTCGGCATGGATGCCGCCGAGGCCGACCATGACGACCGGGCCGAAGACCGGATCGCGCCGCGTGCCCAGGATCAGTTCCGTGCCGCCCTGCGCCATCTGCGCCACCAGCACGCCGGTGAGGCGCGCCTGCGGTGCCTTCAGCGCGACGCGCTCGCGAAGCGCGTCGTATTCCGCGCGCAGCGCGTCGGCGGACTTGACGCCCACCACCACGCCGCCGACCTCGGTCTTGTGGGCGATGTCGGGCGAGAGGATCTTGAGCACGACCGGAAAGCCGATGGCCTCGGCCGCTGCCAGCGCAGCGTCCCGGCTGGTGGCCGTGATCTCGCGCAGCACGGGCAGACCGGCCGCCGCCAGCACGGCCTTGGCCGAGGCTTCGTCGGCGAAGGCGGTGGCGGCGAGCGGGGGCAGGGTGGGCACTTGAACGGCGGGTTCCGACGCCACCTGGGCCGACGACTTGGCCGACGACTTGGCCGACGACGCGGCCCCTGTTTCGGCCGACGCTTCAGCCTGAAGTCCGGCCCCCTCCTGCGCCCCGCCGGCCGTGCCCGTGCCATGCACCAGCGCGCCGAACTTCACCAGTGCCGCCAGCGTGGCGCAGGCACCGTCGAGGCTTTCCACCGTGGGGTAGCCGAGCGCATGCAGCTGCTGCACCACGTCGTGCGGCGCGCGGCAGCACAGCACGATGCTGCGGTGCGGATGCGCCTGGCGCACCTGGCGCAGCGCGGCGAGGTAGACGTCGCGCAGGCGCGGCATGTTGAAGGCATTGGCCGACTGCAGGATCAGTGCGTCGCAGTTCGCATCCTCCACCACCGCGCCGAGCACCTGGGCCAGCACCTCGGGGCGGCTCGACACCTGGGCCGTCATGTCCACCGGATTGGCGGGGGATGCAAAGGGCACGGCCGCCACGATGCGCGCCTGCGTGTCGGCGGCCAGGCGCGGCAGAGCCAGGCCGTGGGCACTGGCCGCATCGGCCAGCAGCACACCGAAGCCGCCCGAGGCCGTCAGCACCGCGACGCGACTGCCGCGCGGCGCGCGCGACGGACCGGCGACCGCGATCGCCAGGCCGGTCTCGATCAGCTGCTCGATGCCGGGCACGCGGATCGCGCTGCCGTTGCGCAGCACCACGTCGAACACCGCGTCCGAGCCGGCGAGCGCGCCGGTGTGGGAGGCGGCGGCGGCGCTGCCCGCATCGGACACGCCGACCTTGAGCACCACCACCGGCTTGCCGGCGGCGCGCGCCAGCGCCAGCGCCCGCACCAGGCGCGGGCCGTTGCGGCAGGTTTCCATGCAGCACAGGATCACCGAGGTGACGGTGTCCCGGGCCAGCGACGCGATGGCGTCGGCAATGTCGACGTCGCACTCGTTGCCGGTGGTCAGCAGGCGGCTGATGCCGGCGCCGCGCTCGGCCGCCATGCGCATGGTGTAGCTGCCAAGGTTGCCGCTTTGCGAGACGATGCCGACCGGCCCGGCGGCGGGAAAGCCCGCCTCCAGCGCGACCGAGAAGGTGGCGATGGCTTTCTCGTGAACGCCGATGGCGCCCAGGCAGTTGGGGCCGACCACGCGCATGCCCGAGCTGCGGGCGATGGCACCGATGCGCTTTTGCAGCGCGGCGCCGACCTCGCCCATCTCCGAGAAGCCCGAGCTGAGCACCACGGCCGCACGCACGCCCCGGTCCGCGCAGTCCTGGATGGCACGGGGCACCGCGTCGGGCGGCACGGCGATGACGGCGAGGTCCGGCGTGCCCGGCAGGTCCGCCACGCTGGCAAAGGCCGGCAGCGACTGCACGGTGCCGCCCTTGCGGTTGACCGGCCAGACGGCGCCGGCATAGCCGTACTTCTGCAGGAACTGCAGCGGCCGCCCGCCGATCTTGGTGACGTCGTCGGAGGCGCCGATGACGGCGATGGCGCGCGGGCCGAACAGCGCGTCCAGGCCGCGGCCGACGTCGAGGTCCGTGGTGAGGTCCGTGCCGGAGTCCGTCTCGTTGCAGGCCATCGCTCAGCGGCCCTTGTAGACGGGCGGACGCTTTTCCAGGAAGGCCTGGCGTGCCTCCTTGGCGTCCTCGGTACGCGACAGCGCGACGGTGAAGTTCTGCTCGAAGCGGTAGCCGTCGCGCTGGGGCATCAGGTCCATCATGTTGGCGGCCTGCTTGGCGTAGCTGATGGCCACCGGGCTCTTGGAGGCGATCTCCTGCGCCAGCTGCATCGCGGCGGGCAGCAGACCCTCGGCCGGCAGCACCTCGTCGATCACGCCGCGGCGGTACATCTCGGCGGCGCTGATGCGCGCGCCGGTGAAGAACATGCGCCGCGTGAAGGAGCGGCCCACCAGCGTGCGCAGCATGGACACGCCGCCGGCCAGGCCGACGTTGATCTCGGGCATGGCGAAGCTCGCCTCCTCGGCCGCGAGAAAGATGTCGCAGGCGCACATCAGGCCCATGCCGGCGCCCAGCGCCGGCCCGTTGACGGCGGCGATCACCGGTTTGGCGCATTCGCGGATGGCATTGCCGGTCTCGCGCGTGACGCGGTTGTGCTCCAGGAAGTCGCCGGCGCGGTCCGGGTCGGGCCGGTCCTTGAGGTCGGCGCCCGAGCAGAAGAACTTGCCGGTGCCGGTGAGGATGGCCACGCGCACGTCCTCGCGTTCGGAGATCTGGTCGAAGGCGGCGATCAGATCGCGCCGGGTCTGGCGGTCGAGCGCGTTGACGGGCGGTCTGTCGAGCCGCACCACGGCGATGTAGTCGGAAACGTCGAGGTGAACAGTCATCGGGCACTCCTGGAAAGAGGGGAAGGTTGGGCCATGCCGGCGGCATCGGCCTGCTGGATGCGGCCTGCGTGTGTGAGGCGGTCGCCGTAGCGGAATTCGGAGGCGATCAGGCGCTGGGCCAGACGGGTGGCCAGCACCTCCTCGCTCAGCCCCATGCCGCCATGCATCTGGATCGCGCTTTCGGCGCAGGCGCGCGCGGTCTCGGCCAGCGATACCTTGGCCAGTCGCAGCGTGCGGCGCAGCGCGCTGCCCTGGCCGCCGGCCGCTTCGTAGGCCAGCAGCGCGTGGACCAGCAGGCCGCGCGCGCCGGTGTAGCGCACATACATGTCGGCGGTGCGATGGCGCAGCGCCTGGAAGCTGGCGAGCGCCACGCCGAACTGGCGCCGCTCCTGCAGGTGGGCGATGGTGCGCTGGATCAGCGCGGCCAGCGCAGCGACGGTGTCGGCGGCCGACAGCACGAGTGCCGCGTTGTCCGCGCGTTCGAGCGCCTGGCGGGCCGGGGCGCCGCGCGCCAGGCACGCGGCCTCGGGCAGGGCCAGTCCATCGAGCCGCAGGTCGACCGCCGTGCGGCCCTCCATCGTCTGCCACTGCGCCGACGGCGCAGGCAGGCGCTCGCGTTCGATCAGGAACAGGGCCGCTTCGCCGTCCGGAAGACGCGCGGCCAGGAGCGCATGGGTCAGCGCGTGCGGCAGCAGCGTGCCCAGGACCTCGCCGCTGAGTGCAAAGCCGATGTCCAGGTGCCGCGCCTGGACGGCCGGCTCGTCGAGCGAGGCCGACAGTGGCGCCAGCGGCGCGATCACGGCACTGCCTTCGCACAGCGCGCCGAGCCAGCGCGCGGCGACGTCGGGCGCGGCGGCCGACAGCAGCAGCGGCGCGGTGGCGCAGGTCTCGATCACCGGCAGGTGCAGGCCGTGCGTGGCCAGGCCTTCGATGACGCTGGCGAGGTCGGCCAAGGTGCCGCCGACGCCGCCGGCGTCTTCAGGCACGAGGGTGCAGGCCCAGCCCATCTCGGTGACCGGGTCGCGGCCGGCAAGGTCGGCGCCGGCATGGTCCTGCGCGAACCGGGCGGCGGTATCGAGCAGCATGCCGGGAAACAGCGGTTGGAAAGAGGCACTCACTTGATCAGGCTCCCAGGAGGTCCTGCGCCACGACGTTGCGCTGCACTTCGGAGGTGCCGCCTGCAATCGTCCGGGCGCGGGTGAACATGTAGTTCTGGATCCACGTGGCGGCAGGCAGGCCCGGCGCCTCGTCGTCCAGGCCGCCGGCCGCCGCCGCGAGGAAGCGGTGCGCCGCCTCGGGGCCCACGGCGTCGAGGGCGATGGTGGTCAGTCGCTGGGCCACGTCGGCGCACAGCATCTTGATGACCGAGGGCTGCACGCCCAGCGGCCGCTGGTGGATCAGGTCGTCGGTGGCCTGGGCCATCGCCACGCGCGCGCCCAGCACGTCGGCCTCGGCCAGCAGCAGGCGGTAGCGCAGGCTTGCGAGGTCGCGCGTGCCCGCGCTTCGCGCGGCGGCCTCGTCGACCACGCGTGCCACCTGGCGGCGCAGCAGTTCCAGCCGCGCCACGTTGGCCGGCGGCAGGCGCTCGCGCTCCAGCAGGTACTTGGCGCAGGTCCAGCCCTTGCCGGCCTCGCCGATGAGGTTGTCGGCCCGCACCCGCACCTCGTCGAAGAACACCTCGTTCAGGTGGTGCCAGCCGTCGATGCTGCGGATCGGGCGTACCGTGACGCCCGGCGCGTCCATCGGCACGAGCAGCAGCGAGATGCCGTCCTGCTTGCGGGCCTCCTTCGAGGTCCGCACCAGCATGTAGATCATGCTGGCCTCGTGGGCATGGGAGGTCCAGATCTTCTGGCCGTTGATGACGTACTCGTCGCCGTCCAGCCGCGCGCTGGTGGACAGCGAGGCCAGGTCCGAGCCGGAGCCCGGCTCGGAGTAGCCCTGGCACCACCAGTCGGAGCCCGGCTCGGAGTAGCCCTGGCACCACCAGTCGGAGCCGTCGAGGATGCGCGGCAGGAAGCGCGCCTTCTGCTCGGGCGTGCCGAAGCGGATGATGACCGGGCCGATGTGGCCGAGCCCGTGGTGGTAGAGCGGCGGGCAGTCGTTGTCGGCCATGACCTCCTCGAAGATCAGGCGCTGCATGATGTCCCAGCCGGTGCCGCCATGCTCGCGCGGCCAGCTCGGCGCGCCCCAGCCCTTCGCGTTCAGGATCTGCTGCCAGCGCTGGTACTCGCGCTTGGTGACCTTCTGGCCGGCGGCCACGACCGCGCGGATCTCGGGCGGGCAGGCGCTGCGCGCGAAGGCCTCCACTTCTGCGCGGAAGGCGGCATGGGCATCGCCGCCGCTGGCGGCGGTCTCGGTGTCCTGCATGGTGTCTCCTCGGTAAGTTGTCGAATACGGTTGCAAAAGAAATCAGGCGCCCGCAGCGGCCGGGCGCCGGCGGCGCGTCAGGCGGCCAGCGGCGCCGCGCCGTCCTCGGGCGCGCCCCCGCGCAGCGTGGTGATCAGGGCGTCCAGCGCGGCGGCGGCGCCGTCGGCATCGCGCTCGCGCAGGCGCTGCACGACGCGGCGGCGGATCGGGAACAGGTCGGGCCGCGGGCGCACCGACAGCACGTGCGTCATGCGCTCGCGCAGCACGCTGCCCATGGTCTGCGCCATCAGCATCAGCGCCTCGTTGTGGCCGGCCGCCGCGATGCTCGCGAAGAAGCGGCTGGCGGACTCGATGCGCTCGGCCAGCGGCGCGCCGTCCGGGTGCTGTTCGATCGCGGCGACGGCCGATTCCACGGCGTCGAGTTCAGCGTCGCTGGCGCGGTCGCAGGCCAGGCGCAGCAGCGTGCCGTAGAGCGTGCGGTAGGCCTCGTCGATGTCGGCCTGGCCGAGCCGGCCCTGCACCACGAGGTTGCGCAGCGACTCGGCCAGCATCATGTAGGCGCCGCGGTAGAACACGAGCGCGTGGTCGGCGCCACCGCCGCCCATCTGGCGCACTTCGCCGATCAGCACGTAGTGGTCACCGGCTTCATGGCAGGCGAAGCGGCTGCATTCGAAGCTGGCCAGGCAGTCGTCGATGACCGGCAGGCCCAGGGCGCCCGCATGCCAGCGCACGCCCTCGAACTTGTCCTCGATGCGGCTGGAGGCGAAGCGGGCCGACAGCGCGTCCTGGCTCTGCGACAGGATGTTGATCGCAAAGCCCTCGCCACGGGTGAAGGCATCGACCAGCCGGCTCTGCTTGCGCAGGCTGAAGAGGACCAGCGGCGGCTCCAGCGAGACCGAGCTGAAGGAGTTGCAGGTCAGCCCGGCGGGCCGCCCGTCGGCGTCACGCGTGGTGATGACGGCGACGCCGGTTGGAAAGCAGCCGAGCAGCTGGCGGAACAGCGCCGGCTCGATGGCGGCGGGCGCCGCCGGCGGCTGCGCCTGCAGCGGGGCGGACGTCGCTGGCGCCGCCGCTGACGACGCGGCGGAGAGGCCGGTGGTGCGGTCGGTGGTGCGGTCGGTGGGGTCGTCAGCGGGGTGGTCGGCGGCAGACGCCGGGGCCACGGTGGCGGCAAGGCTCATGGGCGTTCCCCGGTGAGTGCGAAGGGGTGCAAGGCGAGCGGACAAGGCAGGCAGACGCGCGGCGCGTCAGGCCATCGCCAGCTCGGGCTGGGCGGCCGGCTGATGGGGCGGATCGCCCGCGATCTCGCGCTGCACGGCCGGGATGATGACCTTGCCCCACAGCTCGAGCTGGCGCAGCATGGTCGGGTGGTCGAAGTCGCCCATCTGCGTCTGGAAGCAGTAGTGCACCGGCTTGAGCGTGCGAATCTCGTTGACCACGCGTTCGATCACCAGGTCCACCGAGCCCACGGGCAGGTTGGCGCGCATTTCGTCGAGCGTCGGTTCGCCTTCGACGATGCCTTCTTCCACCTGGTAGTCGTCGGCGATCTGCGCGGTGCGGCGCTTGAGGCTGACGGCCACGCGGCGCTGGTAGCGCGCGCAGTCGAGGTAGCGCTCGACGTCGGACTTGTTGTCGCTGGCGAAGGCGGCACGCAGCAGGCCCACGCGCACCTTGGCCGGGTCCTTGCCTTCGGCGGTCGCGACCTTGTCGATCAGCGCGCGGGTGCTCTGCAGCTTTTCGAGGCCGCCGTCGCCGCCCGAGACGAACACATGGTGGTTGCCGCGCACCGCACGCGCGACGAAGGCCGGGTCCACGCTGGTGATCCACATCGGCGGGCCGGGCTGCTGCACCGCGCGCTGGCTGATCGCGCTCATCGGCTGCTGGTAGTACTGGCCCTCGTAGCTGAACTTGGGCTGCTTCAGACCCAGCTCCAGCATGTCGAGCATTTCGAAGGTGCGCTGCTTGGCCGTCTCCAGCGAGACGCCGAAGCGCTCGAACTCGAAGTGCTGGTAGCCCGAGCCGATGCCCAGGTTCAGCCGGCCGTCGGACAGCTGGTCGACCATGGCCACGTCGGCGATCAGGCGCGCCGGCTGGTACAGTGGCGCGACCACGATGCCGCTGCCCAGGCGGATCCTGCGGGTGACGGCGGCGACGTGCGCGATCATCGTCAGCGGCGACGAGCACATGCCGTAGTTGCTGAAGTGATGCTCGGCGTACCAGGCCGCGCCGAAGCCGGCCTCGTCGGCCAGGCGCGTCTGCTCCACGGCGTCACGCAGGATCTCGTACGAGGTCTTGTGCTTGTTGCGCTGCTGCATCAGGATGAAAATGCCGAAATCCATGGGTTTGCTCCTCGTGGCTTGATGTGTGGGACGATGTTAGGAACCGGATGCCCCTCGTGAACGCCAACCTGCGCACAGCTTCTTTGCGTCTTCCGAAATGAAAGCGCTCGACTCGCTGCGGATCTTCGTGATCACCCAGCGCAAGGGCAGCCTGTCTGCGGCTGCCCGCAGCCTCAGCCTGTCGCCGGCCACGATCTCGCGCCGCATCAGCGCGCTGGAGGAGGAGCTGGGCGTGCAGCTGGTCGACCGCACCAGCCGCAATCTCAAGGTCACCGAAGCCGGCCAGGCCTTCCTGAGCCGCGCCGAGGCGGTGCTCGAAGCCATGGCCGAGGCCGAGCAGGCCGCGCGCGATGCACGCGAGCGCCCCGAGGGGCGGCTGCGCATCCACTCGCGCACGCAGATCGGCATCCGCGTGATCGCGCCGCTGCTGCCGCGCTTTGCCCGCCTGTACCCCGACATCCAGGTGGAGTACGAGCTGTCGGAGCATCCGGTGAACATCGTCGGCCAGGACTTCGACGTCGACATCCGCACCGGCGAGTCGCTGGACTCGGGCTTCGTCATCAAGCGGCTGCTCAGCAGCGACGAGGTGCTGGTCGCCAGCCCCGAGTTCGCGCGGCGGCATCCGCGAATCAGGCATCCTGCCGACCTCGCGAAGCTGCCCTGCCTGACCTACCGGCGCGACCAGGAGTCCACGAGCTGGAAGTTCATCGACCCGCAAGGCGAGCAGCACGAGCTGCCGATCCAGGGCGTGCTCAGCTCCAACAACGGCGAGGTGCTGCGTCTGGCTGCCATGGGGGGCATGGGCGTGGCGCTGCTGTCGGAATCGGCGGTGCGCGCCTGCATCGACGACGGCACGCTGGTGCGCCTGCTGCCCGAGTACCGCTTTGCCGTGCGCCAGTTCTCCAACGGCGTGTTCGCCGTGTTCCGGCAGGGCCGCACCCTGCCGCTGAAGGTCCGGGCCTTCGTGGACTTCGTGGCCGAGGCGCTGCGCGAGGAGGGTGGGCCGTATGAGCCCGTACCTGCGGAGCCCGTGCCTCCGGATGCCAGGCCCTAAGGCTTTTCGCGGCCCGCGCCATACCGGGCCGCCGGCACGCCCGGTGCGGGCAAGCCCTCCAGCGCGAAGAGTCCGCCATCGTGCGGCAGCGGCCCCGTGAGGTGCGTGCTGCGCGAGATCGAGGTGATGAAGGCGGTGCGCCAGCCCGGGCCGCCGAAGCACAGGCTCGTGGGGTGGGTCACGGGCAGCTGCAGCAGCCGCTCGAGCTGCCCCGCCGGCGTGTAGCGCGCGAGCTGACCGGTGCGCGGCAGCACCGTCCAGACACAGTTTTCGGCATCCACCGTGGCGCCGTCGGGGCCCGAGCCGAGCGCGTCGGTCTGCGCGAACGCGCGCCGTGCACCGAGCGGGCCATCGGGCGTGTAGTCGTAGGCCCACACGGTGCGCGTGGGGCTGTCGGCGACGTACAAGGTGCGGCCGTCGAGGCTGAAGCAGGGACCGTTGGTCAGGGCGAATCCGTCCGCGAGCTTCTCCAGCGTGCCCTCCGCGCGCAGGCGGTACAGCCCGCCCAGCAGGGCCTCGCCTTCGCGCCGGTTGTTGTGCAGCGTGCCGGTGACGAAATTCCCCCAGGGGTCGCATTTACCGTCGTTGAGCCGCACGTCGGGGTGGTCGACCTCGATGCGAGCGAGCACATGCAGCTCGCGCCGCGTGAAGTCGTAGCGGCCCAGCCCGTCGCGCAGCGCGACGACGGCCGCCGGGCCGTCGGCTTGCGGCGCACAGGGCGCGACCGAGCCCAGCGGCGCGGGCAGGGCATGGCGCTCGGTGCGGCCGTCGGCATGGCGGCGGTGCAGCACGCCGGCCAGGGCGTCGATCCAGCACAGGGTGCGGGTCGCGTCATCCCAGTACGGGCTCTCGCCCAGCAGGTCCCGGCTGTCCCCCAGCCGGACCGGTGTCACCTCAAGCAGCTCGGTCATGCCGACGAGTGTGCCGGCGGCATGCAGCGCCGCTCGCGGCGGCGCTGCAAAGCTGCTTTGCAGATCCTGCGGGGCTGCGGCTGCACGGCGCTCCTAGAGTGCGCGCATGAGTCCATCTTCCCCGTCTGCATCTGGCCCGCCTGCCACGGCCATGCCCGCCATCGCTTCGTCCGACGCGGCCCCGCCACCCCTGGAAGGTTTCTGCGTCGTCGAACTGGGCAACTACATTGCGGGGCCTGGCACCGCCATGGCCCTGGCCGACCTGGGCGCCCGCGTCATCAAGATCGAGCCGCCTGAGGGCGACGCGGCGCGCTCGACCGGACCCTTCGGCATGGCCATGCTGCGCGCCTACAACCGCGACAAGCAGTCCATCGCGATCAACCTGCGCGAGCCGCGCGGCATGGCCGTGGCGCGACGTCTGATCGCCGGCGCCGACGTGCTGGTGCAGAACCTGCGGCCCGGCGCGGCCGAGGCGCTGGGCCTGGGCCCGGACACGCTGCGTGCCGCGCACCCGGGGCTGGTGTACGTGTCGATTGCGGGTTTCCCCGAGGGCGCGCCCTCGCGCGACCGGCCCGGCTATGACATCGCGGCCCAGGCCGAAAGCGGGCTGATGTCGGTCACGGGCGAGGCGAATGGCCTGCCGCAGCGCGTGGGCACGACCATCGTGGACGCGGCCACGGTGCAGGTGGCCGCACAGGCGGTGCTGGCCGCCCTGCTGCGCCGCGTGCGCACCGGGCGGGGCGAGACCATCCACGTCTCGCTGCTGGAGGTCGCGCTCAACCTGCAGATGGCCAACTGGAGCGACTTCCTGGTGCGCGGCGTCGAGCCGGTGCGCTGCGGCGACGGCCAGCCCATGGCCGCGCCGGCGGCCGACATCTTCTTCACGCGCGATGGCATGGTCGTGGTGTCGGCCTACGTGCAGGCGCACTGGCTGCGGCTGTGCGAGGTCATCGGTGCGCCGGCGCTGGCCGCGGATCCGCGCTTTGCCAGCAACGAGCTGCGCGTGGCCAACCGGCCGGCCATGAAGGCGGCCGTGGGCGAGCATCTGGCGCGTCTGGGCACGGACGAGTGCGTGGCCCTGCTCGCGTCGCGGGGCATCGTCGCCGGCGTGGTGCGCGGCTACCGCAGTGCGTTGCAGAGCGCGGACTTCCAGGCCAGCAGCATGCGGGTCGATGCGCTGCCACAGGGGCCGGCGGCCGGCTACCCGAGCTTCGGCCTGCCCTATGCGATGCGCGACACGCCGCGCCGCGCCACCCACGCAGCGCCGGTGCTGGGCGCCCACACGGTGCAGGTGCTGCGCGAGGCGGGCCTGGCCGAAGCCGAGATCGCCGATCTCCAGGCGGCCGGTGTGGTCAAGGCGGCGACCTGATCCGGCGCACTGATCCGGCGCACTGAGTCGGCAGCCTCCCCGACGCCGTTGCATGCACGGCACGGAAACCATCTTTTCATTCCGTGCAGCATCGGCCTGCGAAGCCGGTCCTAAACTGGCCAGCGCTGCGGAGCCCCAGCAACAGAACTCTTCCAGCAGCCCGACCCCAAGGAGACAACATGAACCTCAGAAAGATGCTGGCCGCCCTGGCCATGGGCCTGTGCGCCGCCGGATCGGCCCTGGCGCAGCAGCCCGCCAAGATCATCGTCCCCTTCCCGCCCGGCGGTGGCACCGACCAGTATGTGCGCCTGCTGGCCTCCGAGCTGAACAAGCGCGGCATGCAGGTCATCGTCGACAACAAGCCCGGCGCCAGCGGCATCGTCGCCGCCGACTTCGTGGCGCGCTCGCGGCCCGACGGCCAGACCATCCTCATGTCCTCGCTCGGCATCCTGGCGAGCAACACGGTGATGTACGACAAGCTGCCCTATGACCCGGCCAAGGACTTCGCGCCGGTCACGCAGATCGCCTACCAGCCGTCCATCGTGGTCGGCCGCCCTGACCTGCCGTACAAGAACATCAAGGAGATGGTGGCCTATGCCAAGTCCAATCCCGGCAAGATCAACCGCGGCTCGCCCGGGGCGTCGATCCTGACCAATCTGGCGCCGATGGCGTTCGAGAAGATGGCCGGCATCAGCACCACGCACATTCCGTTCAGTGGCGACGCACCGGGTCTGCAGGCGCTGCTGGGCGGGCAGATCGACATCCACGGCACCTCCATCACCGGCCCGCTGCAGCACATCCGCGCCGGCAAGATGCGGGTGCTCGGCGTCATGGACAGCCAGCGCCTGTCGCAGGTGCCCGACGCGCCCACCTTCAAGGAGCAGGGCTACGACATCGAGGCGCTGCTGTGGTATTCGCTGTCGGTGCCGTCGGCCACGCCGCGCGACGTGATCGACCGCATCAACAAGGCGGTCAACCAGGTGATCGCCGATCCCGAGTTCGTGACCCGTGCGCGCGCCATCGGCATGGAGCCGCGCGGCAGCTCGCCCGAGGAGCTGGGCCGCTTCATCAAGACCGAGTTCGACCGCTGGGTTCCGCTGCTGCAGAGCCTGAACCTGCCCAAGCAGGCCCAGTGAGCGGTGCCGCCTTGAGCGCCGCCCGCCTGTTCGACGAAGGCACGGTGGCGCTGGTCAGCGGCGCGAGCCAGGGCATCGGCCGTGCCGTGGCCGCCCGTCTCATGGAGGCCGGCTGCCGCGTCGCGCTCACGGACGTGAGCCTGGCCAGCGCACGCCAGGCCGCCCAGGCCCTGGGCGCCGGTGAAGACCGCTGCCTGCCCCTCGCGCTGGACGTGCGCGATGCCGCGCGCTGCGCCGAGGTGGTGGCGCTGATCAACCGATTGTGGGGGCCGGTGGCCGTTCTCGTGAACAACGCGGGCGTCGGCGGGCAGGCGGGCGCCACCGACGCCGAGGCGCTGGCCGCCGACCTCGACCGCGTGATGGCGGTGAACGTCAAGGGCGTGCTCCAGCTCACGATGGCCTGCGGCGAGGACCTGCGCCGCACCCGGGGCGCGGTGGTCAACGTCGCGTCGATCACCACGCTGGTGGCCACGAGCGCCAATCTGGTCTACGGCACGTCCAAGGGTGCGGTGGGCCAGCTCACCCGTTTTCTTGCGCGCGACTTCGGGCCGGCCGGCGTCCGCGTGAATGCCGTCGCGCCCGGCCTCGTGATGACGCCGATGACTGAGCGGATTGCCGAAGACGCCGAGCGCATGGCGCGCATGACCGGGCGGACCTTCCTCAAGCGTGTGGCCGAGCCCGACGACATCGCGGGCCCCGTGGTGTTCCTGGCCTCGCCGATGGCCCGCTACGTCACCGGCGCGATCCTGCCGGTGGACGGCGGGCATACCGCCAACTGAATCGCGGCAACGAGCCGCACACGCCTCCCGCTAAGCCTTTCGCCCCTGCTGCGCCAGATGGGCGAGCGCGGGTGCGAGCTGCGGCCAGCGGAAGCTGAAGCCGGCGCGCAGCGCCGCTTCGGGCGCGACGCTCTGCCCATGGGTCAGCAGCTCGGCCATCTCGCCGAGCGCCAGGCGCAGCAGCCCGGCCGGCATCCGAAGCCGGGCGCTGCGGCCGAAGGCGGCCGCCGTCTCCTGCACGAAGCGCGCCTGCGTCACCCGCTCGGGCGCCACGGCATTGACCGCGCCCGTGAGCGAGGCGTCGTCGAGCGCCAGTCGCAGCAGGCCCACGGCATCGTCCAGGTGGATCCAGGGCACGGGCTGCCGGCCGTCGCCGATTCTTGCGCCGAGGCCCAGCCGGGCCGACAGCGCCAGGCCCGGGAACGCGCCGCCCCCGGGGCCGAGCACGATCCCGGGCCGCAGCCGCACGACGCGCAGGCCAAGCGCTTCCACACGCAGGGCCGCCGCCTCCGCCGCGATGCACAGGTCGGACTGGAAGCGGCCCGGCTGCGGCGGCGCCGCTTCCGTGAGCACCACGTCCGTGGGCGGCAGTCCGTAGTAGCCCACGGCCGAGGCGCTCACGAGCACGCGGGGCCGCCAGTCCTGCGCCGCCAGGTAGGTGCGCACCCGCTCCAGCGTCTGCACGCGGCTGTCCACCAGGCGCTGGCGCCGCGCGCGCGTCCAGGGCGGGCCGATGACCGGCGCGCCCGCCAGATGCACGACGGCATCGAAGCGGATCGACGGCGTGAGCGTGTCCAGCCGTTCGACGGCCTGCAGCCGGGGGGCTGCGGCCGGGCCGAGCAGCCGACGCAGCCGCGCGACCCGCGCCGCGTCGCGCGTGAGGACATGCACCGCATGGCCATCGGCCAGCAGGCTGCGCACCAGCGCCGAGCCGACGAAGCCGGTGCCGCCGGTGACGAGGAGGGCCTGCGGGGCGGGGGATGGAGCGTTTTGAGGCATCCGGAGGGTCTTTCTGGCGGGCTCGCAAGTGGCACGGGGGCAGTGTTTTCCCGTCGGTCTTGCAGAAGCCGTGCGCTGGGCCGATTGTGGCTTTTTCCTGTGACCTGAAAGGTCGCAGGGGTGGGCGCGGTGGCGGCGGCCTGAAAAGCATGCACAATGGAAGCCGTTCCGGCCAAGTCCCCTCGTTGTGTGCCCGGTGCCGGTCCATTCATAGGCAAACCCGTCATGAAGGCGTTGAAGAGCAGTTTGGCAAAGGAGTTGCTTGCGGACCCCGAAGCCCGCAAGCATCTGCGCCGCTATCTGGCGCACGTCCCCTCGGGTGCACACGAGGCGGCGCAGTCACCGGATGTCATCATCGAACTTCAGTCGCATCACCAGGGTCGCAGTGGCCCCTTGCGCGTCGTTCCTCAGGTAGTTCCTCGACCCGGTTGAGCGCGGCGCATGAATATTGCGCTGCCGGCTCTCGTCGTCTTTGTCCTTCTGTTGCCCGGGTTCATCGTCCGGTCCCGCTTCAAGCGCGCGGAGCGCGCATCGATCGATTATTCCCCGTTTGGCCAAGTGGTGGCGGAAGCCGTCGTCTGGGCCAGCGTGTTCCATGCGATGTGGCTCGCCGTGGCCTATGGCGCGCTGGGTCAGCGCCTGCAGACATCCGTCCTGATGGGTTTGCTCAGTTCGGAGCCGGGGACGCAGTCCCAGGCGCTTCGCGCGCTGGCGCTGGCCGATGGGCAGGTGGCCTGTTACTTCCTCACACTGATCATTGCGGCCTACGTCCTGCCCTCGCTGGCGCGTCGCGCCATCGTGCGATGGCGGCTCGACCGCCAGGGTTCGCCGGTCAGTCCGTGGACCCGTTTTCACGGAGCGCCGTGGTACTACCTGCTGTCGGGAGCCGACTTCGAGGACACCGAGGTGCCGGACCTGATCCAGGTGTCGGCTCTCGTCTCGGTTGGCAAGGAGCCGATGCTCTATACCGGGGTTCTGGAGGACTATTTCTGTGACGACGAGGGCCAGCTCGACCGGCTTGTTCTGAGCAATACGATGCGCCGCGCCCTCAGTGCCGACAAGCCGCTGGGCGGCGACCAGGATCCGGCGCGTTTCTATCCCATCGAGGGTGACTATTTCGTGTTGCGCTACAGCGAGGCGATCACGCTCAACATCCGGTACGTGCGCCTGCTGCCTCTGGAGCCTCTTGACGGTCAAGTCGGAGCGCCCGCATCCGTTCCGACTTGACCGCGCTGGCTGGCGCGCCGTCCCGCCCCCGTTCGGAAGGGTGACTGCCCGCCCAGCCCCGCTCAGATCGCTCCAGCCGCGCGCATCGCGGCGATGTCGTTGTCGCTGCGGCCGAGTTCGCGCAGGATGGCCTCGGTGTGCTGGCCGACGGCGGGGACCGGGTCCATGCGCGGCTCGAAGGCGTTGCTGCGGCCGGGCGGCAGCAGCGCCGGGATGTCGCCGGCCGGCGTGCCGACCGTGGCCCAGCGGTCGCGCGCCCTGAGCTGCGGGTGGGCCCACAGGCCGGCCATGTCGTTCATGCGCGCGTTGGCGATCTGCGCTTCGTCCAGCCGCGCCTCGACCTGCGCGGTGTCCAGCCGCGCGAAGGCCGCGAGGATCAGGGCCTTGAGGTCGGCGCGGTGCTCGTTGCGCCGCGCATTGCTGTCAAAGCGCGGATCGGTGGCCACGGCCGGGTCCTGCAGCACGCGTTCGCAGAACACCTTCCATTCCCGCTCGTTCTGCAGGCCCAGCATGACCGTGCCGCCGTCGCCGGCGCGAAACGGCCCATAGGGATAGATGCTTGCGTGCGAGGCGGCCGCGCGCGGCGGCGGCGGCGCGCCGTCGAAGGCGTAGTACATCGGAAAGCTCATCCATTCGGCCAGCGATTCGAGCATCGAGACGTCGATGTGGCTGCCCCGGCCGCTCCTGCCGCGCTGGATGAGGGCGGCCATGACGCTCGAGAAGGCGTACATGCCGGCGGCGATGTCGGCAATGGAGTTGCCGGTCTTGCACGGCTCGTCGGGCGTGCCCGTCACCGACAGCTGGCCCGCCTCGCTCTGGATCAGCAGGTCGTAGGCCTTCTTGTCGCGGTAGGGGCCGTCGTTGCCGTAGCCGGAGATGTCGACCACGATCAGGCGCGGGTTGTGTGCCGACAGCGCCTCGTACGACAGGCCCATGCGCGCGGTTGCGCCGGGTGCGAGGTTCTGCACGAGCACGTCGGCATGGGCCAGCAGGTCCGTCAGCACCGCCAGCGCTTCGGGCTGCTTGAGGTCGAGGGCCAGGCTTTCCTTGGAGCGGTTGGTCCAGACGAAATGCGAGGACTGGCCCTTGACGCGCGTGTCGTAGGCCCGTGCGAAGTCGCCCGTGCCCGGTCGCTCGATCTTGATGACGCGCGCGCCGAGGTCGGCCAGCTGCCGGGTGCAGAACGGTGCGGCAATCGCATGTTCGAGGGAGATGACGGTGATGCCGTCGAGCGGTCGGGTCATGGCGGGGCTCCGGTGAGGTGAGGCGGGGGAGAGGCGGGTCGTTGCGGGGTCGGGGTGGCGCGCACGTGGCAGCGGGACGAAGACTCAGTCGCGGGCGCGCGCCAGCACCTGCGATGCCAGGCGCAGCACCGGCGCATCGACCATGCGGCCGTCGACCTGCACCGCGCCGCCGCCGCTGGCCTCGGCGGCCGCGAGCACGCGGCGGGCCCAGTCGCATTCCTCGGCCGACGGCGCCAGCGCCTGGTGGGCCGCCGCCACCTGCGCAGGATGGATGCAGAGCTTGGCCGAAAAGCCCATGCGCAGGCCGCGCCGCACGTCCGCGTCGAGCTGCGCCACGTCGGCGATGTCGGGCGTCACGCCGTCGATCGGCGCGGCAAGTCCGGCGCGGCGCGACGCTGCCGCCACGGCCCAGCGCGCGGGCGCCAGCTCGGCCTGGTCGGCACCGGCGCGCAGTCCGACGTCGGCCTGCAGGTCGAGATGGCCGAAGGCCAGCCGCACCACCTGCGGCGCGCCCGCGACGGCGTCGAGCACGGCAAAGGCCTGGGCCGTCTCCACCAGCGCGATCAGCGGCAGGCCGGGGCAGGCGCGGGCGACCTGGCCGAGCGCCTGCGGGTCTTCCGCCTTGGGCACGATGGCGCTGGCCAATCCGCCGGACGCGAGGGCCGTCAGGCAGGCGAGATCGGCCGCATGGGCCGGGCTGCCGGCCGGGTTGATGCGCACCAGCAGGCGGGCGCGGGCGTCGGGAGGCAGGCCGCCCCACGCGCCGGCCAGTGCGGTGCGGGCCGCGTCCTTGCGGTCGGGCGCGACGGCGTCTTCCAGATCGGCGATCGCGAAGTCGGCGCCCGAGGCCACGGCCTTGGCCAGGCGGTCGGGCCGGTCGGCCGGAACGAACAGGAAGCTGCGCGCGGCGGCCAGGCCGGCGGCGCGGCCCGCGTCCACCGCGTGGGCGGAGGAGCCGGAGCCAGATGAAGCGGGAAGGGACGGGGCGGCGTTCATCCCCGCATGGTCGGGCAGGCGGCTGCGCGCCGCAATCCGTCATTTCGGGAGCGAGCCTTTGGCGAAAGCGAAAGCTGCCCTGCAAAGTCGCTACGATGGCCGGATGAACTTCGACCTGACGGACCTGCGGCTCTTCGTGCTGGCGGCCGAGGAGCTCAACCTCACGCGTGCGGCGGCGCGCCAGCACCTGTCGCTGGCGGCGGCGAGCGCGCGCATCAAGGCGCTGGAGGAGCAGGGCGGGCTGCCGCTGTTCAAGCGCGAGGCGCGCGGCCTGCAGCTGACGGCGCCGGGCGAGGCCTTCCTGCACCACGCACGCGAGATGCTGCGGCAGGTCAGTGAACTGCGCAACGATCTGCACGACTACAGCGGCGGCCTGCGCGGCCACTTGCGCGTGCTGGCCAACACCACGGCCGTGTCGGACTTTCTGCCCGAGCTGCTGCCGCCTTTTCTGGCCGCCAACCCGCGGGTGAACATCGACCTGCAGGAGCGCCCCAATGCCGAGATCGCGCGCGGCGTGGCCGATGGCCGCGCCGACCTGGGCATCGTGGCCGGCCAGGTCGACCGGCTCGGCCTGCAGGCGCTGCACTTCAGCACCGACCGCCTCGTGCTCGTGACGCCGCGCGGCCACCGGCTGGCCCGGCGCAAGGTGGTGGCCTTTGCCGAGACGCTCGACGAGGACGCCGTGGGCATGCACCACGGCAGCACGCTGCAGGCCTTTCTCGCGCAGGAAAGCGACAAGCTCGGCAAGCCGATGAAGCTGCGCATCCAGCTGGCGAGCTTCGATGCGATGTGCCGCATGATCGGCGCGGGCGTCGGCGTGGGCGTCGTGCCCGAGTCGGCGGCGCTGCGCAACCGCGCCTCGCTGAAGCTGGCGCTGGTGCCGCTGTCGGATGCCTGGAACGTGCGGGAGCGCTACCTGCTGGCCCGCGATTTCGCCCAGCTGCCGAGCTATGCGCGCAACCTGGTCGATGCCGTGCGCGAGTGGCACGGGCCGGTGCAGCGCGGCTGAGCACGTGCGGGCCCTCGGGTCCCGGGGCTTTCCCGCGTCCGGGCTTCCGGGTTTTCCGGCTTTCTGGCTGTCTGGTTTTTGTGGCCCTGCGGCGGCGCTGGCTATTGCGAAATGATTAATCTTCCCTCTTGGGGCGCCAACGCGCGTTGCGGCCGCGCCGCAGGGCGGCTGCGGTTCGGTGGTCAAATTCGACAGTTCGTCGCACATTGCTTGGGCCGCGCCCTTTAATGCGCGACAGTGCAACCTCACCTGGCCCTTCATCATGGAACCGAAGCTTTTCGCCCCCAAATCGCTGGCCTGCATGCCCGACCAGTCATGGCAATCCATGGCCGGCTCGCTGGTGTTTGCCGTGCTCGTGCACGCGGCAGCGGCGGTGTTCCTGCACATGACGCTACCCCAGCTCGGCAGCCTGGGCACCGTCATGCTGTTCAGCCAGAGCATCGGCCTGTCGGTCGTGCTGGCCGGCTGGCTGGTGGTCAAGACGCCCTGGGTGCGGCGGCTTCAGCCCAATGCGGCGTTCTTCGTCACCCTGGTGATCGCCCTGCCCGTGGGCTATCTGGCCGGCCGCGCGCTGTGCTTCTGGCTCATGGACGAGCATTTCACGCTGTTTGCGCCCGACGAGGCGCGCATGTTCCCGATCTTCGGCACCGCGCTGGTGTCGGGGCTGGTGCTGTACGCGCTGGGTGTGCGCCGCCAGCTCGCCCGGGTCGAGGCCCAGCGCATGGAGGCCCAGCGCCTGGCCACCGAGGCCCAGTTGCGGCTGCTGCGCATCCAGCTGGAGCCGCACATGCTGTTCAACACCCTGGCCAACCTGCGCTCGCTGGTGGACGAGGAGCCCGAGTCGGCCAAGGCGATGATCGACCAGCTGATCTGCTACCTGCGCGCCACGCTGGCGGCCTCGTGCAACGAGTCCACCACGCTCAAGCAGGAGTTCTCCCAGCTCAAGGCCTACCTGGACATCATGGCCCTGCGCATGGGGCCGCGCATGTGCTACACGCTCGATCTGCCCGAGTCGCTGGCGCAGACCCGGATCCCGCCGATGCTGCTGCAGCCGCTGGTGGAAAACGCCATCAAGCACGGGCTGGAGCCCAAGGTGGGGCGCGGCTCGATCGACGTGAAGGCCGCCTGCGACGGCCCGAGCGTGGTGATCACCGTGAAGGACACGGGTCTGGGCCTGCCGGCCGACCATGACCCCGAGGTCAAGAGCAAGTCCTACGGCCTGGCCCATGTGCGCGACCGCCTGCGCGCGGCCTACGGCCAGCGGGCCCGGCTGCTGCTCGACCGCAACGAGGGGGCCGGGGGTGTGTGCGCCACCGTGACCATTCCCGCCTGAGCGACCGAAGGCCCGACGCATGAGCCCGATGCCCGCCCAGCCCACCGCGATGATCGCGGAAGACGAACCCCGCCTGGCGCGCGCGCTGGTCCGCCAGCTCGAGCAGGCCTGGCCCGAGCTGCGGATCGTCGCGCAGGCCGAGGACGGCGTGTCGGCGGTCGAGCTGGCGCTGGAGCACCGGCCCGACATCCTGTTCCTCGACATCAAGATGCCCGGGCGCACCGGCCTGGAGGTGGCCGAGGCCGTGACCGACGACTGGCCCGAGGACCAGCCCGAGCCGCTGCTGGTCTTCGTGACCGCCTATGACGAGTTCGCCGTGGCCGCCTTCGAGCATGCGGCCACCGACTACCTGCTCAAGCCAGTGGTGCCCGACCGTCTGCAGACCACCATCGACCGGCTCAAGGACCGCCTGGCCTCGCGCGCCGATGCCCCCGGCGCCGGCGACATGGCCGGCCTGCTGCAGCGCGTGCAGGCGATCGCCGCGCCCGCAGGCGAGCCCGATGGCGGGCAGGAGGAACGCATCAGCATCATCCGCGCCGGCGTGGGCAACACCGTGCGGATGATCCCGGTGCAGGACGTCATCTGCTTCGAGGCCACCGACAAGTACGTCAACGTCATCACCGCCACCGGCGAAGCGCTCGTGCGCCTGAGCCTGCGCGAGATCATGTCGCGCATCGACGCCACCGACTTCATGCAGGTCCACCGCAGCGTCATGGTCAACGCCAAGTGCATCGAATCCGCCACCCGCGACGAAGCCGGCCACTACACCCTCGCCCTCAAAGGCCTCCCCCGCCGCGTCAAGGTCAGCCGCGCCTTCGCGCACCTGTTCCGCCCCATGTAAAGCGCCTCTCAGAGCGAAGAAGCGCCATCCGTGAGCGCAGGCCGCGCATGGCCGCCCCAAGCGGCCGCGCGCCCCCCAGTGGGGCCTGGAAGGTCGCTTCGGGGGGGCGTCCAGTCCCCAGCCCGCACCGAGCGAAGAAGCGCAATGCGGGAGCGCAGGCCGCGCATGGCCGCCCCAAGCGGCCGCGCGCCCCCCAGTGGGGGGAGGCGACCGAAGGTCGCATCGGGGGGCGTCCTAGAAGTCCACCAGACTCAGCCCCACGCTGATCAGCGTGCGGCGCCGGTTGTAGTCGATCATGCTGTCGCCGTAGCCGCTGAAGATCTGCGTGTGCAGGCGCAGGCCGCTGGGCTTGTCGGCGCTTTGCGGCGCCAGGGCCTTGAGCCATTCGAGCCGGACCGAGCCGTTGGCCTGGCGTGAGAGTGAATGGCGCACCGTCAGTCCGAGGGTGTTGTCCTTGTTGACGTTCCAGTAGGCTGCCACTTCGCCGCGCCCGACCAGGTCGCTGATGTCAGGGTTGTCGTCGCTGCCCGAGCGCTCGCGCAGGCGCTTCCAGATGCGCGCCTGCACGGCATAGCGGTTGCCGTTCTCGAAACCGGCCATCAGGTAGGTGCGGTTCCAGCTGCGTGACAGCGGCAGGTTCTGCCCGTTGGACTGGTGGTTGATCGCCAGGCCGCCGTAGGTCATGCGCCAGCCGGCCGGCATCTCGATGTTTGTGGGGTAGACGTAGATCAGCTCCGGCTCATGGTCGGTGGCCCGGAACGGCCGCGACAGCGAGCCGCTGAACAGCTGCCAGTACGACTGCTGCGTGTAGGCGAACCACAGCGAGTCCTTGAGCGGGCCGTCGTGGGTCAGCAGGTCCTTGGCGATCTTGGTGCGGATCGACAGCTGGATGCGGTTCTCGGTGTTGCGGTAGTTGGTGGCGGTGGCGGCCGTGTGGCCCGGCGTGGGCGAGGTGGGCTGGCGGTTGACGCCGTCGGAGCTGACGACCGACAGGCTGATCGGCCGAAAGCCGCGGATGCCGAAGGTGCCGCAGTCGGTGCCGTCCTCCAGCTCCCAGAAGCGCGACAGGTTGGAGTACTGGCCGGCGTGGCAGCCGCGCTCGATGACGGCGATCGCCGGCGCTGGCGTCAGGGCCGGCGCGGGTGCGATGGCTTCGGCGGCGGCGGTCGACTCCGGCCGCGCAGCGGCGGGCTGCGACGTCGCGGTGGGCGGCTGCGACGTAGACGAGGGCGGCTGCGACGTAGAGGAAGGCGGCTGTGCCGCGGCCGAGGCCGCCGGCACGCCCGGCTCTCCCCTCACGCTGCGGGCCCAGTTGTCAAAGCAGGCCAGGCGCGCCGAATCGCTGGCGGCGAGTGTGGTGCAGGCCTGCCAGCCTGCGGGCGGCGTCGCCGGGGCCGTGGCAGAAGACGCACGGGAGGCCGGGGCGGGGGATGGCGCTGTGACGGGCGCAGGCTGGGCCTGCGCCACGGACGCCGCCGCCCAGGCCGCAGCCGTCAGTGCCAGCCCGGCAGCTTGCGCAACACGAAGGCCCTTGCAGGCCCCGAAGCGGGCGCCCGAACGCCCCTGATTTCTTTTCCGCATGAATCGTCCACCACAGTTCCAGTCCAACTGGCTGCAATGCTAGTGCCATCGACCGACTCGTCGAGCGAAAATTCGCCGTTGTCGACATCGCCCGACACCAGCCCCTTGACACCGTCGCGGTTGATGCCCCCACGCACGCTCTCGGCATAGTCCGGGTGCTTTTCCAGAAGCAGCGTGGCGCCCGGCCAGCCGCCCTCGAACTCCGCGCGCCACAGGCCGTAGAGCTGCAGGTGACTCATCTCGGCCGCCCGGGGACAGGCGGCCGGCTGTGCGGCAGCTCCGGTAGCGGCGCCGGCAGGGGCGCCTGTTCCCTGCGCCAACGCCACCGCACAGGCGCCCGTCATGAGCAGGGCGGCCGCCCTGCTCATCCTGCGGGCCATGACGTCGAGCACGGCACTGCTCATGACGCGGCCCATGACGCGATTCATCACGCGGCTCATGACGTCCCGGCCGCCGCAGCGGCCGTGGCCTCGGCCTTCTTTGCAAACTCCGCGCGCAGGGCCTTGAGCTTCTCGCGCGGGTCTTCCTTGACGGTCGCCTTGTCCAGCGCCATTTCGGCGATGAAGCGGCTGGGCTGGGCCGACACCATCTCGCGGCCCTTCTTGCGGCGCTTGGTCCAGCTCACGGCCAGGGTGCGCTGGGCGCGGGTGATGCCCACATACATCAGGCGGCGCTCCTCCTGCAGCCGCTGCAGCAGGCCTTCGCTCATCGGGCCATCGGCCCGCCCGGTCGGGTTGTCGTCGTCGCCGAGCTTGAAGGGCAGCAGTCCTTCGGTCACGCCCACCAGCATCACGTGCGGCCATTCCAGGCCCTTGGCGGCGTGCAGGGTCGACAGCGTCACCACGTTCTGGTCGGCCTCGCGTTCACTGATGGTCGACAGCAGCGAGATGGTCTGCGCGACTTCCAGCAGGCTCTTGCGCTCGCTGGCCATGATGACGCCCGAGGCGTCGTCGATCTGCCCGCCGCAGCGCTGGGCCATCCAGTCGCAGAACTCCATGACGTTGGTCCAGCGCGCGGCAGCCAGCTTCTCGCTGTCTTCGCCGTCGTAGAGGTACTTCTCGTAGTCGATGTCCTTGAGCCATTCGGTGAGGAAGGCGCGCGCGTCCTCCGCGCCCATCGTCGAGCGGGCGCGAAACTCCAGGTCGTTCACATAGCGGCCGAACTCGTGCAGGCTGCCCACTGCGCGTGCCGGCAGCACCGAGCCGAGCGAGGAGGAGAACAGCGCCTCGAACAGGCTGAGCTTGTACTTGCCGGCGAACACGCCCAGGCTCTGCAGCGTGGTGTGGCCGATGCCGCGCTTGGGCGTGGTGATGGCGCGCAGGAAGGCCGGGTCGTCGTCGTTGTTGACCCACAGCCGGAACCAGGCGCACAGGTCCTTGATTTCGGCGCGGTCGAAGAAGCTCTGTCCGCCCGAGACCTTGTAGGGGATCTGTGCCTTGCGCAGCGCCTGCTCGAACACGCGGGCCTGGTGGTTGGCGCGGTAGAGGATGGCGAAGTCGCGGAACTCGCGGTGCTGCGGGCCCTGCGACGTGGCGTCGCCCGCGCGCAGCGACTGGATGCGCGCGACCGCGCGCTCGGCCTCGTGCTCCTCGTTGTCGGCGTCGACGATGCGCACCGGCTCGCCTTCGCCGAGTTCGGAGAACAGCGTCTTGGGAAACAGCTTGGGGTTGGGGCCGATGACGTTGTTGGCCGCGCGCAGGATGGCGCTGGTGGAGCGGTAGTTCTGCTCCAGCTTGATGACCTTGAGCGAGGGGAAGTCCTGCGGCAGCTTGCGCAGGTTGTCCAGCGTGGCGCCGCGCCAGCCGTAGATGGACTGGTCGTCGTCGCCCACGGCGGTGAAGCGCCCGCGCTCGCCCACCAGATGCTTGAGCACCTCGTACTGCGTGGCGTTGGTGTCCTGGTATTCGTCGACCAGCACATGGCCGAGCGCCGCCTGCCATTTGGCGCGGACTTCCGGAAAGTCGGCCAGCAGCTTGAGCGGCAGGCCGATCAGGTCGTCGAAGTCGACGCTCTGGTAGGCGGTGAGGCGCTCCTCGTAGCGGGCCATGATGCGGGCCGTGACGCGCTCGTTGTCGTCCTTGGCCTGGGCCTCGGCCTGCGCGGCGTTCAGGCCCATGTTCTTCCACAGGCTGATGGCCCACTGCCACTGGCGTGCGGTGGCCGCGTCGGTGGAGCCGCCGCAGTCCTTGAGGATGCTGGTGACGTCGTCGCTGTCGAGGATGCTGAACTGGGGCTTGAGGCCCAGCACCGCGCCGTCCTCGCGCATCATGCGCACGCCCAGCGCGTGGAAGGTGCAGATCACCACCTCCCGGGCGGGCTTGCCGATCAGGCCCTTGGCCCGCTCGCGCATCTCGGTGGCCGCCTTGTTGGTGAAGGTGATGGCCGCGATGCGGCGCGGCTCCAGGCCCGCCTGGATCAGCCGGCCGATCTTGTGCGTGATGACGCGCGTCTTGCCGGAGCCGGCGCCGGCGAGCACCAGGCAGGGCCCGTGCATGTAGTTGACAGCTTCTTGTTGTGCAAGGTTCAGGCCTGCAGGCGGGGCAGCGGACATCGGGAAGGGGAGGGCGGCAGAGGTGGAGGCAGCGGCGGGTGAAGGCGCGGAGCGAACGAAGGCCACGATCATAGGCGCTGGCCCGAGCCGACGGCCCGCCGCTGTGTCGCCAATCGCACGCCGTGCCCAAATTTTTTCAGCGCCGCGTCAGGATTTTCAGCCGGGTTTCCCTGCCATTGCACGGACAATTCAGGCCGTGCTTGACATCCTGGTCATTACCTTTCCGTTTTTCGCGCTCGTGCTGTGCGGCTACGTGGCCGCGCGCCGCCGCATGCTGCCGCTGGAGGCGATCTCGGGGCTCAACACCTTCGTGCTGTATTTCGCGCTGCCGTGCATGCTGTACCGCTTCGGTGCGAGCACGCCGCTGTCGCTGCTGCTGGCGCCCAGCCTGATCGCGATCTACCTGCTGTGCGCGCTGATGATGGTGGCCTTCATCGTGGCCGTGAGCATGAACCGCCGCATCGGCTGGAACGACGCGGCCTTCGGCGCGCTGGTCGGCGCCTTTCCCAACACCGGCTTCATGGGCGTGCCGCTCCTGGTGGCGCTGCTGGGCGCGCGGGCGGCCGGGCCGGCGATCCTGACCATCATGATCGACCTGGTGATCACCTCGTCGCTGTGCATCGCCCTGTCGCGGCTGGACGGCGCCGACGAGCATGGCGCGGCCCGGGCGGCGCGCCATGCGCTGCGCGGTGTGGCGGTCAACCCGATGCCCTGGGCGATCATCCTGGGTGCAGCATCGTCGGGCCTGGGCGTGACGCTGCCCGGCCCGGTGGCGCAGACCCTGGGCCTGCTGGCCGACGCCGCCTCGCCGGTGGCGCTGTTCACCATCGGCGCGGTGCTGGCGCGCTCGCAGATCGTGGCGGCGGCCGGCAGCCACCCACCCATTCCGCTGCGCGACTACGTGCCGGTCGCGGTGATCAAGCTCGTGCTGCACCCGCTGCTGGTGCTGCTCGTGGGCAGTGCCGCCCTCCACCTGGGCCTGCCGGTGGACCGCTTCGCGCTGACGGTGATCGTGCTGGTGGCGGCCCTGCCGAGCGCCAGCAACGTGTCGCTGCTGGCCGAGCGCTTCGGCGCCGACAACGGCCGCATCGCGCGGATCATCCTGGTGTCCACGGCGGCGGCCTTCCTGACGTTCTCGGGCGCGGTCGCGCTGATGCGATGAGGCGTTCAGGGGCTCAAGCATTCAGGGTTTGAGCGCCCGCGCTCTGCAAGCTGCTTACACTTGGCGCATGAGCGAAATCTCCACCCTGCGCCGCATCCTCGGCGAGTGCCGCACGCTGGCGGTGGTGGGCCTGTCGCCGCAGTGGCACCGGCCCAGCTTCTTTGCCGCCAAGTACATGCAGGCGCATGGCTATCGCATCGTGCCGGTCAATCCGGGCGCCAGCGAGATCCTGGGCGAAGTCTGCTACCCGAGCGTGAGCGCGGCGGCGCAGGCGCTGGCCGCCCGCGGCGAGCGCATCGACATGGTGGACTGCTTCCGGCGCAGCGCCGACATTCCGCCGCTGGCCGACGAGGCCATCGCCATCGGCGCGCGCTGTCTCTGGCTGCAGCTGGGCGTGGTGAACGAGGCGGCGGCCGAGCGGGCCCGCGCGGCCGGCCTCGACGTGGTGCAGGACCGCTGCGTGAAGATCGAGCATGCGCGGCTTTTCGGCGGCCTGAACTGGGTCGGCGTGGACACGCGCGTCATCTCGGCCAAGCGGCCACGGCACCTGGCCTACTGAGGCCGCCTCACAACCATCGCGGAACGGACACAGGCCATGAGCAGCGGCAAACCTCGCAGCGGTGACCGGGCCTTCGGCTTCGGCACGCGCGCCATCCACAGCGGCGCGATTCCCGACCCGGTCACCGGCGCACGCGCCACGCCGATCCACCAGACCACGAGCTTCGTGTTCGACTCGGCCGAGCATGCGGCCTCGCTGTTCAACCTGCAGACCTTCGGCAACGTCTACAGCCGCATCAGCAACCCGACGGTGGCGGTGCTGGAAGAGCGCGTGGCGGCGCTCGAAGGCGGCCGCGCCGCGCTGGCCTGCGCCACCGGCATGGCCGCGCAGATGACCGCGCTCCTGGCCATCCTCAAGGCGGGCGACCACATCGTCGCGGCCTCCACGCTCTACGGTGGCAGCATCGGGCAGCTCGGCGTTGGCTTCGGCCGGCTCGGCATCGAGACGACCTTCGTCGATCCGTCCGACCCGGCCCGCTTCGAGCAGGCGATCCGCCCCAACACCCGCGCGCTCTACGGCGAGACGCTGGGCAATCCGCTGGTCAACGTGCTGGACATTGAGGCCGTGGCGGCCATCGCCCATGCGCACGGCCTGCCGCTGGTGATCGACAACACCGTGGCCAGCCCCTACCTGTGCAATCCGATCGCCTTCGGCGCCGATATCGTGGTGCACAGCGCGACCAAGTACCTCGGCGGCCATGGCACGACGATGGCCGGCGTGATCGTCGAGTCCGGCAAGTTCGACTGGGGCTCGCCGCTGTCGGCCCCCAAGTTCCCCGAAATGCTCGAGCCGAGCCGGGCCTACCACGGCGTGAAGTTCTACGAGACCTTCGGCGACTTCGGCTACACCATGAAGGCGCGCATGGAGGTCAACCGCACCTTCGGCGCGACGCTGGCGCCGCTGTCGGCCTGGCTGATCCTGCAGGGCATCGAGACGCTGCACCTGCGCATGGACGCGCACTGCCGCAACGCGCGCAAGGTGGCGGCCTTCCTGCAGGCCCATCCGGCCGTGGCGTGGGTGAACTACCCGGGCCTGGCCGACTCGCCGCACTTTCCGCTCGCCTGCAAGCAGTTCCGCGCGATCGACGGCCTGCCGGGCGCCTCGGGCATCCTGACCTTCGGCATCCGGGGCGGGGCGGCAGCGGGCGAGAAGTTCATCGACGCCTGCGAGTTCCTGAGCCACCTGGCCAACATCGGCGACGCCAAGACGCTGGTGATCCACCCGGCCTCCACCACGCACCGTCAGCTCGACGAGGCCGAGCTGGCGCGTGCCGGCGTGTCGGCCGACATGGTCCGGCTGTCGGTGGGCATCGAGGACGCCGATGACATTCTCTGGGACCTGGAGCAGGCCCTGGCGGCATCGCAGCGCTGAAGGCGGCACCGGCGCGATGCAGGCCCCGCACATCGACCCCGCACTGCAGGCTTTCGTCGACCAGATGGCGCGCGACGTGCCGCTGCCGCGCGATCCCGACGACCTCCCATCCGCCATCGCCCGCTATGCCGCCGTGTCGCAGCGCCTGCCGTCGGTGCTGGTGCCGGTGACGGCAGGCGACTTCCGGCTGCGCGTGCGGGGCAAGCCGTTGCCTGCGCGCCTGTACTGGCCCTCGGGCGCGAAGGCGCCGCGGCTGATGGCCTGGTTCGTCGGCGGCGGCTGGTTCGCGGGCACGGTGGAAACCCACGACGGCCTGTGCCGCCAGCTCGCCCATGACCTCGGCGTGGCCGTGGTGTCGGTGCAGGCCAGCGCGCGGCCCGGCGATGCGCCGCTGCTGTGCTGCGAGGATGCGCTGCTGGCCCTGCAGACGCTGCTCGAAGGCCGCAGCCGGCTCGGGGTGGACACCACGCGGCTGCTGGCCGGCGGCGATGGCAGCGGCGCCCACCTGGCGCTGCAGGCGGCCTGGCGGCTGCAGCGCCTGCGACCCGCGAGCGTGGATGCGGTGTTGGCGCTCTACCCGCTGGCCAAACCGGACTTCAACACCGCCAGCTGGCTGCGCCATGCAAGCTCGCCGGTGTTCTCGCGCGAGGATGCGGTGCGGGCCTGGAACGGCCTGCTCCAGGGCAACCGCGAGATCTGGGACGAGCGTGCGGTGCTGGCCCATGGCGGCGCGCCGCTGCCCCAGGCGCCGGCAGCCCTGCTGCTGGCCGCCGGGCAGGACGGCGCGCATGACGACGCGATCTTCCTGCACGACTGGATGCGCCACACCGGCGCGCGCTGCGAGTTCCTCGGCGCGCCCGGCATGACGCACGACTTCGCGCGCATGCAGCATGCCAGCCCGGTTGCGCGGCGGCTGCTGGTCGATGCACTGGGGGCTTTCTCGGACTTCGCGGGACTGCGCCGCCGCTGAGTCGTGCGGTGTGGGCGTGCGTCGTGGGCGTGCGGTGTGGGCGTGCGGTGTGGGCGTGCGGTGTGGGCGTGCGGTGTGGGCGTGCGGTGTGGGCGTGCAGCGTGCATGGCCGCGGCTGGCCGTTCCCGGGCGGGTCTTTCCCGGGGGACGCGGGCCGCTTTGGCCTGCGACAATCGCCGCATGAGCTTTGCCCCCCTCGCCAATGACAGCTTCCTGCGCGCCTGCCTGCGCCAGGCCACGCCCCACACCCCCGTCTGGCTGATGCGCCAGGCCGGCCGCTACCTGCCGGAGTACCGCGAGACGCGCGCCAAGGCCGGCAGCTTCATGGGCCTGGCCACCAACGTGGACTATGCGACCGAGGTCACGCTGCAGCCGCTCGAGCGCTATCCGCTCGATGCGGCCATCCTGTTCAGCGACATCCTCACCGTGCCCGACGCCATGGGCCTGGGGCTGAGCTTCGCGCTCGGCGAAGGCCCGAAGTTCGCCACCCCGGTGCGCGACGAGAACGCGGTGGCACGGCTTGCGGTGCCCGACATGGACAAGCTGCGCTACGTGTTCGACGCGGTTACCTCGATCCGCCGCGCGCTCGCGGGGCGGGTGCCGCTGATCGGCTTTTCCGGCAGTCCGTGGACGCTCGCCTGCTACATGGTCGAGGGCGCGGGCTCCGACGACTACCGCCTGGTCAAGACCATGATGTACCAGCGGCCCGACCTCATGCACCGGATGCTCGAGATCAATGCCGACGCCGTGGCCGCGTACCTCAATGCGCAGATCGACGCCGGTGCGCAGGCCGTGATGATCTTCGACAGCTGGGGCGGCGTGCTGGCCGATGGCGCCTTCCAGCAGTTCAGCCTGGCCTACACCGCGCGGGTGCTGGCCCAGCTGCGCCGGGAGCAGGGCGGCGTGCGCATCCCGCGCATCGTCTTCACCAAGGGCGGCGGGCTGTGGCTGGAGGCGATGAACGCGCTCGACTGCGACGTGCTCGGGCTCGACTGGACGGTCAACCTCGGCCAGGCCCGTGCACGGGTGGGGGACCACAAGGCGCTGCAGGGCAACATCGACCCGAACGTGCTGTTCGCCCAGCCGGGGCAGATCCGCGGCGAGGTGGCCAAGGTGCTCGAGAGCTTCGGGCCGCCCCATACCGGCCAGGGGCTCGGGCCGACGCACATCTTCAACCTCGGCCATGGCATCAGCCAGCACACGCCGCCCGAGAACGTGGCCGTGCTGGTCGAGGCGGTGCACGACTACTCCCGCCGGATGCGCGGGGCTTGAACGGCGGCGACGTCGCCTGGCCTTCGCCCCGCATCCGGACTTTCCCCATGGTTTTCGCACGTCCGTCAAGCCCGATATATTTTTTCCGAGCTTGACTTATGCACAAAATTTGTGTTGCGGCGCGCCAAAAAAAACGGGTCCGCAGGGGCGCTGCTACAAAACGAGTAGCGCACGCAAGTTGTTGATTTCAAAGGGATTCCCAACATGCTTTTTTTGCGGGCAATCCAGCCTAAAGCCTTGATTTTTCTGGCTCTGCGGCACGTGGACGCACGATATCAACAAAGTTATCCACAAATTCTTTGGATGGTTGATAAATCGCTGTCGAATCAAAGACTTAAGCAGCTTTTCGCAAGTTCGCTTTAAGAAAAGCTGTCAAAGCGAGTCCGTCCATGAGCCACCTTGTCGCCGTCGTCGTGCCTACGCCGGCCCACAGCACGGTCGCCGGTCCCCTGACGTATCAAAGTGAGCTTCCACTTGCGGCGGGGACGTTGGTGCGAGTGCCTTTGGGCCGCCGGGAGGTTCTTGGCGTGGTCTGGGAAGGTGATGAAACCCAGGCGCCGCCCGGGTTGGCGGAGACCCGTTCGCTTGCGGGTGTGCTGGAAGGCTTGAAGCCTTTGAGTGAGTCCTGGAGACAACTCGTTACGTTTGCTGCGTCCTATTACCAACGCAGCCTGGGCGAGGTGGCTTTGGCGGCGCTGCCGCCCCAGCTGCGCGACCTGAGCACCGTGCAGCTGGCGCGGCGGCTCAAGCGTCCCGCCGCGAGCGCCCCCGTCCAGGCACTGGGCGCCGCGCCTGAGCTGAGCCCGGAACAGGCCCAGGCGCTTGCGCAGCTGCACGGGCTGCCCGGCCCGTTCCTGCTGTTCGGCGCCACCGGCAGCGGCAAGACCGAGGTGTACCTGCATGCGGTCCAGGAGCTGCTGGCGCGCGAGCCGCAGGCGCAGGCGCTCGTCATGGTGCCCGAGATCAATCTCACGCCGCAGCTGGAGGCGCGCTTCGTCGAGCGCTTCGGCGCTGGCGCGGTGGTGTCGATGCACAGCGGCATGACGCCGCCCCAGCGGCTGCGCAGCTGGCTCGCTGCGCATGGCGGCGCCGCGCGCATCGTGCTGGGCACGCGCATGGCGGTGTTCGCGTCGATGCCGGGGCTGCGTCTGATCGTGGTCGACGAGGAACATGACCCGAGCTACAAGCAGCAGGAGGGCGCCCGCTATTCGGCGCGCGATCTGGCGGTCTACCGGGGCCGGCTGGAGGGTGCGAAGGTCCTGCTCGGTTCGGCCACGCCATCGCTGGAGAGCTGGCAGGCCAGCGAGAAGGGTCGCTACACGCGGCTCGTGATGGCCTCGCGCATCGGCGGCGCCGACGGCGCAGCGGCGGGTGCGCTGCCGCGCGTGCGGCTGGTGGACATGAACCTGCAGCCAGCCCGCACGGTGTTTTCGCCGCAGCTGCTCGAGGCGATCGGCCTGCGCATCGCGCGCGGCGAACAGTCGCTGGTGTTCCTCAACCGCCGGGGCTATGCGCCGGTGCTGGCCTGCACCGCCTGCGAATGGAAGAGCGAATGCCCGAACTGCAGTGCCTACCGCGTGTTCCACAAGATCGACCGGACGCTGCGCTGCCACCATTGCGGCTTCACCGAACGCGTGCCGCGTGCCTGCCCGTCGTGCGGCAACGTGGACATCGCGCCCGTCGGGCGCGGCACCGAGCGGCTGGAGGAGCATCTGGGCGAACTGCTGGCCGACCTGCGGCGGCCCGGCGGCGAGCCGGTGCGCATCGCGCGCATGGATGCCGACACCACACGACTCAAGGGCGCGCTGCAGTCCCAGCTGGCCAGCGTGCATGCGGGTGAGGTGGACGTGCTGGTGGGCACGCAGATGGTCACCAAGGGGCACGACTTCCGGCGCATCACGCTGGTGGCGGCGATCAACGCCGATGCGGCGCTCTACAGCAGCGACTTTCGCGCGCCCGAGCGCCTGTTCAGCCTCCTGATGCAGGCGGCGGGCCGGGCCGGCCGCGATGCGGCGCAGGCGCAGGGCAGCGAGATGTGGATCCAGACGTCCAATCCGGCGCATCCGCTGTTCGCCGCGCTGCGCCGGCACGACTACCCGGCGTTCGCGGCCGCCCAGCTGCGCGAGCGCGAGCAGGCTGGCATGCCGCCATTTGCGTTCCAGGCGCTGGTGCGGGCCGATGCGCGCACGCAGGAGACGGCCCAGGCCTTCCTCAATGCGGCGGCCGCCGCCGCGCCGGGCCTCGCGGGCGCCGAACAGGTGACGCTGTACCCGGCGGTGCCGATGACGATCCAGCGCGTGGCCAATGTGGAGCGCGCGCAGATGCTGCTGGAGTCGGCCTCACGCCCGGCGCTGCAGCGCTTTCTGGCGGCATGGTCCGGGGTGCTGCATGCCACCCGCGAGAAGGGCCTGATCCGCTGGGCGGTGGATGTGGACCCGCTGGCGATCTGAGCCCGCCCGCCGACCGGGGCTCAGCTTGCACGGCCTGGGGCCTGCGCCCGCTGCCGGTGATCCGTGCCCCGCTCAGCCCTTGCCTCAGCTCTTGTACTTGATCGAGCAGCCATAGGGCTGCGTCGTGGCTGCGGTGATCGGCTTGCCGGCCAGCGACTCGGACAGGCCCGTCTTGATGTAGTTGGTGGCCTTGGCGATGTCGTCGGGCCGGGCGGACGCAATGCTGTCGATGCCGCCCGCATACACCAGCCGCCCCTGCGGGTTGACGATGTACATGTGCGGCGTGGTGCGGGCGCCGTAGGCCTTGCCGACCGTGCCTTCCTCGTCCATGAGCGTCGCGCTGGGAGTGGACTGGCGCTGCTTCATCCAGCCCACCAGCTCGGCCGGTGGCAGGTAGTCGGCGCTGGCCTTTTCGGTGGAGTTGATGGCCAGCCAGACCACGCCCTTGCCCATGGCGTCCTTCTGGGTCGCGGGCATGTTGCCGCTGTCGTAATGCTTGCGCACGAAGGGGCAGCCCGGGTTGGTCCATTCGAGGACCACGTGCTTGCCGCGGAAGTCGCTGAGCTTGACCATCTTGCCGCTGGCATCCTTGAGGCTGAAGTCAGGGGCCGGCTGGCCGACGGTGGCGGCCTGGAGCGCGCCGGCCGACAGCAGGGCGAGCACCGGCACGGCGAGGCGGTGGAGGGCGGCGGGGTGGAGAGCGTTGCGGCGCTGGGCCGTGACGGCGGACGAGGCGAAGAGGCGGCGACGCTGCATGGAGGCTCCTTGAGTGGGTTGGGACGGAAGGCGCGGCCCGCACAGGCCGCCCGGCATGCGCTAGAGACTGGCGATCAGCGTGCGAAGTTCCCCGGCGTCCAGCACCTCGGACAGCACCACCGGCGCGCGGCCGGGCCGGTACATCACGTACACCGGCACACCGCTGCGGCCGAGCTGGGCCAGGGCCGCGCTGATCGCCGGGTCGCGGCGCGTCCAGTCGGCGCGCAGCAGCGCCACCTTCTTGCCGTCGAAGTCGGCCAGCACGTCGGGGCGCGACAGCGTCGTCTTCTTGTTGTATTGGCAGGTGACGCACCAGGCGGCGGTGAAGTCGACGAACACCGGCTGTCCGGTCGCGACGATCGCGTCGACGCGGCCGGGCGCCCAGGGCTGCCAGCGCTCGCCGGCCGGCTGCGCCGCAGTGCCCGCCGCCGTCGACGCGGCCTCGCGGACCACGTGGGGCCCGATGCCGACGGCCAGCCAGGCCAGCGCTGCGAGCGTCAACGCGCCCAGCGCGAGCCGCGCACGGCCGCGCAGGGTGAAAGCCCAGATCACGGCCGCCAGCGCCACCAGCAGGGCCAGCAGGGCGCCGGCGCCGTCGATGCCGGACTGCTGGCCGAGCACCCATACGAGCCAGACCACGGTGGCGAACATCGGGAAGGCCATGAGCCTGCGGAACACGTCCATCCACGCGCCGGGGCGCGGCATCAGGCGCGCGACGGCCGGCACGAAGCTGGCGGCCAGGTAGGGCAGCGCCATGCCGAGGCCGAGCGAGGCGAAGATCAGCAGCGCCTGTGGCGCCGGCAGGCCGACGGCCAGGCCCAGGGACGCGCCCATGAAGGGCGCGGTGCAGGGCGATGCGATCGCCACCGCCAGAACGCCCGACAGCGCATCGTTGGCCAGTGGATGGCGCGCCTGCAGCGACGCCGCACTCGACGGCAGGAAACTGCCGAACTCGAACAGGCCGGCAAGGTTGAGACCGATCACGGTGAACAGTGCCGCGAGCGCAGCCACCACGGCGGGCGACTGCAGCTGGAAACCCCAGCCGAGCTGCTCGCCGGCCGCACGCAGCGCCAGCATCAGCGCGCCGAGCGCGAGGAACGACAGCACCACGCCGCCGGCGTAGGCCAGACCGCCGAGCCGGCGCGCCCGTGCGTCCTGCCCGTGCTGCGCAAAGCCCACCATCTTGATCGCGAGCACCGGGAACACACAGGGCATGAGGTTCAGAAGCAGGCCGCCGAGCAGGGCGCCCAGCAGAGCGGCCCACACGCTCGCGGACGCGGCGGGCGCGACCGGCCGTGGGGTGCCGGCCGCCGGGCCCGCTGCGGCTGAAGCAGCATTGGCCTTGAGCGCCGCATCCAGCGCGGGCGACACCGCTGCCGGCGCGCTGGTGCCCGGCCACGTGCCCAGCACCTTGAGTTCGGCGCGCCAGCCGCCCGCCGGGGCCTGGCTGCCGTTGGCGGCCCGCTCGGCCAGCACCACCGGCATCACCGCCGGGCTGTTGCTGCGCTGGGGTGAGAGCGGCACGCTGGCCGTCCAGACCGCGCCCTTCCATTCCTGGGTCCACTGGGCGGCCGTCTCGATCACCTCGGGCGTCTCGGGAAAGAACTCCAGCGCCTTGCCGCGCAGGCCCACCGGCAGGCCCTGCACGCTCAGGCGGATCGTATTGCCCTCGATCCGCACGTGGCTGTCGGGCAACGCAACGCCCCCGGTGCCGGCCTGGACCGGACGGGGCTGCGCCGCGAAGGCCGCCTCGAAAGCTGCGGCGTTGCCGGCCATCGAACTGCGGGCCGGCACCTTGAGCGCGAACTCGCCTTCTTCCGGAATGCACTCCTTGCGGCACACCAGCCAGGAGGCACGCAGCTTGACCTCGAGTTCGCCGAGCAGGCCGGGCTTGAAGCCGGGTGCAATGGTCAGGGGCACGGGCAGCAGCACCGTGCCTTCGTAGCCATAGTTGGCCAGGTTGCCGATCGGGATCTTGCGCGGCACCGGCCAGGCGATGTCGCCGGCCGTCACGCCCTGGGGCAGCGTCCATTCCAGCACCGTGGGCAGACCCGAGTCGCCGGAGTTCTTCCAGTAGGTGTGCCATTCGGGCTGATGCGCCAGCTGCAGGCCGAGCCAGACCTTCTTGCCGGGATCGACGCCGTCCGGCGCATGCACCATCAGCTCGGCCCGCACCCGCTCGGTGGTGACGACGGCCTTGGCCGGGCTGGTCTGGGCCTGGGCCTGGAACAGTCCGAGGCTGGCGAAAAGGGCCGCGCAGGCGGCGAATCGGGAAAGGTTCATGACGCAGGTGGGAGCCGTGGCAAGTCCGTTAGTTCCGTCGGCGCTCATGCGAAGCCCAGCACCACCCGCCGCGTCATGGCCGACTTCTTTTCGATCTTCGTGACGATCACGGCGCCGATCTCGCGGGTATTGGCCACGTGCGTGCCGCCACAGGGTTGCAGGTCCACGAGTTCGGCGTCGCCGATGCGGATGGTGCGGATGCGGCCGGTGCCGCGCGGCGGCTGCACCGACATGCTCTTGACCAGCGCCGGGTTCGCGTCCAGCTCCTCGTCGGTGATGGCGCCGACCGTGACCGGATGGCCGCCCGCCACCAGCGCGGCGATGCCGGCGGAAAGAGCGTCCTTGTCGAGCGGCTCGTTCATGTTGAAGTCCAGCCGCGCATAGTCGGGCGTGATGGAGCAGCCATTGACCAGCTGGGGCACGAGCTTGCACAGCAGATGCGTGGTGGTGTGAAAGCGCATGAGCCGGTGGCGCCGCTCCCAGTCGATGCGCGCCGTGACGGTGTCGCCCGCGCGCAGGCCGGCGAGCAGCGCCTCCTGCCCCGGCGCAGGCACGTGGCAGATGTCGGCCGTGGGGCGGCCTTCGGCATCCTTGCCCTTGCGGGTGTCGGCAACCGCCAGCGAGCGGCCGTCGGCCAGGATCAGCGCGCCGGCGTCGCCGGCCTGGCCGCCGCCCAGCGGATAGAACACGGTGCGGTCGAGCACGATGCCGGCGTCTGAGACGGCCATGATCGTGGCAGGGCATTCGCGCAGGTAGGCGTCTTCGCGGAAGAGGTCGTGGGTCATGGCAGTGGGTGATCGAGGTGGGGGTGGCTGGTGCGCCAGTAAATGCGTTCGCCCCCGATGGACTCATGATAGTGCGCAGTGGCCCGCAGCATCCCGCCATGCACCTGGGAGGTGTACTGCGCCAGCATCGCGAGCTTGGCGCGGACGTCACCCGGCAGCAGCTCGGAACGCATCGCGCCCTCGGGGCGCGTGTCCACCTGGTGATGATGGGCCTTGGCCACATAGGGCAAGTCCTCATAGAAGCCGACGCGCCAGCGCGCGTCGAACAGCGCCGCCAGCGCCTGCGCGGCGACATGGTCCGGGTGGGCGCCGATGGCCAATGGAAAAAGCAGCGTGGCGGCCGGCAGGCGAGCCGCCATGCGGGCGATGGTGGCGGCCGCCTCGCGCTCGGCGGCGGGTGCCAGCCGGGCATAGGCCCGCCGATCGAACGACCAGTCCTCCAGATCCAGGAACTCCAGCTCGCGCACGCGGCCGGTCAGCGCGGCGGCTTCTTCGGCCTTGCGCCTTCGGCTCACCTCGTCCACCGCACCCAGGCCCTGCAGGGTGTGGTTGCTGCGCGAGAACAGCACGGCGACGGACACCGGGCCGAGCGTTCCGGCCGCCAGCGCGCCCCCGAGCGAGAAGGCCGCATCGTCGCAATGCGGCGCGACGATGACGGTGCCGCTGGCGTCGGACGAAGGCGCGGGGTACTGCATGAGCAGATGGTAGCGGCGCTGCGGCTAGAGCGGGGCCGCGCCGGTCGTGCGGCGCGCCGGGGGACTCGCGGCCGGCCCGAAGGTGCTGCGGGGCTGCCTCAGGCGCTGCGGCCGAACAGGGCCTGCACCTGTGCCCGGATCCACTGCTGGGCCGGGTCCTGCCCCGTGCTGGCGTGCCACAGCAGGCGCACCTCGTAGGACGGCGCGGCCACGCGCGGCAGCTTCCAGACCCGCAGGTCGTGCCGCTCGCGCAGGTTGGCGGCATACATCTCGGGCACGATCGTCAGCAGGTCGGTGTTGAGCGCGAGCTCGGGCATCGAGCCGAAGTGGCGCGATCGCACGGCCACCCGATCTGCCAGCTTCATGCGCTGCAGGCGCTGCTCCACGCTGCTGTGGAAGGTGGCGGTCGGCGAGGCCACGACGAGCCAGGCCTGCGACAGCTGCTGCATGGTGAGCGCCGCACCCGCACGGCCCGACGCCGGGCGCCACGACGCCGCCGTCATCGCCACATAGTTCTCGCGGAACAGCACGGCCGAGCGCACGCCCCGGTGGCGCGGCTGCAGGATGCCGATGGCGAAGTCGATCTCGCGCGCCTCCAGGGCCGGGGCCACCTCGCCGGCCGCCACCGACACATTCGACAGTCGCGTGCCCGGCGCCTGCGCGCGCAGCGCCGCCGCGAGCGGCGCGAGAAACATCATCTCGCCGAGGTCCGACAGCGACAGCCGCCAGTGCATGTCGCTGCGCACCGGATCGAAGTCCTCCCGGCCCGTGACGACGGCCTCCAGCGACTGCAGCTGCGCGAGCACCGCCGGCGCGATGCGCTCGCACAGGCGTGTCGGCTTGAGGCCGTCAGGCGCGCGCACGAAGAGATCGTCGGCGAAATAGGCGCGCAGCCGGGCCAGCGCATTGCTGGTGGCCGGTTGCGACAGGGCCAGGGCCCGGCCTGCCTCGGTGACCGAGCCGGTGCGGTGGATCGCGGCCAGCACGCGCAGCAGGTTGAGGTCGAGTTGGCGGAAGTTCATGCGGGCGGACGAGGTGGTGGACGAGGTGGTTGAGGTTCAGGCAGACGGTGGGCAGACGGTGTGTCACGGACGCTGCAGGGGCCGGGTCCGCGTCAGGGTTCACCCGGATTATCCATGCCGTGAATGTGCAACATCCAAACAATCCATTCGCCAAATGCGAGGGCGGCGCCTACAGTGCGCGCAAACCACGGCTTCGGCGCGCTTGCGCGGCGCCGGCACAGGAGACAGGCTTTTGGAACGTTCCTTCCACGATGAGATCGAGGCGCTCAAGCTCGGGCAGGGCGAGACCTTCCATGGCGAAGGCATCCTGGCCGTGACCAAGGCGCTGCTGCAGTCGGGCGTGACCTACGTCGGCGGCTACCAGGGCTCACCGATCTCGCACCTGCTCGACGTCATGGTGCAGGCGCGCGACTACATGGGCGAGCTGGGCGTGCATGTCGAGGCCTGCACCAACGAAAGTTCGGCTGCGGCCATGCTGGCGGCCTCGATCATGTACCCGGTGCGCGGCGCCGTCACCTGGAAGTCGGTGGTCGGCACCAACGTCGCGTCGGACGCGCTGTCCAACCTCGCATCGCCGGGCGTCATGGGCGGCGCGCTCATCGTGGTCGGCGAGGACTATGGCGAGGGCGCCAGCGTCATCCAGGAGCGCACCCATGCCTTCGCGCTCAAGTCCGCCCTGTGGCTGATGGACCCCCGGCCCAACCTGCCGACCATCGTGCGCATGACCGAGAAGGCCTTCGAGCTGTCCGAGGCCTCGAACACGCCGGTGATGATGGAGCTGCGCATCCGCACCTGCCATGTGCGCGGCAGCTTTGCCGCGAGCGACAACATCGCGCCTGCGATCTCCACGCGTCAGCTCCAGCAGCAGGCCGCCGGCTTCAGCTACGACCGGCTGTCGCATCCGCCGGCCACTTTCCGCCACGAGAAGCTCAAGTACGAGGTGCGCATGCCGGCGGCGCGGCGCTTCATCGAGGAGGCCGGGCTCAACGAGGTCTTCGACGGTCGCCTCGGCGAGGTCGGCCTGATCGTCCAGGGCGGGCTCTACAACACCACGATCCGCGCTCTGCAGCAGCTGGGTCTGGCCGATGCCTCGGGCCGCAGCCAGGTGCCGCTGCTGGTGCTCAACGTGGTTTACCCGCTGGTGCCGGAGCAGATCGCGCGCTTTTGCGCGGGCCGTCGCGCCGTGATGGTGGTGGAGGAGGGGCAGCCTGAATTCATCGAGCAGGACGTGGCCACGCTGCTGCGGCGCGCCGACCTGCAGACCCGGCTGCACGGCAAGGACCGGCTCATGATGGGCGGGGAGTACACCGCCGAGGTCATCGTCAAAGGCCTCGTGGCCTTTCTCGGTGAACACCTGCCCGCGCTCGACCTGTCGGCCGGCCAGGCCTTCGGCCGCGAACTGGCCGAGGTGCGGGCCGAGGCTGCGGCCCATCTGGGCGGCGCCGTCGCGCCCCGCCCGCCCAACTTCTGTACCGGCTGCCCGGAACGGCCGGTGTTCGCCGCGCTCAAGCTGGTCGAGCGCGAGGTCGGCAAGCTGCACATCTCCACCGACATCGGCTGCCACTCCTTCGCCACCTTCGAGCCGTTCTCGTTCGGCAATTCCATCCTCGGCTACGGCATGAGCATGGCGTCGAGCGCGGCGGTGAAGAACTTCTCGGCCCGGCGTCCGGTGGCCATCATGGGCGACGGCGGGTTCTGGCACAACGGCCTGCTGTCGGGCGTGTCCTCGGCGCTGCTCAACAAGGGCGACGGCGTGCTGGTGATCATGAAGAACGGCTACACCTCCGCCACCGGTACGCAGGAGACCATGTCGACGCCGGCATCCGAGGCCAAGCGGGTGGCCGAGGGTGCGAGCGCCACGAGCGGCGAGATGACCATCGAGAACACGCTCAAGGGCATGGGCGTGAAGTGGCTGCGCACCGTGCACAACTACCGCGTGAGCCAGGTCCGCGACGTTCTGCGCGAGGCCATCGAGTCGCCCTACAAGGAGCTCAAGGTGGTGATCGCCGAAGGCGAGTGCCAGCTCGAGCGGCAGCGCCGCCTCAAACCCATCCGGGCGCGCCGGCTCAAGGAGGGGCTGCGCACCGTACGCACGCGCTATGGCGTGGACGAGGACACCTGCACCGGTGACCATTCCTGCATTCGCCTCTCGGGTTGCCCCACGCTCACGCTCAAGGACTCGGCCGACCCGCTCAAGCGCGCGCCGGTGGCGCACGTCACCAACGGCTGCGTCGGCTGCGGCCTGTGCGGCGAAGTGGCCGATGCGGCCGTGCTGTGCCCGTCGTTCCACCGCATCGAGATCGTGACCCATCCGGGCCTGTGGGATCGCCTGACCGACCGGCTCAACCGCTTCTTCATCGGCCTGCTGCAACCGGCATGAACACCGCAACCATGACCTCTCCCGCGTCGGCCGGCATCGCCTCCTCGGCCTCGCCGTGGTGCATCCTGATCGCCGCGCTGGGCGGCGAAGGCGGCGGCGTGCTGGCCGACTGGCTGGTCGACTGCGCGCTCGAAGCGGGCCTGCCGGTGCAGGCGACCTCGGTGCCCGGCGTGGCGCAGCGCACCGGCGCCACCAGCTACTACATCGAGCTGATGCGCGAGCCGATGGCGAGCGGCGCGTCCGCGCCCGTCTTCGCGCTCACGCCCGTGCCCGGCTGCGTGGACGTGGTGGTCGCGAGCGAACTGCTGGAGGCCGCCCGCATGCTCGAGCGCGGCTTCGTCACGCGCCGCACCACGCTCATCGCGTCGACGCACCGCGTCTACACGACGATCGAGAAGATGCACATGGACGACGGCCGACAGGACGCCGCGCGCATGCAGGCCACCGCGCACGCGCTGGCCGGGCGCGCCGTGCTGCTGGACATGGAGGCCGCCACCGTGGCGGCCGGCACCGTGATCTCGGCCGTCATGTTCGGCGCGCTCGCGGGCGCGGGTGTCCTGCCGTGGCCGCGCGCGGCCTGCGAGCGGGCCATCCAGGCGTCGGGCAAGGGCGTGGAGGCCAGCCTGGCCGGATTTGCGCGGGCGTACGACGCAGCCAGGGAGGCGTCGCAACAGGAGGTCGCCACGCGTGGGCCGGGCGGGGCGGCAGGCGCCGGGCAACCCGATGGGGCGATGCTGTCGGCACCTGCGGCTGAAGTGCTCGCCGCAGCGGCCCGCAGCCAACCGTCGGTGCGCGCGCAGGAGGCGGCGTGGTCGCAGCGCCTGGCGCCGTGGCCCGCTGCCGTGCAGCTGATCGCTGCGCACGGCGCCCTGCGTTGCCTCGACTACCAGGACGCGGGCTATGCAGGGCGCTACCTCGACGCGGTGGCGGAACTGGCGCAGGCGGCAGGCGTTGGCGGGGATCCCGAGACGCCCACAGCAGCAGCTCCACGCGCCGCCCAAGGCCCACAGGCTCCTGCCGCGCAGGCGCAGGCGCTGGAGGAGGCGGCGCGGCAACTGGCCCTCTGGATGTGCTTCGAGGACGTGATCCGCGTGGCCGACCTCAAGACGCGGCGCAGCCGCTATGAGCGCGTGCGCGCCGAGGCCCAGGCGGGCGCGTCCGACGTCGTGCGCATCACCGAACACTTCAAGCCCGGCCTGGACGAAGTGGCCGCCGTGCTGCCGCAGGCCCTCGGCGCCCGCGTGCTCGCGTGGGGCGCGCGCACCGGCCGGCTCGGCCGCGCACACATGGGGCTGCACATCCGCTCGACCAGCCTCTGGGGTTACCTCATGCTGCGCTGTCTCGCGCGCCTGCGTCCGCTGCGCCCGCGCTCGCTGCGGTTCGCTCAGGAGCATGAGGCGCTGGATGCCTGGCGCGGCGCGATGCAGCAGGTTCTGGCGCTGGACGCACCGCAGGCGGCGGACTTTGCGCTGGCGCTCGCCGGTCTGCCGCAGGTGCTCAAGGGCTACGGCGAGACGCAGGTGCGCGGACGCCAGAACTATGCACGCCTGTGGACCGCCCACGTGGCGCCCGCGCTGGCTGGCCACAAGGACGTGGCGGCCGCAGGCGCGGATCTGAAGGAGGCGCTGCGCCAGACGCTGGCCGATCCGGAAGGGCGGCTCAACGCGGCGGCCGCAACAGCCACAACAGCCACAGCATCCGCTGCAGCCGGCGGGCACGGATCTTCAGCGGGCGCCAAGCCGCAGCCCGTGTTCTGGGCCCGCTCGCCATCCGCTGCGCAGGGCAGCGGGAAAACACCATGACACCCTGTCGCCGATCATGGCGATGATTGATTTTCTGTTGATTACATTCCATAACCAAAGGAGACAAACGATGAACCGCATTTCCCACCGCCCCGCCGTGCATCGCGTCGCGTTGGCAGCAGCGCTCGTGGCGTTGCTGGGCGCAACGGCCGCAGCGCAGGCGCAGGACAAGCCCGTCGAGATGAAGTTCGCGCACTGGCTGCCGCAGACCCATCCGCTGGCCAAGCTGGGCTTCGAGCCCTGGGCCAAGTCGGTCGAGGCCGCGTCCAAGGGCTCGATCAAGATTGCCTTCTTTCCAGCCCAGCAGCTGGGCAAGGCGGCCGACCACTACGACATGGCGCGTGACGGCATCGCCGACATGACCTGGGTGAATCCCGGCTACCAGGCCGGCCGCTTCCCGCTCATTGCCGTCGGCGAGCTGCCCTTCCTGATTTCCAGGCCGGGCGGCGGCTCGGCCGCGCTCGACGCCTGGTACCGCAAGTACGCTGCCGCCGAAATGAAGGACGTGAAGTTCTGCTTCGCCCATCTGCACGTGGGAACCTTCCACTCCAAGAAGCCGATCACCGAGCCTTCGCAGATCAAGGGCATGAAGATCCGCTCGTCCAACGGCACCAACGCCGCCTACATGAGCCTGCTGGGCGGCACCAACGTGCAGGTGTCCGCGCCCGAAGCGCGCGACGCGCTCGACAAGGGCGTGGCCGATGCGCTGGCCTTCCCCTGGGGCTCGGTCATCACCTTCGGCATCGACAAGGCGACCAAGTTCCACAGCGACATGCGCCTGTATGCCTCCGACTTCGTGTGGGTCATGAACAAGGGCTGGTACGACAAGCTGGCCGCCGCGCAGAAGAAGGTGATCGACGACCACTGCAACAACCAGTGGGCCGGCAAGGTCGGCGCCGACTGGGGCGATGAAGAGGACTCCGGCCAGGCCAAGCTCGAGAAGACGGCCGGCCACACCATCGTGAAGATCGCGCCGGCCCAGCTGGACGCCTGGAAGAAGTCGGCCGAGCCGCTGTACGGCCAGTGGATCGCCAGCGCCGACAAGGTCGGCGTCAACGGCAAGCAGGCGCTGGACGACCTGCGCAAGGAGCTGGCGGCCCGCCAGGCAGGCAACTGATGAAGCGGCTGCTGTCGGCCACCGAGACGGTGGCCGCCTTCTTCCTGCTGCTGATCGCACTGCTGGCCTCGGGCAACGTGCTGCTGCGCGACCTGTTCAGCCTGTCGATTCCCGACTGGTACGACGGCTCGCGCCTGCTGCAGGGCATTGCGCTGTTCTGGGGCATGGCGCTGGCCACCTACTACGGCAGCCATATCTGCGTCGACATCGTGTGGGAGCACCTGAAGACGCCCGGGCGGCGCTGGCTCGATCTGCTGGCCACGGCGATCACACTGGCCTTTCTCGTGCCGATGGCGTGGATGGTGTGGGTCAAGGTGGCCAACACCGGCACCCAGGGCACGAGCGACCTGCGCATGCCCATCGTCTGGTTCTATGCGCTGGCAGCAGTCGGCGCGGTCATGGCCGCCGTGCTCGCATGCGTGCGCCTGGTTCGTCTGTGGCAGGGCGACGAAGCCGCGCTGCGCCCGGCCGCCGTCGACGGCGCCGCTGCCGGAGAAGTGAATGGATCGTGATCTCGTGGCCCTGCTGGGCTTTGTCGGCATGTTCCTGCTGATGGCGCTGCGCGTACCCATCGGCGTGGCCATGGGTATCGCGGGCGTGGGCGGCTTCGCGCTGCTGTCGGGCCTCAAGCCGGGGCTCAACCTGCTGGCCAACGTGCCGCTGTCGGTGGTAACGGACTACAACCTGTCGGTGATCCCCATGTTCATCCTGATGGGTGCCTTTGCATCGCGCTCGGGCATGAGCACCGAGCTGTTCTCGGCCGGCCGGGCCTGGCTCGGCCATCTGCGCGGCGGGCTGGCCATGGCGTCGGTGGCGGCCTGCGGCGGCTTTGCCGCGATCAACGGCTCGTCGGTCGCCACGGCCGCGACCATGGCACAGGTTGCGCTGCCCGAGATGCGCAAGGCCGGCTACCACCCGGGCCTGTCGGCGGGCCTCGTGGCCGCCGGTGGCACGCTGGGCATCATGATCCCGCCGTCGGTCATCTTCGTGCTCTACGGCATCATGACCGAAACCGACATCACCAAGCTGTTCGCGGCCGGCGTGATTCCGGGGTTGATGGCCATCGCGTTCTACTTTCTCGTGGTGCAGTTCATCGCCTGGCGGCGGCCCGAGGCCATGCCGCGCGGCGAGGTGCACAGCTGGAAGGAGCGCATCGTCTCGCTGCGCGAGCTGTGGGCCACGCTGCTCTTGTTCGCCTTCGTGCTCGGCGGCATCTACGGCGGCATCTTCACCGTGGAGGAGGCCTCCGGCATCGGTGCGGCCGGCACGCTGCTCATCGGCATCGTGCGCCGGCGGCTGGGGTCGGCCGAAATCCGCGCCGCGCTGATCGATACGCTGCGCGTGTCCTCGGCCATCATGATGATCGTCGTGGGGGCCTACCTGTTCGGCTACTTCCTCACCATCACGCAGTTCACCCAGAAGTCGGTGGACTTCCTGGTGCACCTGCCGGTCGGACCTTACGGCGTGCTCGCCTTCATCATGGTGGGCTACTTCATTCTCGGCGCCGTGATGGACGAGCTGGCGATGATTCTGCTGACCGTGCCCATCGTGTTTCCCGCGATGATGCAGCTGGGCTTCGATCCGGTCTGGTTCGGCGTGATCATCGTCATGGCGGTGACCTTCGGCATGATCTGCCCGCCGGTGGGCATCAATGTGTTCGTGATCAATTCGATCGCGAGGGACATCACCCTCACGCGCATCTACCGCGGCACCATGCCCTTCATCGCGGTGGACGTGGTGCGGCTTGTGATTCTCTGTGCCTTCCCGGCCATCTCGCTGTGGCTGCCGGGCTTCATCAAATAGCGGCGCGCGTTCAAGCAGCGGCGAGCCTTCAGCCCAGCACGATCACCCGGGCGCGCGGCACGTCGGTGAACGGGTTGTAGCCCACCAGGCCCGCGCGGAACGCGGCCTCCTGGTGGGTCGCGATGCGCTTGCGCTGCTCGGGGTTGGCAAAGCGCAGGCGCTCCACCAGCTCGGGCTCCAGCCGGATGTTGATCGGCGTGGCCATCTCGTGCAGCGCGTCGGGCTGGTTGGCCACCGACCACGAGATCGCCAGCGAGCCGTTGGGCAGCTGGATCGCCTTGGCGTGGCTTGGAAACAGATGCCGAACCGCCTGCCAGATCGCCGCGCGAACCGGGTCCAGTACCGACGTCGGACGCACCGGCTTGGCCACCGGATCGTCGAGCTCCTTGGCCTGCATCCAGGCCTCCGCGTCCTTCAGGTTGTCGAAGATGCGCAGGCTCACGCCATGCTCGCGTGCGATCCTCTCGCTGTTGCGGGTGATCTTGGCAGCAGGAACGACCGAGGCGACCTTCTCCATGTGCGGAAAGCTCCTGGCGACCATCTGCCCGATCTGCAGCTGGCCCAGGGTGTGCATGTCGCCTTCGAGCTGCAGCAGGTCGAACAGGATCCGCTTGTCCCCGCGCGAGCGCGTCGCATGCCCGAGCTTGCGGATCAGCTCCAGCAGCGGCTCCAGTTGCACCTGCTCCGTCAGCTCCACGGCGAGGTAGTCCGGCGTGCGGGTGATTCGAAATTGCATGCCGCAGATGTTAAGTCGCCCGCCTGCACGGCGCCATAAGGGAATGGCCCGTCGGCACGGGAGTCCGGCTCCGGGACTGGCCTCGCGCGCCTTGGCTGGCGGCGGGTATTTTGTATCCGGATGTATCAGGTGGCGTCGCGCCAGTCCTGCATGAGCGAGGCGATGAAGGCCTCGCTCGCCGGCGGCAGCGAGCGCCCCGGCTTGCGCACGATGCCGATCCAGCGCGCAATCGGAAAATCGTGGATCGGCTTGATCACGACACCGGTGTGCATCGGCACGTCGCGCGTCGACACAGGCAATACGGTCAGGCCCTGACCGAAGCGCACCATGGCCAGGGCGCTGGCCAGCGCGACGACCTCGCAGGCGCAGACGGGCGTGCAGCCGGCCTGCGCAAAGGCCGCATCAACGAGTCGGCGTGCGCTGGTCTCGCGGTCCATCAGGATCAGCGGATAACTCGCGATACGCGCCAGCGTGAGCTTGCGCGCCTTCGCAAGCGGGTGACCGGGCGGCAGCACGGCCTGCAGCCGCGCCTGCAGAAGCGGCACGAAGTCCAGCTGGGGTTCGTTGGAGGGCATGTCGGCCACGCCAAAGTCGACCTCCCCGCTGCGCACCATGTCGAGCGAGCGGTGGCCCGACACGTCCTTCACGGCAAAGCTGATGCGCGGGTGGCCATGCTGGAAGCGGGCGATCGCCTGGGGCAGCACCGTGCTGGCGAACGACTGCAGGCAGGCCAGCCGCACCACGCCACGGTGGCCGAGGGCCACGTCACGGGTTTCGGCGATGGCGGCGTCGAACTCTTCCTGCAGCCGCTCGAACCGGCGTGCGAGGTCGCGGCCCGCGCGGGTGATCTCCACCGAGCGGGTGTTGCGGTCGAACAGCTGGAGCCCGACATGTTCCTCCAACTGGCGAATCTGCACGGTGAGTGCGGGCTGCGAGATGTGCAGCTCGTGCGCGGCGCGCGTGAAGCTCCCGTGGCGGGCTACGGCCAGCAGTGCGCGAACCTGGCGGAGATTGGCAGTCATCTGAAAAGATTATTACAGCGATCCGAATTATTCAATTGCCGGAATGACGCGCGGCGACCAGAATCGCCGAATTGCAAGGACGTCGCAGGAGACATGCCATGGTCACCGAGCCACCCGCCGCCGCACGCGGCAACCACATGCTCGAGCACATGCGCGCCGGCCGCGTCGCCTTCGGCGTCGGCCTGCGGCAGGCACGCACGGCCGACACCGGCCGCGCGATGAAGACGGCGGGCTGTGACTGGCTGTTCATCGACACCGAACACAATGCCATGCATCTGGACACTGCGGCGCAGATCGCGGTCGCCGCGCAGGACGCGGGCGTGACGCCGGTCGTGCGGGTGCCCGGCGGCGACCATGCGCTGGCCAACCGCATGCTCGACAACGGCGCCATGGCGATCGTCATGCCGCATGTCGACGATGCCGCCCAGGCCGCGGCCTTCGCGCGGGCCTGCCGCTACCCGCCGGCGGGCAAGCGCTCGGTGGCGGCGGCGCAGCCGCAGATCGACTTCGCGGCGCTGCCGCTGGCCGATGCCGTGGCGCAGATCGAGCCGCAGATCCTGCTGTTCCCGATGGTGGAGACGCGCGAGGGCGCGGCCGACGTGCGGGCCATCGCGGCCACGCCGGGCCTGGACGGCGTGCTGGTCGGCCTCACCGACCTGTCGATGGAGCTGGGCGTGCCGGGGCAGGTCGGCCATCCGTCGGTGCGCGCGGTGGTGGCCGACACCATCGCCGCCTGCCGCGCCCGCGGCAAATGGGCCGGCGTCGGCGGCCTGGGCGATCCGGCGCTGATGCGCGACTACATGGCGATGGGCGCGAACTTCGTTCTCATCGGAAGCGACCTGGGCCTGCTGATGGGCGCGGTCAGCGCGCGGATCGCATCGCTGGCCCGCAACGACTGAACGAGACGAGCCTCATGAAGATCTCCCGCATTGACACCACGGTGGTCGAGCTGACCCTGCCCAAGCCGGCGATGAACGCCGCGCGCATCCCGATCAAGACCTGCGGCTGCGTGCTGGTGCAACTGCGCACCGAAGGCGGCGAGACCGGCGAGGGCTTCGTCTACACCATGCGGGGCCGGCACATGGCGCCGCTCAAGGCCATGATCGACTCGCTGGGCGAGCTGCTCATCGGCCAGGACTGCGGCGCACCCGAGGCGCTGTGGGAGAAGCTGTGGAAGGAGACCTACTTCTTCGGCTTCACCGGCGTGGCCGTGATGGCGATCTCGGCGCTCGACACGGCCGTGTGGGACGCGCACGCGCGCAACCTCGGCCAGCCGCTGGGCGCGCTGTGGGGCCGGCATGCGGACCACCTGCCGGCCTATGCCAGCCAAGGCCTGTGGGCCGACCTGGGGCCGGACGCGCTGGCGCGCGAGGCCGAAGGCTACGTCAAGGCCGGCTGGCGCGCGATCAAGATGCGCACCGGCCGCCCCGACCTGGCGGAAGACGTGCGCTGCGTGCGCGCCGTGCGCGAAGCGATCGGCGACAAGGTGGCGCTGATGACCGACAACAGCCGCTCGCTCACGCTCGACCATGCGATCCGTCTCGGCCAGGCGCTCGAGGAGTTCAATCTCACCTGGTTCGAGGAGCCCTTGCCCGCCCACGACCTGGCTGGCATCGCGCAGGTCGCGGCGGCGGTGCGCACGCCGGTGGCCATCGGCGAGAACGACTACACGCGTTATGGCTTCCGGCGCATCCTGGAGCACAGGGCGGCCGAGGTGTGGATGATGGACCTGGCCCGCGTCGGAGGCCTGTCGGAGATGCGCAAGGTTGCGGCGCTGGCACGCGCGCACGACATCCCGGTGTCCAACCACATCTTCACCGAGCACAGCCTCGCCGCGTGCGGCACTTTCTCCAACCTCAACTACGTCGAGTACATCGACTGGTTCGAGGAGCTGTTCACCGAGCCGGTGACGCTCGTCGACGGCTGCCTGCTGGTGCCCGACCGGCCGGGCCATGGCTTCCGCTTCGATCCTCGCACCATCGAGCGGCGCCGCGTCGCCTGAACCCATGGCCCTGAACGCCCAGAACATCGCCGACCTGCGCCTGCTGGCGCGCTCGCGGCTGCCGCGCGGGCTGTTCGAATACGTCGACCGCGGCACCGAAGAGGAGGTGTCGCTGCGCGGCAACCGGGCTGCCTTCGACCGCGTGCAGTTCCTGCCGCGGCCGCTGCGCGACGTGGCGCAGCGCAAGCTCGGCACCGAGCTGTTCGGACAGCCCTGGGCGATGCCGCTGGCGATCGCGCCCACGGGCATGGCCGGCATGCTGTGGCACCAGGGCGAGATCGCCATCGCGCGCGCGGCCCGCGCGGCCGGCGTGCCGTTCACGCTGTCCACCTACTCCATCACCTCGATCGAGGAGGTGGCGCGCGTCGGCGGGCAACTGTGGTTCCAGCTCTACCTGTGGCCGACCCTGGCCATGTCGCATGAACTCGTGCGACGCGCCCAGGCGGCCGGCTACGGCGCGCTCGTGCTCACGGTCGACAGCGTGGTCAACGGCAACCGCGAGCACAACCGGCGCAACGGCTTTTCCGTGCCGATGCGCCTGACGCCGCGCAATGTGTGGGACGGCGCGCTGCACCCGCGCTGGACGCTGGGCGTCATGGGCCGCTACCTGCTGAGCCGCGGCGTGCCCGAGTTCGCCAACTTCCCGGCCGACGTCAAGTCCGACCTGCGCGGTCGCACCGGCGGCCATGGGCAGGCCACGCTGCCCAAGAACGAATCGCAGAACTGGGACGACGTGCGCCGCCTGCGCGAGCTGTGGCGCGGCCCGCTCATCATCAAGGGCATCCTGCATCCGGACGATGCGCTCGAAGCCATCGCCTGCGGCGCCGACGGCATCGTGGTGTCGAACCACGGTGGCCGCGCGCTCGATGGTGCGGTAGCGCCCCTGGACGCACTGCCCGCGATCGCCGCCGCAGTGGCCGGCCGGGCCCGCATCCTGCTCGACGGCGCGGTGATCCGCGGCTCCGACGTCGTCAAGGCCCTGGCCTTCGGTGCCCATGCGGTGCTGGCCGGCCGCGCGCCGCTGTGGGGCGTGGCCGCCGGTGGCGAGGCCGGCGTGCACCTGGCGCTCGCGACCTACCGCAGCGAGATGGACCGCGTCATGGCCTACCTCGGCTGCCGCGGCGTGGCCGACATCCACGCGGGGCTGCTCGCCCCTTCCGCCGGCACGGCGCCGGCATCCCAGTGATTTGCCTGAAGGAGACATCACCATGCGTCCACTCCCCCCCGATCTGCCCGCTGCATCGCAGCGCCTGCCCGGCGTGCAGCGCCGTACCCTGGGCGCCGCGTTCGGTGCGGCCCTGGCCACCGGCCTCGCGTCCGGCGCCTTTCCCGCCTTCGCGCAGGGCGCGGGCGACTGGCCGAACAAGGCCGTGACCTTCATCATCCCGTACCCGCCCGGCGGCCTCGGGGACGCAGCCTGCCGCCGCATGGCGCAGCGCCTGTCGGAGCTGTGGAAGGTGCCGGTGCCGGTGGACAACAAGCCGGGCGCGGCCGGCCTGCTCGGTGCGGGCCTCGTCGCCAAGGCGCCGGCCGACGGCTACACCGTCATGTACACCATCCCCGAAACGCTGTCGATCACCAAGGCCGCGCGGCAGAGTCCGGGCTTCGACCCGGTGGGCGACTTCCAGCCGATCGCGCTGACCGTTCTCAGCAGCGTCGTGCTCACCGTGCCGGCCGACTCGCCGCACAAGACCTTCAAGGACTTCATCGATTACGCGCGCCGCAATCCCGGCAAGCTCAACTTCGGCATCCAGGGCACGGGCAGCGGCTTTCACCTGGCGCTCGAAGCGCTCAAGGCGGCGGCCGGCGTGGACATCACTGCCGTGCCCTACAAGGGCGCGGCCCCGACCATGGCCGACCTGCTGGGCGGCCGGCTGGACGCGATGATGGTCTCGACCTCGGTCACGCTGCCGCACGTGGCCTCGGGCAAGCTGCGCAACATCGCCGTCGCCAGCAAAGACCGGATCGCCCAGGCGCCGGGCGTGCCCACGATTGCAGAGTCCTTCCCGGGCTATGACTTTCCCGTGGGCCTGGCCGTGTTCGTGCGCAACGGCACGCCCAAGCCGATCGTGGACAAGCTGTCCACCGACATCCGCCGGGTGATGAACGAGCCGGCCATGACCGAGTGGCTGGCCAGCGTGGCGAGCGTCACGAGCAACATCACGCCCGACGAGTTCAAGGCGCGCATCGCGCGCGAAGTGCCGACCTACCAGCAACTGATGGACAAGGCCGGCATCAAGCTCGAATAAGCTCGGGGGATCATGAGCTCATCCGCTGCTGCACCCCGTCAGGTTTTTCTCCCGCGCGACCCGGTCCTGGACGACGTGCTCGACGGTCTGGCGCTGCAACTGGAGTCGCAGGGCATGCGGGTGGTGCGCGGCCCGCCGATGCGGTCCGGCGAGAAGCTGGCCTATCCGGCGGCCGACTGGCCCCGTTACTTCGGGCAGACCGAGGTGGCAGTGTTCACCTCGCGCACCATCGCCTCGGCCGAGCTGATGCGCGCCTCGCCGCGTCTTCACGGGATCGTGAACGTGGCCATCGGTCTCGAAACGGTGGACCTGCGCGCGGCGGACGAACTGGGCATCATCGTCGGCCACGGCGCCGTACCCGAGAACTATCTTGCGATGGCGGAGGCCGCCGTCATGCTCATGCTGAACCTGCGCTACCAGCTGCGCGCGACCGAGCAGGTGCTGCGCGGGCAGCGGCCCCGGCCTGCCGCGCGGGCCGAGGCGCAGCATGCGCGCATGCTGCGCGGCTGCACCGTGGGGCTGCTCGGCTTCGGCCGCATCGCCAGCGCGGTGGCCGAGCGCCTTCGGCCCTTCGGCGTGCGTCTGATCTCGCACTCCCCCACGACGGCCGCCACGCGCTTTCCGCCTGACGTGGAGCGGGTGCCGTTCGACACCCTGATGCGCGAGAGCGACATCGTGGGCGTGCTGGCCGAAAGCAACGCCAGCACGCGCGGCATGGTGGATGCGCGCGCGCTGGCGCTCATGAAGCCTGACGCGTACCTGCTGAACCTGGCACGCGGCGACCTGGTCGACGAGGCGGCGGTCGAGCGGGCCCTGCGCGAGCGTCGCATCGCCGGTGCCGCGCTCGATGTGTTCCAGGTCGAGCCGCTGCCGGTGGACAGCCCCTTGCGCACACTGGACAACGCCATCCTCACGCCGCACCTCGTCGGGCATACCCGCGAGCTGTACGAGGCACTGGCGCCTGCGGCGCTCGAGAACATCACCCGCATCCTGCGCGGCGAGCTGCCGCTGTACTGCAAGAACCCGCAGACGGAGGGCCGCTGGCGCGAGCGCAGGGCGGCGGTGCTTTAGGGCCTTGGTGCGGCGGGGCGCCAGGGCCTACATTCACTGTGCGGTCCGCGAGGACTGGCTTTCCATCGCGGCCAGGGGCTTGTCGCCCGAGACGGCGCTGGAGCGCACAGGCAGCGTCCCGCCCGTCTGCAATTCCAGGCAGCGCCGTTCGGCGTCCTCGCGGCGCAGGGCCAGGGGCGTGGCCAGATCGGCCGAGAAGTCGGCATCGGGGGGCAGGTAGCTGGGTGTCGGAAGGCTCAGCCGTGCGAGCATGCCCTGGCCGAAGAGCTGGCTGCCCTTGCGTGCCAGCGGCGTCGACGCTGAGCAGTCGATCAGCGCAAAGCCATCGCTTCGGTACTCTGCCAGGGGCGTTTGGGGCAGCGGCTGGCTCATCCACACCAGCGGGCCTGCCACAGGAACGCCGGGCACGACCACCGTCGGCACCTGGGCCAGCGGCGCCTTGTACCAGACGCGGACCGAGCCGAACTGGCCGTTGCCCGGGGTGAGGTCGGTACCGAACTGGGCCTGGTAGCTCGCGCTCCAGTACTGCGCGGCCCAGTCCGTGGGCACGGCCACGCCGTTGACCTGCAGGCCGTTGGCGACGAAGCGCGGATCGGTCACGTCCACCGTGGTGGTGTAGCCCTCGGGCACCGCACCACCCCAGGGGGCGTAGAGCGCGA
>JBGAIH010000049.1:0-24611 GCA_044225675.1 Burkholderiaceae bacterium
GCCGCCGCGTAGTCGGCCACCACGTCGTGGCCCATCACGCTGACGCGGCCGCGGCTGGCGCGCGTGAGGCCGGCCAGGATGCTGATCAAGGTGGTCTTGCCCGCGCCGTTGGGCCCGAGCAGGCCGAAGAACTCGCCGGGCTCGATGTCGAAGCCCACGCCGTCGAGCGCGCGCAGCGACCCGTGCGGCCCGGAGTAGGTCTTCTCGACGCCCTGAAACCGCACCGCTGACATCGCGCGGCATTGTAGGCAGGCGACGCGGGGCCGTTCCGATGCAAGAATGCGCCCCGATGGGCCCCCTTGCTCGATGCCTGCCGCGCACGCGCGATCGCCGCGCCGGGCCGCCGCGCCGATGACCGAGCGCAAGAGGCCCCGCCGCACCGCCGAGCGCATCCTCGAGGTGACGCTCGAGCTGTTCAACCGCTTCGGCGAGCCCAACGTCAGCACGACGGCGATCTCCGCCGAGATGCGCATCAGCCCGGGCAACCTGTACTACCACTACCCCGCGAAGGACGAGCTGATCAACGCGCTGGTCGACCGCTACGAACGCGCGCTGGGCGAGCTGCTCGGCGCCGCCGACGCCGTGCGCGACGTCGAGGATGCGTGGCTGCTGGTGCACATGCTGTTCGAGCTGATCTGGAGCTACCGCTTCCTGTACCGCGACCTGAACGATCTGCTGAGCAAGAACCGCCGGCTCGAGACCCACTTCCAGGCCATGCTGCGCGACAAGGCGCGCGCCATCGAGGCGCTGCTCGACGGCCTGGCGCGCGGGCAGGCGATGGCGGCGCGGCCGCCGGAGGCGGCCGCGGTTTCGCACGCGATGGTGGTGGTGCTGACCTACTGGCTGAGCTACGAGTACGTGCGCGATCCGCGCCGCGCGCTCGAGCCCGACAGCGCCGCCGCGGCGCTCAAGCGCGGCGCCTTCCATGTGCTGAGCCTGCTGCTGCCGTACCTCGAGCCGGCGGCACGCGCACACCTGCTGGCGCTGGCCGGTGCGTACCAGGACAATGCGGCCGCGAGCGCGTAGGCCGAAACCCACCGAGAGGAGAACCCGGCGATGGCCAAGTGGACGGCATTTCCGTATGCCAGCGATGACTACCAGCTCGATACGGCAGCGCTGAAGAAGAAGTGGGCGCGTCTGCACGCCGGCGACGCCGAACCGCTGCCGAAGGATGACAAGGTGCTCGCCGCGTGGTCGCTGTTCCACGCCGGCGAGTTCCAGAAGGCTTGCGAGGCCGGCCTGAAGGCCGGCGGCATCACGGTGGCCAACAAGGCGCAGTCGATCTACGCCAACTACCTCGAGAAGAGCGAGAAGACCAAGCTCGCGCTGTTTCTCGAGGTGGCCGAGCGCGCCGAGGCGCAATGCAAGAGCGACCCGAAGAACCCTGGCGCGCACTACTGGATGGCGTACGCGCTCGGCCGCTACAGCCAGGGCATCAGCGTGGCCAAGGCGCTGGCCCAGGGTCTGGGCAGCCGGGTCAAGGGCGCGCTCGAAAAGACGATCCAGCTGCAGCCGCGCCACGCCGACGCGCACATCGCGCTGGGCGCCTTCCACGCCGAAGTCATCGACAAGGTGGGCCCGCTCATCGGCGGCATGACCTACGGTGCCCGCAAGGACATCGGCCTGCGCCTGTTCCAGGACGGGCTGCGCCTGAATCCGGGCTCGGCCATCGGCCTGATCGAATACGCCAACGGCCTGGTGATGCTCGACGGCGACAGGCGCGTGCCCGAAGCCACGCGCCTGTACGAGCAGGCGGCCGCGATGGAGCCTCTGGACGCCGCCGAGCGGCTGGACGTCACGCGCGCCCAGGCCGAGCTGCGCGACAGCTAGGCGGTCCGGTCGCGTGGCCGCCTCAGGTGGCGGCGCCGACGTTCACGGTTTCGGGCAATTGGCCTACATGGCGGCCTGGCCGCGACCCGAACAATGCGCCGATGAACATTTTCGAAGCCCTCCGCGTCAGCCATGAAACCCAGCGCGCGCTGGCCGCGCAGCTTGTCGAAACCTCGGGCGACACGCCCGAGCGCGTCAAGATCTTCCGCGATCTGAAGCAGGAGCTCCTGGCCCACGAGACGGCCGAGGAACGCTGCTTCTACGTGCCCCTGTTCGAGCACGACAGCACGGTGGACGCCTCGCGCCATGCGATCGCGGAGCACCACGAGATGGACGAGATGGTCGAGGACCTCGAGAAAATCGAATACAGCTCGCCGGCCTGGCTGCCCGCCGCGAAGAAGCTCGCCGAGAAGGTGCATCACCACCTGAAGGAGGAGGAGACCAAGTTCTTCCAGCTCGCGGGCAAGGTGCTGACCGAGGCGCAGAAGACGAAGCTGGCCAAGGAATACGAAGCCGAATTCCTCACGCTGCGGACCCAGGCCGACTGACAAGCGCCGATAGCGCGCGCCCGGCCTGGGCGCCTCCGGACTGAGCCCGGGCGACACAGCGACCGGACCGGGCCCGTGCCGTCAGGACGGCTCCCCCTCCCAAGGCAGCATCATCGTCACGATCGACAGCTTGGCGAACTCGGGCGTGAACTCGTCGATGATCGCCTGCGGGTCCGGGCAGAGCGTCGAGTCGGTGATCACGCCGAACTGCACGCCCCCGCCATAACTCAGGATCGACACGCCCAGGCCCACGTCGCCGGACTGCGGCACCCAGAACAGGTTCTGCTCCACCGTCGAGCCGCAGAAGCGGATCTTCTCGCGCGGGCCCGGCACGTTGGTCATGACGGCGGTGGTCTTCTTGCCGAACAGGTTGAGCATCGCGTCCTGCGCCGGCTTGATGAGCAGTCCCGCCACCGCCAGCAGGCTGAACGCCAGCAGCGGCTGGTAGCTGCCCTTCATCTGGTTCATGCGCCGGCGCACCTCGTAGACCCGCTCGATCGGATTGCCGATGCCCACCGGCAGCACCAGCGGCGCGAGGCCGAAGCGGTTGCCCAGCTTGTGGGCCTGGTCGAGCGGACGCAGGTTGACCGGCACCATGGCACGGATCTCCTGCCCCGTCGGATCGTCGCCGTGCGACTTGAGGTACTCACCGATCGCGCCGGCCACGCAGGACAGCAGCACGTCGTTGACCGAGCAGTTGAGCGCCTTGCCCACGGCCTTGACCTCGTCCAGCGGAATCGGCTGACACCAGGCCACGCGCTTGGCGGTGCCGGGCTTGCCCTTGAGCCGCGTGGGCGAGTCGTCGGGCATCAGCGCCAGGGCCGCGAGGTCGCTGATCAGCTGGTAGCCCACGCGCGCCATGTCGATCGAGCCGGCCATGCCCTTTTGCGGATCGCTCAGCATGTGCAGCACCTGGGCCGCCCCGTCGCCGGCCTTGCCCAGCGCCTTGACGGTCAGGTCGGTGAAGGGCTTGATCAGCGTGTCGGCGATCCAGTCCTCGGCGCCGTGGGGTGCCGAGCGCGGCGAGCGCTGCGGCGGCTCCGCGCCGCCGTCCACCAGCGACATGGTGACCGAGATCAGCGCGATGCCGTCGGCGATGCAATGATGGATGCGCACGATCATCGCGCTGCCCAGGCTGCCGTCGGGCAGGCGGTAGTTCTCGACCAGATGAAATTGCCACAGCGGGCGGCGCCGGTCCAGCGGCTGCATGGCCAGTTCGCCGACGCGGTTCTGCAGGGCCTCCTGCTCGCGTCCGCGGGCGGTGCGCGGCAGGCTCTCGCGCACGACGTGGCGGGTGATGTCGAACTGCGCGTCGTCAACCCAGGTGGCGCCGGCAGCGTCCTCCACCACGCGCTGGGCGAAGCGCCGGTACCTGAGCAGCCGCGCCTGCACGCGCTCGCACAGGTCTTCGTAGCGCAGGCCCGGCTTGAGCACCCAGATGCCGGTGATCATCATGAGGTTGGACGGCGAATCCATGCGCAGCCAGGCGGTATCGACCTTGGTCATCCGCTCGCCGGACAGGCCCAGCGTGCCGCTGACGGCCTGGGTGACGTTCTTGCGCACCACCTTGGCGGCACGGCCTGCTTGTTTCGCGGCATCCTTCGCGACGGTTCGGGTCACCATGCTGGGAGGTCTCCGTTGTAGTGTGGGGATTCGGGACAGGCCCCTATTCTGGGGCGCGGCCAGCACGTAAGATACTTCGCGATTACCCCAACGGGTAGGCACCCTTCCCCAAAAGCCCCGGGCACATCGCCCAAGAACATCCCAGGAGCATTGCCCATGGCCGATCTCAAAGCCGCCTTCGAAGCCGCCGTCGCCAATTCCAAGAAGCTCACCGAGCGCCCCGACAACGCCACGCTGCTGAAGATCTACGCGCTGTACAAGCAGGCCACGGCCGGCGACAACACCGAGAAGAAGCCCGGCTTCGGCGACATGGTGGGTCGCGCCAAGTGGGACGCCTGGAACGGCCTCAAGGGCACGGCGTCCGAGGCCGCGATGCAGCAGTACGTCGACCTGATCGAATCGCTGAGCTGAAGCGCCTTCAGGACGAGGCCACGATGCCCCGGGCCTTGAGTTCGGCGATCTGCGCGGCCGTCAGGCCCATGCCGCCGAGCACGTCATCCGTGTCCTGCCCGAGCGCAGGGGCCTGGCGCCGATGGGCGCCGGGTGTGAGCGACAGCTTGGGCACGATGCCCGGCACGGCCAGACGCGTGCCGTCGTCCATGACGAGTTCGTCGATCATGCCGCGCGCGCGGTAATGCGGATCGGCCGCGATGTCGGCCACGGTGTAGATGCGGCCGGCCGGCACATGCGCGGCCTCCAGCGCGGCCAGCACCGCGTCGACGGTCAGGCCGGCGACCCAGGCGCCGATGGCGGCGTCGATCTCCGTCACGCGCGCCACGCGCCCCGCGTTGTCGGCGAGCGCGGGATCGGCCGCCAGATCGGGCCGGCCGATCGTCCCCATCAGCCGCTTGAAGATGCTGTCGCCATTGCCCGCGATCAGCGCATAGCCGCCATCGGCGCAGCGGTAGGCGTTGCTCGGCGCGATGCCCGGCAGCGCGCTGCCGGCGGGCTCGCGCACCGCGCCGAACGCGCTGTACTCGGGCAGCAGGCTCTCCATGCAGTTGAACACGGCTTCATACAGGGCCACGTCGATGACCTGGCCCCGCCCGCGCGGCGCCTCGGCGCTCACGCTCGCCTGCCGGTGCCGCAAGGCGAGCAGGATGCCGATCACGCCATGCAGCGCCGCCAGCGTGTCGCCGATGCTCACGCCCACGCGCACTGGCACCCGGCCCGGTTCGGCCGTGAGGTGGCGCAGCCCGCCCATGGCCTCGGCGACGACGCCAAAGCCCGGCCGGTCGCGGTACGGGCCGGTTTGCCCGTATCCGCTGATGCGCAGCACGACCAGCCCCGGGTTGGCCTCGATCAGGCGCGCCGGATCGAGGTTGAAGCCCTCCATCGCGCCGGGCCGGAAGTTCTCGATCAGCACGTCGGCTTCGAGCGCGAGACAGCGCACGATGTCCTGCGCGGCAGGCTCGCGCAGGTCGAGCGCCACCGAGCGCTTGTTGCGCGACTGCACCTGCCACCACACGGAGGTCCCGTCCTTGAGCAGCCGCCACTTGCGCAGCGGATCGCCGCCGGAGCCCGGGCGGCCGGCCTCGGGCGGCGGCTCGATCTTGACGACGTCGGCGCCGAAGTCGGCCAGCGTCTTGGCCGCGAACGGGCCGGCGATCAGCTGCCCCAGTTCCAGGACCTTGAGGTCCGCCAGCGGCCCGCCCATCAGGCCTTCTTCCGCGCGGCGGCCGGCTTCTTCTTCGCCAGCAGGGCGTCGAGGTTCTTGACGATCTCGTCCTCGATGCGGTCCTTGAAGGCGCCGAGCAGGAAGCCGAGCTTGGCATCGAGCTCGAAGCGGTCCTTGGTGACGCTGAGTTCGCCTTCGACGCCTGCGCGCTTGAAGCTCACGAGGTCGGCGGTCCTGCCTTCCTCGTAGTTGCACGCCATGTCGAACTTCTCCTCGGCCATCTCGGCCCACTTGAAGGCGATCTTGCGCGCCTCGGTCAGGCCCAGCGCATGGTCGCGGACGATATGGATGTCAGGCACGTGGGGTCTCCTTCAGAGCTTGGTGTCGTTGTTCCTTGGGGGTGGCGGCAAGGCGTCTGGCCGCATCATAAAACCGCTGCCAGTCGCGGCCTTCGCGCTCGAACAGCGCCTCGAAGCCGGGCACGAGTTCGTCATAGGCTGCCTGGGCGCCGAACGTGGCGTTGTTGGCCCGCGTCACCCAGGCGTCGTAGCCGGCAAAGCCGCCCCACGCGGCCTTGAGCTGCGCGTAGCGGTCACGGAAGTCCTGCATCGCGCGCGCCTTGCGAGCGGCTTTCGCGGGCAGGTCGTCGGCTGCGTTGCCGGCCTCCCTGCCGGCCTCCTTCGTCGCTCCAGGCGGCGCGTCGTAGATGGCCTGCAGCTCGCGCCGCGTCGCCAGCGTCAGCGCACGGAACTCGTTGCGGCGCGCGTTGAAGGCCGCATACTCGGCGCGCGCCGCCTCTGAGGCCTGCGTGCCGAGCCACTGCGCGCCGCCGAGCCGCTCGACGGCCGTGGCGAACGACTCGTTGAACATCGTGTCGTCCTTCGCATAGACGACCTGGTGCGCGAGTTCGTGGAAGATGAGGCGCGCGAGTTCCCCTTCGGGATAGTGGATGAAGGTGTTGAGCAGCGGATCGCCGCCGGCCCAGTTCATCCAGCCGAGCGTGGAGTACGCCGGCACGCCGTAGACGCCGGCCTCGAGCCCGCGCTCGCGCATTCGCGCCGCCTCGGCCTGGGCCTCGCGCTCGTCGAAGTAGCCGCGGTAGCCCACGCAGCCGACCACCGGAAAGCACCAGGTGTTGAGCTTGAGCGAGAAGGGTGGCGCGGCCACGACGTTCCAGACCACGGCGGGACGCTTGAGGTCCGCGTAGCGGTGGTAGCTGGCGTTGTCGGGCAGATGCAGTTCGGTCACTGCAAACGCGCGGATGCGCCGCGCCAGTTCCAGCCGCTCCTTCAGCCGCGCCGGCGTGGCGCCGTCGGCCAGCCATTCCTCCACCGGCCGGGCCTGGTTGAGCATGCGCACATGGCCGCTGACCGACTGCCAGTAGTAGCCCACGGTGGTGCAGCCGCCGAGACACAGCAGGGCCGCCGCAGCGAGCAGCCCGCCCAGGCCGGCAGCGAGCGCACGACGCCTCACGCGGGCCGCGCCTCCTGCACGGTACGGGCAGCGCCAGGCGCCTGCGCGGCGACGGCGCCGTCCGGCTCGGCCTGCACCTCCACCAGGCAGTCATAGAACACCGGCCCGCGCCCGAGGTCGGTCAGGTGCTGGCTGGTGAGCTGGTTGACGTTGGTGCCGTCCAGACCGAACTTGCGCCACCAGATGCCCAGGCCGTGCACGACGCCGGGCCGCGCGCGGTCCGACACCTCGGCGCGGCAGCGGTAGACGCCGCGGCTGTTGAAGACCTTCACCACGCTGCCGGTGGCGATGCCGCGCGGCGCCGCATCGGCCGCACTGATCTCGAGCACCGGCTCGCGTTCGATGTCGCGCAGGCTCTTGACGTTGACGAAGGTGGAGTTGAGGAAGTTGCGGGCCGGCGGCGAGATCATCGCCAGCGGATAGGCCGCCGACGAACCGGCGGGCTCGTGGTTGGGCAGATGGTCGGGCAGCCCGTCCAGGCCCTGTGCCGCAAGCCGCTCGCTGAAGAACTCGCAGCGGCCCGAGGGCGTGGGAAAGCCGCCATCGGCAAACGGCGCGTCCGGCACCGGCAGCGGCGCGAAGCCGTCACGCAGCAAGCGGCCGAAGTCCACGCGGTCGCCGAAGGCCGTGCGGCACAGCGACTCGTCGTCATCGGTGAAGCAGGCATCGGTCCAGCCCATGCGTGCGGCCAGGGCACGGAACACTGCAGTGTTCGGGCGCGCCTGGCCGACGGGCGCGATGGCCGGGCGATTGAGCAGCACGTCGGTGTGGCCGTAGGCGCCGTGCACGTCCCAGTGCTCCAGCTGCGTCGTGGCGGGCAGCACGTAGTCGGCATGGTCGGCCGTGTCGGTGCGGAAATGCTCGAGCACCACGGTGAAGAGGTCCTCGCGTGCGAAGCCCTGGACCACCTTGCCCGACTCCGGGGCCACGGCCACCGGATTGCTGTTGTAGACGACGACCGCCTCGATCTTCGGGCCGAACTGCGGCGAGCTCTCGCGCAGCAGGTCGTCGCCGATGGTGCTCATGTTGATGGTGCGCGGCGCGCGCCCCGCCAGCCCGGTGGCCAGCAGGTCGGGCCGCTGCAGGGCAGCCTTGTCGACCGGGAACTGGCCCGAGCTGGACAGCAGCAGTCCGCCCGCGCGATGACGCCAGGCGCCGGTGAGTGCGGGCAGGCAGGCGATGGCCCGGGCCGCGTTGCCGCCGCCGCGCACCCGCTGCATGCCGTAATTCAGGCGGATGGCGGCCGGGCGCGTCGTGCCCCAGTCGCGCGCCAGGGCCCGCACCTGCTCCACCGGCACGCCGCACACCTGGGCCGCGCGCTCAGGCGGCCACTGCAGGGCCCGTTCGCGCAGCCGGTCCCAGCCGAGCGTGTGGCGGGCGATGTAGTCGTGGTCGAGCCAGTCATGCACGATGAGTTCATGCATCACCGCCAGCGCCAGCGCGGCGTCGGTGCCGGGCAACAGCGCGATGTGCTCGTGGCATTTCTCGGCCGTCTCGCTGCGGCGCGGGTCGATGCACACCAGGCGCGCGCCCTGGCGCTTGGCTTCCTGCGCCAGGCGCCAGAAATGCAGATTGCTGCCGATGGAGTTGCTGCCCCAGATGATGATGAGCTTCGACTCGGCGAAGAACTCGACCTTCATGCCCACCTTGCCACCGAGGGTCTGCGTGAGGCCTTCGCCGCCAGCCGTGGCGCAGATGGTGCGGTCGAGCAGCGACGCGCCCAGCCGGTGGAAGAATCGCGCAGCCAGGCTCTCGCCCTGCACCAGGCCCATGGTACCGGCATAGCTGTAGGGCAGGATCGCGCGCGGGTCGCGCGCGGCAATCTGCGCGAGACGCTGCGCGATGTCATCGAGCGCCTCGTCCCAGCCCACCGGCTCGAAGCGGCCGGAGCCCTTGGGGCCGACGCGGCGCAGCGGCTCGAGCACGCGCTCGGGGTGGTAGGTGCGCTCGGTGTACCGGGACACCTTGGCGCACAGCACGCCGCCGGTCTGCGGATGGTCCGGGTTGCCCTGCACCCGCACCGCCACGCCGTCCTGCACGGTGGTCAGCAGCGAGCAGGTGTCGGGGCAGTCGTGGGGGCAGGCGCCTTTGACCAAAAGCTGTGACGTTTCGACACTCGGGGACATGCGGATGGATCTCATCACAAATTTAATTCTATAGTTCGCGCTGAAGGGAATGCCATGAACAAGTTTCTATGGTCACAACGGACCACGCTCGCCTCAATCATGTTAACGACTCTGCTCTTCGTCGGCACCGGATCAGCCATGGGACAGGAGGGCGTATCTCGCACCGCCATCAGCCTCGGCCAGTCGATCGCGCTCAGCGGTCCGGCTGCGGCCCAGGGCGCGGCCTTCGCTCTCGGCGCGAAGATCCACTTCGACCAGATCAACGCCGCCGGCGGCATCCACGGCCGCAGGATCGAGCTGACCACGCTGGACGATGCAGGCAACCCGGCCACCACGCTCGCCAACACCCAGAAGCTGCTGGCCCAGGGCATGCTCGCGCTGTTCGGCTACTACGGCTCGCCCCAGGTGACCGCCGCGTACACCGCCATCAAGGACGGCGACCTCGTGCTGTTCGCCCCGATGGCCGCAGCCGACGAGTTCCGCGGCGCACTCTACGCCAACATCTACAACCTGCGTCCCGGCTACGCCGAAGAAGCGGCAGCCATCACGCGCCATGCCGAGACGCTCGGCGCGCGCAAGCTGGCCATCCTGCATGCGGGCGACGGCGAGTCGCTGGCGGCGCTGGAGTCGGCCGAGCGCACCATGACCAGCCTGGGCGCCAATCTGCTCTACAAGGGCGCGATCGAGTCCGCCGACAAGGCGCTGGCCGCCAAGCCCGAGTCGGTGCTCGTGATCGGCGATGCAAGCCGCGCGGCCAAGGCGATCCGCGATCTGCGCACGAAGGGCTTTCGCGGGCCGGTCTATGGCTTTTCGAACACCGGCGAGAGCCTGCTGGCGGACCAGCTCGGCAAGGACGGTGCCGGCGTGGTGGTGGTTCGCGTCGTGCCCAAGAGCGACAACGCCAGGCTGGCCGTGGTGCGCGACATGGCGGCTGAAGCCGCAGCCGCCAAGGCAGGCAAGCCCAATGTCTACATGCTCGAAGGCTACATCGCCGCGCGGGTGTTCGCCGAAGCCCTGCGCCGCGCGGGCAAGGACCTCACCCGGGCCAAGCTGCGCAAGGCCCTCGACGGACTCGACGACGTCAGCGTGGGCGGCTTTCGCGTCCACTTCGCGGAAGACCGGGTCGCCTCGCGTCTGGTGGAGCTGAGCCTGATCGATTCGCTCGGCCGCATCCGCGAGTGAGGCCGGCCGTGCGGCGCCGGCGCGAAGCCGCCGGGCGCACCACCCAACCATCCAACGAATACCATTCAACGAATACTTTAGGCCTCTCGAAAGCTGTCAATTCACCAACCGGTGAGGGAAAGCCCTACCGGTGCCTGCAGGGGGCGCCGGATAATTCTTCGATGATCAATCGCAGACGTTTCTCGGTCGTTACAGGCGCTGCTGCCCTGGCCGGTTTCCAGGTGGCGCGTGCCCAGTCCGAAGGCAAAATCATCCTCGGCCAGTCCGCCCCTTTCACCGGCCCCGCAGCCCAGCTCGGCATCCAGTTCCATCAGGGGGCCAAGCTCCATTTCGACGCGATCAACGCACAGGGCGGCATCGGCCGGCGCCTGATCGAGATCCGCAACCTGGACGACGGCTACGAGCCCGACCGCTGCGTCGAAAACACCCGCAAGCTCATCGCCGACGACGTGTTCGCGCTGTTCGGCTACATCGGCACGCCCACCAGCGTGGCCGCGCTGCCGCTCGCCGTCAAGGATCGCGTGCCCTTCTTCGCACCGTTCACGGGCGCGATGGCCCTGCGCGAGCCGCTGCACAGGAACGTGTTCCACCTGCGCGCGTCGTACAACGACGAGACCGCGCTGATCGTGCGCCAGCTCACCAGCCTGGGCCTGAAGAAGATCGCGGTGTTCTACCAGAACGATGCCTATGGCAAGGCGGGTCTGGACGGCGTGAACCTCGCGACGGCCGCCCAGGGCATCAAGCCCGTGGCGCTCGCCACGGTGGAGCGCAATTCTGTCGACGTGGCCGCTGCGGTCAGGACCATCGTGGCGGCCGCGCCCGATGCGGTGGTGCAGATCAGCGCGTACAAGTCGTGCGCGGCCTTCATCCGCGCCGCACGCAAGGCCGGCTACGGCGGCACTTTCTACAACGTATCCTTCGTGGGCACGCAGGCCCTGGCCGACGAACTGGGCAAGGACGGTGCCGGCGTGGTGGTGTCGCAGGTCATGCCGTCGCCCTACAACCCGGCCCGGCCGATCGCGCGCGAATTCGTCGAGGCGGTCAAGGCCGGCAAGGATGTGCAGGCGAACTTCTCGAGCATGGAAGGCTATCTCGCGGCCAAGGTGTTTGCCGAAGGCCTGCGCCGCGCCAGCGGCAAGGGCGTGTCGCGCGACGGCCTGATCGCCGGCCTGGAGTCGATGAACGGCACCAGCTTTGGCGGCTTCACCGTGTCGTTCTCATCGGGTGACCACGTTGCCTCGAGCTTCGTCGAGCTGTCGATGCTCACGGGCGACGGACGCGTTCGTACCTGAGCGGGGCAGCGCGGCGCCGGCAAGCGGCTCAGCCGATCTCGCGCGCAGCCGCCAGGCCCTGCATGAAGGCCTCGCAGCGCGCCAGCTGCTCCAGGCTGACGTACTCGTCGGGCTGATGGGCCTGGGTGATGCTGCCCGGCCCGCAGACCACCGTGGGAATGCCGGCCTTCTTGAACAGGCCGGCCTCGGTGCCGAACGCCACCTGCGTGACGCGCGCCTCGCCGGCCAGCCGCTGGGCCAGCCGGGTGACCGGATCGGACTCGGCACCCAGAAAGCTCGGAATCTCGCAGATCGTCTCGAAGCTGAAGCCGGCGTCGGGCGCCACGGCCTTCATCGCCGGCTCCAGCGCACGCGCGTGGGCCACCACCTCGGCCTGCATCGCGGCAGCGTCGGCCGTGGGCAGGTCGCGGAACTCGTAGCGAAACTCGGCGTCGCGCGGCACCACGTTGTCGGCGATGCCGCCGTGGAACTGGCCGACGCTCGCGGTGCTGAAGGGCACGTCGAAGCCTTCATAGCGCGGCTCGTGGCGCTCGAAGCCCTCGGCCATGTCGCGCACCTTGCCGATCAGCCGCGCCGCCATCTCGATCGCGTTGACCGACTGCGGCGTGAGCGAGGAATGCGCCTCCTTGCCGCGCACGCAGCAGCGGTAGCGGTACACCCCCTTGTGGGCAATGGCCGGGACCATGCTGGTGGGTTCGCCGACGATGCAGGCCAGCGGACGGATGCCGGCCTCGCGCATGTCGGCGATCAGCTCGCGCACGCCGAAACAGCCGATCTCCTCCTCGTAGCTGAAGGCCAGGTGCACGGCAAAGGGCGCATCGCTGGCCAGGAAGGCGCGGGCCTGGGAAACCGCCACCGCGATGAAGGCCTTCATGTCGGCACTGCCGCGCCCGTACAGGCGCCCTTCGCGCACGGTGCCGCCCAGCGGGTCCACGCTCCAGTCCTGGCCGTCCCAGGGCACGGTATCGGTGTGGCCCGACAGGATCACCCCGGCCGGCTTGCCCTCGCCCAGCGTGGCGAACAGGTTGGCCTTGGTGCGGTCGGCGTTCCAGGTCAGGCGGCTCCTGACGCCCAGCGACTGCAGTTCGTCGCGGATGAGGTGGATCAGCTCCAGGTTGGAGTTGTGGCTCACGGTGTTCAGGCGCACGAGCGCCTGGGCGAGTTCGAGGGCGCGGGGGGACAGCATGCCCCCGACTGTAGCGCCCCTCGGGCAAAGGGGCATGCCCCTTGCGCGGTATTTGGGTAATATGGCCGGCTCAGCCCGCAGGAAACGCAGCATGAAGATCATCGACTCGCTGGCCACCCAGGCCGCCGGCATCGCGGCGATCCGCCGTGACATTCACGCCCACCCCGAACTGTGCTTTGAGGAAGTCCGCACCGCCGACGTGATCGCAAGGCAGCTGACCGAGTGGGGCATCCCGATCCACCGGGGTCTGGGCAAGACCGGCGTGATCGGCATCATCGAAGGCACGGCCGGCCCGTCCACCCGCGCGATCGGCCTGCGCGCCGACATCGACGCGCTGCCGATGCAGGAGTTCAACACCTTCGCGCATGCGAGTCAGCATGCCGGCAAGATGCACGCCTGTGGCCATGACGGCCACACCGCGATGCTGCTTGCGGCGGCCCAGCACTTCGCCAGGCACCGCGACTTCGCGGGCAAGGTCTACCTGATCTTCCAGCCCGCCGAGGAAGGCGGCGGCGGCGCGCGCGAGATGATCGCCGACGGCATGTTCGACAGGTTCCCGATGGAGGCGGTGTTCGGCATGCACAACTGGCCCGGGATGCCGGTGGGCACCTTCGCCGTCAGCCCCGGCCCGGTGATGGCGTCAAGCAACGAGTTCAAGATCACGATCCGCGGCAAGGGCGGCCATGCCGCGCTGCCGCACAACGGCATCGATCCGGTGCCGGTCGCCTGCCAGATGGTGCAGGCCTTCCAGACCATCATCAGCCGCAGCAAGAAGCCGGTGGACGCGGGCGTGATCTCGGTGACGATGATCCACGCAGGCGAGGCCACCAACGTGATCCCCGACAGCTGCGAGCTGCAGGGCACGGTGCGCACCTTCACGCTGGAGGTGCTGGACATGATCGAGCGGCGCATGCAGCAGGTGGCCGAGCATGTCTGCGCGGCGCATGACGCGCAGTGCGAGTTCGAGTTCGTGCGCAACTACCCGCCGACGGTGAACCATCCGAAGGAGTCGGAGTTCGCGCGCCGGGTGCTGGCAGGCATCGTCGGCGAGGAACACGTGGTCGCGCAGGAGCCGACCATGGGCGCGGAGGACTTCGCCTACATGCTGCAGGCGCGGCCGGGCTGCTATGTGTTCATCGCCAACGGCGACGGCGCCCACCGCGAGATCGGCCACGGCGGCGGACCGTGCATGCTGCACAACCCGAGCTACGACTTCAATGACGAGCTGATCCCGCTGGGCGCGACCTACTGGATCGAGCTGGCCAACGCCTGGCTCAAGGCGCCGGCACCATGATCGGCGCCACCGAAGGCTTTTCGTCCAGCTACGCGGAGGCCCGCGAGAAATTCCTCGCGGCCGCCCGCGCGGCCGGACTGCCCGTCGAGTCGCACATCCATCCCGATCTCGGCCGCGACGGCGAGACGCTGGCCATGGACGTGGCGCGCGACGGCCCGATGGACGCGGACCACCTGCTCATCGTGACCAGCGGCTGCCACGGCGTGGAAGGCTACTGCGGCACCGGCGTGCAGGTGTTCGCACTGCACGACGAGGCCTGGCTGGCCCGCTCGCGCGAGGCCGGCACGGCCGTGCTGTACATCCACGCGCTCAACCCCTACGGCTTCTCGCACGTGCGGCGCACGACGCAGGAGAACGTCGACCTCAACCGCAACTTCCACGACGCCTCCCGGCCGCCGCCGCCCAACACCGCGTATGCACAGGTCCACGACATGCTGCTGCCGGCCGCCTGGCCGCCCGACGCCGCCAATGACGCGGCCATCGCCAGCTACATCGCCGCGCACGGGCCGGCCGCCTGGCAGGCTGCGGTGAGCGCCGGGCAACGCGAGTTTCCCGACGGCCTGTTCTTTGGCGGCACCGCGCCGACCTGGAGCAACCGGACCTTCCGCCAGGTGCTGCGCGAACACGGCCGGCAGGCCCGGCGCATCGCCTGGATCGACCTGCACACCGGCCTCGGGCCAAGCGGCGTGGGCGAGCGCATCTACGCCGGCCCGGACGACGCGGCGACCGTGGCCCGCGCCAAGGCGTGGTGGGGACCGGGGGTGACGTCGATCTACGACGGCTCGTCGACCTCGGCCGTGCTGACGGGCATGGCCTATGCCGGCGTCTGCGAGGAATGCCCGCAGGCCGAGTACACCGGCATCGCGATGGAGTACGGCACGCAGCCGATCCCGCAGGTGACGCAGGCACTGCGGGCCGAACACTGGCTGTGGAACCACCCCGAGGCCCCGCCCGCTCAGGTGCAGCAGATCAAGCAGCAGATGATGGAAGCCTTCTACACCGATACGCCCGAATGGAAGACGCGCATCGTGGAGCAGGCGCGCGAGGCGATGTTCCAGGCGGTGGACGGACTCACGGCGCACTGAACGTGCACTGAGCGCGCCCCCGAACGCTCACCTGAACGCGCATTCTGGCAAGAACCCTGGGGCGATTGGCTGCGCCAGGCGCAGCGGAAACGGCGCGCGGCCTAGAATCCGCTCATGTTCCCCCAGGCTCCTGCCCGCCTTTCCCGGCCCCTGCCCGCGCTGTCCGCCGCGCTGCGTGGCCGTGCGGGCCGGATGCGCGCACGCGATACGGGCCAGCACCCGACGCTTGCACATTCCTGAGCCCGGCGGTACCCCTCCCCTTCATCCTTTCAGCGCCACTCCTTCATCGCCGGGCCCCCTGATCGGCGCGCGCGTGGCCGGCCCCTGCGGATTGCAGGGCCGCAACGCCCTTTCTTGCGGAGTGTGAACATGACCCCCATCCAGACCGGTGATCGCCTGCTGACCGACCTTGACCACGCGCGCCTGCGCCATCTGCACCGCGCCCAGGCCAGCGACACGCTGGCCGACCTGCTGGCCGCCCCCGATCTCGTCGCCCCGGCAGCCGTGCCGCCCGACGTCGTGACGATGTATTCGCAGGTGGAAGTGGTGAACCTGTCGAGCGGCCTGCGCCAGCGGCTGACGCTGTGCTACCCCGAGGATGCCGAACCTTCGGCTGGTTTCATCTCGGTCCTGTCGCCCGTGGGTGCGGGCCTGCTGGGCCTGCGCGCAGGCGCCACGGCACGATGGCGCACGCCCCTGGGCGACGACTGCGCCGCGCGGATCGAAGCGGTGCTGTTCCAGCCCGAGGCCAGTGGCGACTACACCCTGTGAGGTGGCGTGGCGCTCAGTTGCGGACGGAGCGCCGGTCCTGCCGCGCCAGCCAGCTGTTGTAGCTGGCGGAAGGATCGGGCGCGAACTCCGGCTCGATGTTGAAGAGCGCGCCCAGCAGCGACTGCTCACGGCCGATCAGGAAGGCGGGGTTGAGCTCGGGCGGGCTGGTGCGGCCGAGCGCCTGCCGCAGTTCCAGGTCGATCAGCTTGCGCCCCTGCCGGATGTCGGCCAGCTGCGACGACGGCACGCCTTCGGCTTCCGCGAGCTGGACCAGCTCGCCCAGGCTGCTCGACTGTTCGAGCTGCAGCCAGCTCACGCGGCCGGCGGCGTCCATGCCGAGCACGCCGAACGGGTCGCCGATCGTCACGTGTTCGACCCAGCGCTTGGACGCGAATTCGGTCAGGTCGCGGCTGACCGAGGGCACGCGCAGCACCGCCATCTGCTCGGGCGTGAGCGTGCTGCGCCAGATCTGGGCGTGCCGCGGATTGGGCGTGGCCAGCAGATGCTCGACCGCGTCGATCAGGCGACGCGAGATGTCGGCCGTCTGCTTGGCAATGAACTGGTCTATCAGCCCTTCATTGAAGGCGCGCACCGCCACCTGCTCGTCGGCCTGGCCCGTGAGCAGCACGCGCGAGCCGGGCCAGTCCACCAGTTCACCCAGGGCCTGCAGGCCGTCCATGTCGGGCATGGAGTAGTCGACCACGCAGACCTGCGCCAGCGCGTAGCGGTCCGGATGGGCCCCCCAGTAGGCAAGCACCTGCGGAATGAGCGGCGTGCCGTCGCGCCACTGGTCGATCAGCTGCTGCTGGTTCCACGCGTCGGTTTCCCAGACCGGGGGCTCCTGCTGGAGATAGTTGATGCACTCCTGCGGCCTGAGAAACAGCAGGACGCGCCAATTGCGAGGCAGCACCAGCGCGAGCATGTCCAGGTAGTCAGGGTCGTCGTCCAGGAACACGACTGTGCCGGGACGACGGAACAGGGGGAAGGTCATCAATGCATCCGTGAAAGAAGAGCCACAGTCTACCCAAGCCTCGCAGGTCCGATCGCAATCACTGCAGCACCATGCTGCCCATGAACTGCGAAGCGGGCTGACCGGGTCATCGGCGCCACACCGCCGGCTCGACCGTATTACCCTCATGGCACAGATTCGCGTTGCGGAGTCGACTGGAGGGGTTCATCACGGCGGGGGTGGGCAATTCGCTGACTTGATGCGACGATATGGTTTTACATTCTCCCGCTTCTATGAGACACGTCGATGCAACTGCCTGTTAACTTTGACAGTGTGAGCCTTGACGGCCTCATGAGCGATTGGCTAAGCGCCTTGCGGGAGTTCTCGGTCGAAGCCGTTGCGATACTGGGTCCCGACCCTTTCGGCGACCGGGACGAGCGGCTGTCGCTCGTCGCCCATCCGCCCATGATTGCCGAAGCGGCGCAGGCGCTGGCCGAAAGCCGCGAGTTCGGCACGCCGTGGCGAGACTCCGACGCGCCGCTGGTCGCCTGGCAGCATATCTCGAAGTCCGCCCACCTGGGCGCCAACCGCTGGCGGGTGCTGGCGCTCGCTCACGGCTACCAGACCATCGTGCGGGTGGAGTTCTCGCTGCCTGCGGGCCGCGCGTTCGAATGCTTCATGTTCAGTCCACGCGAACTCAACGACCGGTCGGAGGCCGCGTCCCTGGCATGGTCGGCGCTCAACATCTGGCCGATCGTCAAGCGCGCGATCGCCGAGGCGCGCAGCATGCTCAGCCCGCGCGAGCGCGAATGCCTGATGCTGGCCTTCGAAGGCAAGACGGCACGCCAGAGCTCGCGGATCCTCGGCTGCAGCGACCGGACGGTGAACTACCACATCTCGAATGCGATGGCCAAGCTCAAGGTGGACAACAAGCTGGCGGCGATCCAGCGGGCTTGCTGGATGGGGGTGATATAGGACGCCCCCCGATGCGGCGCTTTGCGCCGCCTCCCCCCACTGGGGGGCGCGCGGCCGCTTGGGTCGGCCCGGCGCGGCCTGCGCTCACGATGGGGCTTCGCTGCGCTTGCCATGCGGAGCGCGGGTGTCTTTTGCCTTCTGGCCGTCTGCGGTTCGCTCAGATCTTGGGGATGCGGAGTTTTTGGCCGGGGTAGATCTTGTCGGGGTGGGAGAGCATGGGCTTGTTGGCTTCGAAGATGACCATGTACTTGTTGGCGTTGCCGTAGAACTTTTTGGCGATGGCCGAGAGGGTGTCGCCGCGGACGACGTCGTGGTACTGGGATTCGTCGGCGGGGGCGGCGACGGACATGAGGTTTTCGACTTCCTTGACGTTGCCGACGTTGCCGCAGCAGAGGGTGACCTTCTCGCTGGCTTCCTGCGTGGGCGCTTCGCCCTGGACGGTGACCTTGCCGGTCGCGCCGTCATAGAGGACGAACAGGCCGCTCAGGCCGAGGTTCTGGGTTTCGATGTAGGCCTTGATGGCGTGCGCCGCCTTGGTGTTGAGCTCGTCCAGCGTGGGCTGTGCGGCCGGATTGGCCTGCACGGCCGCTGCGGCGGCTTCGACTTCCTTGCCGCCGAACAGTTTTTCGCCGGCTTCCTTGATGAAACTGAAAAGACCCATGGCTTCGCTCCTGATGAGGGTGGTGTGACCAGCCCAATGTAGCCTCATTCCATGACCGGCCCGAATCGAAGGAAACCCGCAATAATGTCCGCCATGACTTTTCTGGCAATCGATGTCGGCAACACGCGACTGAAGTGGGCGATGTACGAGGCACCGCGACCGGGCGCATCGCCAGTCGCCCAGGGCGCCGAGTTTCTCGAGAACATCGACCGGCTGGCCGAAGGCGAGTGGTCCGCCTTGCCGGAGCCCGCACGCATGCTCGGCTGCATCGTGGCGGGCGATGCGGTCAAGCGCCGCGTCCAGGAGCAGATGGAGCTGTGGGACGTCGCGCCGCAATGGGTCGTCTCCAGCGCCGAGGAGGCCGGGCTCGTCAACGGCTACGACCATCCCACGCGGCTGGGCTCGGACCGCTGGGTGGCGATGATCGGTGCGCGCCACCGCATGCTGTCGCAGGGCGCGGCGCGGCCGATGGTGGTGGTGATGGTCGGCACGGCCGTCACGGTCGAGGCGGTGGACGCCAGCGGCCGCTTTCTGGGCGGGCTGATCCTGCCCGGGCACGGCATCATGCTGCGCGCGCTCGAGTCAGGTACGGCCGGGCTGCATGTGCCCACGGGCGAAGTCCGCGAGTTCCCCACCAACACCAGCGACGCACTCACGAGCGGCGGCACCTATGCCATTGCGGGCGCGGTCGAACGCATGGTGCAGCACGTGCGCGCGCACTGCGGCGCCGAACCGGCCTGCTTCATGACCGGCGGCGCAGGATGGAAGATGGCGCCGAGCATGTCGGTGCCGTTTGAACTCGTCGACGGGCTGATCTTCGACGGCCTGCTGGAAATCGCCTCGCGGCGCTTTGCTTGAATGAAGACGCCCCCCGATGCGACCTTCGGTCGCCTCCCCCCACTGGGGGGCGCGCGGCCGCTTTGGGCGGCCATGCGCGGAGGGTAGGACGCCCCCCGATGCGACCTTCGGTCGCTTCCCCCCACTGGGGGGCGCGCGGCCGCTTTGGGCGGCCATGCGCGGCCTGCGCTCACGGAGGGGCTTGCTTGCCCGGAGGCCGGCCTGACTTGGGTCGACTCTGAGTCGCGCGTCAGCGGCGGGGCATGGCGCCGGTGAGCTGCAGCGCGGCCAGGGCCATGATCTTGGCGGAGTCGACCAGTTCGGCGATGCCGACGTACTCGTCGGGCTGGTGGGCGAGGTCGAGGATGCCTGGGCCATAGGCGATGCAGGCGTCGAGCGTGCCTGAGCGCACGATGTGCTTCTGGTCGTAGGTGCCGGGGCTGGCGATGTAGCTCGGCTCGCGCCCCAGCACGCGTGCGATGGCCCGCGCCGTGGCGGCAACCACCGGCGCGTCGCGTGGCGTGGCCGTGGGCAGGAAGCTCATGATGTCGCGCACCGCATAGTCGAAGCCCGGCCGCGTGCGGCGCAGTTCCTCAAGCATGTCGACGATCTCCTGGCGCACGGCCTCCAGGCTCTCCTCGGCGATGAAGCGCCGGTCGAGCACCATGCGGCAGCTGTGCGCGACCACCGGCGCGGGCAGGTCACCCGCAGGGCGGCCCTGCTCGTCCATGCGGTACACCTGCTCCACCTGGCCGCCATGGATGCTGTTGAGGTTGAGCGTGCTCACGCGCGCGCCGGGTGGCTCGACCGGTTCGGCGGTGCGCCGCGCGGCCAGCTCGGGCTGCAGACGGCTTTCGAGCAGATGGATGAACGCGCCCATGTGGTTGATGGCGCTGTCGCCCAGGAAGGGCATGGAGCCGTGCGCGATGCGCCCGCGCGTCTCGACCTCGCCCCACCACACGCCGCGATGGCCCAGGCAGATGCGGTCCACGCCGAGCGGCTCGGGAATGATCACGTGATGCACGCGCGGCTTGCGGAAGTAGCCGAGCGAGGCCAGATGACCCACCCCGGCAAAGCCTCCGGACTCCTCGTCCACCGTGCCGCTGATCTCCAGTGCGCCGGGAAAGGGCAGCCCTTCCTCCAGGATCGCCTCGCAGGCGATCACGCTCGCCGCAAGCCCGCCCTTCATGTCGCAGGTGCCGCGGCCATAGACCTTGCCGTCCTTGACCTCACCGCCGAAGGGGGCCGTCGTCCAGCCCGGGCCGACCTCGACCACGTCGATGTGGCTGTTGAAGTGGACGCATTCACCGCTGCCCTGCCCTGCCAGACGCGCCACCACGTTGGTGCGCGGATGCGAGTCGCTGTCGCCGGGCGCGCCCTGGGCGCGGATGTACTCGACGGCGAAGCCGCGCCTTTCCAGGCGCTCGCCCAGCAGCCGGGCGCAGGCCTCGTAGGCGTCGCCCGGCGGGTTGATGGTGGGGATGCGGACCAGGTCCTGGGTCAGCGCGACCACCTCGTCGCGCTTGCGCTCGATGCGCTGGAGCAGTGCGTCGGTATTCATCGAGCCAGTGTATCGGCGGCGGCGCCGCCCTGCAGCCGGCACGTCAGCCTCGGCAGGCTGGATGTCAGCTTGACCGGGCCGCTGTTCGCGCGATGGGGGGCGCAGCGCCTGGGTGCACGCTCAGTTCTGGCGCCAGGGCAGGCCGCGCTGGCGCCAGCCACCGCGGTTGCCGCGGTGCCCCTGGGCATCCGCGTCGCCCTCGAAGCCTTCAAGGATGTTGTAGGCCTGCACGCCCAACTCGGCGGCGCGCCGCGCCGCTGCAATGGAGCGCACCCCGCTGCGGCACAGCAGCACGGCCTTGCGGCCTGCGGGCGCTGCGGCGCGGATGCCGTCATCGAACCCCGGATTCATCACCATGCCGGGCCACTGCTTCCAGGCGAGCGCCACCGCGCCCGGCACGAAACCCACCCATTCGCGCTCGGCGTCGCTGCGCACATCCACCAGCACGGCCTCGCCGGCCTCGACCCATTGCCAGGCCAGATCGGGCGTGATGTCGCCGGCATAGCCTTCAGCCGGACGGACGTCGGTGTCGTTTGGGGTCGTGTCACTCATGCGGCGGGTCCTTTCACGGGGCTGCGGCGCCGGGGCGGTGCCGGCGGGGTGCCGGTGCGGTATCGGTGAAGTACCGGCCATCGTGCGCTGCAGCAAAAAACTGTTTTGTCTTTCATCGTACCAATCCGGCTGCCGGCCATGGTGAAAACCCTCTTTGCTGACCACCTCCTGACCGCCAATGATGGTTTGCTAACAATTTATCCAACCCAGGAGACAACCATGACCGACAGCAAATCCCCCCGCCGCCGCAGCCTGCTCAAGGGCGCAGCCATCGCCTCCGGCGCGCTGGCCGCCCCCATGGTGGCCAATGCGCAGGCCGCGACCACGTCCTTCCGGTTCCAGAGCACGTGGCCGGCCAAGGACATCTTCCACGAGTACGCGAACGACTTCGCCAAGAAGGTCAACGACATGGCCGGCGGGCGCCTGAAGATCGAGGTGCTGCCTTCGGGCGCGGTGGTGCCGGCCTTCCAGCTGCTCGAAGCGGTGAACAAGGGCACGCTCGACGGCGGCCATGGCGTGGTGGCCTACCACTACGGCAAGAACTCGGCGCTGGCGCTGTGGGGCTCTGGCCCGGCCTTCGGCATGAACTCCAACATGGTGCTGGCCTGGCATGAATACGGCGGCGGCAAGGCGCTGCTGGAGGAAATCTACAAGACCATCAACATGGACGTGGTGTCCTTCCTGTACGGGCCGATGCAGGTGCAGCCGCTCGGCTGGTTCAAGAAGCCGGTGTCCAACGTGTCGCAGATGAAGGGCCTGAAGTTCCGCACCGTGGGTCTCGCGGTGGATGTATTCAACGAGCTGGGCTCGGCCGTCAACCCGCTGCCCGGCGGCGAGATCGTGCCGGCGCTCGACCGCGGCCTGATCGACGCGGCCGAGTTCAACAACGCCTCGTCCGACCGGGTGCTGGGCTTTCCCGACGTGGCCAAGAACTGCATGCTGCAAAGCTTCCACCAGAGCGGCGAGCAGTTCGAAGTGCTGTTCAACAAGGCCAAGTACAACGCGCTGCCGGCCGAACTCAAGGCCATCATCCAGTACGGCGTGCAGGCCGCCAGCGCCGACATGAGCTGGAAGGCGATCGACCGCAACTCCAGGGACTACATCGAGCTCAAGACCAAGGACAAGGTCAACTTCTACAAGACGCCCGACGCCATCCTCAAGGCGCAGCTCGACGCCTGGGACAAGGTGATCGCCAAGAAGGCCGGCGAGAACGCCCTGTTCAAGAAGGTGCTGGACTCGCAGCGCGACTTCGCCTCGCGCGCAGTGGCCTGGGACAACGACTACAACATCAACTTCCGCATGGCCTACGACCGCTACTTCGGCAAGGGCGCGAAGAAGGCCTGACCGACTGCGTCCCCCTGAAAAGGGGCGGCTGGGCCGACCGTCCAGCCGCCCCTTGGTTTGCGCAAGAGCGCCGACTTCTCTCCTCGCAGAAACCCTCCACCATGCAAAAACTGCTGCTTGCGGTCGACCGGCTTTCCACCTGGATCGGCCAGATCTTCGCCTGGGCCATCGTGCTGCTGACGGTCGCCATTTCCTGGGAAGTGTTCTCGCGCTATGTGCTGGGCAAGCCCCACGGCTGGATGCTGGACGCGCAGATCATGCTCTACGGCGTGCTGTTCATGATGGCGGGCGCCTACACCCTGTCCAAGAACGGGCACGTGCGCGGCGACGTGCTCTACGGCTTCTTCCGGCCGCGCACGCAGGCCTGGCTGGACCTGATTCTCTACATCGTTTTCTTCCTGCCGGGCGTGGTCGCGCTGACCTGGGCCGGCTGGAACTACTTCACCGATTCGCTGGCGATCCGCGAGCACACCTTCAACGCCGACCCGATTCCCGTCTACCCCTTCAAGTTCTTCATTCCGCTGGCTGGCGGCATCCTGCTGCTGCAGGGCCTGGTGGAGATCGCGCGCTGCGTGATCTGCATCCGCCAGGGTGAATGGCCCTCGCGCGGCGAGGACGTCGAGGAAGTCGACGTCGACAAGCTCAAGGCGATGGTAAACGTCAAGGACGAGGACATCCAGGCGCTGGACCGCTACGTCGCGGGCGAAGGAGCGCGGCGATGAAACTGCGCAAGGAACTGTGGTTCGGCTTCAGCCTCATGGGGCTGATCGTGCTGGCGGCCCTCTACATGCTGGTGAGCGTGCCGGTGATCGAGCGCGGCCACGTCGGCCTGCTGATGCTGTCGCTGGTGGTCGTGGCCATCATGCTCGGCTTTCCCACGGCGTTCACGCTGATGGGCATGGGCATGATCTTCACCTGGCTGGCCTACGACCGCAACATCACGCACACGCTGGACCTGATGGTGCAGGCCACCTTCAAGGTGATGAGCAACGACGTGCTCATCTCCATTCCGCTGTTCGTCTTCATGGGCTACCTGGTCGAGCGCGCCAACCTGATCGAGAAGCTCTTTCGCAGCCTGCACCTGGCGCTCGCGCGCCTGCCCGGCGCGCTGGCGGTGGCCACGCTGGTGACCTGCGCGGTGTTCGCCACCGCCACGGGCATCGTCGGTGCAGTGGTCACGCTGATGGGGCTGCTGGCGCTGCCGGCGATGCTGCGCGGCGGCTACAGCGTGCAGGTGTCAGCCGGTGCGATCACGGCCGGCGGCTGCCTGGGCATTCTGATCCCGCCGTCGGTGCTGCTGATCGTCTATGGGGCCACGGCCGGCGTGTCGGTGGTGCAGCTGTATGCCGGCGCGTTCTTCCCGGGCCTGATGCTCGCGGGGCTGTACATCCTCTACGTGATCCTGCTGGCCAAGATCAAGCCGTCGCTGGCGCCACCGCTGTCGGCGGCCGAGCGCTTCGTGCCGCTGCCGCCGCTGTCGGACAAGCTCGCGCCCTCGCATGCCTCGCTCGCGCTGCCAACGCTGCTGGCCGCGCTCAAGGGAAGCCGCAACCGGGACGTGCCGACCAGCTACATCCTCAAGCAGCTGGCCATCGTGGCGCTGCCCGCCGTACTGTTTGCGTTCGCTGCGCTGTGGAGCTGGCAGAGCGTGACCACGCCGGCCCCCGTGGAGGAAGCACCCGCGCTCGAACGCATGGGCGACGG
>JBGAIH010000006.1:0-70289 GCA_044225675.1 Burkholderiaceae bacterium
CCCCAGCCCGCCGGCAGCGTGTCTACGAAGCTGCCTCCGCTGAGCGCGTTCGGGCCCGCGTTGCCGATCACGAAGCTGAACGTCGTCGCCGATCCCGCCGACACCGTGCCCGCCGCCGCCAGCTTGGCCACCGTCAGGCTGACGGCCGGCACGACAGGTAACACCAGAGTCGTTGTGTTGTTGCCGGGCACCGGATCCGCAACGGTGCTCGTCCCAGTCACAGTGTCGGTGACACTGCCGCCGGTTGCCGTTACCGTGGCGACAATTCGAACCGATAGAGTTGCATTCACCGCCAAGCTGGCCACGGTCACGTTAACCGTCAACCCTGCCGGAGAAACCGTCCCCCCATCGAGCGGCGTGATACTCACAAGCGAGTGGCCAGCACTCAGAACGTCTGTCAGCGTGACATTCTGCGCAACACTGGGGCCCAGATTGACCAATGTCACGGTGTAACCCACGGTACTGCCGGCTGTACCCTGGACAGATGAGGCCACTTTAGACACCCGCAGATCGGCACTGGGCGAGACCACAACTGAAACCGTCCCCACGCTCGTTCCATTGATGGTGGTTCCAACAGGCGGAGCGAGAGTAACCGTATTGACAAGCGTCCCCGTTGACGCCCCCGACGTGACCTGCACTGTGACGGTGACCGCTCCGCCCGACGGGATCGTCACAGAACCCTGAACGGTTGTTCCGCCAATGCTGAAGCTGCCAGTGGTCGCGCCACCGCTGACTTGGCTGCCAACCAGTGTGGCAGTACCGAATCCTGCGGGAAGCGTGTCGACAAAGCTGGCGCCGGTCAAAGCAGATGGGCCGGAATTGCCAAGAACAAAACTGAAAGTTGTGGTTCCACCAGACAGGACACTGCTGGTGCCGACGAGTTTAGAAACGCTGACGTTGGCCAACGGCGAGACACTCAGGGTCGCACTGGCCGAGTTCGAGCTAGCTCCAACAAGCGTGGTGAGAGAACCTGCGGGCACGGTGTTTGTCACCGTTCCGGTCAACGTGCTCGTCACGACCGATGAAACCACACATGATGAGTTGGGGGGGATCACCGTGCCGACCGGCAGCGTCAGGCTCCCGCCCCCCACGGTCACAACCGGAGCACCAGAAACACAGGTTGTCGAAGCCGTCGACGTGTAGTTCACTACACCCGTCGGGTAGACGTCGGTGAAGGCCGTCGACAAGGTTGCGGAAGTCAAGGCATGCGTATTGGTCAACGTGATTGTCAGCAACGACGTCCCACCAGCAAGAATGCTGGTGGGAGAAAATGACTTGGTCACCGTCGGTGGGGATGGCGTAACAGTATCGGTATCGGTGGCAGAGCACACACCCGCCGTCGCCGCGCACGAAGGATTGGTATTTGAGACGCTAACAGGGGGCGTAATCGTCGCAACGTTGGAGACTTGGGTCTGAGCCAACGCGACAGGCGCCCCCAGGGCGAATGCGCCGAAAACCAATACTCCTGCGACCCATCGTCGCAAAAGTATCCATAGATTTCGGCCCAACTGGAACGCCACCAACACCTCAATCAAAAGTTTCAGCCCCAAAAGCTCGCGCGAAGCGAGCTTTGGCGCGAGTTGCCAAGTAAGCAAGTCTAAGGAAGCGCGAGTTTTTGTAACAGGACATTCCACAAAAAAGCAGGTAACAAACACGGAACTGTGGAGAAAATCACACGCACCTGGAGATGTCTAGCGGTTTGAAATGAATCAGAGGTAAGTATTTGATTTATTGTAACTTTTTATACGTGACAAGCCGCCGGTCAGATTCAACAAGGTCTAGGAAAGTCGCGCAGTACTGGCCCTGCGCCGCGTGTTTGCATTCGTTACTTTTGTTTCATGTGCACACAAATGCGCCCAAATGAAACGCGCTGGCCATTGAATTAATAATTAATTGGTATATTCTTTGTTGAAAGCTCAATGTCGCCTTTACTCATTTCTCGATACGATTGAGAGGCGCCATCAACTCAAGGAGTCTCAAGCTTCCACGAAACCCATGTGGAGGCAGCGCGGCGGGCCATACATGCGGGCACGGTGAAGTCTGACCCGCCCACACCAGCCATACCAGTCTGAAGTTAGTGAAGTCCGTCAACCACCAGGAGAGTGACGAACATCAAGAAGATCAGATTCAGCGAGGAACAGATCATCGGGTTCCTCAAACAGGCCGAGGCCGGCTTTCCAATCAAGGAACTGTGCCGCAATGGCGGTTTCAGCGACGCGACGTTTTGCATGTGGCGCGCCAAGTTCGGCGGCATGCGGGTGTCCGAAGCCCAGCGCCTGCGTAAGCTCGAATTGGGAGAACGCCAAGCTCATGCGGCTGTTGGCCGAAGCGCACCTGGACATGAACGCGCCCAAGAGCGTTCTGGGGGTAATGCGCTAGCCCCACAGGTCAGGCGCGCGGCGAACCGGATCACGGCCAGCGAACACCATCTGTCCAAGCACCGCGCGTGCTGTCTTGTGAGGCTCTCACGCGAAAGCTACCGCCATCCGCCGCAGGTCGACCAGGCCATGCAGGATCTGCACGACAAGATTGTGCAGATCGCGCGCGAGCGCCAGCGCTTTGGCCACCGGCGCATTCACAACCTGTTGCGCCCTAGTTCCCGGCGTCAACCACAAGCGCGTATACCGCCTCCACCGGCAAGGCCAACTTGGCTGTGCCGTCGCAAGAAGGGCAAGCGGCCAGTCAACGAGCGTGTGCCGCTGAAACTCGCTCGCACGGTCAACGAGGTGTGGAGCATGGACTTTGTGAGCGACAGCCTCTCGGGCGGACGGCGCTTGAAATACCTTACGGTGGCCGATGCCTTCAGCCACAAGAGCGGGACATCGTGGTGGAGTTCGGCATCTTGGGCCAGTACGTGACCCGAGTGTTGGATCGGGCAGCGCTGTTGGACATCCGCAGGCCGTGCATACCGACAACGACCCGAAGTTCACCAGATTGGTACGTCTACAGAGGGCAGGTCACTCAGCGCATCGGGCTCAAGAAGAGATTGGCCGGACGATTACGATTCAGCGACATCAGCGCAAACAGTTCATTCAGAAAAGAAAAAGCCCTCACGGAGAGGGCTTTTGCAAAGTTGGTTGCGCGAGCAAGATTTGAACTTGCGACCTTTGGGTTATGAGCCCAACGAGCTACCAGGCTGCTCCATCGCGCGTCTTGATTATAACTTATTCAGCGGCTTTTGCATCACCTGAATTACTAGAATCGTCAGGGCGATCAACCAGCTCGACCAGTGCCATCGGAGCATTGTCACCGACGCGAAATCCCATTTTCAAAATGCGCGTGTACCCGCCTGGACGCGTCTTGTAGCGAGGACCAAGTTCTCCAAAGAGTTTGGTGACGCTATCGCGATCCCTCAACCGGCTGAAAGCCAACCGCCTGTTGGACAACGTACCTTCCTTCGCCAAAGTAATCATGGGTTCAACAACCCGACGCAATTCCTTGGCTTTGGGTACCGTCGTTTTGATGACTTCATGCTCGATGAGCGAGTTCATCATGTTTCGGAGCATTGCGAGTCGATGCTCGCTGGTGCGGTTCAGCTTGCGCAGACCTTGTCCGTGACGCATGGTGCTTTCCTTTCCTTATATAGACAGGCAGCCGTGTCAGGTACTGCCTGATGCACACTCAAATCAATCAGCGCTTGTCCAAGCCCGCCGGCGGCCAGCTCTCAAGCTTCATACCGAGAGTCAATCCACGAGAAGCAAGGACTTCCTTGATCTCGTTGAGAGACTTTCGCCCAAGATTCGGCGTCTTGAGCAATTCGTTCTCAGTCCGCTGAATCAAATCGCCAATGTAGTAAATGTTCTCAGCCTTCAAGCAATTCGCAGAGCGGACGGTCAACTCCAACTCATCGACCGGGCGCAGGAGAATCGGATCAAACTGTTGGGAACTACGCGGCGCCGGTGCGTCGAAAGCGGCAAGCTCGCTTCCTTCCAGTTGCGCAAACACGGCCAACTGTTCAACCAGAATCTTCGCCGACGCCCGAACGGCGTCCTCGGCTGTGATCGCGCCGTTCGTCTCGATCTCCACCACCAGCTTGTCTAGGTCCGTACGCTGCTCCACACGGGCACTCTCGACAATGTAACTAACTCGCTTCACTGGCGAGAATGAAGCATCCAGGACGATACGCCCGATCGACTTAGTCGGCTCGTCCCCATACCGCCGCATGGTTCCGGGAACATACCCACGCCCCTTCTCGACCTTGATCTGCATATCGATCTTGCCGCCTTGGGACAAGTTGGCAATCACATGATCAGGATTGATGATTTCGACGTCGTGCGGCGTCTGAATGTCCGCTGCGGTCACCACACCTTCGCCGTCTTTACGCAGGCTCAGCGTGACTTCGTCGCGATTGTGAAGTTTGAATACCACACCCTTCAGGTTCAAGAGGATGTTGACAACATCTTCCTGGACTCCGTCGATCGAAGAATATTCATGAAGAACTCCTGCGATCGTTACTTCCGTCGCCGCGTACCCCACCATAGACGACAGAAGGACGCGCCGCAGAGCATTGCCCAACGTGTGTCCATAACCGCGCTCGAACGGTTCGAGGGTAACCTTGGCCCGATTGACACCCAGCTGCTCGACATTGATAGCTTTGGGTTTCAGCAGATTGGTTTGCATGCAGAACTTCCTCTCAATACCCCCGGCTCGTTACACCGGTAAGGTTGATGAAGCACCCGAAGCCCAGTGCCCTGGGCTTCGGGAACGAATCGAACGAGTTCAGGCTCGTTTAGCGCGAATACAACTCGACGATGAGCGACTCATTGATGTCGGAGCCGAATTCATCGCGATCAGGCACCTTCTTGAAAATGCCCTCGCCCTTCTCTACGTTGACCTCAACCCAAGCCGGAATGCCAACTTGCTGCGCCAATTGAAGGGCCTCAACCACCCGCGCCTGCTTCTTCGACTTTTCACGAACAGCGACCACGTCACCAGTCTGAACCAGATACGAAGGAATGTTGACCGGTTGGCCGTTCACCGTGATCGCCTTGTGGGAGACCAACTGGCGAGCCTCGGCGCGCGTGGAGCCAAAGCCCATGCGATACACAACGTTGTCCAGACGGGACTCGAGCAAGAACAGAAGGTTCGCACCCGTATTGCCGCGACGGCGGTCCGCCTCCTCAAAGTAGCGTCGGAACTGGCGCTCCAGGACGCCGTACATGCGCTTCACCTTCTGCTTCTCGCGCAACTGCAAGCCAAAATCAGACGTACGTGCGCCGGAGGTACGCCCATGTTGCCCGGGCTTGGAGTCGAACTTTGCCTTGTCACTGATGGAGCGACGCGCGCTCTTCAGGAAAAGATCCGTGCCTTCACGGCGAGAGAGTTTGGCCTTTGGGCCGAGGTAACGTGCCACTTGAGTTCCTTTTCTTCAACTACCGCAGATTGCCTGCGGGAGCTCTGGACCAGAGTCCAAAGCGGTGGGCTTGGTTAAGAAATGCAAAAAAGCGGCAGGCGCAATACACGCTCACCGCTTCAGAGAAAAGCATCAAATACGGCGGCGCTTCTGCGGGCGGCAGCCGTTGTGGGGAACGGGGGTCACATCGGCAATCAGATTGATGCGAATCCCGAGAGCAGCCAAGGCGCGAACGGACGACTCACGGCCGGGTCCCGGCCCCTTGATCTCAACATCGAGATTCTTGATCCCCTGTTCGATCGCAGCGCGCCCCGCAACCTCAGAAGCAACCTGAGCGGCGAAGGGCGTCGACTTCCTGGAACCCTTGAACCCTTGTCCGCCAGACGACGCCCAGGACAAGGCATTGCCTTGACGGTCGGTGATGGTGATGATCGTGTTGTTGAAGGACGCGTGAACGTGCGCGACGCCGTCCGATACATTCTTGCGTACCTTCTTGCGCACACGCTGCGCAGCGTTATTGGCAGGAGCCTTGGCCATATCAGTTCTCTTTTCCGATTATTTCTTCAGCGCAGCTGCGGCCTTCCGCGGTCCCTTGCGGGTACGCGCGTTCGTCCGTGTCCGCTGGCCGCGCATGGGCAGACCACGCCGGTGGCGGAAGCCACGATAGCAGCCGATGTCCATCAGTCGCTTGATGTTCATCGTGGTCTCACGACGCAGGTCACCCTCAATCGTGAACTGTGCGATCTGATCGCGAATCTTTTCCAGATCGGCGTCGGTCAGATCCTTGACCTTCTTGGAGTAAGCGATGCCACACGCTTCGCAGATCTTGCGGGCGCGGGTGCGGCCGATTCCAAAAATCGCGGTCAAGCCGATTTCCGCATGCTGCTGCGGAGGGATGTTGATACCAGCAATACGTGCCATGTTGGTCCTCTAAAACTTTCCTGTCAGCCTTGACGCTGCTTGTGACGCGGATCCGTGCAGATCACGCGCACGATACCCTTGCGACGGATAATCTTGCAGTTGCGGCAGATTTTCTTGACCGAAGCCGAAACTCTCATTTTTCTCTCCTAAAACTTCACGCTCACTTGGCGCGAAACACAATCCGGGCCCGAGACAAATCATAGGGCGTCAACTCAACTGTCACCTTGTCGCCGGGAAGAATCCGGATGTAATGCATACGCATCTTTCCGGATATGTGCCCTAGCACGACATGTCCATTCTCCAGCTTCACTCGAAATGTCGCGTTAGGCAAGTTTTCGACGACTTCGCCCTGCATCTGGATGACATCATCCTTCGACATGCCATCACGCGCCCGGAGAAGTCTTGAAGTTCGCCTTCTTGAGGAGCGATTCGTATTGCTGGGACATCATGTAGTTCTGCACTTGCGCCATGAAATCCATGGTGACAACGACGATGATGAGAAGGGAGGTGCCGCCAAAATAAAATGGGACGTTATATTTCAAAATCAGGAACTCGGGCAGAAGGCAGACGAACGTGATGTAGATCGCCCCCGCCAGTGTCAGCCGCACCAGAATCCGATCAATATACTTCGCGGTCTGCTCACCGGGACGAATCCCAGGGATGAATGCCCCGCTCTTCTTCAAGTTATCGGCGGTCTCACGGCTGTTGAAGACCAAGGCCGTGTAGAAGAAACAGAAGAAGACGATGGCGCTCGCATAAAGCAGCACATAAATGGGTTGACCCGGAGTCAGCATTCCGGCGATGTCTTTCAGCCAGCGCATCGACTCACCTGCGCTGAACCAGCTAACAACCGTGGCCGGCAACAGGATGATCGACGATGCGAAAATGGGAGGAATCACGCCAGCCATGTTGAGCTTCAAGGGCAGATGAGAAGACTGTCCACCGTAAACCTTGTTTCCGACCTGGCGACGGGCATAGTTGACAAGAATCTTCCGCTGACCGCGCTCAACGAAGACCACAAAATAAGTCACCAGGATCACCACAGCCACGATGATCACAGCGGCAAGAATGTTCATGGCACCGGTCCGCACCAGCTCCAGCAAACCGCCGATTGCATTCGGGAGTCCTGCAGCGATGCCTGCAAAGATCAGAATGGAGATGCCATTACCCAGCCCACGCTCGGTAATCTGCTCGCCTAACCACATGAGGAACATCGTGCCGGCAGTCAAGCTCACAACAGCAGTGATGCGAAAACCGAAGCCGGGAGAAATGACCAAGCCGGCCGAACTTTCGAGAGCAACCGCAATACCCAAGGACTGAAAAATTGCGAGCGCCAGGGTTCCGTAACGCGTGTACTGCGTGATCTTTCGACGCCCCGCTTCGCCCTCTTTCTTGAGCTGCTCGAATGTGGGAACGACATACGTGAGCAGCTGCATGATGATCGATGCCGAGATGTACGGCATGATCCCCAACGCAAACACCGTGAAACGAGACAGCGCGCCACCCGAGAACATGTTGAACAAGCTCAGGATGCCACCCTGCTGCCCCTTGAAGAGCTGTTCGAGCTGGGCCGGATCAATTCCGGGCACGGGAATGTGTGCGCCGATCCGATAGACCACCAATGCCAGCAGCAAAAAAACAAGCCGGCGACGAAGGTCGCCGAACTTGCCGGTCTTTGCGATTTGCGCTGCGTTGGTGGCCACGAATTGGTTCTTTCCGTAGAAAAATGATCAGGCGAGCGAGCCGCCCGCTGCTTCGATTGCAGCCTTGGCTCCAGCCGTAGCTCCGATGCCGGTCAATTTGACAGCACGCGAAAGCGCGCCCGACTTGATGACCTTGACCGTCTTGGCAATTTCCCGAACCAAGCCAGCTTGCTTCAGTACCAGCAGATCTACCTCTGCAGCACCCAGCTTCTCCAGGGACGCGAGCGTGACCTCGGCGTTGAACTTGAGAAGATGCGACTTGAAGCCCCGCTTCGGGAGCCGCCGCTGCAAAGGCATTTGACCGCCTTCGAAGCCCACCTTGTGATAGCCGCCAGCGCGCGACTTTTGGCCTTTGTGGCCGCGACCCGCCGTCTTTCCAAGGCCCGAACCGATTCCGCGCCCCACACGACGCTTCGCGTGCTTAGCCCCAGCTGCAGGCTTGATGCCGTTGAGTTCCATCTTGTTGCCTCTCAGAGGACCTTGACCAGATAACTGATCGTATTAATCATGCCGCGCACTTCAGGAGTGTCCTGAAGCTCACTCACACTGCGCAACTTCCGCAGACCCAGGCCGCGCACAGTTGCACGGTGCGATTGCTTGCAGCCGATGGGACTGCGAACCAGCTGGACCTTGACCGTTTGTTTCGTTGTCATGCTGACGCTCCAGGATCAGGCGAAAATGTCTTCGACCGACTTACCACGCTTCGCAGCGACTTCGCCGGGGGTTGTTGAGCTACGCAGGGCATCGAACGTGGCGCGAACCATGTTGTAGGGATTCGTGGACCCGTGACTCTTCGCGACGATGTCCGTAATACCCATGACTTCAAACACGGCGCGCATCGGACCACCGGCAATAATGCCAGTCCCCTTGGGCGCAGGCATCATCATCACAGTGGCCGCCCCATGCTGACCCACCACCTTGTGGTGAATCGAGCCGTTCTTGAGGGATACCTTGGTCATGTTCCGACGAGCTTCTTCCATCGCCTTCTGCACAGCAGCGGGAACCTCTTTGGACTTGCCCTTGCCCATGCCGACCCGACCATCGCCGTCTCCGACTACGGTAAGCGCAGCAAAACCCAGGATCCGGCCACCCTTGACAACTTTGGTGACGCGGTTCACCGCAATCATCTTCTCGCGCATCCCGTCTTCGGGACCGTCACCTTGCGTTTTCGCTTGAACTTTAGCCATTTTTAATCCCGATCAGCTTAGAACTGCAAACCAGCTTCGCGCGCTGCATCAGCCAGCGCCTTGACGCGGCCATGGTAGGCAAAACCAGCGCGGTCAAACGCCACCTTCTCCACACCGGCCGCCTTCGCCTTTTCAGCGATGCGCTTGCCAATGATCTGTGCGGCGGACGTTGTGGCGCCTTTGCCGGTAGCGCCGAGATCCTTGCGGACATCGGCTTCGACCGTCGAAGCGCTTGCAATCACCTTGCTTCCGTCGCCAGAGATCACGCTGGCATAGATATGCAGGTTGGTACGATTCACCGTCAAGCGGGCGACCCCCTGCGTTGCGATGCGAATCCGCGTTTGACGGGCTCGGCGGAGACGCTGTTCTTTTTTGGTCAACATAATGCGGCTCCTTACTTCTTCTTCGTCTCTTTGATCGTGATCTTCTCGTCCGAGTAACGAATGCCCTTGCCCTTGTAAGGCTCCGGCGGACGGATAGCACGAATTTCGGCGGCAACCTGGCCAACACGTTGTCGATCAGCCCCCTTGATGACAACCTCAGTGGGCGTCGGCGTCGCAACGGTGATGCCTGCAGGCATGTCCTTGTTCACGGGATGCGAGTAGCCAACAGAAAGGTTCAGCTTCGCACCTTGCGCCTGGGCCTTGTAGCCTACGCCAACCAGGCTGAGCTTCTTCTCAAAGCCCTTGGTGACTCCGACGACCATGTTGTTAACCAGCTGCCGCATGGTGCCGCTCATGGCGTTCGCCTCACGCGACTCGTTAGCGGGGACAAAGCTCAGCTTGCCCCCTTCGCTCACAACCTTCACAAGCGCGTTTTGAGACAGCGAAAGGCTACCACCAGTACCCTTGACGCTGATTTGATCGTCCTTGATGGACACGTCCACACCTGCGGGGACGGTTACGGGCATTTTTCCTACACGGGACATTTTTCTTCTCCGCTCAGGCCACGTAGCACAGGACTTCGCCGCCCACGCCAGTGGCGCGAGCCTTGCGGTCGGTCATGACGCCCTTGGGGGTCGTCACGATAGCCACACCCAACCCATTCATGACCTGGGGGATTGAATCGCGGCCTTTGTATACACGCAAGCCGGGCCGGCTCACTCGCTCGATCCGCTCGATGACCGGGCGGCCGGCGTAGTACTTCAGGGCAATTTCCAGCTCGGACTTGCCTGCTTCGGTCTTGACCTGGAAGCCGTCGATGTAACCCTCGTCCTTCAGGACCTGGGCAATCGCCACCTTCACCTTGGACGACGGGACCGACACGGTGGCCTTGGCCACCATCTGCGCATTGCGGATACGGGTCAGCAAGTCGGCAATGGGATCACTCATGCTCATGTCAAATCTCTCCTGCCTGCTTACCAGCTGGCCTTGACCATGCCGGGGATGTCACCCGTGAAGGCCATTTCGCGAATCTTCGCGCGGGCCAGACCGAACTGACGGAACGTGCCACGAGGACGCCCGGTGATTTCGCAACGATTGCGCTGCCGGGTTGCGTTGGCGTTCCGCGGAAGCTTTTGCAGAGCCAGGCGCGCCGCAGCACGCTCTTCATCACTCTTCTTCGCGTCCCCGGCGATGGCCTTCAATTCGGCGTGCTTCTTGGCGTACTTCGCAACCAGCTTGTCACGCTTCAGCTCACGCTCGATCAATGCTTTCTTTGCCACACTTCACCTCAGTTCTTGAACGGGAAACGGAAACCAGCGAGAAGCGCCTTGCACTCCTCATCCGTCTTTGCCGTCGTCGTGATGCTGATATTCAGGCCACGCAGGGCATCCACCTTGTCGTACTCGATTTCAGGGAAGATAATCTGCTCTTTGACGCCGATGTTGTAATTGCCGCGGCCATCGAATGCGCGCCCGGAAATACCCCGGAAGTCACGCACGCGCGGAAGAGCAACCGTCACGAAACGATCAAGAAACTCGTACATCTTGACGCCGCGCAGAGTCACCATCGTGCCAATGGGCAAGCCTTCGCGAATCTTGAAACCGGCAATGGCCTTCTTGGCCTTGGTCACCACCGGCTTCTGGCCAGCAATCTTCGTGAGGTCAGCGACCGCATTGTCCATGACCTTCTTGTCGGCAACAGCCTCGCTCACACCCATGTTGAGCGTGATCTTGGTGATGCGAGGAACCTGCATCGGCGACTTGTAGCCAAACTTGGCAACGAGGTCGGGAGCAACCTTGTCGCGGTAATGATCCTGGAATCGAGAAGTAGCCATGCTTATGCCGCCTTGATTTCTTCACCACTGGACTTGAAAACGCGCACGCGCTTTCCATCAGCCAGCAGTTTGATGCCCACACGGTCCGCCTTGCCCGTAGCGGCGTTGAAGATCGCCACGTTGGACTGATGAATCGGCATGACCTTCTCAACGATACCGCCCGTCGTCCCCTTGAGGGGGTTGGGCTTGGTGTGCTTCTTCACCAGATTGATGCCGTCAACAACGACATAGGAATCGTCTTTGCGCGCAGTCACCTTGCCGCGCTTACCCTTGTCACGGCCCGCAAGCACGATGACTTCGTCGCCAGTGCGAATCTTGTTCATCACGAGTCCTCAGAGAACTTCAGGAGCCAGCGAAACGATCTTCATGAACTTCTCGGTACGCAGTTCACGCGTCACGGGTCCAAAGATGCGGGTGCCAATAGGCTCGAGCTTGTTATTCAGCAACACCGCAGCGTTGCCATCGAATTTGACCAGGGAGCCATCGCCACGACGAATGCCCTTGGCTGTGCGAACCACAACCGCACTGTAGACCTCGCCCTTCTTGACGCGTCCACGCGGGGCAGCTTCCTTGATGCTCACCTTGATGACGTCGCCAACACTGGCGTAACGACGCTTCGAACCGCCCAGCACCTTGATGCAAAGAACGGATTTGGCGCCGGTGTTATCAGCAACCTCTAACCGGGATTCAGTTTGGATCATTTCTTTGTTCCCAACTTGGCCCCATCGCACAAAGCTCAGGAGTCAGTCTTGGGCCCGCTGTCGGCACTGCGAACCACTCGCAGCACTTCTCTTGGGCAGATATCTATCGCTTTTTACAGCGAAGCCCGCGATTATTTCAAGACACAGGCGGCCTGTCAAGCGCTATCTCAGCAAATACCCTTGAGCCAGTTCGCGGAACTCCGCAACCTTCGGTTCCAGCCCGGTTTCGTGTTGCAGCACCCCACCGACAGCCTCTGCCATCGAAGCCGCGAGCTTGGCGTCCAGAAAAAGGACCCGGCTTCTTCGCGCCAGAACATCCTCGACGGTGCGCGCATATTCGTACCTTGCGGCGTACCGCACCATTGCCTCCGTCAGGCCTCCACCCAACTCGATGCCAGCGCCCTCCGTCGCCTGGACCCAACCTGCTTCCGCGCCATAGGAGTGGAGGCCGGGCGTGTCACCGATTCCGGGCTTCGGCGCCTCCTGCAAATCGGCCCAGGAGCCGACAAGAGAAATGTTAGCGGTCACTCCGGACGGTCTTGCAGGCAACAAGCCAGCGTCAGAGGCCCGCTCCAGGACGTCCTCCGCCATGGCGCGGTAAGTGGTCCACTTTCCGCCCGTCACGGTGAGCAGGCCGCTTCGGCTGACCAGCACGGTGTGTTCACGACTGAGCGCCTTTGTGTCGCCTCCGTCATCGGCTTGCGGCTTGACCAACGGCCTCAGGCCAACCCAGACGCTGCGCACATCAGAGCGCTGCGGCGCCCGACTCAGGTACCGTCCCGCCTCCTGCAAAATGAAGCTGATTTCGGCCTCGAAGGCCTCCGGCTCACGAGGAAGGTCGTGGCGCGGTGTGTCCGTCGTTCCCAATATGAGTTTGCCTAACCAGGGAACAGCGAAAAGAACTCGGCCATCGGCGGTCTTGGGCACCAGAAGTGCGTGTCCCCCCGGCAGGAAATCCCGGTCCACCACCAGATGAACCCCCTGGCTCGGAGCAACCATGGGGCGGACGCTCCGCCCCGTTGATTCGCCATCCTTCTGGCGGAACTCGTCCACCCAGACGCCCGCCGCGTTGACCACGCATGAGGCTCGCACCGTGTAACGCTGACCGGACTCCCTGTCTTCGCACATGAAGCCCGCCACGCGACCCGGCTCGTACAGAAGGTCGGTCGCCGCACAGTAATTCAACACCAGGGCGCCACGTGCAGCAGCCGTTCGTGCCAGGGCCAACGCCAGCCGCGCGTCATCGAACTGACCATCCCAGTACTTGACGCCCCCCTTCAACCCGGCCGACCTCACGGTCGGCAGGCATTCCAGCGTGGCAGCGCGATCGAGGAGCTGGGTCGATCCGAGCCCGGCCGAGCCCGCCAGCACGTCATACATCTTGAGCCCAAGTCCGTAGAACGGCGTCTCCCAGAGTTTGTACGACGGCATCACGAAAGGAAGCGGCTGTGCCAGATGAGGCGCATTGCGCAGCAGAAGGCTGCGTTCGTGCAAGGCCTCGCGCACGAGGCCGACGTTCCCCTGTGCCAGGTATCTGACGCCACCATGCACCAGCTTGGTCGCGCGTGACGACGTACCCTTCGCGAAGTCGTGCGACTCCACCAGAACCACGCTGAAGCCGCGTGCCACTGCGTCGAGGGCGACGCCAAGTCCCGTGGCGCCGCCGCCAATCACGGCCACGTCGACTTGTTCCGTCTGGGACAGGCGCGTCAGAAGAGCACCACGATCTGTCGGCAAAGGACGTTCCGTCGTCATGCGGCGCTCACCCTTTCGCCCACAGGCGCGACCGATCGACGGCTTGACGCCAGCGATGAAGCTTGGCGGCGCGCTCATGCCCATTCATCTGCGGCTCGAAGCGGCGCTCGACGGCCCACTGCGATGCGATTTCGGCGGCATCGGCCCAGAAGCCGGTTGCCAGCCCGGCCAGGTAAGCCGCCCCGAGCGCCGTCGTTTCCGTGGTCTGCGGCCGGACCACGGGCACGCCCAGGAAATTGGCCTGCATCTGCATGAGGAGGTTGTTGCGGCAGGCCCCACCGTCCACGCGCAGTTCCCGCAGCGGCAGCCTCGCATCCTTCACCATGCATTCGAACACGTCGGCAACCTGCAGGGCGATGGATTCCAGCGCGGCTCGCGCCAGATGGGCTCGGGTCGTGCCACGCGTCATGCCGATCAGCATGCCCCGTGCATGGCCGTCCCAGTCCGGCGCGCCCAGGCCCGCGAAAGCTGGCACCAGATAAACGTCGCCCGTGTCAGGCACCAGACCTGCGAGGGCCTCGACTTCCTGGGCGTTCTGAATGATCTGCAGCCCATCGCGCAGCCACTGGATGGTGGCCCCCGCCATGAACACCGACCCCTCCAGGCAATAGGCGGTTGCCCTCGGCTCCGATGCCGGACCGGACCAACCCACCGTCGTCAGCAGGCGATTGCGGCTCTTCACCGCAGAGGCTCCGGTGTTCATGAGCATGAAGCAGCCGGTGCCGTAGGTATTCTTGGCCATCCCGGGTTCAAAGCAAGCCTGGCCGAACGTCGCGGCTTGCTGATCCCCTGCCATGCCGGCAATCGGGATCTCCGCACCAAACAGGCTTGCGTCCACGGCGCCGACCACGCCGCAGGAAGGAACGATCCGTGGGAGCAATGACTCCGGAACGCCGAACAAGGCCAGAAGTTCAGGATCCCACTGATGCGTGTCCAGGTTGAACAGAAGCGTGCGCGACGCGTTGCTGGTGTCGGTCACATGGACCCGGCCGCCCGTGAGATTCCACACCAGCCAGCTGTCCACCGTCCCGAAGGCCAGCTCCCCCCGCTCCGCCCTGTCGCGCGCGCCCTGCACATTGTCGAGGAGCCATTGAAGCTTCGTACCTGAGAAATAGGCGTCCAGCACCAGCCCGGTCTTGCGCTGGATCCAGGCCGACTTGCCGCGATCGCGCAGTGCATCGCACATCCCGGCCGTCCGGCGGTCCTGCCAGACGATCGCATTGGCAACCGGCTCGCCGGTCCGGCGATCCCACAGGACCGTCGTCTCACGCTGATTGGTGATGCCGATCGCCCGGATCGCTGCGGGCCCCCCGGCCGCCTGGATCGCTTCGCGCGCAACCGCCAGCTGGGACGCCCAGATCTCGCGGGGGTCGTGTTCGACCCAGCCAGGACGCGGAAAGATCTGGCCGAACTCGCGCTGGGCGACCGACGCCACCCGGCCGGAATGGTCGAAAAGGATCGCCCGCGAACTCGTGGTTCCCTGGTCCAGCGCAAGAAGGTATGTCATGGCGCCGTAGGTTATCGCAAGCCGGGCCGCAGCATCTAGACTGCTGACCATGATGAATGCGCGTTTACCCCGAGTTGTCTCGCGACGTTCGATGATGGCGACCTTGGCCACCCTCTCCGCAGGGCTGGCCGGCTGCGGCGGAGTTCCGGGCAGTCCACCTGCCGGGCCGTCCCGATCCGCCTTGCGACTCATCGGCGAAGCACGCCTGCCCCATCGGATGACGTTCCAGGCAACGACCGTCGGCGGCCTGTCAGGACTCGACTACGACCCTGCCCAGGATCTCTGGTATGCGCTCAGCGACGATGGCTCGGACCTCCAGCCCGCGAGGTTCTACACCTTCAAGCTCGCCCTGTCCGAACGGCATCTGGGCACGCCCGAGCTGCAATCGGTGGTCACGTTGCGGCAGGCGGATGCAAGCGCCTACCCGGACCGTCGCAGCGGCGTCCGCTCGCCCGACCCCGAGTCCCTGCGCCTGCGGCCTTCGACGCAGACGCTGATCTGGGCCGACGAGGGCCAGGCGCGGCTGGGGCGCGGGCCGTCCCTGCATGAGATCTCGCCCGACGGCAGGCAACTGCGAGAGTTCAAACTTCCCGCCATGTTCGAGGTGACGCCCACCACGGGCCCTCGGCACAATCTCGGCTTCGAAGGTCTGGCCATGACCCTGGATGGCCGTCAGGTCTGGGCCGCCATGGAAGCGGCCTTCTCCCAGGACGGCCCAGTGCCGGGGGTGAACCGCCCTGGTGGCCCCTGCAGGCTGACCTGCTTCGACCTCGAATCGGGCCAGGCCTTGCGACAGCTTGCCTACATGCCCGATGCGGTTCCGCATACGCCCCGTCCCGCCGATGCCTTCTCGGACAACGGCATCTCGGAGATCCTGATGCTCGATACCCATCGGATGCTGGTGCTCGAGCGGGCCTACATGTCGGGCGTGGGTAACTCGCTGCGTCTGTATGTCATCGACACGCGCACCGGAAGTGACACGCTCGCGTCTGCGCGCCTGAACGAGGGCGCCTACCGTCCCTGCGCCAAGACGCTGGTACTGGACTTCTCCAGCCTCGGCCTCGCCCGCCTCGACAACACCGAAGCCATGGCCTGGGGCCCCCGCCTGCCCAACGGCCGCAAGTCGCTGGTGTTCGTCAGCGACGACAACTTCAGTCCCGCGCAGATCACCCAGTTTCTCGCATTCGAATTCAATGAGGAGCCAACATGACCGACCAACCGGGCCGCGACAAGGCCGGCCACGAACACATCGCCTTCATCGGAGGCGGCAACATGGCCAGCGCCATCATCGGCGGGCTGATCAAGCAGGGGGTGCCGGCCACCAGCATCGACGTGGTCGAACCGTTCGCAGAAGCGCGCGCCAAACTGCAAAGCCAGTTCGGCATTGCGGCGGCCGAACTTCCCGGCGCGGCCCTGGGCCGAGCCACACTGGTCGTGTGGGCCGTCAAGCCCCAGACCTTCAAGGAGGCGGCGCTGCAGACCCGCTACCACACCAAGACCGCGTTGCATCTGAGCGTGGCTGCCGGCATTCGCAGCGACAGCATCGTCCACTGGCTTGGCACGGAGCGCATCGTCCGGTCCATGCCGAACACGCCCGCGCTCGTCGGCAAGGGCATGACGGCGCTGTTCGCGCGGCCGGCAGCCACTGCCGCAGACCGTACGATCGTCGAGCGGGTGATCGGCACGACGGGCGAATACATCTGGGTGGACGACGAAAAACTGCTGGATGTGGCAACGGCGCTTTCCGGCTCGGGCCCTGCCTACGTGTTCTACTTCATCGAAGCCATGACGCAGGCCGGCGCGGACATGGGCTTGCCACGCGAGCTCGCTCACAAGCTGGCAGTGGGCACCTTCGTCGGCTCGTCCGAACTTGCCCGCAAATCCGACGAGCCGCCCGAAATCCTGCGCCAGCGCGTCACCTCCAAGGGCGGGACCACCTACGCCGCGATCACGTCGATGGAGCAGGACCGGGTCAAGATGCTGTTCATGCGCGCCATGCAGGCGGCGCGGCAGCGCGCGGCCGAGCTGGGGGACGAATTCGGCGCCTAACGCAAAAGGCTGTCGAGCGCGATGCCGCAGAAGACCGACAGCCCCAGCCAGTGATTGAGGCGAAAGGCGCGAAAGCACCCGTCCCGCTCCCGCGAGCGGATCAGGAAGCCGTGCCACACGGCCTGGGCTGCGGCGCAGGCGATGCCCGCATGGAATGCCGGACCCGGAGCGCGCTCGGCCAGCGCCGCAACCCAGATGACGAGGTAGAGGGCGTAACTTGCCATGATGAAGGGCACGTCCATTCGGCCCAGCGTAATCGCCGAAGTCTTCATGCCGATCTTCAGGTCGTCGTCCCGGTCCACCATCGCGTACTCGGTGTCATAGGCGAGCACCCAGAACAAATTTCCCAGCAGAAGCACCCAGGCAAGCGCTGGCGTATGCCCCTGCACCGCCGCAAAGGCCATCGGAATGCCGAAACTGAAAGCGATACCGAGCACCGCCTGAGGCATCGAAACGAAGCGCTTGGCAAACGGATACGCAAGACTGATGGCAAGCGCCGCAAAGGACCAGGCGACGGTTGCCGCGTTGGTCGTCAACACCAGACCGAATGCCGCTAGGGCCAGAACGCCCCCCACCGCCAGTGCCTCGCGCACCGACACGGCACCTGTGGTCACGGGTCGCTGCGCAGTCCGCTTGACGTGACGGTCGAAATCGCGATCGGCCACGTCGTTGATGCAGCAGCCCGCGCTTCGCATCAGGATGGTGCCGAGGGTGAACACGACGAGCAGATGCCAGCCCGGAAATCCGTCTGCGGCGATCCACAGGGCCGCCAGCGTCGGCCACAGAAGCAGCAGCCAACCCGCGGGACGGTCCCAGCGGATCAACTGCAGATACAGGCGCAGCCGGTCGCTCCGCATCAGAGGCCGACGCGTTGCAGGTCCAGCCGTCCGTCCTTCATCGGCGGACACCAGAAATAGGCGCCGTTGACCGGCTTCGATATCCGGAACATGGCATCGACGACTCCGTCCTCCAGACCCGCCATCCGCCGCATCTGGATATCGAACGCGTAGAACGACTTGCCGAACGCGACGAACTGCAGGCCGGCCTGGGTTCCCATCACCCAGGGCATGGAACGGCGCAGCATGAAGGCCGGTGGCTCGAAGCTCTCCTGGGCGGTTCGCTTCACGTGCGACGACGCTGGCGAGTCTTCCAGCTCCACGTTGTCGGAGCGGCGTCGGCCGATGCTGTTGTCCTGATCGTCGCTGGCCAGCGCCTCGAAGGCATCGAAGTCATGCACCCACTGCTGCACGGCCACGAAACTCGAACCGTCCAGCCCCGGGCCTTCGCCCATCACGAAAGCGGCTTCTTCAGCCTCCTCGCCGACGGGATTTTCCGTCCCGTCCTCATAACCCGTCAGGTCCAGGCCCGGCCCATCGGGCAGGGCGCTGTGTCGAAAGGCATCCACCACATGGCGCAGCTTCAAGGCCGGTGCCAGCGCCTTCTCGACACGCCGCGTCAGATGCAGAAGATCGCCCCGATCTCGTCCGCGAAGCCAGCACCACAGGGCCACCGGCGTGGAAGGCACGTCGACCCCCACGCCCGCCAGATGCGGAAACACCACCAGCTCAGGCAGTGAGGCACCGATCACCTGAACCACCTCGGCCCCCAGCCCCACGACCACCGACTTGCCGTCGGCCACATCCTGCAGACGCTGCAAGGCCGCGCGGACGGCGTGCGCATCGGCGTCGCCGCCCAGGGCAAAGTTCAGGTAGCGCGCGACGGCCGGCACCGGCTCCAGAATTCCGGGTTGGGAAGCGTTCATGGTCACGACAGGCGTTTGACGCCCGGCAGTTCACAGGCGTAGATGGAATTGCGCAAGGCGGCGATGGCCTCGTAGCGCGTGAAGCTGCGGCGCCAGGCGAGCACCACCCGGCGGGTGGGCGGGTCGCCATCAAAGCTCAGGTACCTCACATACGGGTCTTCGTCCTTGCGGCGGCGGGACTTGGGCTCCAGGGCCTCGCGGGGCACGCTCAGCCGCGGCACCAGCGTGACACCCATGCCAGCAGCCACCATGTGCTTGATGGTCTCGAGCGAGGAACCTTCGAAGCTTTTGCGGATGCCTTCTGCGTCGCTCGAGAATCGCGCGAACTCCGGACAGACCTCCAGCACATGATCGCGGAAGCAATGGCCCGTCCCCAGCAGCAGCATCGTCTCCTTCTTGAGCTCGTCGGCGGTGATGTGCTTGTGGGCCGCCAGCGCGTGACTGGTCGGCACGGCCGCCAGGAAGGGCTCGTCGTACAGCGGCGCGACCGCCAGGCCGGTATCGGGAAAAGGCTCGGCCATGATGGCGCAGTCGATCTCGCCGGTGCGCAGCATCTCGAGCAGGCGGGCGGTGAAGTTCTCCTGCAGGATGAGCGGCATCTGCGGCGTGCGCTCGATCGACTGTCGAACCAGGTCCGGCAACAGATACGGCCCGATCGTGTAGATCACGCCCAGGCGCAGCGGGCCCGCCAGCGGGTCCTTGCCGCGGCGGGCAATTTCCTTGATGTTGGCCGCCTGCTCGAGCACGCTCTGGGCCTGGCGCACGATCTCCTCGCCCAGCGGCGTGACCGTCACCTCGTTCGCATTGCGCTCGAACAGCTTGACCTCCAGCTCTTCCTCGAGCTTCTTGATCGCCACGGACAGGGTCGGCTGCGAGACGTAGCTGGCTTCGGCGGCCTTGCCGAAGTGCTTTTCCCGTGCGACGGCGACGATGTATTTGAGCTCGGTGAGGGTCATGCAGGAATTGTCAGGGACCGGGGCGGCCAGAACACTGCGGAAGGTCAATGCCCTCCATGGCCCCCCATGATACGGCGCACCGGCGCGTCCAGGCGGCACCGCCGGGTCACCCACCGCCGACTTTGTTGTCAGGCCTTGAGGTATTCCGCCTTGCCACCCAGCCAGCGCTGGACGTGGCGGCGGGCCAGGTCGGGATGCTGGTCCAGCATCATGGGCGCCAGCGACCGGGCCCACGCCAGCAGTGCCGCGTCGGTGGCCAGATCGGCAAAGCGCAGCAGGGGCGCGCCCGACTGCCGGGCTCCCAGAAACTCGCCGGGCCCGCGAATCTCCAGATCGCGCCGCGCGATCTCGAACCCGTCGCCTGTCTCGACCATCGCCTTCAACCGGGCCCGCGCCGCCTCGCCCACGCGTCCGCTCTCGCCGGCCGCGTAGAGCAGCACGCAGGCCGAGGCGGCCGCGCCACGCCCCACCCGCCCCCGCAACTGGTGCAGCTGGCTCAAGCCGAAACGCTCCGCGTGCTCGATCACCATGAGCGACGCATTGGGCACGTCGACCCCGACCTCGATCACCGTCGTACTCACCAGCACCCCCATCTGGCCGCTCGTGAACAAGGCCATCACTGCCTTTTTCTCCGCCGGCGTCATGCGCGAATGCAGCAGACCGACCATCGTGCCCGGCAGCGCTGCGCTCAGGGCTTCATGGGTCTGCGTCGCATTGGTCAGGTCGACCGCCTCGCTCTCCTCGATCAGCGGGCACACCCAGTACACCTGCCGCCCCTGGGCCAGCTGCGCTCCGATGCGTGCGACCACCTCGTCGCGCCGGCTGTCGGCCACCAGCTTCGTCACGACCGGCGTGCGGCCCGGCGGCAACTCGTCGATCGTCGACACCTCCAGATCCGCGTAATAGCTCATGGCCAGCGTCCGGGGAATGGGCGTGGCCGTCATCATGAGCAAATGGGGCTCCTGGCCGCTCTCCATCATCTTGCCGCGCAGCGCGAGCCGCTGGGCCACGCCGAACCGGTGCTGTTCGTCGATCACCGCCAGGCCCAGACGGTGGAACTTCACCTGATCCTGGATGACCGCGTGCGTGCCCACCACGAAGGCGGCCTGCCCGCTTTCGACCAGCGCGAGCATGGCGGCACGCTCCTTCTTCTTCTGCCCGCCCGTCAGCCAGGCCACCTGCACGCCCAGCGGCTCGAGCCAGCCCACCAGCTTGCGGAAATGCTGCTCCGCCAGGATCTCGGTCGGTGCCATCAGGGCGCATTGCCAGCCCGCGCCGATGCACAGGCTGGCGGCCAGGGCGGCCACCACCGTCTTGCCCGAACCCACGTCGCCCTGCAGCAGCCGATGCATCGGCACCGGTTGCTCCAGATCGCGCGCAATTTCATCGACCACGCGCTCCTGCGCAGCAGTGAGCGAAAAGGGCAGCGCGGCCCGCAGCCGGGCATGCAGTCCGCCTTCGCTCGCCTTCAGCTGCGGCGCGCAAAGCAGATCCCGCTCGCGGCGCGACTGCAGCTGCGACAGCTGCTGCGCCAGCAACTCCTCGGCCTTCAGGCGCTGCCAGGCCGGGTGGCTGTGATCCTCCAGCGTCGCCAGCGACACGTCCGGCGTGGGATGGTGCAGAAACTGCAGCGAGTCGCGCAGCGCCCACAGCCCTGCGCCCAGCCCTGCACGCCCGGCGCCGGGCGGCAGCGTGTCCGACAGGTCCGCCCGCGCCAGGCCGCTTTGCACAGCCTTTCTCAGATAGGGTTGCGGCAACCCGGCCACGGTCGAGTACACCGGCGTCAATGCCCCCGGAAGCTCACCTCCGGCGGGCTTGAAGCTCGGGTGCATCATCGTGCGACCCAGAAAGCCGCCCTTGACCTCCCCACGAACGCGCAGTCGCGTCCCCGGCGCCATCGCCTTCTGGTGCGAGGGATAGAAACTGAAGAACCGCAGGACGCAGGTATCCGAGCCATCATCCACCGTCACCAGGAGCTGCCGGCGCGGCCGGTACGTCACCTCGCAGGACGTCACCACGGCCTCGATCTGGACCGTGTCGCCGTCGCGCGCGTCGCGCAGCCGCACGATGCGCGTCTCGTCCTCGTAGCGCAGCGGCAGGTGCAGTGCCAGATCAATGTCCCTCACCAGCCCGAGCTTGGCAAGCGCCTTCTGCGGCGCGCTCATCGCAGGCCTGCCCGCCGCCTTGGCAGGCGCGGGGAGCGATCCGGTCGCGGGGGAAGATTCGGCCATGGGACAATTCTGCCCTGTCCCGCCAACCGCCCTTCCACTTGGCACGGGTTCGTCCAGCCCTCAAGCAGCATGCCTCAGCACACTCTCAGCGACTTCGACTTCGTCCTGCCTCCCGAACTGATCGCCCAGCACCCCGCACCGGAACGCAGCGCCTCGCGCCTTCTCGACGGAACCGGCGCCCAGGCGACCGACCGCATCTTCCGCGACCTGCCAAGCCTCCTGCAGCCCGGCGACCTGCTCGTCTTCAATGACACGCGCGTCGTCAAGGCGCGCCTCTACGGCGAAAAGCCCACGGGCGGCAAGCTCGAACTGCTGGTCGAACGCGTGCTGCAGGACACCGAGGTCGTCGCCCATATGAAGGTGAGCAAGAAGCCGCCGGTCGGCACGGTGCTGCGCATGGAAGGCGGTTTCACCGCGACGCTCACGGGCCGCTGGCCGGACGCGCAAGGCGCCCTGTTCCGCTTCACGCTCAGCGGCAATGCATGGGAACTGATGGAGGGCCATGGCCACGTGCCGCTGCCGCCCTACATCACGCACGGCGATTCGGCCGAGGACGAGCGGCGCTACCAGACGGTCTTCGCCCGGCGGCCCGGCGCCGTTGCGGCACCGACGGCGGCCCTGCACTTCGACGAAGCCCTGCTCGACGCGCTGCAGGCGCGCGGCGTCGAACGCGCCAGCGTCACCCTGCATGTGGGTGCAGGCACCTTCCAGCCGGTCAAGACCGAGAACCTGGCCGAACACCGCATGCACAGCGAATGGTATGAAGTCCCGGAGACGACGCAGCAGGCCATTGCCCAGGCGCGTTCACGCGGCGGCCGGATCGTGGCCGTCGGCACCACCACCGTCCGCACGCTCGAATCCTGGGCCGCCACCGGTGTGGCCAGCGGTGACACCCAGATCTTCATCACGCCGGGCTTCGACTTCCGGGTGGTGGACCTGCTCATCACCAATTTCCACCTGCCCAAGTCGACCCTCATGATGCTGGTGAGCGCGCTCGCAGGCCACGCGCACATCATGGCGCTGTACCGCCACGCCATAGCGCAGCGCTACCGCTTCTTCAGCTACGGCGACGCAATGCTGCTCAGGCGCTCAGCGCCACCCGACCCGAAACGCCTTCCTGCGGCTTGATCTTCTCGAGCACGACCTCGGCATCGGCACGCGTCGCCAATCCGTTGATGCGCACTTCGTGGACCGTCTTTCCGGCCACCGTCTTGGTCCGCAGCGTCGCCGGGTAGCCTTCGGCCCGAAGCCGCGCGGCCAGCGCAGCGGCCGCCTTGTCGCTGGACGGCGCGGCTGCGACCACGCGCCAGCGTCCGCCCTCGACCGCCACACCCTTGCCCGGCTGGATCTCGGTGCTCTTGAGGAACTTCGCGAGTTCCTCTGGCGTCGCCACACCCACCGGCTGCACGGGCTTGTCAAAGAAGCGGGCCCAGAACGCCGTCGGCTTGTCCAGCGTCAACGCGCCCTGGTCGCGGGTGGCCAGATCGACGCGGCCTTCGAACAGACAGGTCGCGTCGTGCTTTTCATCGGTCATGCTCCAGAAATCGGTGCCCCGGATGCCGATGGTGGCCGTGCGCAGATTGACGTCGATCTCGCGCTGTCCCACCACCTTGGCCACCGCCGACGTGGCGAAGCGGAAGAATCCGTCGAACAGCTTGAGCTCCGAGCGCACGGCGGTATAGCCGTCCGCCGGGTTGACCTCCAGGCGCTGGATCCCCAGGCGCGTCTTCTCGCCGAGCCGGATGATGCTGCCCTCGGGCAGGCGCAGCACCAGCCCTGCGGCAGCTGCGGTCTCGACTTCCTCGGCGGTCGTCACGCTGTCGCCCGGACTGAGCGCCACGCGCTGCCCGTTGCGGTTGACCCAGGCGGGCATCTGGACGGCTTCCACGGCCAGGGTATGCGGGGAGGCTTTGGCTTTCGCTGCCAGCGCCGGGGTGGTGGCGCCGGCCAGACCAGCGGCGAGGGTAGCGCCCAGGCTGGTCGTCAGCAGGTTTCTGCGGTTCATACAACTCCAAAAAGCTTTCAAAATCAACGACATCCGTTGCGGATGGACTGGTTGTAACGTCTTGTACGTCGCCGATCACTGAGCAGATTGGTAATAAGTCACAGAATATTAGATTGCATGCCTACGTTGCCGGGTTTTACACACGCTGCTGCAACCCCTCGGAGTCGATCCGCAGGCGCATCAGGCCATCAACGACAATTCCGGACATGCTCAAGTTCGATGTGCTCAAGACCGAAGGCCGCGCCCGCAGGGGGCGGCTTGTGCTCAACCATGGCGTGGTGGAGACACCCATCTTCATGCCGGTGGGCACCTACGGCACCGTCAAGGGCGTGATGCCCCGGTCGCTGGAGGAGATGGGGGCGCAGATCATCCTCGGCAACACGTTCCACCTGTGGATGCGGCCTGGTCTCGACGTCATGGCCCAGTTCGGCGGACTCCACCGGTTCGAGCTGTGGAACAAGCCCATCCTGACCGACTCCGGCGGCTTCCAGGTCTGGTCGCTCGGGGAGATGCGCAAGATCTCCGAAGAGGGCGTGCGCTTTGCCTCGCCCGTCAATGGCGACAAGCTGTTCCTCACGCCCGAGACCAGCATGCAGATCCAGACGGTGCTCAACTCCGACATCGTCATGCAATTCGACGAATGCACGCCCTACGACACCAAGGGCCACATCACGACCGAGCGCGAGGCGCGCCAGTCCATGGAGCTGAGCCTGCGCTGGGCCCGCCGCTGCATGGCCGAGTTCGGGCGCCTGAACAACCCGAACGCGCTGTTCGGCATCGTGCAGGGCGGCATGTTCGAGCACCTGCGCGAAGAGTCGCTGGCCGCGCTGGTCGAGCTGGACCTGCCCGGCTACGCCGTCGGCGGCGTGAGTGTGGGCGAACCCAAGGAGGACATGCTGCGCATCATGGACCACACGCCGCACCGGCTGCCCGAGCACAAGCCGCGCTACCTCATGGGCGTGGGCACGCCAGAAGACCTCGTGCAGGGCGTGGCCGACGGCGTGGACATGTTCGACTGCGTCATGCCCACGCGCAATGCCCGCAACGGCCACCTGTTCACCCGCTTTGGCGACCTCAAGATCCGCAACGCCCGCCACAAGACCGACGAGCGCCCGATCGACGAGACCTGCACCTGCTACACCTGCCGCGGCAGCCACGGCCAGGGCGGCTTCAGCCGCGCCTACCTGCACCACCTCGACCGCTGCGGCGAGATGCTCGGGCCCATGCTCGCCACCATCCACAACCTGCACTACTACCTGAACCTCATGCGCGAGATCCGCGAGGCGCTGGAGGCCGGCGACTTCGCCGGCTTCGCTCGCCGCTTCGCCCAGGACCGGGCACGCGGCGTCTAGAGCCGCGTCACCACCGGCGCAGCGCCCAGGCCGCTGCGCTGCAGCCAGTCGAACACCGAGTCGACCGTCACCGTCTCGATGCGGTCGGAAAACCGCTTCTCGTTGGGATGGTCGTCGAACGCCACGTTGGCGGCGGTCACCCGCCCGCCCAGGCGCGTCATCGGGCCGATCTTCAGCGTCGTGGGCTGATAGCCCTTGAACTGCAGCCAGGCCTGCGCCCGTTGCCGAGAACTGGCCGAAGGCTCGATGGCGAAGGCGAGCGTCTCCAGCGCCCACTGGTTGGACTGTTGGTACTTCTGGCCCCAGACGTAGCTCACCATGCTGTAGGCCGGCGTGTGGAGCGCCACGGACCGGCGGTTGTCCTGGAGCAGCGGCAGCAGACGCTCCTGAACCTCGGGCGACAGCGTCGACCAGGCCGCCTCATACCGCCACGGCGCATCGAGGAAGAACTCGCCCAGGCCCTGCCGGTACAGCGCCGCGTCGGCCGTGCCGCAGGTGTTGAGCTTGTGCACCACGCGCCAGACATGGCCCCCCTGGCCGTCCGGCTGGCGGTAGGCGAACCCCAGGTGCGAGTAGCGAAGCCCGTAGCGGGTGAGATCCTGGCCTGCACGCGCCAGCACCACCACGCGCTGGCCCGAGGCATCCAGCGCCTCGGCCGTGCGCTGGGCCAGCGTCAGCCCGCGTTCGATGGCCACGGCCTGCGGCTTGCCCTCCTCGCAGGTCCGCCCGGCAAAGGCAGCAGGTGTTCCGGCCAGTGCCATCGCCAGCGCGGCTGCGACCCGGAGGCTTGAGATGTGCTTCATCGCAGTCCTCCGGCTCAGTAGGTCATGCGCTCGTTGTGGAGCAGGGCCCGGCCGATCGCATTCGGAATGAAGGCGATGGCCTCGCCGGCCGCCGACAGCACCACGCCGGCGCCGATCACGCTGACCGTCACGAGCATGCCCGTGGCCAGGGACGCCTGGCCGACGCCCTTGCCCACCAGCTCGACGCTGACCCGGGCGCCATCGGAGGCGCGCTCGAGCACATAGACGGTGCCACGCGCAGTCACCTCGACTGTCTTGACCACCAGCACGGCGCCCGCCGTCGACAGAGCCACCGGCATCACGACCGCCGTGCTGGCGGCGGCGCCCGCCACGACCACGGAGGCCAGCGGCAGCGCCGACACGGCACTCAGAGCAGACGCGTCGCCATGGGCCCGGGCTGGCAAGGCGGCGCCGGCAGCCAGCGCTGCCGCCAGGAACAGGGATGCGAAGCGGCTGGACAGCTTGAATTTCGCGAACATGTTTCTTCTCTCCATGGAACAGTGGTTATTGGGTGTCCGACGCGCCGCGTTGCAGGCGGCCTTCGCGGCGGGCTTCGGCGAGATCGGCCTCGTGGCGGTCGCGCAGCATCTTGGCCAGCGTGAACGTGCAGGTGATCAGGTAGAGCCAGCTCACGCCCAGGAAGGCCTTGTAGGTCTCGTTGATCTCCATGCGCAGCAGGCCCCAGGCCGTCAGCGCCATCGCGATACCGAAGCCGGCCCAGACCACCACCTTGAACATCGGGGTGTCGGCCGGCCGGCCTTCGGCACGGCTTTTCTCGTTGTCGCGAACGAACTTGGCGAGCACGAAGGCCGCCGTCAGGCAGAAGAAATAACCCATCACCATGAACGCCCGGTCCAGATCCTTGCCGGGCAGATACGCCAGGCCGACGCCGCACAGAAAGACGGCGATGAGGAAGGAAACCCACACCTGGGCTTGCCAGGCTTTGGAGTCACGGTGAATCAGCGCTTGCATGAAAACCTCTTGAGGTTGTTGAACACGAAGCGAAGTGTGCCGAGTGAGGCAGGTGCGGCGCGTGCGGCCTGCGAGGTGACCGGCGGCGCGCCCGCCGGTATCACGCGATGAGACCGAGCGCGGCGAACAGGTGAACGGGTCGGCCGGCTGGACCGGCGATCGTGCGAACAGGCGGCCGGGTGCCGGGCCTAACCGGCCGCCAGAAGCCCCGCCACCCGCTGCTGCAGCAGTGCGGGCTGCACCTGCGGCGCCTCGACCGGCGCGCCGACATGGAGTCCGACCCGGCTGAACAGGCCGCGTCGGAACGGCCGCACCATGGCCTGCCCTTCCTCCACGCGGCTGAAGAACGAGCCCCAGAGATTGGTCAGCGCCATGGGGATCACGGGCACCGGCTGGCGCTCCAGGATCTTCATGATGCCTCCCTTGAACTCCTGCAACTGTCCGTCGCGCGTGATGGCGCCCTCGGGGAAGATCGCCAGCAGGTCGCCCTCGGCCAGCACCCTGGCAGCGGCGTCGAAGGCCGCTTCGTAGGCGGCCGGGTCTTCGGCGCGCGGCGCGATCGGAATCGCCTTGGCCAGCCGGAACAGCGCGCCGAGCACCGGAATGCGGAAGATGCGGTGGTCCATGACGAAGCGGATCGGCCGCGGGCTCGCCGCCATCAGCAGCACCGCGTCGACGAAGCTCACGTGGTTGCACACCAGCACGGCGGCGCCTTCGACCGGAATGTGCTCGTCGCCACGCACCCGGAAGCGGTAGACGAAGCGCGAGGCCACCCAGGCCACGAAGCGCAGCAGGTACTCGGGCACCAGCATGAAGATGTAGAAGGCCACCACGGCATTGGCCAGGCCGACCAGCAGGAAGATCTGCGGAATCGTGAAGCCCGACTTGAGCAGCACGCCCGCGATCAGCGAACTGGCGATCATGAACAGCGCATTGAGGATGTTGTTGGCCGCGATGATGCGCGCCCGGTGGGTGGGCTGGCTGCGCAGCTGGATCAGCGCGTACATCGGCACGCTGTACAGGCCCGCGAACAGGCTCAGCAGCGCCAGGTCGGCCATCACGCGCCAGTGCGCGGGCGCCGCCAGGAACTGCGCGAGCGTCAGTCCGGCCGCCGGCGGCAGGCTGCGCGAGGCGAAATACAGGTCCACCGCGAACACGCTCATGCCGATCGCGCCCAGCGGCACGAGTCCGATCTCCACGTGCCGGCGGCTCAGTACCTCGCACAGCAGGGAGCCGATGCCGATGCCCACCGAGAACACGACCAGCAGCAGCGACGCCACCTGCTCGTTGCCATGCAGCACCTCCTTGGCGAAGCTCGGAAACTGGCTGAGGAACACCGCGCCGAAGAACCACATCCAGCTGATGCCCAGCAACGAACGGAAGACCACCACGTTGCCGTGCGCGAGCCTGAGATTGCGCCAGGTCTCGCTCACCGGATTCCAGTTGACCTTCAGCCCCGGATCGGTGGCGGGCGCCGCCGGGATGAACTGCGCCACGCCCCGGCCCACGAGGGCCAGCAGCACGCAGGCGATGGCCACGTCCTTGCGGCCCACCTCGGGGATCGCAACGATCAGGCCGCCCACCACATTGCCCAGCAGGATGGCCACGAAGGTGCCCATCTCGACCATGCCATTGCCGCCGGTCAGCTCGCGTTCATTGAGCACCTGCGGCAGATAGGCGAACTTCACCGGCCCGAACAGCGTGGAGTGCAGGCCCATGAGCAAGGTGCACGCCAGCAGCACCACCGCGTTGTCGGTCCAGAAACCCCAGGCGGCGATCAACATGATGCCGATCTCCAGGTTCTTGACGAACCGGATCATCACCGTCTTGTCGTATTTGTCGGTCAGCTGGCCGCTCGTGGCCGAGAACAGCAGAAAGGGCAGGATGAACAGCGCGCCGATCACCAGGCCCGCCATCGCCGGCGGCAGCCAGGCGATCTGCAGCTGATACGTCACCATCACGGTGAAGGCGAACTTGAAGAGGTTGTCGTTGGCCGCACCGGAGAACTGGGTCCAGAAGAATGGCGCGAAGCGCCGCTGGCCGAGCAGGGCGAACTGGTTGGGGTGGGCGTGGACGTCCGGGGCGGTGGCGGTGTCCGTGGCTGGCGTGTCGGCGTTCATGGGAAGGACTCCTCGTCGTCGTTTGTTGTTCAGGCCTGGGGCGTCACGATGGCACCCGCCCTGCCACGTCGTTTGCGCTGGGCGAGATTGTGCCCTGCCCGCTGCGCCTCGCGCAGTGACAAAAGCACCGGCCAGGCGGCCTGGGCAGCGACCAGGTGCTTGAGCGTGTGGCCCGAGACCATGCCGCCCGACATCGAAAAAATCGCGTGGTCGCCCAGTTCCATCAGCTTGGCCAGCCCGTAGATCGCGACCACTGCGCCAATGCGCACGCCCAGCGCGGCCGGGTGGGGTGCCACGAAGGCCAGCACCGCCAGCAGCAGCATGCCGCCGCCCTGGACCAGCGCCCACGCAAGCACATTGCCCGTGGCCGCCCAGACGATCACGCTCGCCGGCCCGAGCACGAGCAAGGCCAGCGCCAGCGCCCACCCTGCACGGTCGCTGATTCGGTCGGCCACCGCCAGTCCGAGCAGGCCGGCGAAGGCCAGCGCCATGCCGCAACGGTCCACCAGCAGACCGGCATCATCCGGCTGCCAGTGATACCAGGCCGAGCCGGCAGCGGTCACCACCAGGCCCGCGAAGAACAGCCGCGCCAGCCGCCGGGGCGCGCCGAACAGCTGGAGCTTCGGAACGTGCCCCACCAGAAACCATCCGGCGAGGCCGAACAGTGCAAAAGGCAGGTTGCTCAGCACGTCGAACGCATGAGGAATGCCGAACAGCAGCCGGCTGTCGGCAAATGCGTGATGGCCTGCCGACTGCGCCACCGGGGGCGCCAGCAGCGCCACGGCGAGCAATGCGAGGACGGAGACGGCCAGAACGATCTCGGGCCAGAGGAACTTGGGCTTCATGCGGTCACCTGCGAAGGGGTTGGGAACCGGCGCAGTGTGCTGGCCCTCTCGGCACGCCGGCAGCCTGGCTCGCGAAGGCTGCCGGACCGCTACGCCCGGTACCGCCAGCCGATACCGGCGCACACCTCAATCGCCGCCGTCCGTGAACACCGTCAGCACACCGGTGTAGCCGTACAGATGGTTCCGGGCGATCTCGCCGCCGGCGAAAAAGCCCACCAGCGGCACGTCGCCCAGCGCGCGGCGCACGATCTGCAGCTCCGCGCTCGGCGCGCCGAAATGGGGCCCGCCCCGCCCGGCACAACTGACGTAGATGGCCCCTGCGATGCGCCGCGCGGGATGCGGCGCCGATTCCGCCTCGGGTGCGGACAGCGCGGCCGCCGCCTCGATCGTCAGCTCCTCGGGCTCCAGCTCCTCGCGGATCTCCGCGCACACCCGCATCAGGTCGGCCCGCGCGGCCTGTGCATTGCGCTGGCAGAACGCCAGCCGCATGCCGGCCTCGACCTGGTCGGCCACCGCCACGCCGCGCCGGCCGGGATCGAGACCGATGATGTGCCGCACCACCACGTCGCTGCCGAAATTGCCGGTCCGCCCCACGTTGTCGTCGCCCGGCGCGCTCAGGCCCACCAGCGTCGCACGCACGGCCGCCAGCGCCTCCCGAGGCTGATCCAGACTGATGCCCAGGTCGCGCAGCATCACATCGAGCGCGGACTCGCCATCCAGCCCGGTGACGACGTTGCCTTCGGCGCCCGTGATCTCACGCACCGGCCCCACGGGCAGGCACCCCTGCGTCACCCGCGACACGAGGCTCACGCCTTCGGCAAACGCCACGCCACTGAGGCCGCCGCTGAAGACACCGCCCGCAGCCCCGTGCCCCTTGATGTTGCCGTTGCCGCCGATGGCGAACTGCAGCGCCTGGCTCCGGCTCGACGCCAGGCCGCCGAACAGATACCCCGTGGCGGTGCGCTCGGCCATCTCGTCGATCAGCCCCGCCACATCGGGCGTGCCCGAATCGGCATGGACCAGCGCCGTGTGCGGCTCGAACGCAAGGCCCAGCGGCGCCACGCCCGAGAACACGCGGTACTGGTCGGCCGGCAGGGCGCAGAGCATCACCGACAGGGCCGGCTCGTCGAAATATTCCACATTGCTGGCCGCGATCCCGACCCCCACCGTGCCGGACCAGTCGGTCACCTCGGGCAACTCGGCGCTCAGGAAGTCGAGGATCTCACGCGCCTCGGCCGCATAGTGGTCGGTGATGTAGAGCAGCCCCAGCGATGGCGCACTCGCATAGTCGGGCAGCGCCATGTGCGCGCGCAGCTGCGCCAGCACCAGACCGGCCGCCATCCGCCATTGCGGGTGGGTGGCATGACCGTAGGGAAACAGCTTCATGGACGGACCCGCCGAACGTGCTGCGGCCCGTTCAGCCCGCCTTGCGGCCTGGCGAGCGGGTCGACGAGCGAGTCGACGCTTTGGCCGATGTCCGCCCGGACGAACCCGTCGCAGAACGGCTCGCCTTGCGGGCCGGGGCCGGCTTGCGGGCGGTCGCTGCCCTGGCCAGGCCGGTGGCGGTGTCGAGTGCGCCCTTGGCCAGTCCGGCCGCGACGTTGCGCGTGGTGTCCAGCGCCGTCTGCCGGGCTGCGTCCTTCATGGCGGTGGCGGCGATCTGCTGGAATTGCTGGGTCAGCGAGCCCCACCACTGCATCGGGTCCACCACGCCCGGCATGGCAGCGGCGGCAGCGGCGCCCTTGCGCGCCGGCTTTTTGCGTGGCGCGGACTTGACGCTGGCGGCGACCTCGGAGACAGCCTGTGCGGTGTCAGCGGCCTTCTCCGCCGCCTTCTGCACCCCACCCAGGACGGTGTCGGCCGCCTTGAGCTTGAATGCATTGGCCACGTCGCCCAGGTTGAAGTTCATGCCCTTGAGCGTCGCCAGCGTCATCTTCTGCACCTCCAGGGCCTGGATCGTGGCCTTCAAGGCCGTGGCGTTCTGGTCGAGCCAGAACTGCACCGCCTTGAGCTCGTCGATGCGCTTGTCCAGCTCCTCGACATTGATCGTGGGCGCCACCCAGTTGCCCAGATTGGGCATCTGGGGAATGCTCTGGGTCGCGCCCTTGGCCAGGTTCTGCAGGAAATCGAAGCCGGGGACGAACTTGCCGAATGCGGAGGTGGGTGAGTCGCTCATGCCGGGCCTTTCGGAACTGGTTGCGGTGCCTTGTGAACCGCAGCTTACTCCATGCCGGCCGGCCATGGCGGCCGCAGATCTCAGTGCTTGTGCGCAGGCGCGCCCGCAGCCGAACCACCGGCCGCAGCGCCCGGCGCTGCGGTGGCCACCGGCACCTTCAGCTCCATGCGGCTTTCCGCGCCCTTGGCGTCCTTGAACACCAGGGTCAGCGGAACGGTGCTGTCCTTGGGCAGCGCAGCCTTCAGGTCCATCATCATCACGTGGTAGCCACCGGGCTTGAGTTCCACCGTCTTGCCCGCAGGCAGATCGAGGCCGGGGATGGCACGCATCTTCATGACGTCGCCTTCCATCTTCATTTCATGGACCTCCACCACGCCGGCCACCGGCGATGCGGCGCCGACGAGGCGCATCCCCTCCCGGGCCGTGAGCTTCATGAACGCGCCGGTGCCCTTCTGGCCCTGCACCGTGGTGCGGACCCAGGCGTCCTTCACATCCACGTTCTGCGCGCCGGCGGCGCCGAAAGCCAGGCCCAGGGCGATGGCGACAAGTGCTGATTTCATGGGTTTCTCCTTGGTTTGAAAAAAACGAGGTCGGGGTCAATGCTGATGACCGCCGGCATGGCCGGACTCGATCACCTCCAGCAGAGCGGCGGGCGACTTCAGGCCACGCGTCGAGGTGCCTGTGGCCGGGATCTCGGCCCAGTCGAGGCTGCCGCTCTCGCAGGTCTGCAGCACGCGGAACCACATCGGGCCGGCCTTCGCGGACAGGCTGCCGTGCAGCACGAACTCGTCGTACCAGGCGTCGGGCAGCGCGCTCTCGCGCGACTGGGCGGTCCAGGTCACTTCGGCCACGTCCTCGGTCACTTCGCGGCCGTGGCTCCTGTAGGGCGTGTCCAGCCGGGCCAGGCGCACCGCCAGGCTCCAGCCGGGCTTGGGCATGGGCTTGGCCCCGCTGAACCCTGCGGGGATGAACACCTTGATCGCCGTCGTCGGCGACCCGGCGCAGCCGTGACCGACGCGGAAGGCGGCGCGGTAGCTGGTGCCGGCCAGCGCGGCCGACTCGTCGAGCACCACGTGCGCCTGTGCGCTGGCGCACAGGCCCAGCAGCAGGCCGGTCAGCAGGCCGGTGCAAACAGCGGAAGAAAAAATTCGGGTCGTCATGTCGTGCAGTCCCATCGGGTCGGAGTCAGAGATCAATCTTCAGCTCGGCCGAGTAGCTGCGCTGCGGATAGGGGTGGAAGTTCCAGAACTTGTAGTTGTTCAGATTGTCGATGCCGAACGCCGCGCTCACCTGCCGGCTGACCTGGTACCTCACGCGGGCATCGACCGAGAAGAACTTGCTCACGCCCTGGTAGGTGAAGCCGTTGACATCGCTGTTGTCCAGCGTGCGGAACTGCGGCCCGCTGTAGCGCGCGCCCAGGCTGGTGGTCCAGCGCTCGTCCCAGCGGTAGCTTGCCAGCGCGGTCGCCCGCCATTTGGCGATGTTGGGCTGGCGCTTGCCCACGGTGTCGCCCGGCACGCTCACGAAGCCCGAATTGGACTTGATGATCGAGTCGGCCCAGGTCACGCTGGCGCCCAGGTCCAGGCCCTTGAGCAGCACGTCGTTGCCGTTGTAGGCGACTTCCAGGCCCTTGGTCGCGATGTGGCCGACGTTCTGCACACGGCTGACGTTCTTGTTCGCCACGGGGTCGAACGTGGTCTGCGAGTACAGCGAGTCGCGCGTATCTTCGGCGAAGAAGGTCAGGCGCAGCAGCGCATTGCCCAGGTCCTTCTCGGCAGTCAGCTCGGTCGTCCAGGACTTCTCCGGCTTGAGGTTCGGGTCGTTGATGTACTGGGAATTGGTCGTGGAGGTGGCGCCATAGAGCTCGCCCACGGTCGGCATGCGCACCGCGCGGCCGGCCGAGGCCTTGAGCACCGTGTCGCCAAGCCACTGCCACGACAGCGCGAGCTTCGGCGAGAAGTGCGTCTCGCGCCGCTCGGGCCACCGGGCATTGACGGCTGGCGTCGCGCCCGGGATGACCGTGAAGCCGTCGCGCGCCGTCCATTGTTCGGCACGGCCGCCGATCACCGCCTTCCAGCGCGGCGCGAACGACCACACGTCCTGCGCATACAGGCTTTGCAACAGCGTGCTGCCGCCGACGTTGCTCGCCAGCGCGCCGGGCGCGTCGAGCTGCCAGTTGCCGGCGATGCTGGAAGTGAGGTATTTGAGCTTGTAGCTGTCGCGCTGGTAGCCGAAGTCCACGATGTGCGGACCCGACAGCCCCTGCGGACGCCAGGTGCCGCGCAGGGCCAGCGTGTTCCACCCCGTTCCGCTGCCGTCGGCGATGGTGCCGGCACCGCCGACGGCCGCAGCCGGCAGGGCGTTGCCTGCCGCATTCTGGCGCTTGTGGTCCTTGTCGTAGTCATAGAGGCTGGCTGCAACCTCCCAATCCCACTCGCCGCGGGTATGGCTCTTGACCGACAGGCCGTGCATGAAGTGCGTCAGGCTCTCATTGGTCAGCGCGAAGTCGCCACCCGTGATCGCCGCAAAGCTGCGCCCGTTGATGTTGACGACGCCGCTGGTCACCGCCTGCCCTGCGGCATTGCGCAGATAGGAGGCCGGGCGTCCTTCGGACTCGTTCTGCCACAGCCCGAACGTGTAGGCGGCACGCACGGTGGGCGAAAAATCGTAGGCCAGCTTGGCCTTGATATGGTCCTGTTTCGTGTGGTACTGCGTGCCGGAGCCGATGACGTAGATCGGCGCATTGGCGGTATTGCGGTCGGCGTAGGCGCCCGTCACCGCCGTACCGGCGGCGCCCGGCGTCCCCGACGACACCACCCGCGTGGCGAAGGTCAGCGGCTGACCCTGGCTGTCGGTGTGATTGAAGTTCAGCCACCACGACCAGTCGCCGTTGCGGTTGCCGACCGAGGCGCTGGTCTGCCAGGCACGGTAGGTGGTGTCGGTGCCGTAGAGGCTGAACGGCTGGCTGGTGATCCCCACCTTGCCGTGCGCCTCGAACTTCGACGGCATGCGCGTCTGGTAGTCCACCACCGCGCCGACGGAGTTGCCCGGATACGCTGCCGAAAACGGGCCGTACATCACGTCGACGCGCTCGATCTCCTCGGGCGTCACCAGGCCCCAGCGCGGCGGAAAGCTCAGGCCCCCAACGCCATTGCCCAGGTAGTTGGACAGCAGAATGCCGTCGGCATACACGGCCGAGCGGGCGCTGTTGCCGGTGCCCGAAGCGCGGCTGGACAGGATCGCGTGGTTGTAGTCGCCGATGTAGCGCTTGCGCACCAGCAGGCTCGGGAAGTACTTGAGCGCGTCCTCGCTGTCGGTGGCGTTGATGCTGCGCTCGATCTGCTCGCGCGTGACGCCCTCCATGGTGGTCGGAATCTGCGTCGGCAGCGAGGTCGGCTGGCCGCCGTTGACGGTCACGACGCCGAGACTCTTGACGGGCGCGTCGGCTGCAGTGGATGGGTTGGACTGGGCGTGGACGGCAAAGGCCACGGGAAACGCCATGGCGACAGCCAGGGCGACACGATTCTTGCGCATGGGAACTCCGGAAACATCAGACGGTCCAGGCACGGCCCGCCTTGCGCAGGCAGGGCACGCACCACGAGGGATGGATCAGGAGAAAGCGGGAGGCCCGCGCGCGGGCAGGGGCGAGGCGGTCAGCCACGCGATGTGCGCGGCCGGAACCGGACGCAGCACATGGGCGAGCGGACTGGCCGGCTCGGCGCTCGTGCGGGGCACCGGCGCCGGCGGGCCGGACACCATGCACAGCGGACAGTCGAGCATCGTGCCGGCGACTTCCTTGACGCCATCGTCCGTCTTGACGAGAACCTTGATGGTCCCGGCGCCGGAGCAGATCAGCTCCATCGCCTGCGGGTTCACCACGGGCGACGCAACAGCCACACCAAGCGACAGCACGAACCACGCCAGCACGAGACGTGCGAGGCGATGAGCCATGCGAAGCGACTGCAGGGTGGGCATGCGGCGATTATTGCAGAGTCGGCGGCCGGCGCCGTGTCTGCGGCCGATAATGCGGCCATGCCAAGCCTGTTCCATCTTGCCATCCACGTGACCGACCTCGATGCCGCCAGGCGTTTCTACGGCGGCGTCCTCGGCTGCACCGAAGGCCGCAGCGCGCCAACCTGGGTGGACTTCGACTTCTTCGGCCACCAGCTGTCGCTGCACCTGGGCCAGCCCCTGGCCACCACGCGCACCGGCCAGGTCGACGGCAAGCTCGTGCCGATGCCGCATTTCGGGCTGGTGCTCGCACTGGATGACTGGCAGGCGCTGGCCCGGCGCCTCGAGCAGGCGGGCACCGAGTTCGTGCTGGCGCCGCAGGTGCGCTACGAGGGCCTGCCCGGCGAGCAGTGGACCATGTTCTTCCTCGACCCCAGCGGCAATCCCATGGAGATCAAGGGCTTCCGTTCGCTGGACTCGGTCTACGTGCACCAGTAGGCGCCAGGCCCGTAGACACCTGGCCCGCACGAGCCGCGCAGCGCTCCCCCCGAACCCGACTGCAGCCACGCACGATGACCTACACCTTCGCCTCGGCCACCATCCTGCTGCTGCTCATCACCGATCCGTTCGGCAACATCCCGATCTTCGTCAATGCCCTGTCGGGTGTCGCACCCGAGCGGCGCCGCCGCGTGATCCTGCGCGAGGTGCTGATCGCCTTCTGCCTGCTGCTCGCCTTCATGTTCGTGGGCGACGCCTTTTTGCGGATCATGAACCTGAGCCAGCTGTCGCTGCAGATCGCGGGCGGCGTGGTGCTGTTCCTCATCGCGCTTCGCATGATCTTCCCGCCGCCGGTGTCGCCCCACGCAACGCCTGTGACGGAGCCGCTGATCGTGCCGCTGGCGATCCCGGCGCTGGCCGGCCCGTCGGCCCTGGCCACGGTGATGCTGCTGGTCTCTCAGGCGCCGGAGCGCCGGCTCGAATGGATCGGCGCCCTGTGCGTGACGATGGCGGTGTGCGCCGTGGTGCTGGTGCTGGCCGAGCGCATCCAGCGTGTGCTGGGCGACCGCTTCGTCAGCGCCTTCGAGCGGCTCATGGGCCTCATCCTCGTGGCGATCGCGGTCGAGATGCTGCTGCGGGGCGTGAAGGTCTTCGCCGCGCAGATCTAAAGCGCAGATCTGCGCGGCTCTGGACGACGGCGCCGAAGCGCTGTCCTGCGCCGCTGTCCTGCGCTACCGTGCCGAGAGCCTCAGGCCTTCAGCGGTGCGATCTTCTGGTCGATCGCGCCGAACACGCTCTGGCCGTCGCGGCCCTTCATCTCGATGCGGATCGTGTCGCCGAACTTCATGAAGGCGGTCGAGGGCTTGCCGTCCAGAATGGTCTCGATGGCGCGCTTTTCCGCAATGCAGCTGTAGCCCTTGGGCCAGTCCATGCGCCCGTCCTTCTCGACGCCGCGGTTGCTCACCGTGCCCGAGCCGACGATGCTGCCCGCACGCACGTTGCGCGTCTTGCAGATGTGGGCGATCAGCTGGCCGAAGTGGAACGTCATGTCGGGCCCCGCCTCGCACATGCCCACCTTGCGGCCGTTCCAGGCGCTCTGGATGGTCAGGTCCAGGCGCCCGCCCTTCCACGCGTCACCGACTTCGTCGGGCGTCACGGCCACGGGGCTGAATGCGGTGGCCGGCTTGCTCTGGAAGAAGCCGAAGCCCTTGGCCAGTTCGGCCGGAATCAGGTTGCGCAGCGACACGTCGTTGACCAGCATCAGCAGCCGGATGCCGTCGAGCGCCTGCTCCGGCGTGCTGCCCATGGCCACGTCGCCCGTCACCACTGCGATCTCGGCCTCGAAGTCGATGCCGAACTCCTCGCTCGGGCAGATCACGTCGTCGCAGGGGCCGATGAAGTCGTCGCTGCCGCCCTGGTACATGAGCGGGTCGGTGTAGAAGGTCTCGGGCACCTCCGAATTGCGCGCCCGGCGCACCAGCTCCACATGGTTGATGTAGGCCGACCCGTCGGCCCACTGGTAGGCCCGCGGCAGCGGCGCCATGCACATCTTGGGATCGAAGGCAAAGGCGTGGCGCGCCTTGCCGTGGTTCAGCGTGTCGTACAGGTCCTGCAGCTGCGGGCTGATGAAGCTCCAGTCGTCGAGCACCTGCTGCATCTTCGACGCAATGCCCGTCGCATAATGGGCAGTGCCCAGGTCACGCGAGACCACGACGAGTTGCCCGTCGCGCGAGCCGTCCTTGTAGGTTGCAAGTTTCATGGGATGGGTGTCCTCGGGTCGCTGCCAGTGCCTTGGCGGCACGGCAAAGATTACGCATTGTTAAACGAATTTACCTAAACGAAATTGTATCGCATGAGCGTGCAGGGCCCGGACACTCCATGAAGGAACGCGCAGGCATCCAATCCGTCGAAGTCGGCTTTGCCCTGCTGGACGTGCTCGCGCGAGCCGACGGCCCGCTCATGCTGCGGGACCTGGCCGGCGCCGCAGGCATGAGCGCGGCCAAGGCGCACCGCTATCTCGTGAGCTTCCAGCGCCTGGCGCTCGTGACGCAGGACTCCGCCACCACCCGCTACGACCTCGGGCCCGCCGCCCTCAAGCTGGGCCTGGCCTCGCTATCGCGCCTGGACGCCGTCAAGCTCGCGCGCGAGCGCGTCGCCGGGCTGATGGAAAGCATCGGCCACACACTCGCCCTGGCCGTCTGGGGCAACCACGGCCCGACCATCGTCCACTGGGAGGAGTCGTCCCAGGCCGTCACCGTGAATCTGCGCCTGGGCGACGTCATGCCCCTGCTCACCTCGGCCACCGGCCGCTGCTTTGCCGCCTACCTGACGCGCGACGGAGCGCTGGACAAGATCGCGCCGCTGCTCAAGGACGAAATGGCGCGCGCGCAGAAGACCGGACGCACCGATGTTCCCCGCACGATGGCGGAGGTGCGCAGCCTGTTCGAGGATGTCCGCACACGGGGCGCCGCCCGGGTGGTCGACACGCTGCTGCCGGGCATCGTGGGCTTCTGCGCGCCGGTGTTCGACGCCGACGGCCACATCGCGCTGGGCATGGTGGCGCTCGGATCGGTCGCAACCTTCGACCCGGCCTGGGGCGGTGCGGTGGACGTGCAGCTGCGCGAGGCGGCCGCCCGCCTGTCCAGCGACCTGGGCTACAGCGGCCGCTGACGCGAGGGGCCATGCGCGTCCGCCCGCTTGCGCCGGCCCTGGCGTTCGGAACCGGTTCAGGTTCAGACTCCAACCCCGGACGCGGTCCGACTCCGGCGACGCCCCTGCTGCCGCGCAAAACGCTGGCACTGCTGCTGGCCGCCGTCCTGGCGGGCCATCTGCTGGTTCTTCAGGTGGCGCCCGGGCCGCTGCAACTGGACGATCCGCTGGCCGGCAAACGCTTCGTCACCCGCACGATCGAGCTGAACCGGCCTGGCGAGAGCGCGACTGCACCACGCCCCGCAGCGCCGGTCCCCGCCAGCCCGGCCCCACCGGCGGCCTTGCCCCCATCCGCAGCCTCGACCACTGCACCACGCCCTGCGCTGCCGGCATCGACGCCAGCCGTCGAGGCGCCGCCCGCCCGGACGCCAGGCCGGCCCATCGATGTGGCAAGCACCGCCGCGCCGGCGCCCGAGCCGGCAGTTGCGAACCTGGCCCTGCCAACGCCCACGGCCACTCAAGCGGCACCGGCTCCCGCACCCGCACCCGTTCAGGCGCCTGCACCGGCCCCTGCACCGGCCTCCGTCAGCGCCGCAGGCGTGCCCGCCCCTGAGGGCACGCCTGCCGCAACAGCAGGCCTACCAGCGGGCCAGCACGAGTCCGGCCGCGCCACCGCCTTCAGCATTCCCGGCTCCACGCGCCTGCTGTACGCCGTGACAGGCGAGGTCAGGAAGCAGGCCTGGAACGCCAATGCCCAGCTCCTGTGGCGCCACGACGGCACCCGCTACGAGGCGCGCCTGGAAGTCAGCGCCTTCCTGATGGGCTCGCGCGTCCAGACCAGCACCGGCGGCATCACCTCCGCCGGTCTGGCGCCGAGCCGCTTCTCCGACCGGTCGCGCAGCGAGCAGGCGGCGCATTTCGTGCGCGACCGGGGCGTCATCGTGTTCAGCGCCAACCGCCCTGAAGCCGCTCTGCAGGCCGGCGCGCAGGACCAGCTCAGCGTGGTGCTGCAGCTGGCGTCGATGCTCGCGGGCGAGCCGGCGCGCTACCCGGCCGGCAGCACGATCAGCGTGCAGACGGCCAGCGTGCGCGATGCCGACGCCTGGCAGTTCGCCGTGGACGGCGAGGAGCGGCTGCAGCTGCCTCAAGGCGACACGCCCACGCTCAGGCTCACCCGGATGCCACGCCGCGAGTTCGATCAGAAGGTCGAACTCTGGCTGGCCCCGGCCTTGGGCTACCTGCCCGTGCGCATGCGTCTGACACAACAGAACGGCGATTTCGTCGACCAGCAGTTGCGTGGCACCGACAAGCCCTGAGTGCAATCGTTCTCACAATCGGCATCAAGGAAGGGCGAAACTGCGGGAAATCCCCGTCGTCCTTGAAACTGGCCCGGACGTTGCTATCTAACGAACAGGTGCCAACCGGTCGTTCTGAAGGGAACCTAGCTCATGCACATGCTCTACGACTCCGACTCCTTCGTGGTAGTCCACATGCAGGCCAATGCGGCAGAGGAAGGCACGCCCGCCGCGACCGGCCCGCTGCTGGCGCGTGACGGCTTCGAGATCGTGGACAAGCGCTCCGGCAAGGAGGTCTATCTCGATGGCTCGTGGGCCGAGCTGTTCCAGCGTCACATCGACGCCTGGCAGGCCAATACCCCGACCCAGGAAGAGGTCGAGGACACCCTGGAAGGATTCGCCGAACTTGCGCAGAATCCAGTGATCCAGCACTGAGCGCAGCGCCGCCGTTGGCGGTGGCGGCTCCTGATCCGGCCGCTGCCGAGCCACCGGGCTCATTCGGCCGGAGGCCTCTCTCCTGCGCCGCGACGCGCGTAGATCAGCCGGTACGCCGGGTCCACGAGGATCAGCACCGCGATCAGCCGGCACACCTGAAACGCCGTCACCACCGGCACCCCCAGCTGCAGCACCTTGGCCGTGATCGCCATCTCGGCGATGCCGCCCGGCGAGGTGCCAAGCACCAGCGTCGCCGGGTGGATGCCCGTGCCCCAGTACAGCAGCCACGCAAACCCCGCGCACAGGACAATCATCACGACCGTGCCCACGGCCACCGTCGCCAGCCAGCGCGGCGCCGTATGCACGAACTCGGCGGTGAACCGCACGCCCAGACTCACGCCGATCACTAGTTGCGCCGCATTGGACAGCCAGGCCGGCAACGCCGTCAGGCTGATGCCGGCCATGGTGATGCCCATCGACACGATCAGGGCGCCCAGGAACCACGGATTGTTGCGGCCCAGGCGAGACAGCACCCAGGCCCCGGCGCCCGTGGCCAGCGCGAGCACCAGCAGCCCCTCCCACCGCACCTCGCGCATGACGGGCGGTGAGAAGTCGAGGCCGTGCAGGCCGCTCCAGGTGAAGGCAAAGGGCACCGTCAGCGTCACGACCAGCAGGCGCAGGCTGTGCGCTGCAGCGACCAGATCGGCCCGCGCGTTCTCGCGCTCGGCCAGCTGCGTCATCTCGGACGCACCGCCGATGGCCCCGGCGAAGAACGTGGTGGCCCGCATGCGCGCCTCGGGCACCTGGGGCAGCCGGTGCGCGTGAAGGCGGTACAGCCACTGCCCGAACAGCATGCCCAGCACCAGCGACCACACGATGCCCAGCAGGATCGCCCACCAGATGCCGGCCACCAGGGTCGTGACCTGCGGCGTGAAGTAAAGCCCGAGCGCCGCGCCGATGGTCCACTGACCCGCGTTGCGCAGCGGCGTCCAGCTTTCCGTGGGCGCGCCCAGGATGGACGCAGCCGCCGTGACCAGCAGCGGGCCGATCATCCACGGCAGCGGTGTGTGCAGCCAAAGACACAGGGCCGACGCGGCCAGCGCCAGCGCCAGGGTCAGCACGACCCTCAGGGGGAAATTCAGACGCATGTGAAGCGGGGCATGAACCGCTAGTATCGCGGCATGAGCTTTTCCCGTGCCATCCAGTGCCTGCTGCTCGGCGCCGCGCTGCCCCTGCTCGCAGGCGTCGCGGGCTGCGCGAGCACGCCTTCGCCCGAAGCCGAGCGGATTGCGGCGCTGCTGCCAGCCGACGTCCTGCTGCTGGGCGAGCAGCATGATGCACCCGCGCACCAGCGGATCCATCGCGACGTGGTCCGCCTGCTGGCAGGTCGGGGGCAACTGGCCGCCGTGGCCCTGGAGATGGCCGAGCAAGGCACCTCGACGGCCGATCTGCGCCGCACGGCCGACGATGAGCAGGTCCGGTCGGCCCTGCGCTGGGACGACAACGCCTGGCCCTGGCGGGCCTATGGGCCGGCCGTCATGGCTGCAGTCCGGGCCGGGGTGCCGGTGCTGGGCGCCAACCTGCCGCGCGCGGCGATGCGCGAGGCCATGGCCGACTCGGCGCTCGACATGCAGTTGCCCGGCCCCGCGCTCAAGGCGCAGCAGCAGGCCATCCGCATCGGGCATTGCCAGCTTCTGCCGGAGGGCCAGATCCAGCCCATGACCCGCATCCAGATCGCGCGGGACCAGGCCATGGCCCGGACGCTGCTGCAGATCCGCGTACCCGGCAAGACCGTCGTCCTGCTTGCGGGCGCAGGGCATGTGGACGCGACCCTCGGCGTGCCGCAGCACCTGCCTGCCGGGCTCGCGGTGCGTCCCGTGGTGCTGGCCGGCTCCGACGCGCCCGAAAAAGACCATTGCGAAGGCTTGCGGCAGCGCATGGCGCCCGCCCGATGAACGTCCCGATGAACGTCCGGTGGTGAGCGGCCGCCGGAAAAAGTCGGCGGGCGAGCGGGGGGCGAGCGCCCGCCGACGAGGCGCTGCGCTCCGCGCAAACCCTGATCCAGATCAAGCGCGGCAGGGCCCTGCCGCGTCATGCTAGCCCTGACCATCATGAAACTTGCCCTGCTGGCCGACGTGCATGCCAATCTGCGGGCCTGGAAGGCCTGCCTCGCCCATGCCCGGGACCAGGGGGCAGAGCGCATCGCCGTGCTGGGTGACAGCGTGGGCTATGGTGCCGAGCCCGCCGCCGTGGTGGATGAACTCATGGTGCTTGCCCAGTCGGGCGCCCTCGTCGTGCGTGGCAACCACGACCAGCTCGCGGCCGATCCACCCGTCATCGCCGCAACCGCCGACGAGTCCGGCGCGGCCTGGACCAGCGCCCAGCTCAGCGCCTCGCAACGCGCCTTCCTGGCCAATCTGCCGCTGGAAGCACGGCTCGACGACGTGCTGCTCGTGCATGCGAGCGCGGACGCGCCGCGGCTGTGGCGCTACGTGCGCGACGCGCGGCTGGCCGCCCTGAGCCTGGATGCGGCCAGCGCGGCCGGTGCCCGCTACGTCTTCGGCGGCCATGTGCACCGTCACGCCCTCTGGTACCGTGGGGCGGGCCGCGAGCTCATGCCCTTCGAGCCGACCAGCGGCGTGGCCATCCCCGTCCCGCGCCGCCGCCAGTGGCTGGCGACGATCGGCTCGGTCGGCCAGCCACGCGACGGCCGCACCGCCGCGCTCTACGCCCTGTTCGACACGCAGGCCGAGCGACTCACCTTTCACCGCGTGCCCTACGACCATGCCGGCGCTGCCGCCGCAGTTCGCGCCGCCGGCCTGCCCGAGGCGTACGCCCTGCGGCTCGAAACCGGCTGCTGAGGCCGTTTCTTGACGCCGCGCAAGGCGGCGCCGACGCACCCGCCCTTAAGCTGGCCGGCATGGACACCGACATCTTCATCGCAGGCGCCGGCCCGGCCGGCCTGTGCATGGCGCGCGCCCTCAGCGGTCTGGGCCTGCGCATCGCGGTGGCCGATCCGCAGGACGCTGCCGCTCTCTCGGACCCGGCCTTCGACGGCCGCGAGATCGCCCTGTCGCAGCGCTCGGTGGCATTCATGCGCTCGCTCGGCCTGTGGGAACGCATCGAGGCACGGGCCCAGTCGCCGCTGCGCGACGCGCGCGTGATGGACGGCGCGTCGAGCTTTGCCATGGTCATCGGCCGGGAGCTGTCGGACCATCCCGAACTCGGCTGGCTTGTCTCCAACCACCTGATCCGCAAGGCGGCGTGGCAGGCGGCGCGCGACGCGGCCCGGGCCCACGGCGACGTCGACATCCTCGCCGGCGAGAAGGTCCTGCGCGTCGACGCGCACGGGCCGAGCGCCAAGGTTCTGCTGTCGGGCGGACGCACGGTCAACGCACGGCTGGTCCTGGCCGCCGACAGCCGTTTCTCCAGCACCCGCGCGATGATGGGCATCGCCTCCCGCATGCACGACTTCGGCAAGACCATGCTGGTGTGCAGCATGACGCACGAGCAGCCGCACCACCATGCGGCCTGGGAGTGGTTCGACTACGGCCAGACCCTCGCCCTGTTGCCCATGAATCCCGAGCCGCTGACGCAGGCCTGGCAATCCTCGGTCGTGATCACCGTGCGCGCGCCCGAGGCAGCGCGCCTGCTGGAGCTGGCGCCGGACGCCTTTGATGCGGACGTCTCGCGGCGCTTTCGCCATCGCCTGGGGGCCATGCGCCTGTCGAGCACACGCCACGCCTATCCCCTGGTGGGCGTGTTCCCCGACCGCCTCGTCGCGCCCCGGTTCGCCGCCATCGGCGACGCGGCCGTGGGCATGCACCCGGTCACGGCCCATGGCTTCAACTTCGGCCTGATGGGCGTGCAGACCCTCTCGGGCCTGGTGCGGGCGGCCCGGTCGGCGGGCTCGGACATTGCCGCGCCGGCCCTCCTGGCCCGGTACGAACGCACCCATCGGCGCGCCACCTTGCCGCTGTACCTGATGACGCGCCTGCTGGTGGAGATCTACACCCGCGAGTCGCCCGCGGCGCGCCTCGCGCGCAAGGCCATGCTCCACCTGGGCGAACGCCTCACGCCGCTCAAGCGAGGCATCGCCGGCTCGCTGGCCGGTGCACAAGGCTGATCCACGTCAAGGCGCGACCGCCGGCTTCTTTCTATGCTGGCGCGAACTGTTCTCACTCCCAAGGAGCCTCCCATGCCCCACAACCGCTGGTCCGACGCGCTGGCCCTGGGCCTCGACGCCATGGACGACACGCACGAAGAGTTCTTCGGCCTGCTGTCCGCTGCCGCGAACGCCCCGCAAGCCGCGCTGCTGCAACGCTGGGACGAACTGATCGAACACACGCGGGGCCACTTCGCCCAGGAAAACCGGTGGATGGCCGACACCGGCTTCTCGTCCACCAACTGCCACATCGCCCAGCACCACGTGATCCTGCAGATCATGGAAGAGGGCCTCAAGCGCGGCCGGCAAGGCGAGCTCACGCTCGTGCGCCAGCTCGCGCTGGAGCTGGGCAGCTGGTTTCCGCAGCATGTGCAAGGCATGGATGCGGCGCTCGCGCTGCACCTGCGCGGCGTGGGCTACGACCCGGCCACGGGCGTGGTGTCGATGCCCGACGCCCTGCCGGCCGAAGCCATCGAAGGCTGCGGCGGAGCCTGCGGGCCGCAGGCCGGCGCTGGCGCAGCTGCTGCGCAGCGTACCGAATCCGTGGCTGCCTGAGCGGCATGAAGCGCCTGGAGCCCGGCACCGCAGTCGACGGCTTCATCGTCGGCGAATGCCTGCATTCCGGCGCCATGGCCGATATCTACGCCGTCCGCGCCGCCGAACCGGCGACGCAGCCGCGCTTCGACCTGGTGATGAAGGTGCCGCGCATGACCGCTGGCGACGGTGCCGAGAACATCGTCGGCTTCGAGGTCGAGCAGCAGGTGCTTCAGGCCGTCGCCGGCCCGCATGTGCCGCGCTTCGTCGCCGCAGGCGACCTGCAGCGGCTGCCTTACCTGGTCATGGAGCAGATCCACGGCCGGACGCTGCAGCAGATCCTCGATACGGAGGCGCCGCTGCCCGCCGGGCGCATCGCGCAGCTGGGCGCGGCCATCGCCGAGGCGGCGCACAGCCTGCATCGCCAGAACACCTGCCATCTGGACCTCAAGCCCGCCAACGTGATCATCCGTGACGACGGCAGCGCCGTGTTGCTGGACTTCGGCCTCTCCTGCCACGCGCACTACCCGGACCTGCTGGCCGAAGAGCTGCGTCTGGCGGTCGGCTCTCCAGCGTGGATCGCGCCTGAGCAGCTCGTGGGCGTACGCGGCGATCCGCGCAGCGACATCTTTGCCATCGGCGTCATCCTCTACGAACTCGCGACGGGCGAGCTGCCCTTCGGCGAGCCGCAGACCCGGGGCGGCATGCGCCAGCGCCTGTGGGCCGCGCCCCGGCCGCCGCGCGCCCTGCGGCCGCAGCTGCCGCCCTGGCTGCAGGAGCTGATCCTGCGCTGCCTCCAGCCGGAGGCAGCGGCACGACCGCCCTCGGCCGCCCATCTGGCGCTGGACCTGGCCGACCCGCGCCAGATAGAAATCACCTCGCTGGGCCATCTCACGCGCGGGCCGGGCGGCTGGACCCTGTTCAAGCGCTGGCTGCGGGCCGCCGGCCGTCAGTACGAGCCCAGTCTGCTGCCGGCGCAGCAGCTGGAGGCCGCCCCGATCCTGATGGTGGCGGTGCCGCATCGCGACGCGAGCGACGCCACGCTCTACTCGCTGCGCGAAGCCGTGGCCCGCTCGCTGGGGCTGCGGCCCGGCGCGCGGTTGGCCGTCGTCACCGTCGTCTCACCGGGCGAGACCAGCACCACCGATGACGCCTCCGGCGAAACCGAGGTCCACCGCCAGCATCTGGCCCAGCTGCGGCGCTGGGCCGAGCCGCTCGACCTGCAGGGCCACCGGGTGTCCTATCACGTGCTGGAGTCGGGTGACGTGGCGCAGGCCCTGCTGCGCTACGCCCAGGGTAACCACGTGTCGATGATCATCATGGGCGCCGCCACGCATGGGCTGCAGCTGCAGCGCTTCATCGCCACCGTCCCCGTCAAGGTCGCGATGCAGGCGCCCTGCACCGTGATCCTGGTCAAGGCGGCGCTGCCGTTCGAAAAGCTGGCGGCCGTTGCCGCCTGAGCCTGGGCACGCCTGGACCGGCACGCGCAAGGGTCCGCGTGGCACGGCCCGCTGCCGACAGCGTCCTCAGGCGTGGCGCCGGATCGAATCGGCCAGCGTGTTGACGAGCGTGTCGATATGCGACTTCTCGACGATGTAGGGCGGCGCGATCACCACCACGTCGCCCGCCGGCCGCACCAGCGCGCCCTTGTGGAAGCAGTCCACGAAGATGTCGTAGGCCCGCTTGCCGGGCAGGCCGGCCATCGGCGCCAGCTCGACGGCAGCGGCGCAGCCCATGCTGCGGATGCCGATCACGTTGGGCAGGCCCTTGAAGGCCGAATGGAAGGCGTCGCCGAGCACCTTGCCCATCGTGCCGGCCCGCTCGAACAGATTGTCCTGGCGGAACAGGTCCAGCGTCGCAAGCGCTGCGGCGCAGGCCACCGGGTGGCCCGAGTAGGTGTAGCCGTGGAAGAACTCCACCACGTGCTCGGGCGCGTCGGTCTTCATCATCGCGTCGTAGAGCTTGTCGCGGCAGATCACGCCGCCCAAGGGGATGACGCCATTGGTCACGCACTTGGCGAAGGTCAGCATGTCGGGCACCACGCCATAGAAGTCGGCGCCGAAGTTCGTGCCCAGGCGGCCGAAGCCGGTGATCACCTCGTCGAAGATCAGCAGGATGCCGTGCCTGTCGCAGATCTCGCGCAGCCGCCTGAGATAGCCCTTGGGCGGCAGGTACCAGCCCGCCGAGCCGGCCACCGGCTCGACGATCACGGCCGCGACGTTCGACGGGTCATGCAGCGGCAGGATGCGGCTCTCGAGCTCGGCGGCGAGGTCTTCCTTCCACTCGGGCTCTTCATGATGGATGTAGGCATGGTTGACCGGATCGTGGATGAAGCGCAGGTGATCCACCCGGGGCAGCAGCGCCGTGCCGAAGGTCTTGCGGTTGGCCGGGATGCCGCCGACGCTCATGCCGCCGAAGCCCACGCCGTGGTAGCCCTTCTCGCGGCCGATGAAGACGTTGCGGTGGCCCTCGCCACGGGCCCGGTGGTAGGCCAGCGCCACCTTCAGCGCGGTGTCGGCCGCCTCCGAGCCGGAGTTGCAGAACAGCACGCGGTTGAGGTCGCCCGGCGCCATGGCGGCGATGGCCTCGGCGGCCAGGAACGCCTTGTCATTGCTGGCCTGGAAAGCCGTGGCGTAGTCGAGCGTGTCCAGCTGCTTCTTGATCGCCTCGTTGATCGGCTTGCGGTTGTGGCCGGCGCCCACGCACCAGAGGCTGGAGATGCCGTCGATCACCTGCCGCCCGTCGTGGGTGGTGAAGTGCATGCCGTCGGCGGCGACGAACACGCGGGGGTCCTTGGCAAAGGCCCGGTTGGGCGTGAAGGGCAACCACTGGTTGTCCATGCGGAAATCGTTGTAGGCCATGGCATCGCTCCTGCAGGCAGATCGGAAGTCGCCCATTTTGGCACCGCCCGGCCGGCCCTGCGCCGTGCCGGCGGGCCAGGCCGCGTCCTGCGACAATCCGGCCGGTATGAATCACGCCTACATCCTCACCCTTTCCTGCCCCGACCGCACGGGCATCGTGCATGCCGTCTCCGGCTTCCTGCTCGAGCGCGGCGGCAACATCGAAGAAGCCGCCCAGTACAACGACCCGGACACGGGCCTCTTCTTCATGCGGGTGCAGTTCGGCTGCGACCAGCTGACCCAGGACGACCTCGCCCAGCAGCTCAAGTTCTTTGCCGAACCCTTCAACATGAAGTGGAAGCTGCATTCCACCCAGCAGCCGATGCGCACCGTGATCCTGTGCAGCCGCGACGGCCACTGCCTGAACGACCTGCTGTTCCGCTGGAAGTCGGGCCTGCTCGCGCTCGACGTGCGCGCCATCATCAGCAACCACCGCGACTTCTACCAGCTGGCCGCCAGCTACAACGTGCCCTTCCACCACATCCCGGTCACGGCCGCGACCAAGGCGCAGGCCGAAGCGCGCCAGCTCGAGATCATCGAGGCCGAAGGCGCGGAGCTGGTGGTGCTGGCGCGCTACATGCAGATCCTGTCGGACGACCTGTGCGGCAAGCTCGCGGGCCGGGCAATCAACATCCACCACAGCATGCTGCCGAGCTTCAAGGGGGCCAAGCCCTATCACCAGGCGCACGACCGCGGCGTCAAGGTCATCGGCGCCACCGCCCACTACGTGACGGCCGACCTCGACGAAGGCCCGATCATCGAGCAGGATGTCACCCGCGTGGAGCACAAGGACACCGTCGAGCACCTCGTGGCCCGCGGCAAGGACACCGAAAGCCGCGTGCTGGCGCGCGCCGTCAAGTGGCACAGCGAACACCGCGTGCTGCTCAACGGGCACAAGACCGTGATCTTCAAATGAGTTGACGGCCGCCATGTCGCGCATCCCGCCGATCCAGTGCCTGCTGACCTTCGAGGCCCTGGCGCGGCTGCGATCGGTGACGCAGGCGGCCGACGAGCTGTGCGTCACGCCCAGTGCCGTGAGCCACCGGGTGCGGCAGCTGGAGCAGATCACCGGCTCCAAGCTGTTCGGCCGCGCCGACTTCTCGCTCACCACCGAGGGCAGCCAGTACCTCGCCCACGTGCGCGAAGGCCTGGCCAGCCTGGAGAAACTGCCCGGCCACGACGCCGCGCAGGGCAAGCGCAAGCTGCGCGTCGCCGTCACGCCGACCTTCTCGCGCTCGATGCTGATGCCGCGGCTGCGCGCCTTCATCGAGGCCTATCCCGAGATCGACCTGACGCTGCAGGTGTCCATTCCGCTGCTGGACGTGGTGGCCGAGGACGCCGACCTCGTCATCCGCTTCGGCACCGGCCGCTACGCCGACATGGAACACCTGTGCCTGATGACCGACGAGGTCACGCCGCTGGCCTCGCCGGCCTACATCCGCGCCAACGGGCCGTTCGACACGATCGAGGCGCTGCAGGCGGCCAAGCTCATCAAGAGTCCGCTGGAGCCCTGGCGCACCTGGTTCCTCGCGCACGGCGCCGACGGCGTCGAGCCGGCCGAGGGCTCCTCCTTCAACGACATCGGCCTGATGTGCGATGCGGCCGCGCAGGGCCTGGGCATTGCGCTCGTGCGTCTCAAACTCGGCCAGCCCTGGCTGGACAACGGCTCGCTCGAACGCATCTCGGACCGCAACGTGCCGAGCCCCCATGCGCACTACCTTTGCTGGCGCACGGGCGCGATGGACCGCTGGGAGGTCGCCGCCTTCGCCGAGTGGCTGCGCCGGTCGCTGGCCTGAATCAGCCGGCCAGCGCCTGCGCGAAATCCGCCAGCAGGTCAGCCTCGTCCTCGATGCCCACCGAGATGCGGATCAGCGAGTCACCGATGCCGAACTCCGCGCGGCGCGCGGCGCCCATCTCGAAGTAGATCGTGTGCGCCACGGCGATGCCCAGCGTCCGGTTGTCGCCCAGATGGGTCGACGACACCACCAGCTGCAGGCGGTTGAGCAGGTCGAAGCAGTCCCGCCCTGGCGCCAGCTCGAACGACAGCAGCGCGCCGAAGCGTCCGCCGAACAGGCTGTCGGCACGCGCATGCTGCGGATGCGAAGCCAGGCCCGGGTAGTCGACGCGTGCGACCTGCGGCTGCGCCTCGAGGAAGCGCGCCAGCGCCAGGGAATTGCTGCACGCCCTCGGAAAGCGCAGCGCCAGGGTTTCGGCGCCGACGCTGATGTGGTGCGCCGCCTCGGGCCCGAGCGAGCCGCCCATGTCGCGCAGGCCCTTCTTGCGGATCTGCGCGAGTCCCCAGCCGGCCGGCTTGCCACTGCGATAGACGTCCAGAATGCCGGGGAAGCGCTCCCAGTCGAACACGCCGGTGTCGGTGATGGCGCCGCCCAGCGCGTTGCCGTGACCGCCGATGTATTTGGTCAAGGAATTCATCACCAGCCCGGCCCCGACGTCCCTGGGACGCAGCAGCACCGGCGTACTCAGGGTGTTGTCGACAATGAACAGGATGCCCCGGCGCGCGCACAGCGCGCCGATGCCCGCCAGGTCCGCCACCTGGGTGCGTGGGTTGGCGATGGTCTCGACGAAGACCGCGCGCGTCTCGGGCAGCAGCAGCGCCTCCACCTGCGCCGCATCGGTGGCGTCGGCATAGTCGAGCGCGATGCCGTGGCGCGCCAGCGTGTCGAGCAGGCTGGCCGTGTTGCCGAAGAGGAATTTGCTGGCCACCACATGGTCGCCCGCGCGCAGCAGCGCGGTGAGCGTGTGCCCGATGGCCGCCATGCCCGTGGCGAAGCAGACCGTGCCGATGCCCTGTTCGAGCGCCGTCACCTTGGCCTCCAGTGCGGCGACCGTCGGATTGCCCGAGCGCCCGTAGGTGAAACCGGCCTTCGTGCCCTGGAAGGCCGCCGCGAGGTCGCGCGCATCGGCATAGCCATAGGCCACCGAAGGATGAACCGGCTTGTGCAGTGCACCGTGCTCGACGCCCATGCGCCGGTCGGCGTGCAGCAGCGTGGTGGTGATGCCGGGTGAAGACGACGAAGCGGCCATGGCGGTGTCCTGTGCGATGAGAAGAAGCCCTGCAGGCAACAAAAAAGCCCGTGTCGCGAGGGCGAAACGGGCTGGGTCGGGTCACGTTTTCGCTTTAGCGGCACTTGTAATGCGCCCGCAAGCTGTTGCTCAAATCGGCGCATCCCGATTGTAGACGCCCCGGCGGCGCGGATTTTCACGCGGCGCTGAAAGATTCTTCACCCCGCCGGCCGGCCCTTCGCATAGAGTAAGGCCCATGAACGCTCCCGCCGATGCCGGGCATCAGGCCCGACTTGAACACGCCGAACGCCAGGCCGAGGTCGTGCGTGCCCTGCAGGCCGTGCTGCCGGCGCACGCGCTGCTCTGGACGCCCGAGGACACCACGCCCTACGAGTGCGACGGCCTCACGGCCTACCGGCAGCGGCCTCTGTGCGTGGCGCTGCCCGAGAGCTGTGAACAGGTGCAGGCCGTCCTGCGCGCCTGCAGCCGCCTGGGCGTGCCCGTGGTGGCGCGCGGCGCGGGCACCGGCCTGTCGGGCGGCGCCATGCCGCACGCGCTGGGCGTGACGCTGTCGCTCGCCCGCTTCAACCGCATCCTGCGTCTCGACCCCTTCAGCCGCACCGCCGTCGTCCAGTGCGGCGTGCGCAATCTGGCCATCAGCGAGGCGGCTGCCCCGCACGGGCTGTACTACGCGCCCGATCCGTCGAGCCAGATCGCCTGCACCATCGGCGGCAATGTGGCCGAGAACTCCGGCGGCGTGCACTGCCTCAAGTACGGCCTGACCCTGCACAACGTGATCAAGGTGCGCGGCTACACCATCGACGGCGAGCCGGTGGAGTTCGGAGGCGACGCGCTCGACGCGCCGGGCCTGGACCTGCTGCCCCTGGTGGTCGGCAGCGAGGGCATGCTGGCCGTCACGACCGAGGTGACCGTGCGGCTCGTGCCCAGGCCGCAGCTGGCGCGCTGCATCATGGCCAGCTTCGACGACGTGCGCAAGGCGGGCGATGCGGTGGCGGCAGTGATCGCGGCCGGCATCATCCCGGCCGGGCTCGAGATGATGGACCGGCCCATGACCGCTGCGGTCGAGGACTTCGTCCATGCCGGCTACGACCTGACGGCCGAGGCGATCCTGCTGTGCGAGAGCGACGGCACGCCCGAGGAGGTCGAGGAGGAGATCGGCCGCATGAGCGCCGTGCTGCAGGGCGCGGGCGCGACAGCCATCGCCGTGAGCCGCGACGAGGCCGAGCGCCTGCGCTTCTGGAGCGGCCGCAAGAACGCCTTCCCGGCCTCGGGTCGCATCAGCCCCGACTACATGTGCATGGACTCCACCATTCCGCGCAAGCGGCTGGCCGACATCCTGCTCGCGATCCAGCAGATGGAGAGCAAGTACGGCCTGCGCTGCGCCAACGTCTTCCATGCGGGCGACGGCAACCTGCATCCGCTGATCCTGTTCGATGCGAACGACCCCGACCAGCTGCGGCGCTGCGAGCTGTTCGGCGCCGACATCCTGGAGACCTCGGTCGCCATGGGCGGCACGGTGACCGGCGAGCATGGCGTCGGCGTGGAGAAGCTCAATTCGATGTGCGTGCAGTTCTCGGCCGAGGAGAACGCGCAGATGTTCGCCGTCAAGAAGGCGTTCGACCCGGCGGGCCTGCTCAATCCCGGCAAGGTGATCCCGACGCTCAACCGCTGCGCCGAGTACGGGCGCATGCTGGTGCGTGGCGGACGGATCGCCCATCCGGACCTGCCACGGTTCTGAGTTCCGGCAACACTGGCCGCAACGCGGCTTCGCCGCCTACCAGCTGTCGATGGCCCGGCTGCCGTCGGCGCCTGCGGCCGGGCCGCTGGCCTGCAGGCCGCGCGCCAGCCATTGGCGGGTGCGCGCCGGATCGATCACCGCATCGATCTCGAGCGTGGCGGCCATGTTGAGCGCCCCGCCCTGCTCGTACTGCGCCGCCACCAGGCGGTCCAGCAGCGCCTGGCGCTGCGGCCCGTCGGGCACAGCTTCCAGCTCCTTGCGGTAGCCGAGCTTCACCGCCCCTTCGAGTCCCATCGCACCGAACTCGGCCGTGGGCCAGGCCACGGTGAACACCGGCTCATGGAAGCCGCCCGCTGTCATCGCCATCGCACCCAGGCCATAGCCCTTGCGCAGGACGATGCTGAAGTACGGCACCCGCAGATGCGCCGCCGCGATGAACATGCGGCTGACATGCCGCACCTGGGCCCGGGCCTCGATGTCCGGGCCGACCATGAAGCCCGGCGTGTCGACGAAGCTCACCAGCGGCAGGCCATGGGCATTGCACAGTTGCATGAAACGCGCCGCCTTGTCGGCCGCGTCGGCGTCGATCGCGCCGCCCAGGTGCAGCGGATTGTTGGCCAGCAGGCCGACCGGCCGGCCGCCGATGCGCGCAAGCGCCGTGTGAATGCCCAGCCCGAAGCCGCTGCGCAGCATCAGCAGGCTGCCTGCGTCGGCCACGCCCTGCAAGGCAGCCCGCGTGTCATAGGCGCGCAGCCGGTTCTCGGGCACCACGTCGCGCAGAGCCAGATCGGCCGGTACCGGCTCGTCCGGAACCTTCTCCTCCAAGCCCGGGGGCTGCGCCCCCGGGCCTGCACCGCGGGGCGTCGCCCCCTGGAAATACGACAGGTACTGGCGTGCCGCCGCCACGGCCTGCACCTCGTCATCGACCAGCACGTCGATGACGCCGTTGCCATGCTGGTCTGCGGCCGGCCCGATCTCCTCGGGGCGGAACACGCCCAGGCCCCCGCCCTCGATCATCGCGGGGCCGCCCATGCCGATGTTCGCGCTTCGGGTGGCGATGATCACGTCGCTGCAGCCCAGCAGCGCCGCATTGCCGGCAAAGCAGCGCCCCGCCACGATGCCCACCACCGGCACCCGCCCATTGAGCCGCGCGTAGCTCGCGAAGGTCGGCACGTGCAGGCCGGCGACGACCGGCATGTCGGTATCGCCGGGACGGCCGCCGCCGCCTTCGGCCAGCAGCACCACCGGCAGCCGCTCGCGCAGGGCGATGCCCAGCATGCGGTCGGTCTTCTGGTGGTTGCGCATGCCCTGCGTGCCGGCCAGCACCGTGGCGTCGTAAGCCATCACCACGCAACGCGCGCGATCGGCACCGAAGCGGTCGCCATTGATGGAGCCGATGCCCGTGACCATGCCGTCCGCCGGCGTGTTGCGCATCAGATCGTCGGCATCGCGCCGGCGCGACTGCGCAGCGACGGCCAGCGCGCCGTACTCGATGAAGCTGCCCGCGTCGCACAGCGCGTCGATGTTCTCGCGCGCGGTGCGCAGACCCAGCGCATGGCGCCGGGCCACCGCTTCGGGGCGCTGCGCGTCGAGCGTGAAGGCCTGGCGTTCGAGCGCGCGGCGCAGGTCGGCGCGCACGGTGCCCGCGCCCTCGCCTTTGCGCTCGCCCGCGCCCACGCCCTCGGCTGCAGGATCACCCGGCACCGGGGGCGCCGGCTTTGCAGGCTCGGCCGCCAGCGCCTGCGGCAGCGCGGCGAGCCGGGCCAGCACCGCCCCTTCGTCCACCACCTCGCCTTCGGCGTACAGCAGCTCCAGCACTTGCGCTGGCGCAGTGGCTCGCAGCTCATGCTCCATCTTCATGGCCTCGACCACCAGCAGCAGGTCGCCAGCGCGCACCCGGTCGCCTGAGGAGACCTGCCATTGGACGATGCGGGCCTGGAGGGGGGCGCGAAGTTCGTTCATGCGGGCATTCTGCGGCAGCGCCGCAGCCGGGGGAGTCAACTGAGTGACGTCAGGCCAGTGAGGCCCTCGGCCCGGGCGGGATGATGCGTTGGGACGCCAGGTCGAACTCCACCCGCTTCTGGCTGCCGGCCGCCGGGTCGTCCAGTGCGCCGGACAGCAGCGTCAGCCCTTCGGCGACCGTCATGCTCTGGCCATCGAAGCGGCCGAAGGCGATCCGCAGCGACACGTCGCGGGCCCGGATGCCATAGCCATCGCTGCGCAAACCCTGGGCAAACAGTGCGGTCAGCAGCCCGCTCACGCCGCCCGAGCCGCCGAGCCGCAGCAGCGGCAGTTCGTGAAAGGACCAGCGGCCGGTGTGATTGCGCGCATGCACCGCAAACTCCATGAGCGAGTAGATGTAGCGCTCGACGCTCACCGCGTCCGTCTCGCGCAGCGTCGGGGAGCCGGGCGCCAGTCCTTCCAGGCGCATGAGCATCAGCGTGGCGGGCGCATGCCCGGTCGCTGCGATGGCCTGCGCCAGCCGCTCGGCAAGCTGGGCCCGCGTCTCGCCGGGGGGGCCGGCGTCCTCGGCCACGTTGGCCCGCTGGCGCAGCACGAGGGCCTGGCGCTGCTCCAGCAGGAACAGCCCGCGAAAGTTGAAAGGCAGTTGCACCACGCTGCAGACCGGGATCACCAGCAGCATCCAGGGCTGAAAGCCCCACACGCCCGACGTGCCCACCAGCGTGATCGCGGCCCCGAGCGCCACGGGACTGAAGCCCCCAAGCAGCCACAGCGCCACCCGGTTGGCAGTGCGCCAGGCCAGGAAGATGCTCGACAGACCCATGACGATGGCGATCCAGCCCGACCCCTGCGCCACCGCCTGCTGGACATGCAGGGGCAGCGGCAGGCTCGCCAGGCCGGCGAGCGGGCACAGCACCCCCAGGCGCAGCAGCCAGCGCGAGTAGGCCGGCGCGCGCACGTCGAGCGTGAAGGCGCTGCGAAACAGCAGCAGGGCCGCGCCCGCGGCGAACCCGGTCATCGTCGTGGCCAGGGGCCCGCGAAGCCCGGTGAGCGCGGGCCACAGCCAGGACTCGCCGAAGCCCGTGACGAAGACTCGGGTGAGGCTGGAGCACAGGCACAGCACGGCGAAGTAGCCCCAGGCCACGCTGCGCCGCAGCACCGCCCGGCCGGCGGCAAACAGCAGCGCCAGCAGCGCGGCGATGAACGAGGCCGACTGGAGAAGAATCGTGCCCTCCGAATCGCTGGCCCACTGCTCCTGCGGTACCAGCCGCAAGGTCCCCAGCGCCGGCACGGCCGTGACGATGCGCAGGTAGAACACCTGGGACTCGGACGACGCCGATTCAGGGATCTGGAAGGTGGCCGGGAACCGGGAGCGGGCGCGCTGCGGCGCCGGCACCACGCGCCCGGCTTCCAGCGGCTGCGCAACGCCGTGCGCCTGCGGCAGATACAGCTGGGCGCGGACAACCGAAGGGTGCGTGAGCTCCAGCGTCCACGGCCCGGGCGCAACGCCCGCCGCCACTTCGAGCGCGTACCAGACGGGGGCACGCGAGCCGGTCTGGAAGACGTTGTCGAGCTGGCGTGTGGTGGTGCCCTGCAAGGCCGCGCGCGCGGCGGCCAGATTGTCCTGTCCCGGCGGCGGCTGCCACACGCGCACCGACGCGATGGGGACTTCCTGCGCCTGTGCCGTGCCCGCCGGGAGCAGCCATTGCAGGACCAGAAAAATCACCAGCCCGCAGACGGTCAGCCAGGACGTGTTGTTGCGCGGAAGAAGCACCGGCGCATTGTAGGCGTCAGGCTTGCGACGGCCTGACCCGGTGGCCGCACAATGCGGTGCATGGAAACCCCCAGCTGCCTGATCGAAGTCTCGCGCGGCCAGACCGTCGAGAACCAGCACTTCGGCGCGATGGCGGTCGTCGACACCGACGGCCGGCTCGTCGCCTCCTTCGGCAACCCCCAGCGGCTGGCCTTCACCCGCTCGACCCTCAAGCCGTTCCAGGCGCTGCCTTTCATGGAAGCCGGCGGCGCCGAGCGCATGGGCTTCGGCAGCCGCCAGGTGGCCCTGCTGTGCGCCAGCCACAACGGCGAGAACATGCACGTCGCCGAGGTCCAGGGCATGCTCGATCGTGCGGGCCTCACGTACCGGGCGCTGCGCTGCGGCTGCCACGTGCCCTATTTCTTCGAGCATGGCGTGGCGGGCGTCGCGGGTGCCTTCGACGAGCGGCACCACAACTGCAGCGGCAAGCACGCGGGCTTTCTGGCGCATTGCGTGCAGCAGGGTCTGCCGCTGGACACCTACCTCGACCCCGGCCATCCCTTGCAGCAGGCGGTGCAAGCCAGCGTGGCGCGCGCGGCGGGGCTGGCGCCCGGGCAACTGGCCAGCGGCACGGACGGCTGCTCGGCACCCAACTTCGCGATGCCCCTGGCCGCTCTGGCGCGAGCCTATGCGCGGCTTGCGTCCGGCGCGCGCGACGCCGAGTTCGGCGGCAGCTTCGAGCGCCTGTCGCAGGCGATGACGGCGCACCCCGAGCTGGTCAGCGGCACCGGTCGCAACGACGCGGCCTTCATGCGGGCCGGCCGCGGCGACTGGGTGACCAAGGTCGGCGCCGACGGCATGCAGGCAGTGGCCAGCCGCAGCCGCGGCCAGGCTCTGGTGATCAAGATCGCCGACGGCAACAAGCCGGCGCTGTTCGCCGCTACGGTCGAAGCGCTGGACCAGCTGGGCTGGCTCGACGACGCGCAGCGTGCCGCCCTGGAGCCCTGGCGGGCGCGGGCGATCACCAGCGTGCGTGGCGCCCGGGTCGGCGAGCGGCGCGCGGTGTTCCGGCTCGCGTGGCAGGGCTAGCATGCTGGCGGCCCCGTGTCGGCAACACCTGCAGCGGCTGCATCCCCTGCGCAGCCTGCACCGGCTGCGCGGGGCTGCGCCCCGGGGCTTGCGGGCCGGTCAGGCCAGCAGGGCCACGTTGCCACCGGCCGCTGCCGTGTTGATGGTGAGCGTCCGCTCGGCGCAGAAGCGCGGCAGGTAGTTCGGTCCGCCGGCCTTCGGCCCCGTACCGCTCAGGCCTTCGCCGCCGAAGGGCTGCACGCCGACCACGGCCCCGACGATGTTGCGGTTGACGTACACGTTGCCCACGCGCGCGGCGGCCGCCAGCGCCAGCGCCCGGCTGTCGATGCGCGTCTGGATGCCCAGGGTCAGCCCGTAGCCGAGCGCATTGACCTGGGCGATGACCGCCTGCGGATCGCCCGACCAGCGCACGACCTGCAGCACCGGGCCGAAGATTTCCTCGCGCACGTCGGCGATGGCGTCCACTTCGAAGATCTGCGGCGCGATGACATGCTCCGGTCCGGCCGGACGGGTCCCGGCCGCCTCGGGCTGCGCGTCACCGCCACGCAGCGCCGCTGCGGCCCGGGCGCCGACCTGCAGCGGCCGCGCGCGCGCGGCGAGCCGGTCGATCTGGCTCTGGATCGTCTCGAACGCCTGCCGGTCGATGACCGGCCCCACGTCGGTCGCAAGGTCCGCCGGATCGCCGAGCACCAGCTCACGCGCCGCACCGGCAACCATCTCGAGCACGGCATCGGCCACCGCCTCGTGCACGCACAGGAGGCGCAGCGCCGAGCAGCGCTGGCCGGCCGAGCGGAAGGCGCTCTGCACCACCGCATCGGCCACCTGCTCGGGCAGCGCGGTGGAGTCCACCAGCATGGCGTTGAGGCCGCCGGTCTCCGCGATCAGCGGCACGATCGGCCCGTCCTTGGCTGCGAGTGCGCGCTGGATCAGCTTGGCCACCTGGGTCGAGCCGGTGAACACCACGCCGGCAATGTCGGGATGCGCCACCAGGGCCGCACCCACCGTTTCGCCCGTGCCGTGCAGCAGCTGCAGCACCGGCTCGGGCACGCCGGCCGCATGCAGGATGCGCACCGCCTCCCGCGCAATCGCCGGAGTCTGCTCCGCCGGCTTGGCGAGCGCCGCATTGCCGGTCGCGAGGGCGGCCGCCACCTGGCCGGTGAAGATGGCCAGCGGAAAGTTCCACGGGCCGATGCACACCCAGGTGCCGCGCGCGACCAGCCGCAGCTCGTTGCTCTCGCCCGTGACGCCCCATGACGCCTGCACGCCGGCGGCCGGCGCTGCGCCGTTCGGCGCGCAGGGCCCTGCGCCGTCGGGCGCGCAAGGCAGTGCGCGGGGCGCCATGACGCGCTCGGCCTCGTCCGCGTAGTAGCGCAGAAAGTCCACCGCCTCGCGGACCTCGGCGATCGCATCGCCCCAGGTCTTGAAGGCCTCGCGCACGAGCAGCGCGCACAGGGGCGTCAGGCGGGCCTGCATGGCGTCGGCCGCCTGACGCAGGATCGCGGCGCGCCGGCCGACCGACGTAGCCTGCCAGGCCGGCTGCGCCTCGCAGGCGCGCTTCACCGCAGCGTCCACGTCGCCGACGTCCGCCATGGCCAGTGCGGGCACCTGCGTGTGCGCATGCGCAGCCAGCAGCGGCTCGCGCAGGGCCTGCACCGCGAGGTCGAGACCGGCGCTGTTGGGCCGCTGCGGGCCGTAGATCTGCGCCGGCAGCGGCAAGGCTGCGTCCGCGGCCTCCCACAGCGGCGAGGCCAGCAGCGTATCCAGGCCCACGGATTCGTCCGCCAGCTGATGCACGAAGGAGGAATTGGCGCCGTTTTCCAGCAGGCGGCGCACCAGATAGGCCAGCAGGTCGCGGTGCGCGCCCACCGGCGCATACACCCGCACCGGCAGCGCGCCGGAGCGCGCGACCTCGCGGTACACGCCTTCGCCCATGCCATGCAGGCGCTGCAGCTCGAAGGCCGCGCCCTGGCGTTCGGCCATCTGCACGATGGCGGCAATGGTGGCCGCATTGTGGGTGGCGAACTGCGGGTAGATCACGTCCGAAGCCTGCAGCATCGCCTGCGCGCAGGCGAGGTAGGACACGTCGGTGTGGTGCTTGTGGGTGAAGACCGGATAGGCCGGCAGGCCCAGCTCCTGCGCACGCTTGATCTCGGCGTCCCAGTAGGCCCCCTTGACCAGCCGGCACATCAGGCGCAGGCCGTGCCGCCGCCCGATGTCCGCCACATGCCGCACCAGTTCGAGGGCGCGCGTCTGGTACGCCTGCATGGCCAGCCCCAGCCCCTGCCATTGCGGGTGGCGTGCGGCCCCATGCCGGGCCAGCGCTTCGAACACATCCAGCGACAGCTCCAGGCGGTCGACTTCCTCGGCGTCGATGGTCAGGCTGATGCCGGCTGCGGCCGCCAGGTCGCACAGCCCGGCCACGCGCGGCACCAGCTCGGCCATGACGCGCGCCTGCTGGGCGTGCTCGTAGCGCGGATGCAAGGCACTGAGCTTGATCGAGATGCCGTCGCGCGCTTCGGTGGGCAGGTCCTGGCCCGCACGGGCCGCGATCGCCTCGATCGCGGCCCGGTAGCTGGCGAGGTAGCGGTCGGCGTCGGCCTGGGTGCGCGCGCCCTCGCCCAGCATGTCGTAGCTGTAGCGCAGGCCCGGCCGCTGCCGGCGCGCGGCGTCGGCCTCCTGCAGCGCGTCGGCCATGGTCTGCCCCAGCACGAACTGGCGTCCGAGCAGCTGCACCGCGCGCAGCGCCGCCGCCACGACGGTGCGGGCGCCCAGGCGCGCTGCAAGGCCCGCGCCGCCATCGGCATCGGGCAGGAAGTGGCGCGACAGCGCGATCGCCGCCGAGGACAGGCGCGCCAGTGCGCCATCGCCGGCTCCGTCGAAATCCGCGCGGCCCAGCTGGTCGGCGGTCAGCGCAATCGCGGTCTCGGCGTCGGGCACCCGCAGCAGGGCCTCGGCCAGCCGCATCAGCGCCAGGCCCTCGGCGCTTGCGATCGGGTACTCCTTGAGCAGGCTTTCCATGGCCCAGAACGGCGGCGGATGATCGCGCACCGCCTGGACCCAGGGCTGGGCCTCGCGCGCTGCGGCAGACCAGTCGAGCGCCCCGCGCAGCAGGCTCAGCCGGTCGGCCAGCACCTCGCGTTCAGGACGGTAGGGAAAGGGAAGACGGTCAGACATGGGGGCCCTCTTGCATGGTGAATTTCCTCATGTTGCCGAATCTCTCGCCGAACAAATCACCAAATTAAGCCGTATCAGCCGATAATTTCTCCATCATGAGCCTGGCCACCCACGATCTCGACCGGATCGACCTGCGCATCCTCGACGTCCTGCAGCGGGACGGCCGCATCGCCAACCTGAAGCTGGCGGAGCAGGTGGCGCTGTCCCCCACCGCCGTCCTGGCGCGGGTGCAGCGGCTCACGCGCGAGGGCTTCATCCTCGGCTACGAAGCCCGGCTCGACCCGCTCAAGCTCGGACGCGGCATGATGGTGTTCGTCGAGGTCCTGCTCGACCGAACCACACCCAATGTCTTCGAGGCGTTCAAGGCAGCGGTCCAGGTCCGGCCCGAGATCATGGAGTGCCACATGGTCGCCGGCGGCTTCGACTACCTGCTCAAGACCCGCATGGCCGACATGGCCGCCTACCGCGATTTCGCGGGCACCGTGCTGTGGCAGCTTCCCGGCGTGCGCGAGACGCGGACCTATGCGGTGATGGAAGAAGTGAAAAATTCCACACAATTGAGCCTGGCCTGAGGACGGGGCCGCTGCACCCGCGCCGCACAATGGCTCACTTTCCCCAAGGAGGCACACCATGAACTTCCGGCGCACCTTTGCCATGGCCGCGCTGGCGCTGGCCGCCACGGCCGCCAGCGCCCAGACCCTCAAGCCCGGCTTGTGGGAGATCAGCAACAAGATGGGCGGCTCGCCCGAAATGGACAAGGCCATGGCGCAGATGCAGCAGCAGCTCGCCAGCATGCCGCCCGAGCAGCGCAAGATGATGCAGGACATGATGGCCCGCCAGGGCGTCAGCATGGGCGGGCCCGCCGCCAATGGCGGCATGACCGTGAAGATCTGCATGACCCGCGAGATGGTCGAGCGCAATGAAATGCCGCAGCCCCAGCAGGGCGACTGCAAGACCACGATGTCGCCGCGCAGCGGCAACACGCAGAAGATCGCCTTCACCTGCACCCAGCCGCCGTCCAGCGGCGAAGGCCAGGTCACCTACCTCGGGCCCGAGGCCTACGCGATGAAGATGACGACCCAGACAAGCGTCCAGGGCAAGCCCCAGACCGTCACCATGGACGGCGGCGGCAAGTGGCTGTCGGCCGACTGCGGCGCCATCAAGCCGCTCACCCCGCCGAAGAAGTAGGCCCCAGGCCGGCACCGGCCCCTGGACGAGGAGCCCGGCGCACCGGCCCCTGGGTGCCGCACGGACTCAGGCGCTGCGCTGCCGGCCCCCGAAGATGGCCGTGCCCACCCGCACCATCGTGCTGCCTGCGTGGATGGCCGCTTCGAGATCGGCCGTCATGCCCATCGACAGCGTGTCCACCGGCAGACCGGCCGACTGCAGCGACACGAACAGCTCGCGTGCCTTCGCATGCACCGCCTTCTGGGCCGCGAAGTCGTCTGCCGGCTCGGGAATCGACATCAGGCCGCGCAGCACGAGGCGCGGCAGCCGCGCCACCTCCAGAGCGAGGCCCAGCACCTCCTCGGGCGCCACGCCCGACTTGGTGGGTCCGCCGTCCACGTTGACCTGCAGGCACACCTGCAGGGGCGGCAGGCCCTCGGGGCGCTGCTCCGACAGGCGCTGCGCCACCTTGAGCCGGTCGACCGAATGGGCCCAATGGAAATGCCCGGCCACCAGCCGCGTCTTGTTGCTCTGGATCGGGCCGATGCAATGCCACTCGATGCCCAGACCCTGGAGTAGCGCGATCTTCTCGACGCCTTCCTGGATGTAGTTCTCGCCGAAGGCGCGCTGGCCTGCCGCATGGGCCTCGCGCACCGCCTCCGGCCCGAAGGTCTTGGAAACGGCCAGCAGGCTGACGTCGCCCGGGCGTCGGCCGCAGTCCCGGCAGGCGGCGTCGATGCGCTCGCGGACACGCTGGAGGTTGTCGCCAATCATGGTCATAATCAACGGCCAAGCGTATCAAAAGAACGAGGGATCCGTGGATATCACCCAACTGCTGGCGTTCAGCGTCAAGAACAAGGCCTCCGACCTGCACCTGTCCGCAGGCCTGCCGCCGATGATCCGCGTGCACGGCGACGTGCGGCGCATCAACGTCGACGCGCTGGATCACAAGGCGGTCCACGGCATGGTGTATGACATCATGAACGACACCCAGCGCAAGAACTACGAAGAGTTCCTGGAAGTCGACTTCTCGTTCGAGATCGAGGGCCTGGCGCGCTTTCGCGTCAACGCCTTCAACCAGAACCGCGGCGCGGGCGCGGTGTTCCGGACCATTCCCTCCAAGATCCTCACGCTCGAGCAGCTCAACGCGCCCAAGATCTTCGGCGACCTGGCGCTCAAGCCGCGTGGCATGGTGCTCGTCACCGGCCCCACCGGCTCGGGCAAGTCGACCACGCTGGCCGCGATGATCAACTACCTCAACGAAACCGAGTACGGCCACATCCTCACCGTGGAAGACCCGATCGAGTTTGTGCACGAATCCAAGAAGTGCCTGATCAACCAGCGCGAGGTCGGGCCGCACACGCTGAGCTTCAACGCGGCGCTCAAGTCGGCCCTGCGGGAAGACCCGGACGCCATCCTCGTGGGCGAAATGCGTGACCTCGAAACCATCCGCCTGGCCATGACGGCGGCCGAAACCGGCCACCTGGTGTTCGGCACGCTGCACACTTCCAGCGCCGCCAAGACCATCGACCGGATCATCGACGTGTTCCCCGCCGAAGAAAAGGACATGATCCGCGCCATGCTGTCGGAGTCGCTGCAGGCCGTGATCTCGCAGACGCTGTGCAAGACCAAGGACGGCTCCGGCCGCGTCGCCGCGCACGAGATCATGCTGGGCACCAGCGCCATCCGCAACCTGATCCGCGAGGCCAAGGTCGCGCAGATGTACTCGGCGATCCAGACCGGCAACAGTTTCGGCATGCAGACGCTGGACCAGAACCTCGCCGACCTCGTCAAGCGCAACATGATCAGCCCGGCCGAAGCGCGCGGCAAGGCCAAGATCCCCGAGAATTTCCCGGGCTGAGAGGCTGTGCGGCGCGCGTCGCGCCGCTCCGCCGGCAGCCGTCTTTGCAGTACGAGAAGGAACCGTCATGGAACGCGACCAGGCCAGTAAGTTCATCAACGACCTGCTCAAGCTGATGCTGAGCCGAAACGGCAGCGACCTGTTCATCACCGGCGACTTCCCTCCGGCGATGAAGGTCGACGGCAAGGTGACCAAGGTGTCGCCCCAGCCGCTCACGGCCGCCCACACGCTGGCGCTGGCGCGCTCCATCATGAACGACAAGCAGGCGGCCGAGTTCGAGCGCACCAAGGAATGCAACTTCGCCGTCTCGCCACCGGGCATCGGCCGCTTCCGCGTCAACGCCTTCGTGCAGCAGGGCAAGGTCGGCATGGTGATGCGGACGATTCCCGCCACCCTGCCCACGATCGACAAGCTCGGCGTGCCGCAGGTCCTCAAGGACGTGGTCATGTCCAAGCGCGGCCTGTGCGTGCTGGTGGGCGCCACCGGCTCGGGCAAGTCCACGACGCTGGCCGCGATGATCGACTGGCGCAATGAAAACTCCTACGGCCACATCATCACCATCGAGGACCCGGTCGAGTTCGTCCACCCGCACAAGAACTGCGTGGTGACGCAGCGCGAGGTCGGCCTGGACACCGACAGCTGGGAGGCCGCGCTCAAGAACACGCTGCGCCAGGCGCCCGACGTCATCCTCATGGGCGAAATCCGCGACCGCGAGACCATGGAGCACGCCATCGCCTTCGCCGAAACCGGCCACCTGTGCATGGCCACGCTCCACGCCAACAGCGCCAACCAGGCGCTGGACCGCGTGATCAACTTCTTCCCCGAGGAGCGCCGTACCCAGCTGCTGATGGACCTGTCGCTCAACCTCAAGGCGATGATCTCGCAGCGCCTGGTGCCCAAGCAGGACGGCAAGGGCCGCCAGGCGGCGGTCGAGATCATGCTCAACACGCCGCTGATCTCCGACCTGATCTTCAAGGGCGAGGTCTCCGAGATCAAGGAGATCATGAAGAAGAGCCGCAACCTGGGCATGCAGACCTTCGACCAGGCCCTGTTCGACGCCTACGAGAACAACATCATCAGCTACGAGGACGCGCTGCGCAACGCCGACTCCGTCAACGACCTGCGCCTGCAGATCAAGCTCAACAGCCAGCGCGCCAAGACGCAGGATCTGGCCGCCGGCACCGAACACCTTGCCATCGTCTGACCCCCTTCATTTCATGAGCAGCACCAATCCCAAGACCTACGAACCCTCGCCCGCGCGCAACGTCGCCTTTCTCGGCCTGGGCGTGATGGGCTATCCCATGGCGGGCCATCTCGCGCTCGCCGGCCACCAGGTGACGGCCTACAACCGCAGCGCCGCCAAGTCGGCCGCCTGGGCCGCCGAATTCAAGGGACGCTCGGCGCCCACGCCGCGCGAGGCAGCGCAGGGTGCCGACATCGTGTTCTGCTGCGTCGGCAATGACGACGACCTGCGCTCGGTCGTGCTCGGTCCGGACGGCGCCTTTGCCGGCATGAAGCCCGGCGCCATCTTCGTCGACCACACGACCGCCTCGGCCAACGTCGCACGCGAGCTGTCTGCGGCGGCCGAGGCCCTCGGCCTGAAGTTCATCGACGCGCCCGTCTCGGGCGGCCAGGCGGGTGCGCAAAACGGCATGCTCACCGTGATGTGCGGTGGTGACGCGGCGGCCTTTGCAGCCGTCAAGCCCACCGCCATGGCGTTCTCCCGCGCGTTCACGCTGCTGGGAGAAAGCGGAGCGGGGCAGCTCGCGAAGATGGTCAATCAGATCTGCATCGCGGGCCTGGTACAGGGCCTGTCGGAGGCAATCGCCTTCGGCCAGAAGGCGGGGCTCGACATGGAGCAGGTGCTCGAAGTCATCGGCAAGGGCGCCGCCCAGAGCTGGCAGATGGACAACCGAGGCAAGACCATGATCGCCGGCAAGTTCGACTTCGGCTTTGCGGTGGACTGGATGCGCAAGGACCTGGGCCTGGTGCTCGACGAGGCCAAGCGCAACGGCGCGCGGCTGCCCGTCACGGCGCTGGTCGACCAGTTCTATGCGGACGTCCAGACGATGGGCGGCAACCGCTGGGATACGTCGAGTCTGATCAAAAGGCTGGCTTAGACGCCCCCCGATGCGGCGCTTTGCGCCGCCCCGTGCCATGGCCACAGGCCATGGCCCTTCCAGGCCGTCCAGGTCTGCGCAGGCAGACCTGGAGCCGCGGCCTTCCAGCCCCCACTGGGGGGCGCGCGGCCGCTTGGGGCGGCCCGGCGCGGCCAGCGCTCACGAAAGGGCGTCGCTGCGCTTGCCCTTGCACCTCGGGCCTTGCGCCTTGGGGCTGGAGGCATCGCTGCCCTTTCGGGCGACTGTTGGGCCGCTGTGCTTGCGGCTGCGTGTGACTACGGCTGCTTCGGCGGGATGTAGCCGGGGGCGGGCTGGGGGGTCATCAGGCGGAGTTCTTCTTCGGTGATGATTTCGAGCACGCGGACGACGCGCTGGACGCCGCCGACGCTGCGGATGACGGCGGTGGCGCGGTCGGCTTCGCGCTGGGTGACGCGGCCGAGGACGTAGACGACGCCGCGTTCCGTGATGACCTTGAAGGCGTTGGCGTAGAGGTCCTTGGCGTCGACGAGGGTCGCCTTGACCTTGCCGGTGACGAGCGAGTCGGAGGAGCGCTGCGCGAGCGTGGAGTTGCCCAGCACCGCGAGTTCGTTCACGATGGTCTTGACGTTGGGCACGCGCGAGACGACCTGCTCGACCTGCTGGCGATCCTGCTCGCTCGGGATCTCGCCGGTGAGCAGGACCTGGCGGTTGTAGCTCGTGATGTTGACGTGGCCGCGCTCGCCCAGGAGTTCGCGCACGCGGCTGGCGGCGCGCAGCTCGATGCCTTCGTCTTCAAGCTGGGCGCCCGAGGTGCGGCGGTCGGTCGCCACCATGCCGGTCATGACGGCGCCGCCGATCATGACGGGCGCGCAGGCGGACAGGGCTGCGGCGACGAACGACGCAGCCAGCAAGGAGGAAGCGAGGCGGGTGAGGCGTGAATTCATGTCGGGCTTTCCTGTTCTCCGAGTAGTTGGGCATCCACACCGTCACAGATGCAATGGATGGCCAGGATGTGGACTTCCTGGATCCGGGCGGTGCGTTCGTGCGGCACGCAGATGTGCACGTCGGTCTCGCGCAGGGCATGGGTGATCTTGCCGCCGCCACGACCGGTCAGAGCCACCACCGTCATCTCGCGCTCGTGCGCGGCCTCGATGGCGGCCAGCACGTTGGCCGAGTTGCCGCTGGTCGACAGGGCCAGCAGCACGTCACCGGCCTGGCCCAGCGCACGGACCTGCTTGGCGAAGACGACGTTGAAGTCGTAGTCGTTGGCGATGGCCGTGAGAATGGAGCTGTCGGTCGTGAGGGCGATGGCGCCCAGCTCCGGCCGTTCGCGCTCGAACCGGCCGACGAACTCCGCCGAGAAGTGCTGCGCGTCGGCTGCCGAGCCGCCGTTGCCGCAGGCCAGAACCTTGCCGCCGCTGGTGACGCTCGCGAGGATCGCCTGGACGGCGGCGGCGATCGGCTTGCTCAGGGTCTGGGCCGCCTGGTATTTGAGGTCCGCGCTGTCGATGAAATGCTGTTGGATGCGTTGCTCTAGCATGGGGGAACATGATACTCGCCCCCCTGTAACCTTTCGTGTGCGCGGTCATGGGGCGCTGCAGGTGGTGCAGGGTCCGCTGGTGAGCCCGGCGACGCCGCTTCAGCCTGCATCGAAGGCCGCGCGGATCCATTCCACCTGGCCGGCCTCCACCGTCACGACATCGAAGCGGCAGGGCGGCTGGCTGGCCGCGCGCGCCAGCCAGCAGCGGGCCGCGAACACGATCCGCCGCTGCTTCACGTGGCTGACGCTGGCGGCGGCGCCGCCATGCGAGGCCGTGCGGCGGCTGCGCACCTCGACGAAGACCACGGTGCCGTCGCGCTCCCGCATGATCAGGTCGATCTCGCCGCCGCCTCGCCCCGGCGTCCGATAATTGCGCATCACCAGCCGCAGGCCGGCTTCCTGCAGGAATTCGAGCGCCTGGTCTTCGGCGGCATTTCCGCGCTTGCGGGTGGACGCCGCCGGCGCCTGCGACGAGGTGGACGGTGCGATGTTCAAGCCCGGGACTGCGGCCTTCTTTCTGAGGAATTCCATTGAGCGCTTCTTTCGCTTCAGCCCTGGGTGCCGCGCACGATGCGGCGGCGTCGCAGCATTATCCGCAAGGCGCCCTCTACGTCGTGGCCACGCCAATCGGCAACCTCGCCGACATCACGCTGCGCGCGCTGCATGTGCTGTCGATCGCCGACTGCGTGGCCTGCGAGGACACGCGCCACACCCACAGCCTGCTGCGTGCCTATGGCATCGACAAGTCCGGCGCCCAGCTGGTGGCGGTGCACCAGCACAATGAAGCCGAGGCCGCGCAGTCGGTGGTCGAGCGGCTGCGGCAGGGCCAGCGCGTGGCCTACGCGAGCGATGCGGGAACGCCGGCCATCAGCGACCCGGGCGCCCGGCTGGTGGCGGCCGTGCGGGCCGCCGGGCTGCGGGCCGTGCCGCTGCCCGGCGCCAGCAGCGTGACGACCGCCCTGAGCGCGGCGGCAGCCCTGGCCGAAGGCGGCGGCGGCTTCGTGTTCCACGGCTTCATGCCGAGCAAGGCGACGGAACGCGATACCGCCGTGCAGGCCCTGGTGGCCGAGCCGCGCGCGGTGGTACTGCTGGAGGCGCCGCACCGGATCGAGGCGCTGGCGCGCGCCCTGCTGCCGCTGGGCAACCGGCGCATCACGTTCGCGCGCGAGCTGACCAAGCAGTTCGAGCAGATCGACACGCTTGCCGCCAGCGAGGCCGCAGCGTGGCTCGCGGCCGACAGCCAGCGCACCCGGGGCGAGTTCGTCGTCATCATCCACCCCGACGCCGCACCCGCACAGCGCGCAGGTGAAGGCCTGCGCGTCCTGAAGCTGCTGCTGCCGGAGCTGCCGCTGAAGACGGCAGCAAAGCTCGCCGCCGGGATCACCGGCGAATCCAGGAACGACCTCTACCAGGCAGCACTCGACCTGCGCGCGACCGACTGAACCCCCAGACCGTCCCGTCAGCCGCAGTCGTTTGGCCGGTTGGCCGCAGCCCATCGCGTGCCTACAGTGCATCGGATCCCTAACGCGAGGAGCTCCGATGAAGAACCCCGACATGAAGCAGCTGGCGCTCCTGAGCGCGCTGATCGAGAGCCAGAGCCTCACCGAAGCGGCGCGCCGCCTGGAGGTCACGCCGTCGGGAGCGAGCCAGGCCCTCAACCGCCTGCGCGAGATCATGGGCGACCCCCTGTGCAGCCGCGAAGGCAACGGCTGGCAGCTCACCCCCTTCGGCGAAACCGCCATGGGCAGCATCCGCGCCATCCTGGATACCTGGGCCGCAGCCCATGGCAGCACCGAAGTCTTCGATCCATCGCGCTGCG
>JBGAIH010000006.1:70338-166886 GCA_044225675.1 Burkholderiaceae bacterium
CGGCGAGTCCGGACTCCCCGACTTCTGCCAGGCCGTGCTGGCGGAAGCGCCTCACATGACGCTCGACCTGGTGCCGGCGGGCGACGACCCTTCGGTTCTGCGCCGGCTGCGCGAAGGCAATCTCGACGTCGCCGTGTGTTCCGTGCCACCGCCGCGGCACGCCCGCGATCTGCGCTTCGCCGAGTTGAACCAGAAGCCGCTCACCCATGTCTGCCTGTCTGGCGAACATCCCCGCATCGGGCGGTCCATCTCGCTGGCGCAGTATCTTGCGGAAGACCATGTCGAGGTCGACCCCGGAGTCAGCGAGCCCGGTTTCGCGCTCATGAACCGCATCGACCAGAAGCTGACCGACAGCGGCCTGACGCCACGCCGCCTGATGCGCCTGCCCAGCTGGGCGCTGTGCGCCGCACTGCTGCCCAGGACGCCGCACCTGGTCACCACGTCCGAAGCCCAGGCTCTGGCGCTGTGCCGGGAGGGCCGCATCCGAATGCTGCCCCTGCCGCATGCGATCCAGTGGCCTGTCACCACACCGCACCTGGTGTGGCATGAGCGCAATGCCTCTCTGCCGCATCACCGTTGGGCCCGCGAGCTTCTGCTGCGATGCCTGCAAGCCGATGCGGAAACTGCCGCCGAGTTCACCGCCCCGCCGAGCGTGTCCGCGGCGCCCGTCGTCATGCTGGCCAATGCCCGGCGCAGCTGAGGCTGCAGGGCAACGCGCGAGCCTCAGTCTCCGAACTCCCGGATCTCGCCCAGCTTGCGCCGGGCCAGCAGCTCGCCGTTGTGGCGGCACAGCAGATCGAAGTAGTCGAACCGCATGGCGCGCAGAGACGCCACGTCCTGCGCCGACAGGAGCTTGAGGTAGACGCGGACATCGCGGTGCGACATGCCGCTGACCTGCTGGCCCAGATGCTCGCCGATCAGACGCTTGATCTCCAGCAGCCGGTCACCCCCGCCAGCCATGCCACCTGACGCGTCCCCTGCCGCAGATACGGCTGCGCGCGGCAGACGGCGCAACCAGCCTTGCAAACCCATCGGAATCGTGGAGTCCATGCCAGCGTCCTGCGCGATCAGTAGCCGCTCGCGCCGCCGTTGCGCCGCCGGTCCGCCGCGCCCTTGTAGGTCGGCCGCCCCTGGCTGTCCCAATCCACCGAAATGCCGGCGAGCCCGCTGGTCAGGCCCGAAGCGGTGATCGTTCCGCTGGTGTAGCCGTAGGCCGAGCGGATCGAGGGCACGAGGTTGCCCATCGATGTGCCGTTCTCGAACTCGGCGATACCGTTCTGGCCGCTGTAGTTGCCGGCATTGAGCGCGGCCTGGATGTCCATGCCCCAGACCCGGTTCCCGAGGAAGGTCTTGGCGACGTAGTCCGGAATCGGCCCGCCGCCGGCCGCACCCCAGACCAGCCGCACGCGGCCCTGTGCGTCGAAGGCGATCGACGGCGCGATCGAGCTGCGCGGCCGCTTGTTGGCCATGTAGCCGTTGACGTCCAGGCCGGCATTGAGCGCGGCGCTCGCCGAGAAGTTGGACATGGCGTTGTTGAGCATCATGCCGGCGGCCTCGATGTGCGCGCCCCAGTGCGTGTTGATGGTCGTGGTCATCGCCAGCGCGTTGCCGAAACCGTCGATGATCGCCAGGCTGGAGGTGGTGTTCCAGTCCTCACCCTGTCGCGCCGCCGGCTCTCCGTGGCGAGCCAGGGCCAGGCGCGCCTCGTGGCGGGCGGGGCGGCTGCGCGCCAGCATCGTGCTGCGGCCGGCCGGCGACGGCTGGGCGGCCGGCGCCAGTCGCGCCATCGGATCGAACTCGACGGGGTCGGTCGAGACGAAGGGCGGAATACCGTTCGTGCCCACGGGCACCGTGGCCAGGGCCGTGCCGTTGACGAGCGCCGCCCGCTCGTCGAGGTAGGCGTCCGACAGCAGGGCCGTCACGCGGGCGTTCACGTTCGAATAGGCCGGATCGCCGATCATCGCGCGGCGGTCGATGTTGGCCAGGCGACTCGCCTCGGTCGCCAGGTAGCCGAAGCCCGGTGAGCCGAAGGCGTAGGCCTGGATGCCCTTGCGCTCCATGACGCCCAGCGAATACAGCACCACCGTGCCGCCGAACAGCGGCGCCGGGGTGGTGTAGATCGTCGTGCCGAATCGCGTGCCCACCAGCGGCTTGCGCTCGACGGCCCGGTAGTTGCCGAAGTCGGCCGCCGACATCAGGCTCGGAATGCGCGCCGGCGTGATGACCAGCGACCCGGTCCCCGGCGTGGCCGCGGTGTACGACGCGCTCGTGGGCAGCGACGAGGTGCAGTTGTTGGTGATGCCGTCGGCCTTGAACTTGTCGTCGGCAAAGCGCTGCAGGATCGACGCCACGATCGGGCCCGACGGATCGTAGAAGGCCGCCGCCCCGCCGTCACGCACCAGCGCCATGGTATTGGCCAGCTGCGGATTGGTGATCTTCGAGCCGATCGGCAGCGGCTTGCGCTGATCGGGATCGGTCGGGTCGCAGTAGCGGGCCTGGATGTCCTTGTAGTTGCAGCGCGCAGCGCCCCAGGCCGTGCGCGCGCTGTTGAACCAGGCCGGCACGCCGCCGGCGTTGAGCGGATCGCCCGTCTCGTCGTCGAACTCGGTGCCGTCGGTGTACAGCGACGAGTACATGTACTTGTTCATCGGAAAACCGTTGCTGGCCAGGTCGATGGCCTCGTCCCACAGCTGGTTCCACGGCTTGCGGCCGGTGGTCTGGTGCACGAGATCGAGCACCTTGAGCGTGCCCGGCACGCCGGTCGCCCGGCCCGAGATATTGGTGTTGCCCTGCTGCGACGAGAGGCTGGCGCCCAGAGCCAGGCCGGCCTTGCAGCTCGTGTCGCTGGCCACGGCCGCCTGGTAGATCGAGGTGATGGTGGTGGTGCCCGAGCCGCCGATGAACGAGGGCGCGGCCGACAGGCCATCGAAGCTGCGCACTTTGCGCGTGGCTGCGTCGTAGTAGGTGATCACGCTGCCACCGCCCAGACCCGAGGCGAAAGGCTCGACCACGCCCAGCACGGCCTGCACCGCGACCGCCGCGTCGGCCGCAGCGCCACCGCGCGCGAGCACGCGGCATCCGGCGAGCGAGGCGCTCAGGTCGGCCGACGCCACCATGATGTTGGTGCCCGGAATGCCGGCGGTCTGGGCGTACGGCGCGCCCGTCTGCGCCACGCACAGCGACGGATCGAAACTGACGCTGCGGGGTGCGGCCTCCGTCGGCGCCGGCCCTCCCGTGCCTGCAGCAGCCAGCGGCGCGCCGCCACCGCCACAGGCCTGCAGGCCCGCCAGCGTCATCAACAGGGCGGCCGCGAGCGGCAGCGATGAAGGAATACGCAGGAAAGTTTTCATTTTTGCACCCGTTGAGCAGGGAGTTGTCCGGTGCCCACATCACAACCGAGGTGGGTCCGGCGCGCGGATGCTTTTTTGTGGGGCTGCCCTGACGCTCATGCATGGACCTTATGGTCGCGAGCCCTTCCTGTTACCAACCATAACAAGTGCTTATGTGTCCCCCGTGTATTCGTATGCGCCTCTTTTGCAGCCTCGCCCTAGCATGAAACATCGGATACGACCGCGGGCCGCCGCTGTGAGGCGGGCCGTACCGCCCCTCACAGAAAGCGCGTCATGAGAAACAAGCGTCCCTTCACCCGCTTCCGGCCCCGCGCCGGTGCCCTCGCCGGCGGCATGCTGGCCCTGGCCGGCTGCGGCGCCCTGGCCCAGGCGCCCGACGCCGGGCGCATTCTCGACACCGTCCGGGACCGCCAGACCCCCGCGCTGCCTGCGTCGCCGACGGCGCCGCCTGCCGTCGAGCGTCCGGCCGAGCCCCCACGCCCGGGCACGCCCGACAGCAGCGTGCGGCTGACGGTCTCGGGCTTCGAGTTCACCGGCAATGACAGCATCGCCAGTGCCGAGCTGAGCGCCGCGCTGACCTCCTATACCGGACGCGAGATCGGTTATACCGAGCTGGCCGAGGCTGCCCAGCGCATCACCCAGCTCTACCGCGCGCGCGGCTACATCGTGGCGCGCGCCACGCTGCCGCCGCAGGACATCCGTGACGGACGCGTCACCATCGCCGTGCAGGAAGGCATCCTGGGCGAGGTGAAGGTCGAGCGCAATCGCCAGGTGCGGCTGCGCGAAGGCGTGGTGCAGTCCTTCCTCTCGGGTCTCAGGCGCGGCCAGGTGATCCGCGAGGCCGACCTCGAACGCGCGCTGCTCGTGCTCACCGACGTGCCCGGCATCGTCGTGCGTTCGGTCCTGCGCCCGGGCGCCACGCCCGGCACGGCCGACCTCGTGGTGCAGGTCAACGAGAACGGCAAGATGACGGCCCAGGCGGCCTATGACAATGCCGGCAGCCGCTACACCGGCCGCCATCGCCTGCTGGTGGACGCCGCGCTGGCCGACAACTTCGGCTTCGGCGAAGTGCTCTCGCTGCGCGGCATCACCACCTTCCAGGACCTCACCGCCTGGACCCTCGGCGCCAGCGTGCCAATCGGCGGCAGCGGCCTGCGCGCAGGCCTCAACCACACGCGGCTGCACTACCGCCTGGGTCGCGAGTATGCGCCGCTGGGCGCCTCCGGCGAGGCCGAAGTCAGCGGCGCCAACCTGCGCATGCCGGTGCTGCGCGGCCGCGACGCCAACCTGGCGGTGGAACTGGCGTTCGAGCAGAAGCATTTCATCGACCGCACCGCCCTGGCCGGCTCCGATGTCACCAAGTCCAGCCGCGCCACGCGTCTGTCCATCGACGGCGATGTGCGCGACACGCTGGCCGGCCCGGCCCTCACGCAATACGGCCTGTCGGTCACGCGCGGTCGGCTCGACCGCACCTCGGCCGCCGACGCCTTCGCCGATTCGCTGGGCGCGCGCACGGCGGGTGACTTCCGCAAGATCAACTGGCAGCTGTCGCGCCTGCAGAGCCTGCCCGCCGGCTTGACGCTGCACGCCGCACTGTCCGGCCAGACCGCATCGAACAATCTGGACTCCTCCGAGGAGTTCTCGCTCGGCGGCCTGCAGGGCGTGCGCGCCTTCCCGCAGGGCGAGGGCGCCGGCGACGAAGGCGTGCTGGCGCGCCTGGAGCTGCGCCGGCGCCTGGGCACAGTACGCGGCTTTGCCGTGGACGGCTCGCTGTTCTACGACATCGGCCGCGTGCGCTTCGACCACAACCCCTGGGACCCGCTGCAGACCCGCAACGAGCGCACGCTCAGCGGCGGCGGCATCGGCATCACCTTCACCCGGCCCAATGCCCTGGCCGTGAGCCTGGCGCTGGCGTTCCCCGACAAGGGCCGACCCGCCACCACCGAGGCGACGCGCAGTCCCACCTTCTGGGTGCAGGTCAGCGCGGCGCCGCAGTTCCTCAACAGCACACGCGTGGTCACGCCCGACGGGCAGGGCCGCGGCTCCGACGCATTCGACATCTATGGCGGCGTCGGCATCCAGGTCGAGAAGGTGGCGCGCAACGGCGCCACCCCGGCCGGCCCGCGCGGCGCCACCCAGTCGGCCACACCGACCGGCAACAACCTCGACAACTTCGTGCGCGCCAACGACCCGACCAGCACCATCGGCGCGCGCGGCTCGCTCAACCTCGGGCAGGGCTTCCACGGCTTCTGGCAGGCCGAGGCCGGGGTGAGCTATGACTTCATCGACGACGACAAGACCGGCCAGCCGGTGCCCAGCTCCAGCCACGGCATGAGCATCCGCGACACCGGCGTGGGCGTGCGCAGCGCGAAGTGGGGCACGGTGCTCTACGGCCACTGGGGCATGCCGCTGCGCGGCATCGCCAGCGCGCTCGATCCGTTCGGCGACGACGGCATCGCCTCGGCCTCGGGCATCATCGCCTCGCCGGGCTTCGGCGTTGGCGGCTCCAACCGCCAGGGCCCCGTCAGCACGGCAACCAATGCCGACAACGACGACGCAGCCTTCAAGCGCCGGCAGGCAGGCGTGATCCAGTACTGGACCCCCGAATGGAAGGGCCTGTCGGCCAAGTTCGCGTACTCCAACAACCATCGCCGCGTCGCGCCCGACGTCGACGGCGGCTCGATCTGGGGCGCCAGCCTGAACTGGCGCGTCGGCCCGGTCACGCTGCTGGCCGGCTACGAGCGCCACGACAACTACTTCGGCGTGGCCAGCCTGGGCCGCAACAACCGCGGCGTGGGTTCGGCCACCGGCGTCACCGCAGGCACCAGCTCGCGCGACTGGGACATGCGCCTGGGCGCCAGCTACAAGTTCGGCAACACCGAGCTGACCATGATGCTGGACAAGATGTCGTACAAGGAATTCGGCGTGGTCGCGGCCAACACGATTCCCGACACGCAGTCCTATGAACGCAGCGCCGCCTGGATCGGCGTGACCCACAGCATCGGCCGCCTGGAGCTGCGGGCCAGCGCCGGCCGCGCCAACGCCGGCCAGTGCGCGGTCATCGTCAACGACCCGACGCAGCAGAACTGCTCGACCGACGGCCTGGGCGCCTCCATGACGGCGCTGGGCTTCTCCTACAAGCTCACCAAGGACACCACGGTCTTCGGCCAGTACGCACGCATCCGCAACGATGCATCGGCCAGCTACAACTTCGGCGGTGGCGGCATCTTCGGCGTCGCCGGCCGCTCGCCCGGCGTGGGCGCGGACCCCCACGGCTTCGGCGTCGGCATCAAGTACCGGTTCTGAGCCCCCGGCCGACTTCGCCACACACCCTTCGGACACCTTCTTCCCCGGCAACGCTTCACCCGCAAAGGCCCTCCATGCGCAATCCCCGCCGCCTCCGCCTCTCCGCCAGCCCTGCCAGCCGACGCCTGCCGCTGGCCGGCGCCATCATGACCGCGCTGCTGGGTCTGCAGGTCCAGCGCGCCGAGTCGCAGGCCCTGCCGGCCGGCGCGCTGCCCACCAACGGGCAAGTCGTCTATGGCACCGCGTCCATCTCTCAGGCCGGCAACGCCATGCAGGTGCACCAGTCCTCGGGCAAGCTCATCACCGAATGGGGGAGCTTCAACATCGGGTCGGGCGCCCGGGTCGACTTCGTGCAGCCGTCCAGCGCCGCCATGGCGCTCAACCGCGTCCTCTCGGCCGACCCGTCGCGCATCTACGGTCAGCTCAATGCCAACGGCCAGGTGTTCCTCGTGAACCCGGCGGGCGTGCTGTTCGCGCCGGGCTCCAAGGTCAACGTCGGCGGCCTCGTCGCCAGCACGCTCGACATCTCCAACGCCGACTTCGCGGCCGGCAATTTCCGCTTTGCCGGCAGTGCCAGCGGCGAGGTGGTCAATGAGGGCGAGATCACCGCGGCCGAGCGTGGCTACGCCGCGCTGCTGGGCCCGCGCGTGCGCAACGCCGGCAGCATCGCGGCGCGCCTGGGCACGGTGGCCCTGGCCGCCGGCGACGCCGTGACGCTGGACCTGCACGGCGACCAGCTGCTGAACCTGCAGATCGACGCCTCGGCCGCTGCCGCGCTGGCCGCCAACAGCGGCGCGCTGCGTGCCGACGGCGGCCTGGTGCTGCTGGCGGCAAGTGGCGCGGGCGACCCGCTGGCCACGGTGCTGAACAACACCGGCACGGTCCACGCCACCAGCCTGGCCAACCACAACGGCGTGATCCGTCTCGAAGGCGGCGCCAGCGGCGTGGTCGCGGTCAGCGGCACGCTCGACGCTTCCGGGCGCGGCGCGGGCGAGACCGGCGGCACCGTCAAGGTGCTGGGCGACAAGGTCGGCCTGTTCGACGGCGCGCGCATCGACGCCTCGGGCGATGCCGGCGGCGGCACGGTGCTGGTCGGCGGCAACTGGCAGGGCTCGGGCGCGGAGCAGCGCGCCAGCGCCAGCTTCGTCGGCCGCGACGCGCTGATCCGCGCCGATGCACTCGGCAGCGGCAACGGCGGGACCGTCGTCGTGTGGTCCGACGGCTCGACGCGCTTTTACGGCACGCTGTCGGCGCAGGGTGGCGCAGCCGGCGGCCACGGCGGCCTGGCCGAAGTCTCGGGCAAGGGCTTCCTCGACTTCGACGGCACGGCCCGGCTGACCGCGACGGGCGGCGTGGCCGGCACGCTGCTGCTGGACCCGACCGACATCACCATCTCGGGCGGCGCCAACGCAGCCACCTGGAACGGCACCGACACCTTCACCGGCGCGGGCAACACCTCGATCCTGAACGTCGACACCCTGCTGGCGCAACTGGCGCTCGGCAAGGTGATCGTCAGCACGGCCAGCGCCGGCGCCGGCAATGGCGACATCACCGTCGCCTCGGCCATCAACTACACCGGCGGCAACAGCAGCCTCACGCTCTCGGCCACGCGCGACATCAACGTCAATGCCGACATCAAGTCCACCGGCGCGGGCAAGCTGGACATCACGCTCACCGGCGCGGCAGGCCGCGTGCTGCTGGGCAACAACGATGCGACGCAGGAGGTCATCAGCAGCAACGGCGGCAACATCAGCATCACGGGCACGGGGCGCAGCGGCGCAGGCAATGGCATCCTGATGCAAGGCGCTGCGGTGCAGTCGGGCAGCGGCAAGATCGACATGACGGGCACCGGCTCTGCCGGCAGCCAGGGCATTTCGCTGAACACCACCACGCTGGTGGCGGGCGTCAACAACCTGATCGAGTCCACCTCGGGCGCGATCACCCTCACCGGCACCAACGCGGCGACCGGGTCAGGGTTCGGCTTCAACGCGGGCACCAACACGGTACGCTCGACCAGCGCGGTGGCTGGCGAAGGCAACATCACCGTCGTGGCCAAGTCAACGGGCGCCAGCGGCAACATCGGCCTGACGATGGGCTCGTCCGGTACCAACTCGATCCGTACCGCGGGCGGCAACATCGACATCAGCGCCGAATCGGCCTCATCGGGCAGTGCCCTGAGCATTGCCTCCGGCACCAATACCATCGAATCGACCGGCGTCGGCAACGTGAGCTTGCGCGGCACGTCCGGCGGGTCGGGCAACGGGATTGCCACCTCTGCCGGCAACAACGTCGTGGCAGTCAAGACCGGCAGCCTTTTGATGGAAGGCAAGGCCAATGGCACGGGCGACGGCATCTCGCTGGGCAGCGGCACCCTGTCGGTGAGCGCCGCGGGCGGCAGCATCACCCTCTCCGGCACCGCCGCCGGCACTGGCGCCAACGGTGTGGGCTACGGCACCACGCTGACCAGCGGCGCCCGCATCACCAATACCACCGGCAACATCACGATCACCGGCGCCAACACCAGCGGGACCAAGAGCGCCAGCAATGCGGGCATCGGCATCACGACCACGACGGGGAACCTGCTCGTCGAGACCACGACAGGCGCCATCGGCATCACCGGCAGCACCAACAATGGCGGCACGGCACTCAATCTGGCGCCGACGGGCACCGGCAGCGTGACCGTGCGCACCACCGGCGCAGGACAGATCACCCTCACCGGCGACACGGTCACGCTCAGCGACAAGGCCAGTCTCCAGACCACCGGCGCCGGCAGCCTCGTGCTGCAGCCGCTGGCCGACGCCACCACGGTGAGCGTGGCCGCCACCGGCGGCACCTTCGACCTCGACGCCGCCGAACTCGCCCGCATCCAGGACGGCTTCTCGTCGATCACCATCGGCCGCGCCACCGGTACCGGCGCGATGACGGTGGGCGCCGCGACCTTCACCGACAACCTGGTGCTGCGCCAGGCCGCCGGCGGCATGAGCTTCACCGGCGCGCTGACCCTGGGCAGCAACAGCCTGACGCTGAACTCCGGCGGCGGCGCCATCGACGCACTGCGCCTGGCCAGCGCCAAGAGCGTCGACATCACGGCCGCCGGCGCAGTCGGCTTCGGCAACACCACCGTCTCGGGCCCGCTCACCGTCGCGACCGCCGGGGCGATCACCCAGTCCGCAGGCAGCACGCTGGCCGTCGGCAGCACGGCCACGCTCGGCGCCGGCAGCGCCAACGACATCACGCTGGCCGAGGCAGGCAACGCCTTTGCCACGGTCGCCATCACCAGCGCCAACCACGTGAGCCTGCGCGACGGCGGCGCGCTCGACCTCGGCACCTCCAAGGTCACCGGCAATCTCACGCTGCGCGCGGGCGGCGCCATCACCCAGTCGGGTGCGCTCACGGTGGGCGGCAACCTCGGCCTCACCACCGACCATGTCGCAGGCGACGTGACGATCAGCAACAAGGCTGCGTCCGCGACCACGCTGGGTGACACGCGCGTGGGCAACAACTACACGCTGGTGACCGGCGGCGACATCTCCCAGGCCGGCGGCACGACGCTCGTGATCGGCAACAACTTCAGCGTCAGCGGCGGCTCGCTGGCGGCCCCGGCCGCCGGCAACGTGGTCGGCGGCACCGACAACAGTGCCGGCGCGGGCACGATCATCAAACAGGTCGGCGTGGTCGACCTCTCGACCCGCGACATCGGCAACGGCGCGGGCGTGATCACGACCGCAGGCAACCTGAGCGTGCAGAGCCTGGCCTCGGCCGACACCATCCAGTCGGTCGTCGGCGCGGGTGTGACCGCCATCAACCTCGCCAACAACGGCAACAGCATCGGCGGCGCGATCTCGGTCAACGCCTCGGCACCCACGGTGACGCCCAGCGGCGCGCCCGTGGTCACCGGCATCGCGCAGAATGGCGCCACGCTGTCCGTCGGCGGCAGTGCATCGTTCTCGGCCGCGACCAGCGCGGCCAACGCTGGCGGCGTGGCGGGCAATATCCGGCTCGACGGCACCAACAACCAGTTCACGGGCCCCGTGAGCTTCAGTGGCCACGATGTGCTGATCCGCAGCGCCGGCGCACTCACTCTCGGCAGTTCGTCAGCGACCGGCACGCTGGCGCTCGTGGCGTCGGGAGGCGGCATCGCGAGCACGGCCGCGCTCCTTGTCGGCGGCGACGCCAGCTTCACGGCCGATGGGAAGAACGCCGACATCGAACTGACGAATGCCAACAACAGCTTTGGCGGCGCGCTGAGCTTTGCCGGAGCGGGCGGCCTGCGCAACCTGAGCCTCACCGACACCAGTGCGGTGGACCTGCAGGCGCTCACCCTGTCGGGCAAGCTGCAGGTGAAGGCCACGACCATCACCGATTCGGGCGCGCTCTCGGTCGGCGGCACCACGGACCTGCAGGCCACAGGCGCGGTGACGCTCGACAACGCAGGCCACGGCTTCAAGGGAGCGGTCTCGCTCAACGCGGCCAGCGCCACGCTGGCCTCCGGCGGCGCGCTGGACCTCGGAGCCAGCAAGGTGGGCGGCAACCTGGCGCTCTCGGCCCAGGGCGCGGTCACCCAGAGCGGCGCGCTCACGGTCGGCGGCAACCTGTCGATCACCACCACCCATGCGGCCGGCGACGTGACGCTCGACAACTCCGGCGCGGCCAGCACGCAGTGGGGCAACAGCACGGTCGGCGGCCACCTGAGCGTGACGGCCGCAGGAAAGAACTTCACGCAGGCGGCAGGCAGCGCGATCAACGTGGCCGGCGACTTCAGCGTCACTGCGACGAACGTGTCCACGAATCCGGCCGACAACCTGATCGGCGGCACCGACAACACGCTGGCCGGCGGCACCTTCATCAAGAAGGTGGGCGTGGTCACGCTGGACAACATCAACACCGCCGGCAACCTCACCGTGATCAGCCAGGCCACGGGCCAGGTGTTCGACGGCGCGGCGGTACACGGCACGGCCGTCAACCTCGGCAATGCAGGCAACAACATCGGCGGCACGATCACCGTGCAGACCAGCGGGCCGGCCATCGTCTCCAGCGGCGCGCCCGTGGCCACCGGCATCGTCCAGACGGCCGGCACCAGTGTGCAGGTCGGCGGCGTGTCGAACTTCGCGGCCAGCGGCGGCGACGTGAATCTCGGCAACGCGGGCAACGTGTTCGGCGGCGCCGTCAGCGCAAGCGGCAACAACATCACGCTGCGCGGCACCGGCAGCCTGCTGCTCGGCGCGATCAATGCCGGCGGCAACCTGCGCCTCGTCGCCACCAACGGCGTCAGCCAGAGCGGGCCCGCCCTGCTGGCCACGGGCACGACCAGCGTGGACGCGGGCGCGGGCGCGATCGTGCTCACCACGGCCGGCAACGACTTCGGCGGCGCGGTGACGCTGTCCAACACGGGCGGCGGCATCGCCATCACCGACACCAACGCGCTGGCGCTCGGCCCCGTCAATGCGGCGGGCTCGCTGGCGGTATCGGCTGGCGGGCTGACCACGCTGAACGGCGACCTCGCGGGCACGGGCGTGAGCTTCGGCGGCGCGGGCGCCGGCGCGGTGGCGCTCGGCACTGACGTGGCCATCGATGCGCGCACCGGCACGCTGACGATGGGCGCCATGACGGGCGGCGCGCGCAATCTGACGCTCACCTCGGACAACATCGCGCTGTCCGGCGACTGGAGCGGCACCGGCGCCTACACGCTGAGAACTGCAAGCGACGCCACCACCATCGGCCTGGCAGGCGCCGCCGGCACCTACGCGCTGTCCACGGCAGAGCTTGCCAACATCGCCGCTGCCAACAGCTCGCAGGTGACCATCGGGCGCGCCACGGGCACGGGCCTGATGACGGTGGGCGCGATGAACTTTGACGACAAACTGGCGCTGCAGGGTGGCGCCATCACCTTCTCGGCCGGCAACCAGACCTTCGGCAACGGCCTGAGCGTGAGCGGCACGGGCCGGGTGCAGCTCAGCGGCGCAACCGTGACGGCCACGACCGGCGACATCACGATCACGGGAGTTGGCGCGGGCGCGGTCCAGGGCTTCTCCATGACGGGGAGTTCGCAGCTGCGCACCACCTCGGGCAGCGGCCACATCACCGTGAACGCGAGCAATGCAAGCGGAACGGCCTTCTCGATGTCCAGCGGCACCAACACCATCCAGGCCGACGGCACGGGCAACGTCACGGTCAATGGCACGGCCACGGGGGCGAGCGGCTTCGGCATGAGCGTTGGCAGCGGCGGCACCAACACCATCCGCAGCGCCGATGGCAACGTGACGCTGAATGCGCAATCGGCAGGCACCGACACCGCCCTCAGCCTGGGCTCGGGTGCCAACCTGGTGGAAGCCACCGGCAAGGGCAACGTCAGCGCCACCGGCATCGCCACCGGCGGCGGCACGGGCGTGACCTTCGCCACCAGCGGCGCCAACGGCATGCGCACCGCGAGCGGCAACCTCGCCATCACCGGCTCGGCCACGGGCGCCGGCGTGGGGGTGAGCCTGGGCTCGGGCACCCACACGCTGGCATCGACGTCGGGCAACATCGCGATCAGCGGCACCTCCAACGGCAGCGGCAACGGCGTGAGCTTCGCCACCGGCACCAACACCGTTCAGGCAGGCGCGGGCGGCAACGTGAACATCACGGCGACGTCGCTGGGCGCCACCGGATTCGGCCTGAGCATGGGCACGAGCGGCACGGGCACCGTGCGCGTGGTCGACGGCACGCTCACGATCAACGCCAGCTCGGTCGGCGACGACACGGCGATGTCCATGGGCTCGGGCACCAACACCCTGCGCGCCACGGGCAGCGGCAGCATCGTGGTCAACGCAGCCGCTTCCGGAACGGCCAATGGTCTGTCGATGGGCAGCGGCGGCACCAACCTGATCGCCAGTTCCTTGGGCCCCATCACCGTGAACGCGACGGGCGCGGGCGACGGCACGGGCGTGGCCATGACCTCGGGCACCAACGCCATCACCACGGGCGGCGGCAACATCACCATCGATGCCAAGGCGCTCGGCGACGGCGACGGCCTGGCCATGTCGTCGGGTACGAACACAGTCGCGGCCGGCGGCGCAGGCAACCTGACGATCAACGGCTACGCGCCGCTGGGCAACGCCGTGAGCCTGGGCACGGCCAGCAAGACGGCCGGCACGAGCACCCTGCGGGTGGCCGACGGCGTTCTCACCGTCAACGCCACGGCCGGCGGCTCGACCTCGGCGCTGAGCTTTGGCGTGACGTCCGGCGCCGCAGGCCCGGCCACCAACACCATCGAGGCCACGCTCGGCGGCACGGTCGTGATCCAGGCGACCAACACCGGCACGGGCAACGCCATCTCCATGGGCAGCCAGAGCAACAACACCATCCGCAGCGGCACGGGCAGCATTGCCGTGACCGGCACCAGCGCACAGGCCACGGGCGTGTCGATGGCCACCGGCAACAACACCATCGCCTCCGGCGCCGGCGGCGTCACGCTGGTGGGCACGTCGGGCGGTGACAGCAATGGCATCACCTTCGGCAGCACCTCAGGCGACAGCAGCAACCTGGTGTCGGCAAGCGGCAGCGGCAATGTCTCGATCGCCGGCATCTCGGCAGGTACCACCTCAGGCTTCGGCGTGAGCATCGGCAACCAGAGCACCAACGTGCTGCGCGTGCAGGACGGCACACTGGCCCTGAACGGTCGCTCGGCCGGCAGCGGCAGCGCCATCACCATGGGTTCGGGCACGAGCACGGTCGAAGCCACGGGCAGCGGCAACGTCAAGGTGTCGGCGGAATCCACCGGCTCGGGCAACGCGTTCTCGATGAGCCTGGGCAACAACACCGTGCGCACGGTCAGCGGCACGCTGGACGTCGCCGGCACGGCACGCGGTGCGGGCGAAGGCATCAGCATGGGCTCGGGCGTGAACACGCTGCAGTCCACCAGCGGCGCGGTCAACCTCACCGGCACGGCGCTGGGCAGCGGCAATGGCTTCTACATCACGTCGAGCGGCAAGGACAGCGTGCTGACCGACAGCGGCGCGATCACCATCACCGGCAGTTCAGCCAGCGGCGCGGCCATTGCGCTGCGACCGACGGCCCAGCAGGCGACCATCGAGGCCACCGGCAGCGGCAGCGTGAATTTCCGCGCCGACAATTACGACGCCAGCCCGACGGGCAGCGGCTCGGTGCGCATCGCCGGCAACGGCGGCACGCTGTCGATCGTGCAGCTCACGCCAGGCACGTCGATCGGCATCGGCAACGGCGCGCAGGGCGTGCTCAACTGGAGCGGCTCGGAGGTCGCCCACGCGACGGGCTTCGGCCTCGTGCGCATCGGCGACCTGGAGTCGGGCGCACTGGACCTGCGGCCGCCGTGGTTCCCGTTCCCGATGCAACTGCCGCCCGCCACGCTCACCGCCGACGAGCAGAAGTACGATGCGGTCAAGGCGGCCGTCGAGAAGCTGCTCACCAGCTACGCCGCCATCGGCCAGCGTCCGCCGACACTCACAGTGACGCGCCGCTTCAATCTGCTGATCCAGGGGTTCGACGATGAGAAGAAAAAGCGTTGAGCGCCTGGCTGCATCGCTGCTGCTGTGGGCCTGCCTGCTGCTGCCTGCGGCGGCTCAGGAGAAGGTGCAATTTCCAAGCCTCGACAAATGGGGCGGCGCCGAACGCCTGCCCATCGACGGCTATCTCTACAAGCCCAAGGGCAAGGACCGCTTTACCGTGGTCGCGATGTTCCACGGCTGCTCGGGTGCCATCGGCAAGAATGGCCGCATCACCGAGCGCTTCCGCGAGATGGCCGCGCTGCTCAACGGCATGGGCTACGGCGTGTTCCTCGTCGACAGCTTCAATCCGCGCGGCGAACTCGAGATCTGCACCACGCCGATCAAGGCCCGCAGCATTCTGGAGGAGCATCGCTGGCTCGACGCCTATGGCGCGATCGAGTACCTGAACACCCGCCGCGACGTGATCCCGCAGCGCATCGGCGTGATCGGCTTCTCGCACGGCGGCACCAACGCCCTGCAGGTGATGGATGCCACGCTGCCGCCCAGGCTCGAAGGGCGCCAGGGCTTTGCCGCCTCGGTGGCGATGTACCCCGGCTGCTCGACCACGCTGGCCAAGCAGCCGGACTTCAAGGCCTACGCGCCGCTCCTGATCCTGGCGGGCGAGCTGGACGACTGGACGCCCGCGCCGCCGTGCGTGAGCCTGGCCCGGCGATCGGCCGATCGCGGCGAGCCGGTGGAGATCGAGATCTATCCCGGTGCCTACCACGGCTTTGACCAGACCTCGCCCGTGCGCGTGCGCAATGACGTCATCCGCAGCGGCAATCCTGTGCACGTGGGCGGCAATCCAGCCGCCCGCGAAGCTGCCTACCAGCGCATCCGCGAATTCTTTGGCCGACACCTGGCCGCCGAGTAAACCGACTTTTTCCATGGAGACCCGCATGTTCCGATTCAATGCCGCCACCGGCGCCGCACTCGCCCTGGCCGCAAGCCTCGCCGCCGCGCCCGCCTTCGCCCAGTTCGTGGCGCCCCAGGACGCCGCACCCGAGGCCGCCTCCGGCTTCACCGCCAAGAAGGCGGTCCACGCCAAGCGCTACATGATCGCCACGGCCAATCCGCATGCCTCGGCGGCCGGCGACGAGATCCTCAAGGCCGGCGGCAGCGCGGTGGACGCGGCCATTGCCGCAGCCATCATGCTCAACCTCACCGAGCCGCAGTCCTCGGGCATTGGCGGCGGCGCCTTCATCGTGAGCTGGGACGAAGGCCGCAAGGCGCTGACCTCGTTCGACGGCCGCGAGAAGACGCCGGCGGCGGCGCAGCCCGACCGCTTCATGCTCGGCAATGGCAAGCCCATGAGCCTGCGCGACGCCATCAATTCCGGCAAGTCGGTGGGCGTGCCCGGCCTGATCCGCGTGATGGAGCTGGCGCACAAGCAGCACGGCAAGCTGCCGTGGGCGCGGCTGTTCGAGCCGACGATCCGTCTGGCCGAGGCGGGCTTTCCGGTGTCGGACCGGCTGAACAAGCTGATCGCCTCGGACGCCTACCTCAAGGACGATCCGGCCACGCGCGCCTACTTCTTCGACGCCGAGGGCAAGCCGCTGGCCGTGGGCACCATCCTCAAGAACCCGGCCTTCGCTGCCGTGCTGCGGCGCGTCGCCAAGGAAGGCCCCGATGCGTTCTACAAGGGCGAGATCGCGCGCGACATCGTCGCGGCGGTCACCGGCCACCGCAAGCCGGGCGACATGACCGAGCAGGATCTGGCCGCCTACGGTGCCAAGCAGCGCGAGGTGCTGTGCGGCAACTACCGAGCCTACAAGGTCTGCGGCATGCCCCCGCCTTCCTCCGGCGGCATCGCCGTGCTGGCGATGCTGGGCATGCTCGAGCGCTTCCCGATGGACAAGGTGCGCCCCAACTCGACCGAGGCGGTCCACCTGTTCTCCGAAGCCGGGCGCCTGGCCTATGCCGACCGCGACTACTACGTGGCCGACCCCGACTTCGTGCAGGTGCCCACGCAGGCCCTGGTGCGGCCCGACTACCTCAAGTCGCGCAGCGCGCTGATCCAGCCGGCCACGAGCATGAAGCGCGCCGAGCACGGCGTGCCGGCCGGCGTGAAGATGGCCTGGGCGCCGGACGAGAACTCCGAGGTGCCGGCGACCAGTCACATCTCGGTGGTCGACAAGGACGGCAATGCGGTGTCGATGACCACCACGATCGAGGCGCAGTTCGGCAGCCACATCATGGTGCGCGGCTTCCTGCTGAACAATCAGATCACCGACTTCTCGCTCAACCCCGAAGACGAAGGCCGCCCCGTGGCCAACCGCGTCGAAGGCGGCAAGCGCCCGCGCAGCACGATGTCCCCGACGCTGGTGTTCGACGACAAGGGCAAGCTGCTGATGACCGCCGGCTCGCCGGGCGGCAGCGCCATCATCAACTACGTGGCCAAGACGCTGGTGGGCGTGCTCGACTGGAAGCTGGACATCCAGCAGGCGATCTCGCTGCCCAACATGGGCAGCCGCAACCGCGCCACCGAGGTCGAGAAGGGCACCGAGCTGGAGAAGCTGATCACGCCGCTGCGCGCGATGGGCCACGAAGTGCAGGCCATCGAGTTCACCAGCGGCCTGCAGGGCATCGTGGTCACGCCCACGGGCCTGGTGGGCGGTGCCGACCCGCGCCGCGAGGGCGTGGTGCTCGGCGAGTGAGCGGCGCAGGCCGCTGCTGCGGCCGGCCGACGCTGATAGACTGAGACGCACTCCCCCGCAGTTCCCCCCCCCCGCAGTCCCGCATCATGAGAACACGCCAGATCGAAGTCCTGCAGGCGATCCTGAGAACGGGCAGCGTGAGCGGCGCCGCCCGTCTGCTGCACGTGTCGCAGCCGGCCGTGACGCGCACCCTCCAGCACGCCGAGGCCACAGTGGGCTTTGCCCTCTTCAAGCGACAGGGCAACCGGCTGGTGGCCACGCCGGAGACGCGCGCGCTGGCCCCCATGGTCGAGCGCGCCTCCAGCTCGCTCGAATCGGTGCGCAAGCTCGCGCGCAACCTCAAGCTCGGCGACGACCGCCCGGTGCGCGTGGCCGCCGTGCCGGCGCTGGCGCTGGCGCTATTGCCGGGCGCGCACGTGCGTGCGCGGGCCCTGTATCCGCAGATGCGCGCCGAGCTGGGCAGCGCCCACCTGGAAGAGATCGTGCAGAAGCTGCTGCTGCACGAGATCGACATCGGCATCGCCTTCGACCCGCCGCCGCACCCGTTCGTGGATGCGATCGAACTCGGCGAGCTGAGCCTGATGGCCGTGGGCCGGCCCGCCAACCTGGGCAAGTACGCGCGCCACAAGAGCATTTCGCCCGAGGCGCTGTCCACCATGGAGCTGATCGAGATGTCGGGCAAGGACCCGCTCGGCCAGGTCTATGCGCGCTGCGCGAGCCTCTACCACTGGCCCGCGAGCCAGACCGCCGTGCAGACCTACCACGTCGGCCTGCAGCTGGCCGAGCTGGGTCAGGGCGTGGCGCTGATCGACTCGGCCAGCGCACGCCTTTGCGGGCCCTCGCTCAAGGTGCTGCCGCTGGAGCCGGCCGTGCGCTTTCCGGTGTGCGCGCTGCTGCTGCGGGACTCGGCGGTCACGGACATCATGAATGGCGTGATCCGCTGCTTGAAGGACGAGCTGGCCCGCCACACCGAGGCCTGACGGCACACGCACCCGGCCAGAACTTGCACCCGCCCCGAACCTGCAGCCCGGGCGCCAAGGCCGATGCCGGGCGCAGCGAACGCCAGGCCGATCAGACGGCGACGGTGACGCCGCTCATCGCGGCGGCCAGACGGCGGGCCGAGCCGGCCGCCAGCGTCAGGCCCAGCGCACCGTGGCCGGCATTCATGTACAGGCCGGGCGTCTTCATGGCGCCATAGATGGGCAGGCCCGTCGGCGTGCTCGGGCGCAGGCCGGCCCAGGGCTGGATGTCGTCGGTCCAGCGGGCCGCCGGAAAGACGGCGCGCATGCCGTCCAGCAGTTCGTCGATGGCGCGCTGCGTGATCTTCGTGTCGTAGCCAACCAGCTCGGCGCGGCCGGCCACCCGCACGCGGTTGCCCAGGCGGGCGAACACCAGCTTGCGCCGCGAGTCGGTGATGCTGACCTTCGGTGCTGCATCGCCGTCGAGCATGTCCAGCGTGACGCTGTAGCCCTTGATCGGATACACCGGCAGACGCGGCGTGAGGCCGCGGATCAGCTGGTTGGCATGCACGCCCGAGCAGATGACGACGGCGTCGGCCAGCAGCTCGCCAGCCAGCGTGTCGACGCCGCAGACGCGGCCGTTGCGCACGATCAGCGAGCGCACGGGCCGGTTGAAGTAGCCGCTGTGTCCGTCGGCATAGAGCTTCTCCGTCATCGCGTTGGTCAGCAGCAGCGGATCGATCACGCACTCGTCGGCGGTCCAGACACCCCCCGCGAACGACGGCGCATAGCCGGCCAGTGACGGCTCGATCTCCACGCACTGGGCGGCGCTCAGGATGTCCTGCCGGCAACCCAGCGATGCCTGGAAATCCACCTGTGCACGCGTGCCCTCCAGCGCCTCCTGCGTCGGCGCGAGGACGAGCTTGCCCGGCATGGCGTAGTCGCAGTTCCAGCCATGCCGCTCGAGCCAGCTGTCCATGGTCTCGCGCGACAGGCGCGCCAGCGTCAGCAGCTCGCGCGTGGTCTCCTGCACGCGCGCCGTGTTGCAGGCGAGCAGGAAACGCGCAAGCCACGTCCATTGATGAACGTCGGCGCGCAGGCGCAGGCTCAGCGGCGAGGTGGGACTCAGCAGCAACGAAGGGATCTTGGCGAGCGTGGCCGGCGTGGCCAGCGGCTCGACGTAGCTGTAGCTCAGCTGGGCGCCGTTGGCATGGCTTGTGCCCAGACCGGGGCCGGCCTGGCCGTCGACCAGGGCGATGTCCCAGCCGCGTTCGGCCAGCGCCAGCGCCGTGCTGCAGCCGACGACGCCGGCGCCGATGACGATGACTTTGCGGGCCCGGGAGCCCTGGTGTGATTCAGCGTACCGCATGGTTGCCGCCATCGTAGGCCAGCAGGTGCGGCGCACGCTTGCCTTTCGGCATCCCAGCAATAACCGCAGGTTATGGTGCTGCAAGACGCCAGAAAGGTCTGTAAGGAATCACCACCCCCGGCGCAGCAGGACGGGCAGCGGCCGCAGGCCATCGCTGCAGCCGGCGGGCCCGGGACAGGCGCCGTCCGTACCGCAGGCAGCGGGGCGCGTGCGGGGCTCGCACAGGCCGCGGCCGGCCGCCAGTTCGCGCCAGCCGGCCGGCCGCTCGACCCCGGCAGCAGCACGGGCCCGCTCGGCGCGTTGGATACGTTCCATCCGTTCGGGCAGCAGGGAATCCGCTTTCTCGCTCATGGCCATCTCCCGGTTGAGTCCGGCCCGGGGCAATGCAGCCCCGGCGCTCAGAACATGCTGCGTTCGCTGCGCCTGGGCGCAGGCGCGCGCCGCGATCCCGCTTCGCGCTCGTCGGTGGCCCGGTCGCGGCGGCCGCCAATGCGCGCCGTGGCCCTGCGGCCTTGGGACTCTTCCATGAATTCGGCGACACGCTTGTGCTTCTGCACGTCGGCATACAGCCATTTGTCGATACGGGGCATGGGGCATCTCCTTCGCTGCTCGCGCCGCGACACCGGCGCAGACCCAAAGTTAGTCAAGACGCCGCGGACGCCGTGTAGGACGGCGCCCCGGATACATCCGGCTGCAGGCGTTGCAAAGTGGTGTCGACATGCCACCACGCGGGCAGCAGCTCCCGCACCTGCGGGCGCGCGAAGCGGTCATCCATCAGATGGATGACCCCCTCGTCCTGCGGGGTGCGGATCACCCGGCCGGCCGCCTGCACCACTTTCTGCACGCCCGGGTACAGAAAGGCATAGTCGTAACCGCGCCCGGCGCCGAACACGTCGGCCATGCGCGACTTCATCTGCTCGTTGACCAAATTGACCTGCGGCAGACCCAGGGTGGCGATGAAGGCGCCGATGAGGCGCCGGCCCGGCAGGTCGATGCCCTCCGCAAAGGCGCCGCCCAGCACGGCAAATCCGATGCCCCGCCCGTCCTCGGTAAAGCGCGCCAGGAACGCGTCGCGTCCCGCCTCGCCCATGGCGCGTTCCTGGCGCCAGGTCGGAATGTCGGGGTGGGTCGCAGCAAGGCAGCCGGCGACCTGCTCCAGGTAGTCGTAGCTGCTGAGAAAGGCTAGGTAGTTGCCCGGGCGCTCCTGCCACTGCCGCGCCATCAGCGCGACCATCGGCGCGAGCGACCGGGCGCGGTCGGCATAGCGGGTGGAGATGTGCCGCGCCACCCGCACCTGGAGCTGGCTTGCGCGAAATGGCGACGCCACGTCGATCGCCACCGTGGACTCGGGCAGGCCCAGGAGGTCGGTGTAGTAGGCCTGGGGCCGAAGCGTCGCAGAGAACAGCGCGAGCGACCGGGCATCGCCGATCCGGTCCTCAAGAAACGGGGCGGGCACGACGTTGCGCAGGCACAGCGTGCTGGCCTGCCGGCCGCCTGCGGCCGGCGCCAGCGTGAGGTCTAGCAGGGAATGCTGCCCGAACTGCTCGGCCAGCCGGGCGAAATGCATCAGCTCGAACATGAACTCCTGCAGCCCGGGATCGGCGTCGGGGCCGGCCAGTCCCTCTTCCTCCGCCAGCGCGGCCACGGCCTGCTGCAAGGCATGACGCAGGGCGGCCGGAAGGTCCTCATGCACCTGGTAGTCGGCCTCCTGGTCGCGCTGCATCACGCCCCAGGCTCGGTGCAGCTGGTCCAGCGCCTTGCGCACGGGCGCCGGGGCGCGCTTGCGCACCTGCCCGAGCCGGTTGCGCTCGAGCGATGCGGAGTACATGGCACGGGCCCGGTCGACCAGGTTGTGCGCCTCGTCCACCAGCACGCCGATCCGCCATTCCTGCGACACCGCCAGACCATGCAGCAGCGCGCTGGCATCGAAGTAGTAGTTGTAGTCGCCCACGACCACGTCGACCCAGCGCACCATCTCCTGCGCGAGGTAGTACGGGCAGACCTGGTGAGCCAGCGCCACCGAGCGCACGGTGGCGACGTCGAGCCGGGCGGCGTCGGCAGCGGCCTGCCGCGCGCGGGGCAGCCGGTCGTAGAAGCCCTGCGCAAGGGGGCAGGACTCGCCGTGGCAGGCCTTGTCCGGGTGCTCGCAGGCCTTGTCACGGGCCGTCAGTTCGAGCACGCGCAGCGGCCGGCCTGCGGCGCCCGGCGCGACGCGCTCCAGCGCATCGAGCGCCAGGCGCCGGCCGGTGGTTCGCGCGGCGAGGAAATAGATCTTGTCCAGCCGCTGCCCCGGCATGGCCTTGAGCAGGGGGAACACCGTGCCGACCGTCTTGCCGATGCCGGTGGGCGCCTGCGCCATGAGGCAGCGGCCCTGGGTGGCCGAGCGGTAGACGGCCTCGGCAAGCTCACGCTGCCCGGGCCGGAACACCGGGTGGGGAAAAGCCAGCTGCGCCAGCCAACGGTCGCGCGCCTCGCGGTGGGCGGCCTCGGCGAGCGCCCAGCCGAGGTAACGGTCGCAGAGCGTCTCGAAGAAGGCGGCGAGCGACTGCGCCGTGTGCGATTCCGTCAGGACCGTCTCGCGCTGGCTGCCCACGTCGTGATAGACCAGCGCCACCTCCAGCGTCTGCATGCCGCGCGACTCGCACAGCAGCCAGCCATACACCCGGGCCTGGGCCCAGTGCAGCGCGCGGTGGTTGGCTTTCATCGCTGCCAGGTCGCCCCGGTAGGTCTTGATCTCTTCCAGCCGGTTGCGCTGCGGGTCGTAGCCGTCGGCCCGGCCGCGCACCTGCAGGCGCTTGCAGCGGCCCGACAGCGTGATCTCCGATTCGTAGCCGGCTGGCCTGCGCGCCGCCACCCGCTGATGGCCCAGAATGCCGTCCTGCGCCGTCGGCGAGGGCGTGAATCGCAGATCCAGGTCGCCGGCCTTGGCCGCAAACTCGCACAAGGTGCGCACGGCCACCTGCAGCGGGACGTCATGACGGGTGCCTTCTTGCCCACCCTCCTGCCCGCCATCCTCAGGAACGGCCCGCGTCGCCTGCGCCACCCCGGCCGGCACCGGGCCCGCCAGGGCCAGGGCGTCGGTGACTGCGGGATCTGCCATCGCGCCATTGTGCCCGCTCGGCAGTGAGCCTCGGCAACGAAATCATCCTTTTGGACTAGGCCTGAAACGTCGTATCCCGGCCCGCAACCGGCCACCCAGCACCTTGCGACAGCGAGGCCCTGACTCCTACGATCAGCACGTTCTCCACTCCGGTCACCTTCCGTGACGCCAGGCATCCCATGGTGGCCCCTACCGACGCAGTTTCCGCAGAGCGACTCACGCTGCTCATCATCGAGGATCATCACCTCGTCCGCGAAGGCCTCAAGCTGACCATCCAGGGCATGAACCGGCAGACCGTGATCCACGAAGCCGAAACGATCATGCAGGGCATCGCCAGCTACCGCAAGCATCGCGACATCGACCTCGTCCTGCTCGACCTCACCCTGTCCAACACGACACCGGCGACGATCGGGCTGGCCTCGCTGGAGGCCTTCTATGCGGCCTGCCCCGACGCGCGCGTGGTGGTGATCTCGGCCACCCACGACATGCGCACGGTGCAGTCCGCCCTGCGCCGTGGCGTGTGCGGCTTCATCCCCAAGATCGCGGGGCCGACCTCGCTCATCAGTGCGCTCGAGTTCGTGCTCAACGGCGATGTCTATGTACCGCCGGAGGTCTTCATCCATGCGGAACTGAACCCGCCCGTGGTCAACCCCCCCATGACGCGGGCGCCCGGACTCAAGGTCCCGGCGGACACACCCTATGCCGCCGGCCTGACGACCCGCCAGATCGAGGTGCTTCGGCTCCTGCTGGAGGGGCGGTCCAACAAGGACATCTGCCGCGAACTGAACCTCGCGATGGGCACCGTCAAGAGCCACGTTGCCGCCATCCTGCACACGCTGGGCGCCAAAAGCCGGTCGCAGGCCGTGGCGGCGGTCGAAGGGTTTGGCTGGCGGCCCATGATCCAGGGCAAGCCGCATCTGCTGCAATGACCGGCGGCCATCGGCCCCCAAAGAAAAAGGCCGCGCAATGCGCGGCCTTTTTTTGCCTGGATGCCGCAGAGCGCGGCTTACTGCTTGGGGGCCTCGGCACCGCTGGCAGCCGGTGCCGCAGCGCTGGCTGCCGCCGCCGGGGCCTTGGGCGCCTCGAACTTGCCGCCCGCCGCATTGGCCATGTAGACCACGGCGTTGGCGATTTCGGTGTCTTCGAAGTCGCCGCCGCCTTGTGCGGGCATGGCGCCCTTGCCCTTGAGGGCCGAATGCAGCAAGGCATCGAAGCCGGTCTTGATGCGGGCGCCCCAGGCAGCGGCGTCGCCGAACTTGGGCGCGCCGGCCGCTCCTGCCGCGTGGCAGCCCACGCAGACCGTCTTGTAGACCTCTTCACCCGACTTGAGGGCGCGGTTGGCGTCGCGGATTTCAACCGAGCCGACCTTCTGGATGCGCATGGCGACGGCCTTGTCGCGGGCGTCCTGGGTGACGCCGCCGAGCGCCATGGCGGCGCTGTCGGACGACCCCGAGGGCATCATGCCCGACACCACGTAGTACACGAGGGCGATGATCGCAAACACGGGGACGACAAACGAGAAGAACACGGCCAGCAGCAGCTGCTTTGGATTCTTGATCGGTCCGGTGTGGGCTTCGTGCGCACCTGCTTCGGCGGAGGTCTGGCTGTTGTCGCTCATGGCGTCCTCAAGTATTACGGGATATCGGGGGCTCAAATCAACCTTTGATTATAGCGACCGCCCCATGGAAACCCTTAAGGGGCCGGCCGGGCTGCCGCCACCTGCGGCGCCGACCAGCCGCCTCCGAGCGTCCGGTACAGCGCCACCTGGTTCTGCAGCTGGAGCAGGCGGGTCTGGACGACCGCCTGCCGCGCGGCGAACAGCGAACGCTGTGCGTCCAGCAGGTCGAGGTAGCTGGCCACGCCGTTGCGGTAGCGCAGATCGGACAGCTTGAAGCGCTCCTCCTCCGCCGTCGTCTGGGCCTGCTGGGCGCGCAGCTGCTCGCCCAGGGTGGCCCGCCCGGCCAGCGCGTCCGCCACCTCGCGGAAGGCCGTCTGGATCGACTTTTCATACTGGGCAACCGCGATCGCGCGGCCGGCATTCGCCGAGTCCAGCCCGGCAGCATTGCGGCCGGCGTCGAAGATCGGCAGCGCCAGCTGCGGCGCCAGCGTCCAGCCCCAGGTGCCGCTGCTGAACAGGTTGGACAGCTGGTTGCTGGCCGTGCCGACACCCACGGTCAAGGAGATGCGCGGGAAAAACGCGGCCCGCGCAGCGCCGATGTTGGCGTTGGCCGCGATCAGCTGCTGCTCGGCCGCGCGGATGTCGGGTCGCCGCGCGAGCAGGTCCGACGGCAGACCGGCCGGCACGTCGGGCAGGGTCGTGGCGGCGGTGAGCGAGGCGGGCGCCGCCACGGAAGACCCGGCGGACGCTGACGACGAGGGAGCGGCAGAGGCTGCGGGGGAAGACGGGCTGGGCGACATTGCCGAAGCCGAGGCCGAAGCCGAGGCCGGGACCGGGCTCGGCAACAGTCCCGCAGGCACGGGTTGCCCCAGCAGCAGCACGAGCGCGTTCTCGTCGAGCGCGCGCTGGCGCTGCAGCTGCGCGAGCGTCACGCGCGCCGCCTCGGTCAGCGACTCGGCCTGCCGGTAGTCGAGCGCCGAGGCCGCGCCGTTGTCAAAGCGCAGCTTGGTGAGCTTCATCGACTCTTCGCGCGTGGCGAGCGTCTGGCGCGTGAGGGCCAGCAGGTCTTCGTCCGCCAGCAGATTGAGCCACGCCGTGGCCACCGACGCGACCAGGCTGATCTGCGCGGCCTTGCGGCTTTCCTCGGTGGCCAGGTACTGCGCCAGCGCCACTTCCTTCAGGCTCGCGACGCGGCCGAAGAAATCGAGTTCCCAGGCAGTGATCGACAGCCCCGCGTTGTACAGGCTCGTGATGCCGCCGGCCGCATTCGGCGTGCGCGAGCCCGTGGCCACGGCATTGACCGTGGGCAGCTGGTCGGCACCGCGGATCTGGTATTGCGCACGCGCCTGCTCGATGTTGAGCAAGGCCACGCGCAGGTCGCGGTTGTTGGCCAGCGACAGGCTGATCAGCTGGCGCAGGCGCGCGTCGGCGAAGAAGTCCTGCCAGGGCAGCTCGGCTGCGGCGGCGCCGGACGCTGCGCCTGCGGCGTAGGGATAGGCCTCGGCCACGGGCGCGGCCGGCCGCTCGTAGGTCGGGATCATCGAGCAGCCGCCCAGCAGCGCGGCCAGGGCCAGCACGGCGGGCCGCAAGGGAAGATTCATCAGGTGAGTTCTCATGGCTTGGCCTCCGGCGCCGGCGGCGCAAGGGGGACGGGCGCGTCCACGGGTGCCTCGGCGGCCTCGTGGGCCGCCAGGCGACGCTGGCGTTCACTGCCCTTGAAGATGCGGCGCACCAGCACGAAGAAGATCGGCACGAAGAAGATCGCCAGCGAGGTCGCGGTGATCATGCCGCCCATCACGCCGGTACCGATGGCGCGCTGGCTCGCCGAGCCTGCGCCGGTGGCGATCACCAGCGGCAGCACGCCCAGGATGAACGCGAGCGAGGTCATCAGGATCGGGCGGAACCGCAGGTGGCAGGCCATGAGCACCGCCTCGATCAGGCCCTTGCCCTGCGCATGCAGGTCCTTGGCGTACTCGATGATCAGCACCGCGTTCTTCGCGCTCAGGCCGATGATGGTGATCAGGCCGACCTTGAAGTACACGTCGTTGGAAAAGCCCCGCAGGTTGGCCCCGAGCAGCGCGCCCAGGATGCCCAGCGGCACCACCAGGATCACGGCCAGCGGGATGGTCCAGCTTTCATAGAGCGCTGCCAGACACAGGAACACGGCCAGCAGCGAGAACGCCAGCAGCACCATGGCCTGCGAGCCCGACAGCTTTTCCTCGCGCGACAGGCCCGTCCACTCGTAGGCGAAGCCGGGCGGCAGCTGCGCGGCCAGGCGCTCCATCTCGGCCATGGCCTCGCCCGTGCTGTAGCCGGGCGCGGCGTCGCCGGCCAGGCGCATGGCGGGGTAGCCGTTGTAGCGCACCGTCTGCATGGCGCCCGTGATCCAGCGCGTCGTGGCAAAGGCCGACAGCGGCACCGGCTTGCCCTGCGTGTTGATCGCGTTGAGCTTGAGCAGGTCCTCCGGCTGCATGCGCGCCGGCGCGTCGGCCTGCACGATCACCCGCTGCAGGCGTCCCCGGTTGGGGAAGTCGTTGACGTAGCTCGACCCGAGCGAGGTGGAGATCACCGAGTTGATCGCGTCGAAGGACACGCCCAGGGCCTGCGCCTTGTCGCGGTCGATGTCGATCTGCAGCTGCGGCGCGTCCTCCAGCCCGTCAGGCCGCACGCCGGTGATGATCTTGCTTTGCGAAGCCATGCCCAGCAGCTGGTTGCGCGCGGCCACCAGCGCGTCGTGCCCGTTGCCGCCGCGGTCCTGCAACCGGAAGTTGAAGCCTGTGGCGGTGCCCAGTTCGGGAATTGCCGGCGGGCTGAGCGCGAAGATGAACGCGTCGCGGATGCCCGACAGCGCCATGAAGGCACGCCCGGCGATCGACTGCGCCGAATGCTCGGCGCCCGCGCGCTCCTTCCAGTCCTTGAGCGTCACGAAGGCGAGCGCCGCGTTCTGCCCCTGGCCCGAGAAGCTGAAGCCCAGCACGCCCACCATGCTCTGCACCTCGGGCTGCTTGAGGATGTACTGCTCGACCTGCTGCATCACGCTCGTGGTGCGCTCCAGCGTCGCGCCCGGCGGCAGCTGCACGTTCACGATCATGTAGCCCTGGTCTTCGCTCGGGAGGAAGGACGAGGGCATGCGCAGCACCAGCACCGCCAGCGCGCCCAGAATGGCCGCATAGACGATCAGCCAGCGCGCCGCACGCTTGAGGATGCGCGCGACCAGGCCCTCATAGCCCTTGGCTGTGCGCGCGAAGCCGCGGTTGAACCAGCCGAAGAAGCCGGCCTTGGCATGGTGATGCCCGGCCTCCACCGGCTTGAGCAGCGTCGCGCACAGCGCCGGCGTGAGCGACAGCGCCATGAAGGCCGAGAACAGGATGGACGTCACCATCACCGCCGAGAACTGGCGGTAGATGTTGCCGACCGAGCCGCCAAAGAACGCGAGCGGCACGAACACCGACACCAGCACCACCGTCACCCCGACGATGGCGCCGCTGATCTGCCCCATGGCCTTGCGCGTGGCCTGCAGGGGCGGCAGCCCCTCCTCGCTCATGATGCGCTCGACGTTCTCGACCACGACGATCGCGTCGTCCACCACGATGCCGATCACCAGCACCATGCCGAACATGGTCAGCACGTTGATCGAGAAGCCCATGGCCAGCAGCACCGCGAAGGTGCCGAGCAGCGACACCGGCACCACGATGGTGGGAATGATCGTGTAGCGGAAGTTCTGCAGGAACAGGAACATCACGAGGAACACCAGCACCATGGCCTCCAGCAGCGTCTCCACCACCTGCGAGATCGAGATGCTGATGAAGCGCGAGCTGTCGTACGGGATGCTCCAGGACACGCCCTGCGGGAAGAACTTGGACAGCTCCTCCATGCGCGCGCGCACGGCCTTGGCCGTGGCCAGCGCATTGCCCGTGGGCGACAGCTGCACGCCGATGCCGGTGGACGGGTTGCCGTTCAGCCGCGCGGAGGTCGAGTAGTTCTGCGCGCCCAGTTCGATGCGGGCCACGTCCTTCAGGCGCACGGTGGAGCCGTCGGTGCCTGCCCGCAGCACGATGTTGCGGAACTGGTCGATGTTGGTGAGTTGGCCGTTGACCACCACGGTGGCCGCGATGCCCTGCCCTGCCACGTTGGGCAGATCGCCGATCGTGCCGGACGACACCTGGGCGTTCTGTGCGCGGATGGCCGCGCTGACCTCGGCGGCCGACAGGTTGAAGCTCAGCAGCTTGGCCGGATCGATCCACACCCGCATGGCGCGCTCGGTGCCGAACAGCTGCGCCTGGCCCACGCCGGGGATGCGCTGCAGTTCGGGCAGCACGGTGCGCGAGGCATAGTCGCCCAGCGCCACCGGGTCATAGGCCGGGTTGTCGGACGAGAGGATCGTGAACAGCAGGAAGTTCGAGCGCGACTTCTCCACCCGCACGCCCTGCTGCGTCACGGCGGCCGGCAGACGCGGCGTCGCGCGCGCCAGCCGGTTCTGCACGTCCACCTGGGCCAGGTCGGCGTTGGTCGACGACTCGAAGCTCAGCGTGATCTGCCCGCCACCGTTGGCCTGGCTGACCGACTCCATGTAGAGCAGGCCGGGCGAGCCGTTCATCTCCTGCTCGATGACGCTGAGCACGCTGTCTTCCAGCGTCTGTGCCGACGCGCCCGGGTAGGTGGCCGAGATCACGATCGCCGGTGGCGCCACCGGCGGGTACTGCGCGATCGGCAGCTTGGTGATGGCCACGCCGCCAATCACCAGGATGAAGAGCGCGATCACCCATGCAAAGATGGGCCTGTCGATGAAAAACCTTGCCATGCGCGGCGCTCCTTACTTCTTCGCCGCAGAAGCGGGCTGGGAGGTCGCCGTGGTCGCCGTGGCAGGCGCTGCGGCGCCGGAGGCAGCGGAAGCTCCGGGTGCCGCCGCCTTCGCGCCGGCCGGCTGCCAGGGCACGGGCTTGACGGGCGCATCGCCGCGCAGCTTCTGGAAGCCGTCGACCATGACCTGTTCGCCGGCCTTCAGACCATCGAGCACCACCCACTGCGTGCCCTGCGCACCGCCGATCTTCACCGGCCGCGGCGCCACCTTGCCGTCCGGCCCGACCACCATGACGGTGTCGCCCCGGTCGGAGCGCGTCACGGCCTGCTGCGGCAGCAGGATGGCATTGCCCGCCTTGGCCTGCTCCAGCCGCACCCGCACATAGAGGCCCGGCAGCAGCAGGCCGCCCGGGTTGGGGACTTCGGCGCGCAGGGTCACCTGGCCCGTCGCCGGGTCGACCGACAGGTCGGAGAACAGCAGGCGGCCGGTGCGCGGATACTCGGTGCCGTCTTCCAGCACGATGCGCACGCTCGCGGCCTCGGCGCCGACGGCGCGCTTGAGCTTGCCGCCTTCGAGCGCGCGGCGCAGGTTCAGCACCTCGCTGGCCGACTGGGTGAAGTTCACGTACATCGGGTCGATCTGCTGGATCACGGCCAGCTGAGTCGCCTCGCCTTGCCCGACGAGCGCGCCTTCGGTCACGAGCGCCCGGCCGATGCGGCCCGAGATCGGTGCCGTGACGGCGGCGTAGTCGAGGTTGATCTTCGCGGTCTGCACCGCGGCGCGGCCGGCCAGCACGTCGGCTTCGGCCTGCTTCTGCGAGGCCACGGCATTGGCGTATTCCTGCTTGCTGATGGCATTGGCCTCCACCAGCGGCTTGTAGCGCTCGGCCAGTGCGGTGGCCTGGCCCAGGTTGGCCTGGGCGCGCGCCAGCGTGGCCTCGGCGCTCTGGTAGGCCGCCGCGTAGGGCCCCGGATCGATGCGGAACAGGGCCTGGCCGGCCCGCACGTCCGAGCCTTCGGTGAACAGGCGCTTTTGCAGGATGCCGGCGGCACGGGCCCGCACCTGGGCCACGCGCGAGGCCTCCAGCCGGCCCGGCAGTTCGGTCACCAGCCCGACGTCGCCCGGCGCCACGGTGACCACGCCGACTTCGGCCGGCGGCATGCCGCCGGCGCCGGCGGGCGCTCCGCCACCCTCCTTGTTGCCGCAGGCCGCGAGTGCCAGCGCCGCCACCAGGCTCAGGGCCATCAGGCCATGGACGCGCGGCGCCCGCTGGCGCACACTGGAGTCTGTAACAGACGTGGAAGAAGACAGAACGCGACGGGACGCAGACATGGGAATCCTTCGTAAAGCGAATGTCGAGCAAGCCTGTGCAGCGGCAGCGTACACATCAGGGGGCAGGTCGAAATCAAGGGAGATCGGAGTATACATACAATGCTGAATGTATAGTTGCAGCTTCGTGACATACTCCTGACAGAAAACCGAGAAGTTCATCATCATGGTCCGACGCACCAAATCCGAAGCGCTTGCCACGCGCAACAATCTGCTCGATGCGGCAGAGCTGTTGTTCCAGGCGCGCGGCGTGTCGCGTACCTCGCTCAATGACATTGCCCAGGCCGCCGGGACCACGCGCGGCGCCATCTACTGGCACTTCAAGGACAAGGCCGACCTCTTCAACGCCATGATGCAGCGGGTGACGCTGCCGATGGAGGAAGCGCTGCAGCAGACCGGCAGCGTCCCCGACGAGGACCCGGTGGAACACCTGCGCGCGGCCATGCTGCATGCGCTGGACAAGACCGCCACCGACGAGCAGACCCGCCGGGTGTTCGAAATCGCGACGCACAAGGTGGAGTATGTCGAAGAACTGATGGCCGTGCAGGAGCGGCATCTGGATGTCCGCAATGAATGCCTGGCGCAGACCACGCAAGGTCTGCGCCAGGCCGTGCGGCGGCGCGGCCGGAGCCTGCCGATCCCGGTCGCGGCGGCGGCGCTCGGCCTGCACATGCTCGTGGACGGACTGATCCAGAACTGGCTGCTCGATCCGACCGCCTTCGACCTGCAGCGCGTCGGCCGCGAGACCATCGACACCTATCTGGCAGGGCTCGGCCTGCGGGCTGCGGCCGGCAACGCCAGCGCCTGAATCATCGCAAAGCGCGACGCCCGCAGGCGAATCGACGATGTGAGGGCCGGGGCGCTTCCTGCATGATGCCGGGCAGAACCCACGCGCCACTGCCCGCCCCTCCAGACTGCCGCCGCCCCGCCCATGCCTGCCAAGCCCTTGCCTGCCCCGCAGACGCCTGCCACGCCCGTTGCCGCATCCGCTGCCGCCCGCTCCGACCTGCCGCTGGCCGGCATCCGCGTCGTCGACCTCACCCGCATTCTGTCAGGGCCCTTTTGCACCATGCACCTGGCTGACCTGGGGGCGGACGTGATCAAGGTCGAGCCCGCCGAGGGCGACCCGATCCGCCAGCAGGGCGAGATCGTCAACGGCCTGAGCTGGTACTTTGCGGCGTTCAACCGCAACAAGCGCTCGATCCAGCTCGACCTGCGCACGGACGACGGCATGGCCGCGCTGCGCCGCCTGATCGCCACGGCCGACGTGGTGGTCGACAACTTCCGGCCCGACGTCATGGCCCGGATGGGGCTCGACTGGGACAGCCTGCAGGCGCTCTCGCCGGGCATCGTGCATGCGAGCGTCAACGGCTTCGGCGAATCGGGGCCCTATGCGGACCGCCCGTCCTTCGACTTCATCGCCCAGGCCATGAGCGGCTTCATGACGCTCAATGGCACGCCCGAGACCGGGCCGATGCGCACCGGCATCCCCATCAGCGACCTCGTGGCCGGCGCCTATGCGGCGCTGGGCACCGTCGCGGCCCTGCTGAGGCGCGAGCGCTCCGGCCAGGGCGAGCGGGTGAGCGCGGCCCTGACCGACGGCCTCATCAGCTTTGGCGCGTTTGCAAGCGCAAACTTTCTGGCAACCGGCGCGCTGCCGGTCGCCACCGGCAACGACCATGCGCTGGTGTCGCCCTACGGCCTGTTCACCGCCGCCGACGGCGAGATGGCGCTCGCCCCGTCGAACGACGGCGTCTACCTCAAGCTGCTCAAGGCCCTGGGCCTGGAGCGCCTGCGCGACGACCCCCGCTTTGCGACCAACGCGCTGCGCATGAAGAATCGCCCGCAGATCAACGCCATCCTCAACGGCGTGCTGGTCACCCAGCCGCGTGCGCACTGGATCGAGGTGCTCAATGCAGCGGGCGTCCCGGCCGGCACGGTGCAGACGCTGGCAGAGGCCTACGACGACCCGCAGGTGCAATGGCAGCAGATGGTGCTGGACGTGGCGCATCCGGGCCGGGGCACGGTCCGCATGACCGGCTTTCCCATGAAGTTCACCCAGGCCCCGTGCCGGATCCGCCGCCCCGCGCCCGAGCTGGGCGCCGACACGGCCGACGTGCTCGGTGAACTGGGTTATGCGCCTTCCGAGATCGCGCGCCTGGCGGGGCAACGCGAGACCGCCGAGACCTGAGGCGCGCGCAGGGCGCCCGGCTTCCGCAGCCTCACTCCACGCCCTCGCGCCGCAAGCGCCTTGCGCGCCCTCACTCGGCAACTTCTCTCGGCGCCATCCCTCGCCAACCTCACTCCGCTGCCGCCAGGTGCTCCAGCAGCAGGCGGCCGGCCGCCGTCAGGCTGTCGCCGGGCCGTACGCAGAGCTTGAGCTGGCGATGGGCCCAGGGGTCGCTCAGGCGGATCACGGCCAGCTCGCCGGTGTCGTAGAGCGAGATCGCGTCATGCGGCATCAGGCCGATGCCCAGGCCCGCATGGATCATCGAGATCATCGCGTCGTACGAGGTCACGAAGAAGCGCATGCGCAGCTTGCGGCCGGCAGCCGCAGCGGCACGCGCCAGCGCTTCGTTGGCCGCGCTGCCCCGGTGCATGCCCACGTGCTCGTGGTCCAGCGTGTCGGCAAACGCCACCTCGGCGCGCTGCGCCAGCGCGTGGCCACGCGGCGCCACCATGACCATGGTGTCCTTGCGGTAGGGCCGCACCGCCAGCAGGGGCTCGTCGTCCGATGCGGTGAAGATGCCCAGGTCCGCCGCGTTGTCCAGCACCATGCGCGTGACCGCCGAGCTGACGCGCTCCTCCACGTCGACCTGGATGCGCGGGTGCTTGGTCATGAAGCGGGCAATGTCGCTCGACAGGAACTGGGTCAGCGACGACAGGTTGGCCGCCACCCGCACATGCCCGGAGGCGCCGCTGGCGAAGTCGCGCACCTCGGCCGCCAGGTTGTCGGCATGGTGCAGCAGGGTGCGGGCCCCGCGCACGAGGATCTGCCCGGCGGCGGTCAGCTCGATGCCGCGCGGCCGGCGGATCAGCAGCGGCGTGCCGACGATGCGCTCCAGCTCCGACACCCGCTTGCTCAGCGCCGAGGCGGCAATGTGTTCGCGCTCGGCGGCGGAGGCGATCGAGCCTTCTTCGGCCACGGCGACGAACAGCTGAAGCGAGTAGATACTCAGACGCATGCGCCGGATTGTCCACCCGGCGGCGCGTGAGGCGACTCCGGACGCACCCGAGGCAGCCCGAGGGACGTCCGGGCACCCCGATCACGCAGCGCCTCGCAGCTCGCCGCCCCAGGGGCAATCGCGAGCCGCGATGCCCCCGCGCCAAAACGGAACGGCGCGCCCGCCCGGGCCGCGCCATCATGGCTGACCGGCCCCAACCGCTCCACGGGCGGGACCATCCAACGAGGAGACACACCATGAGAATTCCGAGCCTTCTGGCCAGCCTGGCCCTTGCGGCCGTCGCCGCCTCACCGCTGAGCGCCCTGGCGCAGGACTACCCGAACAAGCCGATCCGCCTGATCATCCCCTTCCCGCCCGGGGGCGGCACCGACTTCGTCTCGCGCGTGGTCGCCAGCAGCCTGTCGGAGAGCCTCAAGTGGCAGGTCGTGCCCGAGAACCGTCCCGGCGCCTCGGGCAACCTCGCCATCGCACAGGCCGCCCAGGCCGCACCCGACGGCTACACCATCGTCATGGGTCAGTCGGACAACATGGGCCTCGGGCCCTTCCTGTACCAGAACGTCGGCTACGACACGGTCAAGAGCTTCGCGCCCATCGTCCACGTCACCGAAGCGCCGCTGGCCATCGTCGCCAACAACGCCGCCGTGGGCGGCCAGCGCATCGGCAGCGTGGCCGACATGGTCGCCAAGGGCAAGACGCCCGTGGGCCTGAACTGGGCCAACGCGGGCCAGGGCAGCGTTGGCCACCTGTTCGGCGAACAGCTCAAGGGCGTGGCCAAGCTCAAGCTGCTGCAGGTGCCCTACAAGGGCGCGGCGCCCGCCATCACCGACGTGCTGGGCGGCGTGGTCGATGTGGCCATTCTCTCGGTGCCCTCGGTCCTGCCGCTCGTCAAGTCCGACAAGCTCGCCGCCATCGCCGTCACCACCTCCAAGCGCTCGGCCATGCTGCCCAACACGCCCACGCTCGACGAGGCCGGCATCAAGGGCGTGGACACCGGCATCTGGCTCGGCCTGTTCGCGCCGGTGGGCACGCCGCCGGCCATCATCGCCCGGCTCAACGCCGAGGTGAACAAGATCCTGCAGCAACCCGACGTGCGTGAGAAGATCATGGCCGGCGGCGCCGTGCCCGTGGGCGGCACCGCTGAAGACTTCGGCGCCTTCGTGCGCAAGGACTACGCCAAGTGGGGCCAGATCGCGCGTGAATCGGGCGTGAAGCTCAACCAGTGACCCTCTTTCATTCAACAGCCCCTGCCCATGACCGCTGATACATCCTCCAGCCGCTTCGTCCTCGTCACCGAGGTGGGCACCCGCGACGGCTTCCAGTCGGAGCCGAAGTTCGTGCCCACCGAGGTCAAGGCCGGCCTCATCAACCAACTGATCGACGCGGGCGTGCGCAGCTTCGAGGCGACCTCCTTCGTCTCGCCGCGCGCCGTGCCGCAGATGGCCGATGCGTCCGAGGTCATGGCCCAGGTGCACCGCCGGCCCGGCGTGCGCCTCACCGCGCTCGTGCCCAATGCGCGCGGCGCCGAGCGCGCGGCGGCCGCGCAGGTGGACATGATGGCCTGCTTCGTCTCGGCATCCGAGACGCACTGCCAGGCCAACCTCAACAAGTCCATCGACGCGGCGCTGGCCGACGTGCGCGAGTTCGCGCCCATCGCCCGGCAATACGGCATCGCGCTGCGCGGCGCGGTGGCCACCGCCTTCGGCTGCCCGTTCGAGGGTGAGGTCTCCATCGACACCATCTTGCGCATCGTGGACGCCTACATGCAGCAGGGCGCGCGCCACATCTCGCTGGGCGACACCACCGGCATGGCCACGCCGCCCGTGGTCACGCGCACGGTGCAGGCGCTGCAGTCGCGCTTTCCCGAGGCCATCATCGCCCTGCACTTCCACAACACGCGCGGCATTGGCCTGGCCAACGTGATGAACGGGCTGGACCTGGGCATCCGCGAATACGAATCCTCCTTCGGCGGCCTGGGCGGCTGCCCCTTCGCGCCCGGCGCCACCGGCAACATCTGCACCGAAGACCTCGTCTACCTGCTGCACGAATGCGGCTATGAGACCGGCATCGACCTCGACGCCCTCGCGGCCGTCGCCAGGCAGGTGCAGGACGTCATGGGCCGCGACCTGCCGGGCCAGTACATGAAGTCCGGGCCCCGCCTCAAACGCACCCCGCTCGAAGGCGTGCGCCGCGCCGTCGGCTGACCGACTGCGAGCGGCCGGCTACAATGCCAGGCTCAGCGCGGCTGTAGCTCAGTGGATAGAGTATTGGCCTCCGAAGCCAAGGGTCGTGGGTTCGATCCCCGCCAGCCGCGCCATCCCAATCCCTAAAGCGCCGTATCCCCCGCCAGCAGCCGCTTGGCGACCAGCCCGCGCAAGACCTCGTTGGTGCCGTCCGCCACGTTGACCACCCGCAGTTGCGTGTAGGCGTCGGTCAGATACATCTCGTTGGTAAAGCCCATTGCGCCATGGGCCTGGATCACCCTGTCCAGCGCCCGGGCGCCGGCGTCGACGCAGTAGGCCTTCGTCATGGCGAGTTCCTTGGTCGCGGCAAAGCCGCGGTCCAGCAGCTGCGCGCAATTGAGGCCCATCAGATGGCCCGCGTGCAGTTGCATGGCCGACTCCGCCAGCGGGAACATGACGCCCTGGTACTCGCCGATCTTCCGGCCGAAGGTCTCGCGCACGCCTGCGTAGTCCACGGCCTGCTCGATGGCCCAGCGGCCCATGCCCACGCTCTTTCCCGAATTGTACATGCGCCCCAGGCCGACGCCCGTCATCCCGATCTTGAAGCCCTGGTCCAGCTCGCCGACGAGCTGGTGAGGCTCGATCCGCACGTTGTCGAACCGCAGCTGCGCCTCGACCGTGCCCTCGTGACCCCACATCTTGATCAGCTTCTCGATCACGAAGCCTTTGGCGCTGGTCGGCACGAGGAACGCGCTGATGCCGCCCTTGCGCCGTGACGCGAGCTCAGGGTCCGTCACGGCAAACACGATCGCATGCTCGGCATAGGGGCCGTTGGATATCCAGATCTTGCTGCCCGTCAGGCGCCAGCCGTCGCCCTCGCGCACGGCCCGAGACTTCATCATCGACGCATCGGAGCCCGCGCCCGGCTCCGACATGGCAAAGCAAAGCGAGTGCTCGCCCGAGACGATGCCGGGCAGCACGTCCCGCAGCAGCGATGGCGTCACGTTGCGAAGAACCGGACTCGGCCCCTTGGCCCAATGACTGATCGCATACGCGCCCAGCCAGTAGCGCGCGCCGCACTGGCGGTAGAGCGCCTCCCAGCCGGCAAAGTACGCGAGGTAGCCCAGCCCGCCTCCTCCGATCTCCTCGGGTGCGCACATGGCGTAGTAGCCTGCACGTGCCGACGCCATGCGAACTTCCTGGATGAGCGCGAGCACCTCCGGCGAATAGCCGCCCTCCTCGGTGTACTTGCGGCGCCCGTTCTCCAGCAGCGCGTGGTGCTTCTCATGCCGCGGAATGACTTCCGCGCGGATGAAGGTCGCCAAGCCCTCGCGCATGGCGGCGATTTCTTCAGGGTACTCGAATGCGATGGCGGTCATGACGTCAGGCTTGCGTAGCGGTCGAGGTGAAAGTTGCGGTCGCCGAAAAGGCGGTCGATCGCCGTCAGGCGCTTGAGGTAGTGGCCGATCGGATATTCCTCGACGATGCCCATGCCGCCGTGCAACTGCACCGCATGCTGCCCGACCAGCTTGCCGGACTCGCCGGCATGGGCCTTGGCGGCCGACACGGCCAGCATCCGCGCGTCATCGGCGCCGGACAGGCCATGGGCAGCCCATTGCGCCAGCGAGCGGGTTTCTTCCATGGCGATGTACATGTCGACGACGCGGTGGCGCAGCACCTGAAAGCTGGCCAGCGGCTGTCCGTACTGCGAGCGCGTGAGGAGATAGTCGCGCGTGATCTCCAAGCTGCGCTCCATCGCGCCGGCGGCTTCGGCCACCACGGCCGCGCAGGCCCGGTCAAGCGTGCGGCGGACGGGCCCGAAGGCCGCGCCCTCCTCGCCGATCAGCGCGTCGGCGCCCACGCGCACGCCGGCCAGCGTCACCTCGGCGGCGGCATGGCCGTCCACATTGCGGTAGCCGCGCAGCGTCAGGCCCTGCGCATCGGAGGGGACGATGAAGAGCGAAAGGCCGTGGGCGTCGCACTGCGCACCGCCCGTGCGCGCACTGACGATCAGGGCGTGCGCCGCAGGCGCCCCCAGAACCACGCATTTCGCGCCGTCCAGGCGCCAGCCGCCGCCGTCGGCGCAGGCCGTGGTGGCGACGTTGGCAGCGTCGTAACGCGACTGCGGCTCGGCAAAGCCGAACGCGAGCATCCGCTCGCCCGCAGCGACTGCGGGCAGCAGACGCTGCTTTTGCTCCTGCGTCGCCGCCTCCCGCACGATGCCCGCGCCGAGCACGATGCAGGCGAGGTACGGCTCGGTCACCAGCTCCCTGCCGAACCCCTGCATCAGGAGCAGCGTCTCGACGGGGCCCAGTCCCATGCCGCCGTGCGTTTCGTCCATCTCCAGGCCCAGCCAACCCATGTTCGCAAACTCGCGCCAGAGCGAAGGGTCGAACGCCGCCTGACCGGCCAGGCGGCGCGAACGTGCCGCAAAGTCGCAATGGGCGGCGAGGAATCGCCGCACGCTGTCCTCCAGCATCTGCTGCTCGGAGCTCAATTCGAAGCTTCGGGGGAAATTCATTTGAACAATGCGGCCGCGATCATGTTGCGCATCACTTCGCTCGTGCCCGCGGAGATCGATGCCTTGCGCCAGAAAAAGTAAAAAGGCGTCAGCGTGCCGGCGTAGTCGGGTCCGACCGCCGTGGCGCCGTCCTGGCCGCGCACGAAGTCGCCATTGAACGGCAGGCCGTAGTAACCGACCGCCTCGCTCATCAGATCGCTGATGCGCTGCTGCAGTTCGGTGCCCCGCACCTTGAGCAGCGACGTCTCGGGTTTGGCTGCGAGCGTGGGGTCATCCATCCAGCGCAAGGCGGTGCATTCGAGCGCATGCAGCTCGATCTTCAGGCGCGCCACCTGCCGGCGGATGCCCGCGTCCTGCGCCAGCGGTCGTCCTCCCGATCGTTCGGCAGCCAGGATGTCGTCGAGCCTCGACAGCATCGCCTTGGAGCGGCCCACATTGGCATTCAGGAGGCGCTCGTTGCCGATGTTTGCCTTGAGAACCGACCACCCGAGATCTTCCTCTCCCACCCGGTCGGCCACCGGAACCTTCACATTGTCGAAGTACACCTGATTGAGCGTGCATTCCCCCCCGATCGAGGGCATCGGCCGCACCGTCACACCGGGCGCCTTCATGTCGACAAGCAGGATGGTGATGCCCTGCTGCTTGCGCTCCGAGCGGGTCGTCCGCGCCAGCAGGAGGCAGCGGTGCGACTCGGCGGCATTGGATGTCCAGATCTTCGAGCCGTTCACGATGTAGACGTCGCCCTCCTTCACCGCCTGGCAGGCCAGTGCAGCGAGGTCCGATCCCGCGCCGGGCTCGGAAAAGCCCTGGCACCACACGTCCGTGCCATCGAGGATGCGCGGCAAATAGCGCATCTTCTGCTCCTCGGTTCCGGCTGCGATGAGGATGGGCCCGATGATGGTGAGCCCCTGCGGGTGCAGGTTCGGGGCTCCCGCCCGTGCGCACTCGTCCTCGAAGATCCACTTGCGCATGGCGCTCCAGCCGGTGCCGCCATGGTGGACCGGCCAGTGCAATGCCGCCCAGCCCCGCTCGAACAGGATGCGTTGCCAGGCGAGTTGCTCCTCGATCGTGACGTGCTGCCCCAGCCTGACCTTGCGTGCAAGCGTTGGCGGCAGGCGCGCTTCGATGAAGGTGCGGACTTCCTGCCTGAACCGATCATCGTCGGCGTCTTCGCAGGGTACGTGGGCTTTGCCGGTGGACATGGGGCTTGCGGGGCAGAGGCTACTCAGGTTTGAAATTGGCGAGGCGGGTGGCCTCCGCCTGAAACTTGATGCCCGCCTCGGCGTCGAGCCTGAGCGCCTCGGCCGAACCGTTGGCCGGCTCCGAACCGAGGTTGTTGCGGATCCGGTTCTGGACGTCGGGCATGGCGGCGATGGCGGTGAACTCTGCGGTCAGCTTCGAGACGATGTCCGGCGGCGTCCCGGCGGGCACCCACATGCCACCCTGGAAGTCGGGACTGAAGTCCGGAACGCCTGCTTCGGCCGCCGTCGGCACGCCGGGCAACAGACCGGACTTGCGCGTGACGAACAGTGCGCGGATCTTGCCTGCGTCGATGAGCGGCTTATAGAGCAGCACGCTGTCGAACGCGAGGTCCACCTCCCCCGTGGACATGGCCTGCGCCACGGGCGCCTGTCCCTTGTAGGGAATGTGCACCGACAGGGCCTGGCCGGCCCGTTTCTCGAGAACACCCATCAACAGCGACGAAAACACGTTGGTCGCGCCGAAGTTCAGCTTGGCGCCGCCAGGACGGCTCTTGGCATAGGCGATCAGTTCATCGAACGTCTTGACCGGCAGCTTGGCCGATGCGTACAGCACCCAGGAGCCGGTGAGCATCAGGCTGACGGGCGTGAGCTGCTTGAACACATCCTCCAGTCCGTTCTTCGACAGATAGTGCGTCATGCTGTTGATGTCGGCAAACAGGATGGTGTAGCCATCCGGCGGCGCGCTCGCCACGTAGCGGGTCGCGATGGTTCCCCCTGCACCTGCACGGTTTTCCACGATCACCGGCGTTTTCAGCCGCGCCTCCAGCTCCCTTGCAAACAGTCGGGCGCCGGTATCGTTGTTGCCGCCCGGCGGATAGCCGGAAATGATCTTGATCGGCCGGTTGGGATAGGTCTGCGCGGTGGCCGGCCCGATGGCCGCCAGCGCCGTGAATGCGGCAGCAATCCATGCCTGACGAAAACGAGTGAACATCTTGTGTCTCCTGGTAAAAAGCAATCGCAGGCCGACGCCGGGCCGGGCGGGATGAAACCCTTCGCTATCGGGCGATCAGGTCGTCACCGAACGGCTCGTCGCGCATGCGCAGGGCCGTCTTGAGTCCGTGTTCCATCGTGTTCCTGCGAAAGATCTCGCGGCTCGGCGACAGGTGGGCACGTGCATCCATCTCGGCGGCCAGTCGCTGCAGCGTCCGTCCGCCCATGAGTTCAATACCGAGATTGACGATGCGCTTGTTGGCAGACAGCAGGTCGCTGTCGATCAGGCTGATGCGATCGACGAGTGCTTCCACCTCCTGCTCCAGCTTGTCCGCCGACACGGCCTTGAGCGCCAGGCCGATGGCTGCGGCGTCCTTGCCCAGCATTGAGTCACCCGTCAACAGGAAGCGCTTGGCCCACTGCGGCCCGACGTGGTAGAGCCACATGTGGTTGGGGAGCGACCCATTGGCCCGCGCGGCAGGAAAGCCGAACCTCGCGTCCTCGCTGCAGATCACGATGTCGCACAGCAGCGCCAGATCCGTCCCGCCCGCGACGCAATGGCCGTGAACCTGGGCCACGACCGGCTTGTGGATGTCGAACAAGGCCATGCGCATGCGCTGCACGCGCTCCAGGCGCCAGGCGTCGTCGTCGAAGCTGCGCCGTCCGCGGTGAAGCCCATCGCCGGCCACCGCAGGTTTGTCGTACTGGCCCATGTCGTAGCCGGCGCAGAAAGCGGGACCGGCCCCCTTGAGGATCACGGCGCGCACGCGGGGGTCGTCATCGGCCGCCCAAAGCGCTGCCGACAACTCGGCGTGCATCGTGTCGTCGATGGCGTTGCGTTTGGCCGGGCGGTTGAGGGTGATCCTGGCCCTGCCGCGATCGACCTCGTACAGGATGTGCTGGTAGTGGGGGTCTGCCATATCAAAACTTTCGATGCGGCACGCTGCACCGGTGCCTGCATGCAGTTTCCGCGCTCGCAGCCCCGCGCGGCAAGCAGCCGTCCAACGCCATAACCCGTGGTTATGTGAGCACCCTCGCCCCTGTTCAGCGGCGCGACCCTGCTGCTAGCATGCCGCAAATTTCACAGGAAGCGACATGGCAAGCAGTGCAGGAGGCGCATCGCGCAGGCTTTACCGTCATGCGGATCTGGTTCGAACCCTGTCGCCCCGGTCCGTGGCCATCGTCGGAGCAAGCCCCAACCCGGATGCGCTTGCAAGTCACACGCTGCGCAACATGGCCGGCTTCGACGGCCGCATCCATCTGGTCAACCCGAAGTACGACCGCATCGGGGAACAAGCTTGCTACGAGAGTCTCGCGATGCTGCCCGAGGTGCCCGACTGCGTGATCGTCGCGGTCGGACGCGATCTGGTCGAGCCCATCGTGCAGGAGTGCGCCCGCCTGGGCGTGGGCGGCGTCGTCATCTTCGCATCGGGCTTCGCGGACACGGGGGTGCCGCAGTACGTCGAACTGCAGGAGCGCCTGGCCGGCATCGCGCGCACAACGGGCATGCCCATCATCGGCCCCAACGCAGTGGGCGTGGTCAACCACGTGCGCGGATTCGGCCTGTCGTTTGCTCCCGACCTCGTGTTCAGCCGCCCGAGCCCCACCTGCATCGGCCTCGTGAGCCAGTCCGGCGGCGTCGGCAACGGCCTCGCGCAGGCCGTGCACCATGGCACCGCCTTCAGCCACACCCTGTCGGCGGGAAACTCCTGTGACGTCGACATTGCCGACTACGTGAGCTACCTCGCACACGACCCGGCGTGCAAGTCGATCGCGCTCATCTTCGAGGGCACGGGCGATCCGCTGCGGCTGCTGGAGGCGGGCGAGATCGCCTGGGCCGCCGGCAAGCCGCTCGTGGTCTTCAAGCTGGCGCGCGGAGAACAAGGCGCCACGGCAGCCCTGTCGCACACCGGCTTCCTGTCCGGCTCCACGGCCGCCTACCGGGCAGCGTTCGAGCGCGTCGGCGCCATCATGGTCGACAGCTTCCATGCGCTCATCCAGACAGCCAGCTTCTTCGCCAAGGCCGGCCCTCCCGCGGCGCGGGGCGTTGCCGTGCTCGGGTCGTCGGGCGGTAACCTGGTGCTGGCGGTCGACGAGGCCGAGGCACGCGGCGTGGACCTGCCGCAGCCCACGGATGCCACGCGCGAGGCGCTGGCCCGCGTGTTGCCCGCGTTCTCCTCGCCACGCAACCCGTGCGACATCACCGGCGGCGGCTCGATGGGCGGCCGCGACCTCATGATGGAGGCCGCCACGCTGCTGCTCGACGACGCGCGGTACGGCGCACTGTTGTATCCGTGGGGCTATGTGTCGGCGCAGCGGGGACGCGTGGTCGGCAAGCTCGGTGCGCTGGCCAGGGAGCGTGGCAAGACGGCCATTGTGGTGTGCACCGCGGGGTGGCTGGAAGGCCCGGGCGTCGCGGAGGCAGAGGCCAACCCCGACGTCTGCCTGTTCCATTCCATGGAAGCCTGCATGGCGGCCATCGTGGCCTGGCACGCCCGCGAAGCACGACGCAGCGCGCAAGCGGCACGGCAGCCCCACCGGCGTCTGGCCGATGCAGGCGCGCGGGACGCGGCCGCCGCCCTGCTGGACGCAGCACCCGGGCCGTCCCTCACCGAACGGGAGGCCAAGGCGGTCCTGTCCCTCTATGGCGCGCGCTGCGTCGGCGAAACCTTGGTGACACGCGCGGAGGGTGCGGTGGCGGCAGCCGCGGCGCTGGGCCTGCCCGTGGTGCTGAAGGTCGAGTCCGCAGACATTGCGCACAAGAGTGATGCGGGCGCGGTTCGCCTGAATCTGCGTTCCGCCGAGGAGGTCGCGGCCGGCTTCGATGAAGTCCTCGCCAACGCCAGGTCCGCCTACCCCGAGGCCGCGATCAATGGCGTGGTGGTGCAGCCGATGATCGAAAGCGGCGTCGAGGTCCTGGTCGGTGCTCGCACCGATCCACAGTTCGGCGCCCTCATCGTCGTCGGGCTCGGCGGCATCTTCGTCGAGCTGCTGCAGGACAGCGTTGTCGCGCTCGCGCCGGTTTCCACCAGCGAAGCCTTGGGCATGCTCGCCCGTCTGCGCGGTCAGGCGGTGCTCAAAGGCTTCCGAGGGTCGGCACCGGTCGACCTGGAGGCGCTGGCCGAAGTCGTAGCCCGGATATCGGAGCTTGCCGCCGACCACGCGCGGCGCATATCGGAACTCGACGTCAACCCGCTGATCTGCGCCGGCGCCACGATCACCGCCGTGGATGCACTCATCCTCAAGACGCCCGTGAATCACCCGCATTGAACGCACGAAGCAGGACCCGAGCATGTACGAACACTATCGCCATCTGCGCATCCGGCGGCGCGGCAAGATCCTTGTCATCGCCATGGACAATCCGCCGCTCAACACCGTCACACAGGAGATGCATGAGGAGCTGTCGCGTGTGTTCTTCGACGCCGACCGGGACCCGGACGCATCGGTCATCATTCTCACGGGCGCTGGCGACGCATTCACCGCCGGCGGCGACATCAAGGGAATGCGCGAGCGGCTGGACACGGGTGCCTTCGACAAGACGGTGCAGCTGATGCACGAGCAACGAGAAATCGTGCGCGGCTTGCTGAACCTGGGCAAGCCGGTGATCGCGCGAATCAATGGTGATGCCTATGGCGTGGGCGCGGTGCTTGCCACCTTCAGTGACATTTCCGTCATGCTGGACACGGCCCGGATTGCCGACACACACGTCAAGGTCGGCCTGGGCGCGGGTGATGGCTGCTCGCTCATCTGGCCCCTGCTCATGGGCTTCAACAAGGCACGGCAGTACCTCTTCACGGGCGACGCACTGACCGGCACCGAAGCGGCCGAACTCGGACTCGTCAACCTGGCGGTGCCCGCCGCGCAGCTCGACGCGAAGGTCGACCAACTGGCCGACCGGTTGGCGGGCGGCGCGACGCTGGCCATCAACGCCACCAAGCGCTCGGTCAATCTGGTCCTGAAGAAGCTGCTGGAGGACGCCATCGATGCGCATCTCGGCCTGGAAACCTATACCTTCTTCTCCCGTGACCACGCCGAGGCCGTGCGTGCATTCAGCGAAAAACGAAAACCCGTATTCCGTGGCGATTGAAGCCTGTCAGGCCGCCCCCCGGCAAGCGCGTCAACCAGCGCGTTTGCCGCGCTGCGCCAGCGGCAGCGTGACCCGCAAGCCGACGTTGGCCACGTGCGCGGCCAAGCTGTGCGCCGGCGCGGCGCGTTCGGCCGGCCACTTCGACGATGTCGCATGGTGGGCGGCGATCTCCCGCTCGAACAGCGGCGACGAGAAAGCCAGCGTCTGCAGGACGCCGTCCTCGATTCCGTCGGTCACGGTGTGGCGCGGAAGGATGGCGAGCGTGTCGCTGCGTCGGACGCTCGCGATCAGGAACGACATGCAGCTCGACTCGGTGCTGGTCGGCGGGACCGGTGCGCCCGCCCTTTTGAACAGCTGCTCGATGAGCGGCCCGTTGAGGCGCGGAAAACTCCAGCAGATCCACGGATACCGGCCCAGTTCCTCGATGGTGACGGATTTGCCGCCACCGAGCGGATGGCCCGCGCGCGCAACGATGGAGAAACGATCCCGAAAGAGCCGCGTCTGTGTAAACCGCGCATTGGCCGCGCGCGCTTCGGCGCGCCCGATGGCGACGTCGATCTGTCCGTACTCGAGGCTGACCATGAGCTCGGCGTGGGACTTCTCGACGATGGAAATCGGCTGGTCCGGGAAGTCCTGCCGCCAGGCGTGGACTGCGGGGGTGATCACGCCGCTCATCAGGCTCGGCAGAGCGCCTACCGACAGGATGGGCTTGGTGCTGCGCGAGATGCGGCGCAGGTCGTCACTGGCGATCTGCAGCTCGGTCATCACGTTGCGCGCGTGGTCGAAGAGACGGCGTCCGGCGGTCGTCGCCCGCACGCCCCCGCTCGAACGTTGCAGAAGCGGCACCCCGACCTCCTGCTCCAGCACCCGTACGACCTTCGACAGCGCGGGCTGCGTGACACCCAGTCTCTGGGCCGCCTGGGTCAGGCTGGCGCACTCGACGATGGTGCGAAAGTATCCGAGCTGTCTCGAGTTCATCGACTTCTCAGTGAGGGCCAACAATGATATCTGAAGGTCAAGCGAAGCAGGATCAGCCCCTCGTCACACAGGTCATGTCGCAGGGGCTCTTGACGCTCACCCTCGATCGGCCCGAGCGCCGCAATGCCCTCTCGCGCGACATGGCCGAGCAGCTTTTGGCGGCACTCGAAGCGGCGGCATCGGACGAAGCCGTGCGCGCGGTGCTGCTGCGGGGCGCCGGCGGACACTTCTGTGTCGGCGGAGACGTCAAAGCCATGGTGGCGAAATCGGCGCAGCCGGTGGATGTGCAAACACGGGCCCGTGACCTGCGCCGGCGGACAGAGGCCGTGCGCTGGCTGCGCGAAATGCCGAAGCCGACCGTGGCCTGCGTGACCGGCTCCGCCGCGGGCGCGGGTCTGGCCTTGGCGCTGGCCTGCGATTTCCGGTTCATCGCCGACAGCGCCACCTTGACGACGGCCTTCGCCCGGATCGGCGTCTCGGGCGACTATGGATGCAGCTACCTTCTGACCCAGCTCACCGGCAGCGCTCGGGCACGAGAACTCATGATGCTGTCCCCGCGTTTCAGCGGCGAGGATGCCGGGCGGTATGGGCTGGCTACCCAGGTGCTGCCGCAGGCGCAGATCGAGGAGGCCGCCCGGCATTTCGCCGCCGGGCTCGCTGCCGGTCCGTCCGTCGCGCTGGGCGCGATGAAGGCGAACCTCAATCTTGCGCTGGAGGGCACCATGGCGGAGTGCCTCGACGCGGAGGCACCTCGGCATCTGGAGTGCTTCAAGACCGACGATCACAAGGAAAGCGTGCTGGCGTTCACGCAGAAGCGTGCGCCAGTGCTGTTCGGTCGCTGAGCGTGAGCCGCGGGAAGCTCCTGCATCTCCTCGTTCGCCGAAATCGTCACATCCATGCATTCGCTCTATCCCGCAGCAGCCCTTCACCCCACCCCATCAACCCGCTCCCCCACCAACCTCACATGCCCCCGCCCCGGCAACACAAACTCGATACCGCGTTCCCGGCACAGCGCGAGCAGTTGCGCGTCGGGCTCGACGCCCGGACCGGTGATGAGGACGCCGTCGTCCTCCAGCAGCAGCGCCGCCGTGCCGCCCAGGTCCACCGGCCGGGCCAGGCCGGCCTCGACCTCGTAGGTGTGGGTGCCGTCGGGCGCGGTCCGGCGCGCGACGCCCTTCATCAGCGGCACCGGCTGGCCGACCGGGAATTCGAGCGGCGGCACGGCCTCGCCGTTCGGCGCGATCAGGGCGACCTCGCCATAGCCTTCGTCCTGGCTGGTCAGGCGTACGACTTCGCCGGCCCGCGTGGCCGAACGCGTCTCGTTGTGCCAGAGCGGCGACTCGGCCGCGCATGCGGCAAGGACCTCGTCCACGCTGGCGTGCGCGGCCAGCAGCTCCAGCGTGCGGATGGTCGGGAAGATCATGAAGAAGCGGCCCGCGCGGTGCCGCGCCAGCGCCTCGGCCGGGCGCACCCAGACCGGCTCGAACTGCTCGCGGTCGTCGGCCACCGGCTCCTGGCCTCCCGGCATGCGCGCGACGAAGAAGGCAGTGTCGAAACGCTTGGGGTTGTTCGGGTCGGCGATCCATCGCGCGAAGTGGCGCAGCCCGTCGGCAGCCAGCGTCAGGCCGCGCGCCGCGCATTGCGAGGCGAAGCTCTGCCCCGGCGGCGGCACGCGGTCGAGCGCGGCCACGTCCGACGCATCGGCGGGCGTGCCGTCGGGCCGCCAGGCCAGCAGCACGCCCATTTCCTCGAAGCATTCGCGGATGGCGGCCACTGCCTGCGTCAGCGCCAGGCCCCCCTGCCCCGCGCGGTGGCGGGTGATGCCGTGCGCGCCCGCGTCCGCGGCATCGAGCGCGCCGCCGGGAAACACGTAGGCGCCGGCGGCGAAGTTGGCGGCGTCGGCACGCCGCGTCATCAGCACCTCGGGGCCGTCGGGCGCGTCGCGCAGCAGCAGCAGGGTGGCTGCCGGCCGGGCCGGCTTGACCTCGCGGGCGGGATAAAGGCGCTGGCTCGGGCGGACCATGGGCGTCGTGCGGCGGCCGCTCAGTGGAAGCCGACGATCGCCTTGCCCAGGATCTCCCGCGCGATGATGATGCGCTGGATCTGGCTCGTGCCCTCGCCGATCTGGTACATCTTGGCGTCGCGGTAATAGCGCTCCACCGGAAAGTCGCGCAGGTAGCCGTAGCCGCCGAGGATCTCGATGGCCTTGTCGCACACGCGCAGGCTGGCTTCGGCCGCGAAGTATTTGGCCATCGCCGCTTCGGCCTTGATCGGCATGCCCGCGTCGTACATGCGCGCGACGTTGTAGGTCATGAGCCGCGCGGCCTCGATGTCGGTGGCCATCTCGGCGAGCTGGAAATGGATGCCCTGGAAGGCCCCGATCGGCTTGCCGAACTGCGTGCGCTCCTTCGAATACGCGACCGCCGCCTCATAGCCCGCCTGCGCCAGGCCCGTGGACAGCGCCGCCACGTTGACGCGGCCCTTGTCGAGCGTGCGCGCGAACTTGCGAAAGCCCGTGCCTTCCTCGCCGACCATGTTGTCTGCGGGGACCTTCACGTCCTGGAAGTACAGCGTGCTCGTGGGCGAGGCGTGCACGCCCATCTTCCGGTCGGGCGGGCCGATTTCAAAGCCGGGCATGCCGCGCTCCAGGATGAAGGCCGTCACGCCGCCCGGCGTCTTCGCGGTGATGACGAAGGTGTCGGCCACGTAGCCGTTGGTGTTGAAGGCCTTGGAGCCCGTGATGTGCCAGAAGCCGTCGCGCAGTTCCGCGCGGGTGCCGGGCGCACCGGCGTTGGAGCCGCCGCCCGGCTCGGTCAGGCCGAAGGCGCCGATCTTGCGCCCCGAGGTGAGGTCCGGCAGGTACCGGGCGCGCTGCGCCTCGGAGCCGAACTCGCTGATCACGGTGGACGCCAGGCCGATGTGCGCGTTGTAGGAGCTGCCGATGGCGCCCGAGGCCTTGGAGATCTCCTCCAGCACGATGACCTGCGACACGAGGTCAAGCCCGCCGCCGCCATGCTCGGTGCGGCTGGAGATGCCCATGTAGCCCAGCTCGCCGAGCTGGCGGAACACGGCCGTGGGGAACTCCCCGCTCTCGTCGATGGTGCCGGCAATCGGCACGATGGCCTCCGCGCAGAAGCGGCGGATGTTGTCCTGGATGGCGAGCTGGTCTTCGGTCAGGAAGTACTTGTTCATAAGGGTTTGCCTGATGGCGCAAAGGCGCCATTTCGGGGCGGAATCCGCCCTCTCTTCGTAAATGAAATGAGAAATGAAAGAGTGAAATGTAAAGGCAACTCAGTATCGCATCAATGCAATGAAATATGATTGCCAAAAATGAAATGAAACAGCTATGATGGCGGCGCCGGCAAGGCAGACAGAGGCCCCGTGGGAAACCGGCGAAGGAGACAGATTGAGCGTCACCATGGACAGGGACGGCCAGCAGACGGGCTTCGCGGCCGACGTGCTGCTCGGCCCCGAGCACATCGAATTCCGGGATCACTTCCGCCGCTTCGTCACCGGGCGGCTGGAGCCGCTCGCACTGGCGGGCGAGCGCGAGAAGCAGTTCCCCCTGCAGGTCTACAAGGAGCTCGCCGCGGGCGGCTTCCTCGCGCCCGACTACCCCGAAGCACTCGGTGGCGGCGGGGGCGACATCCTGCTGGGCTGCGTCTACTACGAGGAGCTCACGCGCATTCCCGCCGGTGTGTCGGCCGGCGTGTTCGCGCACCAGCATCTGGCCGTGCGGCCGCTGTTCGAGCTGGGCACCGACGCGCAGAAGCGCGAGTACATGCTGCCCGCGCTCAAGGCCGAGCGCATCGGCGCCTTCGCGCTGACGGAGCCCGACGCCGGCAGCGACGTGCAGGGCATCAAGACCCGCGCGCGGCGTGACGGTGACGACTGGCTCCTCTCCGGAAGCAAGGTCTACATCACCAACGGCACCATCGCCGACTACTACATCCTCGCGGCCCGCACCTCGCCAGAGCGCAAGGCCGACGCGATCTCGCTCTTCCTCGTCGACCGCCGGCTGCCGGGCATCGACGCGCAGCCGCTGGACAAGCTGGGCAACCATTCTTCGTCCACCGCGCTCGTCACCTTCAGCGACGTGCGGGTCGGGCCCGGGCAGCTGCTCGGCCAGGTCGGCGGCGGCCTCGCGCAGCTCAAGGCGACGCTGTCGTCGGGCCGCGTGATGCAGGCCACGCGTGGCCTGGGCATCGCGCAGGTGGCGATGGAAAAGACGCTCAGGTACGCCGAAGAGCGCCAGGCCTTCGGCAGGAAGATCGGCCAGTTCCAGGGCGTGGCATTCAAGGTGGCCGAGATGGCCGCGCGCATCGAGGCGGCCCGGCTCATGGTCTACAGCGCGGCGCGCGACGTGATCGACGGCAAGGACTCGCACCGCGGCGCATCGATGGGCAAGTTCATGACGGCCGACGCCGTCATCTTCGCGACGCAGCAGGCCGTCAACCTGCACGGCGGCTACGGCTACATGGAAGAAAGCGGCATCGCGCGGCTGTTCCGCGACGGCCCGGAGTCGTACATCGGCGAGGGCACGCCCGAGATCCAGCTTCGCATCATCGCGCGTGCCATGGGCATGCACTGCTGAAAGACCCCCATGGCATTCCTCCTCTACGAGCAGCAGGACGGCATCGTCACGCTGACCATGAATCAGCCCGAGGCGCGCAACCCGCTGTCGGACGAGTCGCAGTTCGCCGAGTTCACCGACGCCTGCGCACGCATCCGCGCCGACCTGTCGGTGCGCTGCGTGATCCTCACCGGCGCGGGCAGCGCCTTCAGCGCGGGCGGCAACATCAAGCACATGCGCGACAAGCAGGGCATCGCCGAAGGCTCGGCCCTAGACATCCAGAACCGCTACCGCCGCGGCATCCACCAGATCCCGCTGGCGCTTTACCACCTGGAGGTGCCGGTCATCGCGGCGGTGAACGGCCCGGCCATCGGCGCGGGCTGCGACCTGGCCTGCATGTGCGACATCCGCATCGCGTCCGACACCGCGCGCTTTGCCGAGAGCTTCGTCAAGCTCGGGATCATTCCGGGCGATGGCGGGGCGTGGCTGTTGCCGCGCGCCGTTGGCATGTCCAAGGCGGCCGAGATGACCTTCACCGGCGACGCCATCGACGCGCAGGAAGCCCTGGCCTGCGGGCTCGTCTCGAAAGTCGTGCCCGGCGCCGCGCTGATGGACGAGACCCGAGCGCTGGCGGCCCGCATCGCGGCCAACCCCTCGCACGCGCTGCGCATGGCCAAGCGCCTGTTGCGCGAAGGCCAGCACACGCGGCTGGACACGCTGCTCGAACTCTCGGCCGCGTTCCAGTCGATCTCGCACTTCACGCCCGAGCACGACGCGGCCGTGCGCGCGATGGCCGACCGGCCCCGCGGCACGCGATGACCGCAGGCACGCGACGCAGCCTGCACGCCCCACCCGGCAATCACCCCACCACAGACAAGGAGACAAACCAATGAACCGCCGCCTCACCCTTGCGATGCTCGGCATCGCCGCCTCGGCCTGCCTGGGCCTGCCCGCTTTCGCGCAGGGCGCCTTTCCCGAAAAGACCGTGCGCATCGTCGTGCCCTATCCGCCGGGCGGGGCCACAGACGTGTCGGCCCGCCTGCTCGCCGGCGAAATGACCAAGCTCATCGGCCAGAGCGTGATCGTGGAGAACAAGCCCGGCGTGGCCGGCGTGATCGGCACCGACATGGTGGCCAAGTCGCCGGCCGACGGCTACACCCTCGTGTTCGGCGGCCCGGGCAACCTCACGCTGCGCCCGATCATGGACCCGAACCTGTCGTACAAGGTCGAGAAGGACCTGGCGCCGATCAGCCACGTCGTCACCTACGACCACCTGCTGCTGGTGCGCAACGGCCTGCCGGTGCGGAACGTGCAGGAGTTCATCAAGCTCGCCAAGGAACGCAAGCTCACCTACGGCTCGTCCGGCACGGGCGGGCCGCAGCATCTGGCCATGGAACTGCTCAAGTTCATGACGCAGACCGACCTGACGCACGTGCCCTACAAGGGCGAGAGCCCGGCGCTGCTGGACCTCGTGGGCGAGCGCGTCGACGCGGCCATCCTGTCGACCGCCGTCGCGGGGCAGCTCATCAAAGGCGGCAAGGTGCGCCTGATCGCCGCGACCAACCCCTACCGCTCCAAGACTTTCCCGGACGCGCCGACCGTGGCCGAAGCCGGCGTGCCCGGCTATGAAATGGTGTCCTACGGCGGCCTGATGGCGCCGGCGGCCACGCCCGCGCCCGTCATCGCCAAGCTGCAGCAGGCCGCCATGGCGGCCATGAAGGTGCCCAGCGTGCAGCAGCAGTTCTACGACGCCGGCCTGTTCCCCATCGGCGGCTCGGCAGCCGACTTCACCAAGCTGCTGCGCACCGAACGCGAGAAGTGGGCGCCGATCATCAAGAGCTCCGGCGCCACGCTGGAATGAGTGCGATGGACCAGAGCCAGGGCAAGATCCCGCCGGGCGCATCGGGCGACTTCAGCCTCGCCGGGCGCATGGCCATCGTGACGGGCGGCGGCGGCGCCATCGGCTCGGCCACCTGCCGCGCGCTGGCCGGCGCCGGTGCGGCGGTCGCCTGCCTCGACCTCTCGCTGGAAGCGGCGCAGGCCGTCGCGGCCGGGATCACTCAAGACGGCGGTCGCGCCGTCGCACTGGCCTGTGACGTCGCCTCGGAAACCTCGGTGAACGGGGCCGTGTCGCAGGCCGTGGCCGCACTGGGCCAGCCGCGCGTGCTGGTGCATTGCGCGGCCATGCTCGACAAGACGGCAAAGATCACCGGCTACAGCCTCGCCGAATGGAACGAGGTGCTTGCCACCAACCTCACCGGCGCCTTCCTCGTGAGCCGCGCCGTGCTGACGCCGATGATCGCGGCAGGCGGCGGCTCCATCGTGCACATCGCCTCGATGCATGGCCACGTGGCACGCGCCGGCCGCGCCGCCTACGGCGCGACCAAGGGCGGGCTGATCATGCTCGCCAAGACGATGGCGGTGGACCATGCCGAAGACGGCATCCGCGTGAACACGCTCTCGCCCGGCGGCGTCGAAACCCGCCGCACCCATTTCCGCTACCAGAACGACCCCGAAGGCCGCCGCCAGACGGTGTCGCGCTACCCGATGCTGCGCTACGGCCAGCCGGTGGAGATCGCCAATGCGGCGCTGTTTCTGGCGAGCGACGCATCGTCCTTCATCACCGGCGCCGACATCGGCGTCGACGGCGGCTTCACCACCGTCTGACTCTTTGACGCACCCCAGGAACATCCATGAAAGAAGACTTCGGCGCACCGACCCATGCCAGGACGCCGCACTCGCGGCTCGGCCACGCCACCCGCCGTGTGGTGGTCGGTGACGACTATGTGAAGAACGCGCTGCAGAGCACGCACTTCGACGCCGAGTGGCAGGCCTACCTGAACAACCAGCTGTGGGCCCGCACCTGGGCCCGCGGCGTGATCACGCACCAAGAGTTCAGCCTGATCAACCTGGCCATGCTCGCCGGCCTCGGCCGCATGGAAGAGTTCGAGCTGCACTTCAAGATCGCGATCACGCGCACCAAGCCGCCGCTTGAGAAGCTGCGCGAGCTGCTGCTGCACATCGGCATGTACTGCGGCATTCCCGTGGGCCGCGACTGCTTCGTCATCGCACGCAGGCTGCTCAAGGAGCACGACATCGACCTGTCGGTGCTGGAGGCGCCCGGCGCCGCCAAGAAGGCCAAGGTCAGCCGGTCCGCCGTCAAGCCAGGGAAGGCCACGGCGCGCAACGCGGCCAAGCGCTCTGCCACAAAGAAGGTGTCCGCCAAATGATGAACCTTCCCTACGGCGAACTCGCCATCGGCCAGAAGGCACGCTCGCGCGGGCGCACGCTGACCGAAACCGACGTCGTCAACTTCTGCGGCCTGACCGGCAACTGGCTGGAGATCCACGCCAATGCCGAGTTCTCCAAGAAGTCGATGTACGGCCAGCGCGTCGTGCAGGGCGGGCTGGTGTTCGTGATCGGCAACGCGCTGATCGGCTTCGACTCGGCGGTGGTGGAAGCGTTCTACGGCGTGGACAAGCTGCGCTTCCTCAAGCCGAGCTTCATCGGCGACACCATCCATGCCGAAAGCGAAGTCATCGCGCTGCGCGACAAGGGTGACAGGCACGGCATCGCCACGGCGCGGCTGACCATCGTCAACCAGCGCGGCGAACAGGTGCTCAGCTGCGAGTTCACGCTGCTGATCCGGCGCGAGCGGCTGGTCGTTGCGTGACGGGCCGGCACGCGGGATCCTGAATGAGAGAGAGAAAGAAAGTTTGAAGCCATGAATTTCCTGACCGAAGAACAGCAGATGTGGAAGGACACGGTCGACCGTGTCATGCAGGACGAGGTGACCAAGGAGTACGTGCGCCAGTGCGACATGGGCCGCGCCTATCCGTACGAGGCCTACGACAAGATCGCGAAGATGGGCTGGCTGCGCCTGCTCGTGCCCGAGGACCACGGCGGCGACGGCGGCACGATCTTCGACTACGCGCTGATGTGCGAGGGCCTGGCGCGCTACGGATTCGACTTCGCCACCGCCTTCATGGTGTCGACCTTCACCGCCATGAACATCTGCAAGTTCGGCACGAAGGAGCAGCAGGAGCGCTTCCTGCCGGCCTTCATGAAGGGCGACATCCGCTTCTCGATCTCGATCTCCGAGCCCTCGGCCGGCTCCGACGCGGCGAACACGCGCACCCGCTCGGAAGAAACGCCCGAGGGCTGGCGCATCAACGGCCAGAAGCTGTGGTGCTCGGGCGCCGCGGCGAAGAACGTGGTCATCGCCATGCTCACGCGCAGCGACAAGGCCGCCGCCAAGCACAAGGGCCTGACCGTGCTGCTGGTGCCCAACGACACGCCGGGGCTGGACGTGCGCCGCCTGCCGACGATGGCGCGGCGCGCCACCGGCACGACCGAAATCTTCATCGACAACGCGCTGGTGCCGCACGCCAACCTGCTGGGCGCCGCCGGCGACGGCTGGAAGATCATCACCGACCACCTGGAGCTCGAGCGCATCGCCGTGGCCGCCGCCTACGTCGGCAACGCCCAGCAGGCGGTGAGCGAGGCGCTGCAGTACGCGCACGACCGCATCCAGTTCGACAAGGCGATCTACGACTTCCAGGTGATCCGCCACATGCTGGCCGACATGCAGACCGCCGTGGACGCGGCGCGCCTGATGGTCTACCGCGCCGCCGACATGGCCTCGCGCGGCCTGCCCTGCCAGCGCGAGGTGTCGATGGCCAAGCTGATGGCGTCCGAGACGCTGCAGACCGTCACGCGCCAAGGCATGCAGATTTTGGGCGGCCACAGCATGCTGCCCGAGGCCGACATGGAGCGCTATTTCCGCGAAGGCATGCAGTCCACCATCGGCGGCGGCACCTCGCAGATCCAGCGCACGCTGATCGCCAAAGCCATGAGCCTGTGATGAGCGGCAAGCATTCCACGAACCAACCACCGCTGCCCCTGGCCGGCGTGCGCGTGCTCGACCTCACGCGCATCATCGCCGGCCCCTGGGCGACGCAGAACCTGGCCGACCTCGGCGCCGAGGTGATCAAGATCGAGAACCCGCAGGGCGGCGACGACACGCGCCAGATGGGCCCGCCCTTCGTGCGCGACCAGCGCACCGGCGAGGACGCCGATGCGGCATACTTCCTGGCGGCCAACCGGGGCAAGGAGTCGGTGGCGGTGGACATTTCCCGGCCCGAGGGCCAGAAGCTCATCCGCGCGCTGGCGGCCCGGTGCGACGTGCTGGTGGAGAACTACAAGTTCGGCGGCCTGGCCAAGTACGGGCTCGACTATGCGACGCTGCATGCGGAGTTCCCGCAGCTCATCTACTGCTCGGTCACCGGCTTCGGCCAGACCGGGCCCTACCGGCAGCGGGCGGGCTACGACTACCTGATCCAGGGCATGGGCGGGCTGATGAGCGTGACGGGCGAGCCCGACGACAGGCCCGGCGGCGGCCCGCAGCGCGCCGGCGTGGCACTGGCCGACATCCTCTCGGGCATGTATGCGGCGCTGGGCATCGTGGCGGCGCTGCGCCACCGCGACGCAGGCCACGGCGGCCAGCACCTGGACATCGGCATGCTCGACGTGCAGGTGGCCGTGCTCGCCAACCAGGGCATGAACTACCTGACCACCGGCAAGGCGCCGCAGCGCATGGGCAACGGCCACCCGAACATCGTGCCCTACCAGTACTTCCAGGCGAGCGACGGGCAGTTCATCCTCGCCGTGGGCAACGACTCGCAGTTCCGCAAGGCCATGCAGGTGCTCGGTCTGGAAAAGGAAGGCGCGGACCCGCGCTTTGCCACCATCGCGCTGCGCGTGGCCAACCGCGTGCCGCTGCTGGAGCTCATGTCGGCGCGCACGCGGACGCGGACCATCGACGAATGGGTGACCGAGATGGAAGCGGTGAACGTGCCCTGCGGCCCGATCAACACCATCGACCGCGTCTTCGCCGACCCGCAGGTCAAGGCGCGCGGCATCCAGATGACGCTGCCGCACCGCACCGCGGGCGAGGTCCCGTCGGTGGCCAACCCGATGCGCTTTTCGGAATCGCCGATCCGCTACGAGGAAGGCCCGCCCGTGCTCGGGCAGCACACGCGCGATGTGCTCAGCCGCGTGCTCGGCGCCAGCGACGACGAGATCGCGCAATGGAGCGCGCAAGGCATCATCAAGGAGACGACATGAGCAAGCAGGCGCCCGCCACGGGCACCGACACCGGCTGGGACGACACGCCCGTCATGGGCATCGGCCTGTACTGGGACGACGTCAAGCCCGGCGACCGCTTCCGCACGCTGGGCAAGACCATCACCGAGGCCGACATCACGATGTTCGTCGGCGTCACCGGCATGGTCGAGGAGATGTTCACCAACCTCGACTACATCGGCAAGGAGTCGAAGATCGGCGCGCGGCCCGCGCCGGGCTCGATGGTCTACTGCATCAGCGAGGGCCTGCTCATGCAGTCCACGATGCAGCGCACCGGCATGGCCTTCCTCGAATGCGACCTGCGCATCCTCCGGCCCACCGTGGCCGGCGACACGATCCACGTGCAGGCCGAGGTGGTGGAAGCGCGCGCCACGAGCAAGCCCGGCCGCGGCCTCATGCGCACCTTCAACCGCGTGGTCAACCAGCACGGCGAGGTCGTCGCCACCTACAACCCGCTTCGCATGGTGAAGGGCCGCCCGCAGTAGGCGGGCGCGCTTTGCCGGATTTTTTGTTCGCATCAACGTCAGGAGACAAACAATGAAACTTTTGAAATCGCTCGTACGCCTCGCCGCAGGCGGCGTGCTGGTCGCGGCGGCCGCCGCCGCCTTCGCCCAGACCGCGGCCACCTGGCCCAACCGCCCGATCCACATCGTCGTGCCGTTCGCGGCCGGCACCACGACCGACCAGGCCGCCCGCTACATCGGCCAAAAGATCACGGACCAGTTCAAGCAGCCGGTCGTGGTGGAGAACAAGGCCGGCGCCAACGGCTTCATCGGCATGCAGTACCTGCTGCAGCAGCCGGCCGACGGCTACTTCATCACCATCGGCACCAACACCACGCATGCCGCAAATGCGGCGCTGTTCAAGAAGCTGCCCTACGACCCGGTGGCCGACTTCGTGCCGCTCACCGGCGTGACGATCGGCGGCGTGGTGCTGGTGGTGGCGCCGAACACGCCCGCCAACAACGTGCAGGAACTCATCGCGCTGGCCAAGAAGAAGCGCATGACCTTCGGCAGCGGCAACTCCTCCTCGCGCGCCGGCGGCGAAGTGCTGCGCGAGATGGCCGGCCTGGACCTGACGCACGTGCCCTACAAGGCGCTGCCCGCGGCCATCACCGACGTGATGGGCGGCCAGATCGACATGGTGTTCGGCGATGCGCCGGCCGTGATGCCGCTGGTCAAGGCCGGCAAGCTCAAGGCGCTGGGCGTGTCCACCCGCAACCGCATGCCGGGCTATGAAGACATCCCGACCATCGCCGAGCAGGGCGTCAAGGGCTACGAGACCAACGGCTGGCTGGCCGCCTTCGCGCCCAAGGGCACGCCGCCCGACGTGGCCGACAAGATCGGCAAGGTCATCGCCGACATCATGCGCGCGCCCGAGGCCGAGAAGTTCTTCGGTGCCAATGCCTGGAAGCCGATCCCCATGTCGCGCGCCGAAATGGCCGAGTTCCAGAAGACCGAGATCGCCCGCTGGGCGCGCCTGGTGAAGGCCGCAGGCATCGAGCCGGAATGATCGGGGAGCCGGCATGAGCCTTCCTACCCCGGGCCACGCCACGCGCCGCCTGGCCCTGGGCGCGGCGCTGGCCCTCGCGGCCGGCGCCTCGTTCGCCCAGGGTGCCGCGGCCTTTCCGGCCAAGCCCATCCACATCATCGTGCCCTTCGGTGCGGGCACCACCACCGACCTAGCCGCGCGCTTTATCGGCCAGCGGCTGTCCGACCAGGTGAAGCAGCCGGTCGTGGTCGAGAACAAGGCCGGCGCCAACGGCTTCATCGCCCTGCAGTACCTGCTGCAGCAGCCGGCCGACGGCTACACCATCACCATCGGCACCAACACCACGCACGCGGCCAACGCGGCGCTGTTCAAGAAAGTGCCGTACGACCCGGTGGCCGACTTCGTGCCGCTGTCGGGCGTGATCATCGGTGGCTCGGTGCTGGCCATCGCGCCCAAGACCCCGGCCGGCAACGTGCAGGAGCTGCTCGCGCTTGCCAAAAAGAACCCCGGCAAGATGAGCTTCGGCGGCGGCAATTCGGCCGCGCGCGTGAGCGGCGAAATGCTGCGCGAGCTCGGCGGCGTGGACATCATCCACGTGCCGTACAAGACGCTGCCGGCCGCCATCACCGACGTCATCGGCGGCCAGATCGACATGGTGTTCGGCGACGCGCCGGCCATCATGCCGCAGGTGCGTGCCGGCAAGCTGAAGGCGCTGGGCGTGACCACGCGCAACCGCATGCCCGGCTACGAGGAGATCCCGACCATGGCCGAGCAGGGCCTGCGCGGCTTCGAGCTGAGCGGCTGGCTGGCCGCCTTCGCGCCCAAGGGCACGCCGCCCGACGTGGCCGACCGGCTCAGCCGCCTGATCGCCGACATCATGCGCACGCCCGAGGCCGAGCAGTTCTTCGGCAAGAACGCGTGGAAGCCCTTCCCCGGCACCGGCGCGGAGCTGGCCTCGTTCCAGCGCGCCGAGCTGCAGAAGTGGCAGCGGATCGTCAAGAGCGCGGGCATCGAGCCCGAATGAGGCGCAGGTGATCCACCATCCCCTCCTCGCGGGCAAGCTGGCGCTCGTGACCGGCGCGGCCAGCGGCATCGGCCGCGCCATCGCCGTGGCCTACGCAAAGGCCGGCGCGCGCGTGCTGCTGACGGACCGGGCCGCGGGCAGCTGCGACGCAGCGGCGGCCGAGATCGTCGCGGCCGGCGGGACGGCGCAGGCCTTCACGCTCGACGTGACGGACAGCGCGGCCTCGGTCGCGCTGGCGGCGCAGGTGCAGCAGGCCTTCGGCGACCTGGACGTGCTGGTCAACAGCGCGGGCGTGATCATCCGCGAGACGGTCGACAGCCCTCGCGCGCACGAGAACATCCGGCGCACGATGGACGTGAACCTGTTCGGCACCTTCAACACCATCCACGCCTGGCTGCCCGCGCTGCGGCGCACCCGGGGCTGCATCATCAACGTCGCCTCGGGCTCGGCCTTCGTCGCCTCGCCCGGCGCCTTGGGCTACTCGGCCTCCAAGGGCGCGGTGAAGATGCTCACGCAGGCGATGGCCGCCGACCTCGGGCCCGACGGCATCCGCGTCAACGCGCTCGCCCCCGGCGTGATCGCCACACCGATGACCGAGTACACCCGGAACGACCCGCAGCGCATGGCGCGCTTCCTGGTGCGCATTCCGGCCGCGCGGCTCGGCACGCCCGACGAACTGGCCGGCCCTGCGATCTTCCTCGCCTCCGACATGGCGAGCTACGTCAACGGCGTGACGCTGCCGGTCGACGGCGGCAAGCTTGCGATGTAGACAGGCTGGCCACCCCTGGCACCCCGCATGCGGATCGACCACCGCCGCACAGCACCATGACACTCATCGAACAACTCGCGCATTTCACCCAGACCCGCTTCGAGGACCTGCCGGCCGCGGTCGTGGAGGAATCTCGCCGGCTGCTGCTCGACTCCATCGGCGCGGCGCTGGCCGCCATCGACTCGCCCAAGGGCCGCATCGGCATCGACTACGGACGCCTGACCGGCGCCACGGGGCCCGCCACGGTCATCGGCACCGGCGACCGGCTCAGCATCTTCGGCGCCGCATTCGCCAATGCCGAGCTGATCAACGCCCTCGACATGGACGCCATCCTGCCCCCGGGCCACGTCACGCCCTACGTGCTGCCCGGTGCGCTGGCGGTGGCCGAGGCGCGCGCCCTGCCGGGGCGCGAACTGCTGCGCGCCATCGCGGTGTCGCATGAGATGTCCTGGCGCCTGGGCAAGGCGATGGACTACCTGCGCGACACGAAGGACGGCCAGGTCGCCACGCCGCAGGTCTACGGCTACAGCAGCACGGTGTTCGGCGCCACGGCGGCCATCGCGATGCTGCAGGGCCAGACGCAGGAGCGCACCGCACATGCGCTGGGCATCGCCGGCTGCATCTCGCCGGTCAACGCGCAGATGGCGTGGTTCGACCACGCGCCGGCCTCCACCATCAAGTACCTGCTCGGCGGCACGCTCACGCAGGCCGCGATGACGGCCGCGCACATGGCCGCGCTCGGCCACCGCGGCGACCTGCAGGTGCTGGACGACCGCGAGGTCGGCTACCCGCGCTTCATGGGCACGCGCCGCTGGGAGCCCGAGGTGATCCGGCAGGACCTGGGCACGGCATGGAAGTTTCCGGCCGAGACTTCGTACAAGCCGTATGCGCACTGCCGCATCCTGCATGCGCTGGCCGACGTGCTGATCGACCTGGTCGCCACGAACGACATCCAGCCGGCGGAGATCAAGGGCATCAAGGTCTGGGTCGAAGGCATGGTGGAGCGGCCGATCTGGCTGAACCGGCAGATCCTCGACGTGCTGGACGCGCAGTTCAGCATCGCGCACGGCATCGCGGTGGCGGCGCACCGCCCCGCGACCGCGCGCGCCTGGCAGGACCCGAAGCTCGTGTTCGACCCGTCGGTGCTCGCGCTCATGGACAAGGTCACGCACGAGGTGCACCCCGACTACGTGAAGCTCCTCACCAGCCACGGCGCCAGCCGGCCGGCGAAGGTGGAACTGCGCGCGCGCGGGCAGATCTTCGTCGGCGAAAAGCGCTACCCCAAGGGCAGCCCCTCGCCCGATCCGTCGAGCGCGATGACCAACGACGAACTGGTGGCGAAGTTCCTGGCCAATGCGCAGGGCGTGATCGCGCCAGGCAACGCGCAGGCCATCGTGGAGACGGTCCTCGCGCTGGAGTCGCTGGACGACGCGGGCCGGCTGATGGCCCTGACCGCGCCGCCGGACCCGGCAGCCAAGCGACTGGCGGCCTGACCGCTGCGGCGCCCGACGGGCATCCGACGCCTCTCAGTAAGACCGCGGCAGACCCAGCACCTTGCCGGTGATGTAGTTGAGCACCATCTCCTGCGAAATCGGCGCCAGCCTGAGCAGCCGCACCTCGCGCCACAGGCGCTCGATGTGGTATTCCTTCGCGTAGCCGTAGCCGCCATGCGTCTGCATCGCCTGGTCGCAGGCCTGGTAGCCGGCGTCGGCGCCCAGGAATTTCGCGGCATTGGCTTCGGCGCCGCACGGCAGGTGCGCGTCGTAGAGCATCGCCGCGCGCAGGGCCATCTGCTCGGCGGCCTGCAGGCGGATCCAGCATTCGCCCAGCGGGTGCGCCACGGCCTGGTTCATGCCGATGGGGCGGTCGAACACGACGCGGTTGTTCGCATACGCCACCGCCAGTTCCAGCGCCGCCTTGCCCATGCCGATGCCTTCCATGCCCACGACGACGCGCTCGGGGTTCAGGCCGTCCAGCAGGTAGGTGAAGCCCTTGCCGACTTCGCCGACCACGTCTTCCTCCGCCACTTCCAGGCCGTCGATGAAGACCTCGTTGGAGTCCACCGCCGCGCGGCCGAGCTTGTCGATCACGCGCACGTCGCACTTGCTGCGGTCGAGCTCGGCGAAGAAGAGCGTCATGCCGTCCAGCGGCTTCTTCTCGTCGCGCGGCGAGGTACGGGCCAGCAGCAGGATGCGGCTCGCGTTCTGCGCATTGGTCGTCCACACCTTCTGGCCATGCACGACCCAGCGGCCGTCCTTCTTCTCGGCCCGGGTGCGGATGCGCGAGGTGTCGACGCCGGCCGTCGGCTCCGTCACGCCGAAGGCGATCAGCATTTCACCGCGCGCGATTTTGGCGAGGTACTTGTCCTTCATCGCTTTGGAGCCGTGGCGCAGGATCGGCTGCGGCGGAAACACGTAGAAGTGGATGGCCGAGCCGCCCGACATGCCGCCGGCGGCCGCGACCTCCTGCAGCATGATGGCGGCTTCGGTCACGCCCAGTCCCATGCCGCCGTATTCCTCGGGCATGAGGATGCCCATCCAGCCGGCTTGGGCGAACGCGTTGACGAAGTCCCAGGGGTACTTGCCCTCCTTGTCGCACTCGCGCCAGTAGGCAAGGTCGAATTTGCGCGCCAGCGTGCGCGCCGCCTGGCGCACCTCGTCCAGCTCCTGCTCGCGCGCCTGCAATGCGGCGAAGGCCGCAGGGCCGCTGCCGAGGCCGCTCATGCCTTCACCTCATGGACCGGGTGCGGGGCGCTCACGCTCTGGAGCCTCCGTGCGGGCACATCCTCTTTCCTCTCCAGGCCGCAGCGGCCATAGTGAACGGGGCGGGGCGTGTGCAGGCAGCGTGCGCCGGGGGCGGCGGGGTCAGGCGGGCAGTGGCGGGTTTGCGGGTCTCGGATCATGTCTCTGGCGGGCGCGGCGACCCAGTGAAATTATTGGAGCTGCAGTGATTTTTGCAGACTGTTCAATGTTATTTTGAATGAAATAATGATACTGCAAACGAAATTTGAGCCGGATCAGGGTTACCATGGTGCCCCATGACAGCGAGGCGCGCCGCCTGAGGCTCCCCCATGGCCCGGCCCATTTCCAGTCCGAATTCCACGCCGGTTTCCCACCCGGTTCCTGCTGCCGCGTTCAGCTTCCACGGGCTGCTGCGCGCCGGTGACCACATCGTCTGCGGGCAGGCCGCCGCCGAGCCGCTGACGCTGACGCGCAAGCTGGTGGCCGAAGGCGCGGGCGTGGCACCGCTCACGCTGTTTCTCGGCTCCACGCTGTCCGCCACCTTCGACGGCGCGCTGCCCGACGGCCTGCGCTTTCTCACCTACGCCACGCTCGGGCGCAATGCTGCGCTGGCCGATCGCGGCCTGCTGGAGGTGCTGCCCGAGCGCTACAGCCGCATGGCGCAGCTGTTTGCCGACGGCACCGTGCCGGCCGACGTGGTCCTGCTGCAGCTGGCACCGGGGCCGGCGGGGCGCCCGCCCAGCCTCGGACTCGTGAGCGACTACACCGTGGACGCCGCACGGCGCGCACGCCTAGTCGTCGCCGAGCTCAACCCCGCCGTGCCCTGGACGCATGGCGCCGAATTGCCCCATGACATCCGCATCGACCACTGGGTGCAGGCCGACGGCGGCCCGCTCACACTGCCCGCCACGCCGGCCGGGCCGGTGGAGCAGGCGATCGGCGCGCACGTGGCGGCGCTCGTGCCCGACGGCGCGACGCTGCAGGCCGGCGTCGGCAGCCTGCCCGATGCGGTGTTCCTGCAACTGCGCGGCCACCGCGACCTCGGGCTGCACTCCGGCGTGTTCGGTGACACGGCCGCGCAACTCGTGCAGTGCGGCGCCGTCACGAATGCGCGCAAGGGCATCGATGCCGGCGTGAGCATCACCAACACCGTGAGCGGCACCGCGCAGCTGTATGAATGGGTGAACGACAACCCCGCCGTCCAGGTGCGGGCGGGCCGCTACACGCACGACGCCGCCGTGCTTGACCGGCTGCATGCGCTGCACAGCATCAACGGCGCGCTGGAGGTCGACCTCACGGGCCAGGTGAACAGCGAGTCGGCCGCCGGCCGGCAACGCGGCGGCATCGGCGGGCTGCTGGACTTCTGCCACGCGGCGCGCCGTTCCACCCGCGGCGGCCGCGCGATCACCGTGCTGCCGGCGACGGCGGCCGGCGGCACGCACAGCCGCATCGTGCTGGCCGTCGACGGGCCGGCCACGGTGGGCCGCGCCGACGTGGACGTGGTGGTGACGGAGTTCGGCGTGGCCGACCTGCGCCACGCGACGCTGGACCAGCGGGCCGAGCGGCTCATCGCCATCGCCGCTCCGCCGTTTCGCGAGGGGCTGCGCCGCGCCTGGAGGCAGTCGACCTGGGGCAAGCGGGCATGGCACTGAAGAGATGGCAGTGAGAAAAGGGCTTGAAGGGCATGGCATTGAGTGAGGAGCAAGGCATGAAACGCAAGGGGCCGCTCGCGGGCGTGCGCGTGGTCGAGATCATGGGCATCGGCCCGGGGCCGCTGTGCGGCATGCTGCTGGCCGACATGGGTGCGGAGGTTCTGCTCGTCGAGCGGCTGGAGCCTTCAGGCAACGGCATCGCGCGACCGCGCAGCACCGAGCTGGCGCACCGGGGCAAGCGGTCGATCGCGGTGGACCTCAAATCGGCCGACGGTGTCGCGCTGGTCCTGGACCTCGTGGCGCTGGCCGACGTGCTGACCGAAGGCTTCCGGCCCGGTGCGATGGAGCGGCTGGGCCTGGGGCCCGAGGCCTGCCTGGCGCGCAACCCGCGCCTCGTCTACGGCCGGATGACGGGCTATGGCCAGCACGGCCCGCTCGCGCGCGTGGCCGGCCACGACCTCAACTACATCTCGCTCACCGGCGCGCTGGACGCCATTGGCCGCGCCGGCCAGCCGCCGAGCCCGCCGCTCAACCTGGTCGGCGACTACGCGGGCGGCTCGATGAGCCTGGCCTTCGGCATCGCCTGCGCGCTGGTGGAACGCGCGCGCTCGGGCGCGGGCCAGGTGATCGACGCCTCGATGGTCGAAGGCGCGTCGGTGCTGATGGCGCCGCTGGCGGGGCTGCAGGCGTCGGGCCTGCACACTGCGCCACGCGGGCAGAACCTGCTGGACAGCGGCGCGCCCTTCTACGATGTGTATGCCTGCGCCGACGGCCGCTACATCGCCTTCGCGCCGATCGAGCGCAAGTTCCGCGAGGTGTTCGCCGAGCGCGCAGGCCTGGCGCGTGACACGCTCACGCGGCTCGACGATCCCGCGCGGTGGGCTGAAGGCAAGGCCCTGCTTTCGGCCTTGTTCGCCGGCAAGACGCAGGCGCAATGGTGCGAACTGCTGGAGGACGTGGACGCGTGCGTCACGCCGGTGCTCGCGCTGGCCGATGCGCCGGCGCACCGGCACAACGCGGCGCGCGAGAGCTACGTCCAGGTGGACGGCGTGGTGCAGCCCGCGCCCGCGCCGCGCTTTTCGCGCACGCCGGGCGCGGTGAGCGGCGCACCGCCTCAGACCGGTCAGGGCGGGGACGCGGTCGCCGTGGCATGGGGCATCGACGCCGCGCGGCTTGCGGCTCTGCGGGCGCTTGGCGTGGTCGGGCCGCAAGCCGCATGACGACCGCCGTCACCCTCCCCGCCTGGGCTGCCGAAGCCCGCGAGATGCCGAGCCGCGAAGGCTTCATCGACCACGACGGCACGGCCGTGCACTACATCGCCTGGGGCGACCCGGCCTTGCCGCCGCTGGTGCTGATCCACGGCAACGCGGCCAGCGCCGAATGGTGGCGCTTCGTCGCGCCGCTGCTGGCGCAGGACCACCACGTCATCGCGCCCGACCTCGGCGGCATGGGCGACAGCGCGCACTGCGGCCGCTACGAGCGCGAGCGCTATGCCGAGCAGGTGATGAAGCTCGCCGACACGCTGGCGCCCGGCCGGCCGCCCGTGATGGTCGGCCACAGCCTGGGCGGCTACGTGGCGATCATGGCCGGCTGCGCGCATGGCGCGCGCATGGCCGGGCTGGTGGTGCTGGATTCGCCGCCGCGCGAGCCCGACGGCACCGAACATGCGCCGCGCGTGTGGTCCAGCCCTGTGCCCCGGATCTACCCGGACCGCGACAGCGCGCTGGCACGCTTCAAGGTGCTGCCGGTGCAGGAGGTGAACCACGCCTTCTACCTGGACCACATCGCCGAGCAGTCCATCAAGCCGCAGGACGGCGGCTGGCGCTGGAAGTTCGACCCCGCCGCGCTCGTCCACCCGCGCCGCCTCGAGTTCGTGCAGGACCTGTTCAACATGCCCTGCCCCGTGGCGCTGATGTGGGGCAGCCTGAGCGAGCGCTTCGACGCAGACGCGCGCACCTTCGTGCGCAAGACCTTCGGCGGCGTGATCCCGCTGGTGGAGATCACGAACGCGCGGCATCACATCATGCTGGACGAGCCGCTCGCGCTCGTGGCGGCACTGCGCACCCAGGTGCAGAACTGGGGCGCGCGCCGCTGAAGGCCCGGAGGTCGGGCGCTCAGAGGTCGGGTGATTCGTTGCGCAGCGGCTTCGGCGCGCGGCCGATCTTCTCCAGCGTCTTGGTCGCTTCGGCGAAGGCGTTGTTGCCGGCGGGCACGCCGCAGTAGCAGGCGCAGTGCAGGATGATTTCCTTGAGGTCTTCCTCGTCGAGTCCGTTGTTGAAGGCGGCGACCACGTGCAGGTTGAATTCTTCCCAGCGGCCCAGCGCGATCATCAGAGACAGCGTCATGTACGAGCGGATGCGGCGCTCGATGCCGGGGCGCGTCCAGATCTCGCCCCAGGCATAGCGGGTGATGAACTCCTGCCACTCGGCGGTGAATTCGGTCTTGCTGCCGGTGGCCTTCTGGACCCACTCTTCGCCGAGCACCGAGCGGCGGACGGCGAGGCCGGCCTCGTAGCGTTTCCTGTCGAGTTCTTCCATGTCTGTCTCCTGTGTGTGGATGGTGGATGGGGAGGGGGTGTCATGCGGCCAGGGCCGCGGCCTCGAGCTGCCGCACGGCATGCTCGGCGGCGCGCAGGCCGGTGACGCCGGCCTTGACGAGGCCGCCGACGTAGCCCGAGCGCGGCCCGCCTTCGAGGCCGCCGGTGGCCGCGCCCGCGGCATACAGGCCGGCGATCGGCGCGCCTTCGCGATCGAGCACGCGCGCGTCGCCGTCGATGCGGATGCCGCCCATGGTGTAGGTGATGCCCGGCACGATGGGCAGCGCATGGAAGGGCGCGCGCGCGATCGGCCAGGCGGCGGACTTGGGCGTCGTGCGCGGCGGCGCGAGCGTGTCGAGCCGGCCCGCCGCGAGCGCCGTGTTGTAGGCCGCGACTTCGCCGGCCAGCGCCACCGCCGGCAGCCCCGTGCGCGAGGCGAGTTCGGCCAGGGTCGGCGCGCTGTGCAGCTTGCCCCCGGCGTCGACCATGTACGGGTTGGCCGACATCGCGCGCAGGCAGCCGGGGCCGTTCCAAGCCGCGTCGTCGAAGATCACGAAGCACGCCGCCGGGTCGGGCAGCCGGGCGAGCTGGTTGGCCAGGTACACGCCGCCGAGGCCTTCGTCGGCCACGCGCCGCGCATCGGGCCCGACCACGATGGAGGAGCGCGCGAGGTCGTCGGCCCAGGGAAAGGGCCACAGCCTCTCGTTCTCCAGCACACTGGCCGACAGCAGGTGCCCGTAGAAGTGGCCCAGGCCGACATCGGCCGCACCGGCGGCACGCGCCATCGTGAGCCCGTCGCCGCATCCGGTCGCTGCATTGCGCTGCTGCAGGCGCGCAGGTTGCGGCGAAATGTGCACGCGCAGCAACCCGTGGCTGGCCTGGAAGCCGCCGTCGGCCAGCACCACGGCGCGCGCCTGCACCGAGAAAGCGGCGTTGCCGGCCAGACCGTCCAAGCCCGTGCAGCGGCCGTCCTGCATCTGCAGCGCCACCGCTCGGTGGCCGCGCAGCACCCGACCGCCATGCGCCTGCAGCCGCGACTCCAGCGTGCGCAGCATCACGTCGCCCGCGCGCCCCTGCCACTGCCGGCCGAACTGCGGCAGCGCCGGCGGCGCCAGCGTGAAGTCCTGCCAGCGTTCGCGGCCCGACTTCATGAAGCGCACACCCTGCGACTGCAGCCAGCGTACGAGCCGCAGCGCGTCGGTGGCCACGGCCTGCGCGAGCGCGGGCTCGGCCGTGTCGCCGGTGGCCTGGCGGATGCGCGCGTGTAGCACCTGCGGCTCGTCGGTCAGCCCGTCGAGCGCCACGTGGAAGATGCCGCCCGTCAGCCGCGAATTGCAGACGTGGTGCGCGTCGGTGAGCTTCTCGAACACGAGCACCGACAGGCCCTGCTCGGCCGCACGCACGGCCGCGGCCAGGCCGGCCAGTCCCGCACCCATGACGGCGAGATCGCAGCGGTGGCCCGTGATCACCTGGCGGCCTTCCACGGGCGGCTCTTGATGACAGGTCGCGTGGCGGCTGGCATGAAGCGGCCTCTAGCGCGGCAGCAGCGTTTCGGCCACGAGGTCCACCACCTCCACGGCCAGCCGCGTGATGCCGCCGGCGATCAGCGCAATCACCCCCACCGCCACCGCGCCCCAGGCCGTGCCGAACCCGCCCGCGACGGCACCGGCCACGAGGCACAGCAACGCCGCCAGCCACGGCAGCAGACGGCCCCAGCGCACCACGAAGCGCAGGGCCACGAATCGTCCAGGATTTTCCATGAATGAAATTTGAACTTTTTAAATGAATTTCTACATTGGTGAATGTACCAATGTCGACTAACATGAGCCCAATTATAAATATGAAATTAGATTTGCATTAATAGAATACCGGAACGGCATCGTTGCAACTCAGGAGACAGACATGAACGGAACCCCTCCCGCACCCGCGGCGCGTCGCGCCCTCCTTGCCATGGCGCTGGCCGCCCTGGCCCTGCCCGCGATCGCGCAGGCGCAGACCTATCCGAACAAGCCGATCAAGCTGATCGTGCCGTTTGCGCCCGGCAGCGCGACCGATACGGTCGGCCGCATGTTCGGCCAGAAGATGAGCGAACTCCTCGGCCAGCCGGTGGTGGTGGACAACAAGGCCGGCGCGGTCGGCACCATCGGCGCGGACTTCGTTGCCAAGTCGCCCCCCGACGGCTACACGCTGCTGGTCGGCACCAACAGCACCAACGCGGCCGTGCGCTCGATCTCCAAGGTCGTGCCCTATGACCCGGCGGCGGACTTCACGCCGATCTCCTTTCTCGGCGTGCTGCCGCAGGTGCTGATCGTCAACAACGACCTGCCCGCCAAGACCATGCAGGAGTTCCTGGCCTATGCCAAGGCCAACCCCGGCAAGCTCAACTACTCGTGGACGAGCACCGTCACGCGCGTGGCCACCGAGATGCTGGCCAGCGGCGCGAAGGTCAGCTTCTACAACGTCCCCTACAAATCGGGCGCCGCCGCCATCACCGACGTGATCAGCGGCCAGGTGCAGTTCACCATCGTCGACACCATCGTCGCGCTGCCGCAGATCCAGGGCGGCAAGGTGCGCCCGCTGGCGGTGACCACGGCCGCGCGCATTCCGCAACTGCCCAACGTGCCGACGGTGGCCGAGTCGGCCAACCTGCCGGGCTACGAGCTCATGGGCATCTTCGCGGCCTTCGGGCCGGCCAACCTGCCGCCCGACGTGCTGGCCAAGCTCAACGCCGCCGTGGTCAAGGCCGGCGCCGACCCGGAGCTGCGCGCCAAGCTCGCGGCCACGGGCCTGGACGCGCAGACCACCAGCCCGGAGCAGCTGCGCCAGCGCTTCGCGCAGGAAACGGCCAAGTGGACCAAGGTCGCGAGCGACGCGAAGATCGAGCCGCAGTAAGAACATGGCCAAGGCAAGCGTGAAGGCCGCGGCCCGACGCCGGGACTCGCCGAAGCAGGCGTCATCGCAGCCGGCGTCATCGAAGCAAAGCAAGGCGAAGCCGGCCCCCGCGAAGCAGGACGAGGGACGCAACGGCCTGCTGCTGGCTTCGATGGAGCCGCCGGCCGCGCTCGAAGAAGAATTCCAGGACTGGTACGACACCGAGCACGTGCCCGAACGCACGGCCATCGACGGCGTGCTCAGCGGCGTGCGGCTGGTCTGCGTCGAAGGCTGGCCGCGCTATGTCGCGCTGTACGACCTCACGGCGCTCGACGTGCTCGACGGGCCGGGCTACCGCGCGGTGTCGGGCGACAACTTCTCGCCATGGTCCAAGCGCATCCTGGCCAAGGTGCGCGGCCAGTACCGCGCCGCCGCGCATCAGGTCCATCCGGGCCGCGCCGTGACCGGCCGCTTCGCTTCGATGACGCTGCTGCGCTACCGGAACCTGCCGCCCGCGCGCGAAGCCGAACTCGTGAAGGCCTCGCTCGTGGCCGCCGCAGCGAAGGACGGCCGCCAGGCCGGCGCGGTGCGCGTCTGGCGCGTGCAAGCGCACGGCCAGCTCGACTACCTCGTGACGATCGAATGGAGCCACGGCCCCGCCGTCGCCGCACAGATGGTGCCCCCGCCCGCGTTTTCGGCGTCGCTCGATCTGGTGAACACCTACGTGCCGTACTGGAAGCACGGCCACCTGCCGGGCGTCTACAAGTGAGCGCAGGGCCGCGTCAGGCTAGGCGGTGCAGGACGCGGTAGTCGCCGTCGAACCACGCGTTCGCCGACAGCCGCGCGCGCCAGGCCGTGGCGCGGGCCGCATCGCGCTCGGGCGAGGCGATGGCGCTCACGTCGGCGATGTCGTGCAGGGCCATGTGGGTGAAGCCCTTCGGATGGCGGCCGAGGATGCGAAAGCGCCGGCAGCCGAGCCAGTCCTTGCAACCGAGCAGGATGGGCATGTGCTCGTCGTCGTACCAGTGGTCGAAGTCGTCCTCGCCTTCGGGCGGCACCGCAAAGAACACCGGGTAGGCGATGGGCGCGCGGCCCGGCGCACCCGTCTGCGCCGCGTCGGCCCGGCGGTGCACCGTCGACGGGATGGCGATGAAGCGCTCGAACCAGTCGACGGCGGCCGCCCGTTCGGCGCTGGCGCCGAGCGCGACACGCAGGTCGGCGCCCGACGCCAGCTCGAAGATCGTCACCAGGCTGCCGCGCAGAGCGCTCGCGTAGCGCGACTCGGCGCATCCGGCCAGCGGCGCGCGCAGCGCCGGCAGGTGCCGGGTGCCGTGCCAGACATCGAAGACGACGCCGCTGCCGCGCAGGGCATGCACGCCGTCGAACAGCACGCTGCCGGCCGGCAGACCCGCGGACAGGGCCGCGTCGAGCGACGGCAGCGGGCCGTCGGCTTCGCGCGTCACGGCCGCTCCCGCAGCGCCTCGCTGGCGTAGCAGGCCGTGGCGTGGATGGAGGAGCCGACCGGGCGGCCGAACTGCGCCTCCAGCGCCTCGCGCACGCCGGCCGTGGGCAGCTGCGAGCAGGCGATGAAGAGGCCGTCGCAGTCGTCCGTCATCAGCGCGCGGGCGCCGTCGGTCACTTGCTGCGCCGTGATGCGGCCGAGCTCCTCGGTCGTGGTGGCCCCCAGGCTGTGGCGCACCTGCACGCCCACGCCGAACGCGCCTAGGAAGGCGACGAGCCGCTGGTTGACTTCTTCGCTGTAGGGCGTGAGCAGCGCGATGCGCTTGAGCCCGCGGTCGGACGCCCAGCGCGCGGTCGAGGTGGCCGTGGTGACGACGGGCCGCCCGGTGCGCTCGCCCAGCGTGCGCGCGATGGCCGCGTCCTGCTCGGGCCCGGCGAGGATGCCGGCCGCGGTACAGCCGTAGACCACGACATCCACCGGCCGCTCCACATAGGCGCCAGCCAGCTCGACGGCGCTCGCGACGTAGGCGGGGATGTCGGCGGGCGTGAGCAGCCCCGGCGGCCGCGGGATCTTCACCACGTCGCAGGCCGGCGCGCCGGGCATCCAGCCGGGCAGCTCCTGCGCCATGGTGGTGTTGTTCGCGGGCACCATCAGCCCGACGCGGGAGGAAGCTTGCGATGTCACTGTCGTCTCCTTGGTTGGCCCTACACCGAGGCGGCCCAGGCCGCCGCCGCATACACGCCGCGCGTCATCGACGCCGCGTCCCATGCCTCCTCGATCGCCGCGCCGGTCGGCGCGGGCGCGGGCGCGCCCTGCAGGCGGCCGTGAACGGCAACGGCGCCGGCATCGACGGGTTCGTCCGCCGGCCCGAAGCTGACGCCGTGCAGTTCCAGCGCTTCGCGGCCCAGCGCGCGAAAGCCCGGGTGCGCGTCCCAGCCGAGCTGGCCCTTCGCGGACACGAGGCGCACCCGCGCGCCGGCCGCGGACAGCACCAGCGCCGCGTCCATCGACGCCAGGTCGTCGCCGATGACAACGTGCGGGCGTGAAACGTCGGGCCGGTAGCTGCCGTCGAGCACGCGGTAGATGCCGACCGAACCGGGCGCATCGGGCGCATCGGGCGCATCGGGCGCGGTGGGCGCGGTGGGCGCGGTGGGCGCGGGCTGCATCGGCTCCAGCCGGCCGACCGGAACGAGCGTGCGGTCCGCCGCCAGCGGCGCGAGCGGGTCGACCCGGCGCACGCCCGCCTCCCGGGCGCGCGCCCAGGCAGCCTGCACCGTGGTGGCGAGCTCGGATTGCCCGGGCACGCGCGCGCGCTCCGCCAGCATGCCGCCCAGCCGCTCTTCGTCGCAGCGCAGTTCCACGTCGGCGCCGCGCGCCGCCGCGACCCAGGCGGCGGTCAGCGCCGCCAGCCCGCCGCCTGCGATGGCGAGCCGGGCACGCGAGGGCCGGGCGAGTTCACCGGCAAAGTCCGCATCGCGCCCCACGGCGGGGTTCACCGGGCAGATGGTCTGCGGCCGTGCCGAGCGGCCGAGGCAGCAGTTGCAGAACATGCAGGCCCGGTCGGGCCCGGCAAGGCGGCCCGCGGCGCGCGCGGGAATGAAGGCGTCGGCGATCGCCGCGCGGCCGAGCAGCGGCAGGTCGCACAGGCCCTGCGCGAGCGCATCCTCCCCCGCCTGCGCGTCACGGATGCGGCCCACGCCCATCACCGCCACGCGCTGCGGCAGGGCGCGCCGCACCTGGCCGGCCAGTGGCAGCCAGCGGCCCGGCACGTCGCCCGAGACCATCGACAGCGCATTGAAGGACTCGTACACACCCGCCGACACCGAGATCGCGTCGACCCCATCGGCCGCCAGCACCTGGGCGATGCGCAGCGTGTCCTCGATGCGGTTGCCCTGGTCCACCAGCTCGTCGGCCGACAGCCGCACCGACAGCGGCAGGCTGCAGCGCGCGCGGATGGCCGCGACGATCTCGCGCAGGAAGCGCATGCGCCTGTCGGGCGTGCCGCCCCAGGCGTCGTCGCGCCGGTTCGCATAGGCCGACAGGAACTCGCCGATCAGGTAGCCGTGCGCGCCGTGCAGCTCGATGCCGTCATAGCCGGCCTGCGCCACCCGCACGGCGGCATCGGCAAAGCAGCCGATCATCTGCCGGATCTCGCCCTCGGCCAGCGCGCGCGGCAGCACGCGGTTGATCGGGCAGGCCACGGCCGAGGGCGCGACGAGCGGGCCGCCGGTGAATTCGGGACGCGACTGCCGGCCGCAATGCGACAGCTGCGCGAACACCCGGGCGCCGTGCGGCCGGATCGCGCCGGCCAGCTGCGACAGCCCCGGCACGAGCGCGTCGCTGTCGGCCATGAGCATGCGCGGCATCACGCGGCCGCTCGCATGCACGCCCATGTTCTCGGTGATGACGAGGCCGAAGCCGCCGCGCGAGCGCTCGGCCAGGTAGTCGGTCAGCTCGCGCGTGACCTCGCCCCCCGGCCCGGCGAAGTTGGTCGTCATCGGCGCCATCGCGAAGCGGTTGGGCAGCACCGCGCCGCCGATGGACAGCGGCGAGAACATGCGGGGAAAGCGGTGGGCTAGCGGCCCGTCCATACCGGCTTGCGCTTCTCGGCGAAGGCGCGCGGCCCTTCCTGCGCGTCCTGGCTGGCATAGACCGGCGCGAAGATTTCCTGCGCGCGCGCAAAGCCCGCGACGCTTCCCAGCGCCATGGCGGCCTGCACCGTCTGCTTGCCGGCGCGCACGCTCAGCGGCGCGTTGGCGGTGATGCGCTCGGCCAGCTGGCGTGCGCGGTGGCGCACGGCGTCGGGCGTGTCCTCCAGGTAGTTCACGAAGCCCAGCGCATGGAAGCGCTCCACCGGCAGCATGTCGGCCGTGAGCATCAGCTCCAGCAGGATGGGCTGCGGGATCATCCACAGCGCGGGCACGGCCCAGGGTGAGCCGCGGCCGAACTTGGCCTCGCTGATGCCGCCGGAGGTGCCGGCCAGGCCCACGCGCAGGTCGGCGTTAAGCGCGAGCACCATGCCACCGGCGGTGAAGTGGCCCGTCATGGCCGCGATGATGGGCACGCGCACCGAGCGCATGCGCTGGTACATCGGGTCGCGCAGCACCGACAGGATGTCCTTGCCGGTGCGGGCATGCACCTCGGCCGCCTCGCGCAGGTCCATGCCGGCGCAGAAGGTGCCGCAGTCGGCCGATGTGAGGATCGCCACCCGGATCGACGGGTCGGCGTCCAGCTGCTCCCAGATGGCATGCAGGCGCTCGTTGGCCTGGATCGACAGCGCATTGCGCCGCTGCGGCCGGTTGAGCGTGATGGTGGCGATGCCCTGGTCGACGGAGAACAGGACGGCATCGTCACCGGCCTGCGCATTCATGGGTGCGGCAGTGTCTTTCATGGCGCCGATCATAGCCGGCTTCCACTTCTAATTCCATTTACAAGTTTTATTTTTCGCAATGGTTCAGAACGTTGATTCGCCTCGTTGACAATGAACAGGCGAGCCATTACAGTTTTTTATTCCAAAAACGACAATATAATTTTATTTAAGGAGACAAGCCGGATGCTGGCTGCGGACACGCTGAAAGACAAGGTGGTGCTGATCACCGGCGCCGGCACCGGCATTGGCCGCGGCTTTGCCCTGCGGGCCGCCGCCCTGGGTGCCAGGGTGGCCCTGGCCGGCCGCCGCCAGGAGCTGCTGGACGCCGTCGCCCGGGAGATCCGGTCGCGGGGCGGCGAGGCGCTGGCCTGCCCGGTCGACATCCGCAAGCCCGACGAGGTCGAGGCCACGGTGCAGCGCGTGGTCGACGGCTTCGGCCGGATCGACGTGCTGGTCAACAACGCCGCCGGCAACTTCGTCGCGCGCGCCGAAGACATCTCGCCCAACGGCTGGAACACCGTCATCAACATCGTGCTCAACGGCACCGCCTACTGCACGCTCGCCGCGGGCAAGCGCATGCTGGCGCAGCGCAGCGGCAAGATCCTCAGCATCTCGGCTGCCTACGCTTGGTACGGCGGCCCGGGCACGGCGCATTCGGCCGCTGCCAAGGCCGGCGTGATCGCACTGACCCAGACCCTGGCCGTCGAGTGGGGCGACCGCAACGTGCAGGTCAACTGCCTGTGCCCCGGCTTCGTCGACACCGAGCAATCGCGCACCGCGCTGTGGCCGTCCGAGGAAGCCCGCCGGACGATCCTCGGCTCCATCCCGGGCGGCCGCTTCGAGACGGTGGAAGAGACGGTGGAGATCGGTCTCTTCATGTGCTCGCCGATGGCCGACTACATCACCGGCGAGGTCCTGGTGGCCGACGGCGGCCAGTGGCTGAACAAAGGCGTGTTCAAGCTGCCCGAGCCGGGCCAGCGGTTCGCCAAGGTCTGATGACGCCATTCGAGAGCGCGTGAAGGAGACCCCATGACAGACAAGAAACGCCGGGTGGCCCTGGTCACCGGCGCAAGCCGCAATATCGGCCGCTCGATCGCTCAGGCCCTCGCCCGCGACGGCTTGGCCCTCGTGTGCCTGGGCCGCGACCGTGCGGCGCTGGACGAAACCGCCCGGCTCATCACCGACGCGGGCGGACAGGCTTCGGTGTTCGTGGGCGATGCGGCGTCCAACGACGCCATGAAGGCGGCCGTGGCCCATGCCGTGGCCACCTTCGGCGGACTCGACGTGGTGGTCAACAACGCCGGCATGCTGCGCGACGGCCGGGCCGAGAAGATCACGCCCGAGGAGTTCGCCGCCGACCTGCAGGTGAACCTGATCGCGCAGTACGCGCTCGCCCACTACGCCCACCCCGAGCTCAAGAAGCGCGGCGGCGGCGTGATCATCAACATCGGCTCCATTGCGGGGCAGATGGCTTTTCCGATGTGTCCCTCCTACGTCGCGTCCAAGGCCGGCATCGAGGGGCTCACGCGCGCGCTCGCGCAGGACTGGGCCCGCGACAACATCCGCGTGCTGTGCATCGCACCGGGCTACGTGGAGTCCGACATCTCCAAGGATGTGCTGGCCAACGAGGCCGCGGCCGACATGATCAGGAAGCGCATTCCGATGCGCCGCGTCGCCAAGCCCGACGAGGTCGGCGCCTTCACCGCGTTCTTTGCCACCGACGCCGCCGCCTTCTGCACCGGCGAGGTGTACTACATCGACGGCGGCCAGCGCATGGCCTACTGAGGAAGACGGGGACACGACATGACCGCACCCATCGACCGGATCGACCGGCTGTTCGCGCACAACGCGCGCACCCTGCCCGCGAATACGCACCTGGTGCTGGACGACGGCACCGTGCAGAGCTGGATGCACACCTGGCAGCGCGCGGCCGCCATCGCCCACGCGCTGATCGGCTCGGGCGTGCGGCCCGGCGAGCGCGTGATGGTGCTGGCCGGCAACTCGCGCGAGCTGGAGGAAATGTTCATCGCCTGCGGCATTGCCAACGCCATCTGCGTGCCGGTCAACATCCTCACCACGGCGCGCGAGCTGCTGGCCACGGCGCAGGACTGCACGCCCGCCGCGCTGTTCGTCGAGAGCCTGCTGTTCGACCGCGTGACGCCCGAGCTGACGGCCAGCGTGCCGGGGCTCAAGGTGGTGATGCGCGGACGGCACGGCGGCTGGCAGACCTATGAGGACGTGGTCGCACGCGCGCCGGAGGGCCAGGCCCAGGCCTGGCTGCTCGCGCCGCCCGTGGCCAGCCGCGGCGACGACCCGGGCATCATGATCTACAGCTCGGGCACGACGGGCAAGCCCAAGGGCATCCTGCTGACGCAGTTCGGCGTGGTGGAAAACGCGCGCATGACGCAGTCCGTCGCGCGGCTGCAGGCAAGCGACAGGAGCCTCGCGATGCTGCCGCTGTTCTCGTCCTTCGGTTTCTGCTGGGACTTCCTGATGCCCGCGCTCGCGGGCTCGCTCACGGTGGTGCTGCCGAAGTTCGACCCGCAGGCCGCGCTGCGGGCCATCGAGCGGCACGGCATCACCATCCTCATCGGCGTGCCGACGATGTTCGCGCGCGTGTTCGACGCGCCCGAACTGGCCACGACCGACATCCGCACCCTGCGCCTGATGGACGTAGGCGGCGGCCCGGTGTCCGACAAGCTCAAGCACGACCTGAAGCACGTGCACGGCATCGAAATCATCGAGAGCTACGGGCTGACCGAGATCTCGCCGGTGGCGGCCGCGCAGATCCCCGGCGACGCGCACCGCGCGGGCTCGACCGGGCCGGCGCTGCCCGGCGTGGAGGTGAAGGTGATCGACGCCGACGGCCGGGTGCTGCCGCCCAACGAACCGGGCGAACTGTGCTTCGCCGCGCCGACGCTGATGCTGGGCTACTGGAACAAGCCCGAGCAGACGGCCCAGGCGCTGCAGGGCGGCTGGCTGCATTCGGGCGACATCGGCATCGTGGACGAGGACGGCCACATCTACATCCGCGACCGGCTCAAGGACATGATCGTGGCCAACGGCTTCAACGTGTACCCCAAGGAAGTGGAGAACGCGCTGGCCGAGCACCCGGCCGTGCAGAACGTGGCCGTGGTCGGCGTGCCCGACGAGATCCGCGGCGAAGTGATCCACGGCTTCGTGGTGCTGCGCGAAGGCCAGCAGGCCACGGGCGAGGCGCTGATCGCCCACTGCGCCACGCTGATCGGCAAGCACAAGCTGCCGCGGCAGATCCACTTCACCGACAACCTGCCCTTGACCGCCTCCGGCAAGATCCAGCGCTTCGCGCTGCGCGACCGCGCGAAGGCGGCACTGGCCGCACAGGCCACCGGGCAGAAGGAGGCCGCATGAGCGACACGAGACGATTCCGCATCGAGCGCCACGGCGCCGTCGCCACCCTTGCGCTCGACTGGCCCGACAAGGTCAACGCCATGGGCCTGGCGTTCTCGCGCGACTTTCTGGCCGCACTGGACGCGCTGGAAACCGACGACGCCCTGCGCGCCCTCGTCGTCACCGGCAGCGGCAAGGTGTTCTGCGGCGGCGGCGACCTGCACGAGATCATGTCGCCCGGGCCAAGCCCGATCCGAAAGGACTTCGAACTGGTGCGCGGCTACAACCGCGTGGCCGAGCGCCTGCACTACTTCGACCTGCCGGTGATCGCGGCGGTGAACGGCCCGGCCGTCGGCGGCGGCGCGGGCATCGCGCTGGCCTGCGACATCGCCATCGCGTCCGAAGCCGCGCGCTACGACATCTTCTTCGGCCGCCTGGGCCTGTCGGCGGCCGATGTCGGCGTGCCCTGGCTGCTGTCGCGGCTCATCGGCAGCCAGCGCGCGAGCTACTACCTGCACACGGGCAGCACCATCGATGCGAAGGCGGGCCTGGCCATGGGCGTGTTCTCGGAAGTGGTGTCGCAGGAGCAGCTCATGCCGCGCGCGATCGAGCTGGGCCGGCAGGTCGCGGGCAACTCGACGAAGGACGTCGCGCGGATGACCAAGCTGTCGCTGCGGCACGGCGCGCGAATGGACTTTCGCGCCAACCTCGAATACGAAGCCTACGTGCAGACGGTCGCCTTCCAGTCGCCGATGCACAAGGAACGCATCGGCGAGTACCGCCAGAAGTTATCCAGCAAGGGAAAGAAGTAGATGACGACGAACGACAAGGGGCCGGTGAAGATCGGCTCGGGCTCCGGTTTCTGGGGCGATGGCATGGACCCGGCCGTGGAGCTGCTCAAGGGCGGCCAGCTCGACTACCTGTGCTTCGACTTCCTGGCCGAGCTGACCATGGCGCTGCTGCAGCGCCAGGTGCAGAAGAAGCCGGAACTCGGCTACGTGCCCGACGCCGTGCAGTTCATGAAGGTCATGATGCCGATCGCGCGCGACACCGGCACGAAGCTCATCTCCAATGGCGGCGGCGTGAACGTGCGGGCCGCAGCGGAGCGCATGCGCGCCGACGCGAAGGCCGCCGGGCTCACCGGGCTGAAGGTCGGCATGGTCGAAGGCGACCACCTGCTGGCCCGCATCGACGAGCTGCTGGCCGCCGGCGAGAAGCTCGCCAACATGGAAACCGGCGAGGACGGCTTCGCGAGGATCCGCGACAAGGTCGTCTGCGCCAACGTCTACACCGACGGCAGCGGCATCGCCGAGGTGCTGGGCCAGGGCGCGGACGTGGTGGTGGCCGGCCGGGTGTCGGACAACGCGCTGTACGTCGGCCCGGCGATGCACCACTTCGGCTGGCGGTACGACGCGGCGCACGTGGACCGCGTGGCCTCGGCCATCGCGCTGGGGCACATCGTCGAATGCGCGTCCGCCTGCTCGGGCGGCATGTCCTCGCGCTTTGCCGAGATGCCGCACATGGGGCGCGTGGGCTTTCCGTACTTCACGCTGCGGGCCGACGGCTCGGCCGACATCACCAAGCTGCCGGGCACGGGCGGCAAGGTGGACAACTTCACCATCAAGGAGCACCTGGTCTACGAGATCGCCGACCCGCGCCGCTACCTGATGCCCGACGGCGTGGCGGACTTCACTTCGCTCACGCTGCGTGAAACGGGGCCGGATCAGGTCACCGTCGCCGGCACGCGCGGCCTGCCGCCGCCCGACACGCTCAAGCTCGTGATCGGCTACGAGGACGGCTGGATCGGCGAGTGCATGGCCTTCTTCCCCTGGCCCGGCGCCTTCGACCGCGCCGAGAAAGCCAAGGCCACGATGCTCGAACGCTTCGAGCGCATGAACCTCAAGGCCGACAGCATCCACTTCGACTACGTGGGCCTGAACATGCTGCACGGGCCCGGCGCGCCCGCGATCGACCGCGACCAGGCCAACCAGATGGCCGAAGTCGGCCTGCGCTGCGCGGTGCGCACGCGCACGGCCGACGAGGCCGACAAGGTGCGCCGCGCCGGCAGCAACCTGTGGATCATGGGGCCGGGCGGCACCTCCTTCGGCACGCCCATGAAGCCGCGGCCCGTCGTCTCGCTGTGGCCCACGCTGATCCCGCGCCAGTTCGTGAAGCAAACCGTCTCGGTGCTGGAGGCCTGACACCATGACCACACAACGACAACTCGCCGACATCGCCTACATCCGCTCCGGCGACAAGGGCGACATCTGCACCGCCGGGCTGATCGCGAAGAAGCCCGAGTTCTACGGCCTGCTCAAGGCCAGCCTCTCTCCGGCCATCGTGCGCCGGCACTACGGCGACTGGATCACGCGCGACGTCCACTGCTACCCGATGGACAACATCGAGGCCGTGGTCGTCGTGATGGAAGGGGCCCTGGGGGGCGGCGCGACCAAGACGCTGCGGCTCGACCAGACGGGCAAGTCGCTCGGCCATGCGCTCCTGCGGCTGCCGGTGATCGAAGCCGCCACGTGAGCACGCTCACCTCCAAGCTGCGTGCCGCCGGGCCCGCCTGGGAACGCAACCTCGCCGCCTACGACGCCCTGCGCCGCGAGGTGAACGAGGCGCGCGCGCTGTCCACCGCCGGGGGCGGCGCCAAGGCCCTGGCCACGCATGCCGCGCGCGGCAAGCTCACCGCGCGTGAACGCATCCACCGCCTGCTGGACGCCGGCACCGCCTTCATGGAGGTGGGCCAGCTCGCGGGCCACGGCCTGTACGCCGACGCCGTGCCCTCGGGCGGCATCGTCACCGGCATCGGCTGCGTGCGCGGGCGGCTGTGCATGGTCATGGCGAACGACGCCACGGTCAAGGGCGGCACCTACTACCCCATCACCATCAAGAAGCAGCTGCGGGCGCAGGCGATCGCGCGTGAGAACGCGCTGCCCTGCATCTACCTCGTCGACTCCGGCGGCGCCTTCCTGCCGATGCAGGAGGACATCTTCCCCGACGAGCACCACTTCGGCCGCATCTTCCGCAACATCGCCGAGATGTCGGCCATGAAGCTGCCGCAGATCGCCGCCGTCATGGGCTCGTGCACGGCCGGCGGCGCCTACATCCCGGCCATGTGCGACGAGACGGTGATCGTCACCGGCACGGGCACCATCTTCCTGGGCGGACCCCAGCTGGTGCAGGCCGCCACCGGCGAGGTGATCGACGCCGAGACGCTGGGCGGCGCCGACGTGCACACGCGGCTGTCGGGCGTGGCCGACCATTTCGCGAACGACGACCTGCAGGCGCTGGCGATGGTGCGCGAGATCGTGGCCCGGCCGCGCACCGCGTCCAGGCTCGCGCCACCCTCCACGCCGCGCGAGCCGCACTACGACCCGGCCGAGCTGGCCGGCGTGGTCAACGCCAACCCCAAGGAGCCGATCGCGGCCACCGAGATCCTGGCGCGGCTGCTGGACGCGAGCTACTTCGTGCCCTACCGCGAGCGCTTCGGCCCCACCCTGCTGTGCGGCACGGGCGAGATCGGCGGCTTTCCGGTGGGCGTGCTGATCAACGACGGCGTGCTGTATTCGGAGTCGGCGCAGAAGGCGGCCAACTTCATCGAGCTGTGCAGCCAGACCGGCGTGCCGCTCGTGTTCCTGCACAACATCGCGGGCTTCATGGTGGGCCGCGAATACGAGGCGGGCGGCATCGCCAAGAACGGCGCCAAGATGGTGAACGCGGTGTCGAATGCGCGCGTGCCCAAGTTCAGCCTGCTGATCGGCGGCAGCTATGGCGCCGGCAACTTCGCCATGTGCGGCCGTGCCTTCGGCCCGCGCCTGATGGGCATGTGGCCGAACGCGCGGACTTCGGTGATGGGCGGCGAGCAGGCCGCCACGGTGCTGGCCACCGTGCGGCAGGACCAGCTCCGGAAAACCGGCGAGGCGATGGATGCCGCGCAGATCGAGGCCTTCAAGGACCCGATCCGCAAGCACTACGCCGACCACAGCAGTGCCGTCTACAGCGCCTCGCGCCTGTGGGTGGACGGCGTGGTCGACCCCTCGGACACACGGGCCTGGCTGACGCTGGGCCTGGCCATGGCGGCGGGCTCGCCGGTGGAAGAGACACGCTTCGGCGTGTTCCGCATGTAAGGGCGCACGAGCAGCATGTTCAAGCGGATATTGATAGCGAACCGCGGCGAGATCGCCTGTCGCGTCGCGCGCACCTGCGCGCGCCTGGGCGTGGACTACGTGGCCGTGTACTCGGACGCCGATGCCGGCGCCGCCCACCTCCAGGGTGCCGTGCAGGCGGTCTGCATCGGCGCCGCGCCTGCGACGTCGAGCTACCTCAACGCGGCGCGCATCGTGCAGGCGGCACTGGACACCGGCTGCGAGGCCGTGCACCCGGGCTATGGCTTCCTGTCGGAGAACGCGGACTTCGCCCGCGCCGTGGAAGCCGCGGGGCTGGTGTTCATCGGCCCGCGCGCCGAGACCATCGATGCGCTCGGCGACAAGGGCCGCGCCAAGCAGCTGATGCGCGATGCCGGCGTGCCGGTGGTCCCCGGTTCGGCCGAGGCAACCGAAGACCCGGCGCGCCTGGCCGCGCTGGCCGCGCAGGTCGGCTACCCGGTTCTGCTCAAGCCGAGCGCGGGCGGCGGCGGCAAGGGCATGCAGGTCGTGCAGTCGCCGGCCGAACTGCCGGCCGCCATCGAGGCCGGCGTGCGTCTGGCGCGCTCCAGCTTCGGCGACGGCCGCCTGCTGGCCGAGCGCTACGTGGAGCGCCCACGGCACATCGAGGTGCAGGTGTTCGGCGACAGGCACGGCAACGTCGTGCACGCGCACGAGCGTGAATGCTCGCTGCAGCGGCGCCACCAGAAGGTGGTGGAGGAAGCCCCGGCCACGATGATCGGCGACGCCACCCGCGCGGCGCTGCTGGCTTCGGCCGTCGACGGCGCGAAGGCCGTGGGCTACGTGAACGCGGGCACCTTCGAATTCATCGTCGGCGAGAACGGCGACTACTTCTTCCTGGAGGTGAACACCCGCCTGCAGGTGGAGCACCCGGTGTCGGAAGAGATCACCGGGCTGGACTTCGTCGAGTGGCAGCTGCGCATCGCCGCGGGCGAGGCGCTGCCCCGCACGCAGGCCGGCATCGCGCGCAACGGCCATGCGATCGAGGCGCGGGTGTACGCCGAAGACCCGGCGCAGAACTTCCGCCCCGCACCGGGGCGCGCGCTGTCGATGCGGTGGCCGCAGGGCGTGCGCATCGAGACGGCGCTGCGGGACGGCGGCGAGATCACGCCGTACTACGACCCGATGGTGGCCAAGGTGGTGGTGCATGCCCCCGACCGCGCCGCCGCGCTCGACGCCATGGCGGCCGCGCTGCAAGGCTGCGCGGTGATGGGGCTGACCACCAACCTCGGGCTGCTCGAAGCCATCGTGGCCGACCCGCTGGTGCGGTCGGGGCGCTTTCACACCCGGTACCTGGACGGTGCGCTGGAGGCACTCAGCGCCGGCGCGGCCTCGCCCGCCGCAGCCGAGTGCGCCGCAGCGCTCGACGCCGCAGCGGACCAGGCCCTGGCCGCCGCGGCGGGCCCCTGGCGCGGCGGCAGCCTGCTCGACCGCCCGGCGCTGTCGGCCACGTCGCCCGAGGGCCTGGCCACCTACTGGGAGGGCACGACCCGGCTGGACGTGGAGGTCGGCCGCGCCACGCGGGCACGCCACCGCTTTCACGCGCTCGACCGGGGTGACGCCATCGAGCTCCAGGTGAACGGCTGGCGGCGGGTGCTGCACCGCGCCGCGCCCGCGGCCCGTGGCGGGGGTGAAGGCGACGCGGCCGTGGCGCCCATGCACGGCGTCGTCGTGGCCCTGCCGGTGAAGCCCGGCGACGACGTGGCCGAGGGCGACACGCTCGTGGTGATCGAGGCGATGAAGATGGAAAACCAGGTCCGTGCCCCCCGGGCGGGCCGGGTCGCGCAGGTAAGATGCGAGCAGGGTGCGTCGGTGGCGCTCGGGCAGGTGCTCGTGGAACTGGCACCGGCCGGCGAGAAGCCACCCGCCGCAGCGGCGTAGGCCCTTCGTAGGCCTTCGTAGAATAAGGTCTTGCCAGCCTCCTGGTTTCCGGACCCGGCGCGCACCCCGCAGTCAAACCACACACATTCATGGACAGCACGCCCGAATCCGCCCCCAAAGACGGGACCGTGCGCGTGCTCGCCCGGGGCCTGCGCATCCTCAAGGCCTTCGCCCCGCGCAACGACTGGCTGTCCAACAGCGAGATCGCCGACATCGTCGATCTGCCCAAGCCCACCGTCTCGCGCCTCACCGCCGCGCTGACGTCCATGGGCTACCTCACCTATGCCTACGCCACCGGCCGCTACCGCCTCGCGCCGCCGGTGCTCGCGCTCGGCTATATGGCGCGGGTGAACCTGGGCATCCCCGCCATCGCGCGGCCCCTGATGCAGGCCCTGGCCAACGAACAGAACGCAATGGTCGTGCTGGCCGAGCATGAAGGCATGGCCATGGTGTGCGACGAGGTCTGCCACAGCGAGCGCAGCATCGTGTCGCTGCGGGTGCACCGCGGGTCGCGCCTGACGCTGCCGTTTTCGGCCGCGGGCCGCGCCTACATGGGCAGCCTGCCGCAGGCCGAGCGCGACAAGCTCTGCGAGGAGATCGCCCAGCGCTTTCCCAAGGAATGGCCCGAGGTGCGCGAAGGCATCCGCCAGGCCGCCAGGGAAGTGGCCGAGCGCGGCTTTTGCGTCACCATGGAATCGCTGGAGCGCGGCGTCAACGGCGTGGGCGTGTCGATCGACCTGCCCAACGCGCAGGGCCGCTACGTGCTGGGTTGCGCCGCGCCGGCCTTCCACTTCCCGCGCGAACATCTCGAGAACGTGATCGGCCCCGCCATGCTCGCCATCAAGCAGCGCATCGAATCGAGCTTCAACCCGGCCCGCCGCCAACCCGCCAGGGAGCCCGCCTGATGCGCCGCCGCTCGCCCGCCACCACCGCCGCGCCCGGCGTCACCGCCCAGTCTGCCGACATGGGCTCGCTCGGCCGCGGCCTGGACATCCTGCGCAGCCTGGGCACGCACGGCGCCGTCGTGACGGTGGCCGAACTCGCGGCCCAGCCGGGCAACACCCGCGCCACGGCCGAGCGGCTGCTGCACACGCTGGCGTCCGAGGGATTCCTGCACCTGATCCCGGACCGCGAAGACGAAGGCGCCTACGAACCCGACCTCGCCTGCCTCACGCTCGGCACGGCACTGCTGGGCAGCTTCTCCGAACTCTGGCAGCGCCAGCCGGTGCTGCAGGACATCGCGCGGCGCTTCGGCGTGGAGTTGCTGGTGGCGACCTGTGACGGCGCGCAGGCGCTGGTGATCGAGCATGCCTCGGCCTCGCCCATGCAGCAGCCCTCGCTGGTCGGCAGCGTGGCGCCGCTGGAGTCCAACGCCTGGGGCCGCTGTCTCATCTGGATGCACCCGGCCGCCGACCAGGCCACACTCACCGACAACATCCGCAAGGGCCTCGGCCCCCGGGCCGCCGCGTCGCTGGGCGCGCTGTACCAGGCCTTCCAGGGCCTGGAGGAACATGGCCGCTGCGTCTTCGACCTGGACGAGCGCAGCGTCGCCATCGGCATCCCGGTCACGGCGTCGGCCGGTGCGCCCTTGCTGGCCATCGGCTGCGTCGCGCCGCGAACGCTGCTGGCCGACGGCGAGAAGGCCGAAGCCTTCTGGGGCCAGATGGCGAGCCTGGCCAAACTGGTGGCGCAGACCGGACGCGAGAAGGGCTGAGGCGGCTCAGCCGCCCTTGAAGTCCTCGCTCGACAGGCCCAGCCGCCGCATCCGGTCGTACAGCGTTTTCTTGGGCAGCCGCAGCAGCTCGCTTGCGGCGGCGGCGCGGCCGGCGCTGGCGGCCAGGGCCTCCTGGATCAGGTGCTTTTCGAACTGCGCGACCTGCTCGTCGAGCGAGCGCGTGGCGCCGGCATCGCCTTGCACCGGTTCGGCCAGGCCGAGCACGTAGCGGTCGGCCGCATTGCGCAGTTCACGCACGTTGCCAGGCCAGGCGTGCGCCATGAGCGCCTGCATCTGCTCGCCGCCGACCTGCGGCACGGGCCGGTCGTAGCGCAGCGCGGCCTGCAGCAGGAAGTGGCTGAACAGCAGCGGGATGTCCTCGCGCCGCTCGCGCAGCGGCGGAATCTCCAGCAGCACCACGCTCAGGCGGTAGTACAGGTCGCTGCGGAACTGCTGCTCGCGCGCGAGCGCGAGCAGGTCGGACTTGGTGGCCGCGATCACGCGGCAGTCCATGGGCAGCAGCTCGTTGGAGCCCAGGCGCTCGAACTGGCGCTCCTGCAAGGTGCGCAGCAGCTTGACCTGCAGCGCCATGGGCATGGTCTCGATCTCGTCGAGAAACAGCGTGCCGCCGCGCGCATGCTCGATCTTGCCAATGCGGCGCTTGGCCGCGCCGGTGAAGGCGCCGGGTTCGTGGCCGAAGACCTCGCTTTCGAACAGCGCCTCGGGCATGCCGCCGCAGTTGAGGGCGACGAAGTGGCCGTCCTTGCGGCGGCCGTAGTCGTGCAGGCAGCGCGCGACGAGCTCCTTGCCGGTGCCGGTTTCGCCGAGCACGAGCACGTCGGCATCGGTGCCCGCGATGTCCAGGATGAGGCGGCGCAGCCGCACCATGGCCGAGGAGCGGCCGATGATCTTGGCCTCGATGGCGGCATAGCCTTCGAGCTTGCGCCTGAGCGAGTCGACTTCCAGGCTGAGCATGCGCTTTTCGATGGCGCGCCGCGCCACCTCGGTGAGCTGCTCGGGCGAGAAGGGTTTTTCGATGAAGTCGTAGGCGCCCAGCCGCATGGCCTGCACGGCCATGGAGATGTCGCCGTGGCCGGTGACCAGGATGACGGGCAGGCCCGCGTCGATCTGCTGCGACTTCTCCAGCAGCTGCAGGCCGTCCATGCCCGGCAGCTTCACGTCGGTGATGAGGATGCCGCAGAAGCCCGGCACGAGGTGCGGCAGCACGGACTCGGCCGAGCCGAAGCCGCGCACCTGCAAGCCCGCCAGCTGCAGCGCCTGCGTCGCGCCCAGGCGCACGGCCGGGTCGTCCTCCACGAATAGGATCGGGCACTCATCCACCATCGGCTGCATCTCCATTCACGGCCTTGAGTTGCACCACGAACACCGCGCCGCCGAGCGGGCTCGCACCGGCCCGCAGCGTGCCGCCGAAGTCGCGCACGATGCCGGCGGAAATCGCCAGGCCCAGGCCGAGGCCCTCACCCTGGTCCTTGGTGGTGAAGAAGGGCTCGAACAGCCGCGGCATGACCGCCTGCGGAATGCCCGGGCCGTTGTCGTGCACCTCCAGCGTGACCCACTCGCCCGCGCGCGCGAGCACGATGCGGATGCGCCGCTCGGCCACGTGCCGCAGCGCGTCGGCCGCGTTGGCCAGCAGGTTCACGACGACCTGCTCCAGCCGGTTGCCCTCGCCCATGGCCAGCGGCGTGTCGTCGGCAGCGTGCCGCTCCACCTGCACGTGCTCGGCGCGCAGGCGCTGCTGCATGAGCGACAGCGCGTCGTCCACCACACCGGCGACCGACACGGGCTGCAGCTGCACCGCCGACTTGCGCGCAAACTTCTTGAGCTGGGCCGTGATCTTGCCCATGTGGTCGGTCAGGTGGCAGATGGTGCGCAGGTTGGACTCCGCCTCGTCCTGCTGGCCCCGCTCCAGGAACACGACGGTGTTGGCCGACAGCGTGCGCAGCGCGGCCAGGGGCTGGTTGAGCTCGTGCGTGATGCCGGCCGACATCTGGCCGAGCACGGCCATCTTGCCCGTCTGCACGAGGTCTTCGAGCGTGGCCTTGAGGATCTCTTCGGCGCGCTTGCGTTCGGCCACCTCGCTTTCGAGGTGGGCGTTCATGTCGCTGAGCGCCTCGGTGCGCAGCTGCACCTTGCGCTCCAGCTCGTCGTGCGCGCGCTGCAGCGCCTCGCGCGCCGAGAGCGCCTGCATGATGTTGCGGCGGCGCTGCTCCAGGTACAGCGCCAGCAGCATGAGAAAGCCGAGCGCGAACGCCGCCACGATGGCGCTGTTCTGCGCGAGCGTGCGGGCCGGCCGCAGGTCCGACAGCACGATGAGCGTCCAGTCGGTGCCGGGCACCGCGCGGCTGTGCACGAGGTGTTCGGCCGTGAGCAGCGCGCCCTCGCCCGCAGCGGTGCGCACCACGCGCCCGCCGTCGGGCAGCGTGCGGTCCTCACGGAAACCCACGGGCTGCAGCGCGCCGGCCTCGGTGTACTGGCGCGTCTGCGCCAGGCGACCCAGCGTCTCGTCGGACAGCTGGCCCAGGGTGCGGAACTTCCAGCCCGGCTCCGACGACAGGAAGACCACGCCATTGCCGTCGGCCACGAGAATCTTCTCGGCCGAATGCGCCCAGGTCTGGTCCAGCTTGTCGAGGTTGACCTTCACGGCGGCCACGCCGATCACGCGGCCCTTCTCCTCGATGCCATAGGAGAAGTAGTAGCCGGGCTCGCGGCTCACCGTGCCGATGCCGTAGAAGCGGCCAGGCACGCCGCGCAGCGCGTCCTGGAAATACGGCCGGTACGAGAAGTTCATGTTGACGAAGCTCACGGGCTGCCGCCAGTTGCTGGCGGCCAGCGTGAGCCCGGTCGTGTCCATGACGTAGACCGCCGAGGCCCGGGCCTGCTCGTTGGCGGTCTCCAGAAAGCGGTTGACGTCTTCGCGCAGCTGGCGCTTGCCCGGCTGGCGGAGCATGTCCACCACGTCCTGGTTGAGCGCGAGGACGGGCGGCAGGTAGTCGTAGCGGCTCAGCTCGCTTTGCAGGCTGGCCGCGTAGACGTCGAGGCGGTGGGCCGTGGCTTCGCGCAGCGAGCGCAGGCCCGCGCGCTCGGCGCCGACGTAGGCCACGGCCATGCCGGCCGCCACCACGGCGAGCCCGACCAGCCCCATGCCCCAGCGCCGCGCCTGCCTCATTCAGCCATGCGCCTGTCCGCGCTCAGTCGGCATAGACGCCGGCCTTCTTGATCACGGGGGTCCACTTGTTGATTTCGGCGGCCACGTGGGCGCGCAGCGACTCGGGCTTCGCGCGCGCCGGCGGCACGGCTTCGGCGCCGAGCTCGGCCATCTTGCTGCGGAAGGTCGGGTCGGCCACGGCGGCCTGCAGCGCGGCCGACAGCTTGTCGACGACGGCCTTGGGCGTGCCCTTGGGCGCGTACATCGCGTGCCAGATCTTCACCTCGATGCCGGGCAGGCCCTGCTCGGCAGCCGTGGGGATGTCCTTGAACGCGTCGATGCGCTTGCCCTGCATGGCCGCATACGACTTGACCGCGCCGGACTTGACCTGGCCGGCCACGTTGGTCGTCTGGTCGCACATCAGCGTGACCTGGCCGCCCATGAGGTCGGTCAGCGCAGGCGCGGTGCCCTTGTACGGCACGGTGACGAGTTCGGTCTGCAGTGCGCTCTGGAACAGCAGGCCGCACAGGTGCGAGGCCGAGCCGATGCCCGCATTGGCCAGCGACAGGGTCTTGGCGTTGGCCTTGATGTAGGGCAGAAGTTCGCCGAAGCTGTTGGGCGGGAGCGACTTGGTTCCAAGCAGAACCATGGGCACGTCGGCGATCTCGCCGATGAATTCATAGTCCTTGAGCGGATCGAAGCCGAGGTTGCGGTACAGGCCCGGCGCCGTCGCCATGCCGATGTGGTGGATCAGCACGGTGTAGCCGTCGTTCTTCGCTGTGACGACCTTCTTGGCGCCGATGGTGCCGCCGGCGCCACCGGTGTTGTCGATGATGATCTGGCCGCCGAGCTGCTTGCCCATGATCTGCGCGATCTCGCGCGCAACCTTGTCGGTGGGGCCGCCCGCGGCAAACGGCACGACGGCGGTGATGGGCTTGCTGCCGGGGAAGTCCTGGGCCTGCGCGGCCAGGGCGAACGTGGCGAGAGAAACTGCAGTGGCTGCCAGCTTGAAGAGCGATGTCATGAGGCGTTCCGAAGGTGAAGATGTTAAATAAAAAGGGCCGCCAGCGGCGCAAACCTGCCGGCGGCCAAGGGGTACTCAGGGACGGGTGATGTCGAACAGCAGGTTCGCAGGCGCGGGGCCGAACGACAGCCAGGTGCCGGCCGGCGCCTGCTGGCCGACGCCGGGCTGCGTCCAGTCGCACACGCCGCTGGCGAAGATGAGGTTCAGGCGCGACCACTGGATGGGGTTGAACGTCACCGCATAGTCGGCTCGCGCTGGCGCCTTGAGCTGGCACTTGATGATGTCGTCGGCGCGCGGGCCGCCGGCCGCCATGCGCGGCGTGGTGCCGGCCGGGTAGGCCGTGCCGCAGGTGCCGCCCGTCGGCTGCTGCGTCTCCTCCGTCTTGCTGCCGCCGATCCAGCAGGCGTCCTTCAGCGTGGCCGGGCGGTTCGCGGCGATCTTCTGGGCCTTGGTCCGGCCGGCCGTCGTGTCGGCCTGCGCCGCGACGAGCCAGGCGTCCATCTGGTCGATCGTGAGGCTCGCGGTCACGCTGCCGGTCGTGGATGCGGAGAGCATCACGTGGTTGTCGGCGTGGCCATTGGCCTTGATCAGGCGGTCGCGCAGCGAGAAGCTGTGGATGCGCGTGTAGAAGCTGCCGGCCACGGCGGTGTCGGTCCAGTCGCGGCGGTCGATGATGGCCGTCTGCGCGAGGCCGCCCGCCCCGCTCACGATGCGGCCCGAGCGGTAGGCGCGCGTGAGCGCGTCGGTGTCGGCCACCGTGCGAGACGAGGTGCGCACGAGGTCGCGGTTGAGCCCGCCGATCTTGTCGTTCAGATCCAGGAACTGGTCGATGCTGATCGTGCCCGCGTTCAGCGCGGCCAGGCCGTACTGCACGCCCACGTTGTCCAGCGGGCGCAGCGCATGGCCTTCGGAGGTCTTGCCCAGCACGTTGACGTAGGCGTCATACACCGTGGAGCGGGCTCCGCCGCGATTGCTCGCCGCGTCATAGCGCGCCGAGAACGGTAGCGTGGCGGGGAACTCGCCCAGCGGGTCCATGCGGATGGCCTCGGCGCTGGTTGCGGTGATGTTCGCCACGGTGCGCAAACCCGTGACGGCGAGCTTCTGCGCATCCGAGAAAGCCACGGTGGTCGTCGGCGCCACGATGCTCTGCGCGAAGTACAGGGTCAGCAACCTCGCATCGTGTGCCTTGAACAGCGCCGACGAGAACACGTCGGCCATGGCCTGCGTGGTGATGATGCCGTCGAAGATGCCCGGGTAGTTCTCGGCGATCTCACCCAGCTGGAAGCCGCCGCCGCTGGCGCCCGTGTTCAGGCCGATGGTGTACGCCGGCACGCCATACGACTTGGTGAACAGCTCCTTGGCCATGAGCGCCGACTCCGCGCCCACCACGTCGTTGCAGTTGGTGTTCGCCTGGTTGAGCGACGTGGACACCACGGCATAGCCGCGCTGCTGCCACTCCTTGTCGAACAGCGTGTCGAAGCCGTCGCCCTGCTGCATCCAGCCGCCGCGGCAGCCGCCCGACGTGGTGTAGAGCAGCTTGCCGTTCCAGCCATTGGCGCGGTAGGTCGGGCTCGGCGTCGGCTCGTTGAGGTAGTCGTGAAGCATGGCCGTCTGGTACCAGCCACGGTTGGTGGTGCCGCTTTCCAGCCGCACGAGGTAGGGCACGGTCTTGCCGTTGACGGTGAGGTAGTCCATGTTGCCCGCATAGGCGGCACCGGGCGTATAGCCGCTGCGCGCGCCCGTCGTCGACACCCAGAAGTAGCTCACCAGCGTCTTGGTCGAGCACTTGCCGTCCAGCTCCTGCGTGAGCGCCGCGCCGCCGGTGCGGTTGAAGCTGGTGGCACACATGTAAGGCTCGCGGTGCGGGCCCGAGAACACCGGCCCCGTCTTCGCATAGACCGTCAGCGGCAGGCGCTGCACGTAGCCGCCGTACTTCACCTCGACCTGGTTCACGCCGGGCACCAGGCCGCTGACCTTGCCGACCAGGTGGCCGTTGCGGTCGTCGATCGCGAAGGCGCCTGCGTGGTCGACGCCGTTGGCCAGCACCTCCATGCGGCCGGCAGCGCCCGCGTCGAGCAGCTCGATGTCGAAGAGCGCCTCCACGCCGGTGACGCGGTCGGCCGGCGAGGACAGCAGGCTCATGCGGAAGGTGGCCGGCGCCTCGGGCGTCGGTGTCTCGGGCACGACCGGCGGCAGGCCGGGGTACTCGGGCGCTGCGGGCGCGGGGCTGCCGCTGCCCCCGCCACAGCCGGCCATGAGGACAGCGACGAGGGCGGCCAGCGTCAGGCCGAAGACGGCGCGGGAGGCGCGCTGGCGCGCCAGTGAGAAAGTCTTGTTCATGTCTTGTATTCCTTCGCGCCTTACTGCTTGGTGATGTCGAACAGCAGGTTCTTCGGCGCCGGGCCGAAGGACTGCCACGGACGGCTGGGCTGCTGGGCAACGCCCGGCTTGCTCCAGTCACACACACCCTGGGGGAAGATGTTCTGCATCACGCTCCACTGCAGCGGCGTGAACGTGACCGCGTAGTCCGCCGGGTTCAGTGGCTTGAGCTGGCACTTGGCGATGTTGTCGGCCAGGGGGCCACCGGCTTCCATGCGCGGCGTGGTGCCGGCGGGATAGAAGCCGTTGCAGGTGGTGCTGCCGAAGGCGACCTGCTCTTCCTCGTACTTGATGCCGCCGTTCCAGCACGCGTCCTTGAGGTCGGCCGGGCGGTTGTTCACCACCTTCTGCGCCAGCGTGGAGGTCGTGCTCGGGTCGGCCTTGATGGCCGTGAGCCACTGGTCCATGTAGGCCAGCGTGTTCACGCCGCTGGGCGTGGTGAGGATCACGTGGTTGTCCGAATGGCCGTTGGCCGCGCGCAGGCGCTCGCGCACCGAGAACGAATGGATCTTGGTGTGGATGTCGCCGCCCACCGCCTGGTCGTTGTAGTCGCGGTTGTCGATGATCGGCATGTTCTTCAGACCCCCGCCGCCCCAGACGATGCGGCCCGACTGGTACGCACGCTCGAGCACGCCCGGGTCGGCCACGGTACGCGCAAGCTGCGGCTGCAGGTCGCGGTCGAGCCCGCCGATCCGCTGGTTCAGGTCGAGGAACTGCGCCGCCGTGATCACGCCCTTGTTCAGCGCGTTCAGCCCGTACTGCACGCCCACGTTGTCGATGGGCCGCAGGGCATGGCCTTCGGCCGTGGTGCCGTAGACGTTCTTCGTGTGGTCGTAGACGCTGGCGCGCGCGCCGCCGCGGTTGGTCAGCGCGTCGTAGCGCGCCCTCGGGCCGTAGCCCGCGCTCACGCCCGAGGGGAAGCTCACCGTCGGATCGATCCGGCCGGCCTGGCCGCTCATGTTGGAGATGTTGGCGATCTGCAGGTAGCCCGAGATCGCCTGCTTCTGTGCGTTGGTGTAGCCGCCGGCCAGGTTGAAGTAGTTGTTCAGCAGGCGCGAGTCGAACTGCTTGAACAGCGTCGACGAAGTCACGTCCGCGAACACCTGGCTGATGATGATGCCGTCGAACAGGCCCGGGTAGTTGTCACCGGTCTGGTTGCTCTGGTAGGCGCCCCCGGAGCCGCCCGTGCCGATGGTGAACAGCGGCACGCCATACTGGTTGATGAAGCGCTCCTTGACCATCATGACGGTCTCGGACGACAGCTGGTCGTTGCAGTTCTGGCCCATCACGTTGAGCGTGGAACTGGCCACGGCGTAGCCGGCCTGCAGCCAGCCGTTGTTGAACACGCCGCCGGTGGACGTGCCCTGCTGGAACCAGCCGCCCTGGCAGCCGCCGCCCAGCGGGTAGATCACCTTGCGGTTCCAGTTGGCGGGCGGTGCGGCCGGCGTGGGCGCCGGCAGCGCGAAGCGGTCATGCAGCAGCGCCGTCTGATAGATGGCGCGGTTGATCGTGCCGGTCTCCACGCGGATGATGTAGGGCACGTCCGCCACGCCATCGACCGTGATGCGCTTCATGTTCACGGGGTAGGTCACGGCCGACGGCGACAGGTAGGTGAAACCCGTGGAGCCCGTGGCCTGGTAGTAGTAGTCGACCTGCGTGACGATGGAGCACTTGTCGTCGCCCGTGGGCACGAGCGCGGGCGTGCCGGCCTGCAGGCCGAAGGAGCCGTAGCTGCAGATGAACGGGTCCTCGTGCGGGCCCGACATCACCGGGCCGGTGACGGCATAGCCGGTGATCGCGAGCGTGGCGGTGTAGCCGTTGTAGGCCACCTTCACCTGGTTGGCGCCGGGCGCGACGTTGGTGATCCTGCCCACCAGCTTGCCCGAGGCATCGGGCGCAAAAGCCGAGGTGACGTCCACGCCGTTTGAACTCACCGTGACGGTGGCATCGGGCGCCGAAGCCAGCACCTCGACTTCGAGCAGCGCGTCGGTGCCCGCGACCTTGTCGGGCTGCGTCGAGAGCGTGGACACGCGAACGGTGGCCGGAGTCTCGGGCGTGCCGGGGCCGGGATCGACGGGCGGTGTGCCGGGGACGACCGGGACGGTGGGGGGGCTTCCGGGCGGTGGCGTCTCGGCACTGCCGCTGCCACCACCGCATCCGGACAGCGCAAGGGCCGCAAGGCCCAGCGCAACGCTGGCGCATGCCAGCGAACGTCGCAACGACGTCGTTCTCATCTTCATTTCGCTTGTCTCCTGTTCGCCCCTCCCGAGGGGCACGCATGGGTTGTGTGCGTGCTGGAGATAGCAACGCGTGTGCCACCAATGGACACACGCGCAAGTCCTTGATTTGCAAGGGTGCCGTCAGGGTTTTCCCGCGACGCCGAAGATGGAAAGCCGCACAGCCCGCGGAACGCATGAGCGGAAATCCGGACGCGCTCACGCGCCCTCATGCGACAGGTGAAGACTTAATAGTTGCAGGTGATGCGCAGAGCGCGAAGCGCGGAGATTTCATCCCTCAGACGAGACTGTCGTCCCGCCATCAACAGACGCGCGGACGCCATCGGATGAAGCGATGACCAGGTGGCTCATTCGAGGGCTCGCCTGGGCTGACCGAAGAGTCGTCGCCACCAGCTGAACCTTGGTTCGTCACGCTGTGCATGCGTGCCGGGCCCGTCAGGCCGCAGCAGATCACCGGGATAGTGTTCATGGCCGAGGCACAGGCTGTCGTCCAGGCCAAAGGCCTTGACGGCGGCGACCGCCTCGATGCACCAGCGGCCGAAGTAGCTGCCCGTCTCCAGCGGGTGCGACTCGGGGTCGCCATAGTGGTACCAGAAGGGCTCGATGGTGGGCGCGCGGGCGTTCTTGGGGCGCGGTCGCTGGAGTTCGGCGTACCAGTGATCGACGAAGTCGCGCAGCGCCGGGGCGCGTTCGGGCAGCGGTGCATCGATCGCCCGCAGCAGGCGTGCATAGGGCCTGGCGTGGAGCAGGCGAGTGCCGATGCGCCGCTCAGGTGAACGGCTGGCGATGACCCGGTCCAGCAGAACGTCCTGCCCCTCGCCGTCGATCAGGGCGAGCAATCGCAGCCAGAGTGCGTCCGGAAGATCGAGCGACAGCGCCAGGCCGACGAGCCAGAAGCACCAGTTGTAGTGGTTGAGATTGGCGAGGGAGAAGTCCCAGTCGCGGCAACTCTGGAGCTTGTGCTCGCGGCAGATTTCGTCGCTCAGGCGGTTGGACAGTTCCCAGGCATCGATGAGGCCGGGGAAGTGGGGGCTCAGGTCGCGGATGGGGGCGCCGGCGGAGTATTTGCGAATCGCCAGCCGCATTGAGTCGATTGCCAGGTTGAACACATACTGCGGCTCGTAGACATGATTTCTTGACACTTCCCCTGACAGCTTTTCATTCGCGGAAAGTAGCCATTTCCCGTCTTTTTCAATCCACATGCTCCAATAGGTCGACGAACCGATTTCGGCGCGGATCATTTTTTTGCTCCTGAAAGATTCGAACTCGGATGAATCAGCTTTGATGCGTCGATCGGTATGGGTCTGCCTTGGGGCGATAACACTTCGATGAAAGTCGAACCGTCAGGACGTACAGTTACGACCCAGCTCTCAACTCTTCCTGAGCGGAGCGAGTTAAATACATCACGGGCGAGATCAACGCCCACCGACTTTTCAAGTCGATTCGAACCCGTGATCCAACTTTCGCTCCCCTGCTTCCCATCCTTCGTGTTCTTCAAGACCTGCGCGCCCGTCCTGCCGTCGACTCCGACGAACTTGTATTCGATGCTGACGTAGTCCACATCGGGTCGCTGGACGCGGTACAGCTCGTCGATGCTGTTGCCGCCCTGGCCTTGCACGCGCGCGATCTGCTGGCCGTCGGGCACGATCTGCCGGACGGTGTTCGGCCCGAACAGCTGCTCGCCGACCAGGCGCTTTTGGTCCGAGCTGAGCTTGCTCATGTCCAGCAGGGGATTGCCGGCCTTGTCCAGCGCGCCGCCTGCGCGCAGCAGCGCCTCTTCGGCGGACTTGGCCGTGCCCGCCACGGCGGTCGCGATCTGCCGCTCCGTGGCCTGGACGGT